>NZ_VWVM01000005.1 GCF_008632075.1 Candidatus Pantoea gossypiicola
AAACCTCTTTACCAACATTTCCTTTTAATATCCTGAAGCGACACTTTGGCGTCCAGACTATATGGTATTGACAATGCCACAGCACGTGGGAAGCTTTTTGAAACCTGCTCATGTTGAATTTCCTTATTAGTTGTGGGGACAACAGATGAGGAGTTTGACATGGGCAGGTCTTTACAGGCAGAGCCAGAACCGAGGCGATAACCACGTCCATAGGACGTGGTTTTAAGTTGGCAATAAAAAGCCCGCTCAGTTTCCTGAGCAGGCTTCTCGAATTTGGCTCCTCTGACTGGACTCGAACCAGTGACATACGGATTAACAGTCCGCCGTTCTACCGACTGAACTACAGAGGAATCGTTTGAACGGGGCGCATAGTAACGGCCACGCCGGATCATGTCAAAGCTCTTTTTCACAAATCTGCGCGACTGCTGAAATAGTCACCACAATAGCGATTCGGACCATGAATGAATGGGCATCTTAGCGGCTTCCTGCGCTAAAAAGAGGCTCGTCAGACTGAGGTGTTTATGAGGTGTTCTGACGCGGCAAAGCCCTTGTCAGACCGCACTACGCATGATTTAACCGGATAGTTTTTTACGGGCGTCACAAAGTCTCCATTCTGACTTTGTCAGCAGCAAATATGAAACGTAGATTCCATTTCAATCCTGAACTGAATATCCGGAGTTGAAATGAACAAAGTCAGAATCGGTATGATCGGCAGTGGTTATATCGGGCGCTGCCACGCGATAGCCTATGCCCAGGCCCCCACTGTATTCGCGCTGAAAGGCGAAATCGTTCGGGAGATGCTGGCCGAAGTGAACCCTGAGCTGGCGGCGCGCCAGGCGGCGACCTTTGGCTTTGCGCGCTCCACCGGCGACTGGCGCGCGCTGGTCAGCGATCCGGCGATTGATGTGGTAGATATCTGCGCACCCAACTTCCTGCATAAAGAAATGGCGCTGGAGGCGATACGCCACGGCAAGCACGTCTATTCAGAAAAGCCGCTGTCATTAAGCGTGGCGGATGCGCAGGAGATGGTGGCAGCTGCTGAGGCGGCAGGGGTGAAAACCCTGGTCGGCTTCAACTACATGAAAAACCCGACCAGTCAGCTGGCAAAAGAGATCATTACTGGTGGTGAGATTGGTGACGTGGTGCATTTCTACGGCACCCATAACGAGGATTACCTCGCCAGACCGGAAACGCCGCTCGACTGGCACTGCCAGAAAGCGCTGGCAGGGCTGGGTGCGCTGGGCGACCTGGCGGCGCATATCGTCAACATGGCTCACTATCTGGTCGGTGATATTGCCGAAGTCAGCGGCGACATGATGACGGTGATCACCTCAAGGCCTGATCCAAAAGCACCTGCGCGGCAGTTACCGGTGGAAAACGAAGATCAGGCCAGCGCGCTGCTGCGGTTCCGTAATGGTGCTCACGGCGTGATTGAAACCTCACGCATTGCCTGTGGCGCAAAAATGGGCCTGACCTATGTTGTCACCGGCACCAAAGGCACGCTGCGTTACACCCAGGAGCGCATGGCGGAACTGGAGCTTTATCTGCATGACGAGCCTGCCGGGCGTCAGGGATTTAAAACGATCCTGACCGGACCGGCCCATCCTGACTACGCGAACTTCTGTGTCTCTGCCGGGCACGGCATCGGGTTTAACGATCAGAAAACGGTGGAGATCCGCGACCTGATTAACGGTATCGCAGCAGGGGATCGCATGTGGCCAGATTTTGCTGAAGGATTGCAGGTGCAGAAGGTGCTGGACGCGATTGCACACTCTGCTGAGCAGCGCCGCTGGGTTGAGGTGTAAGGCAGAATCTGAGGAAGAGAGGATCTGGTGAAGTGGCAGGCTATGGGCTTGAGTGAACAGGCGGGAAGGGCGGGAGTGTCCCGCCCGTATCCGGTCAGATCAGACCGCTTTTTTCCCACCACTGCTTATCCAGCGCATAGAAGCGATCGCGCTCACTTTCAGGTTGGCTGAGATCGCGCTTCCACGGCTTGGCCAGAATATAGTGCAGATTCTTCACCTCATCACCCTGCCACAGACCGCTGTGCTGGAACGGCAGCGTTTTTAACGCGTTGTAGATATAAGAGAGCGGCTTCCAGCGGTCGGCAAAAATTTCATTCAGCAGATCCTGCTCCGAGAAAGGATAAGCGCTGAGGTCATCAATGGCGGCAATACGCTTTTCCATCGCCTCAAACACCGCATTATCGGGCTTCAGCACCAGAAAACCGCCGTTCAGGTAGCAGTCGACGCTCTCCGGAGCCTGCTCACCGCGTGCCTGCCAGGTGTAGTGGCACTGCTCTGGCTGCCATTCCGGCGGATAGGAGGCGATCTGGTTGGGATTACAGCGGCAGGCGTGACAGGCCGCCAGCGGATTATCGCCCAGGTCCAGGGTAAACAGCTCATCCATGTTCTGTAGCACCAGCATATCGGCATCGAGAAACACGACGCGATCATAATCGGTAAGCTGCCAGGCACGCAGCTTGGTCCAGACCTCGCCGAACTGCGCCGAGGCGTAATGCTGAGCCAGATCGGCGCGCGGATAGAGGGGGTTGACCGGTTTAATCACACAGCCCTCATCCTGCAAAATCTGACAGTCAGCGTCAGAAATGGCCGGCGTAGTCATCACCACCAGCGGCCACTGGCTGTGGCTCTCCTGCAGCGAACGGTGCAGCGCTTTGACGCCCACCAGATAATCGGGTTGTGTTAACAGTGTTACCCAGGCAAACATAGCTTTCCTCAATCAGTCAAAAAGTGGCGTGATGTAGTCGTTCCCCAACCGTCCCTGCGGGTCGAGCTGGTGACGCAGGGCGCGGAACGCGTCCCACTGCGGATAGATATCACGCCAGGTGTAGCGTTCTTCGTCGTAATACTTGCCCCAGTGCGGGCGTCCGCCCTCTTCGGCCAGCAGTTTTTCCACTTCGGTCAGGAAGTGCAGACCCTCCTGTGACAGCGAGCCATCGTCGGCGTAATAGACCACGAAGCCGAAGAAACAGGTTGGCTGGTCAGCGGCCGGACTGAGCCAGGCTGACGACGCGCCGGTGCAGCGCAGGATAATCGGGTAATGCATATGCGGACGATTCTCCGCATACCACTGCTTAATCCGGCGGATGATGGCCGGGGTTTTTGCCAGCGGCACGCCGATTTCCACATTAATTTGTGGCACAGCAATGCCGCGGCAAAAGAGCTGATAGATGTCGCCGGTAACATCAGTGAAGTCGCGAAAGCGGGTGACGGTACGAAACTGCTTGCCGCCTTTGCCCTGAATCTGCGTGTCGCGGTGCATGTGCGCCAGCGTCTGGTCGATGGTGTCATTGAGACTGCCGTCAGCTTCACCCTCATGTTCCACCACCTGACGCCCCTGCGCTTCGTAACGCTGACGCTCTTCGTCGCTCGCTTCATGGGCGTTCCAGACGTGCATCAGGTTGTCATCAACAAACCACCAGGCTTTGCTCAGCGGATAGTCGTTGTTCCAGCGCAGCAGATCCTCTTCCAGCATATCGGCAGAGACAGCATTTTTGTGGCAGGTGAAGATTTTAAACGGCTGAGTGCGCAGGGTGACGGCAGTGACAATGCCCAGCGCACCTAAAGAGACCTGCGCCGCCGGAAAGTCAGCGTCGCCGCGGACAAACTCACGCACGCTGCCGTCGGCCAGCACCATGCGTATCGCCAGCGCTTCATCGGCAATCGAACTCTGCTGTAAGCCCTGACCGTGCGTGCCGGTCGCCATTGCGCCTGCCAGCGTCTGAATCGCAATCACGCCTGGCGATGAAGCCAGCATCCGGTTCATGTCGGTCAGGCTGCGATAAACCTGCTCAAGCGGGGTTGCGCCACCAAAGGTCACGCTCTGCTCATCACTGGCTATCAGACCGCGCAGGGCGCTGAGATCCAGTAACAGATCGTCTTCAGCGACATGCAGCATCCGGCCTGGCGACAGCTTGCTGCCGATCACCCGGATCTTACTGCGTGATTCGCGGATCAGTTTCTGCAATTCCGCTTCGCTGGCGGGACGCTTAACCTGCTGACGGCTGCCGATTTGCGCATTCTGCGCCCAGTTCCACAGCGCATCATCATCGGGTTCAATATGGGTCTGGCGAAGCGGATAGAGGCGTGCGTCTTTGCTCACAACAGCATTCCTTTTATGGCGGTTTCATGACAAATGTTTACTAAGCGTAGACCATGGGTAAGCGAAGCCCGGGTTGCGGGCATTTATTTGCGGATATAGCGTAACGTTGCGGTAACAGCGAGCTGACGATTGCGGCGGATACTCTCGGCTTCACTGTTGTCAGGACTGAACAGGGCATTGAAGGTATAGCGGTTTGAGACGTGATGAACGCAGATACTGCTGATCAGGCGATGAACATCGATGGTCTGCACATCGCCAGTAAATATCCCCTGTTGCTGACCGCGCGCCAGAATGTCATCCAGCAAATCCAGCGCGCTGCGGTTCAGCGCTTTAATCTGCGGCGACTGGGTGATGTAGCGACCGCGCAGCAGGTTCTCACTGCAGACCAGCCGGATAAAATCGGGATGCTCGACGTGATAGTCAAAACTGGCTTCTACCAGTCGGGTCATGGCCAGTTCCGGCTCCATCGATGCCAGGTTCAGGCCGGTTTCATGCTGACGTATCTGCTGATAAACCTGCTCAAGCACGGCGATATAAAGCTGCTCTTTACTGCCGAAGTGATAGACCACCATGCGTTTCGTGGTCTGCGCATGCTCAGCAATCTGCTCCAGCCTGGCACCCTGCATACCAAATTCAGCGAAGGTTTTCAGTGCGCCTGCGATAATGCGTTTTTTCAGCCCTTCAGGGTCATTTTTACGTTTTTTTAGTTCTGACATGGTGCTCAATAAGGTGATTTTGACCGGGGAATGTTAGCACACTGTTGAGGCGTAACCCGCAATCGCCGCGTCAGCCTGGCACAGCCCGAAAGATTACAGGTATAATCCCGGACATAATTTCACAGGTTCAGAGACGACAATGACAAAACTCACCTTGCAAGAGCAGATGCTGAAAGCGGGCTTAGTATCCAGTAAAAAAATGGATAAGGTTCAGCGCACCGCGAAGAAATCCAGGGTTCAGGCGCGCGAAGCCAGAGCAGCGGTAGAGGACAACAAAAAAGCGCAGCTTGAGCGGGATAAGCAGCTGAACGAGCAGCAGAAACTGGCTGTGCTGTCGAAAGAGTATAAAGCGCAGGTTAAACAGCTGATCGAAATGAATAAAATCGACGTGGCGAGAGGCGATATCAGTTTTAACTTTACCGACAACAACCTGATTAAAAAAATCATGGTGGATAAGCTGACGCAGACTCAGCTGATCAATGGCCGTCTTGCCATTGCCCGCCTGACTGCTGACAAAAGTGGTGAGAGCCAGTACGCCATCATCCCGGCCAGCGTGGCGGATAAAATTGCCCAGCGTGATGCCAGTGCCATCGTTTTAAACAGCGCGCTGAGCGAAGAAGCACAGGACGAAGACGATCCTTATGCAGACTTCAAAGTGCCGGATGATCTGATGTGGTAATCGCGTGCTGATGCCATCAGAAGGGACTGGCGGCAGAGAGGTGCAGTGTCTCGCCACTGACAGGATGCAAAAACGTTAGCCCGCTGGCGTGCAGCATCAGCCTCTCTGCCTGCTCAGCGCCTGACAGCGCCAGCCCGCCGTAAAGATCACAGCCCAGAATCGGGTGACCCAGTTGCTGACAGTGAATGCGCAACTGATGGGTGCGTCCGGTTTCTGGTGTCAGCTCAACCCGCGTAACCGGCAATTCCTTTCCCTCTTTTCCCCGGTAATAACTGCGTTCAGTAACCTGATAACGTGAGCGCGCGGGCTTGCCCTGGATCGCGCAAATCACCATGCGCGGAAACTGTGCCGGATCTTTGGCTATCGCAGCGTCAATCACACCGTCGTCATCGGCAAGGTGCCCGCACAGCAGTGCCTGATAGGTTTTGCGCACCGTACGCTGACTAAACTGCTGGCACAGCGCGGCGTTGATCGCTTTGGTTCGTGCCACCACCATCAGCCCGGAGGTGCCAAAATCGAGCCGATGAACCAGCGTGCAGCCTGGAAAACGTTTTACCAGCCGATAATGTACTGAATCGAGGTTTTGCGGATTCTTACCTGACAGGCTCAGCAGCCCGCTGGGTTTGTTTATCACCAGCAGATGATCGTCCTGAAACAGGAGAGCGATCTCATCAAAACAGGGCGGGGCAATAAACGTATCGATAATGGCAGACATCGGGCAACCGGCAGCAGAATGGCAGGGGATCATAACCGATAGCCGGTCTGCTGACGACGCCGGACTTCACCCTTATTCTTCCGCAACCGTTTTGCCACTTTGTGTGTAAAGCGACTGGCTGGCCTGATGCATGCCGAATCCACCATGGGCAGCAAAAACTGAGAAAACCGTTGCGGCTAACACCGTGAGAAGAACAGAGAGTTTCATCGTTGCATCCGTTGCTGATAAGACCAGCCAGTCTGGCAGGATAGGCGGCAGAGACAAACAGCGCTCTCCGGAAAAAACATTAAGTGTATTCGATCAGCAGGTTGCGAGATTCTTAGTGATTTATTCGGGCAGGTCTCGCTTTAACGACTACAGTCTCTGGTGAGGTTGTCATCAATTCGTACTAATGGAGGATTTTCTGTGTTAATTCAAAACGACGAGAAAGGCCACGTCATTATTGGCGAAGCGGCACTAAGCCTTGCCCTGGGTGAGAAAGAAATCAGTATCGCATCACTCTTTACTCAGCTGGGTTTTATGGCGAAATCTGAAAGCAACGCCGATCGGCTGACGCAAATCTCTGAAGCCAGAAACTGGTTAAGCAGTTTTAAGTCACCGTCGCTTGCCCAACAGCAGGTGCCCTACCTGCGGACCCTTGCAGGCCTGAACGAAGAGCTGAACTAGCAATAACTGAACTGACGCCAGTGGACGTAGTCCGGCTCCGGCCGGAAAACGACGAAGCGGACGACCTCATCGGTTGCGCGAAAGCGTTTACCGGCCGGAGAAACTGTCATGGACGACACGTCTCCTGCCACCGCAATTCGATATTCATCTTCAAAAAAGCCTTTTCTGAAGCCATAAACCTGCCGGACCCGAAACAATAATCAGACCCGGGCGAAAACGCTCCCGTGCTGGCTTTTTCTGTGATTAATCTGATGCCGTGTCTGTGGCGAATTCATACTTCAGCCAGCCTCATCAGATCAGGCTGGCTGTATCAGCATGACGCTTACATCAAAGCAGCGCTGTGTATCAGAAGCTTTCCCAGCTGGATTCTGCTGATGCTCTAACAGGCATCGCGGGCACTAAACGTGGTGCGAGGGCAGGTGCAGCCCGGCTGTTGCTGTTTTGCCCGGCTGATAAACGGAACACCGCCACCGTTTTTTCCAGATCGTCTGCCTGCGCTTCCAGGGAACTGGCTGCGGCAGAAGACTCTTCAACCAGCGCGGCGTTCTGCTGCGTGGTGGTATCCATTTCAGCCATTGCTGTCGCAATCTGGGAAATACCGCGATTCTGCTCGTCGGATGCGGCAGCAATCTCACCCATGATGTCTTTGACCTGACTGACCGAGCGGACGATGTCATCCATGGTGCTTCCGGCGCGTTCCACAAACTCAGAACCATCATGAACCCGGTCAAGTGACTCGCGGATCAGCGTTTCAATCTCTTTGGCAGCCAGCGAGCTGCGCTGGGCCAGATTTCTGACTTCACCAGCAACTACCGCGAATCCGCGACCCTGTTCACCGGCGCGAGCCGCTTCTACTGCGGCATTCAACGCCAGGATATTGGTCTGGAAAGAGATGCTGTTGATAACGTGAATGATTTCACCGATTTTGCCTGAACTCTGGCTGATGTTGTTCATAGTGACGATAACGTCACGGATAATCTCACCACCGCGTCCGGCATTCACCGACGCATCGGTTGCCAGCTGGCTTGCATGGTGAGCATTTTCCGCATTCTGTTTCACCGTAGATGACAGCTCTTCCATGCTGGCAGCCGTCTGAACCACTGCCGCAGACTGCTGTTCGGTGCGGGAGGAAAGATCGGTATTACCTGCTGCAATCTCCGCCGAGGCACGCGCCACGCTGCTGACGCCATCGCGCACATTGGTAATGATATTCTGCAGACTGAGATTCATCGCATCGACGGCCTGCATCAACTGGCCCAGCTCATCACCCCGGGTGGTGTTCAGTGAGGTCGTTAAATCACCACTGGCAATACGCTGCGCTGCATTCAGGGTCTCTTTCAATGGCAACGTAATGTTGCGGGTAATCCGCCAGGCAATCAACAGGCTCAGGAGGACACAAATCAGCGCAGCAAAGGCGATGCGCCACTCTGCCTGTTTGATAAATTCAGCAGACAGTCTGGACTGGAAGGCAAAAGTCTCAGAAACGGCCGCATTGAGCCGCTCTGCTGCTGTGGTCAGGCCCGCAGATTCGCTCTTTTCTTTCTCTGAAGCATCAACATAACGCGTCAAAGCCTGACGCTGCTGTGTAAGGGTAGTGATGACATTTTGCGTGACGGCATTGATCGCTGGCTGATTAAAACTGTCCAGTTGCTCACTCAGCGTGTTGATGGCGGTGTACTCATCAATAACCGCATCTCTGCTGGCCGCTGTTGGCTTATCAATAAACGCTTGTTCAATATTTGCAGCATCAAACAGTGCGGCGGCCAGTTTCATAACCGGCAGCGCTGCGTCGGGTGTCATAGCCATATCAAGTAATTCAGACTGATGAGCAAGATCGATTAGCGCGCCCGGTTTAATGTCAGCAAAGGCGGAAGATGTCACCTCCGCAGATGCCACGAACTTCTGGCGCTGATTCTGATAATCATTAAGTAACTGCCCCAACAGCGTAATTTTCTGCTGGCCTTCATCATCCCACTTAAATCCACTCAGTCGTTGATAAAGGGTATCCAGCTCCTTAAGTGCCTGAACGTTCTTCGCGGCAAATTCAGGATTTTTGGTGTACTGGTAAAGCGTGCGATTAAGACGTGCCTTGCTTAACGTATTCACCATTTCCACGGTGGTCGTGCGGCGTGCAGAGTTGTCTTTAATACTGCGGAAACAGTCAAAAGCGATAAAGGTTATGGCGAGAGACGCCGCGATGACGACGATAAAACCGACGCCAAGTTTTTTTCCGATTTTAATACTGGAGATGCGTTGAGCCAGGCCCATGAGGTTCACCTTTGTTGAGGTTCAAAAGCAGACAAAAGAAATTCAAATAATTTATTCCTGATCTTTTTATCGTCAGCTTCTGATAATCCTTTAAGGGTCTTTATCATTAATTCAGTACTCTTATTAATTAGAAACCCATTGTTTTGCGATGTAATTATCTGCCTGCTAATTGATGGGAATTTTGGTTAAGATTATGATTAGTATAATTAATTAAGGGGGTAGGTTTTCTTGTAAGGGTTCTTTTACTACCTGAATAATTATTTATTGATCTTGATCAATTTAATGATTGTTGAAAATCAGGCTGAAAGGATTCCAGCGATTTTAAAACATCCTTATCAATAAACTGGCGCTTTCAGGGGGCTGCGGCCGTTAACGCACCGCTGCGGAAACTATTATTATTTCGCCAGCGCCTTCAGACCTGCTCGATGTGTTTGCCCCACACTATCTTATTTGCCGGTTAAAAAGCGGGGAAACCTCTTCATTGCCCTATTCCGGCTAAAGAGTCCCGGTTTTAGCATTTGTGATCGCCGTCGCGGGCTGTTTCGTGAGGAGTATGAGTTTGCCACGCTGCGGGAGAATCTGGGGCTGGACGTGATTTAACAGCCGGGCTTACTCTCATCGCGGAGAATGTTGTCGCCCGTACCGCACGGAGCCTGCCAGAAGATGACGTGCGGTTAATTTAACCACCACGAAATTTGCATCGCGCCATACTCTTTACTAAAACCGTTTTGCAAATCACTGCCTGCCCGATATAACAGACATTCACTCTACTGAATGCGAACTCACTGAATGTCAGACTACAGATTCTATTCCAGGGGCAAACACACCCTTGCATTGAAAAGATTAGACGTAAACCGGGCTTTAGATCTGACAGAGCAGGGATATAAAAAACAGTTCGAAGAAGTTCGTGCATCAGATGAAACAGAGGCGCAGGCACGCTTCGCGGATATTCGCAGGAACCAGCGTATCGACCAGCACAACTTTCTGGCGGGCGCGGCGACCATGCCGCTGATTGGCGTGCTGACAGCGGTAGCCACCTTTCTCTTCTGGCGAAAAAGAGCAGGAAAGTAGGGCGCTCCTGATGCAGAGGGTCACTATAGCTGTTCTGATCACCCGTTTCACCAGGGCTCAGATTCCGTCGCCTCTTCACTTAAAAGTATTTATCTATGAAAACGGTCATCGCTATTTTCTGCTGCATTCTGTCAGCTGGTTGTGCGCCTCTTACACCACATGAATGTATTAAAAAAAGCGCACTTGATAGTTGTAGTTATAAACGTTCAGGAAAAGTCAGCGACAAAGATATCTATGGCCAGCAGGCATCGGGTATTAAAAAATCTCTGGATGCCGCGCTGTCAGCACCGCACGCCTGGAACGGGAAACGCTGTAATGTGCATCTGGATTTTAAAAAGGATGGCACCCTGGAGAACTTTATTATTAAAAGGGGCGATAAACATTACTGCCAGGCATTAGCCGAGGCAGCAAAACGCGCCAGATTCCCGGCGTTTACCGATCAGCAAGGTTTTGACGTAATGGGATCGGCGCGCTGGAATATGGAAAGGCAACCCTGACACGCATTAAACCGTTAATTCTGAACGCCCGCCCGGTTAAGCCCGAGCGGGCTCCTTTATTTGCAGGCACATTCCTCATCCCGCAACAAATCCGTTACCGCTCGCAAATCATTGCAAATTTTATGCACAGAACACAGACAGAATAGAACCCCTCTCTGCTATTTGATTAAAGTCCGCTGCCTTCCACATGCCGTTACATCACACTCGGTTATCTCTTTACACCTATATAGCATCTGGCCTATATTAATAAGGATATTCTGTGTGGATGATTAAAACGACAGAGCGGTTTGATCGCTGGATTACGCTACTCAATGACAGCGATCGCGCCTGCGTGCTGGCTGCATTGATGGTGTTGCGGGAAAAGGGGCCGGGATTAGGGCGACCCTATGCGGATACGCTCAAAGACTCTGCACATGTGAATATGAAAGAGTTACGTATCCAGAGCCGCGGCGACCCAATAAGGGCTTTCTTTGCTTTTGACCCGAACCGCACGGCAATTGTGCTGTGTGCCGGTAATAAGGCGGGCAATGAAAAGCGATTTTATCGGGAGATGCTTCCGGTTGCCGATCGGGAATTAACACACTGGCTAAAAAGCTTTAACCATAAGGAGTAACGTGATGGGCAGAACGCTGGAACAGCTTATTGCGGATGAAAAACCGGAAGTCGTTGCCGACGCACGGGCCATGGCGACCGAAATTCTGCTCAACATTCACCTTGCCGAGCTGCGTGAGAAAGTACAGAAAACGCAGGTGGAAATGGCGCAGGCGCTGGGCATCACACAGCCGACCGTGGCGGGCATGGAGAAGCCGGGGCGTGACCTGAAGCTTTCCACGCTCAAACGCTACGTCGATGCGGCAGGGGGAAAACTGCAGCTGGTAGTGGAGCTGCCGGATGGTTCCCACTACGGATTCGTGGTGTAAGCCTCAGGCGGGAAAACCATGCCGCCGTGATTAAATACATAAATGCAAAAAGCCCGCTCAGGTTTCCCTGAGCGGGCTTTTCTAATTCTGGCTCCTCTGACTGGGATCACCTTTGCCAGTAACTGGCTAATAAGGAAGCTAAACTTGAATCTTCATCCTGTCAAGACCACCAAAATGACCACCATTAGTTGTGGGTTAAATAAATCTGTTTATAGGCATTCAATGTTCCCTAATTGTGGCGCTGGGAAGCCTACTTGTGCGGTCGTACCTGCTATAAAAATAGTACTGACTGAGGCCAATAAGACTTGTTAGCAAAAAGCGGTTTGTTCGCTTTTTGCTGTGAGTTCAACGGGTCGATGCAACGCTATCCTTAATCAAGGGGGACGTTGCCATGAAACGAAGAACGCGGATTTACTAAACGTCGGAACAGAAAGCGATTATCCAAGACAGATACAAACAAGGTGATTCCGTGCATGATATCGCCAGAATGTTCGACAGATATCATTCTTCTATTATGCCCACTATCCACCAGACTGGTGGATACCGTCCCCCTGTCGGAAAGCGGCACCCGTTAGCGCTTTCACTTGATGAAAGAGAGGAAATATCCAGAGCGCTTGTAGCAAAAATCAGCATCAGAGCGATCGCAAACAAACTATCGAGAGCTCCCTCAACGATTAGCCGCGAGATTAAGAGGCACGGTGGTGCAAAACAATATCGTGCATCAAAAGCGGATGCTGCTGCGTGGGAAAATGCTCTGAGACCAAAACCTTGCAAGCTAATTGAAAGACCTACACTTTGTAAAATCATCGCAGAGAAGATGCATCAGGACTGGTCGCCGGAACAAATCGCCGGTTGGCTGAAACGCTGTTATCCGGATAATCAGGAAATGCATGTGTTACATGAAACGATATATAAAACGCTTTTCATACAAACTCGGGGGGCATTAAAAAAAGAACTGCAGCAATGCCTCCGAAGCGGAAGAGCCGTGCGTAGATCCAGAACGTCATCGCTTAAAGGGAAAGGATTAGGATCAATCTCGAATGCGGTACAGATAAGCGAGAGGCCACCTGAAGCCGCAGACAGAGCCATACCGGGTCACTGGGAAGGTGACCTGATCCAGGGCTCGAAAAACTCCTGTATCGTCACCCTCGTAGAACGCCATTCCCGCTTTGTTATGTTGGCCAAAATCAGGGACAACAAGACCATAACCGTTATATCTGCACTCATCAGGCAAGCCCGGGGATTACCTGTTGAGCTTTATAAAACATTAACCTGGGATCGAGGAGCTGAAATGACCAGCCACACCCGATTTACTGTAGCTACAGACATCCAGATTTACTTCTGTGATCCTCAATCTCCCTGGCAGGTGGCTCAAATGAAAATACGAATAGGTTGCTCAGACAATATTTTCCAAAGAGAACTGACTTATCGATTCACAGCCAGCAGAGACTAAACAGCGTTGCCAGACAGCTCAACGAAAGACCGAGAAAAACGCTAGACTATGAATCACCCGCAGAACGGTTCAATCAGTGTGTTGCATCCATCAGTTGAACTCACAGCTCATAGAGGATTTGACCTGCCCCCGGTATTAGATACAACCGTCAGTCCATAATGTCGGTTTGTTGAACCGCTCCCCGTATGTGATCCATTCATAATCAGGAATAACTGGCTTCATTCTGGCTGCATATTCTGGCAACCGGCAGATTTTACGGCAAATTCGGAGGGGGTCATCCAGCCCAGCGCAGAATGGGGACGACTTTGGTTATAGTGTATGCGCCAGGCTTCGATTTTGCACCGCGCATCCTCCAGGGACATGAACCAGCTCTCGTTCAGACATTCCTGTCGCAGCCTGCCGTTGAAGGACTCTACCGTCGCATTGTCCGTCGGCGTTCTGGGGCGTGAGAAGTCGATACGGATACCCCGTTCATACACCCAGCTGTCCAGCATTTTCCCCGCAAATTCAGAGCCGTTGTCGGTTTTCAGCATCTGAGGTAACGGACGCCTGAGCTCTATGCTGTTCAGCATTTCCGCCACTTCTGTTGAACGCAGATTCTGCACCACGCAGATCCCCAGGCATTCGCGGGTGTACAGGTCTATAACCGTCAGCAGGCGTAGTCGCCTTCCGTCAAACAACGCATCAGAGACAAAATCCATGCCCCAGACGTGATTCGGATACAGCCCCTGAGGCTGCGGCTGTCGCCGCTGTGCGGATTTATTACGGCGTGGACGCTTGGGGCGCAGCGACAGGCCCTGTTCACTGTACAGGCGGCAAATGCGTTTGTGGTTATCACGCCAGCTTTCCCGCCTGAGCATCACGTGTACCCTGCGGTAGCCATGGTGAACCCTGGTTTAGGTAATCTCCCTGATGCGCAGGCGCAGCGCACTGTCGTCTGCCGCAACGGAATGGTACCGGAACGAGCTGCGGCTGAGCCATAGCGCAAAACAGATTTGTCTTTCGCTGGCACCGTATCGGGCCTGTAAATCCCTGATCCATTCGCGCAGGCGTGCCAGCGTCAGTTCTTTTTTGCCAGCACGTCCTGCAGCATAGCCTTGTCGAGGCTGAGATCGGCCACCAGTTTCTTCAGACGCAGGTTTTCCTCTTCCAGCTGGCGCATGTGCTTTAGTTCTGAGGGTGAAATGCCACCGTATTTCTTACACCAGGTGTAAAACGTGGCGTCGGAGATGCCCAGCTTGCGGCAGACGTCCGGTACGGACATCCCCAGCTCGGCCTGCTACAGGGCAAAGACAATCTGCTCTTCGGTAAATCGTGACTTTTTCATCGGCACCACCTCCGTTCAGGGGAGTGTTTATCATGCCGGAATTCTGTTTCTGAATGGAGCAGGATTTTGGGTCAGTGTCACCCCAGCAGTTGCAGCGCGTCGGTTTACTCGTTCAGCGCGTAGCGTGCGATGGTGCCATCACTGGCTTCTAATATGTAGACAAAAGTTTGCGCCAGCAGTGGCGCGCTGGCGGCAATCGATGCCATGAGCGCCACCGCACGTAATATTCTCTTCATTTCGCTTCCTTAGCGAACCATTGACGGACGTTTGGCATCATAGCGCCAGTTATCAATTAAAAATTGCATCCCCAGCGCATCGTTTCGGTTCTTATCCGGCAGCGCGTTGTAAAGCGCATGCGCCTCCTCGACGCGTTCCATATTCAATTCGATGCCAAAACCCGGGCCTGGCGGTAATTCCAGATAGCCATCGCGGATCTGCGGCGGTTGATGCGTCAGTTGCTGGCCATCCTGCCAAATCCAGTGAGTATCAAAGGCGGTCTGACGATCGCCAGGCGCCGCTGCGCCCAGGTGCGCCACCATTGCCAGTGAGATATCAAAATGATTATTGGAGTGGCAGCCGGTGGTCAGCCCCCATTCGTTGCACAATTGCGCTATCACGTTGGCATTGCGCATCGTCCAGAAGTGCGGATCGGCAAGCGGAATGTCGATGGCGTTAAGTTGCAGCGCATGATGTAATTGGCGCCAGTCGTTAGCAATCATATTGGTCGCGACCGCCACGCCCGTGGCGCGACGGAATTCGGCAAGCGTTTCCCGCCCTGAATACCCTTGCTCAGCACCACAGGGATCTTCCAGATAGGGCACCTTTCCTGCCAACTGTTTACCAAAGCGAATCGCCTCATCCAGCGACCAGCTGGCATTGGGGTCGACAGTGACGCGCGCGCCGGGAAACCGCGCCAGTAGCGCTTCAACCGTTTCCACTTCCGCTTCGCCTGCCAGCACGCCGCCTTTTAGCTTGAAGTCACGAAAGCCGTACTGCTCCACTGCCGCTTCCGCCAGCCGTTGAACGCCAGCGCTGTCCATTGCCGCCTCATGACGCAGACGGAACCAGCCATCCGCCGCGTTATCGCCCGAGCGGTACTGCATTGTGGTGCGCTTGCGATCGGCGATATAGAACAGATAACCCAGCACCGGAATACGCTCACGCTGTTTGCCGCTGGCAAGCAGATCGGCGACCGGCAGGTTAAACAGCTTGCCTTGCAGGTCTAGTAGCGCGGCCTCAATCGCCGCCGCAGCGTTATAAAACTTCTCCGGATTCATCTGCGGAATGTGGATGTCGTTGGTGTGTGAAGTGTGCTTCTGACGCGCCTCACTGTTGAAAAGCTGGCTCAGCGTGGCATTCAGGCGCAGCAGCGAGCTGCCTACAATCAGCGGGCGAAACTGCTCCAGCAACTGCAACGTCGAGGCATGACAGGGCGTTTCGCCCACCCCGGTATGCCCGGCAGAATCGGTGAGGATCACGATAATGCGCGTGAAGAAGCAGTTATGGGCACCGCCGATATTCAAAAGCATGCTGTCATAACCAGCAACTGGGACGATGCGCATGGTATTAATGACTGGACTGTCTGACATGAAGTCTCTCCTTGTGACCTAAAGCGGGGGGAACAGGTTTGGTGCGCAGCAACAGCCACAGGCCGGTCACCACGGACACGCTGGTCAGCGCGTAGAGGCCGCCGGTGGTGCTGCCGGTGTGCATCTCCAGATAGCCAAACACCGTGGGTGCGAAGAATCCGCCAAGGTTGCCGACAGAGTTGATCATCGCAATGCCCGGTGCCGCTATCGAGACGGGCAGTTCGCTTTGCGGCATCGGCCAGAAGAACGCGGCACTGAATTTGGAACCGATGCAAGCCACAATCATCGCCACAAAGCCAAACCACGGCGTGCCAAGCGTGGCCATAAAGGTGCCGCATGCGGCGATCAGCATGGCGATGCCCAGCCCTTTCTCCAGCTTATCGCGATAACGGTCGGTGGCTTTGCCCAGCAGAAACAGCGCAACAATGGCGAAGAGCCACGGGATGGCGGTCAGCAGTCCGGATTCGAAACTGTTGAACCCCTGAATACGCTGGATAATTTGCGGCAACCAGAACACCAGCGTGTAACCGGTCATGGTCATGGTGAAGAAGATCAGGCAGTAGAATATAAGGCTGCGATCGGTGATCAATCCCCAGCGTCCCTGTGTGACGGCACGCTCGTCACGCGTCGCGTCTTCAATTGCCAGTTGCTGCGCGAGCGCCTGTTTTTCCGCGTCGCTGAGCCATTTCGCCCCTTCTGGCTTCGATACCAGTACAAACGCCGCCAGCAGGCCGATCACTATCGATCCGCCGCCTTCCAGAAACATGACCCATTTCCAACCCGCAAGTCCGCCGACATCGTGCATCATCAGGATTGCGCCGGTGAGCGGGCCAGAGAATAGAAACGCGCTTGCGGTTGCACTCAATACCATTGCGGTTGCGCGGCCTCGCCAGGCATTGGGCACCCACTGACGAAAATAGAACAGCACGCCAGGGAAGAAGCCCGCCTCCGCCACGCCAAGCAGGAAACGCAGCATATAAAAATGCATTGGCGTGCTGACGAAACCGGTAAGTACCACCACCGTTCCCCAGGTGATCATAATGCGCGTGAGCCACACCCTTGCGCCGAACTTCTTCAGCATCATATTGCTGGGCACTTCAAACAACGCATAGCCGATAAAGAACAGTCCTGCGCCTAAGCCGAAGGCCGCCGCGCTGATTCCGGCATCGGTTTGCAGCTGGGCTTTGACGAAGCCAATGTTGGCGCGATCAATCTGGTTAATAATAAGCATCAGCGCCAGCATCGGGATAATGCGGCGGAAGAATTTGCCAATCGCAGAAGCGATATGCGCCTCATGATCGGCTGATAATTCATGGCGTTGTTGTGTCATGCGTCACCTTCAGTGAGAGAAAAACACCGCTATAGTTATACGCAGCAGGGTTGGTGAGTAGTTATGTATTTTTGCCCTGGAAGGGTTAGGCAAATGCCATACAGTTATAAAATTTCATAAGGTTATGTAAATTCACGTCGAAGAGTTTCGTGCGGGTTTGTGCGCTGGCTCACTCAGGAGGTGATGTCCGCTTCACGCGCTGAGACATTCGACAAGCTTTTTATGGCTTCAGTAAGGGCGAGTTTCGCGCTTGGAGAGCCAGCAAATACTTTGCTTCGTCGTAACAGGTTCTGTTTTTCCAGCAGCTATAAATTATCCGGATCTATTTGAACGCCAGAGCTCGGATAGCGGATTGATGCGATTTTCCTTTTTCTCGCTGGCCCAGTACGATGAGTTAACCGTCTTCGCAGTCCATTCCACGAATGTCTGTCGGACGAACTTCGCACACTGCCAACGCCAGCGTAGTTTTGAATTTCTTCGGCGCTGTTGAAGCGGTCGCGGTTATCATCCAGTGCGGCAAGCATGCGCGGTCCCATAACTGAACAGTTGGCAACACAAAGCCTCGGAGCTTGGGAGTACAAAGAGAATGTCAACAGGTTGTGCAGGCAGTGTAATGTAATGCCAAAACAGGTCAGACCGTGGTTCACCAAACCTGATAAGACTTCCGAACGTTGAGTTCGCTGAGGTAATTGTGAGATGTGGGCCAGCGGATTTCATTAAGGCCCGCGGCAGAACAATTGCTGCATTAAGGCCGGCAATCGTCCTGTCCGTCATCAAGTACAATGCCTGGCAAACAACGGGAGGCGAGTCTTAAAGCTACGTTTAAGCCTAGTCAAAGTGAAATCATGGGGACTGTTCTTACTGAGCCAGAGCGATGCTAACTGAAGAACGCGCTAAACTGATACTGGCGCTGAGCGTATCGCTGCAGGCTTTATCAACAACTCCAGACGAAGGTGATTATAAAGGTAACGATGTCTTTGACAACGTGCGCGCGTTGGTTGATGCAGCAGGATTCAGATGAGTAACGGATGCAGCCGCTCTGTCAGTCGGCATAAGGCGCGCGGTTAATATATGCACGTCACAAAGCTCTGTTCAGGCTTTATAAGGCTGTATGTAAATTCTCGTTAATCAGGGAATATACTTATGTTTACCGGATATGCACCGTACTGCCGTGCTCTCAGTTAAACCGACTGGGCGTTTTACCGAAGCTCTGACGGAATACGTCAATATAGGCGCTGACGTTACTATAACCGCTCAGCGATGCGATTTCACTGACTGGCAATCCCTCTGACACCCAGCGCAGTGAAGCCACCACCTTTGCCTGCTGGTGCCAATGACTGAAACTCAGCCCGGTCTGCTGACTGAATAGACAGTTGATGCTTCTGATGCTGAGCCCCGCTTCATGGGCAGGCTGTTGCTGATCCATTATGCAGGCCGGCTGGCTCAGCAGCTTGTCTGCAACGCTGCGCGCCCTGCGTTCTGTTGGCAGCTTCAGCGCCAGCGGCAATTCCCGACAACGGAGTGTTTCATAGCCCAGCAGCGTCAGAAGGGGGTTCGTGTATTCCTCAGGGAAGCCAGTGACAAGCTTGTTTTTGGAATCTTTGCCGCACAGGCGGAGTTTGAGCGAGAATTGATTGCCGAGCGAACAACAGCAGGTCAGGCCTCAGAAGGGACCCGAGGGAAGAAGGGGCGGCCTAAAAAATGACGCCAATAAAATCGCTACCGGCAATGGCATTAATAGGACGGCCAGAAACGAAAGTCAGTACATTATGCCACGAACTCAGGGGGTGAAAGTACGCTTAGTTTTCTTGCTCATTAAGTCATTTGTTTTGTGTTGAATGAGAATATAACCTTTAATCAGGTGGCCAAATTTTCTATGCCACTACAATCAGAGCTTCATTGAGGAATTCAGGTGTGTGTAATTTACGGGGCTTTTTGCTTATTGATAATGATCTTGTCATGAGTCCCTCTGGTTGAGAGTTTTCTCACTTAGTCCCGTGTCCACTATTGCAGGGTAGGATTAATCGAGGGAAGTGTCCCTCGCTGGATCTGATGCTTACATTGGACGGCGCAGGCTATGGCATCGGCTTGATGACTGCGACCAAGATCCCGGTAAGCCAACGATCGGATGTCGTTATCCGTCACCTGGCAGTCGAATCGGCTTTGACTATTTACTTGCTTCGCTCCGAGAACAACCGCTTGTCTGTTTCACTAGAGTGGCTTATCGATCGTCTGCGCGATGGCTTGGGCGAATAAATTTCCTGCAAACCGGTCTCAAGAATCCGCAGCAGACTGTGTATTCCTTTTCGAGCTTCTCGCTGTTGCCACGGAGGCCGGTGAACGAGCCACGGCTGGGGCGGGAAACCACTGCCACATTCCACAGCCATGAAGTGTCATGCGCGGTCGGAGTAACGTGCGGTACCCCGATAAAACAGATCATTCTATCCATCCACGGCACTCGAAGATGCCGTTGCTCTCGATCAACTGAGCCGGAGGTTGCGTTCAGCTATGTAGCGCCTCGGTGAAGTGCCGAGTGATTTGCGGAACATAGTCACAAAGTTACCGGCACTTTCTTAACCCAGACTATCGGCGACCTGTCGAACCGACATTCCAGTACTCAACCATTTCACCGCAAGAATGACTTGGATCTGCTGGCGCCAGCGTTCGAAGCTCATACCGGTTTCCTGAATAAGCAACCGTGCGAGAGTGCGTTCACTCAGGCCGACACGAATAGCCCAAGTGCGGACGGTCCCGCGGTGTATTGGGGCTTCCATGAGATCTTCTGCAGTCGCACATCGGGCGGCATTGGCAGGCGAAGATTCCCCCTTGGTACCACCTAAATTTCACCTAAAAGTAAACTAATCAGATGTGTTTCTGCCCTCTGGATAGAACATAGAGAAACTTGCGGAGCGGATCACTAGCTCACGTAACAATGGTGTCGCAGATATCGTGCAGAACTTCGACGGAAGACTCGAAGCAGCGCTTGAGTTGATGTAGGCGATTTAGCATTCGATTATACCTGCGGCCAAGATCTTGTGAAAGAAGCCTCCCGGCACATTGATCTCTGGTGCTAGCCGCGTCTCCCGGTCGGTCTTTATAAACCTTCATTATATGGCAGCAATGAAGCGCTTCGAAGCGTCGGTTTAGAGCAAACCAGATGCCTTATGGCACTAAGTGCCTTATTGTCACTTGGTGCCAGATATGACAGAATACTCTCATGGCAAATAAAAATCCCGGCCTTCGCGAAAGGCACAAAGAGAGCACCCGGAGGGAGCTATCCAACCTCGGGCTTGAGTTGTTTCTGAAACAGGGCTTTACCCACACGACCATCGAACACATCGTCGAGCCGCTTGGTGTGGCTAGGCGTACGTTCTTTCGCTACTTCAAGACTAAAGAAGATCTGATCTTCCTGTGGCACGACGAGAAGACGCATGAGCTGGTCGATGAATTGCGGGGGCGTCCCGACCACGAGGGGCCACTGGATGCGGTCAGAGAGACGCTGGCCACGACGCTCCTGCGGTATGACGCCAATCCTGACATGGCTTTTGCACTGGTGCGCCTGCTGAAGGAAACGCCGGCTCTGCTCGCCAAGGGATGCGAAAAGCGGATGGATCGGGAGGTGTCGCTCGCTGCCGCACTCGTGGAACGAGAAAGCGAGACCGGGCTGAGCATGCTCAAAGCGCGCATCATCGTGGGCGCGGTGACGTCCGCATGGACGGCTGCCCTTGACGAGTGGTATGCGGATGGCGGCAGGCAGAACCTGCGCTCCATCGTGGCCAGGGCGTTTTCATTGGTGGGCGAACTGTGATGGCAGCTATGCACGTCTTGTCGGGCCATCAGCAACGCTATCGTCCCCGGCTCATGACGAGCGTGCTGGTCGCTGCGCCTGGCCCTGGTCCCAGCCAGACCAGATGCGCTCAATGGCCCGGGGTCAACGGCGCGGTGTCGCGAGACAAATCGCAAACCCAGACAGGTGGCACAGACACGATCAGCACCACTTCGGGGTTCTCTGGCGCCAGGTTCTTGTGAGAGCCAGACCTGTGGGGAGATGCCCCTGCGACAGAAGAAGTGGCCCGCAGTGAGCCTGATGCGCGCAACGCCAATGACGTGAGTTCCCTGACGGCTATGTTCCCCGCGTGGCTGGATGCGGATACCTCTCTCCAGACCGCCGATGCGTCTGCAGTTGCGCGCACGCGAACGAAGTCCGGTATAAGGCGGATGTAATCACCTTATTCGGGCAGGAAGGCCCGGGTTGACAGCTCAGGGGCGCGCAGGAAAGCGCCATCGCCGCTGCTTACGATCGCACCCATCCCGGGTCTCCTTGTGCGCGCCGCAGGGAACCCGCCGTTATGGGCCGCAGTACCGCAGCCCACAACGACTGAGCAAATGGACGACGCTCCGTCTGCCACCCCTGTATCGCCCGTAAGGAAAATTATCGCCATGAGTCAGGAACAAGAACACCGTAACCAGCCCACCCGGGGACACCTCCGGCGGCACCGGATCGCGTATTTCGTGGGGGGAGTGGCCCTCGTTGTGACGGCGCTGGCGATAGTCGTCGGCAGGGGCGATACGACGCTGGAGGAAGCGACTGCCGCGGCGACGCCGGCGCTGACCGTCACATGCACCATCCCCCGGGAAGTCTCGTGGCCCATAGAGATCAGGGCTTCGGGTGCGATTGCCGCATGGGAAGAAGCCAGCATCGGTGCTCAGATTGGTGGTTATCAGCTCATCGATGTTCGCGTCAATGTCGGCGATATCGTCAGGAAGGGACAGATTATCGCTCGTTTTGACCCGGATCTGTTGCTGGCGGAACGCGCGGAACTGAAAGCGAATGCCGATCAGGCTGCCGCCAACCGGCAGCGCGCGCTCGCGTTGCAAAGCAGCCGCGCGATGAGTGAACAGGACGTGCTCCAGCTGGTGACTCAATCCAGGACCGCGGATGCGCTGCTCGCTGCCAATCAGTTGCGGCTGCGTTACACCGACGTCACTGCGCCGGACGATGGTGTCATCAGCCACAGGACTGCAACGCTCGGCAGCGTCGTTACGGTGGGCCAGGAACTGTTTCGCATGATTCGCCGGGGGCGCCTGGAGTGGCGTGGCGAACTGACCGCCGAGCAACTCGCTCAGGTCGAGATCGGGCAGCAGGTAACATTAGACCTTCCCGACGGCAAGACAGCGAAGGCGACGGTTCGCCAGACCTCGCCGATTCTGGATAGCACCTCTCGCCTGGCCACTGTTTACGCCGACATCCACCCTGGAAGCACGGCACGGGCTGGTATGTACGCCAACGGCAGGCTCGGACTCGGGACAGAGCCGGCGCTGGTCGTGCCCGCCGAGAGCGTTGTCATCCGCGATGGGCGCAGCCACGTCCTGGTGCTGGCCGACACCAGTGCCACGTCCCGCGTGTCGCTGCGAAGCGTCAGCGTCGGCCGGCGTAATGGCCGTGAGGTCGAGGTCACCGAGGGGCTTGGCAAGGACGAGCGTGTTGTTGTCCGGGGAGCCGGCTTCCTCAAGGATCGCGATCTGGTCCGGGTTTCGCAGGGGCAGCCTGCTGGGGCGGGCAGACCATGAATTTCGCTACCTGGTCCATTCGCAATCCGATCCCCTCGATCCTGCTGTTCGCACTGCTGGCACTCGCAGGGCTATGGGGGTTCCAGAAGCTGCCTACGCAGGATCTTCCAGACCTTGATCTACCAATGGTCACGGTCATGCTGACGCAGCCGGGGGCGGCTCCTGCGCAGCTGGAGACGGAGGTCGCGCGCAAGGTCGAGGATTCACTTGCGACCTTGAGTGGTTTGAACCATCTGCGCACATCGATCACGGATGGTTTGGTTTCAATCCAGGTCGAATTCGTGCTGGAGAAGAACCTGTCGGACGCGCTGATCGAAACCAAGAACGCGGTTGACAGCATCCGGTCTGATCTGCCGGATGATCTTCTGCAACCGACCGTCAGTGCTTCCACGAGCGTAGGTTCGCCCGTTCTGACCTACGCCATATCGTCGTCCCGGCTTAATGAGGAGCAGCTTTCGTGGTTTGTGGATGACACCATTGCCAAGACTATTTTCTCGCTTCCCGGAGTCGGTCGGTTCGAGCGGCTTGGCGGAATCGAACGTGAGGTTCGGATTGAGCTCGATCCGTCGCGCATGTCTGCCCTCGGCATCACGGCGGCGGATGTCTCCCGTGCACTGCGCCAGGTTCAGCAGGAATCTTCCGGCGGCCGTGGTCAGCTTGGCGGCCAGGAGCAGTCGGTTCGCACGATTGCCACGGTTCGCCAGGCATCGGAGCTTGCGGACCTGCGAATCGCGTTGTCCAACGGCAAGAGCTTCAGGTTGGACCAAATCGCGACCATCGTCGATGGTCAGGCCGACCCCACGCAGGCGGCCCTGCTCGATGGCGAGCATGTGGTCGGCTTCAGCGTGTACCGCGCCAGGGGCTTTGACGAGGTACGGCTGGCCGAGGGCGTTCGCGAGGCCCTGGCCGGCCTTCAACAGGCCGACCCGGCGCTCAGCCTGACTGAGATTTCGGGGTCGGTCGGCCAGACGCTTGAGCAGTATGAGGGCTCCATGGCGATGCTGTACGAGGGGGCCATCCTCGCGATGATCGTCGTCTGGCTGTTCCTGCGCGACTGGCGGGCGACGCTGATAGCCTCGACCGCTCTGCCGCTGTCCATCCTTCCGGCATTCGCGGCCATGGCCTGGCTGGGCTTCACGCTCAACACCGTGACGCTGCTGGCGCTGGCGGTGATCGTCGGCATCCTGGTCGATGACGCCATCGTGGAGATCGAGAACATCGAGCGCCACCGGCACAGGGGCAAGTCGGTCCGGGAAGCCGCAGAGGACGCCGTGACCGAAATTGCCCTGGCGGTGATGGCGACCACAATGAGCCTGGTGGTCGTCTTCCTACCGACGGCCATGATGAGTGGTATCGGCGGCCTGGTGTTCAAACAGTTTGGCTGGACCGCCGTGATCGCCGTGCTCGCTTCGCTGCTGGTGGCGCGCCTGCTCACACCCATGATGGCGGCCTACCTGCTCAAGCCCGAGCCGATCCCCGAGAAGGAAGATGGCCGGGTCATGCGCTGGTACATGGCAACGGCGCGCTGGTGCCTGAAGCATCGCAAGACGACCCTGAGCGGAGCGGTCATCTTTCTCGCGGCTTCGCTCGCCCTGGTGCCTTTCATCGAGACGGGCTTTATCCCCGCCTCTGATAGCGGCAGCACGACCCTGAGCATCGAATTGCCGCCAGCCAGCTCGCTGGAGGACACGTTGGCGGTCGCCGGGTCGGCCCGCAAAGCCATCGGCGATGTTGACGGCATCGCCCATGTTTTCGCCACGGTGGGCAAGGCGCAAAGTGCCGGCCCCGGTGGGGCGCAGGCGGGCGAAGTTCGGCGCGCGTCGCTCACGCTCACGCTGGGGCCGCGTAATGATCGCCCTTCGCAGCAGGTCATCGAGAAAGCCGTGCGGGAACGCTTGCTCGATGTTCCCGGGGCGCGCTTTGCCATCGGCGGCGGCGGGCCGGGCGAAAAGCTTACGATCATCCTCGCCAGCGACAATGCCGAGGCACTTAAGGCGAGCGCGGATGCGGTGGAAGCCGAACTGCGCGACGTCAAGGGCCTTACTGGCATTGCCTCGACGGCCAGCCTGGAGCGCCCGGAGATCATCATCCGTCCCGACCCGGAGCGCGCCGCCGAGCGCGGCGTGACGACCGAGGCGATCGGGGACGTAGTGCGGGTGGCAACCAGAGGCGATTTCGACGCTCAGGTGGCGCGCCTGAACCTCGACAACCGCCAGGTCTATATCCGCGCGCGCATTCCCGATGCCGCGCGGCAGGACATCGACACGCTCGGCAACATGCGCGTGCCGGGGCGCGACGGGTCGGTGCCGCTGGCAAGTGTCGCCAGCCTGACTGTGCAAAGTGGCCCCGCGCAGATCGACCGCCATGACCGTCTTCGCAACGTCACCATTTCGGCCGATTTGGGAGGTACCGCGCTCGGGACGGCGCAGGCGGCTGTGGCCAACCTGACTTCGATCAAGTCCCTTCCGTCCAGTGTGAAGGTGATTGAGGCCGGCGACGCGGAGATCGTTGCCGAACTCGGCGGGGGCTTTGCCATGGCGCTCGTGGTCGGTGTTTTGTGCATCTACTGCGTTCTGGTGCTGCTGTTCAGGGATTTCCTTCAGCCCATCACCATCCTCTCTGCCATTCCTCTGTCCATAGGTGGCGCGTTCCTCGCGCTTCTGGTCACGCGCAGCCAGTTGAGTGTGCCTTCGATGATCGGTCTGGTGATGCTTATGGGTATCGTCACCAAGAACTCCATCCTGCTCGTCGAGTACGCGGTTATCGGTATACGCGAGCGCGGATTGCCTGTTCACGAGGCGCTGCTGGATGCGTGCCACAAGCGTGCCCGTCCCATCGTGATGACCACCATCGCGATGATCGCCGGCATGTTGCCTATCGCGCTGGGGTTAGGTGCGGATTCTAGCTTCCGCCGGCCGATGGCCATGGCGGTTATCGGCGGCCTTATCACATCGACTGCCTTGAGCCTGCTGGTCGTGCCAGCCGTGTTCCTGTATGTGGACAGGATCGAGAAATGGCTGGCATCGCTTGGTTTTTTTCGACACACCGTACGCGCTACCGCTGACGAGGTTGAGCGATGACGCAACTAACCTCGTCACGACTCAACAGTCCTGCAATTCACTCGTCACATCGAAACTTGATGCGCAGCGCCTGCACTGACCCGTGCGGGACGACCCAGTGTCGTCCGGACGGTATGGAAATCAGGCAGACGGTGCAGTGCGGCCGTCTGCTGGTGATGGTCCGCGAACTCATCGAGATGGCCCGATGGCGTGGTCCGCGAGCTGCCATTCCCCAGTACAGGGGAGGCATTTTCACGTTTTCCTTAAAAGGGATCAATCATGTCATCTCGTCCTCAATGCGCAGTCCGCCTGCGCCGGCAGCCGTCTTACGCTGCGCTACCGATCCTGGTCGCTGGCATTTTTTCAACACCCGTTGCATGGGCTCAGACCGACGATACGAATAAGTCGGCGAGAGGTCAGGCGATGCCCGAAGCCGGACGCAGTGAACCGACGTGGGGGATTGGCGTTGCCGGTGGCATACAGTACCGCGTCTACCGCGACTTCGACGACCGCGTTCGAGGCTTGCCAATGATTACCTATGAGAACAAATGGATTCAGGTGGCCGGGCCTGTCCTGGACGTCAAGCTTCCGTCGGTCGGGCCGGTGTCATTCAGGCTGCGTGGTCGGTACATCGGGGAAGGCTTCGATTCGGGCGATTCCCCATATTTCGCGGGCATGCGCGATCGAGACTCCAGTTTCTGGCTCGGCGCCGCCGCCATCTGGCGTACCGGCATTGCCAATTTCTCTGCTGAAGTGCTCACGGATGCCATGAGCAACAGCGGGGGGATGCGGACGACGCTGCAGATCGACAGGCGATTTACCGCAGGCACAATCGGGCTGGCCCCGCGGCTGGCGGCCGAGTGGGTGGATGGCGAGTACGTGGACTATTAATACGGCGTAAGGTCAGACGAGGCACGGAGCTGGCGCCCGGCCTACGGCGGTAGTTCCGCGCTCAATACCGAAATCGGGCTTCGCGTGGACTGGCAGCCCGTGTCCAGTCACACCATGTTCCTCGACATGGGCGCCAAGCACATGGGCAGCTCGATCCGCAACAGCCCGCTGGTGGAAAAGAGCACGCAGTATGGCCTTGGTCTCGGCTACCTCTATCGGTTCTGAGAAGCGATTGATGGCATCGCCCGTTGTTGGCGTTTGCCGGGTATCGCATTCGACTCGAAATGAGGGGGATGCAACGTATTGGGAAGGTCTTCTGGAACACCGATTGGTGTGTTCATCGAGCGACTCATGCCATAGGCGTTCATCCTCATCGTCAATGTGGAAGGGGTGGCTATGGCAATTTTCGGCAAATCCAGACGTTTCAGGAATCTTGACGGGAGCGAAGCTCCCGGCACCGTGGTGCCGGCATTTCGGATGCTGGTCGTCGATAGTCTTGCAGGCCGGGGCCGTGGTGTACCGAGAAAGGCTTCGGTGCCGTGTGTGGTGCCCGATCTCGTCGCGATCGCCACTCCACCGGGCACGGGTGAAGGCGCGCGCCTGACCTGGATCGGGCATGCGAGCTGGCTGGTGCAGATCGAAGGGAAGTCGTTCCTCGTCGATCCGGTCTTCGGTGAGCTTGCCCTGGGGCCAGGGGGGCGGAATGTTCCGGCTGGCCTGCGCCCCGAGGATCTGCCATCCATCGACGCGGTGCTGATCAGTCACAACCACTACGACCATCTCGACCTTCCATCCGTGAAGAGCGTCGATGCCCCGGTGATCGCCGGCCTGGGCATGGCGTCGTTCCTCGCAAAAAAAGGGATTTCCGCAAGCGAGTTGGACTGGTGGCAGTCCATCGACATCGGCCCCGTGAGGGTGACTTTCGTGCCCGCCCAGCACTACAGCCGTCGCGGCTTGACCGACGTAAACGAAACGCTGTGGGGCGGATTCATTCTCGAGGGAGCTTCCGCCTGCATCTACCATTCGGGCGATACGGGCTACTTTGACGGGTTCCGGGAAATCGGCCGCCGTTTCCCGGTGATCGATGCTGCACTTTTGCCCATCGGCGCCTATGAGCCGTCCTGGTTCATGCGCCGCCAGCACATGAACCCCGAGGAGGCTGCCCGGGCCTACAGGGATCTTGGTGCCGGGTGCTTCTTCGCCATGCACTGGGGGACTTTCAAGCTGACCTACGAGCCGCTAGACGAACCGCCGGTTCGCCTGGCAGCAGAGTGGGAGCGCCTTGGACTTCCCGCATCGGAAAAGCGGGTTCTTGCCGTTGGCGAAACCGCGGACGTGTGGCGTTATCCGAATGACTAATCTCATACCCGCCGGGCAGTCAGCGCATTGTCGTACAGACAGAAAATGAGTAAGGCCTTGACGATTTCCGCTGGCAGCCCGGTCCCCACGCTTTCTTGGCGGAAGCCTGGGTGGATCCTGCAAGCCCTGGCGTCCCACGCTAGTCTGGCAATGCGGTATGCACCTGACGTAAATCCACCCGGCCGATTGTCCCCCTGATGCGTCCCAGCCACAGGGTGCCCTGAATTTCGACTGCGCCGCTCGCCAGAGGAAAATCCGCGCAGTCAACCAGCGGCTGCACGCTCATTGTTTGTGGGTCAATGCGTAGCACGCGCGCATTCCCGCACGCAGCACCTTCCTTCCCGGAGAAATACTCAACGATTTCCCGTAGGGTGCCTTGCTGGCCCGCGAGCAAAAGACTACCGTCCGGCGCCCAGTGTACATTGTCGCTGTGGAAACCGGTTTGAATTACATGTTTCTTCGCGGCACCGGCTCTGAACGAAAAGCGGTTAAAGGTCTGGCGGACAGAATCTGCGTAGTAGAGCCATTCTCCGTCAGCCGACGTTTCGATTCCGTTCGGCATCAGGTCGCCTCCGGTATCGACCTTGCTCCATCCGGAACGGGAACTCCAGGCCAGCACCTCACCGATGCTGCGCCCACCCTCGATTTCCTCGAAATTCAGCGCACGACCTCCCTTCTTGGGGATGGGCAGCGTGGTCTGCGTCATCACGAATCCGTCGGGCATTGGTGCGACCCCGTTGCCGGTCACAGAACCCGGTGTAAGCACGCAACCCCGCCAGTGGATGCGGGGCAGAACGTCACGGGTATCGACAGTGAAAATCTCCACGGATTCGCGGACGCCGTGATGCACGACGAGGAGCTGGTGGACACCGTTCGCGCCACGACGAATGGTGAGTCCGTGTGGATTGAAGCGCTCTGGCGGCCGGTCGGGCTGGCCGTGAAAGGTGTGCGCGTCGAAGCGTACCTGCGCCTCCGGAGAGGGATAAAGGGCACGGATTGCATGCGTGGATGTGTTCACCAAATCCAGTCGCCCTTCGCCATCGGGTGCCAACGCTCTCACGCTCACGATCAGCCAATGCGTGCCTGGAATTCCAGTCAGGTCTTCAGAGGCTTCGATTGATCCCACCGGCGCTACCTGCGTTGCACCGTTTGTCAGGTTCTTGGGTGTATCCATTGTCATTCAACCCTCAATGTTTATGGGGAGGTGGTTCAAGAAGGCGAGGTCCACCCTCTCGCGATTGCGGATGCTGTCTATCAATCTACTATCGTCGGACTCCCGATCACATCCTCCGTCGATCACGGGCAGGACGCGCAATACTCCCGGGGTTACTCCTGTGGGTCCACGCAAGCTGCCTGACGAGAATGTGCCCAGGCTCGTGCATCTGTCGCTATCCTCCTGGCTAACGCAGCGACCAGTCGTTGTTGGGCCTGAACCATTTCCGGATAGCCTCCTGGCGCGGGCTCATCCAGATAGCCCCGGCAGACCAGCCGTGGCTTTCCCGCCTCATTCGCGAATCCCAAACTCCAGTCGGCATCAAGCTGAACCCGTTGTCCGGGCCAGGCATCAAACCGACGCAACTGGAGTTTGATTCTGAGTACAGGCCTGGCAGAGGTCTGTGGCAGCCCGGCCACATCCTGGGTGGCCAACTCATGCGTCAGTACTGACGATAAGGCACTACGAATTTCGTCATCCAGCGGGCCAGTCCAGCGCTCGTTATCAAGGACAACGGCACCAGCGGCGCCCTGTCGTACGACCAGTTGTGACTGATCGTTCTGTGACGGGATACCGACCGGCAATACATCAACCATGAAGGGGGCCGGTGGCTTCGTCGTTATTGTTTCCCCGGACGGTGCGAGAAGTGAGTAGTAATGTACTGGCGGAGACGCGCAGGCATTCAGAAAGAAGACCGGCACGAGAAGCCCAGAAAAACGGTAACTTTTCATTGATGCGATTCCTGTTGACTTACTGTGTTGTCTTTTCCTGTGGCAGGAGGCGAGGGAGATTCCGGGCGTCCGCGCAACAGTGATTCAGGATGCCGGCCAAGCATGTCTGTCAGCACCCGTAGTGAGCGAGATACCCGCTGAACTTCCTGTAGCGTCTGGCCCAGGTTTTGCTGTAATGGCGCATCTTCGGCCAGCACACCTTGTGCCGCACCAAAGGCCTGCCGGGCCTGCAGCAGGGTCTGCGTGGTTTGCGGTAACGTCTGGCTGTTGACTTGCTTAAGGGTCTTGTCAAGTTCTGCTAATGTGCTGTCGAGGTTTCGCCCGATTGAGTCGAGGGGCATCTTCTCTATCTTGCCGACGATGCTGGCCACCTGCCCCTGCAACTGATCGAAACTGCCGTTGATTGTGGGAACGCTTAGTGGGCGTGCCGATATGTCTATGGTTCTTTTCGGTGCATCCGGAACAAATTCCAGCGAAACATAGAGCTGTCCGGTCAGCAGATTTCCTGATCTCGCCTGCGCGCGCAGGCCATGTTCGACCAGTTCTCTCAGAAATTGAGCGGCTTGTTGCTCTGTATTTGTACCAGGCAATTTATCCAACAGACGCCCAAGACGTTGTGGATACACCACGATGCCAACGGTTGTGGGGAATCGGAGCGTACTTGGATCGTAGTCGAGGTTTATTGATACCACCCTGCCCAGATCCATCCCCGAGAATTGAACCGGAGCACCTACAGATAAACCGCGTAGTGCCTGGTCGAAGCGTAGCTGGACGAACTGCTCCGGCCCGTCGGGTTCAGCCATGGCGCTGGCTTGATCCGGTGCAAGACTGAACTGGGTATTTTCAGGTGCCTTTTGCGTGTGATCTTTGCCGCGTGCAGAGGCGGCGAAAGCAATTCCTCCCGCCACAATTGTGGCCACGGATTGCGTTTTGAGCTTGAGTCCGTCAGCACCCAGCGAAACATCCATCCCACTGGCATTCCAGAATCGGGTATCGGTAGTGACAAAGCTGTCGTAGGGTTTGTCGATGAAGACCTGCAGGCTGACGTGATTACCATCATCATCAAGCTTGTAGGAGGCTACCCGGCCCACCTGGATACGCCGGAAGTAGACCGGCGAGCCAACATCCAGCGACCCCAGATCTTCGGTATGCAGGACAAATGACTTTCCGGGCATACCACCAATAACCGTTGGCGGCGTTTCAAGGCCAGTAAAGACTTTGCTGGATGCATGTTCCGATCCAGCATCCGCCGCAATATAGGCGCCGGAGAGAAGTGTGTCGATGCCTGATATACCGCCGGTGCCAATACGCGGGCGCACGACCCAGAACCGCGTGTCGCTGCGGGTCAGACTTTCCGCGCTCCTGGCCAACGAGACCGTGGCGGCAACGTGCGAGCCGTCGTCGCTGAGTGTGATTGCCGTTACTGTGCCCACGGTCACGTCCTTGTACTTGACCGGTGTTTTGCCTGCCTCCAGTCCTGCCGCTGTACGGAAAGCTATAGTGATTTCAGGACCAGCTGACAGCCAGGTATGCGCCAGCATTGACAGCCCGACCAGTGCAGCGATGGCTGGTACCAGCCATACCAGGGAAATACGCCAGCGACGGCGGGCCACTGCAGGATTGCCGGGCTGGTGGATATGTTCGGGTTCGTTATTCATTCCGGTTTATCATCCCATATCAGACGGGGGTCGAAGGTCATAGCTGAGAGCATGGTAAGGATCACCACCACGCCAAAGAAGAAGATGCCAACTCGTGGCTCGATATCACTCAGGCCCTGGAACTTGACCAGCGCGGCAACTACAGCCACCACCAGTACGTCGAGCATTGACCAGTAGCCGATCACCTCAACGAGCCGGTAGAGTCTGGCTCGCTCGCGTCTCGCCCAGTTACTGCGTCGTTGTGAAGTTATCAGCAGCAGTGTGAGGACAAGAAACTTGGTGCAGGGAACTGCCACGCTGGCAATGAAAATCACCAGAGCGATGCCATAAGACCCGGATTTCCAGAACTCGATAGCGCCGTTCATGATGGTGCTACCGCTGCCACTGCCGAGTAGGCTGGTATACATAACCGGCAGCACGTTGGCCGGAATGTAGAAAATCAAGCCAGCGATCAACAAGGCCCAGGCCCGCACAATGCTGTCGGGGCGCCGACGATGCAGTGATGCGCCGCAGCGAGGGCAGTGTACGTGCTTCGTTTCGTCGAGCTTGTCCTGGCAAACGAGTCTACAGATATGGCAGCCGATGACACCCAGGTGGCACGCGCGGGGAGGCAGATTCATGTGCGGCCCGCCTGCCGTTGCTGGTTGTATTCGGTCAGCTCCCACAGCCAGTGGATATCGCGGCTCGCGATCAGCGTAATCAGCAGCACTAACACGGCCGTGGCCCAGATCCCCGGTCCGGGTGCTACCTGGAGGAAACTTGACAGTTTGATGACCGCCACCAGAATGCCGAGCAGACCGACCTCAATCATGCTCCAGGGGCGCAACGCGACCAGCATCCGCATCGCCTGCGCGAAGCCTGGCGCACGCCGACCAGTGCGGGCAAAAGCCAGCACCCAGGCCAGCAGAGTGATCTGTAGAAGTGGTGCCACGATGATTGATATTGCAGTTGGTACTGCAATGGGAGCGCCAGGTCCGTAGGCGAGCGCCGCCGTCGACTGCCAGAGCGTGGTCTCGTTGTGCAACCCCTGCATACTGATGCGAACGACCGGGCAGACGTTGGCGATCACGAACACGATTGCTGCGGCGACGGTCAGCGCCAGCCAACGATCGACATCCAGACGGTTGGCGCGATAGAGGATGGCAGTACATTGCTCGCAGCGTGCAACCTCGCCCGGGGCCAGCGCGATGCGCCGGTACACCCTGTCGCAGTGCTCGCAGACAACGAGGTCTGGAAACACGATGAGTTTAGCGGAGAGACTCAGTTTCTTTGCCATGGTTTTATGCCCTGTTGTTTAGTGACCGCCGCTCATGTCGATGGGTCCCTTTGGTTTTGGAGAGAACCAGATTAATGCGGCGGCGAAGGCGAAGCAGAAAGCAATCGCAGCGAACATGTTGAGTGTTGCGAGCATGACGCTCTGGCCCTCAACGATGCTGCTCAGCGTAGATGTGGCAACCTCTCTCGACATTCCACTGGCCATCATGCTGTCGAGGGTGGTTTGTCCCTGAGTCATCGCGCTTGCCAGTTCAGTCTGGTTCTCACGTGTCGCGTTGGCCCACCCGGTCTGAACTATTGAAGTCGCAAACGCGCCGGCGAGCGTTCGCATGAAATTTGAGATCCCGGCCGCGTCGGCCTGTTCTGCTGTTGTGACGCTCGCCATACACAGACCGGTTACAGGGATGAAAAACATCATCAGGAATGGGCCCGTCAGCAGCATCGGCCAGGCCATCTGAATGAAGGTAATATCCGGCGTGAATCCCACCCGCCACGCAGATATGCCACCAAGTCCCAGCAATCCGACCGATACAATCAGCCGTGGATCGAGCCTTGCCGCTACCTGACCGATGATGGGGGAACTAATTACTGCGAGAATCCCCATGATCCCGGTGGCATATCCTGCCCACGTGGCGGTGTAGCCCATGTTCTGCTGCAGCCAGAGCGGGATCAGAACAATACTGGCGAAGAACGCACCAAACGCAACCGAGTAGGTAATGGAAGCCGCAACGAAGCCGCGATGGCGAAACACGTGCAGATTAACGATGGGATTCTTTTCGGTCAGTTCCCACATCAGGAAGGCGACAAAGCCGATTACTGCAATCACTGCAAGCACGCGGATTTCTGTTGCAGCGAACCAGTCATGGTTGCGGCCTTCATCAAGCATGATTTGGAGCGCACCGACCCACACAATAAGCAGGCCAAGACCCACTACATCAATCGGAGACCGGGTGACCGTTTCCTGCTGGCCTCGCATCAGGTACAGAAGTCCTAGGCCACCGGCGGCAGCAATTGGCACATTGATGAAGAATATCCACTCCCACCCGACGTTATCGGAGATCGTGCCGCCAAGAATGGGACCGGCGATCGGTGCGACTGTGGTTGTCATCGCCCATATGATTGTCGCGATTGTCGCCTTCTCAGGTGGGAAGATACGCAGCAGAAGGGTCTGCGAAAGGGGAATGATCGTGCCACCGGCCAAACCCAGGAATATGCGCCCGGCGACGAGCATGCCAAGCGTGCCCGACAGGCCACACACTAGCGAGAGCACGCCGAAGGCCAGATAAGAGGTAATGAACACACGATAACCACCGAAGCGGCGCATGAGCCACCCGGTAAGCGGCACAGTGATCGCTTCGGCCACTGCGTAGGAGGTGATAACCCAGCTTGCCTGGCTGGACGAGACCCCTAACCCGCCGGCGATATGGGGGATCGAGACGTTGGCGATAGTGGTATCCAGCACGACCAAAAAATTGCCCAGCCCGATCAGGATAGCGGCGAGGATGAGTTTCCCGCCCCTTAATGACCGGGCGGCTGGATTTTCATGCTGAGAGATGGAATCAACCATTATCGTCTGGTTCCTCACAATCAGTTGGAGACGTCGATATCGGCGGTCATAGACAGACCGACACGAAGAGGATGCTCTGCAAGCTGTTGGGGATCGAGTGCAATCCTTACTGGCAGGCGCTGGACGACCTTGATCCAGTTGCCGGTTGCGTTTTGCGCCGGCACTACAGAAAAGGCCGAGCCGGTACCGCCGGAGAAACCGACGACTTTGCCGTCATACTTAACGCTATTACCGTAGAGGTCTGAGGTGAGCTTAACCGACTGGCCTGGCTTAACCTTCCTGAGTTGACCCTCCTTGAAGTTGGCGTCCACATAGCTGGCGTGGATCGGGACCACGACCATCAGCATTGCGCCAGGCTGCACACGCTGACCAACCTGCACCTGGCGACGGGAGATGATCCCATCAACGGGTGCACGAAGAATGGTGCGTTCGAGGTCGACCTGAGCCTGCTCCCGTGCAGCACGTGCTGCCAGCACCTCGGGATTGGTGTCAGGTGTACTCTTGTCTATAAGTGCCCGGTTGGCGTCACGGCTCCCGATGGCAGTGGCACGATTGGCCGCGGCCTGCGTACGGGCTGCTTCAGCAACTCTCAGACTGGCGAGCGCAGTGCTGTAGGCATTGCGCGCTGTGGTCAACTCTTCGCCTGAGACGGAGCCCGACTCAGCCAGGGCGTTGCGGCGGTCAAGATCGATTTTCGCTCTGGCAAGATCAGCCTGTGCAGAAGAGACCTGCGCCTGGGCGCGCACTTCGTCGGCAGCCCGTGCCGCTATTTGCGCGTCAAGACCGCCATCCGTGGCGATAAGACCGCGCACGCGGCGTTCAGTCAACGCCAGCTCAGCTTCGGCGCGCTTTAGCGCTATCCTGGCATCCGTATCGTCCAGTCGAACGAGAACATCCCCCTGTTTCACGTGCAGCGCATCATCCACCAGGACTTCGCGCACAGGCCCCCCAATCAGAGGGGTCACCTGAGCGATATTAGCCCCGACGTAGGCATTGTCGGTTTCAGCATGGCGGGATGCGACGAAAAGATCATATGCGTAATAGCCACCCCCGAGCGTAGCGACGCTCGCCAGCAGGGCCAGAAATAGCCGCTTTCGCCTGGCGTTTTGCGCTCTGCTATCCGCAGCAGTATTGTTGGCAACGGGAACATCTTGTTCAATGGTATTGGTGGATTCAGACATGGCTCGGATTTCCTTTATGCGCGATAGCCGCCACCGAGCGCACGGATGAGGGCGATCTTGAGGACAAGGGCGCGGCTTTTCAGAGACGCGACCGTGCGGCGGGTGCTGATGAGGGCGTCTTCGGCAGCCAGCACATCAAGATAGGTCGCAAGGCCGCCGCGATAACGATTGCTGGCAACGAACCATGCGGCACTGGCAGAGCGCTCTGCTTCCTGTGCGTGTTCAAGCCGCAGGTCCAGCGCGCGTGTGCTTGTGGCTGCATCAGCCACATCTCGCAGCGCCTGCGTTAATGCGCCGTCATATTGGGCGACGGCCACCCGGTAATCGGCTTCGGCGGCACGGTACTGTCCGCGCAAACGCGCGCCGTCGAAGATCGGCAAGCTGATGGCCGGGCCGACTGTTCCAAAATCGGACCCTGACTCAAACACATTTCCGATGCCGAGAGCCTGCAGGCCAATCAGACCTGTCAGATTGACGTTTGGATAGAAGGCCGCCCTGGCTTCCTTGATCTGGCTCGCAGCAGCTTCTGCCCGGAGCCGTGCGGCAATGATGTCAGGGCGTCGTCCGATTAATTCGGCCGGTAGATTGGCTGGCAGGCCGAAGCTGCCAGTAATGGTCGCGCCCGGACGCGCTATAGTCAGTCCGCGATCAGGGCCAGCCCCAATCAGTGCTGCAATCCGGTGACGAGTGAGGGAGAGGGATTCATTCTGTTCAGCCAGATCGCCCTGAGCTGTGGCGAGTGCTGAACGGGCGCGCTCAACCGCACCTTTATTTTCCAGCCCTTGCTTATTACGACCCTCTATCAGTTCCAGTGTGCGCTTACGCACTTTAATAGCATGTTCGGCGGCATCATGTTCGGCGTAATCTCCGGCCAGATCTCCGTAGGCGCTGGCGATGCCTGCTGACACAGCCAGACGAGTGGCCGCAGCTTCGGCACCTGTTGCTTCGGCTTGTGAACGCGCTGCTGCTAATGCCGCCCGGTTGCGGCCCCAGAAGTCGAGCTCCCAGGTAAGATTGAGGGTTGTCTGACCATAATCACGCCAGCCCTCGGGCAGCCCACTTGCCGGGGAAAGATAGTTGTAGCTTTGCTTGGTCGATCCGACCTCACCATTTGCTGTGATGGCGGGAAGCAACCTGCTCCGGGTCTCCTGAACCAGTGCTTCGGCACGGGCAAAACGTGCTGAAGCCACGCGCAAATCGGTCGCTCCCTTCAACCCCTCGGTGATCAGTGCATTGAGCTGGGCGTCGCCAAATTCTTCCCACCAGCGATCCGAGGGCCAGGCCCTCCCGGGTGCGGAAAAGCTTGTAGCACTCGCGAAGCTTTCTGGTCCTGCAGGCACCACGTCATTTTTTTGTGGCAGGGGAGCACAGCTGCTTAGCATGAGCACAACCACAAAGGCGGTGACACCTCCCGACGCCGTGGTCCGCCATTGGAAATTTGATGACCCCATAACATGCCCTACATAACCATACTGTACGGTCATTTTAGATATATGTTCTTGCAGGTGTCAATGCAAAATCGTACAGTGCTGTATGAAAAAGTGAGGTTTCGAATGAGAGTAAAGACAGACGATCGGCGTAAGGCGATCCTTGATGTGGCAATCGAGGTATTTCGCGATGTCGGTTATGCGCGCGCCAGCATGGCGATGATCTCAGCGCGGATCGGAGGATCGAAAGGCACCCTGTATGGCTACTTCAAATCCAAGGAAGCGTTATTCGCTGCTGCCATGATGGCAGTGATGGAAGAACAAGCAGATGAGATTATGGGACTGCTTGATCTGTCCGAGCCGGATGTTTCACTGGCACTTCGGCGTTTTGGTGAGGCCCTGCTTGCTTTGCTGACTTCTGCAGATACGCTTGCCATCATGCGAGCTGCCATTGCCGAAGGCGCAAGTTCTACGCTGGGAGCCACGCTCTACGAGATGGGGGCCGGGCGGGCGTGGGAACATATGACAAACTATATTGCCCGTCAGCAGGAGAATGGTGTGATTCGTCCGGTAGACGCCCGCGTTGCCGCGGCGCATCTAAAGGGTTTGCTCGAAATCGGATTTATTGAACCGTTGTTATTTGGTGCTCAACCCTGGTTTACGCCAAAGGAAGCTGTAGCAACAGCGGTCGATGCGTTCCTTCGGGCTTATGTCAGCAACGGCGGGGGACAGTAACTATTGTTCTCGGTCTGACCTTCTCATCGCAAAGTCCAAATCCAGAGCGATGGAGCACAGGTCACCACCGGCAACATGCTGCCCGGCTCCTTCGTCACGGCAAAGCAGGAGGCACTGATACCTGTGTCGCTGTAAAACCCGTATTCTCGTGCACCACTGGCGATCCGTGTACCTTGCCGCCCGGGCTAGGCTGGAGTCGTTTCGTTGCTTCAGTCCATGCGATATTGCTGTGGCATAGCTATACATGAACAATCTTGTTTAACCAGAGTCGCCATGTCCCGTCATGATCGCCACTGAGTTTCAGTTGATATCATGTTCGGCAATGGCCGTTTTCTGCCATTGCCGGGTTCCTGAGACAGGTCCGTCGCTGATTACATGATCAGCACAATCCGCCCGGCAGGCCGCCGGCCGAGTTCTGCGTTCCTGATGACAGTCAGCGCGTCGGTGAACGGCGCTTCCAGTCCAATGGATACATGGATTTTGCCTTCACAGGCCAGTCGGGCTATCTCCCGCAGGTTCCTGAATCCCCCTGTTGCGAACACCATCCGGTAGCGCCCTGAAATAAAGCCGCGCAGCATTCTGCCAGGTGTCGGATTAATGTCGATGAAGCGTCCCCCGGACTTCAGCATCGCCAGACCCTCGGCGACGTCGAGCGTGCCGAGCGTGTCGAACACCGCGTCGTACGGGCCATAAGCGGCGAAGGACGTTTTGTCCGGGTAGGTAAAGGCCGGGCGGACACCGGCCAGCTCCACGCTTGCCAGCGAGGCTTCGCCGCAGGCGCCGGAAACCTGTGCTCCACAGGCCTGAGCCAGTTGCACAGCACTGCTGCCGACCGCGCCGCTGCAGCCGTGAATGAATATCCGCGACTCGCTGCCAGCACGCGCTGCGCCCACAATGGCCGCCCAGGCGGTGGCGAATGGAATGGGTAAGCACGCAGCTTCACTGAATGACAGCGCGGCGGGCTTGGGGGCAACCAGCCTCGCGTCAGCATCGACGACCTCGGCAAACGCACCCTGCCTTTTGATTTCTACCGTGCCGAACACCTCATCGCCAACCCGGACGTCTGTCACGGCGGTGCCAACCTCGTCGACAATGCCTGCAAAGTCAGAGCCCATGCCCTGGGGAAACCGGTTGCCAGTAACGAACTTCATGACGCCACGGCGAATCTTCCAGTCGAGCGGGTTGATTGCTGCGGCCTTTACGCGCACGCGGACTCGCCGGGGTTCAAGGGCTGGCAGCGAATATTCTGCAAGCGACATTTCTTCGGGGCCGCCGTAGCGGCTGAACTGGACTCTCTTCATGGATGCCTCGTAATGACAATGGGATTTAGAACGTCACCGCGTCGCGCGGCGGAGTATTGATGTCGATGTCTTTGACGCTGGCAGCCGCCGGCCTTTCGGCAGAGGCATCAGCTGTCTGCGACCTGCCCAGAACGGTCGCCATAACCGAGTTCTGCCAGTTGAAATAGGGATTGAAAGTCAGCCGCGCGTGGACTTTTCCCTGCTCACGGTGGCCCCAGTCCGAATACCAGACCGGTACGCCTTGCTCGCAGGCCTGCGTGTCTTTTGCACTAAAGCCATTCAGGCAGATACGAATAATTCCGCCTTCGCCATACACGGGGTTGGCCGGGGCAAATGTCAGGCTCATGTGCGAAAACTGACTGATGCGCCATGCGGGGAGCCTGTCGGGACGAACTAGAACGCGTTGCATATCCACCAGACTGTCCGGTGCCTTGCCGTACCAGATCAGGCGGCTGTCCGGGTGTGTGAAGCGCCGCTGGAAAACGTCGAGCAGATAACCAGTATCCAGCACCGAGTCATGCCCGGCGACCGCCATGAATACCGGCCTGTCATAGGCCCGCTCTCGCAATAGCCGGCGCGCGTTGGCGCTGGTCCGGTAGAATTGTGCGAAACCGTTGGCCGGTACATTGAAGTATTTGACGGCATTCTGCATCGGAACGTTGCCGTCCGGTGTGATGAGCCAGGGCCTGATACGGGCTGCCAGTGGCGCAAGCCAGTCGAATGGCATGCTCTTGAACCCTGGCGAAAACAGCACCAGCCCTGCGATTTCTGGATGGGAGTAAGCGTAGTCGAGAGCCAGATTGGCGCCCGTGGAGAAGCCCCCCAGGTAGACTGGTCCTTCGACATCCTTCTGCAGTGCGTTGGCCTGTTCCCACACGACCTGCTGCCATTGCTCTGCTGTGGTTTGCAACAGATCCTCGGGGCGGGTTCCGTGTCCGGGGAGAAGCACCGTTCGCACGAGAAACCCTTGCATTGCCAGCGGCTGGCCAAGGTCCCGGAATGACCACGGCGAGTCGCCCAGGCCATGCACGAGCAGGATCCCTTTGCGGGGATAACTTCCTTTCTCCGACGACGCGGGTCGCCACTCCTGAGGTGTATTCCACGTCAGTTCGGCATCGTGGTCGGCAAGCTGAAAATGGCGACCAGCCTGTATATGTTGGATTGTTTCGCGTCGATAGTCCTCGAAGCTCACTGCTGCAGCGGGCGGGGCGCTCAGTTTTACGCTGGCGCAGCCGGTCAATATGCCCGCTGTAACAAGGGTCGCTGCGATCAGTATAAAACGGTGCCTCGGGTGGCCCGGTATCGTGCGGCAAACCGCTTCACGCGAGTTCGGCATGATCTTCTTCAGTGAGCCGGATGCCGCCAGCGGCGACATTCTCTTCAAGATGCCTGACCGACCCTGTGCCAGGGATTGCCAGCATGGCCGGTGAGGACGCCAGTAACCAGGCCAGCGCGGCCTGAACAGGCGTGGCACCGTGCCGCTTTGCCACTCGGGTAAGCCGCCCGTCGTCGATCTCGCCCACACCTCCGCCAAGCGGGAAAAACGGGCAGAAGGCGATGCCGGATTCTTCGCAGGTCTGCAACAGGCTCCGATCCTCGCGCCGGGCGAAGTGAAAGTTGTTCTGCACGGCCACGACCGGAGCGATGGCGCGGGCCTCATTGAAATGCCCGATATCGACATTGCTGATGCCGAGGTGGCGAATCAGGCCTTCTTCGCGAAGTGCGGCCAACGCCCCGAAGCGCTCTGCAAGCGACTCGCCGTGCGGTACCGTCATCTCACCGATGCGCAGGTACACCAGGTCGAGGCGGTTCACGCCGAGGCTTGCCAGGTTCTCCTCGACAAGCTTACGCATGTCTCCGCCCGTGGCGGGCCGGTGGCTGCCATCCGGGTTGAATACAACACCGACCTTGGTTGCAATCACCAAATTTGAAGGATAGGGATGCAGCGCTTCACGAATGAGCGCATTGGCTCGTACTACACCATCGGAGCTTTGGTAGAAATCGGCCGTGTCGATCAGGTTGACGCCAAGTTCAACCACGCGGCGCAGCACCGCGCGGCCGGTCTCCGGATCGCGAGCCGGACCGCGGAAACCATTGCAAGGCAGGCGCATGGCGCCAAAGCCGAGCCGGTTGATCGACAGATCCCCGCCGAGACGGAATTCAGGGGAGGGGGTAGCGGATGAGTCCATGTCATGCTCCTGGGAAAATTTGAGAAGACCACAAGGTTCAGCGAGACGCGCGATTTACCCGCGCCCAAGCCGGTCTGCAATCCGGTCGAAGATGAATTCGGTGGCCGTGGCATAGCCTCCTATCTGGCAGTGCGACTGCGCCGTCGAAGACTCATCGAACAACAGATACTCCTTGGGGCAATTCAAGGCGTCGAAGAACGGCCTGGCACCGTGGAAGACCTCGCCGGTTCCATCCAGCACCAGCGTTTCACAGGTCACCTGGTCCAGGATGGCTGAGTTGTCATAGGGCTGGAGGGCCTGCACTACATCTTTGATCGAGTTGGGCACGCCATGCTTCCAGGCGTAATCACTCACCAGATTCCGTAACTGATCAGGAAGCTCGGCCAGCGGCCGGTCGGCGAAACGCTCCAGCTGCGCGATGATTTGACGTCCCCAACTGATGTTGCCCGGATCAGTGATGCAGAGCTTGATACGTTTGTCGAACGCAGCCACGCGAGGCACCAGATAGCCACCGAAGCTCAGGCCCATCAGCGCGATATTGGAGGCGTCTATCTCCGTAAACTTCTCCAGCGCGAAGTCAATCAGCGGGCTGACAACCTTCTCCCAGTCGGGGCGGAAGGTCAGGTTGTTCAGACGCAGCGCGAACCCCTGGCCAGGGCCATCGTAGGTCAGGCAGTGAATGCCCCGCTGAAGCGCACCTTCGCAAACCCACCGGGTGTCCTCGGCCCAGGTATCCCGGCCCGGTGTGACGATGAGTAGCGGGGCTTTCTCGTCAGCATGAGGTGATCTGTAGAAATAGCCGGGAAGGAAGCTGCCTTCGTAGGGGATTTCGATGCGTTCGGCGGGATAGCCGGACAGAGAGATGTGTCGCTCGTAGCACGATGCGCTGGCGACTGCGTACTCCTTCATACGCTTGTCCCCGAAGTCGCTGAAATAAAGCAACGCGCAGCGCCAGTACGTCGAAGCGCGAAGGTAGGCACTGGCCGCGGTGACAGACCTGTTATTTCTGTCCGCATCTTCGGCCCTGTCTTGCAGCCGGGTCGCCAGCGCGGCCCAGGCACTGACCCAGGTCTCTTCGTCGCTGCCCCTGAGCTGGTGCACCACGTCCATGACCTCGCCGAAGTCGGTCATGCCATAGGGCATCAGGCCCAGGATGTGCTTGATCAGCGCATCGAGCAGCACGTTGTCGTTAAAGAAACTCGGTTGTGCCCAGTGTTTTTTTTCCGGGCTGGCAACTTTTACATTGGCCGCATTCGTATTAGCCTGCTCTTTTCCGGACTGACTACTTTGAGTATTCATACATTTCTACCTCCATTCTTCTTGCTGGTTGCTACGTGGTTAAAAAAATGTTTCATTTCTTACTGTCTTCGTCCGTTTGCCCACCCGCTGCGCCATGAAGAAAAATTTGTACAGCATGACCAACGATTTCCTCGATTTCAGCATCAGTCAATGTTGGTGATCGAAGTCCAGACGCAGCCTGAAGCTTGGTGTTAGCGGCCACCAGACTGACAAAATGTTCCGCCAGCGCTTTGGCGGGGACGTCGCGGCCTAATCCTTTTCCCGGCTGCTGTTGAGCGGCAATCCAGACTGAAAGAATTTGGATGGCTTTACCGTAGCTGACGTCCCACATAGCTCTGGCAACGTCCGGAAAGCGCCGGCCTTCATTGACCAGAAGTCGATGCAACGCAAGGGTGCGTGAAGACAGGGCAGATCTCAGTAGTTGCCGGCCAAGAACTGGCAGCACCTCGCCTGGCTCTCCGTCCGCGATGTTCAGTTGCTCCAGCGGCCTGGCAACCTCGGTACAGAGGTCGATCATTGCATGCCTGAAAAGACCTTCTTTTCCTCCAAAGTGGCTGTAAATGGTGCTTCGTGATCCACCAACACGCGCAATCAAGTCATCAACAGCGACTGCATCAAAGCCCCGTTCAAGGAACAACTCGGCGGCGGCCTCAGTCAGGTCACGGACACGTTGGGCTCCTCTGGCAGTTCTGTGCTTAGGAGCGGAGGTTCTTTCGTCAGCTACCATTTTATTCTTCCGGTCTGGATAGATATTTGTACTGTACTATACAGTACAAATAGCAGCAGTTCAAATGGCAAAGCGCAAGATTTTGGAAGGAGTAAGAGCGCAATCAGACTGTCAGGCAGTGAATGCAATGCCCACCGCATCGCGCAGCAGGACAATTGGCTCAAGCCCACCCGGTGCCTGAACGGAACCAATGGGGTAGCAGGCATCGACAATATTGGAGGGATCAGAGCCTGCGCCAAACGGTGGCGTCCGTGGGTTAAACGCCAGCGGCTGCCCGCCTTTCAGACGGTAGCCCGTGCGGTCGGCTTCGGTACTGACATACCAGTCGTCGGCAAAGAAGGTATCGACCGCGGCATCCGTCAGTCGGTGGATATAGAGGCCCGGTACCAGTCGCAGAGTGACGGATTTCTCCAGCACCGGCAGTAATGCCTCAGGAACAGTGTTCCCCTCGCGGCGGAAGCGATCTGCGTTTACTGGATGCACGTTCAACACATCATCCGCTGCCAGTCGCCGCCCCTGAAAGCCCCCCAGCGCCCCCAGCGTATAGGTCGAGCCGCTTCCCAGGACGCGCGGCACATCAAGGCCGCCAGCAATCGCCAGATAGCCACGGCATCCCTGGCGGGCCGGGGCAAAGCGCAGATGTTGCCCGGCGTGGATATACAGCGCGCTGTGCGCAGCAGCAGGTTGATTGTCAACGATCGGCGTCATCGCCGCGCCGCACACCGCGATCAGCGCATCGGTGGAAAAATGTAACTCCGGGCCGAGCAGCGTCATCTCCAGCACCGCATCATCGGCTGCGTTACCCACCAGCAGGTTCGCCATCTGCATTGAATACGGATCCAATGCGCCGGAGGGGGGAATGCCCAGGTGGTAATAGCCTTCACGCCCTGCATCCTGTACCGTGGTGGCAAGGCCAGGCTTAATCACATTGATGGTCATACAACCCCCTTTTCAATAACTGAGGATAGCCCTGCGGATCGGCGACAAAGTCTGCAAGCACAAATGTCACATCGCGAATGCGCGGGGAAAATATGCCTTTTTTCACCTGTTCGCTGATGTCGTCATAAGTCTGATGATCGATGGCGCGGAACTGCACAATGTCGCCCGCTTTGAAGAACACCATTTCGCTTTGCAGATACGGCAGACGTTGCGCCGGATCATAGATCGGCATTGGCGTGATACCAAACAGCTGATAACCGCCAGCGCCACGCACCGAGTAGATACAGCCGAAGCAGCCGCCATGACCGAGGGATAACCCGGGCGTATCGGTACGCGGGCGCAGGTATTTCGGTACCTGGAGCTGTTTGTCATGCCCGACCATCTGGTACATAAACGGCAATCCGGCGACAAAACCCACCATCGACACGAACCACGGCGTACCGCTGTGCGCGGCAATAAAGTCGTCTTTATCCGCATAACCGTTGATGTGTGCGGCATAGTCGAGGTCGCTGCCTTCCGGTGCCTGATGGCGATCGCGAAAACGCATTAACGTCTCGTGTGTCCACGGATCGTTGTACAGCACCGGCACCTCAATAATGCGTGTCGCCAGCGTTGCGTCGGCTTCGCTATCGGCTTCCAGCGCCTGCAACTTGTCGAGCAGCGTTTGCGGTGCCAGCACGTCCGGGTTAAAGCGTACCTGGAAAGAGGCGTTCGCCAGGCAAATATCCAGCACACCGGGGAGCTGGCATGCCTCCAGTGCCCGTGTCAGTGTCAGGCCGTGGAAAAAAGCATTTAACGACATTGACTGGTCAATTTCGGCAAAAAGATGCTCATCTCCGCCAAACGAGTAGCGAATCGGATTATTGGCCATAGCGCCTCTCCTGTAGCGGCGGCGTGGCTGCACTGTCGCGCTCCGCCAGCCACTGCTCAAGGGTGGTGGTGGTAAATTCTCCCGCCTGCAATTGCGGGTGTTGCAGCAGCCATTGATGCAGCGGGGCGGTGGTTTTGATGCCACGTAGTTCAAGCCCGCCGAGTGCCTGGCGGGCGCGGGCCAGCGCGTCGGCGCGATCGGGGCCCCAGGCAATTACCTTCGCCAGCAAGGAGTCATACCACGGGGGAACGCTGTAACCGCTGAAGACATGGCTGTCGACACGGATCCCTTCGCCACCCGGCCACACCACTGCGTCTATCCGGCCAGGGCAAGGGAAGAAGTTCTTGTCGGGGTCTTCGGCGTTAATGCGCATTTCGCAAGCGCTGCCGCTCAGGTGCACATCCGACTGCGCCAACGTTAGCGGTTCACCGTTGGCAATGCGTAACATCCACTGCACCAGATCGATGCCCGTTACCATCTCGGTTACCGGGTGTTCCACCTGGATACGGGTATTCATTTCAATGAACCAGAACTCGCCGCGCGTTTCATCAAACAGGTATTCCAGCGTGCCTGCCCCGCGGTAGCGTAGGTGCCGCGCCAGTTGCACTGCGCTGTCGCAGAGCGCGGCCCGCTGGGCAGGACTCAGGGCAGGCGAGGGCGCTTCCTCAAAGATTTTCTGCCGACGGCGCTGTAACGAGCACTCGCGGTCGAACAGGTGGATCACCCGCTCGCCATCGCCGAGGATCTGCACTTCAACATGACGGGCGCGGGCGATAAAACGCTCGAGATAGACTGCGCTTGAGCCAAAAGCGGCTTTCGATTCGCTCTGGGCAACGGGGAATTCCCGCGCCAGTGCCTCATCATTTTCTACCACGCGGATACCACGACCACCGCCACCGGCTGCGGCTTTAATCAGGCAGGGATAACCGATCTGGCTGGCGCGAACTTGCGCTGCCTGTACCGTTTCCAGCACCCGGGAGCCGGGAACGACCGGCACACCGGCTTCTGCTGCTGTGCGGCGGGCTGCGGCTTTATCGCCCATCACGCGAATGGTTTGCGCGTCGGGGCCGACGAAAATATACCCGGCCTGTTCAACCCGCTCGGCGAACTGGGCATTTTCCGACAGAAAACCGTAGCCAGGGTGGATCGCATTTGCACCGGTTTGCGCGGCGGCATCCAGTAAGGCATTAATGTTGAGATAACTGCGCGCGGCAGGTGCCGGGCCGATAATGCACACCTCATCGGCCAGTTTTGCCGCAAGGCTTTCGCTGTCCGCCTCGCTGCATGCCGCCACCGTTGGGATCCCCAGTGTTTGCGCAGCACGAATAATACGCACCGCTATTTCCCCACGGTTAGCGACCAATAATTTTTTTATTTTCCCCGTCATAAATCCTCCGCAGTGATTATTCGTTATCGGTTTTTATTATGGCGATCACCTGTCCGGGTTCGACGGCATCACCATTTTGTATGGTGATGGCGCTTATTATGCCGCGAGTCTCGGCGAATATTTCACTGAACTGCTTCATCACTTCAATTAAACCAATAATGGTATCGGGTTCGACTTTATCGCCATCCTTAACAAAAGGTGCAGCCTCCGGTGAGGGTTGCCGGTAAAAAATACCTGGCAATGGCGAAAAAATTTCAATATCAGACATCGTATTTCTCTCCAGATAAGCGGGAATGATTAAACCATACCCGGTGAGCAGACGTTTATACCTGCATTAATGAGCGCCATTTTTACCGAGCTGATAATTTCCAGTGCGCCGGGCGTATCACTGTGGATACAAATAGAATCGAAACGAATCGGGATGGTATTGCCGGTAACGGTTTTGACTTTCCCCTCCAGACAGGCCATTAACACTTTCTCGGTGATCGCCTGCACATTAAGACGTCCGGTACTGCGGGTGAAGACAATAAGCCCTTGATCGTCATACTCTCTGTCGGCGTAAAACTCGGTGACTACCGGATGCTCCAGCCGCTGCGCTGCCTGCCAGACGGCGGAGCCCGCCATGCAGTAAAGATAGAGGCCGGCGTCGAGTTGATGCAGGGCGGCAACAAAACATTGCGCTGCCGTTTCATCCCGCGCCAGGTGCATATATAACGCGCCGTGCGGTTTAATATGCTGTAATGGCAAGGAGTATAAACGTGCGAATTCCCGCAATGCACCCAGTTGGTAAATAATGTCGTTAACCAGTTCGTCCATCGGAATAGATAAATGGCGGCGACCAAATCCTTGTAAATCATTAAATCCCGGATGTGCGCCAATGGCTACGCCATTTTTTCTGGCCGACTCGACAGTTTTTCGCATAATACTGGGATCACCAGCGTGAAACCCGGTGGCAATATTGTCGGAGCTGATTATCGTCATAAGTTCATTATCAACATCATCGCCAATTATCCATGAGCCAAAACTTTCTCCTATATCGGAGTTGATATCGACCGTTTTCATCATAATAATTTCTTATTTCCGTTGGGGACGTCAATTCACTATATGAAGATTTATTTGTATCCGAAAAGTATTATTTTTAGATAGTCTGATATCAGAAAAACAGAACGCTCATGGGCAAACATTTTGCTTAAATAAAAAGAGGGGCAGAGATGCTGACATTACGCCAGGTTCGTTATTTTGTTGCCACCGCCGAAATGGGGCAGATCTCGCTGGCGGCCTTGCATCTCAATATTTCTCAGTCGGCGGTCACCGGGGCGATTCAGGAGCTGGAGCAGCTATTGGGCAAGAAGCTGTTTACCCGCTCGGTGCACGGCATGATGCTGACCGACTACGGGAACCATTTTCTTAACCATGCCTATACCGTGTTACAGACCGTGGATAATGCCGTGCGTAGTATGCCGGTTAATGACACGGGTGTGCGAGGCACGCTGCGCCTGGCGGCAAGTTACACGGTGATTGGCTATTTTCTGCCGTTCCATCTGCAACGGCTGGCGCAGGATTACCCGCACATTGATATCCAGTTGTTTGAGTATGAGCGGCAGGATATTGAACAAGGATTGGTTGACCAGAAGCTGGATATGGCACTGGTGCTGACTGGCAATTTACGCCATCAGTCGATTTATGCCGAAACCCTGTTTAATTCTACGCGCCGCTTGTGGCTGCCATCGCGGCATCCGTTATGTGAAAAATCGCACGTGACGCTGGAGGATGTGGCCGGGGAACCTTTCATTATGCTCACGGTGGATGAAGCCGCAGACAGTGCCATGCGCTACTGGGAAGAGGCCGGAGCCAGCCCGAGCGTCATCCTGCGCACCAGTTCGGTCGAGGCGGTGCGCAGCATGGTGGCTAATGGTTCGGGGATTGCTATCTTATCGGACCTGGTTTATCGCCCGTGGTCGCTGGAAGGGCGGCGCATTGAGACCCGTTCGCTGGTGAACCATGTGCACCCGATGAGCGTCGGCCTGGCATGGCGTCATGACGCCCACTTAACCCCGGCGATGGCGGCGCTGCGCGAGTATTTCCGCAGCGCATTCGTGACGCAGCAAATCAATATGGTGCGACGTTAACACCTCTCTGCGCCCGACGTGAGTAAACCTTTCCCTATTAATAACCAAAAGTTTTGGCATTTGAGAAATGGACAAGACTGGAGCGCCCCGAGCCGTAGACAAATCTGCCCTGTAGTTTGAGCACTGAAGAAATCTATGGGTACACCGCGTTTTACTCCCGAATTAAGAAGAGGCTGTCCGCCAGATAATCGAACGTAGTTATTCCGTGGCCGAAAATGCGTTGTTGAGCGGGATTAATGTTCCGAGCCAGTAACTTACGGATCCCCTCGCGTTGCTGTCGGGCACCAGCCAGCGACATAACAGGGTAAGCACTTAAGCCAGGACGGGATGCTTTACCGTTGATACGGTATTTGGGATACCAAAGACGTGAACCGTCTGGATGGACACGCAGCTACAGACCAATCAGAGGCTTTACAAGAAGGTTTGAGGCTGCGGGTTTTCGTGTCGTTAAGGGGGGCATTTGGCGATCACTCCACAATCGAACTGAAATGACCCAGATTTGACGACCACTTTTTCCCGATGCGGGGGGTAAACTGAATACGAATCGGGAAGGCTTTTCACGCTAACTTATTGAATCAAAATCGTACAGGGATTCGCAAAGCGACATGAAAACAAGAATTTGACTCTCTGACTGGGATCGCCTTTGCCAGTAACTGGCTAATAATTAAGCTAATCCTGAATTTCCTTTTTGTCAAGACCACCAGAATGACCACCAATCGAAGCTGGTGATCATTTTTGTACATTTGGTTATCGCTATTTAATTTATGAAACTTGGGTTGTTGTACGGCCTGAACCTACCTCGTTTGGATTCTAAGATCTGCAGGTGATTTTTATCTGCAGATCCTATATCAGTAAGTTTTTTATTCTATGCTTAGATCTTCTGCATAAATTAAAACTTTTTCAGGAGAGCCTATTTGCACATAGTTCAGGCATTCAGCAAACAAGAAGTGATTATTAAGTTCATCACTAATTTGATTTTTAGATAGGTCTGTTAAATTTTCAAAGAAATAATAAACTCCATCTAAAAAATCGTGAGGGTGATTTTCTAATGCGATATTTATATAATTCCGTAACTCTATTAATATGGACTTATCATTAATTTTATATTTTCTGAAAATGTACATTAAAAAATAATCGAAATAAACTCGGCGGTTAAGTCCCGTAATGAACTCTGACCATCTTAAACTTGTTTTAGTGAATAAAATTCTTTCAGGTAGATAGTATCTTAGGCGTTTATATAATCGGCCTATATAGATAGCCGCATCTCTACTTAATATGGGGTATGTACTAGCCAGTACCGTTTTTGCTCCTGCACATAGAAAAGCATTTGCTGCATTAAAATGATTTCTATCGGCTGGGCTTGTATCACAAGCACTTAATACGACTATTGGTGGGATATTAGCTAAACCCATTAACTCATAAGGATACAAAATTTCACCTGATAGCTCAAGGAATCCATGCCCATCATAATCATGGCCACCGTGCATATCAAATATTACAAGAGCGAATTTAAATGAATTCAAAGAATCCACTAGCTCATTTTTATTTGTGACATCTTTAAATATTACTTCCATTTCAAAGTTCGGGATGTAAGACCCTTTTTTAGAAACTTTTTCATTTACTACTGAATTAATACTAGGGTCGTTGCATTCTTTTATTACCCGATGCAATTCATTTTTTATATCATTACTTATACGTTCCCCAGCTTTAAAGGAACTGATGACTAATATTTTTTTAAAACTATCTAGGCTTATTGAAACTTCGTTATTATTGAGAAGAATGTTTTGTTTTATAAATCCCGGGGTGTTGAATATACGACTTGTGTTATGCCTTATCATCAACGGTAGGCCATTTACATTAGTCCATTCCAAAGGGAAGTTTGATATTATTTTTATTTGCTTATTTGATGTTTTAGAAAAATAATCAAACATAGTGTCAGATTTATCAATTACTTTAGATGAGAAAATCTTCATCATTTTTTGTATTTTTGATATATTACTATTTCTAATGTTTTTACCTATGTCTGAAACCAGGCTAAAAAGATCATTATTACATATTCTTATTTTTATTTCAGGAGTTAAAGTCGATGAAGCATAAATGGATGATATTAGACTGTTGAAATATAACTCATTCCGATATTCAGCAATATGATTGTTATAATATGAACTATCAATGTCTGTTGATGTTTTAGCATATGAGATTGAGTCGGAAATCAGCTCGTAATCTATGGTTTGGTTTCTCATTAATGCATGCTTTGAGTATTTCTTTGCATTTATAGAATACTCTAGATCAATGGTAAAGTCAGTGATTAAATAGTCTACACTTGGTATCGATAATTCTATGTGCATGTTGCTTGTTATTTTATTCTTAATTTTATTTATAAGATTGATTGATGTTTCAATATTTTCATTTTTGTCTTTATTACAAATGACTTTAGGGTTAAAAAAGAGATTGATTGATTCTAATGTTTTTATATTGCAAAAGGTAGAAATATTCTCGTCTATTTTAATATCGGTTTCTATGTGTTCTCGTTTATAAGTATCAGGTAGGTCGGTATAAACAGAATCTTGTTCTTTAATTTTGGAGAAGAAAAAGTTCCTCAGTACATCAATATTAATTTCTTCATGTGAAAGGGTGTTCTCAATTGCAATATCTTTATTTATTGAGATATATAGTATAGTACCACATTTTTTCACTGCCTTGGTGAACCTTTCATCTATGAAAACAACTTTAAAAACATAAGGTAAGTTTTCAATTTCATTATAATCTTCAATGAAATGTATTATTCTTCCGGGATGTATGCCGCTAATTCTTATTTTTATCTTCTCTTCTTTCTCGCAAAGTAATTCTGGTATGCTTATTGGTAAGTTATTGATCTTTTCTAATAAGGGTGATAATTTAAGTAGATAATTAGAAGATCTTAAAAAAAAAGACTCTCCCTCATTTTTATCTATTATAATATAACAAATGCTAAATTTGTTTTTCATTTAAGGACTCTTTCTGCTAGATTTTCCGTAAAAAATTTTTTTGGGTTGAATATTTCATTGTAAGTTAACAGACTGAAACTTTTAATTATTATGACATTTTGAAATGTATAAGTATAGGTTTTGTATTAAAAAATGAAATGTAGCCATGCAAGTGTCAAGACTCTATCCTGTGTGGGACAGTTTTTAAGTATTAGAAGTGGGCATCTTTGCACATATCTTGTTATTTGAAATCCTGATTCCCACTAGTGGTAATCTTTCGAGTACCATAAGTTACTGTCCCTTTACCCTGTGGCATTGATAAACCGCATCTTGCAGTTTTCCACTAAAGATATCATCATAGTTGGTATCTAACTGTTGATATTGAAGGCTGTTTTTGTATGGTCGAATAATATTTAGTGGACAAAGAAGGCGTATATCCCCAAGAGAATAATTTTTTTACGACATTAAGTAAGTAATATTTTCATTAGAAGAAAGTCACTCCCCGCCAAGCTGAGTCCCTAAAATATTCAGCAGTATAGGAGGCAGTTTGCACGCTATAGACATGAGGGTTTAGAATCATTATACCTAATGCCCTGAGAAAAATTGATCTGCTTCCAGTTGATATTGTGCCGTATCGCCAGGGTATGACCTGTCGTGCCAGCTCATTGTTCTCCAAATCCCAGGATGGCCCGTCCAATGTGAGCAATGCGTAGCTCAGGCTCATTAGGCCGGATACAAGTGTGCCGCGGGCAGTGACAGTGAATAGAGTCTGATAGCCGCTTCGCCTTAGCGCGCCTTGCAGACCGTCACCAACGGTAGCGCGGGAGTTTTCCGGCAATGCCACGCCGATTACCTGCAATATCAGGTCGTGCTGCGCTACATCAGGTGCTAGCTTTAAAGAGGGTAGCGCCCGGAATAAAACCGGGCTCAGCATTTTCAGGAACCGGAGAAATCTCTTTAATGGGCGAAGGCAAGAGAGGCGAGGAGGTTGTCGCGCAGCCACTGAGCAAGGCAGTGACGACAAAAAGCCACTTTGTGAGATGGATCATAGGCATGGTTTAGCTCTCTGTTACGATGAACTGTTACCTTCGTCGGACAAATAGATTTGATTAGCAAAAAATGTGCAATGACCAAAACCGTTTTGATCGCAACTGCACCCCTCAGCAGATTTGGTCGTGCTAGGCAGTCTCTTGCGGTTTGAGGGCTACTCTTATTTTGGAAGATAATCAAAAAGATAGGGAGGCAGTAATGCGGATTTCCCGAATCCGGTTAATTAATTTCGCCAACTTCTCCGACGTTGATGTTGAAACGGGTGAGAGTATTGTTATTGTTGGTGAAAACAAGGTTGGCAAGAGCAATTTTATTCGCGGCCTGCAACTGATTCTTGACCCAGCGTTGTCTGAGCGTGACCGTCAACTGGGTTTTGAACATTTTTGGGATGGATTGGGCGAAGACAAATTGGGGGAGACCATTGAAATTTCAGTAGATTTCACTGATTTCACTGACGATCCCCGATTGATGGCTCATCTGAATGACTGTGTCCTTAATCCGGGGCCTCCGATGGTGGCCCGCCTTACCTATCGCTTTCAGCCCAAAACCGAGTTAAATCGAGCTCCAGAATCGTTAAAAGATTATGAGTATGTGATCTTCGGTGGTGCTGATCCTGACATGCATATTGGTGGTGCGTTTCGTCGTATGTTGCCCATCGATGTTCAAGGCGCGTTGCGTGATGCTGAGAAGGATCTTTCAAGTTGGCGCAATTCACCCTTGAGGCCGCTTATTGAAGAACTTTCCGCATCTCTGGACGAGGAGGATCGTGAGGAGATTCAAACCCTGGTCGATGAGGCTCAGCGGGAACTGGCTGGGCATGATGAGGTGGTGGCGACAGCCGAACGAATTAGCGAACGGTTGATTGCTATAGCAGGTGAGCAACATGCCGTTCCGGTATCGCTCGGACTTGCACCGACTCGCGTTGATGCGCTGCTACGTAGCCTGCGTTTGCTGCTCGACAGTGGCATTCGGGGCATTGGCGATGCCAGCTTGGGGACAGCTAATCTGATTTTTCTGGCTCTGAAAAGCCTCGAACTTGATCGTCTTGTTGATGACGGAGAGCGAGACCATACGTTTTTCGTCGTCGAGGAGCCTGAGGCACATTTGCATCCGCACGTACAGCGCCTAGTCTACCGTTATTTCCTGGGTACTGACGGGGAGAATGGTGATGAAAGGGCACCGCTGACAACGATCCTGACCACCCATTCCCCACATATTGCCAGCGTCACGCCTGTCAGATCTATCGTTCTGCTGCGTCATGACGCAGAGGACGAGAAGACTATTGCTGTTTCAACGGCGAACGCACCGTTTACGCAGCGGGACGAAGATGATCTGCAGCGCTATATCGACGTCACCCGCGGCGAAATATTCTTTTCACGTGGGGTGATCCTAGTGGAAGGGGATGCTGAACGCTTTCTTGTCCCTGCATTCGCCGATGCTCTTGATATTCCCCTCGATATGCTTGGGATCACGGTGTGCTCGATCGGTGGAACAAATTTCACTCCGTATGTGAAGCTCCTGGGGCCACGGGGGCTTAATATTCCGCATGTGATTTTGACAGACCGCGATCCTATGGCGGTTGGAGAGCCGCTGGTTCGTAGGAGACTTATCAATATTTTAGACGTGCTTGAGGGAGATGTTGACCATGATGATATGGATACCGATGAAGTGATTGCACGTGCCGGGGTGTATGGATGCTTTGTCAATGAGATCACCTTGGAGCCTGAGCTGTTTACCGGTGGACTGGCCGAAGCCATGCAGTCGGTCATTGAGCGGGAACTATCTCTGGCGCAAGTTACCTTAGATCGGATACAGGCATGGGTGGATGACACGGACCAGCTTGATATAGCCCGGTTGTTGAAACTAATTGAGCGAATTGGCAAAGGGCGGTTCGCCCAGGCGCTGGCAACTTCGGTGTCGGAGGATGTTTGTCCGGATTACATTCGCGAAGCACTGGAGCATATCCGCGATGCCGTTGCGTAGTGTCAGTGCAGCCTATTTGGCTCAGGCTGCCGAGCTGGCCGGGAATCCGGGCCAGTTAGCCGCGTATGAATCCCGTGGGCATTGCGTGGTACTCGCCGGGCCAGGTAGTGGTAAGACCAAGACGCTCGTGCTGAAGCTGGCCCGAATCCTGGCCGAGGATGTTCAGGCTCCACGTGGCGCGGCATGTATCACATATAGCCAAGAATGTGCTCGCGAGCTGATCCGTCGTCTCGAAGCGCTGGGGCTCAGAGAAGCACCGAATCTCTTTATCGGAACCGTCCATGGGTTCTGTTTGCGCCATCTGTTGATGCCCTATGGACGACTGGCCGATTTGCCAATCCCATTTCCGCTTTCAGTAGCTTCTCAGCGTGCTAGCGAGCGGTTACTTCGACAATCTGGTGACCGTCTCTTTGGCCCAAACCATCCCTATAAGGCTATTGATCTCGGACGACATCGCCGTTCGGTGCTGAACCGCAACAGTGTTGCCTGGCGTGCAGAGGAGGAACTCGCTGCCTGGGCCGAGGCCTACGAAGCGGCATTGCGGCAGGAAGGGCTAATCGACTACGACGATATGGTGGTATTCGGCCAGCGTCTGATCGTCGAGCATGACTGGGTTCTACCCTTGGTACAGGCGAAATTTCCGATCCTTGCGGTTGATGAATATCAGGATTTGGGCGTTGCGCTCCACCGTATAGTCAAACGCCTGGCTTTCGAGGGTGGCGTACGCTTATTTGCTGTGGGTGATGCAGACCAATCGATCTACGGTTTCACTGGTGCCGATGGTGCGTTACTCATGGAACTGGCAAGCAGGAGAGACGTTGAAACAGTCAGGCTTCAGTTGAACTATAGATCAGGAACGGGCATCGTCAATGCATCTGAGATGGTGTTGGGTGAGGTTCGTGGTTATCGCGCAAGCGACCCGAACCGCCAGACAACCATTGCGTTCCAGCTGTGTCCGGATGGTCTGGAGGATCAGGCTGTCCATGCTGTCGCGCAGATTATTCCAACTGCGTTAGCTGCTAAGCCGGGTCGAACGCTGGGTGACATCGCCATTCTGTACAAGGACTACCGTGCCGGTGATGTGGTGGCCGATGCGGTGACCGCTGGCGGTTTTGATTACATTCGTGTGGACACCGCAGCACCTTATCGCAAGGTTGCCTTGACGAGCTGGGTGGAGGATTGCGCGGCATGGTGTGCTGGTGGTTGGCGTATTGGGCGCCCTCAACTGCGTGGATTGATAGACCGTTATCTGGCATTTCATCGGGCGAGACTGGATGATGCATGCGCCCGGCGCAAGGGACAGGAGTTAACTAGGCTGCTTTGGGCACTTCGCACCGACCAGCAACCTGCGTGCGATTTTGTCGTGTCGTTGCGCAACGGACTCGTTGATTCCCTGCTGGCTACTGAACCGGCACTTTCTGATCAGGCTGAGCAACTGGAACACATGACTGCAGCACTTGCCGAAGGCGGTGCGTTGGCGCTGCTGGACATAACGAGCCTAGGTGGTCGTGACGGCTCACCTGAACACCTCAATTTGCTGACGCTTCACTCAGCCAAAGGTTGCGAATATGACGTGGTCATCATGGTCGGTTTGGATCTGGGGAATTTGCCGTGGCGTAATGAGGCGCCAGAGAAGCTGCGCGAAAGCCGTCGTCTTTTCTATGTGGGGCTGACCCGCGCACGGGATGAGGTGCATATGCTGTATTCCGGTTTTGTTGATGGTCGCAACGGCCCTATGCGTCTAGGGCGTTCCCCATTTCTGGATGAACTGGAGGCGCGAATGCGAGGGGCCGGTTTATGGTAGTCGGGAATAAATGCGTGATCGAATCTGTGGACAGCCAGCAAAAGAAAACGCCGATAATTGCGCCACCTTCCAATGCTGAACCAAAGGCACAATGCATCTTCCATAATTTAGTCCACTGAACAGGTAAATCATCACCTGCGACTGAAACTGGACCGAAAGATGGTTTGCTACCCGTTAAAAGCGATGAAAAACGATAAACGCTCTAATTTCAAAGCCGCCAGCATGGCATCGAAAACGCATCGTTATTTGATGGATAAAATTTGAGTCTGTTAGCGATTCACCAATCAAACCAAAGCAAGAGCCCGCTCAGGTTTCCCTGAGCGGGCTCTTCAAATTGACTGGACTCGTACTTCATTTGTATCCCTTGTTACAAGGGATGATAATATTTTAATAAAACCACCCCTAATTCATAAGGGGTAGTTTTATTTTAAATTAACCTGTAATAAACAATTTTGACTTGTTGCTAGGCGTTTTAAAATTACTCAATCCTCTCTTTTGCCCTGCATCATGACAAACTAAATATATAGGATATCGTTTATTGTCCCCAATTGTTTCCATATCTATTTTCTTGTTTTTCCCTTCTGCATGGTATTCACCGAATAGATCAGGCTTTGGTTTCTTATTTGTTTTTTTAAAAACGGTATCAAAAGTCAATAAAAGATTGGTTCTTTCTAATGTCCTTTTTTTTACCTTGCAATAGTGGAAGTGATATCCAAAGTTATGGTTTTCAACCACAACACCTTCTTTTGTACCTGGGATTTGTAGGAGATAACATATATTGGGTATTGATTATTGAGGCACAAGCAGCTTATGTTCTTCAAGTAAGATAGCATCACTGTAAATAGGAATGATATCAATAACATCATGATAAAATGGTAACGGAGTTTTAAATTTATTTTAGTATTTTTTCCATTTATTAGTATTTCATTTTCTTGTCGTTGCAAGAGCGTTTCCAAATGAAATTCGATCATCGATTCAAGTTTAAATATTATTTCAAGATAAGATTCTATATTCTTTTCGTCAGGAAATTCTCTTAGAAAGTTCCAATGAAATCTTCTGTTCCAATCACCTATTATTTCTAGCTCATGGATGATTTTTCTAATAAAATCTATTGTTGACCTATCTACTGTTTCCATAGGTTGAACCTTTTTTTGTAGTCGATTTTATATTTTGTCATAACAATAAGGAAATTAATCGGATATATTTAAATTATTCTGTTGCCTTTAATTGCTTGCCCATTAAAATAGTCTAATTGTTATCGGTCAATCGATTTTCTTAATTATTTCATGCAATGCTTCCCCGGATGCTCATGTGCCGGAAGGCAAATGTTACACCATTGCGAATTACGATATCAGTTTTCCCGGTTTGATGAAACAGATCAGCAACTGGCGCAAGGGACCGGGTGTTTTATCCGGATAGACCTCAGCAGGACGGCCCCGGTCAGGGGTAATCCCGTTAAAGGCAGGATGACCATCAGTGATGCTCTCTGTACCGCACTCGCGGGGGCGGGGCTGAAAGTGACTGAACAGCAGGCTGATTCGATAACGGTCAGATGATGAGTGCGGAAAGAGGATAAAGTATGAGTAAGATATTGATTTTTTTATGCTGTATACCCTGGCATTTTCAGCATTGACTTATGCCGGGCAGAGTGACTCAAAGGACGGGTGCAAACTGTAGCGTACAAATGATGCCAACGGCGGAGCCAGACTTGCCGGGGAAAACGGTCTGCGGGGCATGAATGGTTGACCGGGAGGAACCAGACCCTCGCCTGATGGCAAATACTATCTCCCCGGCACATATGAGGAATGTTATTCCGGGCATTAAAGCTCCCTGCACCAGAACAGATATTCGTCCGGAGCGCAGGATTATGAGAGAGCCTGAGGTAGCCATATCCTCGAGCTGGGGTGCGGCAATGGAATGATGGCATCCCTGTGGTTTTCCTGTAAGTATCACAGTGAAAACCAAAGTTTAGCATCCCTCAATCTAAAGTAGTTAATGTTTGTAAATGACATCATCAATTAGTCCGACAGGTAACCCGTTTTCCTTATTTGCACTATAGTGAGCAACAGTTATAGCTTTTAATCTGTCAGAAAGCTTATCAGGGACATCATTGTCTACAACAATTATCTGACACGGGCTTCTTTTTTTCTGCGCATAATTGGTTATTTCTATGAGTGCATTATAGATGTTTTCATATTTTTCTGGATCAGAAATTCCTTCATCAATATCATCTATTATATTGGTCTCGGATGCATATTTCGTCTTCAAGTTTTTTCCGAGATACTTACCTATAGTATCAAGCATCAAAAAACGAGGATGGTTTATGTCTGAGTCAATAGAGCTCTTTAATATTGATGACATATACCCTATGGAAATAATAGTTCTTAAACCTCCAGATGTAATATTAAAATAGTCTCTATCTCTTACAATGGGCGAGAAATGTTTTTTACTTATACTTATCCCAGTTCTATTTTTTATTTTCACACCGGTTAAAAAAATCATCAAATCATCCCCTAAAGAAGATAATATACCATCTATGCTAGGAGCATTAACTCTTAAGTCGTTAAGTTTTTCTGTAAGAGTTTCTATATTATCTGTAAGGCTTTTTTGCTTGGTTAAAAGTTCCTCTTGACGGTTTCTAACTTTTAAGCTTGATACTAAAGCCTCTCTTTTTTTACTTACAGATGTTATTTCTTTTAATAAAGAATCACGTTGGGTGAGAAATGGAGTAATAAACTGTTTTGCTTCTGTATCTATCATTCCACTGACTTTGTTCAGATCAGCTTCAAGTTGAATTTTATCATCCAGCAAAATCCTATGTTCATGAGTCAGGTTAATAATTAGATCGCTAATGGATTTTTCTCTTTTTTCTAATGATAATAATTCTTCATCGAGAGACTCAGGTTTGGATTTGATAAATCCACCTTCACCGTTCTCAATGGTAATTATATTATCACAAATAGGGCAATTACATTTAATATCTTGGGTAAGGCCAATTTTTTCATTAGCCAAATGAATTGCTTTTATTTTCTTTATGTCATTAATATAATCGTTTTTAAGTCTAATGTATTGATCTTTTTTTAAATTTATTTCTTCAATGCTTCTTACGATCATTTTTATTTTTAGGTTGAATTCTGAATGGTACGATTTAAACTGATTGTAATTGTCAGAGTTTGCCATCATACTACTATTTAATGAGTGAAGCTCAATGTTCAACGAATCATAGATTAAATCACATTCTTCTATTGCATCATCAATTGATGGGATGCTTTCATAACCTGTCTCTCGCAAAAACTCCGAAACATGTTCATACTTTTTACGCAAGTTGTTTAATTCAGATCTTTTATCTGATATTTGTTGCTCAATATCGGATATGTCAGTGTCTAGTACGTTATATATATATTTGAAAACTTCTTTAGTATACGTATATTTAGCCCAGTCAGTCATTCCCAAGAGAGACTTGCTTCCCATATCATCTTGATTGACGTAGGAATATTTAATGATATTTCTGAAGCTTAACCGCTTAAATTGACTAGTCACCTGAGTGGGTGACACTTTTAATTTTAATTTGGGGAAATTTAATGCATCCATTAAGAAATCAGAAAAGAATCCATCTGGGGCATTGTTATTAGAGAAGTTAGGAGCATATTTTCTAGAAATGAATGCTTCTCTCCTCTCGAAAGGACACTGATAGACCTCAATGAAATTTTGTGGTTTGTAAATATCTCTAACTATGGTATAGGCAGAATCATTTATTATAACCTCTAACGCCGCATAATTAACAGATGATATAATCTCATCGGCCAACTCTATTTTACTGGCGCCAAGTAAATAGTTAATAAACTCTAAAATACTAGATTTTCCTGTGTCTGAATCACCATGTATAATATTTAATCCATCTTCAAACTTGACAATGTAATTCTTACGTACACCAACAAGGATTAATCGTTCAATTCTTAAATAGGATTTCATTTTGACACCTTGAATACTTCATTCAGAATGGAATTTAATTTACTGGAGGTTAGTGATTTTATTTTATCCAGTGATTTGGTATAAGCTTTCACTGAGTTAAAGTATTCGCCGCCAAACTGCTCGTAAGCGCGTTCACCCTCAGTTGTTAAACTAAAATAAGTTGCACCATCAGACTTTGTTACACGAAGCCATCCCAGTATCGACACTTTTTTCAAAAGTGTTTTTATTTTTGGAGTGCTGAAAAGAATATCAACGTTTAATGATAGACTTTTAATTGTATAAGTTTCTGTCATATCAATGGATGTGTTTTGTTTACCTGCCAAAATCATTACAGCCTCAAGTTTTGACGGGTTTTTAATCAAATATAAAAATATTTGAATTTTATTTCTATCCAACAATAGAACATCATTTCTATTCTTGCTTAGCGTATGAATTAAAATAATCAGAAGAGCAACATTCAAATTAAAATCTTCATCAAGAGGAATATAAGGTAATGAAATCATTTTTGCCCCCTTAAACTATTCAAAGAGTCAAGAGATGTGTCTGGGGACCAAATTATATCTCTATCTAGCTTATTAGCAAGCTGATGCAGCATTCCTTTCTTATGTACACTATCAAGTGTATCAAGAAGAGATGATAATTTAACCTTATCTTCATCTTCTATTTTTTTGTGTATTGCAGCTAAGAGTTGGTTTGCTGTATTATGATTTGCTATAGAGTCATGATACTGTGTTTGATATATCTCCCTTATTTTTCTATACAAAACACTTAAGGTTTCTCTATCTCGATCGCTAGTGAAAATATTTCTGGCCAATTCTGCATTATAATAATACTCCTTAGCATGTTTTGATATATCACTATGTACATCAGCGACTATCATTTTCAATACAAAAAATTCATTGTCATATTGCTTATCATCTTTAAATTCTGGTGAAGATGAAATTAGTTCCGTTTTGTTATGTATTTCAAGAGCTAGTTTCTTAACGATAAGATAAACATTAGAATCCCTATCCTTTGGTTTGCAAATTGTCGAATGATCCTCCTGAACAGCTATAGACTCTTTGGCAGAAACTTGAACAGGAATTGCACTGGCTTTAACTACAATACTATCGTAGCTTCCATACAAAAACTTTAACTCAGGGAGTTTAGACAATTTTACCCATCTGCGGTTTAGAGAATCTGTTTCTTTACTAAATACACTTAAATCACCAAGCTGGACATTTGATGAAACCATACTAGCCCATGAAGCAGTTTCTGACCCCGAATGAGGAACAGCAAGTGAAATAAATCCAGTTATATTGTGAGAAAGATCTCTTTCATGCATTTTAATAATGCATGATTTTGCTATTAAACCTCCCATGCTGTGAGCGACAAATATTATATTACTATAATCGGATAAATTTATTTGACATTCACCAACAAGTAACTCTGATAATTCATCAACAGGAAGATTGACTTCTTTTTTTGTTAGTGATGTGAACAACCTGGCAAGTAGATTTCTACTTTTACCGTAGGTATTCGTAAAATTAGTGAAATACTCAAAACAAGCTATATCAAAGGCATCACAAAAATCTTCATCCTCACATATAAGCTGTGGAAAGGATGTGATCTTATCAACTGCCCACGTATCACTTCCGCCTTTTAAGCCATGTATAAACAAGATTAAGTGTTTAGCATTATTTTTTTTCTTCCAGATTAACATACTCATTACTGTCTCTTTATTTTTTTCAGTAGGATTTCTGTGTGAATAATTACATTCTCTAACCAATTGTTTCACTAATCAATCAGAATTTTCACTCTCAAGGAGTGGCTTGAAAAATCTTTTAAATCAATAAATTATGATGGTTTTGATTGCATGCGTATTGCTACGGTGCAGTTATTCATTCAATAGTTCAAACCCTTTTCACCGCTGCATAGCAAGGGGCGCTGCGCCCGGCTATGCAGGGGCAAGTTTTTTTCTCTCGTGCGCTTTTCGTTCTCCGTATCTGCTTCCGGTTAATCTTTTCCCAACACAACCCGTCCCGTAAGGGTAAATGGCACGCATGCTGCGCCCTTGCTGGCCGGAACGATGCCGGGAAAGCGAACCGTCAGGCGATACGAAGACGAAAATCACACACTGACGGAGAAAAAACCATGAAGATTTCCCTGCATACCCAGACTAGAGCCCCTAACGCCGCAGCGACGACCAGCGTATCCCCGCTGGACCCGTCAGGCTCCTCAAAAACGAAATTTTCTAAAACCAGAACAGATAATTATCAGACCATTACCGACAACATCATCACAGCACTGGAAGCCGGTGTAAAACCGTGGTCCTGCCCGTGGCAGCGCGTATCGGGCATGTCTGGTCTGCCATCCAATTATGCCACCGGCGTACCCTACAGCGGCATGAATATCATGTTGCTGTGGTGCAGTGCGTCAAAACAGGGTTTCAGTGATTCCCGCTGGATGACCTACAAACAGTCTCAGACAGCAGGTGGACAGGTTCGCAAGGGCGAACATGGTACGACGGCCATTTTCTACACCACGCTGGAGAAGGAAAACGACGCAGGAGAAATTGACCATATCCCGATGCTTAAAACTTTCACCGTGTTTAACGTTCAGCAAATCGACGGCTTGGCCCTGACAACTGAAACAGTCAGCCCGGAAGCAACCTTTGACCCGTTGCCGCATGCTGAAAATCTGTTCAGGAAGAGCGGCGCAAGCATCATCGAGAAAGGACAAAATGCCTTTTTCAGTCCATCCTCTGATGAAGTCTGGTTACCAGCGCGCCATCTGTTTTCGGATGCGGCTAACTTCTACGCTACTGGCCTGCATGAGCTGGTTCACTGGAGTGGTGGTAAAAAACGCCTGAACCGTGAAATGAAAGGGAAGTTTGGCAGTGCAGATTATGCAGAGGAAGAATTGGTGGCGGAGCTGGGAAGTGCTTTTCTGATGGCGGAACTGGGGATTGAGGGAGAGGTACAACATGAAAGCTATATTGCTTCCTGGCTGAAAGCGCTGAAAAACGACAAGCGTTATATTTTTAAAGCGGCCAGCGCCGCCTCCAAAGCGCATCGTTATCTGATGGATAAACTCTGAGGCCGGAGCCGGACAACCGCAAGGGAATGCGGTTACATGGTTTTAACCGGCAACGCTGCAGGGCGCAGACTGAGGCGGAACGCAGCACAGCGAGTACCGGACAGTCTGCGCCTCGCAGTGGAATAAAAAAAATTCCGGCCTGGCGGTATCGCCGCCAGGCCGGTGAGGCCATCACGATGACCTGAATAAAAGCTTACGTATAGCTGCCTAATGAAAGGTGTTTCAGTTCATCAAAGGTATAAATGCGAAACACCCGACGGTGGCGTTCTTCCAGCGGGACGTGCTGATGGTTGATGATGACGTGTCTGATGCTGTCAAACAGCAGTTCAAGTGCCCGTTTTTTCTGTGGGTCAGGCATGACATAAAAAACATAAATCCAGTTCTTGCGGGTACGGGCCAGCAGGTGACTGGCAATTATCGACTGATAACGGGCCCGGGTTTTCAGGCGGCGCTCGGTTTCAATGGCAATAACTTTTCCGTCAGGCAGGGTCAGTAACCCATCTGGGCGATGTTTTACCTGATACTTGCTGATAAAAGTGGTCCGGTCGCCGTTAATCCATCCCGAAGCACCTTTTTTCTCCAGAATAAGTCTGGCGGCCTGATTATCAAGATGATGCTCCAGCGTCCAGCCGGTAATTCTGGACGGTTCAAACCTCGCGGGAAAGATTTTATCATCCGGAGTTAACACCACCGCCAGCCCGTCGCTGGTGATCCCCCATAATGAAATCTTCATTGTCCGTGATTCAAGCACATGCTTCTGGATTAACCCCATTTGCTCAGTTTTTGCCAACAGCGAATAAAGCGATTTATGATCCCGGAAACCAAATAGCAGCATCAGCGTTTTGAAATCGCTGTAGGTTTCTTCTTTCAGGAAGTTCAGCAGTTGTTTTATTTTTTCTCTGTTGCGTGTCTGGCGCTCTTGATATGTAGAAATCAGCATAACCGCTCCTTAAAAATCCAGCGGGGACAGGTGTTCTCCTTCATCAGGTTGGGGCTCTGCCGGTTTGACTTCGCTTTCGTTGAAGAAAAGATCCGGGTGCGTTGTCATCACATCCTGTATGGATGGTTTATCATCCTCGTCAAAATCCAGTGCGATTTTCACCGGTGCCGCCGATGCGGCAATATCAGGGGAAACCGAGAAGATTTTTAGCTGACTCTTTCTGATCTTTATCGGTGAAATCAGTGAGGCAGAAGGTAGCGTTTTTGTCGTAAAGATAAAGCTGACAAAATCGTGCAGGTTCAGGATCATGTTACTGTCAATAAAGTAACGTTCGGCCTGGCGGATTGTGCGCTCACTGTCGATGGTCTCTGTCAGCATATTATCCGTTTTAGCCTTACGGAGTTCATCATCCACCAGAATAGTGCCTGACATTCTTGCCACCCATTCCGCCGTATCCGGGTCCATGACGCGATAAACCAGTTTGAATTTGGCATTTTCAACGACCGCACCGACAACGGCATCACCTTTCAAATCTGCCGGGCAGTCTTTTAAATCGGCAATGGACTGGTGGTCCATAATAATATGCACGCCTTTATCCCGCGCCGCACCTAAACCTTCCAGCGCTGGCCGGGATAAATGATATTTCAGTTCGGAAAGATAAATAGCTATGGAGCGGGGAACGTTTGTTACACGGTCGCGCCTTTCTGCTAACTGGTACAGGCGAACCAGTAACATGCGCTGGGTTGTAATAATTTTGCTGTTTCGCATGGAGCCGATAACATAGCAACAGCCGCCTTCATCAAACATTTGTTGAAGTGAAAAACCTTCCGGTGAATTAATGGCATTTAATAATGCCAGCTCTTCAATCTTACCGAAAAATGCTTTGATTTTTTCGGCAATGCTCTGAACGTAGTCACCGTTATAAACATCACGGAGAGTTGCCGATGGGTTATCACTGACAAATTGCGCGGCCATACGTGCGGCTTTTCGGTCATCAATGCGATAAAAATCCGATTCCTGCCCTTTTTCCGCCAGGCTGAAACCGGCAACAAACAATTCTTCCAGTTCATCGGGCGTGATATCTTCAATCAGATTTAACTGGTATTGCTGTTTTCGCAGGTCGATTAAGGCAAAGGGTTTGCCTGCATCCTCGCAGGCTTTGCGGTAAAGATGCGGTGCCCATTCATCATCCTTGGGGTCCATAACAAACACACCTTCACCGGCCAGAATGCTTTGATAAAGCAATATACCAGCAGCAACCCCTTTACCGGCTCCTGTGGTGCCGATAATATCCGCGTGTTGTTTCTGCCAGTCCTTTAACGGGAGATACAACGGCTCCTTCTCGCTGTCCATACCAGTAAAAATACCTTTATTCAGGTCGATATAATCCAGCGGGTTATAATGCAGTGTTTCCGGCAGCAGGGATTTTACGGTGCGGACATCGGTGCGCAATTCCCGTTCAAGGGTGGTTTTTTTAACAAGGCGTTTCTTTATTCTGTCCAGTTCAGGCGTGAATACCCGGCGAAGCATAATATGAAAAATAATCCCGGTCACAGTGAAAGTGATCCGTACTGCCCACGCCAGTACCGTATTATCACTGGTGAGTCTGATTTTATACAGCCACTGAAAGGATCCGATAACTATCGGGGCCATTGTGCCAGATATAAAACACAACAGCGAAAAAGCAATAATCAGCTTTTTCCATAACGGGGCCTTCTGCCGTTCATCGCTTTTCATCGACGTAAAAAACGGCATCGTCAGCCCCGCTAATAACGCCAGTATCAGTTGTTGCTGTTGCACAAAAGCGAGCAGTGCCAGCATCCCGTTCACTATCGGCGACAGTGAAGCGGTAAGCTTATTTAAAATCATCGTGCCTCCTTCGTCAGCGATTCGCCCCATGACATCGCCCCATCAGTTCGCCCCACGGTGTCGGGCGAAAAGGCGGGGCGAACGTATGGGGTAAAGAAGGTGGTCGCTGTGCGGCCATGTGCAGGAAAGCATGCTTCCCTGCACGAAACGGCGTGCGCCAGTACATGCGGGCTGGACGCCCTTATTGCCTGTCACATGGGGGCAATGTCGTGGCTGGACGCCGCGCCAAAACCCCCAGGGTCAAAGGCAGCACACCGTCGCCCGCTACGCGCGACCACCCCCTTTAAGACGGTCGCTTTCGCCTTTTTCTTCCCTTTACTCGTTCCTCGTAGCGGGAATAAAAGGGAAGCTGACCTTTAAAGAGGGTGGTCGCGCCACGCTACCGGCTTTTGGCCGGAGACTTAGCTGCGACGGTGTGCGGGGCGATGCCCCCCAAATAAACCGCTGTCGTGGGCGACAGCTTTTCGCTCGCTGGGGCGGCGAAATTTATCCGGCTCCCCCCAGCCTGCAAAATCCGCGTGGGCGCGGCTGTTTGCAGGTGAGGCGCGGTGCCTGAATTATTTTCGCTCCTTAACCCGCGAAAATATTTCTGTCCGCTGCCTCATTTTTACGGCCCCTGTTTCTTCGCTCCTTAATCCGCGAAAAACAGAAGCCGTAAAAACCTGAAAACCGTCACGCTCTGTGCCCGTCTCGCCAGTATTAACCACGAACGCGGCCATATTTACTGATGACCTGACTGATAGCCGCCGGGTCTGCCGAATCACATTCAAGTAAAAACGATTTTCTGGCATCGGCCGTATGGTCAGGAAGAAAACCGTGTTTATTCTCTTTCACGATATTAAAGAATGCCCGTTCAGCGGAATGACATTCACTGCTGCCACTGTTTCCCGTTGTTTTACCGTACATGCATAAAACCACTTCGCAGGCATCAGCGGCCATTGCGGATGTTGAACATGACGCCATAACGCCGAGAAATAATAAGGAGAGTATGACTTTCTTCATTTCAGTTACCGGTATGATTAATGAAAGGTTGCGTATTTAGGGTAATGTTATTTGCCAGAGTTATTGTCTGAATGCCTCTTTCATGCTGTTTAAATGAACTGGCTTAAAGTAAATATCACTCATCCGGCGCACATCGCCGTGTATGTCAATACTGACGATGACATCAATGCTTTTAAGTACCTTGCGTAACAGCACATCAAAAGGAATATTCCGGCAGTCGGGGTTTTCATAGCAGCGGTCAATGATCCCTTCAATACATTCTTCCGGGCTGCCCGCGTGCATGGAGGTGATTAGTCCTTCATGTCCCGAGCCGACAATTTTCAGCGCGTCCCACGCTTCACGCCCACGAATTTCCGCCAGTAATATCCGGTCAGGGTTCATCCGATAATTAGCACGAATCAGCCTGCCAGGCGTGACAATAGCGTTATCCCCGGCATCCGCCGGGTAAAAAAGATGAACATAATTGGCATGGTGATAAAAACGGATTTCAGGATTATCCTCAATGGTGGTTAGCCGGAGATGCAACGGAATATAATGCAGTAGCGTTTTCATATAGGTGGTTTTACCGGAGCCGGTTTCACCCACAATAAAAATCGTTTTGCCATATTCCACCGCTTTTTCCATAAAGCGGGGAATATTCCCGCTGTTATATAACTGAATCAGTGCATCATCCTGACTTTCCGTTTTCTCCTGACCGGCCACACGCTGATAAAATCCCGCATCAATCCATGACTGATGTGTTTTCTGCTCAAACGAGGGCTTGCGCAGCGTAATGGATACCGTATTACGCTCACAGGCCGGAGGAATAATCGCCTGAATACGTTCGCCGGATCTTAATGTTGCAGAAAGGATGGGTGATGTATCGTCAATATTATCGTCATGCCAGGATGCCAGCGCCCTGGCAAAGGCATGACACTGACGCAGCGTGATCGGGGATGCCTGTTTTTGCCAATTCCCCCGGATTTTCGTATACAGTTCGCCCGGCCGGTTAACGGCAATTTCTGTCAGGCCATCCTGCGCAAGAAAATCACCAAAGAGCCGGTTTTTCATAAAGTCCAGTGACAGGTTTTCAGCGTTCATACCATTTCTTTTTTAGTCGAAGTTGATAAACAGAGGAAAAATCAATATCCGTGCCGGTCATGATGCCGAGCACATCACCCTGGTTCAGGTACATGGTGGGCGGGATACTGATGCTGTTTTCCAGCGTCGTTTTTGCCATTTCAGCCGTGGCGGCACGGGTGTTTTCGGTATAGTCGGTATTGCGGTCTTTACCCGGCGCGGCATCTGATGCCGCTGCCGCCACGTCCTGCACGGTACTCAGCATCAGGGCGTTGCCGAAACGCTCCCAGAAATGGCTGTCGATCCAGCCTGCGATCCCCGCCTCACCAAGCGGGCCGGTAGCCTGCGTATCGGTGAGCGGGATTTGCAGGCTGCCGGGCTCCGGTGTGCGCAGCTCCGTCCACAGCACAAACATCCGGCTGCGTCCGTGATGCAGTGCCCCGGTGCGGTAGAAACCACGGGCAACTGTTCCCGCTGGGATCAGCCTTACATGGTTGCTGGCGCTCCAGACATCCTCATTGATAAGGCAGGAGATATGGCCGCCAACATCCGACACGAAGCGCCGCATCATCGAACAGGGAATATATCGATCCACCGGGATATAGAGATCAGGATCGAGGCCCAGCCGCCTGACACCGGTGACGCTGGCGAGGCCCGGATCGTCGCTGTTACTGCTGGCTGCCGATGTGACCCCATCCGGGCAGTGCAGGCGGCCATCCTTCCCCCTGACCAGTACCAACTGACAAGATGTGTACGCCGTGGATGATGCCGGACTGCCCGACGTTCCCGTGCCGCTGTGCGGTTCGCTACGGGACGTGCGGGTATTGCCGCCAGCTGTTGTACTGCCGTTGTTCAGCCCATCGGCCAGTGCTGCCGCCTTGTTCAGGGCGGGTGGTTCCGGCGGTAATAAGGGAGGAGCAGTGTCGCTCTGACTGGCAGGGCCTGCGCTTTCCTGCCTCCCTGGCCCGAACAGGCCAAACGGGTTACTGTCCATGCCCAGATTCTTACGCTCCTGCTGCACCGCCCCGGAGGAGGGCGGCGGCGCGGTGTCAGATTTTTTCTCATCATCCCTTTTCAGGGCGCTGAGAAGACGATCGCCACCGGATGCCAGCGCGATGACCAGGACCAGACTCAGCAGGCTGACGATCAGCGTGCGGCGACCGGACGCCTTACGGAAACGGGTCACTTCCGGCTGGCCGGGCGGCGTTTTCTGCTCCGGCTCCTGATATGTCATTGCCGCGCGGGCGCGTTCACGGGCTTCCGCTTCCCGTTCTGCGGTGGTTTTTTCCGGTTCGTCCGGGAAAGATTTGTCGGTCATTTTGCCTCCAGCGTAACGGACGGCGAAACGGTGTCACTGTTGGTCAGCGGGAAACGCCCGAATCCGTCGTTTTCGATCCCCACCACCGAGGTGCCGTAACGCAGTACCAGCTGCGGCGATGCCGGAACCACCATCACGGTGTAGTTGCCCTGTTGAACTGTCTGCGGCGTGACCGCCTGCTCCTGACCATTAACCACCCGGAAGACAGAAGGCAGGGTTTTCGTGGGGGAAAAACCGATATACGCAAAACGGCCGTCATCCCAGGTAAAGTCCGGGGCGATGAAGGCTGAGCCTGCTGCCACCCGTTTTGTATAGCGCCAGTTGCGCGGAGTGGTAGCCTTCCCGAATGCCGCCGCTATCCGCTTGCGGTCCAGTGTTTCCTGCTGTCGTTGCTGACGGGGGGCGCTGGCGGCGGCTGACTTTTCCCTCTGCTCATCGGGATAGCGGTAGCGGATAACAAATGCCTGAGCGGGCGAGTCTTTATCCAGGACGTTCAGCTCCAGGCTGTAATCGCGCTTCGATGTCACCACGAACAGATTGGTTTTCCAGTCTTTTGCTGTCGGCAGAAATACCTGGCTGACGGTGTTGCCGCTGGCATCCGTGACCGGCTGGGTAATCGGGTTCGGACTGACGCCCACCCGGTTGTCGCTTTTCGTCACGGTCCAGCCTCTGGGAAAACCCGCCTGCGCATCGATAACGGTTTCATCGTCATCAAACACCAGCATGGTAACGTAGCCGGGGCGGGTACTGACGACCGTGGCGTTCTGGCTGTTGTATGTGACGTTCTGCATCCGGCTGTCATACGCGCTGCCGCGCGGTGTCGCTGCGCTCCATGCCACGCATGACGCCAGTAAGCCAGAGAGGAGCAGGGTATGTCTAAGCATCATTCCCCCCTCAGCTCTTTATCGCGCTGGTAGCTGGTGACGATAAAGCCCAGCGGGTTCACTTCGCGCTGGCTGTCGGTCAGTTGCCGGTGCGGGACGTAGCGGTATGTGAGACGGATATTCCAGACATCCGTTTTCACGGAATTATCAGCAATACGGCGGATAGTGCGTTTGATACGCAGGGTTGCCAGATTATCCGGCCTAGTGGCAGGCGCATGCACATTGGAAATAATGTCGATATAAACGACATATTCCGCCTTGTTAAAAATAACGTCCGGTGCCTGGTCGCCGTTAAACCCGTACAGATAGTCCCGGTTTACGCTGTCGCTGTTGAATAACTGTACGTCGTCATAATCACGCTGGAGGGAGAAATAATTATATCCCTCGCGGAGTTTGACATAGTGTGCTGCCAGTGAATGCGCCAGTGCCTTTTCAGACGAAATATCCCGTTCCTTCACGCGGGTCATATATTCATAGCGCCCGGTCTGTTTATCCACTGACCATAATTCAGTGTCGGTGGTTTTCAGCGGCAGCAGAATAATAATGGCCGTAATCGCCATTGCGGCCAGAATCAGTCCGGCAGTGGCCACCCGCCAGGCGGTTCTTCGGGAACGCTCTTCCTTTTCCAGCAGGATGGATTCAAAAGAGCGGGAAACATTAACAATGTTCTGAATATCAGACATGGTTAGTCAGCTCCTGAATGATGGCGGGGGAATTCACCGGCTCGAGTTCGCCGGATACCGGCGGGAGGTCGCCCTGATGCCGTGCGCAGCCCGTGAGCGCGCACAGCATCAGAAGGAAGATGCTGAATTTCATGGAAGCCCCTTATCGTATGGATGCAGGAATGCCGCACCGGTGGCGCAGGCCACGGCGTGACGGGGAAAGGAAATTAAGAGACGGGAGGATTAACGGTGACGTTGCCGGTTCAGGCGTTTCATACTTTCGATGGCGGCGGCGCGTTTCTGCCAGGCGCTCACGGTTTTACCCGCGCCTGCGCCAGTGAGTGTGCCGGTCGCCGCTGCGACGGCCATACCGCCTTTCGCAGCCAGGCGGGCACCACCCTTTATCCCCGGCCCGGCAAGGTCGGCGGATTTGTTCGCCAGTCCGGTCAGACCACTCATGGCCGCCCCCTGTAACACCGCCTGTACAGCGGCTCCGCTGAGGGCGCTGGCGAGCTTCGCCGAGAACCAGACCACCACACCGGCTGCAATCCCGGCCAGCAGGCACTGTGCCGCCAGCGTCACCATGTTGCTGACATTGGATGTCCGGGTCGCTGCATCAAGGATTTTATTCAGGTAATTGATGGCGATACGGATGGATAAGGCGGAAAACATGATCGTTAATATTGCCGCGAAAATCGTTTTCAGCCAGTTATCAAACATCGGCTTAAGAAAACCGTACAGCAGGCAGAAAATAAAGAGCGGCGCGGTGGTCGTCATTAACAGGATGACAATTTCAGCGAGCAGGTTGACAAAGGTGGCAGCCAGTAACAGAACGATCGCGCCGCCCCATACCAGCACTTCGGCAAAGCCACCATTCAGTTTGACGTAAGTCGAGGTGTCCATACTGAACAGTGTCTGCCCCAGTGTCTGTGCCTTTTCCCAGACGGTATCAAGCAGCGCCCAGACGTTATCATTGCCGCTGACACCGTCTTTGAGTCCCTGGATAGCCGCTACCGCCATATCCAGCCAGCCATCCCGGTTTAACGCAAAGGTGGTGATCAGCAACATTCGCCCCACATCCCAGACGACATCTTCAACCGGGGCCCGGAGTTTGCCAGCCAGCGTCTGATAACCGCGATACAGTATAAATAAGGTAAAAGAGCTGACGATGATGACACTGATCATCGTACCGTAACTGGAAGACTGACCTTCCAGTACGGCATTAAGTCCATCCATGATGTTTTTGTCCATACCCACAAAAATACCACCGGACATGGTGCCTCACCTGATATATAAAGAAAGGAAATAGAAAACAGGGAGAATTCCCTGTTTTGCTGGAGGAGATATTACTGTGTGACGGATTTTCTCTTTTCGGCTTCCTGCTGAAAGATTATCTCAAATTTTTCTTTTATTCTGGGCTTGCCAATTTGAGCGAACATAATGGCAGCCCGTTGAGCAAACTCGCAGTTATCGCTTGCCTCGCCATCCTTCAGGCATTGCGTATAAACCGCATAAGTTTCGTCAGGATGTTGCTTATACCAGGCTTCGGATTTGGTTTCCTTGCAGCCGGACAGTAATATCACGCCTGAGAGTGTGCATAAGGTGAATAAGGATCTGAGCACGGATAACCTCCTTATAAATTATTAAGGTCAGCAACAGGTGCCGTTAGCTGCTGCTGTTCAAAGGCTTTCTGTCTTTGCTGTTCCAGCAATGTCGTTCGCTGTTGAGCCTGTCTGACAGACATCTCCCACTGATTCGTCAGCGCATTTAACTGTACGCTTTTCGCCGCGATGGCGTTAGCCAGATCCTGAGACTCTTTCGAGTCCTGCGCATTCGATATACGGTCAGATAAGTCTGATATATCGCTGAGTGTGCTGTTGATCCTGTTTTCAACGTCAGTGGTATTCTCGATCGCCATTGCCTGATTGAGGATTATCTGTTTGCAACTGTCGGCCAGGGCCTGATATTTTATTCCTTCCTGTTCCTCGCTGCATACGCTGAACGATTTGTATTTACTGTAAAGGTGTTGCAGTTCAGAAGAATATGAACTGTTCTGCGTGGTCAGCAGATCATCCAGTGAAATACCGTTCTTACGGAGATTATCAATATCGGTTTTCAGGCTTCGGGCATCACTGAGAAAACTCTGAATATCCCGCACGCCGGTTGCGGTAGCCAGTTGCTTCTTATATGCATCAAGTTCACTTTTATAATGGGTAACTGTATTCTCCCATTGCTGTAATTTCTGCATCCACTGGTTAATGGATTCGGTATTCTGCACGGCGTCGAAAACCGGTATTCCGGCGCTGAAAGCCTGCGTCGAGAAAAATAACGATAATGCCAGAAGGTGATCCCGGGTACGCATTAATATTACCTCCGGTTGGCTTTCAGATTGCCCGCTCAAGGAAAGCGTCTTTCCATTCATCAGGTCGCATACCGTCCTGATAAATGGCATCGAATATTTTCAGGTTGTCCTCACTGCCGCTGAGAAGCCGGGTGAGTTTACCCAGTCCGGACAGATCCATTTTCGCCATTGCCACAAACGGGCGGGTTTCTCCGGCCTGCAACGGTGTTTTCAGGATGACCATATAATGCTCGCCCGGATCAAGGTTTCTGACCGTCTCATAAACGCTGTCCGGCACTTTCATTTTCTCCACGTAATCCGCATGGCTGGCTTTTGGATTGGCGAGGAAAATCTGGGTACCGCATTGCTCAATAATCGCCGGGGCGATGGGGTGTCTGACGATTTCATCCGGTGACTGTGTTGCCGGGATGAAGATACCGTTCAGCTTGCGGATGACCTTCAGCATATTGAGCGAGAAGCGGGAAAATTCGACATCGGCCAGCCAGCGCCAGAACTCATCCATAAACATCACCAGGCGGCGACCATCCAGCAGGCTGGTCACGCGATACAGCAGGTAAAAGGTCACGGGGCCGCGAATATCGTCATCATCCAGAAATTCGGTGCCGTCGATACCAAAGTTATCGACATCGCTGATGGTGAAAGTATCAGCCTCGTTATCAAACACCCAGCCGAACTCGCCCCCCTGCGCCCACTGTTTCAGGCGAATACGCAGCCCGTTTGTGCGGGCATCTGCAGTCGGCGGCTCTGGCAGCATTTCCAGCAGCCGGGTGATCCCGAACCGGCGGTACTCCGGCGGGTAGTCCAGCATGATGGTGTCAACGGCGGCATTGATCCGCTCCTCATCGCGCGGATCGAGCGGCTTACCGTTGCGGCGGCACAGCATGCGCACCAGACGTTTAATGAAACTGATGTTCCGGCGGGTTGGCTCCAGCGTAAACGGGTTGAAGCCGGTGGGCTCGCCGGTACGGATGCGGAAATAACGCCCGCCCGCCTGGCGGATCGCCATCTCCGCCGCCCGATCCTTATCGAAATACACTGTGGTCAGCCGTTTGATGGTGGCAGAAGGCGCAAACGTCGCCGGGTTGCGGTACTTCTGCATCAGTTGTTGCATGACCGTCATCAGCAGGGTTTTGCCGGAGCCGGTTTTCCCGATAATCGCCGTATTCCCTGGCGTTTTCTCACCGGTATCATCCCGCCCGGCCTGGCTGTCGTGAAGGTTCAGGTAATACCCGCCACCGCCGGGAGATGTGAGGATGGCGATGGCTTCCCCCCACGGATTGCCGCTGCGTTTGTGGGGATGGAAGTTATGCAGGCAGGCCATATCGGCAAAATTCTGGCTGCTGACGGCCACCAGTCGGGGACGCAGCGTATAGACGCCCGGCAGTTGCGCCAGATATGCGGCGGGCAGTGACAGGGTGGAGAGCGTCGTCATAATACCCAGATCGGCGAAGGGCTGGGCCAGAACGTTAGTGTCCTTCACCACCTGTCCGGGACTTTCTGAGGAGATCAGCAGGGAAAAGTGGAATTTACCGCACGACACATGCCCGGACTGCAGCAGGTCGCGCAGGACAATCAGCTCTTCGCGCTGGGAAATCGCGTCGTCGTCCGCTGAGTTCAGCCGTTTTTCCGCCAGCCGGATATGATGCTGCGCCTCATCCCGTGCCATGCAGGTAAAGGACTGCGTCAGAACATACTCGCTTTCGGCGTACAGCAGCGCATCCAGCATACCGGTATGGGTTTCCGGGGAATAATCCTTAATCTCAAGGCTGCGGAAGAAGCGGGAACCGCTGACCGTCTGGCATTCACCGGTGTCGGTGGTGAAAAACACGTCCGGCGTGCTTAACGTTTCATAAAACGGCGAGCGCGTTACGGCCACTTTCTGCCACTGGCCGGTGATCAGGCGGTGGAAGAACGCCATTTGCGAGGAATATACCCGCCCGTTTTCTTCATATATCCCCAGCGGCATTGCCATATAGCGGGATAATGAAGATTCCAGTGCTTCGCGGTATTCCAGCATGATTTTGAGCGCGTCATCCAGTGCTGCCAGGCGTTTACCGTGCGACTGCGCTTTCATGGTTTTCTTCTCAATCTGAGAGAACGGCGCGTAGCAGACGGTGAAAAAGAGCCGGTGCCGCCAGAACGGTTTTTCTTTTACCGGCTGGTAATACCGACGTGTTACCTCATCGGAAAAGGGAATGCCGGAATCCGCCTCAAAGACATCATGATATTTTTCACGGAGCCGGTGAATATAGAATGTTACCGGCAGCCCCTCATACGAACGAATAACGTTATTCAGGTGCGTGGCCATCAGGGTCAGGAGATGTTCGTCTTCACATTCAAAGACTGTGCCGCCCAGCTCCCAGGTGGCAACCAAATCACGGTGACGATTTCTGATGACGTAGGGGTGAATATGGGAGGAATACGGAATATATTTATCCAGCGTAATACGCTCGTTTAATTTCATTTTCTGAATAAACTCCGAGACATCAACGTTATCGTACTGGTTTGCCAGCAGGGCATTCGCGCCAAAATGGGTATTGGTGAAAAGTCGTCCACGGGTTTTAAACGCCAGCCAGAGCAGACTGAAATAATGAATATCCTTTCGGGCTTTGTTTTTCATTTCCGCCCAGGCAGGAATGAGCAGAACCGCCAGGTAATAGCTGACATAGACCGCCAGCAGGACGATGGCCCCGCTGACGAGAACGAACGGCACCAGAGGAATACCCATAATGGCGGCAGGCCGCGTCAGTGCTTTATTCAGCGTAGCCATCGTTGCCTCTCTTATGACGCCCAGTAGGCACCGAAGCCGGACGCGCCGACAATCAGGATCGCGCCGATGATGACGTTACGCATGTCGTGCAGGCTCTTGCCGTCGAACAGCACCTTGTAGCCCACCCACATGGTCGCCAGCGTGATGGTGACGGCGGCCAGTCCCAGCAGGCCGGTCGAGGTATTGCTCAGTGTTTCATTGGCCTTGTTAAAACCACTGTCCGCCGCCAGCACCGGGGAAGACAGCAGCACGGAAACAACAGCGTAGTAACGGCGTTTATGCATGATCATTTCTCCTCATCAGGGATAACAGGGATAGCGCCGCGAATGACGGAACCGGGATAATGCAGGGAAGTCAGGATCGGCGCAGTGGCACCGGCTGGCTCGTCGCGCAGCACAACGGCGGGATAGCGGACAGGCGGTTGCGCGTTCCGGTCAGGGTCACGCTGCCGGTCTTCCCGGGTGGACGGGACGACATAGCCAATGCGCTGCACGTAGCTGGTCTGGTTAAAGGCCGATTCCGGTCGCTGGCCGGTTTCAAAGTTGCCGGAGTAGTAACAACTGAGCGCCCGTTTCAGTGTTCCGCCGCGCCGGTAACAGTCGGCGAGAATGCGCTCAAATACCGACAGATTGATGCAAGGGTTAAGCAGGTCGCTGGCCGTGACGCCGTAATGGCGGAAATTGGTGCTGGTGATTTGCATCAGGCCGACCGAATAGCGTCGGCCCTGTGCAGCCAGCTGTCTGGTGAGGTGGATCGCCTCCGGCAGGCTCGTGGGGAAATGTGAAATCACGCCCCGGCTGTCTGGCAGAGTTTCAGCAATGGCGTAAGGGTGGAAACCGGATTCGACCCGTGCGACATCAAGTGACGTGGCCGGGTGAATACTGGCGGCGCACTGCACCGCCAGTGCCAGAAAGGCAGTGGTGGAAAGCATGCTGGCCTCGTAACAGAGAGAACGGCGGCTTATAGAAAAGTACGCCGCCGGTGGAGAAGAAGAGAAAATGGATTAAGCGGCAGAGGCATCCTGTGAAATGTCGCTTTCTTCTCTCGGTTCGAGCAGCACCAGCCTGCCGGAAACCGCAATACCGGGTATCAACACGATATTCAGGCCGGGCTTGCAGTTATGCGCGAAGGCAACGCCAACTTTTGTCCAGTACGTGTTTTTTTCACCCTGTGCATCGGGCTGACTTTCCTGGGTGACAAATACGTGATAAATGGGTTTTCGCATGAAGTCTCCTCTAATAAAAACATCGATGAGTTAAATAAATGTCACATCCCAATTCTGCATTCCGGTTTTAACGGGGCAGCGAGAACATTCAGCGGCACCCTGAATTGTGGTCACGTGACAGCCCGATCCATTTTTTTAAAGAGCAATACCCGGCCCGGACGAATTAACGTCTATCTTGGCAACCATGCTGTAATGGCAATTTCAGGATCGGATATTTATCGCAGGATATAAACGACAAACTCAAAATAAAAAGAAGAGAGATTAATAAGTGGGGAATTTAAGATGCTATGAGAAGGATAAAAGTATAAAAAAGAAAATAGAGACTCATTTAAATTTAATGAGAATGATAAGGACGTGCAGAGAAATAATATCTTCGCACGTCATTGTTGCCATGATTAACGTCTACGGCGCTCAAGTTTTTCCTGACATTCCGTACAGGTGGTTACGCCCGGCAATGTCTGTCGTCGCTTTTCAGGAATGGGTTTACCGCATACACGACAGTGGAGTAATGACGGTTCTAACCCAGGTTTAAAACGATTCTGTTCAATCATCTCCTCTAGTCGCTGTTCATTAAATTCCTGATCGCGATCAATCTCATCCGGCATGGGGCACCCTCCTGTTAGCGACGACCTCCTGTTCGCACAGCGTAATACGCTTCCAGACCGTTGTGAGTGACAGTCCTTCGGTCCTTGGCAGCAGGGATTCAGTCACCTTCATCATTGCTATCAGCGCGTCGGGCGATTCCAGGTTGTCCACCCGGCATCGTTGCCATTGCCGCCAGATCTCGGTATCCGTCTCTTCATCTGGCTCAGGTGTGCGCCCATATGGCACGCTGATACCCAGTAACCGTCGGCGAAGGCTGACCTCATTTGACGTCAGGCCAAAATAGCGGTTGAGCAAAGCGATAGAACCACCCAGGCGGATAGCGCGTTTAATCTGCTGTTGTCGCCGATATTCCTGACGTGCCTGTGTCAGTAAATGAGACAGAACATCATGGCTGACAGTAATCGAAATGAAGGGTGCCGCCGTCCGGCTGACAGTAAACAGTTCATCAAGAGATAACTGATCGAGAGCATTTATTTCGTCGAAAGTAAATCCCAGAGCTTCGCAGTGGCGAATATTGCCTTGTTTTAGTGCATGCAGTGCATCGGTCATGATGGCGTAATTAATTGATGGGATCATTCTGTTATCTCCTCAATTTGTTGGGAGGAAAGTTGAGTACATAAACGGATGTTTTAACTACTCTCACGTCTGGATAATTTCCGGTTGATCCATTCATCAAGTTCCGATTCGAGCCATGCCACACTGGCAGGGCCGATTTTAATGGAACGAGGAAAGTCGCCATTTTTCATATATAGGTAGATCTGCGAGCGTTTCAGGCCGGTTTTTTCTTCGACCTGTTTTAAACGTAATAACTGGTGTGTTGTCATTGTCTGCTCCTGCATCAAAATTAACCGAGGTATCCGACAATCATAAAAAACACAGGTAAGAGCGGAGGGAAAGTTTCTGAACCCTTATTAAGGGTTACAATACCCTTATTACGAGTTTTTAGGATGAATGAAATGTCTTAACTTTTGCGTTTAATTGCCAGAGTAGTGGCTTGTCCTTTTTAGTAGATAATCGATTTGATAGTTTGATTATTCTATTAGGTGAGAGATAAGGCAGGTTTGATATGAAAAGAAATGGGATTCGACAGGGAATGAAAAAAATTAGTGGGAGTGTGAGCACGTATTATGAATGGTTTTACAATTGATATGGATATTATTCGGGTATGCCATATTATTTTGAACTCTGATTCGGGGATCCGCGTTCAAGCGCTCTTTTCAGCGTGTCCGCGCTCAGATGATCGGTAATACCATCGACTGATGCCCATTCTTCAAAAATGGGAAGAAGTTTATAGGGATGCCTGAGCAGTGGACTGATCGAATCATTATGTTTGCATGCTAACCAGAATAAGCGTGAGAGAGGTGTGGAAAGCCTACTGGATGAAGTGTGGGTAAAGCGATCTGCATGTGTACCGAGTAATTTATCAAGTTCCTCTTGTCGTATTACAAAGCAGGCATCTTCCGGGAGTTCATAAACAGGAAAATATCCTTTACCGGAAAAATTCATGAATCTGTTTACTGATTCATCCTCATAAATATCTGCAATGATATGCGCCGGTAATCGCGTGATTTGCTGATTAATTCTGTCCTGCCATGTCTTTTTTTCAAAAATCTGATATGATTGGCCTGCCAAAGCAATTGTAATACCATAATTGGCATTATTTGCACCTGTAATAGGTAACGGCATATTTAGAGAATGTGCAAGTAGTCGCTGAATGAGAACGAATTTATGTCCCAGCATACCTATGTTCATGACTAATTGAGCAGGTGAGATATATTCCCCCTCTGTACTGAGAATTAAACCTTTACCATTTAAAAATACATTTCGTTCAAGCATGCAAAGCCGATATGGTAGAGAATCGCCTACTGGGCGTAGTTTTATTTTGTTCACTGAGGAACGAATTTTTCTCAGTATAACAGGTGACTGAAAGTATATCGAAAGTGAAATGTTACCATATAAGGCATGTCGATAAATATCATATTCTGCTATTTTTATATCCCTAAGTTTATTGGTTATTTTTACTGCTTCACGGATGGTAACCCAGGCTGGCTTAGGGAAAAAGGTATTGACTTTACTAACATCATTTTGCATAAAATAAACTCCTTGAATATCACAGAGTAAACATGATATTACTTGCTATGCTTAATAATTTTACTCTTGTAATCTTTGATGTATTTTAAAAAATCGTGTGCCACTGCCTACGGATAAATCAGATTATATACTCAGAAAGTTTTAAGATTGTCATGCATGATGTTCGTAAAGTTAATGATGCCGTTTTCCGCAGCATTCACATACGTTGCGGTAACAACTGTTACCACAATCATTATGTTATAGTGTTGGCCTCGTCTGATTATGAAGAGTCTGCGAAATTTTTATCCGTATCAATACCGATTAAAGGTCGTTTCTGGAGTATTGATAACCATGCTCCAGCTGCTGCAATAAAACAGGTCAAAACTCCCAACAGGAAGGAAATAACACTCAGCTTTCCTGCAATAAGTAACAGCCCTGCTACTGTAGCAGTGGCTTCAGCAGCGCCCCAGACACAGGTCTGTATTGCCATTACAACAGATCGACGTCCTCGCCAGATTCTAACTGCCTGCGCCTGATACAACGGACCACAAATCATTTCTCCGGTTACTATCAGGACGACAACGATATACAGAACGGCTTGCTGCTCAGATGAGAATATTAATAATGCACATCCTGAACCGATACATAAGTTTGAAATAACAACCCGCCATAGTCGGCTTATCCTCTGTGAGAATGAAGTGATATAAACCTGTCCGATAATGATGATAATACTTGATAGAAGAAATAGAGTGCCTACCAGTTCACTGGAAAACTTTTCCACCGCATAGGTCGGCAATACATAATAAAACTGGGCATAGCCAACCATCGTCAGGAAATTAATCACCATAAAAGCGATAATTTGGTGATTACCAGTATCCTCTGATGAATTCGCTGTTTCACTTTTTGTGTCAGCCACCTCAGGATGGGTTGCAGAGGGTAGAGGACGGGTGGCTATTGCGCCCAGTGTCCCAAGTAACAAGGGAAAGGCAACAAACCAGTAACCTGTACCTGAAAGCATGAAGGACGCCAGAAATGGTGCAATACCAGCGCCAGCATTGGCTGCAACGTTTTCATATGAAAGCACACGCTCATGCTCGCCGTCATGGAAAACATGCACGATGTATGAAATTTGCGATATGACTGATACAGAGTTAGTCAGGCCAAATAACGTTGCAAGAACAATCCAGACAAAGATATCAGAAACGCCCATTGCTGCTGCAACGAGCATCAGGAATGCTGATATGGCAACACCCAACAGCGTCAGTGCGATCTCTGCTTTTCGTTCTGTTTTGTCCAGCAGGCGATGGAAAGCGAGCGCGCCTGTACGGTTCGCCACAATAGCAAACCCGACGACGATACCGGCAGCGCTACTGCTGAGTCCCACAACGCTATTAAGCCAGACAGCCATGAAGGGATAAAAAAAGCTCCAGGCCGCAGCTGAGAAAAAGCGAATAATGTATATCATTTGAATACAGGTATCCTGTCCCCATGGTCAGTTTTTACGCGTATCAGGTTGATTTCCTGCTGAACAATGTCGGTGTACCCGGTAAGCATCCCGACCCACGAATAATCCGATACCCCCACAGGCTGGATGCGGCTGCCTGGACTGGCTATCGGGGTATGAATGGATGAAATCGCCGGAACGTCCCATCCACGGATAACCGATTCTTCTGCCAGACCATACCAGTAGCTCAAGGTATTATTGATCTGCGCTGCTTGGTCATATGCGGGGACGGATTCTGCCAGACCTAATGGGAGTAATGCTGCATGCTGCAAAACAGTTGAAGGAGAATATCCATAGGCCAGAGCAACCTGTTCTACGATAGTTGCCCCACCTAAACGTCCCATATTGGCATCAATAAGATATGCTGTCGTATCTGTGGCGATAAATTCACAGTGGAAGAATCCGTTATCAAATCCTGAACGTAAGACAAGATCGTGAATAGCCGCCTGAATTTTTGCATGTACGATGGGCTCAATACCGCAGTCGTTTGGAAAATGGTTTGCCACCTCAGTAAACCGAACTCTTTCACGTCTGGACAACCCTAGGTAAATAGTTTTACCTCCCTGCACAAATCCTTCCATGCTCACTAGCGTTCCTGAACAATATTCTTGGATAATCCAGGGAAGGGTTTCACAGGATTTAGCACCGCTTGCTATTATCGCTGACTTGATCGTATGCGTCGGGTCCCGGTCTGCTTCAATATGCAGTGTGGATGTAGCAAGCGCGCCTGAACCGATCGCTGGTTTCAATATGATCGTATTGTTTTCACGTACCTTAAGCCAAGGTAGAACGAATTTATCTTCGGAAAATGAGATTTGTACCTCTTCCGGAACATGCTCAGGGACGATCTTACCGACCGCATATTTTGACGCCAGCTCAGCAAAGACGGAGGGTGGTCCTCTAAAGTTAAACTCCTCCGCGATTTTGTTGACCATCGGGAATAATTCATCAAAAAAAGTAGTAATGCTGTGGATATTCTGAGTGACATCCGGATTGGCATTCAAATAGTCAGACAGAGCATTATGGTCAGAAAAAAGAGGAATACATTGAACATCACTAATTGCTTGTAGGGCATCGCCACAAAGTGCAGATTTATCAATAGAAAGAATAAGGTCGTGACCTGCATTGCGAATAGCGTCACTAATATATTTCACCGATATCTTGTTTATTCCTACGATTAATATGTATTGCATACTAAATATTCCCGTTTTAGTGTAACCAGAATAGTTCTGCTGAATCCGCTCAATACATTTTTGCTGGATTCATGATATTATGTGGATCCAAAGCAGACTTAATGGCTTTCATCAAATGCAGGGCTGCACCATGCTGCACTGGCATCCATTTTATTTTTCCCTGTCCGACACCGTGCTCGCCACTGATGGTTCCACCATATGACAAAGCTCGTTCAGCCAGACGACTCAGAAATCCCTGTATAACAGGAGTTTCTTCCTCTCCTTCACGGAGCATAAGTAAAAGATGGAAATTACCGTCTCCAACATGCCCTATTAAGGGAGCCTTGAGCCCTGTATTCGCGATATCCGTTTCTGTTGCAGAAATACAAGCACTCAGGCATGACAGAGGGACACAGATATCCGTAGGGATCCCCTGGCAACCTTCATAAAAGGCATGGAATGCCCACCACGCATCATGACGTGCTACCCACAGTGCTTCTCTTTCTTCTGGATGAGAAGAAAGCTGTACTTCCCCCCCGTACCTGTGCACATGTTCTTCAAATAACGCAATATTACCTGGCATTGACAGGCTATTAACGTGTAACTCCACAAACAAATGCGGTTTTTCTGATAATCCCAGTTTTGAATAAGCATTACATGCCCGAACTGCGGAAACATTAAGGAGTTCAATACGTGCAATAGGTAGTGCAGATTTCAAGGTGTCTGTCACAGCCCTGACGGCATTCTCTACTGAGTCAAACGCACAAACACCGGAAAGAATAACTTCAGGGAGTGGATGAAGCTTAACGGTTAACTCACTGAAAATGCCTAGTGTGCCTTCCGAACCAACGGCAAGTGAAAGCAGGTCAAGCCCCATAGCTGATTTCACCGCTCTGGATCCTATGTTTGCTATAGACCCGTCAACCATGACAAGACGGGCAGCCCGGACATTCGTTGCCATCGTGCCATAACGCACTGAGTTTGTTCCTGAGGCACGGGTTGCGGCCATACCGCCAATTGAGGCATTTGCACCTGGGTCAACTGAAAAAAACAACCCTGTTCCCCGGAGAGCTTCATTCAATTGTTCGCGCGTGACACCGGGCTGGATTGTCGCGGTCATATCTTCAATGCTGATGTCCGTAATGGCATTCATTTCAGAGCAATCAATGCATATACCTCCTTGCGGGGCATTGATCTGTCCCTCGATCGAGGTCCGGGCACCACTTGGTATCATGGGCAGTCCTTCAACAGAACAGAACGTCACGATATCCACGATATCCTGCTCATTTCGGACGATCACAACCCCATCGGGAGGACTAAGAGTAATTCCCGTCGGAGCTTGGCAGTACTGTTCTCTGAATGTCGGCTCCGTATGAAAATGATCGCCAAATTTTTCCTGTAATTTTTCGATAACTGATATGTTCATTCATTGCCTCCATTGTAAATATAAAATCAGGTCTTTATGGTGGAACTATTCTGGCTTTTTAAACCCTGATGGTTTTCTGGCAGTTCGACCGTCATATTCTGGTCTGCCTGAAATGATCAATTCCAAAAAATAAGGATGTGCATTCTCATCCTCAAGCTGTCGTCCGGATTTAGTGTGTACCTCAATAGCGGAAAAGAGATCAACAAGTCTGTCCTGTATTTGTTCAATTTCCGGCGATTTAAGCGTAACCATTGCACTAAATTTAAATGTCCCATCTATGTCAAAATATTCACTTTTTTCGGGTTTGGACAGGGATTTCTCAGTTTCATAACACATAAATTTGTCTTTAAGATTAATAGATTCTGGGGTCCTTGGCATTCTGAGTGTCGGTGCAAGGCGAACAAAAGGGGCTTCCTCATGATTTCGTTCTTTTGCTACAAGACTCAAAAATTCGACCACACGAGAATCGAATGCAATGTCAAGTTGATGGCAAACTTGTTTAATTTCAGCCACGGATGCAGTGTCAACCATATATAGATATGTCATAAGCGGCCATAAATCAAAATTGTTCTTAAATCCTCTAATTATTTCATCAGAAATAATAAATTCGCGTTCATATCGACTTAGGCTGAGTGCGCGGCGTAATATTTTGGAATCATGGTCTCTCAGTTCTAGTCTTGAAGACAGATCTCTTGTTTCTATTCCTTTCCCAAATAGCATTTCATGCATATCAGAAGGTAATAAATCCTTAAAATAATGCCAGAAATAATCAAAGCTTGATTTGCTTGATGTTTCTATACCAAGAGAGTTGTGGAGTTCTACTGCTGAGTCTATACTGAGATATTTCCTGCCTGCTTCGATATCACGATAATAATTAGCAGAAAAAGGAATATCTATCCCTTCCAGAAATGTCGAAACTTTAAGATGTCCCCTTTCAACACGAAGTTGTGTCAGGAATGAACCAAGAGCATGTTTTTCATCTGTCTTGTTAGACGTTTTACCAGGGAGACTATCTACGTGTTTTGTTTCGTTTTTATCTGTTCTCATACCAGAGGCTACCATCGTTATTTGTTGATTAGATATTGACTCTATAGACATCTACCAGGTTAACCTGAATTATCAGAGAGCCTGAGTGCTATACGCGTCATGTTTTTTTTGATTTTCAACGTGGAAAATATCATCCCGATCTCTTTTGTATCTTTTACATGTGTACCTCCACAAGGAATTGACCATCGTCCACACTTCCATATCCGAAAGTTATTTCCCTGTTCGGGAACATTTACAGTTTGTATCTCATGTCCCGATGAACAAAATTCATTTAGTTCTGTTGTTGCCTTTTCAAGAATATCTTTATCAATATAGTCAAGAAGTTGATAATGATTCTCTCCGCTTTCATCATTGAGTGGTGAACGAACAGGGTAAGGGATTGAATGGCCTGTTACCTGCTCGAGTATACAATGGATCAGATGTACAGCCGAGTGTATACGCATCTGGTGATATCGCAGATCCCAATCAAGAATAGCAGTCACTTGCTGACCTGCCTGCTTTTTCAGCAAGTCAAAACCGATCTCATTAATATCAAGATAGTGTCTGATCTCTTCATCTTTTCGTTTTGTTGTGAGAACACCGATTTTTTGTTGTGATGTCAGCATATCCGGTAAAACAAGATAACCTCTGTCACCCAATTGCCCACCACCCTGTGGGTAAAAAATGGTCGGACTGAGGACACAATAGGGAGAATTTGACTCATCAAGGTTAACATGAAGGAGTCGCGTTTGGGTTTGACTTAGATAGGGGGCTGTATGGTATAGCCCAGGTACTTTATTCATATTCTTAAACCTCAATTGAATAGATACTTTTAATTATTTATTTGAATGAATGTAAATAACCTTGGCAGAATCTATGCTTTTAGTTCTTTCTCTAAAACAAAGAGTAACTTTTCCATTTGTTCCCGGGGTCCGAATGAAATTCTCAGGCAATGATCCAAAGAATAATCGGTCAGCCTGGCTATAAGGAAACCTTCACTGTTAAGACTGTTCTGGATCTCCCGGCTGCGTTCTTCACTGTCAAATTCAACAAAGACGAAATTGACATATTGGGCACTGGCTTTGACTCCGTAATCTTCAAATAAATCTACCAGTTTTCTTCCCCAGCTAAGACAATATTCTGTTGTTTTGAAAAGATGCTCACGATCCTGTAGTGCATGTTCACCAGCAAGAGCAGATAAAGCACTGACATTGTAAGGCGCCCGGCGAGCTTCCAGTTGTGGATACAGATCTGTGCTGACGTAAGCCCAGCCAAGACGCAATCCGGCAAGTCCATACGCTTTTGAAAATGTTCGTAAGCATATTGAGTTAACGCGTTTATGAACTATTTGAATACCTGCCGTATTTTCGATATCAGGTGTAAATTCTGCGTAGGCCTCATCAATGATAATGGTCGTTTCTGGCGGTATGGTTTCAACTAAAGATATCATTTCTGAAGGTGCAATATAGTGACCCAAAGGATTAGAAGGATTAACTAGGACCAGAATGTCAGGTTTATGACTGACCGCCTCTTTTAAATCCTCAGGGAGGATGCGCCCACTTTTCACTGGGATCTCACTGTATAAGGCTCCGAGAATATCAGTTCTCTTTTTGTACATCATAAAACTGTGACGAGGAGCGGTAAGCCGTGCACCCGGTTTCAGCAGACTACGCAGTGTGATATCAATCAGTTCGTCAGAGCCATTACCCGTGATGATCTGTTCCGGATTAATATTCCAGCGTTCTCCAATTGCTGCTCTCAGTGCATTGTAGGTGGGATCGGGATACAGGCTCAGCAAAGACAGATCATATTGTCCTGTTTGTATTATGTCTGGTGAACCCAACGGATTTTCATTGGCGTGCAGGCGGATGGAAGCATTATTATTTGCTCCCTCAACACATTCCCGGATTTTTTTAGAGAACATCATGAGTGGCCTCCAAGTATCCGGGATACGAGTTCTTCCAGATAAGGTGTTATTGACTCGTCATGGTCCAGATAAGGGACTGACTCCCTCACTTTTGCGTACCACAGGCGACCTGAATTTCCTAATTTTGTAGCATCCCTGATATCAGCTGCCTGAGCGGCGCAGATCAACTCAAAAGCAATAACATAGCGGGTATTCTGGAGCACCTCCGCCGTCCTGCGAGCAGCAACCAGACCGAAAGAGACTACGTCCTGAAAATCACCTGTTGTTGTTAGTGTTTGTATTGATACAGGTGTAGCCAGAGAACGATTTTCCGCTGTGACAGAAGATGACATAAACTGTCCCCCCATTAAACCAAACCGCAGCCCACCATTTTCTGCACATAGAAAAGAGGGGAGCCCGTTGCTGTTCGCACTGGTCAGCAATCTGTCTATTCGCCGGTCAGATAAGTTACACATGGTAATGATTGCTATCGTCAAATAGTCCATCGCGGCGGATATATACTGTCCGTGAAAATGACCGTTATGGAAAACCTGACCGTTTTCGGGTGTGATAAGGGGGTTATCATTTGACGAATTTAATTCATTACTCACTATTCGTTCCACAAATTCTATTGTCTCCAAAACCGGGCCAAGTATCTGTGGTGTGCAGCGAATTGAATAGGCATCTTCAATCGGCATATCTTCTTGTTTGATGCTATTCGTAAGCCTGCTTCCGAGTTCTGATGAAAGCTGTATATCATCAACCGCCAGCCTTGTTCCCTGGAGGTTATTCCATATCATCTCTGCAATTTTTTGCTGGCCTGTATGCGGTTTTAGTTGATGAACGTCGGGATGAAATGGCCGAATCCGGGCAAGAAGCGTTTCTGAGGCAAAGGCGGAGATTGACGCATATTGTTCAAGAAGTGACCTGGTTTCGATGACATTCAGGGCGGCAAGCGCAACCATGCAGGAGGTGCCGTTGATGAGTGCCAGCCCTTCCTTATAACTTAGCTCAAGCGGTGCGAGCCCCAGCTGGTGCAGAATATCTTCTGCAGCCAAGCGTTCACCATTGAACCAGGCATTGCCCTCACCAGTGAGCATACGGGCCATGGCTGCCAGTGGCCCCAGATCTCCGCTGGTGCCCAATGACCCTTTACGTGGTATCTCAGGAATCAGACCAGCGTTGTAGATTGCGATAAATCGATCGAAATTTTCCAGAGATAATGCTGAGTTGCCGCGAGAAAGTGAGATAATTCGGGCGAACATAGTTGCCCGGCAAATTATATCTGAAAATCTTTCACCAACATTTGTCGCAACACCACGGATAAGGTTTTTTTGTAATTCTTCAGCCCTTTCGAGCGGAACGAGATGATCGACAAACCCACCCATCCCAGTGTTGACACCATATATAACCGAGCCTTCTTTCACTAATTTTTCAAGGGCTCGTCTTGATGCGGCAATTCTTTCTCTGGTTTCTTCTGAAGCAACTATTTTTTTACTGAACTGAGAGAATTCAATAAAGTCTTTCAGACTGACGTTACGGCCTGGGCTGAGAATGAAGGTATCGCCTGTGGATGTGCTATTATGCTGTGTAATATTCATGACCATTTTCCTTCTGTTTGTTTGAATTAATGTTCAGTCCAGTCGGCAATAATGACGTTAATCTCTCTGTTTCCTGAAAATGCATGCCTGCCATGAGCAAACTGCAGGTTATCGAGCAGCAAAATATCGCCGGTGTTGAGATTCACGTCCTGTTCTAACCCCTTGACCAGATGAAATAAGTTAAGTGTCAGTTCTTCCGGTAGCGGTTCTCCATCGCCGAAACACATGGATTCGAGAAGTTCAGGACAATTCTGAGCAGCTTCTTTTAACTCTTCTTCGTCTTCGTTTCTGGAATCCACCCGTGCCCATTCAATCATCGCAGCAGCACCCCAGAAATGTGCCTGATTGCACCAGATCAACTCATTTTTACGAGGATGCTGACGCACCGGTGAAATACAGTCCTGCCAAAGGATTAAATCATCATTCCACCATTCAAATTCCCAACCCCTGGAGCGGCAGGCAAACTCTGCCTCTTCTTTTGTTTTTGCAGAAAGCGCTTCCTGCCAGCTTTTTTTTATTCCGGGTTTCAGATGAACTCGGTTTTCATCCGGCAGTGTTCTACGCAGTCTGAGGCCGCGTTCTGTCAGAAGTTGTAATGTTGAAGGCTCGACCAGTTTTGTTATTCGGCGCATATCGCCAATGGTAGATTCTCCGCCCTCTGTGGCGGGTTTGACGCAAGAGAAGGCAATGATTTCCGGTGGGTGTTTTACATAGGCCATTTCCTGATGGAGGATGATTGACCATGCCGGAGGCGTTCGGGTTGCCTCCATCACTTTACCTTTTATGGTTGAACGGGGAGATGAACCACCAATGTAATCTCTGGTGCGAAAACCTAGCGCATTCATTATCACTTCAAACACAGCGGGTTCTGCACTTTGCACAACGCCGCGTAGTAGCAACGCTCCGTTATTGAGCACTGCTTCCCGAATATCTGGTGCAGTTTGAGTAAAGAAGTTTTGCGTATCAGTGACCGATAACCCATCAACGGTGAATCCAGACAGTCCACTCTCATTACATTCTTTCAACATCACCATCTTAGTCTCCTTGAGTCTTAAGAAATGTTGATATGTCTGTCTACTAATTAATCGCCATGAATCATCAAAGTCAACAAAAAGATTATTTTTTCTTTTAAAAGAAATAAAATGTACTCAAACATCTTTTATTGATATTTAATTTATTTAAAATCAATAAGATATAAAAAAATAAAACTATTGGAATTATTTTTCATTAGTTTGTTTCTCCAGTTGTCGTTTGCCAGGTTTTTGGGTCCATCGATAGTAAAATCCTGATTAAACTGGGCTTTGCGAATCAATGAGTACCATTAAAGATCAGCTGCTTACTTAAATAATTACCGAGTAAGCTTGAGGGGGGGAGATTGCGGCATGGCAGTATAAAAAAGGCCCATGATTAATACGATAATGGGCCGTTCTGTAAAGCTAAGATATTATGAATATTTTAATTTTTTTCAAAAAGATATGGTGAAATAAAAACCTTTCGATTAATTGCAAGATAATCCGACCACCATTGCATCATCGCTTTTCGAGCATCAAGGTATTCCGCTTTATGTATGTAAGCCGCCCGCACGCTGTTGCGCTCCTGATGGCTCATCTGGCGCTCCACTGCATCCTGCGACCATAAACCGGACTCCATCAGGGCGCTGCATGCCATTGCCCTGAGGCCGTGACCGCAGATATCATGTTTAGTGTCGTAACCCATAAGGCGCAGTGCCTTATTCACGGTGTTTTCACACATCGGTTTATATGGGTTATGGTCGCCGGGGAAGACCAGCTCACCATCACCGGAGATATCTTTAATCCGTTTCAGAATGGCGATGGCCTGTTCTGAGAGGGGTACGATATGAGCAGTGCGCATTTTGGCACCGCGCCCGGAATAACGCACGCCTGCAATGGCTTCGCGTGTGGCGGGTATCGTCCAGGTTCTATTTCTGAAATCTATTTCTGACCAGCGGGCAAAGCGCAGCTCACTGGAGCGAATGAACAGATGCAGCGTCAACAGGACGGCAAGCCGGGTCAGTTCACGGCCTTGATGATATGCCTCAATACGTTCAAGCAGTTCAGGCAGCCGCTCCAGTGGCAGGGCGGGATAATGCCGTCTGACGGGAGGAGCCGTTACGCCGTCAAGGTTTGCCGCCGGGTTGCTGTCGATTAACCCCTGATGAACTGCATGACGCATGATGTTGCTGAGGTGCTGCCGCGTGCGGGACGCAACTTCAAGCAGTCCTTTTTCCTCAATCCCTTTCAGCAGGCCAATGAAATGCCGGGGTTTAAGCTCTGAGACTGACAGGTGGCCGATAACCGGAAATACATGATTGTTCAGGCTGGCAAGCAGACGGTCAGCGGTGTTCTGCGACCATTTTTTATTACTTTTATGCCACGCCAGTGCCACGATTTTAAATACTTTCTCCGATGTGTAGGCTCCGCGTTCAACTGCCCGCTGCTGTGCCGGGTTGATGTTCAGCGCCAGCATCTTACGGATACCTTCGCGCTGCTGGCGGGCATCAGACAGGGAAACGGCAGGATAGGCACCCAGTGCAATGCGGGATTCTTTGCCGTTTATACGATATTTGAGATACCAGTGACGTGAGCCGCCCGGTTTGACAAGAAGATACAGACCGTGAGAATCGGAGACTTTAAAGGATTTATCAGAAGGTTTAAGAGTGCGGATTTTCGCATCGGTAAGGGACATATGGGGGTCACTCCATTATCGAACTAACCTGACCCCAGATTTGACCACCAATTTTTCCCGATGCGGAGGATTAAATCAAAATACACCGGGAAGAATTTTCACGCTAACCTCTTGAATCAGTATCAGATAAAGATTCGCAAGGAGGCATGAAAACAGGAAATTGGCTCCTCTGACTGGACTCGAACCAGTGACATACGGATTAACAGTCCGCCGTTCTACCGACTGAACTACAGAGGAATCGCTTGAACGGGGCGAATATTAACGGCGCTGATCCCGCTTGTCAAAGCCCTGTTTACTGAATTGCGTTCAGATGCTCGTAAAAGCAGCGGATTGGCTGTTTTTACGCACTTCTGCTGGCTTTTCAAACTGCCAACAGGATCTCACTTTACGGGCATTTCTCGGCAGATGTTAGAGGCATGTCAAAGTTTTGTTGTTTGCCGATGTTAAAACAGCTGTTTCAGTGCTTTTATGATAAAAATTTCAAAACGAGATTATATGGAACAAATAAACTGCTTATCATCACGGTCGTGATTATCATCCGGAAATGAAACGGCATTCTTAAACTAACTGTTTGCAGATCAAGTGATTGTGAAAAGGAGTGGTCGATCACAAAAATAGCCATAACCTGAAGTCTTACCTTAAATTTCCTCAAACAGACGCCAGACAGGCTGGATGAATGTAAAAGATATTTTTCATTCGCGCGTGCAGCCGCTGAGCAAGTTAACAAATAAGAAGGGTCCCTATGAACATTAAAAAAACGATTGTCGCCTCACTGTTAGCCTGCATGTTACCTGCCGCGGTTATGGCAAAAGATATCTCAGTGGGTGTCTCAATGGCGCTGTTTGATGACAACTTCCTGACGATTCTGCGTACGTCAATGCAGAAGGAGATGCAGAAGGATGGCGTTAAAGGCCAGGTTGAGGATGCAAAAGGTGACGTTTCACAGCAGCTTCAGCAGGTTCAGAACTTTATCGGTCAGGGCGTGGATGCCCTGATCGTCAACCCGGTCGACACCAATGCGGTGAAACCGATTATGGATCAGGCGAGCAAAGCGGGTATCCCGCTGATTTTTGTCAACCGCCGTCCACAGGCAGAACTGACCGGCAAAATGGCCTATGTGGGTTCCGATTCAGAACTGGCCGGGCGGTTACAGATGGAAGCGCTGGCTAAAGCGATGAACGGCAAAGGCAACGTCGCCATCCTGATGGGTGACCTGGCGAATGAAGCGACCCGCGACCGTACCAAAGGTGTGGAAGAAGTCGCCGCTAAATTCCCTGGCATCAAAATCGTGCAGAAACAGACCGCCAAATTTACCCGTAACGACGCGGTGGATGTCGTCAGTAACTGGATGACGGCGGGCGATGAAATCAATGCCATCGCGTCGAACAACGATGAAATGGCGATTGGTGCGCTGCAGGCGCTGGGTAAAAATCCGGACAAAATCCTGATCGCTGGCGTCGATGGCACGCCGGATGCACTGCAGATGCTGAAGCAGGGCAAGATGGTCGCTACGGTGTTCCAGGATGCGCAGGGCCAGGGTGAAGGTGCGGTGCAGACGGCGGTCAAACTGGTGAAGGGCGAGAAAGTCCAGAAAATCATCAACATCCCTTACCAGCTGATTACCAAAGAAAACATGGAACAGTTTACCAATCGTAACCTGAAATAATCGTTCCCGACCCAGCTGTACGGAGGTGATGTATGAACGCGTTTGCGCTTGAAGCCGAAGGCATCAGCAAGTTCTTCCCCGGCGTCAAAGCTCTCGACAACGTGTCGTTGCGGGTGCGTCCGGGAACGGTACATGCCTTGATGGGCGAAAATGGCGCGGGCAAATCCACTTTAATGAAGTGCCTTATCGGGATGTATCGTCCCGATAAGGGCACCATCAAAATTAAAGGGGAGCCGGTGCAGTTTCAGGACACCATGGACGCGTTGCGTTCCGGCATTTCAATGATCCACCAGGAACTTAATCTGGTGCCTTTCATGACCGTCGCCGAGAATATCTGGCTCGGCCGTGAGCCGATGAAGTTTGGCTTGGTCGATCACGCCCGACTTAATCAGAAGACGCAGGAACTGCTCAACCGCCTGAATATCCGCCTGAAAGCCGATCGGATGGTGGGTGAGCTGAGTATTGCGTCGCAGCAGATGGTCGAGATTGCCAAAGCGGTCTCCTGGGATTCAGACATCGTCATTATGGATGAGCCGACCTCCGCGCTGACGGAAACCGAAGTGGCGCATCTGTTTACCATCATTCGCGATCTGCGGGAGCAGGGCAAAGCCATCATCTACATCAGCCACAAGATGGATGAGATTTTCAACATCACCGATGAAGTCAGTATCTTCCGCGACGGCAGCTGGATCGCCAGCGATCAGACGGCGAAATATACCCGTCAGTCACTGATCACACAGATGGTAGGACGCGAGCTGACGCAGTTGTTCCCGAAATTCAACAGCGCCATCGGCGAAGAGGTGCTGACGGTGTGTAACCTCACCTGCAAAGATCGTTTCACCGATGTCAGTTTCAGCGTGCGCCGGGGTGAAATCCTCGGTGTCGCCGGGCTGGTGGGGGCCGGTCGCAGCGAGGTGATGGAGAGCCTGTTCGGCATGGAGAGTTTTGACAGCGGTGAGATCCTGATTGATGGCGTACCGGTGACGATCGACTCACCCTCAACCGCAATTGAAAAGGGCATGGCGTTCCTGACCGAGGACCGTAAAAAGTCCGGCCTGTTTCTGGTGCTGTCGGTGATGGAGAACATGAGCATCGTCAACATGCCGGAGTACAGCGGCAAAAGCGGTTTTGTCAGTCATGTGAAGATGGCGCAGGACTGCATGGAGCAAATCCGTCGGCTCAATATCAAAACGCCGACCATGGATCAGATCATCAATAACCTCAGCGGGGGTAATCAGCAGAAGGTTTTGATTGCCCGCTGGCTGCTGGCACAACCGAAGATTCTGATTCTGGACGAACCGACGCGCGGTATAGACGTCGGTGCTAAAGCGGAGATTTACCGCTTAATCAGTGAACTCGCCAACCGTGGCGTGGCTATCATCATGGTCTCCTCTGAACTGCCGGAAATCCTTGGCATGAGCGACCGGGTGATGGTGATGCACGGCGGGCGTATAACCGGCATCCTCAATAAAGAAGAAGCCGATCAGGAAACCATTCTGTCGTTGGCATCCGAGTGAGGCGCGAGACCACTATGAGCAATATGAAAGCTACTGCTACCCCGGCAGCCCCGCAGCAACCCTCTTTTTTTGCCAGCCTGCGCCATAAACTGCCGAAAGACACTGGCATTTTTGTGGTGATGGTGGGGATTGCGTTGATTTTTGAAATGTTCGGCTGGTACGTGCGTGACCAGTCTTTCCTGCTCAACACCAACCGTCTGATCCTGATTGTCCTGCAGGTGGCGATTATCGGGATTATCGCCGTTGGCGTGACCCAGGTCATTATCACCACCGGTATCGATCTCTCGTCCGGCTCCGTCATCGCCCTGGCGGCGGTGGTCGCCGCGAGCCTGGCGCAGACCTCTGACAGCCTGTCACCCATGTATCCGTCGCTGGTCAATATGCCTGCGGTGATCCCTATCGCGGCCGGTATCGGTGTGGGGCTGCTGGCGGGTGCGGTCAATGGTGTACTGATTACCCGTACCGGCATTCCGCCCTTTATTGCCACGCTGGGCATGATGGTGTCGGCACGTGGTCTGGCGCAGTATTACACCCAGGGTAATCCGATCAGCTTCCTTTCCGATGGTTTTACCTCAATCGGTCAGGGTGCCATGCCGGTCGTGATTTTCCTGGTGGTGGCACTGCTGTTCCATATCGCCCTGAAACATACCCGCTACGGTAAATATGTTTACGCCATCGGCGGCAACATGACCTCGGCGAAAGTCTCCGGTATCAACGTTAATAAGTATCTGATCATCGTCTACACCATTGCCGGTGCGCTCTCTGGCCTGGCGGGTGTGGTACTGGCGGCGCGTGTCAGCAGCGGTCAGTCGAGCATGGGGATGTCCTACGAGCTGGATGCGATAGCCGCAGCCGTTATCGGCGGCAGCAGCCTGATGGGTGGTGTCGGTCGTATCACCGGCACATTAATCGGCGCGGTTATCCTCGGTCTGATCAAAAGCGGATTCACCTTCGTGGGTGTTGACGCCTACATTCAGGACATTATTAAAGGGATAATCATCGTGGCCGCGGTTTCTATCGACATGCACCGTAACCGTAAAAAACGTTAATCAGCAGGCGTTGCCTTCTTCCGCAACGGGAGAGGGCAACGGGTGCTTTTTGTCTTCAGGAAGCCTCAGCGATAAGAAATCCCGCTGATAGCGGTTACATTCTCAGTCAGTTAGTTAATGCTTTTCTGTAAGCCCGGCAAGCCTTCATCCGGTGCAATGCGTTTCCACTGCACTAAAACTGTACAGCCCGTCATCACTTTTCTGCACGTCTGACTCGCAGCATCTGCACTGCCACAGTGCGCCCGCTCGCGTCCTCCATTGCTATTACGCATTCCTGATCCTTATTAACCCTTAAGAGGTAATCAGAAACGCTTATTTTCCGGGCCGTTAGGAAAAATCTGGCTGACGGGCAAGTCGCAGGATTTAAACCTGGCCTGCATCTTGCAAAATCTCTGTCATCAGAGCGATGGGCCAGACACCTTTCGCTATTCAGGGTAAGTGACGGAGGCAAGATGAATTTAAGACGACTGAAGTACTTTGTGAAAATCGTCGATATCGGCAGTCTGACGCAGGCAGCCGAAGTGCTGCACATCGCACAGCCTGCACTCAGTCAGCAGGTGGCAACGCTGGAGAATGAGCTTGATCAGCAGTTGCTGATCCGCACCAAGCGCGGGGTCACGCCAACGGAAGCCGGAAAGATTCTCTATGGCCATGCGCGTACTATTCTGCGTCAATGCGAGCAGGCCCAGACAGCGGTGATCAATGCCGGTCAGGTGCTGAGCGGCCAGGTGTCGATTGGACTGGCACCGGGCACGGCAGCCTCTTCGCTGACTATGCCGCTGCTGCAGACCGTCCGCGATCAGTTTCCTGAAATCCTGGTCTACCTGCACGAAAACAGCGGCAGCGTGCTGAATGAGAAAGTGATGAACGGTCAGCTGGATATGGCAGTGCTGTACGATCGCGCGCCGACTGCCGGAATCAACAGCGTGCCGCTGATGAAAGAAGATCTCTTCCTGGTCGGTGCAACCGATTACCCAGGTGCCAGCGTCGATCTGGCCGATGTGGCACAGATGAGCCTGTTTTTACCGCGCGACTACAGCGCAGTGCGCAAACGGGTTGATGAGGCCTTTTCACTGCGTCGCCTGAGTGCGCGCATCATTGGTGAGATCGAATCGATTTCAACCCTGACCGCAGCAATTTCCAGCGGCATGGGTGTCACCGTATTACCTGAATCCGCCGCCCGTGCGCTGGTGGGTTCGACGGATGCCTGGATGTCACGCATCAACAGCCCCTCACTGAGTCTGCCTTTGTCGCTGAACATCTCCGCCCGTTTGCCGCTGTCGCCTTCTGCACAGGCCGTGAAAAATATCCTGCTGTCACTGCTGAATAAGCCGCTGAATGAGGAGCGGGAGTTGATGTTAGTGAGTTAAGGGTGGAGGGATTTTGCCTGCCTGGCGGTGGGCTGGCTCTGAGAAGGTTTCGCCCGCCAGGCGTGAGGGAGTTTCAGCCTGCCCGTGCAGGCGGACGCGTCAAGGGGCGGACGCCCGCCCCTTAACAATCCCGGCGTCCGGCAGCCTGCGCGCCCCGCTTCGCGGGGTGCCTTCGTCACGCCCTGCGGCCAGCGGACCGGCCGGACGCGCCATCCCTGGCGCGAACCGTCCTTTCGCCGACGTCCTGTCGGCTCATCCTCGCCTCCGGTTGTTCCTCAGCGCTACGGATGCTTCTGGCAGACCCCTGCCGGTGAGAAAATTACGCTGTGCAGCGGGCTTGCACTGAGCGGGTTACGCCCGCCAGGCGAGGGGGAGTTTCAGGTTGCCTGTGCAGGCGGACGCGTCAAGGGGCGTACGCCCGCCCCTTGACAATCCCGGCGTCCGGCAGCCTGCGCGCCCCGCTTCGCGGGGTGCCCTCGTCACGCCCTGCGGCCAGCGGACCGTCCGGACGCGCCATCCCTGGCGCGAACCGTCCTTTCGCCGACGTCCTGTCGGCTCATCCTCGCCTCCGGTTGTTCCTCAGCGCTACGGATGCCTCTGAGAAACCCCCCGCCTGTGATTTCTTTTTGTTTTCTCTGGTGCTGTGTTGTCTGCTGAACTGCAAAGCCAATCCCGAAAACGTAAAGCGATAAAGTACCCAACACAAAAAGAAGAGATAAAAGCGGGGAGAGGGAGGCCGTCAGAACCGCTGAGCGTATGAGGGATTTCAGGACGAGCGACAGGGATGTCGCGAAGAGGCGGGTTCGCGCCAGGGATGGCGCGTCCCGCTGGTCCGTAAGAAATCCGGAAGAAGCGAAGGGACCGCGAAGCGGCGGTGAAGCAGGCCGGAGCCCGGGGTCAAGGGGGCGCGGCGACTGGCGCCCCCTTGTCGGTCGCCTGCAGAGGCAGGTCTGAAACTGCCCGGCTCACCAGGCGAACGAAACCTTCTCCTGGCCCGTTCGCGCAGCGAACACCTCAGCGCATCAGCGCAACCCCCTTTATTCCCTAAAGTCATAAAGCCAAATTTTTTAGTATTTCCTGTTATCAATAATAGTTCTTAACATCGGGGAATCAGATTATGTAAAGAGAGGTAAATGCCGTGAATTTCCAGCAGCTTAAAATCATCCGCGAGGCGGCCCGCTGTGAGTTTAACTTAACGGAAGTCGCTAACACGCTGTTTACCTCTCAGTCAGGTGTCAGTCGGCACATTCGTGACCTGGAAGATGAACTGGGCGTTGAGATCTTTATCCGTCGCGGTAAGCGCCTGCTGGGAATGACCGAACCGGGTAAAGCGCTGCTGACCATCGCCGAACGCATCCTTGATGAAGCGGGGAAGGTACGACGTCTGGCCGATGTCTTTACCAATGAAACCAGCGGCATTCTGACCATTGCAACGACCCATACTCAGGCGCGCTACAGCCTGCCGAAAATCATCAAAGCGTTTCGTCAGCTCTACCCCAACGTCCGGCTGGAACTCAATCAGGGATCGCCACAGGAAATTGTCACCATGCTGCTGGCCGGTGAAGCGGACATCGGTATCGCCAGTGAAATGCTGGTCAATAACAGCAGTCTGGCGGCGTTCCCCTGGTTCAGCTGGCATCATGCGTTGCTGGTGCCGAAAGATCATGAGCTGGTGCAGAATCAGCCGGTTTCACTGAGCACCCTCAGCCGTTATCCCCTTATTACTTACCGCCAGGGTATCACTGGCCGTTCGCGGGTTGACCGTGCATTCCAGTCGGCGGGTTTAAAACCGGATATCGTGCTCAGCGCCCAGGACTCCGACGTGGTAAAAACCTACGTTAAACTTGGTCTCGGCGTTGGGATACTGGCCGATCAGGCGTGTGAAACGGAAGAGAGTGAAGAGCTGGTACGCATCGACGCCACACATCTGTTTGATGCCAGCACCGTCTGGCTCGGCCTCAAGCGTGGACAGCTGCAGCGCAATTATGTCTGGCAGTTTCTGGAACTCTGCAACGCTAATCTGTCGCTGGAGGAGATCAAACGCCAGGCACTCTCCTACAGTAATGACGACGAACCGGTCATCGACTTCCAGATTTAAAGCGCGTGCGCATCCCACCGGATGCGCGCCCATTTCCGCACAGCATAAAATTTCAAATCCCCGCGAAAAACTCTTTAACTGACCTTTCTGACCCCGCACAACAACATCCTGCGCTGACCCGGCGCGATAAAGTGGAATCAGCTGACCACAAGGGGATGTTATGTCGCGATTACAACTTAAAGACAGCGATCTGTTGCGCCAGCAGGCGCTGTTTGCCGGAGGCTGGCAGGATGCACATCAGGGTGCCACGCTGCCGGTTACCGATCCCGCCACGAGCGAAACGCTGGCGACTATTCCGGCGCTGGGCCGTGCGGAAACAGAGCAGGCGATAGCCTATGCGGAAACGGTACGCATCAGCTGGGGCAAAACCACTAACGCCAGCCGTGCCGCACTGCTGGAAAAATGGCATCAGCTGATTATTGAACATGCTGATGACCTGGCAATCATCATGACTGCCGAGCAGGGCAAACCGCTGGCGGAAGCCAGAGGTGAAGTACTCTACGGAGCCAGTTTTGTGAAATGGTTCGCGGAAGAGGCGCGCCGTATCTATGGCGACACCATTCCTGCGCCCAGCGATGACCGGCGCATTCTGGTGCTGAAACAGCCGGTAGGCGTTGCCGCCGCCATCACACCCTGGAACTTCCCGATTGCGATGATCACCCGCAAGGTGGCCCCCGCGCTGGCCGCCGGATGCCCGATTATCGTCAAGCCTTCTGAATTAACGCCGCTCTCGGCGCTGGCGCTGGCAGTACTGGCAGAGCGTGCCGGTTTCCCGTCAGGCGTATTACAGGTACTCACCGGCCTGCCTACGGAGATTGGCGCGGCACTGACTGGTAGCCGTACGGTACGTAAAATCTCCTTTACCGGCTCGACCCGCATCGGGCAGTTATTAATGCAGCAGAGCGCTGACAGCATCAAACGTCTGAGCCTGGAGCTGGGCGGCAACGCGCCGCTGATCGTGTTCGATGATGCCGACATTGAGATTGCGGTCGCGGGTGTCATGCTCAGCAAGTTCCGCAACGCCGGGCAGACCTGCGTCTGCGCCAACCGCATCCTGGTGCAGCGCAATATCTATCCGCGCTTCACCGCGCGACTGCTGGAGGCGGTCGCCACCCTGAAAGTGGGTGATGGCTTTGCGCCCGACAGCACCATTGGTCCGCTGATCAACCCCCGCGCGGTAGAGAAGGTGAATGGTCACATCGATGATGCACTCAGCCAGGGGGCCACGCTGCTGGTCGGCGGCATCAGCCAGGGCAACGGCACCTTTGTGCAGCCCACGGTGCTCGGCGAGGTCACGTCCAGCATGCGCATCGCCCATGAAGAAACATTCGGTCCGGTCGCGCCCCTGTTTATCTTTGATAATGAAGAAGAGGCGATCGCGATGGCGAATGACACGCCTTACGGCCTGGGCGCCTACTTCTTTACCGAAAATATCCGGCGTGCCTGGCGGGTGGCGGAGGCGCTGGAGTTTGGCATGATCGGCTTTAATACCGGGGCGATTTCTCTTGAAGTTGCTCCCTTTGGTGGCGTGAAACTTTCCGGTATTGGCCGGGAAGGATCCCGCTACGGAATTGATGAATATCTGGAACAGAAAACGTTTCACATTGGCAGTCTGTAATTAAATATGACCAAAACGTCAGCCGGACGATCTGGCTGGCGTTTTTTATGCCTGACGCACAGAATTATTTCCACGGCGTCAAATAATCCACTTTAAAAAGTAAAGAATTTATCCGGGATGTGAGGCCCGTCGGTAAATGGGTGTGTCATGAACGCAGAAATGAGCAGCCTGAGCCGGAATATCCGCTTTGGTGCAATTTCCGTGCAGGTTGCACCAGCAGGGCGCATAAATTTTGTGAAGTAAATCATCTGTTTAATTGTTCGGCAAATCCGCAAAAATTACCCCGGCAATACGGCAGAAAATTTTTTTGCGCTGTTTTAAACGCATTTTTATTTTTTGTCCGGCTGGCATACTTTCTGCATTAGCTTATTAACAGCGCAGAAATCGCCAGTTAAAAACGCTAATAAGCCAGCAACTGATGGGTGTTACAAATAAGGAATTCTTCCATGTTAAGTTTCGACCCTGAAAAAGTTTCTCTTCCGGCTGGCCATTATATTGGCGGCCAGCACTGCCAGAGCCAGGGCGCAGCCTTTGAGGTTAAACGTCCCTCTGATGGCAGGGTCTATGCCGCGCTGCAGGACGCCACGCCGCAGGATGTCGATCGTGCCGTCACCGTCGCGCATCAGGCGCTGAAAACCAGCGGCTGGTCTGGTTGTCCGCCGCGTGAACGCGGACGGGTATTGCGTCGCTGGGCGGATTTGATTGAGCAGGACGCGCTGCTGGCTCAGCTGGAAGCGCTGGGCTCAACGCGACCCATCAGCGACGTGGTGCTGCATGAAATTCCGTTTACCGCCGAGGCGATTCGCTTCTATGCCGAATGCGCCGACAAATACAGCGGCGATCTCTTTCCCACCCGCGACAGCAGCCTCGGCATGCTGATTGCGGAACCCTATGGCGTCATAGCTGCGATTACCCCGTGGAATTTCCCGCTGTCGATGGCGTCGTGGAAATGCGGACCCGCGCTGGCAGCAGGCAATGCGGTGGTGCTGAAACCCTCTGAACTGACCCCGTTTTCGACGGTGCGCATGGCCGAACTGGCGATTCAGGCGGGCCTGCCAGCGGGCGTACTGAACATTGTGCAGGGCAGTGGCGCGGTGACCGGCAGCGCGCTGGTGAAACATCCACTGGTGCGCAAAGTTTCGTTTACCGGCTCGACCCTGACCGGCGCACGCATTATGAGTGATGCCGCACAGCACGGCATGAAACCGGTGACGCTGGAGCTGGGCGGCAAAAGCCCGCAGCTGGTGTTTGATGATGCGGGTGACCTTGAGGTGCTGGCTCAGCGCATTCTGCGCGGCTTCACCGCCAACGGCGGTCAGGCGTGCGTGGCGGGCACCCGTCTTATTGTGCAGCGCAACATTGCCGATCCGCTGGTTGAGCGACTGGCCCAGCTTTGCCGGGAAGTGAAACCGGGCGTCACCTGGCAGGAGGGCAGCCGCTATGCGCCGCTGATCGATGAACGTCAGGGCAACAAAGTCTGCTCGGTCATTGAAGCCGCAAAAGCGCAGGGCGCAGAGGTGCTGGTGGGCGGAGAGCGCTTTGCTGACACCGACAACGGCTGGTTCTGGCAGCCGACGCTGCTGAGCCATGTATCGCAGGATAACCCGGCGGTGCAGCAGGAGATCTTTGGCCCGGTGCTGACGGTGCAGACCTTTGATGATGAAGAGCAGGGACTGGCGATGGCTGCGCACGACACCTACGGTCTCTGCGCCGGTGTCCACACCCTGAGCCTGCCGCGCGCGCTGCGGGCGATGCGGGCGATTGACGCAGGCACCGTCTGGATCAATCGCTATGGCCGCTCCGGCGACTTCATCATTCCCACCGGCGGTTTTCTCGGCTCCGGCATAGGTAAAGATTTAGGGCGTCAGGCGTTTCAGGCCTGCCAGCGCCAGAAGAGCGTACTCATCGATTTCTAAGCGCAACTGACAAGACGAGGGTGTTACATGGCACTGTTTAAACCGAAATTCATCACGTTTGACTGTTACGGCACGCTGATTCGCTTCGATATGGCCGGTGCGGCAGAACGCTGTTTCAGCGACCGCGTCGATCCTGAAGCCATGCACGCCTTCACCACCGACTTTGCCAGCTACCGGCTGGATGAGGTGCTCGGCGCATGGAAACCTTATTACGACGTGGTCAGCAATGCCATCCAGCGCACCTGCAAAAAGTGGGGCGTTAAGTGGGACAAAGCCGACAGCGACTTCATTTACACCGATTGCGCCAGCTGGGGGCCGCACCCCGACGTGCCGGCCGGGCTGGCGAAAGTCGCAAAAGAATTTCCGCTGGTGCTGCTGACCAACTCGATGAAAGACCTTATCCCGCACCATATACCGCGTCTGGGTGCGCCCATCCACATGACCATCACGGCGGAAGAGGCGGGTGCCTACAAACCGCAGATGAAGGGCTTTGAGTACATGCTGGATAAGCTTGGCTGTGGCCCGGAAGAGATCCTGCACGTCTCCTCCAGCTTCCGCTATGACCTGATGACCGCCTACGATCTCGGCATCAAAAACAAAGTCTGGGTTAATCGCGGTCATGAACCGGCGAACCCGTACTACCAGTACACCGAAATCAAAGATATCGGCGGCCTGCCTGGCGTCGTCGGACTCTGAGGACCCCCCATGAAACTGGAATCGTTCTGGCAGGCCACGGCTCCCGCCTTTACCGGTGCTGCCCGCGAACCGCTGCCCGCCCAGGCGGACGTGGTGGTGATTGGCGGCGGCTTCACCGGCGTCTCGGCAGCCCTTAACCTGGCGCGCAGCGGCATCAGCGTGGTGCTGCTGGAGAGTGGCGACGTCATGAGCCAGGCATCGGCGCGCAACGGCGGTCACTGCAATACCGGTGTGGCGCAGAACTTCGCCTCGCTGGTGGCGAGTCAGGGGCTGGAGCAGGCCAGCCGCTTCTACCGGGCATTTGACGACGCGGTGAGCTACGTCCAGCAACTGATCCAGGATGAAGCGATCGACTGCGACTTCCGGCTGTGCGGCAAACTCAAGCTCGCCAGCAAAGCGTCGCATGTCGCCGGGCTGCGGGAGGCGTATGAACTGATGCGTCGCACTGTGGACCCCGAGATCGAACTGCTCGACAAAACGGCGGTGCGCGACGAAATCGCCAGTGACAAATTCCACGGCGGCCTGCTGCAGAAGCGTGGTGGTCAGATGCACATGGGCAAGTTTGGCATCGGGCTGGCTGAGGCCGCCGCCCGCAGCGGGGCGAAAATTTACCCGCACCATGCCGTGACGAAGCTGGAACGTCTGAAGGGCTATCAGCACCGGATTCACACCGCGCAGGGCACCCTTCTGGCGGATAAAGTGCTGATGGCGACGGGCTGCTCCAACGTCGGCCCTTTCCCCTGGTTTCAGCGCCGCATTGTGCCGGTCGGCAGCTTTATTGTGGTGACGGAAGCGCTCGACCCGGCGCTGCTGCGCCAGGTGCTGCCCCATAACCGAACCTACGTGACATCGCTGAATATCGGCAACTACTTCCGCACCACGGCCGACAGCCGGCTGGTGTTTGGCGGGCGGGCGCGGTTTGCGGTCAGCAACCCGACATCTGATTCGCGTAGCGGCGAGATCCTGCATCACGCGATGACGCAGATGCTGCCGCAGCTCGGCCAGGCAGAGGTGGATTATTGCTGGGGTGGCATGGTCGATATGACCGCCGACCGTCTCCCGCACGCGGGTGAACAGGATGGCCTCTTCTATTCGCTGGGCTACAGCGGCCACGGCACGCAGATGTCGGTGTGGATGGGGCGGGTCATGGCCGATCTGCTGGCCGAAAAGCGCACTGAAAATCCCTGGCAGCGTGATGCATGGCCCGCGCTGCCCGGTTATCACGGCAAGCCATGGTTTTTACCGCTCGCAGGACTCTATTACAAAGCAAAGGATCGCCTTTCTTAACGTCCCGTCGGGTGCTGGCCGCCAGGTTGCCAGCACCGCCAGAACATGATCCCGGTTCGCCTGACTATTGAGGGTAGAGAGATGAGTAAATTTGATAATAACGACGCTGATGCGGTAAATCCGGCACTGACGCGCATGATCACCGAAGGCTCGCTGTCACGTCGCAGCCTGATGAAGATTCTTTCCGCCGGTGCGGTGATGAGCAGCGGGCTGGTGGGCTTTTCCGGTGCGGCACTGGCGGACGACAAGCCGGTCAAAGGCGGTAAACTGCGGGCGGCAATGTCGAATGCCTCCGCCACCGACACGCTCGATCCGGCTAAAAGTAACAACAGCGCGGACTACACCCGCCAGTTCATGTTCTACAGCGGTCTGACCGAACTGGACAAAAACCTGATGGCGCAACCGGCGCTGGCCGAATCAGTGGAATCCAGCGACGGTATCACCTGGCATATTAAACTGCGCAAGGGCGTCACCTTCCATGATGGCAAACCCCTGACCGCTAAAGATGTGATCTTCTCGCTCAGCCGCCACAAAGATCCGGCCATCGCCTCAATCGCCTTTAAGCTGGCCGATCAGTTCAAAACTTTCAGTGCGGTCAATGATAACGAGGTACAACTGGAGCTGAACAGCGCCAACTTTGACGTCCCTTACATGCTGGCGACGCCACCGTTTTTGATTGTCAAAGACGGCACCACCGACTTCAGCAAAGGCATCGGCACCGGTCCGTTTGTCTGCAATACCTTTATGCCAGGCACGCGCACCATCGGCACCAAAAATCCCAATTACTACAAGCCCGGCCTGCCGCATCTGGATGAGGTGGAGCTGATCGGCGTCACTGACAACGCGGCGCGTGTCAATGCCCTGATGTCGGGCGATCTGCAGATGGTCTCCACCCTGAGCGCCGCGGACTGCAAACGCATTAAAGCCAGCAGCGAGTTTGGCATACTGGAGAGCAAATCAGGCATGTACACCAACCTGATTATCCGCACCGACATGAAGCCGGGTAACAACGAGGATTTTGTGCTGGCGATGAAATATCTGCAGCCGCGCGAAATGCTGGTGAAAACGGTACTGCAGGGTTACGGCGACGTCAGTAATGACACGCCGGTGCCGCCATGGCATCCGCTTTACAACGCCGACCTCAAACCGCGTCCGCTCGACGTAGAAAAAGCGAAGTTCCACATTAAAAAAGCGGGCATGGCTGGCGCTACAGTAGAGATCATCACGACGCCCAACATTGAAGGCGCGAACGAAGGTGGGCAGATGATCCAGCAGATGGCGCGCGGGGCAGGGCTGAACATCAAAGTGCGACGCGTGCCGTATGACGGCTACTGGTCTTCGCACTGGATGAAAGATCCGGTGGGATATGGCTCGATAAATCCGCGTCCGACGCTCGACATGCTCTTCTCACAGTTTTATCTCTCTACCGCACCGAATAATGAGTCGGGCTGGAAAAATCCGCAGTTTGATCAGCTGGTGGTCGCCGCGCGCGGAGAACGCGATCAGGCAAAGCGCAAGCAGATGTATGGCGACATGCAGACGCTGATTTATGACCACTGCGGCACGATTATCCCGACCTTTATCAGCTCCACCGATGGCTACAACAAAAAGGTCAAAGGGGTCGAGGCCTGGCCGTCGGGCATGATGATGGGCTATCGCTTCCATGAGTTTGCGTGGCTGTCAGCCTGATTTTATCTGAGTAAGGAGTTCGCCGATGAACCGATACATGCTGTTCCTGATTGCCCGGCGCATTGGTGCCGGCATCCTGACGTTGCTTATCGTCTCGGCGGTGGTGTTTTTCATCACCAGCCTGCTGCCGGGTGACGCGGCGCAGATGATCCTCGGCCAGAACGCCACGCCGGAAACGGTGTCGGCGTTACGGCAGCAGCTGGGGCTCGATCAGCCTTTACTGGTGCGCTATCTCCACTGGCTGACGGGTATGGTGCAGGGTGACTTTGGCATCTCGTTTGCCAGCCATCTGCCGGTCTCGCAGCTGGTAGCGCAACGCATACCCGCCACCTTTGAACTGGCGGGCATCACCACGCTGATCTGCGTGCCGCTGGCACTGATTATCGGCATTATCGCGGCGATGAATCGCGGTTCCCGGCTTGATCGGGCGCTGGTTATCGGCACCATGGCGACGGTGGCCGTGCCGGAGTTCCTGGTCGCGACCGTGGCGGTGCTGATCTTCGCCGTGAAGCTGCACTGGGTATCGGCGATGTCGTTCGGCAGTCCGGACAGCGACCTGCTGAGCTACCTCAAAGCCTATGCGTTGCCGGTGCTGACGCTCTGCTGCGTGCTGGTGGCGCAGATGGCACGCATGACGCGGGCCGCCATTATCAACCAGCTCGACAGCCCTTACCTGGAGATGGCGCTGCTGAAAGGGGTATCGCCACTGCGTGCTGTGCTGCGTCACGCGCTGCCTAACGCGGTCGGACCTATCGCCAATGCGATTTCGCTGAGCCTCTCCTACCTGTTTGGCGGGGTGATCATCATCGAAACCATCTTCAGCTATCCCGGTCTGGCCAGCCAGCTGGTGGATGCGGTCAGTAACCGCGACCTGCCGGTTGTGCAGCTCTGCGTGATGCTCTTCGCCGCCTGCTACCTGGTTCTGCTGCTGGCGGCCGACATTCTGACTATCGCCTTTAACCCGAAATGGAGAAGCGCATGAATACTCTCTTGTTGCCCTGGCGTTTCTTACAGTCGCTCTCCTGGTCAGGTCGGCTGGGTCTGATCATGTCGCTGTTCTGGCTGCTGATGGCGGTGTTTGGCACGCCACTGGCCCCGCACAGCATTGATGACATCGGCGGTGGCCCGCTGATGGGCGGCATGACGGCCGATAACCTGCTGGGGACCGACTACCTGGGGCGCGACATGCTGAGCCGGATTCTTTACGGCGCGAAGTTCTCCATCGGCCTGGCACTGAGTGCGGCGCTGCTGGCCAGCCTGATTGGCACGCTGCTGGCACTGCTGGCGGCGGTAACGGGACGCTGGCTGGAGGAGCTGCTGGGCCGCGTCAACGATGCGCTGCTGGTGCTGCCTGGCAAAGTGCTGTCGCTGATGATTGTCGCGGTGTTTGGCTCCTCACTGCCCATGCTGATCCTGACGGCGGTATTCACCTACTGGCCGGGCGCATTCCGCATCGCGTTTGCCATGGCCAGCTCGCTGCGCAGCATGGATTACGTCCGGGCGTCACGGCTGCGGGGCGAAAGCCGCTGGTACATCGCCATTCACGATATCCTGCCTAACATGGTGCATCCGATGCTGACGGACTTTGGCCTGCGCTTTGTCTACATCGTGCTACTGCTGAGCGGCCTGAGCTTCCTCGGCCTGGGGGTGCAGCCGCCGTACGCCGACTGGGGCACGCTGGTACGTGAAAACATGCAGGGACTGTTTGATGGCTCGCCCGCGGTACTGATGCCCGCGCTGGCGATTGCCAGCCTGACCATTGGTGCCAACCTGTTTATTGACAGCCTGCAGGCGATGCGTCCGATGACGCTGGCGAAGGAGGGAGCATGAACGTGACACCACATACCGCTATGCCGGTGATTTCGGTGGATAAACTGCGCGTCACCGCACAGACCGATCGCGGCGAAGAGATCGACCTCGTGTCTGACATTCACTTCACGGTGCAGAAGGGCGAGGTGCTGGCGCTGATTGGCGAATCCGGCTCCGGAAAAACCACCATTGCCATGGCACTGATGGGCTATGCCCGCAACGGCTGCCGCATCGCTGAGGGCAATATTCACGTTGCCGGCACCGACGTGAACAGTCTGACGCCTGGCCAGCTGCGCGCGTTTCGCGGCAACAAGGTCGCTTATATCGCGCAGAGCGCCGCGGCGTCATTTAATCCGGGCATGAAGATCCTCGACCAGGTGATTGAGCCAGTGGTTATTCACGGCACGATGACCCGCAAAGACGCGAAAGCCAAAGCGATCGGCCTGTTCCGGGAGCTGGCGCTGCCCAATCCCGAAACCATTGGCGACCGGTTCCCGCATCAGGTATCGGGCGGTCAGTTACAGCGTCTGATGACGGCGATGGCGCTGATTGGCGACCCTGACGTGGTGATCCTTGATGAACCCACGACCGCACTGGATGTGACCACCCAGGTGGAAGTGCTGAAGGCGTTTCGCCGCGTAGTGGTGCAGCGCGGCGTCACCGCGATTTACGTCAGTCACGATCTGGCCGTGGTGGCACAGATGGCTGACCGGATTCTGGTGCTGCTGCGCGGTAAAATGGCGGAGTATGGCAGCACCGCGCACCTGATTGGCGCGCCGCAGGCGGAGTACACCCGGCTGCTGATGGATGCAGCGCGGCAGAAAGAGCGGCCCAGCAACTGGTGTCCGGCCGCCGCCGATATTCAGCCGCTGCTGGAAGTGCGTGATCTCAATGCCGGTTATGGCCCGCGCGACAGCGACGGCCAGCCGAAAATACGCATTCTGGAGGAGATTAACCTTAAGCTGTGGAAAGGCCAGGCGATTGGCATCATCGGCGAGTCTGGCTCGGGTAAAACGACGCTGGCCCATGCCATTGCCGGTCTCAACGCGCCGAGCCACGGGCATATCCTGTTTAACGGTCACTATATTGCCGGCGATATGCAGAAACGCCCTGACAACGAGCTGCGGCGCATTCAGTATGTCTTTCAGATGGCGGATACCGCGCTGAATCCGGCCCATAGCGTTGAGCGCATCCTGTCGCGACCGCTGACGCTGTTTCATGGGCTGAGCGGGGCGGCCCGACAGCAGCGACTTTATCAGCTGCTGGATCTGGTGCAGCTGCCGCGCAGCGTGCTGTGGCGGCGTCCCTGGGCGCTCTCCGGTGGTCAGAAGCAGCGCGTCAACCTGGCACGTGCGCTGGCAGCGGAGCCGGACCTGATTTTGTGTGATGAAGTGACTTCTGCGCTGGATACCGTGGTCGCTGCCGCCGTCCTCGACTTAATCAGCGAACTGCGCCGCGAGCTGGGACTCTCTGTGATCTTCATCAGCCACGACATGCATGCGGTGCGCGCGGTGTGCGACGAAATTGTCGTGATGAAAAGCGGTCGCATCGTTACCCAGCTGGCACGCAATGACTACGACAAGCCGACCAGCGAGTTGTATTTCGAGCGGCTGAAACGCGCGGTACCGGAGCTGCGTCAGGGCTGGCTGGATGAACATGAAGAGATTTTAAAAGCGGAGTGAGTGGCCGCTGAGCCTTACGGGCAACTGAATTTATCCGTCTGCGCAGTACTGATGTGCAAGGCAGGCGGCGTGGGTCAGCGTACAGCGGCGATGTCGCACTGCGCCAGACCCGATACTGACAACAGAGGTCATTGTGTTATGCCCGCACCGATTCGTTATGTACAGGACAGTGCTGACTTTCCCGATTCCGCCGATGTGGTGGTGATTGGCGCTGGTATCGCCGGTGCCGCCGCCACCTGGGAGCTGGCGAAGCTGGGAGTTAAGGTGGTGTTGATTGAAAAAGGGCTGGTTGGCGCTGAGCAGTCGAGCCGCAACTGGGGCTGGTGCCGCCAGCAAAACCGCGATGAGCGTGAGTTGCCGCTGATTATCTATGCGCTGCAACGCTGGGGTGAACTAGGTGAAGAAACCGGTGAAGAGCTGGGTTTCCGCCGCAGCGGCCTGGTTTACGCCACGCAGGAAGAGTCGGATATCGCGGCCTGGGATAAGTGGAACCAGATGGCAAAAGGCTATGGCATGCGCAGTTCGATTCTCACAGCAGAGCAGGCCAAAGCGATGACGCCCGGCAGCACCACAAACTGGCTGGGCGGTCTCTCGTCGCCCACAGACGGTCACGCCGAGCCGCGCCTGGCTGCACCGGGGCTGGTGGCGGGCGCGCAGAAAAAAGGCGCACTGCTGTTTCAGCAGTGCGCAGTCCGCGGGCTGGATATCGCCGCAGGTCGGGTCAGCGGCGTCTGGACCGAACGCGGTCTGATCAAAACCAGCCGGGTTATCTGTGCCGCCGGGGCCTGGACCTCCATGTTCTGCCGTCGTCACGGCATCGACCTGCCGCTGGGTAACGTGATTGGCACCGCCTTCCGCACTCAGCCCATTGAGCAGGCGATCGCCATGCCGCTCTACACGCCGGGCTTTGCCTGTCGCCCACAAATTGACGGCAGCTATACCGTGTCCGTTTCGGGTCGCGGACGTCTGGAGCCGGGCGCGCAGGGGCTGCGCTATGCCCGCCAGTTCTATCCGACCTTTAAAAGTCGCCGCAAAAATCTGACCCTGAATCTCGGCCTGTCGCCGTTCTTCAACGGCCCTGAAGCGATGGGGGGCTGGTCATTTGACCGCGAGTCGCCGTTTGAGCGGATGCGCATTCTCGATCCGGCTGCCGATGCAAAAATCGTGGAAGAGGGGTTGGCGGCAATGCGGCGTGAATATCCGGCGCTGGCGAATCTCCGGCTGGCGCAGTCGTGGGGCGGCATGATTGACAGTACCCCGGACGCGATTCCGGTGATTTCAACCGTGGCGAAACTGCCGGGGCTGGTGCTCTCGGCGGGTTACAGCGCCCACGGCTTCGGTATCGGGCCGGGAGCCGGACGACTGGCGGCTGACCTTGCGACCGACGCCACACCCATCGTTGATCCGACCCCTTACCGCTACAGCCGTCTGGTTGACGGCAGCGGACTTGACACGCCAGGCATGATGTAAGGAGAACGCGAATGAGCCTGACCATACGCGCAATGACGCCAGATGATATTGAAACGTGTTTCACCTTAACCCAGGTGCTGAACTGGCCCCATCGCCGTGAAGACTGGCAGCTGGCGTTACAACTGGGCGAGGGCACGGTAATAGAAGAGCAGGGCAAACTGATTGGCAGCGCTGTGCTCTGGCGCTGGGGTGACCGTGCCGCCACGGTGGGACTGGTGATTATCGATAACCAGCAGCAGGGACGCGGCCTCGGCAAGCAGCTGATGCTGGCGCAGCTGGAAAAACTGCCTGATTACAATGTGCGTCTGCACGCCACCGAAATGGGCAAAGGGCTGTATGAGAAGCTCGGTTTTGTGAGCTGTGGTGAGATCCGCCAGCACCAGACGCGTGCCCTGACCACGCTGCCAGAAGTGGTGATCCCCGCGGGGCTGAAACTGCGCCCGGCGACAGCAGCCGATCATGGCACGCTGGTGACGCTGGATCAGCAGGCACACGGCATGCATCGCCCGGCGCTGATTGAGCATCTGCTGCGCGACTGCCAGACAGTGATTTTAGAGGATGCGCAGCAGCAGATTCAGGGCTTCGCCAGCCTGCGCCGCTTTGGTCACGGCTGGGCGATAGGCCCGGTGATCGCAGCAGACTTTCCGGCCGCTCAGGCACTGGTCGCCTCGCTGATGCAGTCGCTGCAGGGTGAATTTCTGCGCATCGACACCGACGCCGCGCTGCCGATGGCGGCCTGGCTTGAAAGTCTGGGTATTCCTCAGGTCGATGCGCCCACCACCATGGTGCGCGGCACGCCCTGGACGCCGCAGGGTATGCAGGCGTTTGGACTCATGACGCAGGCGATGGCCTGATGCATATCGTCTATAAATCGGAGCCGGAACGAGGCCGGATCTGGCAGCGCTGGCTGGCGGAACATTCGCCTGATATTCAGCTGCATCTCTGGCCGGAGACCGGTGATCCGGAGCAGGTTGAAGCGCTGGTCGCCTGGCAGCCTCCCGCTGACATTCCGGCGCTGTTTCCCCGGCTGAAACTGCTTTTCTCGGTGGGGGCAGGTGCCGACCAGTTTGACTTCAGCGCGCTGCCGCCCGACCTGCCGGTAATCAGAATGATCGAGCCGGGCCTGACGCAGGGCATGGTGGAATATGTCACCTTCGCGGTGCTCGGTCTGCATCGCGACATGCCGCGCTATTTCCATCAGCAACACCAGCAGCAGTGGCTGCCTCATGCAGCTATACCTGCCGGGCAACGTCGGGTCGGCGTGATGGGGCTGGGCAAACTGGGTCAGGCCGCGTTAGCGCAGCTGGTGGCGCTGGGCTTTGACTGCGCAGGCTGGAGCCGCACACCGCGCGAGTGCCCCGGTGTCCGCTGCTGGCACGGCGCAGATCAACTCGCTGACTTTCTGGCGCACAGCGAGATTCTGGTCTGCCTGCTGCCGCTGACCGACACCACCCAGGGTTTGCTGAATCAGTCTCTGTTCAGCCAGCTACCGCACGGCGCGGCGCTGGTGCAGGCCGGGCGCGGCCCGCAGCTGAATCATGACGATCTGCTGCGGGCACTGGAAGGCGGTCAGCTGCGTGCCGCCGTCATTGACGTCACCGATCCGGAGCCGTTACCGCCGGGCCATCCGTTCTGGCACCATCCCGCTATCTGGCTGACGCCGCACATTGCCAGCCAGACGCAGAATGAGAGTGCCATTGCGGCCCTGCTGGAGAACCTGCGGCGCTATCAGCGTGGCGAGCCGCTGCACGGTGAGATTGACCGTTCGCGAGGATATTAAGATGGAACATTTAGTGGCACTGCGCCGCGACCTGCATGCGCACCCGGAGCTGGGTTTCCAGGAGCAGCGCACCAGCGACATCGTGGCGAACTTTCTGCACCAGCTGGGCATCGAGGTGCATCGCGGCATGGGTAAAACCGGCGTGGTCGGGATACTGAAGAAGGGCAGCAGTAAACGCATGATTGGCCTGCGCGCCGACATGGATGCGCTGCCGATGCAGGACCAGGGCGGCACGGAATGGCAAAGTCAGGCAGAGCAGGTGAGTCATGCCTGTGGCCACGATGGTCATACCGTGATGCTGCTGGGTGCCGCTGAAAAACTGGCACGGGACGTCAGCTTTGACGGCAACGTCTGCTTTATCTTCCAGCCTGCTGAAGAGGGAATGGCGGGTGCAAAAGCGATGATCGACGACGGTCTGTTCAGTCGCTTTCCCTGTGAGGCGGTCTACGCCATTCACAACTGGCCGGAACTGCCGCTCGGTCAGGTACAGACTCGCCCTGGCCCGATTATGGCAGCAGCCGACCGCTTTGATATCCGGGTGCTGGGCGGCGGTGGTCACGCCGCGCAGCCTCACCTGACGCGTGACACTTTGCTGGCGACCAGCGAGCTGGTGGTACAGCTCAATACGCTGGTTTCTCGCGCCCTGGATCCGTGCGAAACCGCGCTGCTTACCGTCACACGGATGCAGGGCGGCTTTTCACACAACATGATCCCGGCCGAGGCGAGTATCACCGGCACGGTGCGTACCTTTAGCCCGGCGGCGCAGGATACGATTGAAGCACGGCTTCGCCAGATGGCAGAGCACGTCACGGCGGCTCATGGGTTGCACGCAGAAGTGAGCTATCAGCGTTACTACCCGGCGACGATGAACAGCGCGACGGAAGCGCAGTTTTGCCTTGAAGCGCTGACGCAGGCAGGCATCCCGGCTGACGCCGCGGCCAGACCCGCGCTCACCTCGGAAGATTTCGCTTTTATGCTTCAGGCGCGTCCCGGTGCCTATCTGTGGCTGGGATCGTCGCCCTGTAAGCCATTGCACCATGCCGCATATGACTTTAACGATGCGCTGATCCCCCATGGCGTTAACGTTTTTGTCGCGCTGGTACGCCAGGCACTGGCAGAGAAATTTCCCTGCTGAATGCAGCGGGATTTTGACAGGAAATGCCGCTGCCTCGGGAATTACGGCAGCGTGAGAAACCAGCGGGTTGCGATACTTGAGCCAACCGAACGTTACGTGGATGAGGGTTTAAAATGCAGAATGTCATGGCAGAGCAGCAAGCATACTCCGATAACAGCCTGTTACTGGATGCACGCGAGCAGAACGTGCCGCGCGGTGTAGTGACCGCCCATCCGCTGGTGATTGAACGCGCCAGAGGCAGTGAAGTGTGGGACGTTGAGGGCAATCGCTATCTTGACTTTGTTGGCGGTATTGGCGTGCTGAATGTCGGCCACAATCACCCGGCGGTAGTCAATGCAGTGACCCGCCAGCTTGGTCTGGTGTCACACGCCTGTTTTCAGGTGGTGGCCTATCCGGGCTACATCGAGCTGGCGCAGCGGCTGAATAAACTGGTGGGCGGCGATGAGGCGTACAAAAGTGTCTTCTTCACCAGCGGTGCCGAAGCGGTGGAAAATGCGGTGAAAATTGCCCGCTCACACACCCAGCGCCCCGGCATCATCGCGTTTGATGGCGCGTTTCATGGCCGCACGCTGCTGGGCGTCACCCTGACCGGCATGTCCGCGCCGTACAAACAGAACTTTGGCCCGTTCCCCGGCGACATCTATCGTCTTCCCTTCCCGAATCCACTGCACGGCGTGACGGAAGCGGACTGCCTGAAGGCGCTGGATCAGCTATTCGCGGTGCAAATCCTGCCGGAGCGTGTGGCGGCGATTATCATTGAACCGGTTCAGGGCGATGGCGGCTTCCTGCCAGCCGGGCCAGCCTTTATGCAGGCGCTGCGTCGCATTACCAGCCAGCACGGTATTCTGCTGATTTGTGATGAAGTGCAGTCCGGCTTCGGACGTACCGGCACGATGTTCGCCTTCCAGCAGCTGGGTATCAAACCGGATTTAATCACTCTGGCAAAAAGTCTGGGCGGCGGTCTGCCCATTTCCGGCGTAGTCGGTCGGGCGGCGATCATGGATGCGCCCACGCCTGGCGGGTTAGGCGGCACCTATGGCGGCAACGCGCTGGGCTGTGCGGCGGCGCTGGCGGTGCTGGATCTGTTTGAGCATGAGAACCTGCTGCAGCGTTCCTGTCAGCTCGGTGAACAGCTCAATGCCCGTCTGCGACAGCTGGCGGATAAATATGCCTGCATTGGTGACGTGCGCGGCGTGGGCTTTATGCAGGCGGTGGAAATCCTCGATTTCGAAACCGGCCGTCCCGATGCGGCGCTGACCCAGAAGATCCTCGACAGCGCCTGTCAGGAAGGGCTGCTGCTGATTAAGTGCGGCCTGCATCGGAACACTATCCGTTTCCTGGCACCGCTGGTTACCACCGACTCACAGCTGGAAGAGGCGCTGCATATTTTCGATATTGCGCTGGCCCGTGCCACCGGGCGGCTGGGTTAAACCCTATTCCTCATTGATTTTGTTGGATTAATTTGAAAATCTCCCGCTGGTATAACCACTGCGAAGCGCTGGCGCGTTTGCAGTAAAGCATGTTATATCTTCGGGAGGTTCTGAACATTTGATTGCGCGCCTGGCCCAACAGGCTCTGACAATGAGGGGGGTGCTATGAACGGCTTAATGAAACTCGACCGCATCGACATCAACATCCTGGTGCAACTCCAGAAAGATGGCCGTATCAGCAACGTTAACCTCGCCGACGCCGTAGGCCTCTCGCCCAGCCCCTGTCTGCAACGGGTCAAACGTCTGGAACAGGCCGGTTTTATCACCGGTTATGAAGCGCACATTAATCTCACCCGCATCACCGATTCAGTGACCGTCTTTACCGAAGTCACCCTGTCCGGCCATCGCCGCGAAGATTTTATGAAATTTGAAAGTGCGATGCGCGACGTCGATGAACTGATGGAGTGCCATCTGATCACCGGCGGCTATGACTATCTGCTGCGCTTTATTACCCGCAGCATTGAACATTACCAGGAAGTGATTGAGAAGATGCTCGACGCGCAGATCGGCATCGATAAGTACTTCAGCTATATCGTCATCAAATCCCCCATCATGAAAAGCAGCGTGCCGTTGCGATCGCTCATCGGCAAACATAATTCGGTCGAATTCGGCGTATAACGGGCGGTCGCCCCTCGCCACCTCCCCGGTGGAGAGGGCGGCCACACGCATTGTTTCTGTCTGCTGTTCACCTCAACTAACGTTGCTCACAGACGGTCCTTCCTTTTGCCCTTTAACCTTTGCGATTTTTCCCTCAGCATAAAATTTTTTCCCTGCCCAAAATTCAGTCGCTCTGTCCGGTTTTGTCGCGTGCTACGGCCTTAATCGTTGAGCGAAGCCTTTTACACTGAATTCAACCGATACAAGGAGTTGTCATGGACTCATTACAGATTGCTGACCAGCAGTGGCAGCGCGATGCGTTCACTGTCTCTACCGATCGCCAGCGGCTCGATCTGGCCTGGATCCACATCCAGCTGGCGGAGAAGTCCTACTGGGCCAAAGGCCAGCCGGAAGCGAAAACCCGGCGGGCGATTGCCGGTTCCCTGCCGTTTGGCCTCTATCACCAGCAGGCACAGATTGGCTTTGCCCGACTGATCACCGACTACACCCGCTTTGGCTGGCTGTGCGACGTGATGATTGATGAAAACTGGCGTGGTCACGGACTGGGTAGCTGGCTGGCGACCTGTGTTCGTGAACACCCGGAGCTGCAAACGGTGCATCGCTGGATGCTCTCAACCCAGGATGCGCATCAGGTCTACCAGCGGCTCGGCTGGCGTGTGGTGCAGCATCCCGAGACGCTGATGGAATTTCCCCCTTCCTGACACTGGAGTTAACCCGATATGCGATACCGCGTTGGCGTGGATATTGGTGGTTCCTTTACCGATTTCGCCGTGCTCGATCAGCAAACGAACCAGATCCACACCCTGAAGGTCCTGTCGCGACCGGACAAGCCCGGCAGCGAAATCTTAACCGGGCTGGCGCAGTTTCAGCAGCAGCAGGGCATTGATCCCGCTGAGATTGGCTACTTCACTCACGGTACCACGGTAGGCATCAACGCGGTGATCCAGCGGCGCGGCGTGCGGCTGGCGCTGTTTGCTACCGAGGGCTTCTGCGATGTGCTGGAGCTGGCCCGGCTGAAAATTCCGCATATCCACGACCTTTTCTCACGGCGTGCAGCACCGCTGATTACCCGCGACAGGGTGTTTGCCATCCGCGAACGCAGTGACGCGCAGGGCAACATACTGCAACCCGTGGATCGCCAGAGCGTGCTCAACGCTATCGATCAGGCACGCGCCGCCGGCTGTCAGGGCATTGTGGTCTCGCTGCTGCACAGCTATCGCAACCGACACAATGAAGCGGCGGTAAAAGCGATTATCGATGAGGTGGCACCTGAACTGCTGACCTCCTGTTCCGCCGACATCTGGCCGATCATCCGCGAATATGAACGCACCATTACCGCCACCATCAACGCTTACGTGCAGCCGATGGTGATCCACTACCTGGAATCCTTTGAGCAGGCACTGCAACGGCTTGGCGTGAAGCCGCCGCCGCGCATCACCAAATCCAACGGCGGGGTCATGGGCGTCGACCAGGCGAAGCGCGAATGTGTGCAGATGGTGCTCTCCGGCACCGCCTCCGGCGTGATTGGTGCCAGTTACCTCGCCAGCGCCTGCGGTTTTGACAAAATTCTCAGCCTGGATATCGGCGGTACCAGCGCCGACGTGGCGGTGATCATCGACGGCAAGGTGGCGCAGGGCAACGGCGAGATCATCGGGGATTTCCCGATCTTTATTCCTTCCGTCGCTGTGACTTCGGTGGGTCAGGGCGGCGGCTCGCTGGCGTGGATTGATGGGCAGGGCGTATTGCAGATGGGGCCGGACAGCGCCGGTTCGCTGCCGGGCCCGGTCTGCTTCCAGCGCGGCGGCACGCAGCCGACCGCCACCGATGCCTTTGCCGCCTGCGGCATGATGGGCCATGGCGCACTGGGTTATGACGCGGTGACGGTGGATGTCGCCGCCGCCTGTGCCGCCTGGCAGCCGCTGGCGGATGCGCTCGCGATTTCGGTCGAAGAAACCGCCGAAACTGCTATCCAGCTGGCCATCTCCAGCATGTACAGCGACACCAGCGGCCTGCTGTCACGCTTTGGCCTCGATCCCCGTGAATTCTGGTTCCTGGCCTTTGGTGGCGCGGGACCGATGATGGGCTGTTTTCTCGCTCGCGAACTGAACATGAAAGGAGTAATCGTGCCGCCGACGCCGGGCGTGCTCTCCGCGCTGGGCGGGCTGGTAGCGGACATCCGTAACGATTTTATCCGCACACTCTACGGCGATCTGACGCCTGCGCTGGCCGACACCTTAGCCAGTGAAGCCGAAGCCTTGCAGCAGCGCGCCTGCGGCTGGCTGACGCAGGAGCACGGCAGCGACATGTCCTACAGCCTGCAGTTCAGCGCGGATATGCGCTATCGCGGTCAGTCTTTTGAGATCGACGTGCCGCTGGAGGCGATCTGGCTGACACAGGCGGACTTTGCTGCGCTGCATGACGCCTTTGATCGTCAGCACCAGCAGCTGTTTGGTCACTGCGACCCGCAGGCGCCCGTGCAGCTGATCAACCTGCGGCTGGTCATCGCCTCGCCGACGCCGAAACCGGTACTCAATACACTTCCCTCCGCCACAGCACCCGTCCCGGTGCTGAAACAGACCAGAGCCTGGATCGACGGCGGCTGGCATCAGGTCGATTTAGTGCTGCGCTCTGTGCTGCGCGCCGGACATCAGCTCAGTGGCCCGGTCATCATCGCCCAGGACGACTGCACCACCTGCGTGCCGCCCGGCATGGGCGTCACGGTCGACTCATTCGGTAATCTGCTCATCACGGCGAACGAGGCATAACATGGCGATTGACGGACGTAACTTACAGATCCTGGCGAATTACTGCGCCGCCGCGGCCGATGCGATGGCCTTTACGCTGATGCGCACCGCGCACTCCACCTTCGTGAAAGAGACGGAAGACTTTTCCTGCCAGATCGTCAGCCGCAGCGGGCTGGCATTTGCCTCGCCGCGCAGCTTCGGCGCGCCCTGGTACAGCGGCATCGACTATGCGCCGGTGCTGGCGCTGATAGAGGAGTACGCCGAGGGCGACATCTGCATCACCAACGACGCCTATGCCGGCAACGTGGCGACTCACTCGCCCGATATCCACATCTGGAAGCCAGTGTTCCATCAGGGCGAAATCGTCTGCTTCGTGGTGGGTCACATTCATAACACCGACGTCGGCGGCGCAGTGCCCGCCTCGCTGTCGCGTGCGCTGACCGATATCGTGCAGGAGGGGATCCGCATCCCGCCGCTGAAGATCATGCAACAGGGGCAGCTCAACGAGGAGGTTGCCAGCATTATGCGGCTCAACGTCCGGGTGCCGGACCAGAACTGGGGCGATTTTAAGGCGCAGCTGGCGTCGGTGAACGTGGGCGAGCGCAAAATCCACGACATCATTACCCGGTTTGGCATTGATGATTTTTTGCAGGGCATTGAGGGCATTCTCGATTACGCCGAAGCGCAGGCGCGCACGATTATCAGTACCATTCCCGACGGTGAATACTTTTATGCCGACTACGCCGATGAAGATGGCGAGGGCGGCTATCCCTGCCGCATCGCCATTACGCTGCGGGTGCAGGGCGATCGGCTGGAGCTGGACTATACCGGCAGCGATCCGCAGCTGGCGTCGTCGCTGAACATGCCGACCGGCGGGCGCGAGCGGCATCCGCTGGCGCTGGTGGGCGTCACCTATGTGCTATCAACGTTGGACCGTTCGCTGCTGCTTAACGCCGGTACGCTGCGACCCACCCGGGCAATTCTGCCGCCAGGCACGGTGATGAACTGCGAAGCGCCTGCGGCGGTGGGGATGCGCTCGCTGACCTGTGCGCTGTCGCAGATTGCAACGATTGGCGTTTTTTCGCTGGCGATGCCAGACCGTCTGCCCGCGAATTCACCGGGCGGCAACTCGATCATGAACATCCGCACCCAGACGCACAACCGCAGCGTGGTCGCCTCACTGGGTCCGGTGGGCGGCGGCGCAGGTGGCACGCCGCGTCATGATGGACCCGACGGTTCCGGCGGGCTTTCCGCCTTTCTGAAAAATACCCCGATTGAGATCAACGAAGCGGAAGTGCCGATTCGCTTCCATCGCTACGGCCTGGCGCAGGACAGCGCCGGTGCCGGTCGCTATCGCGGCGGCTTAGCCACCGAAATGGCGTTTGAAATTTTCGCCCCCAATACCACGATCACCGCGCGCAACCGTAACCGGTCAGTGTTTGCCTCGGCGGGTGTAGTGGGCGGGCAGAGCGGCGCGCTGTCGACCTTCCGTACCCGGCGCAACGGAGAGGTTATTAATCACGGTAACACCGATGTGATCCACTGCCAGCCGGGTGATGTGGTCGACGTACGCGGTCCCGGCGCGGGCGGTTACGGCCTGCCATCGCAGCGTAATAGTGAGGCGGTCATGCAGGATGTGCGCTGCGGCTATCTCAGCGTGGCGGCGGCCAGGGCGCAGTATGGGGTAGTGGTCGTGGATAACCGCGTGGATCGTGAAGCGACAGAACGCCTGCGTGCCGACATGCCACAGCAGCCTGCGCACCATTTTGAGCATGGTGAAGCACGCCAGCGCTTTGAAACGCTCTGGACGCCTCAGCGTTATCGGTTACTGACGACTTTTCTGGCAACCGCGCCGGTGAGCTGGCGTCACTTCCTGAAAACCCAGGTATTCCGTGCCGTGGAGGAGACAGGCGAAACGGCGGATATGGCGCAAATATTCAGTGATTTGCGTCAGCGATACCCGGCAATGGCCAACAGTTAACGGCGATGGCTCATCGTCTACTACGCTTTAAGTCTGTAAGGACAACGAGGGGAAACGCGACGATGAGCATGAAAACCAGTGATTTTTTTGTCCAGCGCCTGAAAGAGTGGGGCGTCACACGCATTTACGGCTATCCGGGAGACGGGATTAACGGCGTGCTGGGGGCGATTCAGCGTGCGAACGCCAAAGGCGACGGCATCGAATTTATTCAGGTGCGTCATGAAGAGATGGCGGCCTTTATGGCGGCCGGACACGCAAAATTTACCGGTGAGCTGGGCGTCTGCCTGTCGACTGGCGGGCCGGGTGCCACCCACCTGCTGACCGGACTCTATGATGCCAAAATGGACCATGCCCCGGTGCTGGCCATTGCCGGACAGGCAGAGGCGACCGCGCGCGGTGCCAGTTACCAGCAGGAGATGAACCTGGATCGCATCTTCTCGGACGTCGCCAACTTCGTTCAGGAAGCCTCGACCACGACGCAGGTGCGCCATCTGCTGGACCGTGGCGTGCGCATCGCCAAAGCGCAAAACGGCGTGGCGGTGATTATCATCCCTAAAGATATTCAGGATGAAGAGTGGCAGCCGCCGCAACATCTGCACGGCTTTACCCATTCCGGCAGCGGCTATCAGCGTCCTAAAGTCATTCCTTACGAAGCGGACCTGCAACGTGCGGCCGAGGTGCTTAATGCCGGTAAAAAAGTGGCGATTCTGATTGGCGCAGGCGCACGCGACGCCGCCGTTGAGGTGGTTCAGGTCGCCAATGTGCTGGGTGCAGGCGTGGCAAAAGCGCTGCTTGGCAAAGATGTATTGCCGGACGACGCACCTTTTGTCACCGGCTCGATTGGCCTGCTAGGCACCAAACCTTCATCTGATTTAATGCAGAACTGCGACACCCTGCTGATGATCGGCAGTGGCTTTCCGTGGACGGAGTTCCTGCCGGAAGAAGGCAAGGCGCGTGCCGTGCAGATTGACATCGACCCGGCCATGCTTGGCCTGCGCTATCCCAGCGAAGTCAATCTGCATGGCGATGCGGCTGAAACCCTGCGTGCGCTGCTGCCGCTGCTGACCCACAAAGAGGACCGCAGCTGGCAGGAGGATATTGCGCTTCAGGTGCGTGACTGGTGGACGCTGATGGAAGAGCGCGCCATGGCACCCGCTAATCCGGTCAATCCGCAGCGGGTAGTGTGGGAGATGTCACCGCAACTGCCGGACAACGCTATTGTCACATCGGATTCCGGCTCCTGCGCTAACTGGTTCGCCCGCGACTATCGCGTGAAGCAGGGGCAGCGCGCCTCGCTCTCCGGCGGCCTGGCCTGTATGGGCGCGGCGGTGCCTTACGCGATTGCGGCGAAATTTGCTCACCCGGAGAAACCGGTGGTGGCGCTGGTGGGTGACGGCGCGATGCAGATGAACAACATGGCCGAGCTGATCACCATCCAGAAATACTGGCAGCAGTGGGCCGATCCGCGCCTGATCGTCTGCGTGTTCAACAACCAGGATCTTAATCAGGTTACCTGGGAGCAGCGCGTGATGGAGGGTAATCCGCGCTTTGATGCCTCGCAGCAGCTGCCGGACGTGAAGTATGCCGAGTTTGCGCAGTCGCTGGGGATGGTCGGAATTTATGTCGATAATCCTGACGATCTGGCCGGTGCCTGGCAGCGTGCGCTCCGCGCCGATCGTCCGGTCTTGCTGGAGGTGAAAACCGATCCGGAGGTCGCGCCGTTACCGCCGCACATCACCTTTAAGCAGGCAAAAGCCTTTATGGCGTCGATGGTGAAGGGCGATCGCGGGGCGGCGCAGATCATCAGCGACACCGCCAGTCAGCTGTTTCATAAAAAGCATTAAGGGCTAAGTGAGGCGGTCGCGCCTCACTAATCTTGATCCCCGGATGCAGTCGCGTCCGGGTCTTAAACCACATCATCAAACTTATCGGGAGTCTTAACATGACTGCTCATTCCAGCCCTGTCTGGTTAATCTCGGGATGTTCGACCGGTTTTGGTCGTGAACTGGCGCAGCAGACCATCGCACGTGGTTTTAACGTGGTGGTGACGGCGCGTGATACGTCGTCGATTGCCGATCTGGTTGAAGGACACGATAACGCACTGGCGGTGGCGCTGGATGTGACCCGTCAGGCGAGCATCGACCAGGCCGTCAGCGCAGCACTGGACGCCTTTGGCACCATTGATGTGCTGGTAAACAACGCCGGTTACGGCTATCAGAGTTCGGTGGAAGAGGGTGTGGAAAGTGAAATCCGCGCCCAGTTTGATGCCAACGTTTTTGGCCTGTTCGCCCTGACGCGCGCCGTGCTGCCTGCGATGCGCAAGGCGCGCAGCGGTCATGTCATCAACATTACCTCCGTGGCAGGCCTGATTGGCTTTGCCAGCTCAGGCTACTACTCTGCCAGCAAGCATGCGGTGGAAGGCTGGTCCGATTCACTGGCGCTGGAAGCGGGGCCGCTGGGTATTCACGTCACCTGCGTCGAGCCTGGTCCGTTCCGCACCGACTGGGCCGGACGCTCACTGCATCAGACGCCGAGTCACTTGCCGGAATATGCAGAGACCGCGGCTGCGCGGATGAAAGCCACCGCCGAATACAGCGGTACTCAGAAAGGCGATCCGGCGCGGGCTGCCACGGCAATGATCGCCATCACCGAACATGACAACCCGCCACGCCATCTGGTAATGGGGGCCTGGGGCCATGACGCCGTTACCAGCAAGCTCAAAGAGCGTCTGGCTGAGATCGAAGCGTGGAAAAAGACGTCGGTGGAGACGGATTTTCCGGAGTAGAGGTGAGTGCTCTGTGGGTGGCGGGAAGCCGTTAAAATACGAAAGGCCCGTTTATCGGGCCTTTAAGCGCTAATCGAGTACCTTAGCTTCCTGCGTTTCACGCGCATTCAGCTCTTTCAGCTTACGCCGCAACAGGGCAGATGAGGAACGTTTTCTCGCCTGAGCTAACTGGGCTTTAATGGCGGGCAGATCGGGCCGGGCCAGCCACTGAGCAATCAAAAGTGCCCTTAACTCCTGATATCGGGTTTCAACCGGAGCCAAAGGGGTTGTTTCATCGTGTGTATCATAAAACGACATAGCAAGCTCTCCCTGTAGTCACGACTTTATAAGCCTGGAAACAGTCCGGGATTAAAGGTTGCGGCGCTTTCTTTGGCAACCCTGTTCGGTGATTGTAGCGTAGTTCATTTTTTAACCCAGGCATGGCGTCGTGGAACGTCAAAACAGACTTCAGCCAGGCCATTAACCAAAAAGCATCCTATGACATCACGCTAAAACCCGGAAAGCAGAATCAGTGCCATCTCATTCGCCAGAGCGCTGAGTTCACGTTCCACATCTGCTGACTCTGAAGCGGACTGAGCATCAAGTGTAATGTCCAGATCTTCAGTACAGATACGATCGCCAAAAAGCATTAATGCCTTATCGCCATGCTGCTTCGAAGACCACTGAATTCCCTGTGCCTCTGGGTTAGAGTGATGTATCTGCTCAGCCCATTGTCGGGTTTCCGGGTAGTGATCGGCAGTTGACCCCAGCAGGTCGCCTTGCGTAATGCCATGTTTTTTCATAAAGCGTGGATTGAGATCCACCAGCTTTATCTCTTCTTTAGGGGTGAGCTGACTGTGTGCCAGCTTATTCAGCACTGTCAGGTCTACGGGCGCATTCTCACAGGGCACAGGAAGATCGTGTAATACCGTCTCCATCAGGGCAACAGCCAGCGTTTTACCGCCATAAAGCGTCGGTATGATGTGACCCGCACGATCAGCAATTGGGCTGAAGCGTCCAACGCCTTTTCCTGGATTAAACTCCGCAGCGCCATACTGCGACCAGTGAATGCGGTCAATCGTTTTACCTTTCGGCCAGGTGACCAGAGAGACCGATAAATCATCATCTTTGCCGGGCGTTTTGATCTTTTTAGCCATGAACCGGACCGTCCTTTGCCCGCTGTGCCGCCTCCAGTACTTTTGCCGGTTCCGACGTCATCAGATTCTTAGGTTTTTCATTACCGAGCCAGCTATTTGGCGTGCCAAACCAGACGGCCAGAGTCCATGGTGTTTTTGATTCCCCAAACAGCGCGATAATTTTTTTCATCAGCGGCAACGGTTGACCGCCAACGTCCAGCCCATAGGCCGGATAAAGATCCCTGCCTTCGGAGGAAAGTGCAAAAATCTTACCGGCTCGCTTCCACCGGTTAGGTAATCCGCTAGGATTTTTCACACTGGCACTGCTGCCAGCGCGGCGTGAAACTTCCTGCGCAGGCAACCACTCGCTGTCGTCCAGAATATGCTTCCTGAGTTGTTCCAGCTTTGTGGTGTTACTCACTGTGACCGGCGGCCTGGTCTGTTCTACTGTTGCCATCTCGCCAGCGCTGAAAGGTGACTTACCTTGACTGGCGAGCTGACTGATGCCCGATACCGCCCGGAACGCGGCATCCAGCGCGATTTTAAAGGCGGCTTCATCCACAGCATCGGGACGCTTCACCACATAGTATTGCGCTGGCTCATCATGGCAGTGCGGGACTGACACTGTGATCTCTGCTTGTCCATCCTGGGAGCGGGAAGAGGAAATACTGCCTGCCGACACGGGTATAACGTCGAAGCCAGTGGTTTTATCAGACCTGATCATGATTTTGCTCCTGCTGGCAAAATACAAATATCGAATATCAACAATATATCGTATATAGCGAAAGTCCTCCACGTAAACTGATCAAAAACCACCCAGCGACAGACTGCGCTTTGGCATGACAAGCGCTGAGGAACTGCTCGCCCCCTTATCGCGCAGCCCTGCGCCATCATCGTGCTGAAAAAACAAACAGCCCCCTGCCTGCGACATCATAAGAATTCGATCTTGTATCCCAGGCCGTATTCCATCTGGCATCCCTGTCTCAGACCGCTCGCATCACCGCTATCTGGCACGCTTCATGCACTCGCTGACAGGTACAATTCTGGCGAGGTGACTCATGTTTGACTCCTTATTAGACGAAGATGCCACCACGATGGCCGCACGGGTCCGCAGCGGGGAAGTCTCGGCCTGCGAGCTGACCGGGGCAGCGCTGGCGCGGATGGAACGGCGGGAGCCGGTGATACAGGCCTTTTGTACGCCGACACCGGAACTGGCGCTGGCACAGGCCAGAGAAGTGGATGCCCGACGAGCGCGTGGGGAAACGCTGGGCGCGCTGGCGGGCGTGCCGCTGGCGGTGAAAGATTTAATCTGCACTGCAAACGTCCGAACCACCTCCGGTTCGGCGGCGTACAAGGATTTCGTACCGGAAAATGACGACATCACAGTGGAGCGATTGCTGGCCGCCGACGCCATTCTGCTGGGTAAAACCACCGCGCCGGAGTTTGGTTACAGCGGTGTCGGACACAATCCGCTGTTCCCGTCACCGCGCAATCCCTGGAATCTGGCGATGACGCCCGGCGGTTCCAGCGCTGGCTCTGGCGCGGCAGTGGCGGCGCGGCTCTGCCCGATTGCACTGGGCAGCGACGGCGGGGGGTCGGTACGCATTCCGGCGGCGCACTGCGGCATTTTTGGCTTTAAAGCGTCGATGGGCCGGGTGCCGTTGTGGCCCGGCTGTCGTGATGAGCGCTATCCCGGCGTGTCGAGCTGGGAGTCGCTGGAGCATATCGGGCCGATGACGCGCAGCGTACGCGATGCCGCGCTGATGATGTCGCTGATGGCGGGACCGGATATGCGTGACCGCCACTCGATCCCCTGTAGCGACGTTGACTGGCTGGGTGCACCAGAGCATCTGCCCGGCAAACTGCGCATCGCCTTCAGCGCAGATTTTGGCTATGTGGCGGTTGACCCGGAGGTGCGGGCGGTGGTCAGCGCGGCGGTGCAACGCTTTGCCGCTGAAATCGGGGCTGAACTGGAACTGGCCGATCCCGGCTTCCCGGATCCGGCCGCTGCTTTTGGCGCGCTGGTGGCGATGGAGAGCGATCTTACCGGCATGCGCCAGATGATGATGGAGCAGGGCAGCGCGATGTCGCCGCATCTGGTTGCCATGCTGCAGCGCGACTGGCGGGCGGAAAACTTCACTGATGCCATCGCCACCCGCAAAGCGGTCAGCAACAGTCTGTGGCGCTTTATGCAGCGCTTTGATCTGCTGATCACCCCGACGCTGGCAGTGCCACCATTTCCGCTGGGGATGCAGGGACCAGAGATCATCAATGGCCGTATGGTCCGCAACGATCAATGGCTCTCGTTCTGTTACCCGTTCAACTTCACCGGACAGCCCGCCGCATCCGTGCCTGCCGGTTTTACCGCCAGCGGCCTGCCCGTCGGGATGCAGATTGTCGGACGTCATCTTGATGATGCGTTAGTGCTGGCTGCCAGTGCCGCTTTCGAGCGCATACAGCCGTGGAATCACCTTCAACCCGGAATCGCCCAATGAAAACATCTGATACACCTGCGCTGGAGCAGGAGTTTGAACATGAGCCGGTGCCGCTGTCGCATCGTCATTCCACCCGCTCCGTCTCGGCGGTCTGGTTTGGATTCCCGATGATCCTTACCAATGCACTGTTTGGCGGCATCATCACCTGGCATCTGGGCTTCTGGCCCGCGCTGATTGCTATTCTGCTGGGCAACCTGGTGCTGTTCGCCTATGTCGGTGCGCTGAGCTGGTTCGCCGGTAACACCGGGATGAACTTTGCTTTGCAGGCCAGACGCACCTTTGGCAGCAAAGGCTACATCCTGGTCTCCGGTTTTCTCTCGACGGTGGTGATCGGCTGGTATGCCTTCCAGACCGGTCTTACCGGTACGGTCATTAACCAGACCTTTGGCTGGAATGCGCTGGCGGTGACGGCTTTTGCCATGATCCTCTATACCGGTATCACGTTCCTGGGCGTGCGGGCACTGTCGGTGCTGGGGATGATTGCCGCGCCGCTCTTTGTGGTGCTGGGGATAGTGGCGCTGTGGCTGATCGGCAAACAGCACGACTTCTCCATCGTGACGCAGTGGAAGGGCAGCGCCAGCGCCGCCGGTGCGATGAGCATGGGCACCGCTGTCACTATGGTGGTGGCCGGTTTTGCCGACTCCGGCACCATGACCGCTGACTTTACCCGCTGGTCGAAGAATGGCCGCTCGGCAGTGATCGCCGCGTTCTCTGCGTTCCCGGTCGCTAATGTGATCTCCTATCTGTTCGGCGTGGTGATTGTGGCGGTGGGCGCGGCGGTTGATCCGCTGACCAACGGCGGTAACTTCCTGCCGATGCTGATGGGACACAGCGCCTTCCTGTCGGTGGTGGCCTGTCTGTTTGTTTTTATCAACCTGGGGTCGGTCTGCACCCACTGTCTCTACAACGGCGCGGTGGGTTTCAGTCATCTGTTCAGCAGCAAAATGCGACTCTGGACGCTGATCCTCGGTGCCATTGGCGGCGTGCTGGCGCTGGCGGGAGTCTGGTCTTACTTCCTGGAGTGGCTCAGCCTGCTGGGGATTGTGGTGCCACCGTTTGGTGCCGTGATGATTGTGGATTTGATTTTCATGGCGCGCATCAGCGAGCAGCGTCCGGCGCAGCGTTTTCGTGGCACCGCGTTTGCCGCCTGGGCGATTGGCAGCCTGTGTGCGGTCATCGCCCACATCGCGTTTCCGCAGTTCGGTGAAGCGGTGATCGGTCTGGTGACCGCCGCCATCAGCTACACCCTGATCAGTAAAATGCGCATGCCGCACCCGGTAATGGAGAACAGTAATGCCCGACTACAGCGTTAATTCGACCCCCTACGCCTGGCCGTTTGACGGCAGCTTTACCCCGGCTGACACGGCGCTGATCGTGATTGATATGCAGACCGATTTCTGTGGCGTCGGCGGCTATGTCGACAGCATGGGTTATGACGTGAGCCTGACCCGCGCGCCCATCGCCCCGCTGCAACAGGTGCTGGCGGCGATGCGCGCCCGGCAGTTTCCGGTTATCCATACCCGCGAAGGTCACCGTCCCGACCTCAGCGATCTGCCCGCCAACAAACGCTGGCGCTCGCGACGGATGAACGCCGGGATTGGCGATGTAGGACCCTGTGGCCGCATTCTGGTGCGCGGTGAACCGGGCTGGGAAATCATCCCGGAGCTGGCTCCGTTGCCGGGGGAAGTCGTGGTTGATAAACCGGGGAAGGGTTCGTTTTACGCCACCGATCTGGAGCTGATATTGCGCAGTCGCGGCATCCGTAACCTGATCCTGACCGGCATTACCACAGACGTCTGCGTCCATACCACGCTGCGCGAAGCCAACGATCGCGGCTTTGAGTGCCTGGTGCTCTCCGATTGCTGTGCTGCGACCGAGCAGCGACATCATGAGGCGGCGCTGAGCATGATCCACATGCAGGGCGGTATCTTTGGTGCCGTCGCCACGTCCGCCGCGCTGCTGGATAGCCTGGGCGTGTAGCGTTTTGCATCCCACAGCAAGAGGTGCTGCCCTGACTCAGGGCGATTCCGCCTGGCCTGAGCGCCATTATGCGCTCAGGCCATCTGGATCCCTATTCCCGCTGCGTATCCTCTGGCGCAGGTGATATCATCAGCGCTTCAAGCTGATCGGCGGGCACCGCCTGGCTGAACAGATAGCCCTGTAACTGATTACAGCCTGCATCCGCCAGTGCAGACATCTGCCCGACAGTCTCGACACCCTCCGCCGTCACCATCAGCCCCATGGCGTGGCCCAGTTTCACCACGGATTCAACAATCGCCACGGAATTTTCCGCCACGCCCAGCGACTGGGTGAACGAGCGGTCAATTTTGATTTTGTCCACCGGGAAGGTGCTGAGGTAATTGAGGCTGGAGTAGCCGGTGCCGAAGTCATCCAGCGCGATGCGCAAGCCCGCTTCCCGCAGCGACACAATAATCTCGCGTGCTTCGCGTTCATCCTCGATTAACACGCCCTCGGTGATTTCCAGTTCCAGCCGCTTCGGGTCACCGCCATGCTCGCCGACAATCGTCATCACCCGCTCAACAAAGCCGCTGGAGCGGAACTGAACCGGCGAGACGTTAACCGCCACCAGCAGCTCGGGAAAACGCTGCTGAGTGGCACAGGCTTCCGCCAGCACCCACTCGCCCAGTGGGATAATCAGGCCGGTCTCTTCGGCAATCGCGATAAATTCACCGGGTGCGATCAGGCCGCGCGTCGGGTGATGCCAGCGCAGCAGCGCCTCGATGCCGACCATCTGCTGACCGCCAACGTCCATCAGTGGCTGATACCACACTTCCAGTCCCTGTCGGGTTTGCAGTGCCGTACGCAGATCGGCAGCAATGGACTGCCGCGTTTGCACTGACTCATCCATTGCCCGTTCAAACTGACGAAACCGGCCGCGCCCGCCACTTTTGGCTTCATACAGCGCGATATCGGCTTTGCGCATCAGCTCCAGCCGATCGATGCCGTCCTTAGGTGCCAGCGCCAGTCCGATACTGGCCCCGCTCCAGACGTTGCTGCCGAACAGCGTAAACGGCTGAGCCAACTCGTCAATCATGCGCTGCGCCAGGCTATTCACCTGACCGATATTATCGACCTCCGGCATCACCACGATAAATTCATCGCCCCCGATGCGTCCCACTGTATCGCTGGCCCGCACGATACGGCTCAGGCGCTGCGCCACTGCGATGATCAGCTCATCGCCAGCATGATGACCGTGGGTATCGTTGACCGCCTTAAAGCGGTCGAGGTCGATCAGTAGCAAGGCTACCCGCTGATCGTTGCGCGTCGCCAGGGCCAGCGCCTGGGTTAAGCGGTCTTCAACCAGCGCGCGGTTGGGCAGGCCGGTCAGCACGTCATGAAACGCCAGATGCTGCGCCTGCGCTTCTGATGCGCCCAGCCTGAGCATCGATTGCGAGAGGTTGACCGACGAGTTCCAGAGGCGCCGCACCATATAAAGACAAAGCAGGGATATCGCCAGCACCGCCAGCCCGGTAGAGGGCCCGATGGTGCGTAGCATCTGCGCACCCGGGCGGGAGGGGATCCAGTTGAGATAGCCGACCGGATCGCCTGCCTGGGCGATCAGCAAATAGCGTGCGCTGGTGCCGGACTGAGACGAACCATCGGAGAAGTGCAGTCCCTCCAGCTGATTGCGTTCCGCCAGGCTCGCCAGATAACCGTCATCGAGAAATTTCAGGCTCACCAGCCGGAAACGCGGCAGGTCGTCGCTATCCCGCTGGATGTTACCCACAGCGAGGGCCGCAGCACGCTGGGTGATACGGGCATAATCGGCGTTATCCTGGCGCCTGGGTTCCTGGATCAGCGTGTTTTGCAGCACTTCACCAATCAGCGGGTCACTCTCTGCTGCGGAGAACGGCTGGCCTTCACGCCAGACTCTGACGATCTGGTTTCGCGCATCCAGTACCATAATCAGCTGATGGCCGAACATCTCATAGAGCCACTGCCCGATGTTCTCATCCAGCCACCTGTCGCTGTTGCCCTCAGCCAGATGCTCCTCAAAGGGCCGCCAGCGTGACAGGCTATGCAACTGGCGCAGATGCTCATTCAGACTTTGCGAAAAAGAGGCCTCAATCATCCGCTGCTGCTGATGCCGGGCCTCAGTATTGGTCAGTGACGTGCCAATAAACAGTGCCGCCCCCGCCCCGGCAAACGTCAGCACCAGGATAGCCACCAGCGGCACCAGCACTTCGCGCAGGAAACTGCGGCGAAAATCAGAGGAAAGTTTAAGGGGGTTAATCATATTGTTGTTTTTCTCTGCAGCTGGGGAACAGCTTAAAAATTAGCAGATGCTAAAAAATCTTTCATGTAAACCATTGCGGCTAGTGATTTATGGAACGTTTCTTTATTGTCTGAAGTCGTAGGGTGCCAAAAATAGCGAGCAAAAAAGCGAAGCGGTCATATCAGATGTATTAATGTTGTTGCGCGGGAATTTCAGGGACGCCAGCACTGACAGAGTTCGTTGCCGTGCTGTTGCAGAAATCTGTGAGGTCGGCCGGCAGAAGAGCTGAGATCCGCATCACCGCGCATTTCCTGCCAACTTTGCTGCTATGGTTCATACTCATGTGCGCTGATTGTGTTACAGACGGATAACCGTGCAGACAACGGTTACTGAGTGGGTCACTTATCTGACAGCCTGCGCCTGTCAGCTAACGAAAAGGGAAAATAATGCCATTGTTATTCGGTGAGTTATCTGGTTTCCCGTCATGGGTGCCTGTTGTATTACTCGTCTCGCTTTCATTTGTTCTGGGTTTTCTGGCTCGCCTTATCCTGCTTGCCTTTATCCGCTACTGGCAGGGCCGTGACAGAAAGCTGTTCAAATCCCTGGAAAAGCACCTTAGCGGTTCGATGTTCTTTTTCTTGCCGTTATTGATGATCAATGTCGGGATTAACTACATCGATTTCCATCCTGAATCACTCGATCTCATCACCAATATCATCAACGTCTTTATTATCATGTCATTCTGCTCGGTCTTAATCCGGCTGACCAACGTGGCGCAGGATATGCTTTATATCCGCTACGACATTAATATCTCCAATAACCTGCGTGCGCGCAAAATCCGTACCCAGATTATCTATGTCAAGAAAGTCGTCATTGTCATCCTGGTACTGTTCTGCGTTTCGCTGATTCTGCTGAGTTTCCCCGGCGTGCGTAAATTCGGTACCACCATTCTGGCTGGTGCCGGTGTCGCCGGTATCATTATCGGTTTTGCCTTACAGAAGTCGCTGGTTAACCTGTTCGCCGGTATTCAGATTGCCTTTACCCAGCCGATCAAGATTGATGATGCGGTGGTGGTGGAAAAAGAGTGGGGCTGGATTGAGGAGATCAACCTGACCTACGTGGTGGTGCGCATCTGGGATCTGCGCCGTCTGGTGCTGCCGATTACCTATTTCACCGAGAATCCGTTTCAGAACTGGACGCGCAACAACGCCCAGATTTTAGGCTCGGTGTTTCTCTACGTGGATTACTCGATGCCGCTGGAACCGCTGCGACAGCACTTTGAAAAAGTTCTGAATGAAACCAAACTCTGGGATCGGGAAACTTCGGTGCTTCAGGTGACCGATACTACCGAAAAAACCATGACCATCAGGATGCTGATGACCGCGCAGAACTCTCCAATCGCTTTTGATTTACGCTGTTATGTGCGTGAGAAGATGATTGAGTTTATTCAGCAGAACTACCCGGAAAGCCTGCCACAGGTGAGGGCGTCGCTGACGGATTCGGGGAGTGAGAAGGCTGGGAAAGGATCAGGGGCAGGAAGCGACAATTATGTATGATGGATGCGCACTAGATTAGCTGTTATTACGTTTTTTGTCGTTTGAAGAAAATTTAATTTTAGTTACATTGGTGCCAGAAAGGGCTATTCCTTCATTGATAAACTAGTTACTTAGTTGTATTTTACTTATGATTAAATATGGAAAAGGAGTTTTCGATGAGTGAGATATTTGAAATTGCATATGCTGCTGCTACAAACAGACTTTGTCTATTTACTGGAACTGGTTTTTCAAAAGAAGTATCTAATGGCACTGCTCCGACATGGAAAGGTCTTCTGGAAGAACTATGTGATATTTTACCAAATTCAGTGAAACTGAAAGCATCACTTTTCCCAAAAGATGATCCATCACCTTTGAATCTCGAAGAAACAGCTCAGGTAATTTCGATAAAGTTGGCAGCTCAAGATATGGATATCCATGAGGAAGTTGCTAAGATCATTTCCAGGATTGAGTTGGGTGATGATAATGAAGATATTGAGGATTTTTTCTCTAACCGTTCCTGCCGAATTGTAACAACAAACTATGATAAACTTGCTGAAAATTTAACAGGTAAAAATACTTTTCAATCGATTACGCCGGGATTACCGATACCGAGATCTTCTTCTAATGTTAAAGTATATCATGTGCATGGTTCAATAGATTCTCCGCCAAATATGGTAATTACATCAGAAGACTACTTTAAGTTTATAAATAGCGATTCATATTTTTCGCGAAAATTAAGCACTGTGTTGTACGAGAATACCGTCGTGATTTTGGGGTATTCTCTTGGAGATACTAACCTAAAAGCGATTATCAATGATTATAAAGCTTTCTCTAAAAGCCATGTGGTGGGTTCTAATATTTTCTTGATTTCCAGGTCGTCGATTGATCAGTATGTAAAAGACTATTATTTTCATTGTTATGGAATTAGAGTCTTAGATTCAATGGGTATTAAGAATTTTTTCAAGGAGTTGAATAAAGAAATACCAAAGGCGGAAAAAATTTCAGAAATTTCTTTGAAATCTATTCGTGAAGTCGTATATGAAAAGCGGACTTTTAAAGAAGAATACTTAAAACTCGAAGATTCATTTTATCAAATTATTTCTGCAATTGCCGCTGAGGGATTGAGCTGGAATAATAATTTAGTAGTGGTAATGATTGGTGATGTTATTGAAACCAAAACAAATTTAACTAAAGAGCATAATGCATGGGAACAGTATGAACATTTGGCTAGATGGTTGATTTATCTGGGGGCCATTTTTGAAGTGAGCCAGACATCAATTGAAAAGAAATATCTTGAAGCAGTACTGCGCTCAATGACAACAATGAGAAAAGGTAATTATATTGGTTATTCATGGCATGCATACAGTTCCTGGAAGAATCGGTGGTCATCAATGATTGTGTCGAATCGAGTGCTAATTAAAAAATATATCGAAGCAAATACTTCCTGGCCTGATGCATTAACGGTAGTTAATGATATTGACTCATGATGTTTAAAATTAACGAGTGATTATAAATTGGATTGCACCTTACTAATTTTATGTATAGGTGCTCCATTCGAGTAACCACCCCTCAGAATTTATAGTTTTCTACAACCATTAATACTTACCTCTGAGCCAGTATCAACTGTAATATATCCAGTCTTAATTCACACGAGTCCCTTTTTATCTCTGGACTACACACCCACATTCACCCCACCTTCACCCCCGCGTCACCGTTCTGTCATCTGCTTCCCTCAGGCTAACCCCATCCCGCAGCGTCTTATCACTGCGTTCCCACTCTGTAACCCGTGAGGATTTCATCGTGATGGAGTTATCCAGACATCCGACCACTGTCTACCAGGCTGTTGCCGCACAGCTGGAGCAGGCGCTGAAAGAGCGCTACCGCTGCGGCGACTATCTTCCTTCCGAACAACAGCTGGCCGATCACTATGAGGTGAACCGCCACACGCTGCGTCGGGCCGTCGATGAGCTGGTGCACAAAGGGCTGCTGCAGCGCCGTCATGGCGTGGGCATCCTGGTGCTGATGCGCCCGTATGACTATCCGCTGCATGCGCAGGCGCGCTTCAGCCAGAACCTGATGGAGCAAGGGAGTCACCCGACCAGCGAACGGCTGCTGGCGGTGCTGCGTCCGGCCAGCAACGACGTCGCCAGCGCGCTGGGCGTAAAAGAGGGCGACAACGTCATTCATCTGCGCACCCTGCGACGCGCCAACGGCGTGCCGCTCTGCCTGATCAACCACTTCCTCGCCGACCTTAACTGGTGGCCACAGCTGCAGCAATTTAACAGCGGGTCGCTGCACGACTTCTTAGTGGAGCATACCGGCAAGCAGCTGGTGCGCACCCAGACGCGTATAAGCACCCGCCGGGCGCAGGCGAAGGAGTGTCGCCAGCTCGATATCGCGCTGCATGCGCCACTGCTCTGCGTGCGGACCCTGAACAAAACCCGTGATGGCGCGCTGGCGGAATACTCCGTCAGCCTGACGCGCGGCGACATGATCGAACTGACTCTGGAGCACTAATGGAACAGCAAACAGATCGTCAGCGCTGGCTGTCGGTGCTGGCACACAGCAGCGCCGCCCTGCTTGAACAGCACTGGCTGGCGCTTAACCTCCAGCCTGAATTCACCCTTGTTCGTCCGGCTGAGATCGGGCTGACGCGCTTACAGGCGCGGATGGGGGTGACGGGCAAACGCTTTGTGATGGGCGATGCCACGGTGACGCGTGCGGTGGTGCAGCTGGGCGACGGCACGCTGGGTTACAGCTATCTGCTGGGGCGCAACAAAGCCCATGCCGAGCGCTGCGCCCTAATGGATGCGCTGTTGCAGCAGCCGGAAACCCGGTCACTGCTGGAAGAGAAGATTATTACCCCGCTGGCGGCATGGCGCGATGAGCAGCGACAGCTGCGCGCGCGTGAAATCGCCAGCAGCAAAGTGGATTTCTTTACGCTGGTTCGCGGAGATAACTGATGACTTTACTGGCAAGTTTTAACCATCCGGTCGCGGATGCACAGCGCGCGTTTCGCCGCATTCTGAAAGCGATGAGCGAGCCGGGCGTGATGGTCTCGCTACCGCTGCAGCAGGGCTGGGGCGCGCTGTCACCGGCGGCCACGGCGCTGCTGCTGACGCTGGTCGATCAGGAAAGCCCGGTCTGGCTGGATGCGCAAATCGACAACGAACAGCTGCGCAACAATCTGCGCTTCCATACCGGCGCGCCCATCACCACCCGGCAGGATGCCCCGTTCGCGCTGAGCCATGCGGCGGCGCAGCCCGATCCGACGCAGTTTGCGGCGGGTGACAATATGTCGCCGGAAAAAAGCACCACGCTGATCATCGAAGTGCCGTCGCTGAATGGCGGATTAACGCTGCGTCTCTCCGGTCCAGGCCTGCGGGAAACCCGCGCCATTGCGCCACAGCTGCCGGAAAGCGTACTGGACTATCTGCGCACCCGTCCGCATCCCTTCCCGCAGGGCGTGGATCTCATCTTCACCTGTGGCGAAGCGATCATGGCGGTGCCGCGCACCACCGTTGTGGAGGTGTGCTGATGTATGTCGCGGTGAAAGGGGGCGAGAAAGCCATTTCAAATGCCCACCAGCTGCAGGCCGATCTGCGACGCGGCGACAGGGCAGTGGCTGAACTTGGCTGCGATCAGGTGGCGCAGCAGCTGGGGCTGGCGGTGGATCGGGTGATGACCGAAGGCGGAATATACGATCCGTAACTGGCGGCGCTGGCGATTAAACAGGCCAGCGGCGATCTGGTGGAGGCGATCTTTCTGCTGCGCGCCTATCGCACCACATTGCCACGACTGGCAGAGAGCACGCCGCTGACGACCGGTGCGATGCGCATCGAACGCCGTATCTCGGCGGTCTACAAAGATCTGCCGGGCGGCCAGGTGCTGGGGCCGACGTATGACTACAGCCATCGACTGCTCGATTTCACTCTGCTGGCTAACGGTGAAACGCCCGCTGCGCCGCGTGACGATTGCCCGGTGCCTGACCAGTGCCCGCACATGTTCAGCATGATGAGTGAGGAAGGGCTGGCCGCTGGCGAGGTGGATGACGGCAGCGAGCCGGTTGATATCACCCGTGAACCAGTGAGCTTTCCCGCCTCACGCGCCGCGCGGCTGCAACAGCTGGTGCGCGGCGACGAAGGTTTTCTGCTGGCGCTGGGCTATTCGACCCAGCGCGGCTATGGCCGTACCCATCCGTTTGCTGGCGAGATCCGCACCGGCACTCTCAGCGTCAGCATCTGTCCCGAAGAGCTGGGTTTTGAGCTGGAGATCGGGGAACTGCTGCTGACGGAGTGTGAAATGGTCAACGGCGTCGCCCACAGTGATGACGCTCCGCCGCACTTTACCCGTGGCTACGGACTGGTGTTTGGCCGTGCCGAACGCAAAGCGATGGCGATGGCACTGGTGGACCGCGCGCTGCAAAGCCGCGAGCAGAATGAGCGCGTGACCAGCCCGGCGCAGGACGAAGAGTTTGTGCTGTCGCATGCCGACAACGTCGAAGCCGCGGGCTTTGTCTCGCACCTCAGGCTGCCGCACTACGTCGATTTCCAGGCCGAGCTGGAATTGCTTAAACAGCTGCAGCACGATTATCAGGAGCGCAACCATGGCTGAACTCACCGGCTATAACAACGGCTATCTCGACGAGCAGACCAAACGCACCATCCGTCGTGCCATTCTCAAAGCGGTGGCGATCCCCGGCTATCAGGTGCCGTTCGCCGGACGCGAGATGCCGATGCCATACGGCTGGGGCACCGGCGGCATCCAGATTACCGCCAGCGTGATTGGCGATCAGGATGTGCTCAAGGTGATCGATCAGGGCGCAGATGACACAACCAATGCCGTGTCGATTCGCCAGTTCTTTAAGCGGGTCAGCAATGCTTCCACCACCGAGCGCACCGCCGATGCCACGCTGATCCAGACCCGGCACCGCATCCCGGAAACGCCGCTGGAAGAGGATCAGATCCTGATTTTTCAGGTGCCGATCCCGGACCCGCTGCGCTTTATCGAGCCGCGTGAAACCGAGACCCGCACCCTGCATGCGCTGGAGGAGTACGGCATCATGCAGGTGAAGCTGTATGAAGATATCGCCCGCTACGGCCATATCGCCACCACCTACGCCTATCCGGTGCGGGTCAACGGTCGCTACGTGATGGATCCGTCGCCCATCCCCAAATTCGACAACCCGAAGATGCACATGATGCCCGCGCTGCAGCTGTTTGGTGCCGGGCGTGAAAAGCGCATCTACGCCTTGCCGCCTTACACCCGCGTGGAGAGCCTCGACTTCGACGATCACCCGTTCACGGTGCAGCAGTGGGAAGAACCCTGCGCGCTGTGCGGCTCGCGCCACAGCTACCTCGATGAGGTAGTGATGGACGATCAGGGAACGCGGATGTTTGTCTGCTCCGACACCGACTTTTGCCATCAGCAGCAGGAACAGCACCATGCACAGTGAACAGCCGCTGCTTGCGGTGAACCAGCTCACCCATCTTTATGCGCCGGGCAAAGGGTTTGAGCAGGTCAGTTTTGATCTCTGGCCCGGCGAGGTGCTGGGGATTGTCGGCGAGTCCGGCTCCGGTAAAACCACGCTGCTGCAGAGCCTGTCGGCGCGTCTGACGCCGCAGCAGGGCAGCATTCACTATCAGAACCGCGACCTTTATCAGATGAGTGAAAGCGATCGCCGTCGTCTGCTGCGCACCGAGTGGGGCGTGGTGCATCAGCATCCGATGGACGGGCTGCGTTCGCAGGTCAGCGCGGGCGGCAACATCGGTGAACGGCTGATGGCAACCGGACAGCGCCACTATGGCGACATCCGCGCTGAGGCGAGTCGCTGGCTACAGGCGGTAGAGATAGACGCCGGGCGCATCGACGATCTGCCGACCACCTTTTCCGGCGGGATGCAGCAGCGTCTGCAGATTGCCCGTAATCTGGTGACGCAGCCGCAGCTGATGTTTATGGATGAGCCGACCGGCGGGCTGGATGTCTCGGTGCAGGCGCGACTGCTGGATCTGCTGCGGATGCTGGTGCGTGAGCTGAATCTGGCGGTGGTGATTGTTACTCACGATCTCGGCGTGGCGCGACTGCTGGCGCATCGCCTGCTGGTGATGAAACAGGGGCGGGTGGTGGAGAGCGGTCTGACCGATCGCGTGCTGGACGATCCTCATCATCCTTACACTCAACTGCTGGTCTCTTCGGTGCTTAATTAAATGACGATTCTCACTCCGCGCCTGCGTGTAGAAAATCTGTGTAAAACCTTTGTGCTGCATAACCAGAACGGCGCGGCGCTGCCGGTGCTGCACAACGCCAGCCTGACGGTGGGCGAGGGCGAATGTGTGGTGCTGCACGGTCATTCCGGCAGCGGCAAATCTACGCTGCTGCGCGCGCTTTACGGCAACTATCAGCCCGACAGCGGCCACATCCGGATTGCCCATCAGGGCGAGTGGATCGATATGGCGCAGGCCGCCGCCCGGCAGATCATCGCCCTGCGCCGTGACACGCTGGGCTGGGTCAGCCAGTTTCTGCGGGTGATCCCGCGCGTGCCGACGCTGGAAATTGTGATGCAGCCGCTGCTGGAGCGCGGCGTGGATCGCGAAATCTGCGAAGCGCGGGCCGCCGAACTGCTGACCCGGCTGAATGTGCCGCAGCGTCTCTGGTCGCTGGCCCCATCCACCTTTTCCGGCGGTGAACAGCAGCGCGTGAACATCGCCCGCGGCTTTATCGCCGACTATCCGGTGCTGCTGCTGGATGAACCCACCGCCTCGCTCGACAGCGTCAACAGCGCGGCGGTGGTGAGCCTGATTGAACAGGCGCGCGCCCGGGGTGCCGCCATCGTCGGTATTTTTCATGATCGGGCGGTGCGCGAGCGGGTAGCCGACCGGCTGCACCTGATGCACCCCATCGACACAGGAGTGCAGGCATGATCATCAATAATGTCAGACTGGTGCTGGAAAACGAGGTGGTGAACGGATCGCTGGAGTTTCGCGACGAGCGCATCACCAGCTTCAGCGAAACCCGCAGCCAGGAGCCCGGTGCGCTGGACGGCGAGGGGGCCTGGCTGCTGCCGGGGCTGGTGGAGTTGCACACTGACAACCTCGACAAGTTTTTCACGCCACGGCCCAAAGTAGACTGGCCCGCACACTCGGCGATGAGCAGCCACGATGCGCTGATGGTCTCCAGCGGCATTACCACGGTGCTGGACGCGATTGGCGTGGGCGATGTGCGCGACGGCGGTCACCGGCTGGATAACCTCAGCAAGATGATCGACGCCATCCGCGACAGCAACCGCAAAGGCCTGAACCGCGCCGAGCATCTGCTGCATCTGCGCTGTGAACTGCCGCATCCCACTACCGCGCCGCTGTTTGAAGCGCTGATGGGCACGCCTGAGCTGGCGCTGGTGTCGCTGATGGACCATTCGCCGGGCCAGCGCCAGTACGCTTCGCTGATCAAATATCGCGAATATTATCAGGGCAAATATCAGCTCAACGACGTCGAGATGGATCAGTTCGAGCATGAGCAGCTCACCCTGGCGGCGGAGTGGTCGCAGCCCAATCGTCAGGCGATTGCCAGACTGTGCCGGGAACATGGCATCGCCATTGCCAGCCACGATGACGCTACGGCGGCACACGTGGAGGAGTCCCATGCGGCAGGCAGCCGCATCGCGGAGTTCCCGACCACGCTGGAGGCGGCACGTGCTTCGCGCTATCGCAACATGCAGGTGCTGATGGGCGCGCCTAACATCGTGCGCGGCGGCTCGCACTCCGGCAACGTCGCTGCCTGGGAACTGGCGTCTCATGGCCTGCTGAACATTCTCTCCTCCGACTACTACCCGGCAAGCCTGCTGGATGCGGCGTTCCGGCTGGCGGCTGACGAGCGCAATAGTCTCGGCATGGCGCAGGCCATCGCGCTGGTGACCTGTAACCCTGCTCGCGCATTAGGTCTTGAGGATCGCGGGGTGATCGCCGAAGGGTGTCGCGCCGATCTGGTGCTGGCGCACACCGCACACGGCTACCCGCACGTGCGGCACGTCTGGAGCAAAGGCCGGCAGGTCTACTGATGGCGAGGCTGATCTGGCTCACCGGACCTTCCGGCTCCGGCAAGGATAGCCTGCTGGATGCGCTGCGGGCGGCACCGCCGCCACGGCTGTTGATCGCCCATCGTTACATCACCCGCGCCGCCGATGCGGGGGGTGAAAATCATGTGGCACTGACTGAGACGGAGTTTGAGCGTCGCGCGGCACTCGGTCTGTTCGCGGTGAGCTGGGAGGCGCACGGCTTCCGCTACGGCATTGGTTGCGAGACGGAGCAATGGCTGCTGCGCGGGCAGAACGTGGTGGTGAACGGGTCGCGGCTGCATCTGGCCCAGGCGCAGGCGCGGTTTGGATCGCAGCTGCTGCCGGTCTGCCTGCAGGTGACGCCCGCCGTGCTGGCGGCGCGCCTGCGTCAGCGCGGACGGGAAGATGAGGCGGCGATCGCCCGGCGGCTGGCGCGCGCCGCCCAGCCCCAGCCCGATGGTTGCCTTATCCTTAACAACGATGGCGCGCTGGCGGAAACCGTCTGCCAGCTGCGCCAGATACTGGAGGCGCATCAATGACACCTGGCACCCGCGGAAACCGTCCGGCAGCGACATCCGTAACCGGAGACGCATCCATGAAACTCACTTTTCTGGGTACCGGCGGGGTGACTGCGGCACCGCTGCCGGGCTGCGACTGTCGCGCCTGCCAGCGGGCACAGCGCAACAGCGCCCATGCGCGTGCGCCCTGCAGTGCGCTGATCGCGTTCGGCCACGAGCGCATCCTGCTGGATGCCGGTCTGCCGCTGCTGGCGTCGCACTTTCCGCCCGGCACGCTGACGCGCATTCTGCTGACGCATTACCACATGGATCATGTGCAGGGCCTGTTTGCGCTGCGCTGGGGAGTGGGGGATCCGATTCCGGTCTGGGGCCCGCCCGATTCGCGCGGTTGTGACGACCTCTACAGACACCCTGGTCTGCTCGATTTCCGTCCCGCCTTAACGCCGTTTGTGTCGCACGCCTTTGGTGAACTGCAGGTCACGCCGCTGCCGCTGCAACACTCGAAGCTGACACACGGCTATCTGTTCGACTGGCACGACACCCGGCTCGCCTGGCTGTGCGACACCTGCGGGCTGCCGCCTGACACCGCCGACTTCCTGCGCGGCCAGCCGCTGGATCAGCTGGTGATTGACTGCAACGATCCGCCGCGTGCAGAGCCGGGTAATCACAATGATGTGACCCGGGCGCTGGCGATTGCGGCGCTGCTTCAGCCGCGTCAGACCTGGCTGACCCATCTCAGTCATGAGATGGATAACTGGTTAACGGACAATCCGTTGCCGGAGGGTGTGCAGCCTGCCCGTGATGGCCAGACGCTGCTATGCGGTGCGCACTGGCCTGTCACGGTTTGATCATCTCGCTGTCATCCCGCGTTCATCGCGTCACGCCTTAATAACCGGCAGACGCAATCAGCGATGACGGAGAACAGCATGGCACAGGCACTTCTGAAAACGGTGGTCGATAACGATGCACCACCGGCCAGCCACAGCGGACAAAAAGTGTTGTCGGTGCAGAAACTGAGCAAAGCCTATGGCGACACCCAGGTGCTGGATCAGGTCAGTTTCGACCTGCACGCCGGTGAGCTGGTGGCGGTGATTGGCCGCTCTGGCGCGGGTAAATCGACCCTGCTGCATATGCTCAACGGCACGATTAACGCTACGTCCGGCGCGATTATCAGCCTGCATGAAGGCGAAGCCGATCGTAACGTGGTCTCGCTCAACAGCCGTCAGATGCGCGAATGGCGCAGCCAGTGCGGCATGATCTTTCAGGACTTCTGTCTGGTGCCGCGCCTCGACGTGCTGACCAACGTGCTGCTGGGCCGTCTGAGCCAGACCAGCACGCTGAAGTCCTTCTTTAAAATCTTCTCTGACGAGGATCGGGCGCACGCCATCGAACTGCTGCAGTGGATGAACATGCTGCCGCAGGCGCTGCAGCGGGCAGAAAACCTCTCTGGCGGACAGATGCAGCGCGTGGCGATCTGCCGCGCCCTGATGCAGAACCCGAAAATCCTGCTGGCCGATGAGCCGGTGGCGTCGCTGGATCCCAAAAATACCAAACGCATCATGGATGTGCTGCGTCAGGTCAGCGAGCAGGGGATCAGCGTGATGGTCAACCTGCACTCGATTGAGCTGGTGAAAAGCTACTGCACCCGGGTGATTGGCATTCAGCGCGGCGTGGTGCTGTTTGACGACCATCCTTCCCGACTCACCGACAGCCTGCTTCACCAGCTGTACGGCGATGAACTTAACCAAATCCATTAACGTCCACAGCAAGAGAATTATTCCGAATGAAACTGACTTCTTTAGCACTTCTGACCCCTGTCATGGCGTTTGGTGTCAGCGCAGCGGATGCGCCGAAACAGCTTAATCTGGGGATTCTGGGTGGGCAGAACGCCACCCAGCAAATCGGTGATAATCAGTGTGTGAAGACCTTCTTTGATAAAGAGCTGGGTGTCGATACCCAGATGCGCAACGCCTCAGACTATTCGGGCGTGATTCAGGGCCTGCTGGGCGGCAAGATCGATATGGTGCTGAGCATGTCACCGGCCTCGTTCGCTTCGGTCTACCTTCAGGACCCGAAAGCGGTGGATGTGGTCGGCATTGTGGTGGATGACAAAGATCAGTCACGCGGCTACCACTCTGTTGTCATCGTTAAAGCCGACAGCCCGTACAAAAAACTGGAAGACCTGAAAGGCAAATCGTTCGGGATGGCCGATCCCGACTCGACCTCCGGCTTCCTGATGCCCAACCAGGCGTTTAAGAAGATGTTCGGAGGCTCGGTGGATGACAAATATAACAACACTTTCTCCAGCGTGACCTTCTCCGGCGGCCATGAGCAGGACATTCTGGGCGTGCTGAACAACCAGTTTGACGGCGCGGTCACCTGGACCTCGCTGGTCGGTGATTACAACAGCGGCTACACCTCTGGCGCGTTTGGCCGTCTGATCCGTATGGACCATCCGGATCTGATGAAGCAGATCCGCATTATCTGGCAATCACCGCTGATCCCCAACGGCCCTGTGCTGGTCAGCAACAAGCTGCCTGCTGACTTTAAAGCGAAAGTGGTGTCTGCGATTAAAAAGCTGGATAAGGACGATCACGCCTGCTTCGTGAAAGCGGTGGGCGGCCAGCAACATATCGGTGAGGCGACGGTTGCTGATTACAAAAATATCATCGATATGAAACGTGACCTGATGAAAGGCAGTCGCGGCTAAGCCGACGACGCCCTGACTTTCCCCGCCCAGGCGGGGAAGGCGGGACGCGGCAACACCGCCGGCGTTCCGCTGCTTTAACGCCGGAGAACCTCCCTTTGACCGACTTCGAACACTATTACCAACGCATCCGCCGTCAGCAGAAGCGTGCCACGCTGTTGTGGTCACTGCTGCTGGTGACGCTCTATCTGGCGGCGGGCAGGGTAGCAGAATTTAATCTGCTCACCGTCTGGCAGTCGCTGCCGCACTTCTTCGACTATCTGCATGAAATCCTGCCGGTGCTGCATCTGCCGCTGCTGTTTGCCGACGGCAAAACCAGTGGCTCGCTGGCTTACTGGGGCTACCGTCTGCCGATTCAGCTGCCGCTGATCTGGGAAACATTGCAACTGGCGCTGGCCTCGACGCTGGTGGCCGTCGCCCTTGCAGCGGTGCTGGCCTTTTTTGCCGCCGACAATACCCAGACGCCGGTCAGCGTGCGGGTGATGATTCGCGCCTTTGTCGCCTTTCTGCGCACCATGCCGGAGCTGGCGTGGGCGGTGATGTTTGTCATGGCGTTTGGCATCGGCGCGATCCCGGGCTTTCTGGCGCTGGCGCTGCACACTGTCGGCAGCCTGACAAAACTGTTTTATGAGGCGATTGAGTCGGCGTCGGATAAGCCGGTGCGTGGCCTGGCCGCCTGCGGTGCCAGCAAGCTGCAGCGGATGCGCTTCGCTTTCTGGCCTCAGGTTAAACCGATCTTCCTCTCCTACAGCTTTATGCGCCTGGAGATTAACTTCCGCTCCTCCACCATCCTCGGGCTGGTTGGGGCCGGCGGCATCGGCCAGGAGCTGATGACCAATATCAAACTGGACCGCTACGATCAGGTCAGTATCACGCTGCTGCTGATCCTGATTGTGGTGTCGCTGCTGGACACACTATCCGGTCAGCTTCGTCGCCGCGTCACAGGAGATCGGACATGATGAGCGCCGCACCGGATGTCGCGCAGCTGAAGCAGCAGCATCGTGAACTGTTCGCCGCGCAACCGCGCTATCTGCGCCGCATCGGGCTGATGGCACTGGCGGTGCTGCTTTATTACCTCTTTTTCTTCTCGGTATTTGGCCTGGAGTGGTCGCGTCTGTTGATGGGCTGCCAGCAGCTGGGGCGCTATTTCCTGCGGATGTTCGTCTGGCACGACTTCCTGAACTGGCCATTTGGCTACTACCTGTCGCAGGTCGGGATCACCTTAGGCATTGTGTTTGCCGGAACGCTCACCGCCTCGCTGCTGGCACTGCCGCTGTCGTTTCTGGCGGCACGCAATGTGATGCACGATCGCGCCGCGAAGCCACTGGCGTTTCTGGTGCGGCGTCTGTTCGATGTGTTACGTGGCATCGATATGGCGATCTGGGGACTGATATTCGTGCGTGCGGTGGGCATGGGGCCGCTTGCCGGGGTGCTGGCGATTATCCTGCAGGATGTTGGTCTGCTCGGTAAGCTGTACGCCGAAGGGCATGAAGCGGTGGAGCGCTCGCCCAGTCGCGGGCTGGGCGCGGTCGGGGCCAACAGCCTGCAGAAACACCGGTTCGGTATCTTCACCCAGTCATTCCCGCAGTTTCTGGCGCTGAGCCTTTACCAGATTGAGTCCAATACCCGCTCAGCGGCGGTGCTGGGCTTTGTCGGCGCGGGCGGGGTAGGCCTGGTCTACGCCGAGAATATGCGGCTCTGGAACTGGGATGTGGTGATGTTCCTGACGCTGATCCTGGTGGTGGTGGTCATGATCATGGATGTGATCTCCAGCCGCCTGCGTAAGCGCTACATCAGTGGCAAGCCGGTGCCGTTGTGGCAGCCTGCTGCGCGCGATTAAGCCGCTCACTGCGCTGCCAGGCGCGCTGCAGCGCCTGCACCAGCTGGGCCTGCTGCCAGGGCTTCGCCAGCCGCTCACACAGCGGCAGCGTCACCGGCTGATGGCGCAGATCCTGACCGCTGATGAGCAGCGTCGCCAGCTGTGGCCAGTTCTGCTGCGCCTGGCGGATCACTTCCGCGCCATTGATCTCGCCGGGCAGCATCAGATCGCTGATCAGCAGGTCGATATCGGGGGTCTGGCGCAGCAGCGCCAGCGCCGCTTCTCCGTCGCCGCACTCCAGCGTCAGATACCCCAGCTGATGCAGATGCTCGCACAGCGTCTGGCGCACCGCCGGTTCATCATCCAGCACCAGTATCAGCCGGTTGTTCGCTGCCTCTGCCTCCGCGGGCTTTGGCGGTGGCGGGGCGATGACGGCAGTGGCGGCTTCCGAAGCGCGCGGTAACAGCAGCCGTACCGTGGTGCCCTGACCCGGCGCGGTTTCCAGTTCGATCTGCCCGCCGGACTGCCGCACAAAGCCGTAAACCATCGACAGCCCCAGCCCGCTGCCACTGCCGGTGGCTTTGGTGGTGAAGAAGGGCTCGAAAACCTGCTCCCGAACCTCGGCGGACATGCCACAGCCATGATCGATAACCTCAATTGTGACCATGTCACTTTTGTCGCCTTCTTCCGGATGACCCTGATTCCAGATACGCAGCCGGATTTCGCCGCTTTGCTGATGCATCGCATCACGCGCGTTTACCACCAGGTTCATCAGCGCATTCTCCAGCTGGCTGGCATCAATCCATGCCAGCCAGCCAGGGCGCTGCGCATCAATAATCAACTGCTGTCCCGGCAGCAGCGCGTGTTGCAGCAGGCTCTGCAGGTTATCCACCAGCGTCACCACCGACACCGCACGCGGATAGAGCGCCTGCTTGCGTGAGAACGCCAGCAGACGCTGCGTCAGCTGGGCCGCACGGTCGGCCGCCTGCCGCGCCCGTTCTATCCGGGTGGCCAGCGGGCCGGCCATCAGCTGGCCTTCAGTCAGCGCCAGACTGCCGATAATCACCGCCAGCAGATTGTTGAAGTCGTGTGCCAGGCCGCCGGTCAGCTGGCCGACCGCCTTCATCTTCTGGCTGTGCTGCAGCGCCTCCTCCAGCGTTTTGCGCGAGGTCCGGTCCAGCACGGTATTGACCATGCCGCGCCGGGGGATCGGGCTGAAGCGCAGCTCCAGCGTCCGGCCATCGGCCAGCCGGATCTCCTGGGGGTCACCGGGATCGTGCAGATCCACCGCCAGCGGGGCCAGCAACTGCTGATAATGGACGCCGCGATGCAGCTCACGCGGCGCGATTCCGAGCAGCTCGGCATACTGGGCGTTCCACACCACCAGCTGACCGTGGTGATCGAACAGCGCAAAGCCGTCGCGCATCGCCAGAAACGTGGACTCCAGCTGGTTGCTCTTCTCTTTCAGCAGCCGCGAGGTGTGCGCCAGCGAGGCGGTATTGCGGGCGAAGACGTTAAACGCCCGCGCCAGCTCGCCCAGCTCGTCGCGCCGTTGCAATCCTGGCACGCTGACGTTCTGCTCGCCCTGCGCCAGCCGGGTCATCGCCCCGGCAATGGCCGTCAGGCTCGACCCGAGGTTGCGGTAAATATAGATCCCGGCATAGCCGGTGATCGCCAGCGCCAGCAGCACAAACAGCGCGATAAAGCTGATGATCGAATCGAGTTCGTGGTGGGTGGCCTGGGTGCGCGCCTCGCTCTGCAACGCGACCTGCTGCACCGACGCATTGATATCGTCGTTCAGCATCGCCACCAGCGCTTTAATCCGGTAGGTGGCGTAGGCGATCGCCAGGTCGCTCTGCTCCAGCGCCTCCGCCAGCGGCAGCAGGTGCTGCTGAGTATTAAGCAGCCGCTGTACCTGCTCGCCAGTGACACCCGTCAGCGGCACCGTGCGCCACTGGGTCATCACCTGCTGAAGCTGCTCAATCACGGCGATGGGTGAGGGCGTGCGGATGGCAATGGTGATCAGCCGTTCGGTCTGCTCGCGCAGTGCGGCATCCGGCTGCGTCCGCTGTTCCCGTTGTACCCGCTGGTCGATATGACCGAGCAGGATCTGCGTCTGCCACAGATCGCTCAGCATGTTGTTGCGTTGCAGATGCCGCTGATGGCTGTTCAGCAGCAGGCTGTTAATCGTCTGTTCCAGCATCAGGCTGCGGGCGCGGATCCGGGCGATGCGCTCCGGCTGTCGGGCCGCCAGCGGCGCACTGGCCAGCAGGCTCAGCGACTGTTGCAACGCCTGCTGATTCTGCTGCAGCCGTTGTGATTCGCTCTGATACTCCAGCGCCCCGACCACCTGCGACAGCCGCACCGCTGCCGTCGCCACGTTGGCGGTGTCACGTGCCAGCGCCAGGCTGCCGTTCATGTCCGCCAGCGTCTGCGCCTGTGCCTGCTCCTGAATCGCCCCGGCGTGACGAAAGCCCACGATCGCCACCACGCTCACCATGAGCGTGACCGATACCACCAGCAGATTGAACATCAACAGGCGTCCACGCGCCCCGGCCTGCCACGGATAACTACGCTGCATCTCATGACCTCTTCTTCACGGCAACCGTGGGGCGAGTATAGGAGCGTGATGTCGGGCGTTTATGACAAATATGAATGGCCGCTGACATTTTCCGTTTATCTGGCATTGCTTAACTGGCGGCTATCCACAGTCCGCAGGAGCAGGGCGATGACAGCCACACCAATACTGGAAATGCGGGGCATTACCCGACGCTTCGGCAATTTTTATGCCCTGAAGGGCGTTGACCTGACGGTCTGGCCCGGTGAGGTTCATGCGCTGATGGGAGAGAACGGCGCGGGTAAAAGCACACTGATGAAGATTCTGGCCGGTGCCTATACCGCCAGCAGCGGGGAGATTCTCATTGAAGGCAGGCCCTGTACGATTAAGGGTCCGAAAGAGGCGCTGGCCGCCGGGATTACCCTGATTTATCAGGAGATCAACCTGGCACCCAACCTGACGGTGGCGGAGAACATTTTTCTCGGCAGCGAAATCGCGCCCGGCGGGCTGGTGAAGCGGCGGCAGATGGCCGAAGAGGCGCAGCGGGTGATTGACCGGCTCGGCGCGCAGTTCAGTGCCTGGGATCTCGTCAGTCGTCTGAGCATCGCCGAGCAGCAGCAGGTGGAGATCGCCCGCGCGCTGCAGCGCAACAGCCGCATTCTGGTGATGGATGAGCCGACCGCCGCGCTCTCTAACCGTGAAACCGAACAGCTTTTTGCGCTGATTAAACGGCTGCGCAGCGAAGGCATGGCGATTATTTACATCAGTCACCGCATGGCAGAGGTCTATGAGCTGTCCGACCGCGTCAGCGTGCTGCGTGACGGGGCGTATGTGGGCAGCCTGACGCGTGACCAGCTCAACGCCAGCGAACTGGTGCGGATGATGGTCGGACGGCCACTCAGTGACCTGTTTAACAAAGACCGGGCGATCCCGCTGGGCGATATCCGGCTGGCGGTGAATCACCTCGCTGACGGCGGCAAAGTGCATCCCAGCAGTCTGGCGGTGCGGGCCGGGGAAATAGTCGGCCTGGCCGGTCTGGTGGGCGCAGGCCGCAGTGAACTGGCACAGCTGATCTTCGGCGTGCATAAGCCGAAACAGGGTGAGATCTGGATTGACGGCGAGAAGGTCACTATTCATTCGCCGCGCGATGCGATTGCGCGCGGTATCGGCTTCCTCACCGAGAACCGTAAAGAGCAGGGGTTATTTCTGGAGATGGCGGCACAGGAGAACATCGTCATGGCGACGCTGGAGCGCGACGCCAGCATGGGGCTGCTCAACCGCCGCAAAGGCCAGACCATCGCGACGGAGGCAATCGCCTCCCTTAATATTCGTGTACCGCACGCTCAGGTCCGGGCGGGCGGCCTGTCGGGCGGCAACCAGCAGAAGCTGCTGATCTCGCGCTGGGTGGCGATTGGCCCGCGCATCCTGATCCTTGATGAGCCGACGCGCGGTGTCGATGTCGGCGCGAAAAGTGAGATCTACCGCATGATGCAGGAGATGGCGCGGCAGGGCGTGGCGATTTTAATGATCTCCAGTGAACTGCCGGAAGTGGTCGGGATGAGCGACCGCGTTTACGTGATGCACGAAGGCACCATCGTCGGTGAGCTGGAGGGCAGCCACATCAGTCAGGAAAACATTATGACGCTGGCAACCGGTGCGCACAGCACGTCAGCAGGCGAAATCTGAGGAGATCACCATGACACAACTGGCCCGCACTAATGCGCCGACGCTGAAACGCGCCCTGATGGGCGACCTACTGCAAACGGTGGGTATCCTGCCGATTCTGATCCTGATCGTGGCGGTATTTGGCTTCGTTACGCCCAACTTTTTTACCGAAGCGAACCTGCTCAACATCACCCGTCAGGCGTCGATCAATATCGTGCTGGCGGCAGGCATGACCTTTGTCATTCTGACCGGCGGCATCGACCTGTCGGTGGGATCGATGCTGGGTACTACCGCAGTGGTGGCGCTGGTGGCGTCGCTGGACCCGATGCTCGCCTCCCTGACCATTCCGATGGCGCTGGGCGCAGGGCTGGTGATGGGGTTGTTCAACGGTATTCTGGTTGCGTGGGCCGGATTGCCGCCCTTTATTGTCACGCTAGGCACCTACACCGCGCTGCGTGGGGCGGCCTATCTGCTGGCGAACGGCACCACGGTGATTAACTCCGATATTAACTTTGAGTGGATTGGTAACGGCTATCTCGGGCCGGTGCCGTGGCTGATTGTGATTGCTTTTGCGGTGATCGCCATCTGCTGGTTCATCCTGCGTCGCACCACGCTGGGCGTCCATATTTACGCGGTCGGCGGCAACATCCAGGCGGCGCGTCTGACCGGCATCAAGGTTGGCGTGGTGCTGCTGTTTGTCTACGGCATGAGCGGCCTGCTGTCGGGGCTGGGCGGCTTGATGAGTGCCTCGCGGCTCTACAGTGCTAACGGCAACCTGGGCGTCGGCTATGAGCTGGATGCGATTGCGGCGGTGATCCTGGGCGGCACCAGCTTTGTCGGCGGCATCGGTACCATCACCGGCACCCTGATTGGCGCGCTGATTATCGCCACGCTAAACAACGGCATGACGCTGATGGGCGTCTCCTATTTCTGGCAGCTGGTAATCAAGGGCGCAGTGATCATCATCGCGGTCCTGATCGACAAATACCGCACCCGTCATCATGTGAGCTGAGGCTCCACCGGGCGGATGCACGATGTCGCCTCCGCCACCCAAAAAACGCCATTAAGTGGTTGGCATCTAAAAACAGCAGGAGAAGGTCTATGCGTTTTAATCCAATTGTAACCGGGCTGCTGGCGGCGACGCTGCTCAGCACTGGTCTGGCTCAGGCAAAAGGACTCAAATCTATTGGCGTCACGGTCGGCGATCTCGCTAACCCCTTCTTCGTGCAGATCACCAAAGGCGCAGAGATGAAGGCGCGTCAGCTGGCGGGCGATAAGGTCAACGTGACGCTGGTCTCCAGCGGCTACGATCTCGGTCAGCAGGTTGGCCAGATTGATAACTTTATTGCGGCCAAAGTCGACATGATTATCCTCAATGCCGCCGACTCTAAAGGCATCGCTCCAGCGGTGAAGCGAGCGCGTGACGCCGGTATCGTGGTAGTGGCGGTCGACGTGGCCGCCGATGGCGCGAATGCGACCATCACCTCCGATAACACCGAAGCGGGCGCGATGGCCTGTAAATATATTTCTGACCGCCTGAAGAATAAAGGCAACGTGGTAATCATCAACGGGCCGCCGGTTTCAGCCGTACAGAACCGTGTTGAAGGCTGCATGAACGAGCTGAAAACCCATCCGGAGATCAAGCTGCTCTCCTACAACCAGAACGCCAAAGGCAGTCGGGAAGGTGGACTGGAGGTGATGACCGGTCTGCTCTCCGCAAACCCCAAAATCGATGCGGTGTTTGCCATCAACGATCCGACTGCGATTGGCGCGGACTTAGCCGCAAAACAGGCGCAGCGCAGCGAATTCTTTATCGTGGGCGTCGATGGATCGCCGGACGGAGAAGAGGCGCTGAAGCGTAAAAACTCGCTGTTTGTCGCGACCCCGGCGCAGGACCCGCAGGTGATGGCGGCGAAGGCGGTGGAGATTGGCTACGACATCCTGCAGGGCAAACCGGCTCCGGATAAGCCAGTGCTGATCCCGGTGAAACTGATCGACCGCGATAATATCGGCAGTTATCAGGGCTGGACGGTGAAATAGGCTTTAATGCGGCACCCTCCGGGTGCTGCCCCCAGGAGGCCATCATGCAACGTTCAGAGGTTAACTATTACCTGCAACATACCCGCGAGTTTTTCCGGCAGCAGGATGTGCATCTGCCGCCGTGGGCCGATTACAGCGTCAGCCAGTGGCGTGCTCAGGATCGCGACGTGATACAGGAGATTCTGGCGCTGCGACTGGGCTGGGACCTCACCAGTTTTGGCGCGGCAGATTTTATGCAGACCGGCCTGACGCTGTTTACTCTCCGCAACGGCTCGCCGGGCGGTCAGCCCTGGCATAAACCCTACGCCGAGAAGATAATGCACGTGCGCGAAGGGCAACTGACGCCGATGCACTATCATCCGCGCAAGATGGAAGACATCATTAATCGCGGCGGCGGCAACCTGATTGTCGAACTGCATAACCGCGACGGTGACGGACTGGCAGATTCGCCAGTGGTGGTGTCGCTGGACGGCCTGCGCCAGACCCATGCAGCCGGTTCACAACTGCGGCTCTCGCCGGGTGAAAGCGTGACGCTGGAGGCGGGCATCTGGCACAGTTTCTGGGGCGAAAACGGCTTCGGCGACGTGCTGGTGGGCGAGGTATCGATGCCCAACGATGATGAAAATGACAACGTGTTTCTGACGCCGCTGGCCCGTTTTAATCCGCTGAATTAGGATGAAGCGCCGCGCTGGTTGCTGTGTAATGACTATGCGAACGGCTTTCTGTGAAGCTTAGTGCAGGCCCGCCGCCATCACAGCGGCAGGTCGCATTAACCTCGCTCTCCGATCTGCTGTAATGTTTCAGTGCCGGTCAGCCTGAGTTTTCTGATGCTGCGGGCGGGCGGCTCACCGAACAGGCGCGCATATTCCCGCGTAAACTGCGTCAGACTTTCATAGCCCACATCGGCCGCGACGGCGGTCGTGGGAGCCCAATAATTGTAATGAAGCCACAAAATTTTGTGTTAAGTGCAAAAGGTAGCTTTCTGAACCAGTGCATATTTGTGGAAATTTATGGACATAAATCGGCTTTAGTGTCGCGATTTAAGCGAATGAGCTTTTCGTTTGAAGACACTTTTTACATTTAGTTGATCAGGTGAGAGTATACCTAACATTGAGGTACATTAATCTACATAACGCATCGAGTAGGCCCCTTTTTTGGGGCCCCAATAATTAAGTCAGCTGTGAACACTTAAAGATAGGAATAAGCGCATGTTTTGAGAGATGCTCGATTGCAGGGACGCAAACAGCATCTCCCATTGCGAAATATCCTTTATTAATATTATTTGGTAATATAAAACTATCACGCACTCCCTGTAAACGAGCATACTCTCTAGGAGTAAGTAATCGCACTCCCAATTCTCCATTGCCAGCACGAACCAGTATCTGTTTGCTAGATCCTCCCCGGGGAGTTCTTAAACACCCAGCAATACCATCAGTTCTAAGCTCGGCCATAGAAACCCCTGCTCTCATTCTTCTAAATACTGTACCGTATGAAAATAACTCACTATCCATCATTGCTTGTAATTTCGCGAGATGTGCAGGATTCATCTGAGCAAGTAAATGATTTTTACGGTCGTCTGACCACCATAAAGAGGAATCATTAGGGATATCATACTCAATGATATCTTCCAGGGTTGATGTTCTTTGCTTAGGAAGCGGGATATCAAATAGTCCCCAATTCAATTGTTCATTTGAAGCAATGAGTTTTTTCAACTTTGTCGAGCGCAACTTAGGCTGCTCATCATACCTCTGCCACCAAGTGTCAAAAAGATCCTCACTTTTTTTTAGGAGCATGAATTTACTAGCAATATCTTTAATCACTGCTATTAAAAAAACACGAGGTCTACTCTGCGGAGTGAAAAGCGCGGCATCCAATTCAATGATATCAACTACAAACCCAAGTTCAGATAAAGTTTTGACAGTCTCAATGACGTCTCTGCCTCCATGTGATGTCAAGAAACCGGATACATTTTCAAGCATAACGATTTTTGGTAAATCGTTTGCAAGCTTTTTTTCTTTAAGGATATTTAAAACAGCATTAAGCGTACCAGATTCTGCCCCTGCAAGACCAGCCCTACTGCCAGCCACTGATAAGTCAGTACAAGGGAAGGAAGCAGTATAAAGGAAAACATTTTTAGGAAGAATATCGTCAGCTTCGGCTGCCACCTTCCAAATATCTTCTAAATAAAAATGATCACCGCCATAGTTCTCTACATAAGTACTCATTTTATCGGCAGAAATATCGTTAGCCCATACACATTGCCAACCAGAGCTCTCAAGCCCTTCCCGCACTAATCCTACTCCAGCAAAAAACTCTGCAAATCTCATTTCTGCTAACCTACTAATCTGTTGAACTCTTCTAAAAGAATATCATTTCTACTGTATATTTCACCAGCCTTAACTTCAAGAATTGTGCGTCCATACATTTGAACAAACCCATATGGAATGGCTTTCCTAAAACGCTGGCGTCTAGCAGCACTGACTGCGGTTCGATCATAATTTGCTCTGTATTCGGGCAGCCAAGCTTCAAAAAAAGGGGTCTTAAGCTCGCTACCATGAATAGCTTTGACAATGAGGTCACGATAATCAATTGAATAAGAGCAAAAGAGGTGGTTGACTTCACAATCCTCCAAAAGCTTAGCTTCGCCTGTGTTCAAGTGATACTGATACTCGTAGGAGCTTCTAAATGCCGACGACTTAACTTCCCAGCCTTGAAGGTCTGCGCCTATAGCGCCCTTGCCCTGTCGCCCTGTAAGAATAGCTCCAAACAGTTCCCATAGCACGGATGGGACATGTCCGGCGACTTTGAGGTTATGTAACCTTAACAAGTAGATTTTTTCTTCGTCGTAGATGTGGCGGGTATAGAAAGAGAATGCTTCATCAAGTTTATTGTTCATAAAAATCTCCAAGGTTTGCCAGGAGACTTCCTGGCAGCACATCTAGTGCAGCTGCCAATTTGCATATGTTCAGAAGGCTAATGTTTCTCTGTCCGCGTTCGACAGAACTAACGTATGTTCTATCAAGTTGAGCTCTTTCAGCCAATTGTTCCTGGCTTAACTTCAGCTCTTTCCTTAATTGGCATATGTTCTGGCCAAAGGCTTTTAGAAGTGATTCTTCTGACATTGACGTCTCCCATTTAACAGAGAGGCATGATCGATTTTTTGAAGACTATGAGTCCACGGACTATAAGCCACAACTTTCATAAAATATGGCAAAGCCCATCGGATGTGAGGGCATCTTACAGTTGAAGATAATATGGAAATTTCACTTACAGTATTGATTTTTTATATAAACTATTGTTTTTATGGTTTTTATTCAAAAATGGACGGAATCAGCGGCCTACACCAGTTCTAAGGCGGGGCTGAATATGCTATCCGGCGTTGCGCGGCTGGAGTTGGCTGAGACCGGGATTACGTTTTCCGTCGTTCACCCGTTTATGGCTACCTCAGAATTTTATCAGTCGGTGAAATCGGGACAGGCCGTGGCGATTGAGCAGGCTGAACAGAGCGCCGCTTTCGCGCATGCGCCGGAGCGCGTGGCTGACAAGATTCCGGCAATGGTTGAAAGAGGAGAGGCACAGGGGGATCTTGTGCCGCGAGCGTATGGCGGAGCGTATGATGCATAATACCCGGTCTGCTGAACCGGGCCTTCAGGCGATCTGGCTGGCGCGCGGCACGGTTTCCGGTTTCATCACGTCAGCGGAAAAGACGTAACCCAACCCGCGGATGGTGCGGATCAGGTCAGGCTGATGCGGGTTGGTTTCAATTTTACGGCGCAGTCGCATGATCAGCACGTCGATGGTGCGGTCAAACACATCGAGGCTTTCGCTGTGGGTCAGCTCCAGCAGCTGATCGCGGGTCAGCACTTTGCGGGCGTGGCGCACCAGCGCGCGCAGCAGACTGTATTCTCCCTGGGTCAGCGGCACCAGTTCGCGCTGCGGATTGAACAGCTGGCAGCGGCCATCGTCCAGTTGCCAGCCGCCAAAACGCCAGCCTGCCTGCTCAGGATCGGCCTGTGCGATACGCCCGTTGCGGCGCAAAGCGGCACGGGCGCGGGCCACGACTACGCGGGGATTGAAAGGTTTGGCGATGTAATCATCTGCCCCCATCTCCAGACCCACCACCATCTCCGCTTCGGAACCCATACCGGTCAGCATAATCACCAGTACCTCGGGTCGCTGACGCTGGAGCTGCTGTAACACCAGCAGCCCGTTGGTATCGGGCAGCATCATATCCAGCATCACCAGTGAAATCTCCGGGTGTTCGCTGAGCATTGATAGTGCCTCGCGTCCCTGATGACAGCGGTAGACCGTTAACAGATGTTCACTTAACGCATCCTGCAGGACGTCGCAGACAGCAGGATCATCATCCACCACCAAAATCGCTGGCTTCATGGCGCGGCCTCAATGTTACGAAAGAGTTAATTCTGGAGTCTACACAGGCCTGAAAAGGTTGCTGAGGCAGCGTGCTGAAACGTGACCAGCTTCGCCTGTGAGAGTATGGAAGCGTGCGCTGGCGCAGAGTTTTTAGGGGTTACTGATTTGCCGCAGGAAAACGATTGCGCAGGATCGGTGCATTGCACCATAATCGCGCCTCGATTTGGTTAGGAATCTTCTTAGGCGAGTCCTGCGCTCCCAGGTAATCGATTGCGTCGGCAAATGGCATGGCAATTGCTTTGGGCAGTGGGTAACGCAGGGATTTCAGGTGGTTCTGGCACGCAGGTATGCAGCGGCCGGTATCCATATCCCGGAAACAGAATAATCAGCATACAAACCCCTTTGGCAAGAGAGACGGCTGTCTCCTGTATCGAGAGATGATGATGTTAGAAAAACTATTCAAACTCAAAGCGCATAACACCACGGTTCGTACCGAGATTATCGCCGGGATCACTACCTTCCTGGCGATGGCTTATATTCTGTTTGTGAACCCGAGCATTCTGGGCGCAACCGGCATGGACAAGGGCGCGGTGTTTGTCGCCACCTGTCTGGCGGCGGCGATTGGCTGTGTGCTGATGGGGCTGATCGCCAACTACCCGATCGCGCTGGCACCTGGCATGGGACTGAACGCCTTTTTCACCTACACCGTGGTGCTGCACATGGGCTACACGTGGCAGGTTGCGCTGGGCGCGGTGTTTCTCTCGGCGGTGATTTTCTTCGCGATGTCCCTGTTTAAAATCCGTGAGTGGATTATTGCCAGTATCCCACTGCCGCTGCGCGCCGGGATTGGAGCAGGTATCGGGCTGTTCCTGGCGATTATTGCGCTGGAAGGGGCGGGCATCGTGGTCGATAACCCGGCGACGCTGGTGGGCATTGGCGATCTGACCAAGCCGGGTCCGCTGCTGGCGATGCTCGGCTTTGTGGTGATCGTGGTGCTGGAAGCGCGTCGCGTGACCGGTGCGGTGCTGATCGGCATTCTGCTGGTGACCTTTATCTCGATGGGCATCGGTCTGTCGCCGTTCGCGGGCGTCTTCTCTGCGCCGCCGTCCATCGCACCGACGTTCCTGCAACTGGACATCGCCGGGGCATTTAACGTCGGCCTGATCAGCGTGATTTTTGCCTTCCTGTTTGTTGATGTGTTTGATAACACCGGCACGCTGCTGGGCGTGACGAAACGTGCCGGTCTGGCGGATGAGCAGGGTAACGTGCCGAAGATGGGCCGTGCGCTGATTGCCGACAGTGCCGCTGCGCTGTTTGGTTCACTGCTGGGGACCTCGACCACCACCAGTTATGTGGAATCGGCGGCGGGCGTGAGTGCCGGTGGCCGTACCGGGCTGACCGCGATTGTGGTGGGTGTGCTGTTCCTGCTGGCGCTGTTCTTCTCGCCGCTGGCCTCCAGCGTGCCGGTTTACGCTACTGCACCTGCACTGCTGTTTGTAGCGGTATTAATGGCATCGGGCCTGGCAGATATTGACTGGAAAGATATCACCACGGCCGCGCCGGTTACCGTGACCGCGCTGACCATGCCGCTGACCTATTCCATCGCTAACGGCATCGCGTTTGGTTTTATTACCTGGACTCTGGTAAAGCTGTTGAGTGGTCGCGCCAAAGAGGTGAATGCGGCGCTGGTAATTCTGTCGATTCTGTTTGTGATTAAGCTTGGGTGGTTGAGTGCTTAATTTACCGCGTTGCGGTTAAGGAACGTTTAGCAGCGGGCAGAGGCTGAGAAGGGATCGCTTTGCAGCGGGCTAACATTGAGAAGGTTACGCCCGCCAGGCGAGGGGGAGTTTCAGGTTGCCTGTGCAGGCGGACGCGTCAAGGGGCGGACGCCCGCCCCTTAACAATCCCTGCGGGTAGCGGCCCGCCAGGCCTTTAGTTCGCTGCGCGAAAGGGCGCTGAGAGAGTTTCTGTTCGTCTGGAGAGGTGGGCATGCTTAGCAGCGGGCTGGCTCTGAGCAGGTTACGCCCGCCAGGCGAGGGGGAGTTTCAGGTTGCCTGTGCAGGCGGACGCGTCAAGGGGCGTACGCCCGCCCCTTAACAATCCCGGCGTCCGGCAGCCTGCGCGCCCCGCTTCGCGGGGTGCCTTCGTCACGCCCTGCGGCCGAAGGACCGTCCGGACGCGCCATCCCTGGCGCGAACCGTCCTTTCGCCGACGTCCTGTCGGCTCATCCTTGCCTCTGGTTGTTCCTCAGCGCTCCGGATGCCTCTGACAACCCCCCGCCTGTCATTTCTTTGTGTTAACTGTGGTGCTGTGTTGTCTGCTGGACTTAAAGCCACAGTCAAAGTCAAAGCCAAAAACCCACAGCGATAAATTACCCAACACAGAAAGAAGAGATAACAGCAGGGGGGTAGGGAGGCCGTCAGAACCGCTGAGCGGATGAGGGATTTCAGGACGAGCGACAGGGATGTCGCGAAGAGGCGGGTTCGCGCCAGGGATGGCGCGTCCCGCTGGTCCGTAAGAAATCCGGAAGAAGCGAAGGGACCGCGAAGCGGCGGTGAAGCAGGCCGGAGCCGGGGGGCAAGGGGCGCGGCGACTGGCGCCCCTTGTCGGTCGCCAGCAGAGGCGTGTCTGAAACTGCCCAATTGATCAGGCGAACGAAACCCCTCTCAGANTTTCAGGACGAGCGACAGGGATGTCGCGAAGAGGCGGGTTCGCGCCAGGGATGGCGCGTCCCGCTGGTCCGTAAGAAATCCGGAAGAAGCGAAGGGACCGCGAAGCGGCGGTGAAGCAGGCCGGAGCCGGGGGGCAAGGGGCGCGGCGACTGGCGCCCCTTGTCGGTCGCCAGCAGAGGCGTGTCTGAAACTGCCCAATTGATCAGGCGAACGAAACCCCTCTCAGAGCCCGTTCGCGCAGCGAACAATTCCGACGCCCTGTCGACTCTTCCGGGCCTCCGGTTGGCTCTTTGCGCCTCAGGTGATCAGCACATATCCTTTGTTCAGGAAAAAAGGCGGGATATAGTTATCCCACCCCTCCTGCATACAATGCTGCTTCAACGCAGCGTTGCTGGTTGCACCAGATTTGTCGTAACAGCGTATAAGTCGGTTGCGAAGGGCCGGAGCACTGATGCCCAGAATTCCTGGCATAAGGTTCTGCTTTACCCCACAGAGCAATAGCAGAATCACTTCCCACTCTTTATCGGTGAAGATATTCGCGGGCCGGGTAAAAACAAAGGGTCTTCTGTCACGTGGCCGGAGGAACGTTGAAAAGTAAACATTGGTGATCTCAAGATAGGTACAGATAATACCATCGGTTCCATCACTGAACGTCCACGGGCGTTTCTCCACCATAAAAGATCGCAGCCTGTTCTCTTCTCCGTATTCAAAAGTCTTGAGCACAATGCTCATTTCTTTAGTATTCAGGATTTTTTTATCATCATGCAAAATATGATGGTAATAATCGCTAATGTCTGGCGTCAGGTCGGTGTCGAATGCCCCCATAATAGTGTCAGACGGAACGTTGAAATAACTGCATGCAAGCTTATTGGCATAAACATAGCGTGAGACATTGTTTTTAATAGCCCAGCCAAACAGTGAGTTATCTAAGTAATATTCAACAGGATTCAGCTTTCTGACCATCAGTTCATCCTCTTATTATAATGTGGCCTTTTTTCAGGAAGAACGGTGGAATATAATGGTCTAACTTATTGTCACGGCAATAGCTGATCAGTGCAGAAAGCGAATTCAGACCGGTCTTTCTGTAACAACTTCTGAGTCTGCCATTAACTGCGTCAGCTGTAATCGCCAGGATACTGCTTATTTCTTTTATGTTCATCCCACAGACCAGCAGATAAACGACTTCCCACTCTTTTTCTGTGAAGACGGATGAGGGTGCTTCAAAAGTCGCATGCTGAATTATTTTGCCGTCCAGCAAGGCGCTCGGTGTGATGATCCTCACATGCCTGACGCTGATAACCGTTCCGATACAGTTATGCTCGTTATCATACAGTGGCTCCTGAACACTATAAGCAGGCTGCATGATTTTTTCTTTTCCCTGTATATGTGTGGTGATTGCTCTGACTGGCTGACCTGTTCGCTCTATTTCCCGCTCCTGCTGGCTAAAAAGGTCAGCAAATTCTGCAACCGGAACAGGCATTTCTCTAATATGGCGGCCTTCATAATTAATACCTGGCGATAGAGTTTGCCAGGCTTTGAGAGTGTTATTCACATAAACAAAGCGGGACTGATTGTCCTTCACTCCCCAGCCGACAACAGGGTCGTTTTCAAACATTCTGATAAGCCTTGCGGGTAACGTAATTTTTTTCATGAGTGTGTCCTTACATTTTCATTACTCTACATTAAATTGACCTTGCAACTTAATAACCCTACAGAGAAATGACACTTTATATAAAGCGCCATACTTTAATTGTACCTTCATGCAAGCCGGAATGGGTGTGAAAGTAATATCACAAGCCAACGCGCAGGGAAAGTTGTCTATATAATAAAAAAGAAGCATGCCCATAACCGAAAGGTTATGGGCTTTTTGTTTTAAGAGGCAGATTAATTACGGGATTTAATTGGGGTTAATGGCAGGACTTAGTGGTCCGCATAAATTTCGCTTTGGAGCAGGCTGACGCTGAGAGGGTTTTCGTTCGTCTGGAGAGGTGGGCATGCTCTGAGCAGGTTACGCCCGCCAGGCGATGGGGAGTTTCAGGTTGCCTGTGCAGGCGGACGCGTCAAGGGGCGGACGCCCGCCCCTTAACAATCCCGGCGTCCGGCAGCCTGCGCGCCCCGCTTCGCGGGGTGCCTTCGTCACGCCCTGCGGCCAGCGGACCGTCCGGACGCGCCATCCCTGGCGCGAACCGTCCTTTCGCCGACGTCCTGTCGGCTCATCCTTGCCTCCGGTTGTTCCTCAGCGCTCCGGATGCCTCTGACAACCCCCCGCCTGTGATTTCTTTGTGTTAACTGTGGTGTTGTGTTGTCTGCTGTCCTGTAAAGCCAAAGCCAAAGCCAAAGCCAAAGCCAAAGCCAAAGCCAAAGCCAAAGCCAAAGCCAAAGCCAAAGCCAAAGCCAAAGCCAAAGCCAAAGCCAAAGCCAAAGCCAAAGCCAAAGCCAAAGCCAATCCCGGAAACGTAAAGCGATAAAGTACCCAAAACAAAAAGAAGAGATAACAGCGAGGGGTGGGGAGGCCGTCAGAACCGCTGAGCGGATGAGGGATTTCAGGACGAGCGCCAGGGATGGCGCGAACCCGCTGGTCCGTAAGAAATCCGGAAGAAGCGAAGGGACCGCGAAGCGGCGGTGAAGCAGGCCGGAGCCGGGGGTCAAGGGGCGCGGCGACTGGCACCCCTTGTCGGTCGCCAGCAGAGGCGTGTCTGAAACTGCCCAGCTGATCAGGCGAACGAAACCCCTCTCAAAGCCCGTTCGCGCAGCGAACAATCCCCGGCATCAGCTCTGCTGCCAGCCCGTTCGCGCAGCGAACAAACCTCCCCGAGCCAGCGGCGATACATCTACCGGAAAGGCGGCTCATTAAACGTCCGCAGCTTACGCGAATGCAGCTTATCACCCTCAGCGCGCAGCAGCTCAACCGCGTGAATGCCAATCTGCAGATGCTCTGAAATCGCCCCCTCATAGAAGCGGTTCGCCTGACCCGGCAGCTTGATTTCGCCGTGCAGCGGTTTGTCGGAAACGCACAGCAGCGTGCCGTACGGCACCCGGAAACGATAGCCCTGCGCGGCAATGGTGGCGCTCTCCATATCGACCGCTACCGCGCGGCTCAGGTTAAAGCGCAGGGCCGACGCGGAGTAGCGCAACTCCCAGTTGCGATCGTCGGTGGTCACCACGGTGCCGGTACGCAGGCGCTGCTTCACCTCTTCACCTGGCATGCCGCTCACCGACTTGGTGGCGTCATACAGTGCGCGCTGCACTTCGGCAATGCTTGGCACCGGGATGTCTGGCGGAAGCACGCTATCGAGTACGTGATCGTCACGCAGATAAGCGTGGGCCAGCACATAGTCGCCGATCCGTTGGCTCTCGCGCAGACCGCCGCAGTGACCAATCATCAGCCACGCGTGCGGGCGCATCACCGCCAGATGATCGCAGATGGTTTTGGCATTCGACGGGCCGACACCGATATTAACCAGTGTGATGCCGCGACGATTAGGTGAGGTGAGATGCCAGGCAGGCATCTGATGCTTCTTCCACGCCAGATCTGAGAGCATCGACTCGCTGTTGGCGGTATCGGCCGTCAGCACCACGTCACCCGCACAGGCCAGGCTGTCGTAAGGGGTGTTAGGATCGCGCACCTGCTCAATTGCCCAGCGCACGAACTCGTCGACATAACGGGTATAGTTGGTGAACAGCACAAAAGGCTGGAAGTGCTCTACGCTGGTGCCGGTGTAGTGACGCAGACGGGCCAGCGAGAAGTCGGTGCGCAGCGCGTCGAAGTGCGACAGGGGGAATTTGGCGTCGGCGTGGAACAGACCGTCGGTAGTCTCATCGCCAATCTGTGACAGCTCGGTGGTCGGGAAGTGGCGCGCAATACCGGCGCTCATGGTGCGATCCAGCGACAGATCAGAACCGTCGATCACGTAAGGATAGGGGATCTCCTGGCTGGACGGCACCACGTCGATCTCCAGTTGATACTCTTTTTCCAGCATCTGAAGCTGTTCTGAAATATAGTGGCGCAGTAACGCCGGACGGGTAACGGTGGTGCTGTAACTGCCGGTATGGGTAAAGCGGCCCCAGGCACGCGTGCGATTCTGCTGCGGACCTTCACCGTGCCAGGTGATGCGCAGCTCCGGGTATACAAACAGTCCCTTTTCCCGTTCCGCGGCATTGGGGAGCGTGCCGTTTTCGGTAAACAGTTTAATCGCCGCACGCAGCGCATCAACGGCACCATCGTAAAGGCGTTCAAGTTCATCCAGCGCCTGCTGGCTGGTCAGGTTTTTCCGTAATGTCGGCATGGTTTCTCCTTCCATTTTTTTCCGCAATTTGCCCCAAGCTTAGCGGGTTTGTTGCAGAGATTGGTGAAGAATCTGTGATCGCCTTTTTTTTGCGCTAACGAAGCGCGTAATCTGAGCAGTGCGGCAGTGAGCCGGAACGCACATTACGAAAATCCGTTAAGAAAATCTTTATTACCGCAACAGGCGATGCCGCCGTGTCTGTTGCGCTGCAACTGATAAAAGAGCAGCAGTGCAGCCGGTGGCACCGTGATGACAGGCGATCGTAACCTACCGGAAATAATCAGGTTTGCTACAGCGGACGGCCCGGCGAGGCAGAATCTGCCGAATCTGAACTAAAAAGTTTGTAACCATGATTAATTTGTCCCGGAAAGACTTTGCATATTTCTCTGCTCACTATCATCATTAGATCTCGTCAGTCTCTTCTGATTTGGTAATCCTTTGCAAAATCCCGGCGTAGCAGTGATGCAGGCGATTAAGCGCACGGCGTGGTACCCGAAACGCCGCTCTTATCGCACGCTCTACTGGCGTGAAATATCGCCATTAGCAGTGCCTATCTTCTTCGAGAATGCCTGTGTGCTGTTGATGGGCGTACTGAGCACCTTCCTGGTCAGCTGGCTGGGCAAAGAGGCAATGGCGGGCGTTGGCCTGGCCGACAGCTTCAATATGGTGATCATCTCGTTCTTTGCGGCTATCGATCTCGGCACCACGGTGGTGGTGGCGTTCAGTCTGGCAAAACGCAACGGCAAGCGTGCCCGCGCCGCCACGCGTCAGTCGCTGGCCATGATGACGATACTCGCCTTTGTGCTGGTGATCGCCATTGAGTTCTGGGGCCATCTCATCATTGATGCCATCGCCGGTGCTGCCGAACCCAAAGTTAAAGCGCTGGCGCTGAGTTATCTGCAGACCTCTGCCTGGAGCTATCCGGCAGCCGCTATTACGCTGATCGGCAGCGGGGCGCTGCGTGGCGCGGGTAACACCAAAATCCCGATGCTGATTAACGGCGGCATGAACATCCTCAACATCATCATCAGTAGCGTGCTGATCTATGGCTGCTTCTCGTGGGACGGTTTAGGGTTTATCGGTGCCGGGCTGGGTCTGACCATCACCCGTTATATCGGGGCGATCGCGGTGATTTACGTGCTGATGATCGGCTTTAATGCCTCGCTGAAAATCACGCTGTCGAGCTATTTCCGGCGCTGGAACAGCAGCATTCTGATGGAAGTATTAGGTATAGGTGTGCCTGCCAGTATCGAGTCGGTCCTGTTCAACGGCGGTAAATTGCTGACGCAGGTGTTTGTGGCAGGCATGGGCACCAGTGAGATTGCGGGTAACTTTATCGCGTTCTCGGTCGCGTCGCTGATCAACCTGCCGGGCAACGCGCTGGGTTCAGCCTCAACTATCATTACCGGTACCCGTCTGGGCAAAAATCAGGTCTTCCAGGCGGAGCGTCAGGTGCGGCATGTTTTCTGGCTGGCGACGGCGTGTCTGAGCGCGATAGCGCTGCTGACGGTGCCGCTGGCCGGGTTGCTGGCGCGGTTCTACACCAGCGACCCGGAAGTGATCAACGTAACGAAACATCTGCTCTGGCTGAATGCGCTGTTTATGCCGCTATGGGCCGCGTCATGGGTGCTGCCGGCGGGTCTTAAAGGCGCACGTGATGCGCGGTACACTATGTATGTGTCGATGTTCAGTATGTGGTGCGCGCGCGTCGTGGTCGGTTATCTGCTGGGCATTCAACTTGGCATGGGCGTCACCGGCGTCTGGCTGGGGATGTTCCTCGACTGGACGGTGCGTGGCATCTTCTTCTGGTGGCGACTTAACAGCGGCAAATGGCTTAACCGCTACCATAAAATGATCGCGAAAACCGGTTAGCAGCATGCCTATGCCTTCTCCTCTCACCGGGGGGAAGGCATCACCTCTCAGACCCCGCCTTTAAAAATAACATCTCCGTCACATCTCCAGGCTTTCAGGTATAATTTCAGTCAGTTGCACAAAGCCAGTCTCGTCTGAGAGGGGTAGCGTATTTCCAGCTGCGCACTGGCGCAGAACCTGCTTATCAAGGTGACCCTATGATCCCTGTTAAAACAGCGCTGGCACTCCTGCCGCTGCTGTGTAGCGCTCCGCTGTGGGCGACAACCTTCGTCTATGTGTCGAATGCCGAATCCGGCACCGTTTCCCGCTATCAGCTCAGTGAAGCCAATGGCAGCCTGCAATGGCGGGGCGATACGCCCGCCGGGAAAAAGATTATGCCGCTGGCGGCCAGCCCGGATGGTAAACATCTCTATGGCGCGCTGCGATCGCCGCCTTACGCAATCATCAGCTGGCGCGTCACCCGTCCACACGGTGATCTGCAGAAACTGGCGGTGACGCCGATCAAAGCCAGCTTTCCGTGGATCACCACCGATAAGAGCGGGCGCTACCTGCTGGCCGCCTCCTATGACAGCGATATCGTCACCAGTAACCGGATTGATGATAAAGGCATTGTGACGACCCAGGTTACGGGCGAAGTGAAAACCGGGCCGCATGCTCATTCGGTGATCACCGACGTCAGCAACCATTCGCTCTACGTTGGTAACCTTGGCGCGGATAGGGTACTGCAATATACCTTCGCCAGTGACGGGGCCATTACTCCGCTGGGTACGGGGTTTGTACAGGGTGAGAAGAACAGCGGCGCACGGCATTCTGTAATTTCGCCGGATAATCGCTTTCTCTATAACCTCGCGGAGATGAGCGGCACTATTACGCAGTTCCGGCGCGCAGCCGATGGTACGCTGACGCCATTGAAAACCTGGCCCAACGCGGTGGCGAAGAAATATAACCTGCAGCATGGCGAGCAGCGTCCGGCGGGCTACAGCGATCCGACGCCGCGCATCTGGGCGGCAGACATTAAAATCACGCCTGATGGGCAATTTATCTATGTGACTGAACGCACCTCCAGCACCGTCAGCGGTTATCGGGTAGATAAGCACACGGGTGAGTTAACATTCATCGGCAGCTGGCCGGTGGAAAAACAGCCGCGCAGTATCGCGATTGATGCGCAGGGCAAATGGCTGATCGTCAGCGGAGAGAAGAGCGCCGTGATTGGCAGCTACGCCATCGATCCCGCCAGCGGTGAACTTAAGCGGGTGGGGGAGGCCCCAGCTGGCAAAGGGGCGAACTGGGTGACCCTGATAACGCAGTAGATTTTTGAGCAGCCGGTCTCTGGCGGCGGCTGATGATTGACCAGGCAAGGCGCGTTATGCCATTTTCGGCATAAGCTGCGCAGAAATTTTTGGTTCTGATCGAGCGCGTAAGCGGGTTTACTCAGGGCATCAACTGATGCGGAGAACCTGACATGAAACAGAAACTGATAGCCTGGTTTGAACAGCTGCTGAGTGGCCCTGTGACCAGTGAACGTGTACATGATATTAACGTCGAACTGCTGCTGCCACTGAGCCAGCTGTATGGACTGGAATATTACCCGGCAGTGCATCGTTACCATGAAAGATAACGGTTGTTGTACTTTGACTGGTTAAAGGCCCGCTACTTTGCGGGCCTTTTTGCGTTCAGGGTGAAGCGAACGGTCATTTCGTTGCTCAGAAAGCGCAGGGATAAAGAGATGAGCTGGTTTCTCTGGCAGATAACTTCGTTTAATATCTGCGAGTTGTGTTCCAGCACTGCTTCTTGTCGTCCCGCATTAATCGCCGTATTCTTTTTCTGCGCCTGCCAAATCAGGCGACGGAATTGGAACTCCGGTTAATGCACACTCGCGGCAACATTTTATTGTCGTGCGTCTGGCTACACCTCAATGGTGGGCTGGGCGAGGGCACCTTAGGGTGCGCCGGTTCAGTGTGCCCGGTAGTTCCAACCTCGTTCAGTCTGCCACCCATGAGATTGGAACCTCAGGTGGCGGTTTAAAATGCATACTGGAGGCTTCCCCATGAGCACGAACCTCGAACAACACCATTTGCCATCTGAAAGCGCGCCAACTAAAACACAACGTCGGTATACCATCGGCTATCAGCCCAAACGCGGCGATTGCACCACACCTGCAATACATCTGAGCGGGAAATGGCTTCGTGAAGCTGGATTTGAAACCGGAGCCCTTATTACGGTGAAAATTGAGCAGGGCTGTCTTGTGCTGGTTCCGGAAAATACTCAGCAATAGGATATTGCGGCCTCTTCTGGCTTATGAGTTATCTTCATCATTAAGCAGTCTGAAACGCCCGCATAAGAAAAAGATGTGGGCGTCATTTCAGCCATCAACCCTAACCTCGAAAACCAGCAACCTCATCGCCTTTATCAATGGCCTGGGATCCGATCTTGCCCAGATGCGCTATCTGATGGACAACGCAGCGGCGGCGCAGCAGTCGCTGGGACTGGAGTTTGGTGTCTCACTCTCTGCTGAGCAACTCGCCTCGTTAGACAAGAGCATGATCTGGTGGGAAGCCACCACGATCAACGGTGAAACGGTGATGGTGCCGAAGCTCTATCTGTCGACAAAAGATGTGGAAGTGCGCGATGGCAGCGTGATTGCCGGGAACAACGTGACGCTGAAAGGCGGGAACGTCACCAACACTGGCAGTAGCGTGATGGCCAAAAACGATCTGACCATCGACAGCCAGAATACGCTCAGTAACCTCAACGCCGGTCTGCTCCATGCGGGTGGTGACCTGCAACTTAGCGCATTGAACGATATTAACAACGTCAGTGCGACTATCAGCGGTAAAAAGGTTGAGCTTGAGAGTCTTAACGGTGATATCAACAACCTGACCACATCGCAGCTCTGGCATCTGGATGCAGGCAACGGCAAAGGCGTACAAAAATCCTATACCGAAACCCTAAGCGGGCCAACGGCGAGCATCACTTCGCTAGATTCACTGAGCCTCAAGGCGGGCAATAATATTGCTGTCACAGGCGCGAACCTCAAAGCGGGTAGCGATCTGCTGCTGAACGCATGGAATGATATTGCCATCACCGGCAATCAGAACGTCACTGGCAGCGCGCAATTCGGTTCCGGAAATCGCTGGCAAAAAGTTGATGCGACCAGCACTAAGACCGTCAATACCGCCGGCAGCCAGATTGCCGCAGGCGGCAATCTGGCGATGCAGGCGGGCCACGATCTGACCGTTACCGCCAGCAGCATCAACGCCGGTAAAAACGCGGCGCTGGCAGCCGGTAACGATCTTAATCTCAACAGCGCGACGACCAGCCAGAATGATGTGAAGGGTAAACGTGAAACCCATTCAACCGGTCTGGATCGCACGACGCTGACCAGTGGCGGCGATTTAGCACTCCAGGCCGGACGCGACCTTAACAGCCAGGCGGCAGGCATGGCCGCAGACAAAGACGTCACTTTACAGGCAGGGCGTGACGTCAATCTGCTGGCGGCTGAAACGGGTTCTGGTAATAGCTACAAATCCGGTAAGAAGGTTGAGATTAATGAGTCGGTACGCCAGCAGGGCACTGAAATTGCCAGCGGTGGGAGTACTGCGGTTAAAGCGGGTAGGGATGTTAACAGTGAAGCGGCTCAGGTTACAGCCAGCGGTGATATCGCAGTGGGTGCCGGACGTGACATCAACCTGATTACCGCAACTGATAGCGATTATGCCTACAAAGAAGAGACCAAAACCAAAAAAGGATTTTTGAGTAAAAAGACTGCCCATACCATCAGCGAAGACAGTGACACCCGTGAAAATGGCACTCTGCTGAGCGGCGATAATGTCACACTTAATGCGGGCAACAATTTACTTGTCCAGGGTTCACAGGTCGCAGGAGATAGCACCGTAGCGCTCAAAGCCGGTAACAACGTGGATATCTTTGCTGCGACCAATACAGACTCAACCTGGCGTTTTTCGGAAACGAAGAAAAGCGGCCTGATGGGAACCGGCGGCATCGGCATCACGGTGGGCAGCAGTAAGTCGGTCCATGACTTACGTGACAAGGGCACCACACAGAGCCAGAGCGCCAGCATTGTGGGCAGCACGGGCGGTAATGTCAGTATTGTTGCAGGTGGACAGGCTCACGTCAGCGGCTCAGATCTGGTGGCGGGGCGCGATCTTGCCATTACCGGCGACAGCGTGATCATCGATCCGGGCCATGATAAACGGACTCATGATGAACTGTTTGAGCAGAAGAAGAGCGGGCTGACACTTGCGTTATCCGGTGCCGTAGGTGATGCCATCAACAATGCCGTTGCCGCCGCACAATCCTCGAAAAAAGAGAGTGATGGGCGTCTGGCAGCTCTGCAGGCAACAAAGGCTGCGCTCTCTGGCGTTCAGGCGGTCCAGGCCAGCCAGCTGGCGGAAGTGAGTGCTGATCCCAGCAATGGAATTGGCGTCAGTCTTTCACTGAATACGCAGAAATCCAAATCGCAGCAGCATCAGAGCACGGACAGCGTCTCGGGATCGACGATCAATGCCGGCAATAATCTCGCGATCACTGCCACAGGAAAAAATAACAGTGTGCACAGTGGTGATATTCAGATTGCCGGAAGTCAGCTGAAAGCAGCAGGCGACAGCAGTCTGAATGCGGCTAAAGATATTTTACTGACCGGCGCAGTGAATACTCAGGAGAGCAGCGGTAAGAACAGCAGCAGCGGCGGCGGTGTGGGCGTCAGTATTGGTGCCGGACAGGGCAGTGCAGGCATCAGTATTTTTGCCAGCATAAATGATGCTAAAGGCAAAGAGAGCGGCAACGGCACGCGGTGGACTGAGACCACGCTGGACAGTGGCGGCAAACTTAACCTCACCAGCGGGCGGGACACCACACTGGAGGGCGCACAGGTCAGCGCTGACCAGGTCATCGCAAACGCAGGCCGCGATTTAACCCTGACCAGCCAGCAGGACAGCGATCGTTACGATTCAAAACAGACCAGCTACGGCGCGGGTGGCAGCTTTACCATTGGTTCGATGACGGCTTCCGGGTATGCCAGCATCAATCAGGACAAAATGCACAGCAACTACGACAGTGTGCAGGAGCAAAGCGGTATCTATGCCGGTAAAGGGGGCTTCGATATCACCGTCGGCAATCACACGCAGCTTAACGGTGCGGTGATTGCCAGCCAGGGTGATGCCGCAGACAACCGTCTGGATACCGGCACGCTGGGCTTCAGCGACATCGGTAACTCTGCTGATTATAAAGTCAGTCACAGCGGCGGCAGCATTGCGCTGTCGAATGGCGCTGGCCTTAGCCTGTATTTACTCTGCTCGCACTTTCTGAAGTCTTACCTCTGCCTGTAGGTAAATCGAATGAGATAAAATATGATCTTAGAGGGTCGTGATATACATACAGAATCTGATCTTCATCGTATTCTGGCTGAGATGATGGATTTGGACCCCTGTTACGGCAGGAATCTGGATGCTCTCTGGGATTGCCTGAATACAGATATTGAAAGGCCAACAAGAATTACCTGGTGTCACTCAGGTTTATCAAAAAAAGCCTGGAGAGCGATTTGATAAAATCATCAAGGTTTTCGAAAGGGTAAGGCAGCAGGATATAAGCTTTTCTCTGGAAGATAAATTTGATTACTGGCTAAAATAACCTCTTCTCAATATTCAGACTATGTGCTGAACAACTTTGCTTAATTCCCCTGAATCTAAAAGATAAAAGCCTCATACTTTCGCAGCAGGCTTTTATCTTCCAATTGCATCACGCTCAGTGCATTAACTGACTGACCAGCCCGGTGAGATCGGCTTTTTTATCAATCACACCTGCAGATGACGCTTTATCCACCAGCTGTGGCAGATATTTGACCAGCAAATTCAGTGCATCGCTGGTGTTGATACCCATCCGCGTAGCCAGTTGCTCAATCGCTTCAGAGTTAATCATCTTCTGCACCAGATCGCTGCTCAGGGCAACGTTCTGCTGATCGCCGAGCCAGGAATTAACCACCTCACTGTACTCACCGCTCTGAAGATGGCTTACGATGGTGTGTAAACCGCCTTGCTGTTCCACCCACTCCAGCACACCTTTCACTTCCTGACTGGTCTGCGTATTCAGGCCGCACATCGCCAGCACCGTTTCGAGTAAACTCATTTTATTTCCCCTGAATAGTAATCGCTTAAGACTGTTTACAAGCTCTGATTTTATGAATAACAAACAGCACAATAATTGAACCCAGGGTTGCAATCGCAATGCTGTAAATATTGAAACCACTGACCTTGCCAAAGCCCAGAGCCGTACTGGCAACACCGCCAATCAGCGCGCCGATAATACCCAGGATCATGGTCATGAAAATGCCCATATGTTCTTTACCTGGCATAATACATCTGGCGATAATACCGGCGATCAGACCAAATACAACCCATGACAATATACCCATCATTACCATCCTTCTTTTTATATAAATTACTGCGTGTTTAGCAGTGGTTTAATTCACGAAATAAAAGCAGGTGTATCGTACGCCGCGCAGTATTTGTCTGGCAATCCTGTTTTTTTAATTAAACTAAACGTATCGGAAACGATAGGGGAGTAATTGTGAGCATTCTGGATAATATTAAAAATATTGGCGATGAGTTGTTACATAGCGTTGATAAAAATGTTGAGAATAAGGGCGATGTTTCAGCAGCAGGTGTCCGCACTTATACGGTGAAATCCGGGGACACGCTCAGCGCAATCGCTAAGCAGTTTTATAATGATGCATCAAAATATATGAAAATCTTTGAGGCAAATAAAAATATCCTCAGCAACCCGGATAATATTGCGCCGGGTCAGGTACTGACTATTCCTGAGTAATAATTCGCCGGGAGTACGAGCCAGCCTGAGCAGGGATTGCCCGGCTGGTTTTTGCATTTATCACCGCCGGATTCACCAGGCATATGCAGGTAACAGCAGGCGGATCCGGATGCTAATCAGAAAGAACGAGAAAATTGGGAGTACTGAAAAGCAAAAAGCCCGCTCAGGTTTCCCTGAGCGGGCTTTTCTAATTCTGGCTCCTCTGACTGGACTCGAACCAGTGACATACGGATTAACAGTCCGCCGTTCTACCGACTGAACTACAGAGGAATCGTTTGAACGAGGCGAATATTAGCCGCGTCGCACTATGGTGTCAACAGCAAAAAAGACATTATCATTCAACTGGCTAGCTTTAACGCAATGCGATCGGGATTTAAGCAGTTTGAACCGTTTCAGATGTCATCCGACTCAGGGGATCCTGCTGGTAAAACTGACGCAGATGTTCATACATCGCAGGAAAACGTTCTGCCAGCAGAATCGGAGCCGTAAAGAAATACTCAGAGAGTACAGCGAAGCACTCCGCCGGATCGCTGGCGGCGTAAGGATCGACAGTCGCAGCCTGTTCGCCTGCCAGTTCCACCTCACTTTCAATCTCTGCCATCGCGGCTCGCAAATCCTTTTCCCACCGGGCTACGACCCGCAGCGGCATGACCGGAACGCCGCTGGTATAACCGCTGCCGCGCGCATCCAGTTTGTGTGCCACCTCATGAATCACCAGATTAAAGCCGGAGAGATCGAATGAATCCTGAATATCGAGCCAGTTGAGGACGACCGGTCCCTGGGTCCAGCTCTGTCCGGCGTGAACGGCAGGTGCGCTGTGAACCAGCCCATCTTCATCCTGCCACTGATCGTCAACCTCAAACGGCTCGGGATAGATCAGCACCTCATGAAAACCGTCCAGCCACTCCAGACCCAGCTTCAGCACTGGCAGAGAGAAGAGCAGTGCAATCCGCACGCTGCGCAGTTCATCCAGCTGAACGCCCCCGAGAGGCACCAGTTTTTTCTGTTGCAGAAAGCGCTTTGCCAGCTCCACCAGCGCCTGCTGTTCAGACTCATCCAGCGGGCTGAAGACAGGCTGTGACAGCCCCTGTTGCCACGGCAGTGCCGTCAGTATGGTGTCGTTATGCGTTTTCCAGGGCCATTTAAACATCGCAACTCCTGCACAGAACCGGGCTATGTCGCTATCCTGACGCGGCAGACATAAAAATGCCAGCATCGAATGCTGGCATCTTCTGTCGCACTTCAGGACTGAAGGCTGTCTATTCAACCCGTTAGCGCGGCCGTTGTCTGTGATTCAACCCGCAAAGCGCAGGGTTGAGGCATTACCTGCGTTCAACGCGCTGAAATTCAATGACCCAGACCCAGGGATTCACTTCCCAGCTGGTTGCACCGTACTGCTTTTCCCAGGCTTTACGATACGCCTCTTTTGGCGACTCAGAATTAACGTTCATGGTGAAGAAGTTATTAAGGAAATGCGAGTCGGTCTGTACGCCCTCCGCCATAATGTCATCTTCACTGATATCCTGAATCTTTTCCGCGCGTACGCCGGTGATTTCAAGGTTGATACGACTGGCCCAGCGCGGCATGTGGATGGCGGTCTGCCAGCCAAACTCCTCGGCTTCCGGGGTGCTCATCGCATGCTGACCCAGCTCATTACTGTCGGCACGATACTGGCAATATTCCGGCAGGCGAAACGGCGTCGGGTCGCGTTCATATTCGGCGAGATCGTTCTCCGGCACCATCGGGCCGCGCCAGGTTTCACGCACCCAGAGGATGTCACCCGGTTTACCGTAGGGGCACTGATAGCTGATGTCCGCCATCGACATCATCTTGTAGCCATGCAGATGGTTAGCACTGACATCGAAAGCGTGTACGCCCTCGTGATGATCCTGACCCGGCCCGAAAGCCTGAGTTTTCATAATGCGCCGGGTTTGTGTTTGCTGGCCAACCAACAGGGCACGAACACGCTGTTCGGAAAAAAGAATCGGCCGTTCTTTCATGGATTACCTCTTTTTATTAGTAGAACCCGGTTACTGCTGTAAACGTCCATTTGCTTCACATCTAAGAATTATCATAAAAGCTTTAAATCATTTTGCTTAATAATTTGTCGCCTGACAGTCACTTTAAATTTGTCACGTTGGGTGTTAAAAACCAGCAAAATGCAAAAAGCGCACCAAAGCTTATCATGCAATCGGCAGAACGCGACGAACAGCCCGGATACAGTACGTTATAACGGTAAAAATAGGAACCTTTTCAGATTTTTTCACCTGCTATTGCCCACACTTTTACAATTAAATGCGTGACAAAAAAAGGTTAAGAATGGCCAGTTCAAATGGTTCAAAAGCAATCAAACATTACTACTGTTAAACTAATTTTCTTAGCAGAAACTCACTGAGGAAAGGCTGAAAACCGCCGAAATTGCGGTATTTCTGTAACAGAGATGCTATACAGATGATCAAGATCTCATTTTTCTGCCCGAAATCGCTGGCAGCGCCGCTCTTTTCAACAGCACTGTAAAAAAAGTGTCATTAGCCAGTCGCTATGATGGCTTGCCGTTTGCGCACTGATCACGACAGAGAATCCGCTGTCGATCACTACAGGGAGATAGATTATGTCACTTACACTCTGGCAATCCCGCTATGAAAGCTGGTTTCAGGCGAACTGGATCCACGACGACGGCGCGCACGATATCGCCCATCTGCGACGCGTCTGGATGAGCGCGCAGCGAATCATGACCGGCACGAAGGCGGACCCGCTGGTGGTGCTCACCGCCTGCTATTTTCATGATGTAGTGAATCTTCCCAAGAATCATCCGGAACGGCATCTCGCCTCAACGTATGCAGCCGCGGAAACGCAGCGTATTCTGCAGCAGGATTTTCTCGATTTCCCGGCAGAAAAGATCGATGCCGTTATGCATGCGGTTAAAACCCATAGTTTCAGCGCCGGTATCCCGCCAGAGACGCTCGAAGCCAAAATTGTGCAGGATGCAGACCGGCTCGAGTCACTGGGCGCAATCGGGCTGGCCAGGGTGTTTTACACGGCCGGTGCACTGAATCGCCCGTTATTCGACAGTCAGGATCCGCTGGGTAAAGATCGCGAGCTGAATGATGTTAAGTGGACGCTGGACCATTTCCAGAAGAAGCTGCTGCGCCTGCCGGAAACCATGCATACCGAAACCGGCCGCATGCTGGCTGAGCATAACGCCGATTTCCTGGTGCGCTACATGGCGAAGCTATATGCCGAGCTTCAGGGTAACCTGGTGGGGATGGATGAGGGCGTGCTGCGGGATTTCACTCCATTGAAAACCGAATATTAAATTTTTATGACAGTATGTTAATCGAAACGGTCATCCGGTAGCGTGTGAGCAATAACAAAAAGGAGCTGCCCGATGACCGAAACTGTTAATTTAACGATTAAAATTGATCCCGAGCTGAAAGAAACAATTAAACAGCTGGCGCTGGAAAACCAGATTTCAATGAGCCAGGAAATTGTGCAGCGTTTGCAGGCCAGTCTGGAAACGCATCCGCATCCCGCCATTGATAATCAGGACATCACTGAAGAGGGAGCCGATGACGCGGGTGCCGGTGACGTGAAAGTTGATGGACTGAGCGCCAGCGAATTGAAGCAGATCCGCCTGCTGCTGAAGAAGCAGAGCAAAAAGAAGAAATAAAACAGAAACCCGTCGCAAGACGGGTTTTTACTTTGGAGAAAGGCTGGACTGTTTCGCTATGAGACTGTGCCTGCTCAGGGAACACGGTCAGATCGGAAAGACGCAAAAGCCGCCATCCATGGCATGCTCGGCCCGCACCGTCCTGGCGCGGGACGCTTTCCCCTTCTGACCGTGTTCCCTGCGAGTTGAGCTTATTTGTTGCTGTGAGTATCGTCAGATGTAAGTTCTTCATCAGCCTGAAACCCGTCGCAAGACGGGTTTTTTATTTCAGTTCGATGACGACTTCAGCTGACGAATATGCGGCAGCAGCAGCTGCGCGACCGCTGCAAACACCGGCACGACTACCGAGTTACCAAACTGCTTATAGGCCTGGGTATCTGAAACCGGAATGCGGAACGGCTCGCGGCCCGGCACATCAAAGCCCATCAGGCGTGCGCATTCGCGCGGAGAAAGACGACGCGGACGCCGTGCCATATTATCCGCATTCTGAAACTCCGCTTCACCGAGCACGCTGTTCCAGCCGCGGTCAATCAGAATCTCTGAGCCATCTTTGTAGTAGCGTGCTGACAGCGTCCGCACGCAGCAGTCAGGATTGCGCGGATCGTTAAGGCCAAAACCAAAGCCATTACCTTTCGCTTTATGCTTTTTCGCATACTGATAGAGGTAGCGCCACAGCACCGGCGACAGAATATATTTGTCGTCTGGCGTCTTCTCTAACAGACTTTGCAGGCTGGGCACCTGCGCCGGATAAAAACGGCGAATATCGCGCAGCGTAAAATCCTGCTTTTTCAGGTCACGGCGAATCCCCACCAGCACAATGCGTTCGCGATGCTGTGGCAGGAAGTGACGTGCGTCAATCACTTTGGCATCGGGGCTGTCGGCTCCGGCATCGGCCACGTCATAGCCCAGCTCATCCAGCGTCTCCATGATGATGGCGAAGGTGCGGCCCTTATCGTGGCTCTTGAGGTTTTTCACATTCTCCAGCACAAAAAACGGCGGTTTCTTGGCGGCCAGAATGCGCGCAACATCGAAAAACAGCGTACCCTGCGCCTGACACTCAAACCCGTGGGCGCGGCCCAGCGCATTTTTCTTGCTGACCCCTGCCAGCGAAAAGGGCTGGCAGGGAAAACCGGCCAGCAGCACCTGATGGTCGGGGATTGCTGCATCAATCGCGCGGTATATCGCTTCATCGTCAGTCAGACCTTCAGGCTGGGTCACCTGACGAATATCGGTATTGAAGTGATGCTCCAGCGGATCGCTATAGTGGTTGGCTTTATAGGTGCGAACCGCCTCTTTATTCCATTCACTGGTGAACACACACTTACCGCCGATCGCCTCGAATCCTTTACGGATGCCGCCAATCCCGGCAAAGAGATCGATAAAACGAAACTCAGGATTATCATAGTGGGCGGGCCGGGTCGGCAGCAGACTCTGCAACAGCGACAGCTCCGCCTCACACAGCGGTGGCAGGGCGCTTTTACCCTGACGGATCCGGTTCAGCAGGGCCGGGGTCCAGCAGGAAAATCCCGCCTGCTGCAGTCGGGCCGTGAGATCACGAACCGAATAGATGTCCAGCACCTGTCCAAAGAGTTCAGACACATCAGCAGATGAAAGTGCAGCAGAGAGTGGTTCAGCGAGAGCGGCGGGATGCATGCGTTTTTCCTTAACAGTAAGGAGCCTATGCTAACACTCCAGAGGCTGCGAGGAAATTGTCGGGATGTGCCCTGTGTCAGACCGCCGGAAAGTTCTGTTTTTGCGGCGTAAGCTCCGAAGTCCTCCGGCGACAGCTTTCGCTTTTCGCGGCGCAGGCTAAAGTTACAGAACCAGCAAAAAAGGAGACGTTATGGCTGATGTTCACTCCAGCGAAACACGCAGCAAAAATATGCGTGCCATTCGCGCTCAGGATACGGCCATTGAGCAACGTATTGCGCTGCTGCTGAAAGATCGGGGATTCAGCTTTCGCGTGCAGGATAAAAACCTGCCGGGACGGCCTGATTTTGTTCTGACCGAACAGCAGGCGATTATTTTTGTTCATGGCTGCTTCTGGCATCGTCATCACTGCTATCTGTTTAAACTGCCGGCGACGCGCACAGAATTCTGGACCGGGAAAATTAACAGCAATGTTGAACGCGACCGGCGTTATGTGCGCCAGCTGCAGGAAAGCGGCTGGAAAGTGCTGATCATCTGGGAGTGTGCGCTGCGTGGCAGACTGCGCCTGACGGATCAGGATCTGCTGGAGCGGCTGGAAGAGTGGCTGCTGGCGATGTCGGAGAGTGCCGAGATCGACCATCAGGGGATTCATCATTACAACGCTGATTGCTAATCAGGACCATAATTGGTTAGATCTGCGCTTTCTCCGTGGCCAGGAGCCTGACATGAGCAGCATAAAACTGACGGTTAAACGCCTTTACCAGATTCGTGACGAGCGGATGGTGAACACCAAAGCCACTGCGCGGGTCTATTGCGGCGACAGGCTTATCGCTACGGAGGCGATCACCGGCATGACCGAAAGCCCGGTCAGCAAATACCTGCACGCTGAACGCGCAGAAGGTGATGCGGTGCGGGTAGAGTGGGATTGTGAGGGCATCGCTGAGATGACCGTAACGGAAATTGAGCGCTGCCCATGTTGTCAACATAACGAACCAGACTAAGGATAAGATTTTGGCAGGCACCAGTTTACTGACTTTACTTGATGATATTGCAACACTTCTGGACGATATTTCCGTCATGGGAAAAGTGGCGGCAAAAAAGACCGCTGGCGTCCTGGGCGATGATTTGTCGCTGAATGCACAGCAGGTTACCGGCGTAAAAGCCAACCGTGAGTTGCCCGTGGTCTGGGGCGTGGCTAAAGGTTCGTTTCTTAACAAACTGATCCTGGTGCCGCTGGCGCTGATTATCTCCGCGTTTGCGCCCTGGCTGATTACGCCGCTGCTGATGATTGGCGGGGCTTATCTCTGCTACGAAGGCGTGGAGAAGGTGATGCACAGTCTGCAGCACGACAAGCAGAGCAAATCACCGGAAGCACGTCAGCAGCGCCTCGATTCGCTGGCGAATCAGAACGCGGCAGAGTACGAGAAGAAAAAAATCAAAGGCGCGGTGCGCACCGATTTCATCCTCTCGGCGGAAATTGTCGCGATTACCCTGGGGATAGTGTCGGAAGCACCGCTGCTCAACCAGGTGATCATCCTGGCGGGCATCGCCATTCTGGTCACCATTGGTGTCTATGGCATCGTGGCGGGTATCGTTAAAATTGATGACCTCGGTTTCTGGCTGCGTGAAAAGCCGTCGCGCGTTGCGCAGGGTATTGGCAGTGTGCTGCTGACCGCCGCGCCGTGGCTGATGAAGACCCTTTCGGTGGTCGGCACCCTTGCGATGTTCCTGGTCGGCGGCGGCATCGTGGTGCATGGCATCACGCCGCTGCATCATCTGATTGAGGAAGTCAGCGGCGGTTTCAGCGGCTGGATCGCGATGCTGCTCAGCAACGGCGCAAACCTGGTGCTGGGCTTTATCATTGGGTCGATTGTGCTGTTAGTGGTCAGCCTTATTGCCAGAGTGCGCGGAAAATCGGTATAAAGCGCACTGTGATTTACGGTCAGGAGAATGACGATGAACGACGACATGTTTGAATTTGATATCGACGCACAGCTTGAGCAGGCTGAAGCGAAAGCAGAGAAAAAAGCCAGCGAAGTGCCGGATGATCTCGGTGACGAAGCCGATTGCGAAGGCTGTAAAATCTGACGTCAGCGTCAACACTTTATCAAAGCGGATAAGTTTTTTTATCCGCTTTTTTTATATTCCGCATATCCAGCTGCTTAATTCTGAATTTGCCCTTTTTTTGCGTGCCTTAACAGGCAAGGGTCGGCTTTGCCTGCTATAAAGAAAATAATCACTCAGGTTAATAACACGCATGAAAGGAGCGCAACATGGTTTTCGCAATCAGTGAAGAAGTGCAGCACAAGGAAGAAGGTCATACGATGGTGGTGACCGGCTACGCCAGTGGCATGGTGGAATGCCGCTGGTATGACGGCTATGCCGTGCGCAGCGAGGCTTTTCGCAGTGATGAACTCTGCGCCCTGAATCCTGCGCAACAACTCGCAAGCTGAGAGCCTCAGGCCTGAAGGTCAGATGACCCGACAGGCCCGGTTTCATATTGCCTGAGGCCCGGCACACTCCCTGTGCCGCCCTGTTTCAGACGTTACCGTCGTTATCCTCTTCAACCGCCTGATAGATGCGCTGCAATACATCCGGGAACGCCGACTGAACCCGGCTCCAGCTGGGTATAAACGGTTTATCGTTAGGACGTTCAATAAACGCCTGTCCCGCTTCCAGAATCGACTGAGTAAACATCTCCACCGCGGCCTCTTCGACGTGCTGATCAAACTTCAGTCCGTTCATTGCCGCTTCGTGGTTATAGGTCTCCATCATATCCAGCGCATTACGGTAATAGGTTGCCTTCAGCACCCGGAATGAATCGCTGGTTAGCGGCACACCCATGGTCGCGAGTTTACGCAGCAGGGACTGAACGATGTCGCTGCTCATACGCTTGAGTCCGCCGGTGCCATCATCTTCTGCCAGCGGCTGATGCTTGTGATCGTAGTTATCGGCGATCTCAACCTGGCACGACTGGCGGGTGGTGTAGTTACGATAAATCTCCGACAGCACGCCAATCTCCAGTCCCCAGTCGCCGGGGATCTTGATGCCGTTCAGCACATGCGTTCGCATGGCGAACTCGCCAGAGAGCGGATAGCGGAAGCTTGTCAGGTAATCCAGGTATTCCGAATGGCCATAGACTTTCTGCAGTGAGCGCAGCAGCGGCCCGACCAGCAGACGCCCGACACGGCCATTCAGCTTGCCATCCGCGACGCGCGCGTAGAAGCCCTTACAGAACTCATACTGAAACGCCGGGTTTGCCAGCGGATAGAGCAGGCGGGCCAGCATGCCACGCTCATACGTGACGATATCGCAATCATGCAGCGCCACACAGCTGGTGCGGTCCGACGCCAGGGTATAACCGGTGCAAAACCAGACGTTACGGCCTTTACCGGGATTGGTAGGCGACAGACCCTCTTTATCCAGTTCCGCATCAATGGCCTTCAGACGCGGGCCATCGTTCCACAGAATGCGATGCCGTTGCGGCAGGCGGGAGAAGAACTCGCGGGCAAACAGGAACTGATCGCGGTCAGCACGATCCAGACCAATCACGATCTCATCCAGATAAGGCACTTTGGCCAGCTCATCAACGATTTTCGTCAGCGCCGGACCTTCAAGTTCGGAAAACAGCGATGGCAGGATCAGCCCCATTTTGCGTTTGCGGGCAAAGCGAACCATCTCTTTTTCCAGCGACTCCACGCTGCGGTGGGTCAGGTTGTGGAAGTTGGTGATTACGCCATTCTGATAAAAGTCACTCATCGCATCATCCTTTTAATGCCCGTGGGCAGCTTATTGAGGTTGAGTCAAAAAATAGTCCAGTCCTTCACGCCAGCCTTCGGGGCCATGGTGAGCGGTGTAATAGACCTGCTGCTGATCGGTCCGGCTGAGTGTTACCGGTGTTTTACTGTAGCCCTTAATCACGACGGCATAATCAACTGCGTCCAGCATCGGCGCATCATTCGGCCCGTCACCAAGACCAATTGTGATGGCTGTTTCACCGGGAGAATGGTCCAGCAGCCAGCGCAGCGCTTCGCCTTTGCCGCAGCCTGCTTGCATTACATGCCAGAAACGGCCGCCCTGCGTCAGCGCCAGCCCTTCAGCACCCAGTGCCGCCTGAAAGCTATCGAAAGCCTCGTCACTGTCGCGCCAGACAATCACTTCAGACGCGTCGCGCTGGCGTGCCAGCGCGGCATCTGCCTCACTCAGTCCGGTCATTGAGGCCACTTCCGGATCGGAGAAGTCATGGAAGCCGGTAAAACGGTAGGTTGTTTTCAATGCGGCCAGCCGCTGGCAGAGTGCGTCATAGGTCAGCGTATTATCAGGCAGACGGATACGCTGCTGCTCCTGCGTCTGGACCACGGCCCCGTTCTCGGCAATAAAGGGTGAACCACTGATCCCCAGTTTTTTTTGCAGCGGAAGGATTTCGGCGGCCGTCTTACTGGAACAGATCACCAGCGGAACCTCGTGCTGTTTCAGCGTGGTAAGCCACTCAGTGGCCGCATCCCAGCGATAGGTATGGTGGTCGAGTAGGGAACCATCGAGATCGGTAATAATCATTAACGGCTGTTGAAGATCGGGCATTAACAGGCTCCTTTCATCACGTTCGCGGCTAAAGCAGCGATTTTTCAATATTATAGTTGAATATGGCTCACACTTTTTTTCCTGCCACGCTGACTGAAAATCCAGGATAAATCTTAAAAAAGAAAGGGAGAAAAGCGAGGGATGCAGGAAGTGTGCAGGCGCTAAGTCACTGGCTGGCGCGGTTTTTTCGGTAACTATTGCCCCATAACGACCCGGTTCGTTGCAGAAACGTGCATATCTGATACTTGTTTTGGTGACGCGTTCGCGTAATCTGCAGAGGTGTTAAGAATTCCCTGGTGTAACGAATTGAATTTTTACCCGGCTTTACAGCCGGGTATTTTTTTGAAATCGATTTCAGCGGTTAGCTTCATAGGCGCGATAGTCACAGATGTCGATTTCAAACGCTTCCGCCAGTTCGGTATACGAGTGAAAAATCTGGCCTTCAACTTCAAGCCGTGGCATCTGGCCCTGCTCCATATACTCCCGTATCTCTCCTGACGTTTTCGCCTGTATCGCCGCCAGTAAACCTTCAACATCCACCTTCAAATCGGACGCTGGCATATCGGTGTGCTGCTTTTCGTCTGTCATTTTCTGACTCCTGAGAGCAAACAGAATAATCAGTATAGAACGCGGGGCAGAAAGAGGGGATTGGGCAGATCGCAGATAAAAAAAAGCCCGCGCTGCGCGGGCAAAATCCTTGTTACTTTAGGTTGTGGCTGCACCTATGGGGGTGGTGCAGTGGAGGAAGTGTAAAGGCCAGGCGCGTAAGAAGTCTTGCGGTGAAATGTTAAGAAATTGCAAAAATGGTCCTTACTCAGATTTACCTGACTTTGCCCCTGAACAATGCAGATTCGGCTATAGTTGATGATAAAGCTGATTTTATTCAATACCTAAAGGAATGGTTATGGACATCTTAAGAATTATTATCGCAATTCTGCTGCCACCGCTGGGCGTGTTTATGCAGGTCGGTTTTGGGGGGGCTTTCTGGCTGAATATTTTGCTGACGATCTGTGGTTACATCCCTGGTATCGTTCATGCCGTCTGGGTCATTGCCCGCCGCTAACGCGCTGCATCGTGCCGGTTCTTCGTTTAGACTGTACGCAGTAAATAATCAGGAGAACCGAAATGAAGGTAAATGATCGCGTCAGCGTCAAAACCGATGGCGGCCCGCGTCGCGTGGGTACCATTCTGGCTATGGAGCCATTTAATGAAGGCACCATGTTTCTGGTCGCGCTGGAAGATTATCCACTAGGCATCTGGTTTTTTAATGAAACGCAGCAGCCGGATGGCATTTTCGTCGAGCCTTACCACGACGCCTGAGCCTGACGTGCATAAAAAAGCCCCGTTACGTTAACGTAACGGGGCTTTTTTGCATTCAGTGCCGCTGTCGTCGACAACAGCCGCTGACGGTTACCTGGAGGGCGTCAGAAGGTTTCCCAGTTATCACTACCGGTGGCCAGCGCGGGGAGCGGTGTCAGAGCGGATGTTTTGGCTGGTGATGTGACGCGCGCGGCCACACTTTTCGTGGCAGGCGAATCCTGCAGACGGAATGCCGCCACCGCCTGTGTCAGTTTGCCCGCCTGATCTTCCAGCGAGGCTGCTGCCGCTGAGGCTTCTTCCACCAGCGAGGCGTTCTGCTGAGTGACGTTGTCCATCTCAGTGACCGCCTGGCTCACCTGCTGAATACCCCGACTCTGTTCGTCCGATGCCGCGGCGATCTCCGACATAATATCGGTGACGCGGCGTACCGCCTCGACAATCTCACCCATGGTGCTGCCCGCTGCGCCAACCTGATGCGAACCGTCATTAATCAGCGTGACCGACTCAGCAATCAGGGATTCAATCTCTTTGGCCGCCTGCGCACTGCGCTGGGCCAGATTGCGCACTTCGCTTGCCACCACCGCAAAGCCGCGACCCTGTTCTCCGGCGCGCGCTGCTTCAACTGCTGCGTTCAGCGCCAGGATGTTGGTCTGAAACGCGATGCTGTTAATGACGTTAGTGATCTCAGCGATTTTCTTCGAGCTGCCGGAAATGTTGGTCATGGTTTTCACCACGCTATCGACAAGATCACCCCCGCTGCGCGCCTTGCCAGAAGCATCCGCGGCCAGCTGGCTGGCGTGATGGGCATTCTCGGCATTCTGTTTTACCGTGGCGGTGAGCTGTTCCATGCTGGCAGCGGTCTGCTCCAGTGCTGCCGCCTGCTGCTCGGTGCGTGAAGAGAGGTCGGTGTTACCGGCGGAGATTTCGCTGGAGCCCTGATAAATCGCAACGGCACCTTCACGTACTGTCCCGACGGTGGTCACCAGCGCCTGCTGCATCAGTTGCAGATTGTGGATCAATGTACCAATCTCACTGCGGCCATAGGGCAGGGGAGCAGAGGTCAGATCGCCCTGCGCAATGCGTTCAATGCGCAGCACAGACTGACGCAGCGGGTTAATTACCACGCGACGCAGGAAGACAAAGGTCATCAGTACCAGCACCAGTGCGGCACTAAACGCCACGGCCATGGAGATAAAGCCAATGCGCGACTGATGATCGGCTTCGGCAGTAATGGCATTCGCGCGGTCAGTACGGATTTTGATCGCCTTCAGTAACACCGCGTTATAGTCATCATCCAGTCTGCGGGTAACGTCTGTTTCCTGCGCGATGATGCCCTCAAAGCTGCCCTGTTTACCGGCATTAATCATCGGTATCAGGCCTTTATTAATGTAATTATTGAAGCGTGCCTGTAGCGTAGCATCCAGTTCAGTGTCAGCCGGAGACTTCACTTTGCGCGCTTCATAAACTGCAAAGCCATCTTTAGCCTGCTGAATACGTTTTTCAGCAGCCGCCACGTTGGCGCGAAACTCATCCATTTCACCAATACGCGCGGCGGCACCGGCCTGGATAATGGTCAGGCGTGCCGTACGCAGGTGATTGGAGCTGTTAGCAAGGCCCATACGAACCTGGATTTCGTCCGTAGCATCATCGAGGGAGTGGTTGCTTGAAATAAGAAAGTAACTGGCGACACCAATACAGAGTGCGAACAGCAGCAAAATGCCGCCGAAGATCAGGCTAAACAGCGGCACCAGGCGGAGATTCTGCCAGATGCCAGCGCTTTTCTGTCCATCATTATCTAATGCAGTGTTCATATCCTTGCTCTCTTGAGGCTGTTGTTATAAGGCTTAACATCGGCAAAAGAGCGTAAAGGCTTAGCAGCAAGAGTGAGACCTGGCTCCCAATTCAGCGCAAAAAAAACCGGCCATTAAGGCCGGTTCTTCAGGTCTGACGATCAGCGAATATTAACGTAAATACCCGAGGTTACATTATCGGTTAAACGCACCACATGATAAATAACCTGTTTATTATGGGTTTTGATTTTGCGTTTAATATTACCTTTGTGTGACGATACCGTTTTGGCCTTAATTTGCATTTTATCTGAGATCTGAATGGTGTCATGACCTGACATCCACATCTTCAGCATGTTTGACTCAGTCTGGCTCAGCGTCAGCGGGTGAACATCCATGCCCGAAGAGATGCGCGCAGACTGGTTAAGCTTCTTCTGCAAATAGGTGCTGAGTAAGGAATCCAGGGTCGATGTCTTCATCGATTTTGATGTAATAATCAGGTTCTTACGAACGTAGAGATATTCCTCAAAATGGATATTGCTAATCGCCATGAATATAAAGAACAGCGTATCAGGATGCTGCGTAATAATACTGCGGATACGTTCGCTGGAATCTGACTCATGAATGAAACAATCTTCATTAATAAAGACGACACCAGGATTTAATTGCTCACATTTTTGCTGTAGTTGCTCAATATCGGAGACAGAAGAGATATTTTTCTTCTTAACTCCTTTTAAAGACATGTAGTCTGATAATCCCAGGCGTGTGTAGTTGCAGGAATCCATAATAATAGTTGGCATAATAGCGACCCTCACCAATTTGTTATCCGTTTAAATCAACGATGAATACGCGTTGCGGTACGAGAGAGATTTCTTAGGTACTTTTTTATTCTGCTCGTGCAGTGTGGCAACAGGCAAACGCCCGTAAAAGTCTTCATCCCTGACCCGTTCTGCAAAAAATTTGTGCTGCCATGACGTCACACATTCTCCGGCAATGGCGGGGAATGCCAGTGAAGTGCCGGAGATTCAGTAAAGCTCATTTTTTGAGAACTATGTCACTATCCCTGAAAACAGGAAGTTTTCTGATAGGACAATTCTCAAAAACATTTGTTTTACGAAAGTGTGAAGTCTCAGCGTGCGATGACAATGCCGGAAAAAACATTTTTTAACAAGAAAAATCACTTAAAGTTTTTTTCCTTGTAAATTCAGTCCATTGCCGGTTTTGCCTGCACATTCACAGTCTGACCGCTTCTGTGAACCACCCAACTAAAATACGCGAAGCCCGGTTTAATAAGAATTATTTTCAGACTCTCAGCACATTTATCAGAATTTCCTTAGTTGCATTCTGGAAAACATGGTTCGGAAAATGCAGGGATGGTTTTGCGATACTTAAGTGTCGCTGAGCAAAGGTAGTTAGAAACTTAATGTTCAGGGGCGGGATAGTTCTGTCAGGAACAGGGCCAGTAAATCAAATATTTCACTGAACAAATGCTCACAGAACGGGGCCAGCAGGGGCATCAGCAGGCTGATGGTTAAAATTCCGACTGATAAGGTAATCGGGAAGCCAATTGCGAAGATTGATAACTGTGGTGAAACGCGGTTTAACAAACCCAGTACCAGATTTACCATGAGTAACAAAACGATTAAGGGCAGCGCTAACATCATGCCATTAAGGAAAATTAATCCGCCGGATTTCACCAGCGCCATAAATGCGTTGGCATTCAGGGGGTGACCGCCAATCGGCAGCGTATGAAAACTGTCCGCCAGCAGTGAGATCAGCCAAAGATGTCCGTTAAAGGTCAGGAACAGCAACATGGCCAGCATGTCGAGAAAACGGGCCAGCACCGGCATATTAAGACGGCTGCCAGGGTCAAAAAAGGTGGCGAACGAAATGCCCATCTGCAAACCAATGACTTCCCCGGCAAGACGCACAGCTGCAAACGCAAACTGCATGGTAAAGCCCAGCGCGATACCAATCAGCATCTGCTGAATCAGCAGCCAGAAACCAGCAGGGGAAAACAGAGTCACATTGACAGCAGGCAACATCGGCATCAGCAGCCAGGTGATCATCACCGCCAGTCCGATTTTGACACGTTTGCTGACGGATCGTTCACTGAGGATCGGCGCAGTGGCAAACAACGCCATGATGCGCACCAGTGGCCAGAAGAACTGGCTGACCCACTGAACCAGCTGGCTGCTGTCGAGAGTAATCATCAGCCGATGATATAAGGCAGGTTGGTAAAGACGGTGCGGATATAGTCCAGCAGCAGATTCAGCATCCATGGGCCGGCAATGATACCAGTGGTGGCAACCGCCAGGATCTTAGGAATAAAGGATAAGGTCTGTTCGTTGACCTGGGTCGCCGCCTGGATCAGGCTGATCAGCAGACCGCTGACCAGAGCTGCCAGCAGCAGCGGGGCGGCCAGCATCAGGGCGACGCGCATCGCTTCCTGTCCCATTACCATTACTGATTCGGGTGTCATGTCGTGCTCCGGTAAGAAAAGGGGATCAGGAGTAGAAGCTTTGCGCCAGTGAACCGACCAGCAGTTGCCAGCCATCGACCAGAACAAACAGCATCAATTTAAACGGCAGCGCAATGGACGCTGGCGGAACCATCATCATCCCCAGCGCCATCAGCACGCTGGCGACGACCAGGTCAATGATCAGGAACGGGATAAATACGGTAAAGCCAATCTGGAACGCGGTCTTCAGTTCGCTGGTCACATAGGCGGGCAGCAGAATACGCATGGGCACCGCTTCAGGACCGGCAATCGGCGCGGTATTCGCCAGACGGGCAAACAGGGCTAAATCTGCTTCACGGGTCTGACGCAGCATAAACTCGCGCAGCGGCTGGGCTCCTTTATCAATCGCCACTTCCATGCTGATCTTGTCCTGGCTGAACGGCAGGTAAGCATCCTGATAAATCTTGTCGAAGGTCGGTGCCATAATAAAGAAAGTCAGAAACAGCGACAGTCCGAGCAGCACCTGGTTAGGCGGCGCAGAGGGCGTGCCCAGCGCGTTACGCAGTAAACCAAACACAATGATGATACGGGTGAAGCTGGTCATCATCAGCAGCACGGCCGGAATAAAGGTCAGCGCAGTGATAAAGACCAGCGTCTGTACCGGCAGTGACCAGCTCTGACCGCCATTCGGCAGTGAGTGACTCACCAGGCCCGGCAACTGGGCATGGGCAACCGGTGCCAGTAGCAGCAGTGGCAGTAAAGGAAGCAGTCGACGCATCATTGTGGTTTTCCGGGACGTTTAACCAGATTCTGTAACAGCTGACGAAAATCCTGTGGCGCACGGTCAGCCGGCGTCACAGAGACCGGCTCACCCGGCGGCAGCGTATGCAGATGAGTAATCTGCTGGGCAGTGACGCCCAGCACCAGACGCGCGTCAGCAGTATCGACAATCACTACCCGCTCACGCTGGCCCACTGAGACGCTGGCCGTGAGTTTCAGCTCCTGACCACTGACCTTTTTCGGCGCAAAGCCGGCACGGCGTGCCAGCCAGGCGCAGGCCAGAATCAATAAAATAATCACTGCTAACACGCTGCTGACCTGTGCCAGCATAGAACCGGTCGAAATCGCCTGTGCGTGCGGTGCGGCCGGTTGCAGCGTTTGATTCTGGCTATTCATAATGTGACTCTTAGCGACTCAGACGACGCATACGTTCAGACGGGGTGATGATGTCAGTGATACGAACGCCATATTTGTCGTTCACAACTACTACTTCACCCTGTGCAATCAGGTAACCGTTGATCAGGATATCCAGCGGCTCACCTGCCAGTCCGTCCAGTGCTACCACCGAACCCTGCGTCAGACGCAACAGCTCTTTGATGGTCATCTTAGTGCGGCCCAGTTCGACGGTGAGTTTCACCGGGATATCCATAATCAGATCGATATCCTGCAACGAGCCCGCGACATTGCCGCTGTCGAATGACTTAAAGACGTCATCGGTCTGCGGCGCACTGCTGCTGCCGACCTGCTCGTTCATCGCTTCAGCCCACAGATCGTCCGCAGAGATATCGTCAGACGGTTTATTACTGTCAGTCATGGGGCTGTTCCTCGTTAAGCGAATTCAAAATCGGGTTAATCAGGTGTTCGACACGGAGCGCATATTGCCCATTCATCGTGCCATATTGGCTGGTTAAGACCGGGACGCTATCGACATGGGCGATAATGCGTTCCGGCTTCTCAATCGGCAGCACATCACCGGGTTTCAGCTGCAGAATCCGTGACAGACGCAGTGACGTTTCGGCAAAGTGAGCAATCAGTTCCAGCTCAGAGTGCTGCACCTGTTTGACCAGGTTATCGCGCCAGTGGTTATCTTCCTGGCGGGAGTTTTCGAGCGGTGGGTTCACCAGCAGCTCGCGCAGCGGTTCAATCATTGAAAACGGGATGCAGATGTTAAACTCACCCACCAGGTTGCCAATCTCCACCTGGAACGGCGTGTTAACCACGATGTCGTTCGGTGAAGTGGTGATGTTGGTGAACTTCACCTGCATCTCTGAACGTACGTACTCGACGTCCAGGGGATAAATCGCCTTCCATGCATCGCTGTAACCATCCAGCGCCAGCTTCAGCATGCGGCGGATAACGCGCTGCTCGGTATGGGTAAACTCACGGCCTTCGACTTTCGTCGGGAAACGTCCGTCACCACCAAACAGGTTGTCGACGGCGATAAACACCAGGCTGGGTGAGAACACCACCAGCGCCGTGCCGCGCAGCGGTTTCAGGTGGATCAGATTCAGGTTGGTTGGCACCGGCAGATTGCGGGCAAACTCATGATACGGCTGAATCTTGATCGTCCCGACGCTGATATCCGGGCTACGGCGCAACAGGTTAAACAGCGCCATACGGAAACTACGGGCAAAACGCTCGTTAATAATCTCCAGCGCCTGCAAACGCTCGCGCACCACGCGGCGCTGGGTATTCGGGTCGTAAGGCCGAATATCGCCCTCCGGCCCGTTTTGTTTCTTTTCTTCTTCCGCGCTGCCGCTGTCGCCGTTTAAAAGGGCGTCAATTTCAGCCTGGGAGAGAATGCTATCGCCCATTGATTCACCTCAAAATGAAGGCAGTAAACAGCACGTCGTTTACAGCCTGCGGAGGTTGACCTTTTACCAGCGGGGGTGTCAGCGCCTGTTTGATTTGTTCAACAAGCGCCTGTTTTCCTTGCTCTGTCGCCAGCGCCGCAGCGCTCTGACGCGAGAGCAGCAGCAGCAGACGGCTGCGCACCTCAGGCAGATAGTCATTCATCCGACTCCGGGACTCCTCATCGGCCAGACGCAGGGTAAAGCCTACGTAAAGCACGCGGTCAGGATCGTTGTCGGGATTGACCAGGTTAACCGTAAATGTATCAAGTGCAAAAAAGACCGGAGCGGGAGGCGGTTCAACTTTCGCCACCTCAGGCTTATCGCCCTCGTGTTTATTCATCATTCGCCAGACTGCATAGCCTGCCACGCTGCAAGCGGCCAGCGTCAGAATGATCAACACTGGTATTAAGAGTTTACGTTTGCTGCCTTTTGCTTTCGCGTTATCAGACATGGTGCAGTTACTTCCTGTGAATTATGGGCAAGCCTCTCGGCTCACGGGACAGATTATCCGCGTCTTAAGTCAAACCAATGGGTAGAAAAGACGCGGGTTTTACGCTTACCTTCAGCGTTTGCCGCTGTCAGGCGAAAGTGTCGACGGCGCTGTTGCCGCTAACGCGAGCCTGAAGGGCAGCGGGAACGGCAATCGGCGTAATGTCGGTGTCACTGTCCTGGGTGAGGGAGAAGCGGCCATGCTGTCCATCGCGGCGCGCCTCCTGCTGTTGCTGGAATTGCTGGCCCTGCGTGGAACTGTCACTGCTCACCTGACTCTCGCCCAGGTTTATACCGCTCTCTGCCAGCGCGCTGCGAAGCTGCGGTATCGCGGCTTCCAGTGCCGATCTGACGTGGCTATGGCTGGAAACCAGATTAATTTGTGCCTGATCGTTATCCAGTTTCAGGCTGATCTGGATAGCGCCAAGGTCTTCCGGATGTAAACGCAACTCCGCGTTCTGCTGGCCGTTGCGGCTGAACATCACAATCTGCTGACTCAGCGCCTGCTGCCACTCGTCGCTGCCCAGCTGTGAATTCAGCATCGGGGTGGACGGGGTGCTGCTGGTCGCGGAGGCGGTCACAGGCGCGGGCAGGCTGCTGGCGCTGGCGAACGGCGTGGCGCTGATCGCGTTGTCGCTGGTACTGGCTTTGATCGCACCCTGATCATCCTGCTTCACCATAGTGCTCAGCGCCTGCTGGAAACTGCTGTCGAGTATCAGGCTGCTGTTGGTCGCACTTTGCGCGGCAGGCTGATTCTGACTGGCGGTGCTGTTCACGACAGGTGAGTTCAGTGCGGCACCTTTAGCGTCATGCTTCTCATCTTTACCCGGCAAAGGGTTATCCGGTGCGTGGCTCTGCTGCGCACTGTTCAGCAGTTGCGTCAGCGAGGTCTGACTTTTCCGGCCGGTGTCGGTCTGGGCAATCAACTCACCTGCTTCACTGCTGACCGGCGTCGAAGGCGTCGCTGTCGGCGTCACCGCAACCGGTAACATGGCGAACAGTGCCTGCACATTCTGCATGTCACTGGCGCTTAAGGTTGCGGCCTCCGGCTTGTCTTTATCATCGGCTGATTTTATACCAGCTTTAATATTTTCCGGTTTAAACAGGGCGGTCAGTTCAGCAGGATTATCCAGCGCGGCCATCAGCGCATTCAGCGGCGCTTTTGGTCGGGCGTCATCGGCAGTTTCTGCTTTAACGTCAGCGGATTGCGCCGCTTTTCCCTGCTGTTTCGCCAGGCCTGCCAGCTGGTTTCCCAGCGTGGTCAGAAAGTCCTGCGGCAGGGCATCAGCCCCTGCTGCAAGGTCCGTCGCGCCTGATGGTTCCGCGTCGGTTTTAGCCGCCGCTTTTATGCCAATGTGTGGCAGCGTAATCATTCGCCTCTCCTCGATGCGGCCCGTTGGGCAAATTCATCCATCCGTTTCTGGTCGAGACGGTTTTCCTGTCGTAAAGCATTTTCCGCTGCCCGTGTTATCAGAGTCTGATAGGCGTTCAGCCGCTGTTGTTTGTCGCGCCAGTTGATTAGCGCCTGCTCCAGTCGCTGATTCCAGTTATTAAGCTGGTTGCGATGCTGCTCAATCGCTTTTTCCAGCGTCTGAATAAACTGGTGATAGTTCGTCCAGCGGGTGCTGGCGATGCCGGACGACATGTCATCGTTGAGCTTGTTGCGATACTCGTCCTGATAATCGAGCAGCATCGTCAGTTGCTCGTTAGCGGCGTGCTGGCCGCGGCGCATATCGCCTAAATAGATGGCGGCACGTTCGAGATCCTGCTCCGCTAAGTCGCGCAGCGTATCAATGGCATTTGCAGTTTTCATTGCCGTTACCTCGCGTTAATCACTGTGACGAGCCGAACAGCGCATGCAGATGCAGGCTGGCGTCGTCATAATCGCTGCGCTCAAAGATGCCCTGTTGCAGGAAGGCTTCCATCTGCGGATAGAGCCTGATGGCTTTATCGAGCATCGGATCGCTCCCGGCGGCGTAGGCACCGACGCTGACCAGATCGCGGTTACGCTGGAAGCTGGAGAGCAACTGCTTAAACTGGCGCACCTGCGCATAGTGGTTCTCATCGATCAGCGAGGTCATCGCACGGCTGATCGAAGCTTCGATATCAATAGCCGGATAGTGACCCGCTTCCCCGAGCCGGCGCGACAGCACGATGTGGCCATCGAGGATGGCGCGCGCGGAGTCTGCGATCGGATCCTGCTGATCGTCGCCTTCGGTCAGGACGGTATAGAAGGCGGTGATCGAACCGCCGCCGTCGATGCCGTTACCGGCACGCTCAACCAGCGCAGGCAGTTTGGCGAACACGGAAGGCGGGTAGCCTTTGGTTGCCGGTGGCTCACCAATCGCCAGGGCGATCTCACGCTGCGCCATGGCGTAGCGGGTCAGGGAGTCCATAATCAGCAGCACATGCTTGCCGCGATCGCGAAAATCTTCAGCGATACGGGTGGCGTAAGCGGCACCCTGCATACGCAGCAGCGGCGAAACATCTGCCGGGGCAGCTATTACCACCGAACGGGCTCGGCCTTCAGCACCCAGAATGTTCTCAATAAAATCTTTCACTTCGCGGCCACGTTCGCCAATCAGACCGACCACGATAACGTCCGCTTTGGTGTAGCGCGCCATCATCCCGAGCAGCACGCTTTTCCCCACGCCTGAACCGGCAAACAGACCCATACGCTGCCCGCGACCCACCGTCAGCAGGGCATTAATGGCCCGCACGCCGGTATCCAGCACATCGGTAATCGGCGTACGCTGCAGCGGGTTAAACGGCGGGGTGATCAGCGGTGCGCGATAGCCGGTATCCGGTGACGGCAGACCGTCCAGCGGTCGGCCGCTACCGTCGAGCACGCGGCCCAGCAGTTCCGGTCCCAGCATCAGCTGTTTGCCCGCCTGCGGGTTGTCACCATTCTGGCGCGCATAGACCCGCGCACCCGGTAAAATGCCGTCGACTTCTTCCAGTGGCATCATCAGCAATTTCTGACCGTTGAATCCCACCACTTCGCTTTCGATTTCGCTGATGGTTTTGCCATCGTTGCGTTCGATGATGCAGGTCGCACCCAGCGGCAGCTGTAAACCCGTCGCTTCCAGCACCAGACCGGTCGCGCGGGTCAGGCGGCCATAACGGCGCACCGCCTGCACCTGGTTGATGCGTTTTTCAAAGACGTCGAGCGAGCCCAGCCAGCGATTCAGACGGGTGGTCATCAGATTTCTCCCGGCGCGGCAAGGCGGCAGAGTTCCTGCCAGCGCGTTGCGACGCTGGCATCCAGATCGCCATCTTCAGCGCTGAGTTTGCAGCCGCCAGGGTGCAGGGTGCTGTCTGCGATCAGCCGCCAGCCGTGCAGATCCAGCGTCGGACCTAAAGTCTGCTCAATACGCTGTAAGTCGTCCGGGTGAACACGCAGCTGCGGTTTGCCGCTGAACATCGGTTCCTGCTGCAGCAGACCCTGAATCTGGCGGAGCAGGGCGGTACCATCCACCGTAGTGGCCTGACCAATAACCGAGCGAGCCGCTTCCAGCGCCAGCTGCATCAGACGGGCAGCAATTACGCTATCCAGTGACTCCAGCGTGTTCTGGAACTCCGTTACGAGCTGCTGCATCCGCGCCTGAAGCGGTGCCTGCTGCTGCCGGGCATCCGCCAGCCCCTGCTGAAAACCGGCGTCGTAGCCCGCTTTCTGGCCTTCGGTCATACCCTGCTGATAGCCTTCGTTGTAACCCTGACCCTGCGCCTCTTTGCGCATCTGCTGCTGCAGACGTTCGAGCTGCTGTTGCTGCTCATCCACGCCCTCTTCAGCTTCGTAAATTTCTGGCTGCAGCTCCGGTTCAGGCTCATCAAAACGGCCTAAATCAGTGGGCTGCCACAGCTGCCAGGGACGGGCAGAAAATGCATCAGACATAAGTTTCCTCGCCACCACCAATCACCATCTCGCCCGATTCGGCCAGGCGACGGACCACCAGCAGGATCGCTTTCTGTTCGTTCTCTACTGCGGACATACGCACCGGACCCCGGTTGGCCAGATCGTCGCGCAGGATATCGGCCGCTCGGGCTGACATGTTTTTGAGGAACTTCTCGCGCAGTGGCTGTTCGGCACCTTTCAGTGCAACCAGCAACTGTTCGGACTCCACTTCCTGCAACAGACGCTGGATGCTGCGGTCGTCCACTTCCACCAGGTTTTCGAACAGGAACATCTCGTCGATAATTTTCTGCGCCAGTTCGCCATCGAAGTCGCGTACCGCTTCGATAACGGCCTCTTCCTGCTGCGTTTTCATCAGGTTGATGATCTCGGCTGCGGTTCTCACGCCGCCCATCTTCGCGCGCTTGAGGTTGGTGCCATCCAGCAGGCCATTCAGCACTTCGGTCAGTTCGGCCAGCGCAGCTGGCTGCACACCACCGAAGGTGGCGATACGCAGCATCACATCGTGACGCAGACGTTCGTCGAACAGCGCCACAATATCGGCGGCCTGACCACGCTTGAGGTGGACCAGGATGGTGGCGATGATCTGTGGATGCTCGTCGCGGATAAGGTCGGCGGCAGCCTGCGGCTCCATAAAGTTGAGCGTTTCCATCCCGCTGGTGGTTTCGCGCGTTTCGAGAATGTCTTCCAGCAGGCTGGAGGCGCGCTCTTCGCCCAGCGCCCGGGTCAGCACCGAACGCAGGTATTCGTTGGAGTTCAGGCTCAATGCAGCAAACTGCTCAGCATCGGTTTCAAACTCACGCAATATTTCAGTCAGCTGCTTGTGTGACACCTGACGCATGTTGGCCATCGCCGCGCTCAGGTGCTGTACTTCGCGCTGGTTCAGATGTTTGAAAACTTCCGCAGCGCGCTCTTCGCCGATGGTCATCATCAGGATGGCGCTTTTTTCGGTTCCGGTCAGACTCATAGCTCTTTACTCATCCATTCGCGAATCACCAGCGCAACAACGCGCGGATCGTTTTCTGACATGTCGCGGATGCGTTGACTCATCACTTCTGCGCTCATGCGGTTGTTAGACTTACGTTCCTGCTCCAGCTCGTCTTTGCTGAGCTGCACACTAAAGGCTTCTTCTTCTGGCTGTTCAGCGGCACGAGCGGCAATGGCTTCTGCAGCGGCTTTCTCTGCGGCCTGCTTACGAACCAGGTGCGGACGAACCAGTTTGCGGTAGAGGATAAAGGCTACCAGGGCAATCAACAGCCACTTACCGGCGTTCATCAGCTGATCAAAGAAGGACTGCTGTTGCCAGAAGGGCAGATCGGCGGTCACTGCTTCAGTGGTGTTGAACTGCGAGTTCACGACGTTGACGCTATCGCCACGCGTCTGGGAGTAGCCCATCGCTTCGCGGGTCAGGTCTTCAATCTGCTTAAGTTGCTGTTCGTTCAGCGCAACGGCTTTGCCTTTGTCATCTGCACGGAAGTTAACCACGACTGCCACCGACAGACGCTGTACGTCGCCGACGTTGAGTTTGGTATGACGAATGGTACGGTCCAGCTCGTAGTTCACCGTGTCATCACGACGTGAGTTGGTCGGCGTCGCGCTGGCTGTGGCAGTGCTGGTGGTCTGACCGGCGTTATTCTGTCCGTTAGCATTCTGTCCATTGGCATTCTGACCATTGGCCGCATTATTGTTTGGCGTCGTGACCGGCGCGGTATTGGCTGGCGCAGGCTGGTTAGAGAGCGCGCCTGGCACGCCACCCGGATAAGGGCTGCCCGACTGGTCGCTGGTGCTGGTCTGACGCGAACGGATCGCCGTGTTAGACGGGTTGGCGTTAGGCTGATATTTCTCGTCGGTCTGCTCACTGGTGTCGAAGTTAATCTGCGCGGTTACCTGCGCATGCACATTGCCCTGACCAAGAATCGGATTCAGGATCGCTTCGATACGTTGCTGGTAGCGCGCTTCCACTTCAGACGAGTACTTCAGCTGCGCGTCGTTCAGATCGCGACCGGCGTTATCAGAACGGGTCAGCAGGCGACCAGTCTGATCGACCACGGTGACATTGCCCGGCGGTAAACCGGCGACGCTGCTTGAAACCATGTGGGCGATGGCCTGAATCTGGCCTTCATCCAGCGCACGGCCAGGCTGCAGAGTTAAGGTGACAGAGGCGGATGGTGCTTTCTGCTCACGTACAAATAAGGTGGGTTTTGGCATCGCCAGATGAACGCGGGCGCTTTTGACCGGACCCAGTGATTCAATGGTGCGGGCCAGTTCGCCTTCCAGCGCGCGCTGGTAGTTAACCTGCTCGCTGAACTGGCTGATACCGAACTTCTCTTTATCCAGCAGTTCAAAGCCCACCGAGCCGCCTTTTGGCAGACCCTGCTGAGCCAGACGCAGACGCAGCTCATGCACATTCGCTTCCGGCACCATCAGTGCGCCGCCATTTTCGGCGAAGCGGTAGGGGATGTTCATCTGCGTCAGCTGGGTGACGATGGCGCCGCCATCTTCATCAGTGAGGTTGTTATAAAGGACGCTATAGCTGGGCTGCTTTGCCCACAGCACCATCGCGATCACGATCGCCACCACGGCAGCCGCCGCGACGATTAAAGGAATACGCGGATTTGCGCGCAGGCGAGCGAGCAGGTCACCGAAGCCTTTCTTTTCTTGTTCTGTTGTGGCGGCTGTGCTCGCATTCATGACCGATTCCTGCCTGACGTAATTGACCGGGTAAGTTGAGATGGCAAAACAGACTCCCTGACCTGCGTAGATAAAATTTCCACTTCAATGCCAGGCATTATTAGGTGATAAGCAAAATTCGATGGCTGGATAAGGTAGGTTTTTTGCTGTCATTTAGCGGCTTTGTCTCATTGACAACGTGCTAACTTTTCCTCACATCAAAAATGTCATCCTCTTTAATAAGGTATCGTTCATGTCTATTCAGGCAATTGACGGCGTACTGCAGCAGCTTCAGGCGACCTCACTGCAGGCCAGTAACCGCAGCAGTGAAGCCACTAATCAGATCGATTTCGGCGCGACCATGAAAGCGGCGCTGGATAAGATCAGCGAGACGCAGACCACCGCCCGCACCCAGGCGCAGGATTTTGAAATGGGGAAACCCGGCATCGCGCTGAATGATGTGATGGTCGATCTGCAGAAATCATCCATCTCTATGCAGATGGGGATTCAGGTCAGGAACAAGCTGGTGTCGGCTTATAGTGAAATTATGAATATGCAGGTTTAGGCGGGTAACTGTCTGAAGATGCTGAAGTTTATCATACTGCCACTTTGGTGAAGCACGTATGTAGCACAAGATCGCTCATTTTCGTGTTGATGAGTGATAGCTGGTCGGTATTGTTCTCTGACATCCAGGCGCCATAAACCCGGTACACCATCTGCGCATCGGAGTGACCCATTTGCGATGCAACGTAGTTCGGGTTTGCGCCTGCTGACAGAGCCCAGCATGCGAACGTATGACGCGACTGATAGGCTTTCCGGTGACGGAGGCCTGCACGCCTCAGTGCGCCGGTCCATATCTGCCCGAATGATTCAGTTGTTGAAATGGCGCTAGTTTAAGTAAATTTATTTTTGGCAACCGTCGCTGGCGGGTTATCAATCCACTTCCCTATAGCCTTCCTGTCGCGAATTCAGAGCAGCACGATACCAATAAAAAAAGCGAACCTGGAGTGAGCTCGCCGCTTGAGATGTTGCGGATATTCTTCATCACTTCTTTATCGCCGTTGACCCAACCTTCTTCATAATCCATCTCTCCTTTTTAACAATGACGGCACACTCAACAACCATGATCCAGTTCATGCTGATTGCCGCCTGGAAACACGTCACTCAGAGTGCGAGAGTGGGAAGGTTACTTCAGTGTCCGCTATGAGTCATTTCTCATTATTGAGTTATATCATACCGATGGAAAAAAGCCCCGTAAGGGGCTTTCTGTTATTTTACGCATCCAATGCTTTGGACATACCCTGAGGGCAACCTTATATACCAGTCTGCAGAAGGCAATATTTTTATCCGACTAAAGCCTGTCCCTTCATCGCTGGCACTGCATAAGGCATTGGTATAAATATAGTCCAGCGGTATACGACGCTTATCCTGTGAGCTTTCAAACGTGTTTTTTAGTCCACAAGCGTAAACGATGATTAATAATAAAACGACAACATATCTGAACCGTCTTTTTTTAAACTGGCCCAGGCAAACTGCAATTAGCACGGATGAGATGATGTTTATTCCCATAAAATAGCGATCGGGATATGTCGAGTTGTAACCGTTGAGCAGGCCCGTAATACCAGATCTGCCTGCTGCCGTAGCGGCATCATAGATGATCAACATGAAAAAGAGCAGCAATATTGAAATGCGTACCTGTGGTTCAGCTTTGATATAAGCGACAAGAATCAGGAGAAAATAACCAAGCGTCAGTATAATTGCAGATGCATTGCCTAATTTATCATAGAAACTAAAGACAAAAGGAAAAAGTATCGACCTGGCAGTTAACATCTCAATAAGATTGCTGCTATTAAATGCCCCTAAAATACCCCCGCTTCCATTCATTCTGGGAACAATAACGATAAAAAGAACCAACATTGCAACTAGCAGGGGGGCAAATCCGATGAGTAACTTCTTTTTATCTTCTGTGCAGAAAAACTTAATGAAGAGATATGAGCCTGTAACGGCAAAATTTACCGGGTTCGTAGCCGCCATCAGGAAGATAAGAATGTCACAGACGGCCCTGCGTTTTTTGCATGATGAGCTGTCACGATAAAGATGGGCGCATATCGACAAAACGGGCATATAGAAGCCAATCTGAACTAACGTTCCAATGGATTCTGCCTGCGAGACGCCAAGCGGTACCAATACAGACATCATGAAAGCAAGCACTGCCATCATATTATTGGCGTAGCGGCGAACAGTAAAATATATGATGACTGAAGTCAGAGCATAAAAAGCATAAGAAATAAGCGCAATAAAAAGAGGCAGAAGCATGAGTACGCTGCCGCTAAACACCTTACTAAGGAGTGCAGATGAAAACAGAAAAAATATATTGAAGAAAACAAAGTAGTCAGGACGGGCATGAAGGAAAGTGTATAGCCATCCATTTGACAATGCAGAGCCAATCCAGACTCCGTCCTCAGCATATATCGTGGGGGTGATAACAGGCTGGGGAAATCTGGCAAAAAATATCAGGAATGAGATTACGAAAGTAATCATGGCTACTTTCGAATGGCTTAAAGTTTTAATAGGAACCTCCATAATGCTAAATCAATGTAGCGTAAAAGCGAATATCAGGATGAATGGTATGCTCGGGCATTTAACACATATGACAGATAACGGGCTGTGGATACGTAACTAAACATCTCATTTCACTAACCTTCTTTTATCGTTAGACGATTTTCTGTATGAGCGACTTACCAGTGGATATGCAGGCTGAATGACTATCATTCTTTTCTCGCCATTCATTGCCTGTGGTGTAATCCCTGAGACATGTTAGCAATGACGTTCATGTGCCGTCCCTGAATTATGTATGTTGGCAAATATCACTACTAAAGTGATTTAATCATAAAATTCAGGATGTTATTCATCTCCAGAGCAGGTTGTCAGCTCAGTTGCATCTTATACTAAGTCAGAAGAGCAGGCATAAAAATCTTCATTTTTGTTGTGTTCAACATTCCTGGTGAGCAAAAAGCCGGCCCGAGCTAATGCACATCCATGCCGGATAAAGCTTAATGGATGCCTACAGTGAGATCATTATCTCGTTAACCCGCAGCCTAAAAGAGCGGACAGAAAGATCGGGGACATGTTAGCAGAGTCTGGCACGCTCAACGGTAAAACGGATGCGAGAGTGTGATGTCATATGTAATCGATTAGCCGTCAGCATGGCGTTAATGTCTGTTTGCACAATCCCGAAAATCCGGTCAGAACTTACTGATTCCAGCGTGCTGTAAGATTCATATCCCTGACACTGAGTAGGCAATGCTGGAGCCATCATTAGCTATACTGCAATGCATCCTGAGCCTCGAGTGAGTAGAATATATTCAGCGGATACGATTCTGTACGACACCATTTATCAGCAGGACGACACCTTCATGCTAAAAATAATTATTCTGATAACATCATTAATCAGCCTGTCAGCCCCAGCTTTTGCCGCCACACAGTGCGGGCCGTTCTACCTTAGAGCCGATAAGAGTGGCTGGTTCTCAGTCAACGGAGAACGCGCAAAAACGCAGAAAGTCACGTTTTCAAAAGAGAAGGGTGATTACGACAACGCCACGATAAAGTTGCTGGTTAAAAACAGCAAAGCACCGGGGATGATAGACATGGAGCTGACGAATCCAGAGGGCAAAGGAATGTTAAGGGCGCAAATCGTCCGCACCAGTCAGAGTCAGATCCGCATACGGGGACTCTATGATTGCGAATCCGTTAAATAGCCGGATCTGCGACCAGCCCGGCGATGCCGCTAACGCAATGTTTTGCACGCTGTAATCATCGCTGAAACCAGTGCGTTGATATCCGGCGCTTTAGGATCGTAGTAAAATGTCGCGCTGGTCTGATGATGGCTGAACTTTGCAATTTCAACCCAGGCTACGGTTTCATTATCCTTTTCGAGGTTATATCGCTTCGTGCCATCTGGCAGAGGATCATCCTGCTCCAGGTAAGCCCGCTGATTCTGCGCCATTTCGATAAGGCAGGACTCAACCTGATAAGGATGACCGTCGAACCAGGCGGTCTTCGTTTCCGGGTGCAATCCAACCCGACCCATATCCACGCATCCGCTCAGCAGGCTTACGCTCAGAGCGATGATTAATCTATTCATGGCATCCACTCTCATTATTTATCCGGCTAATCTGCGCCTTTAAGGCATGGTCATGGACCTGTGATTAAGTCAGTCAGAGCAGATGGTACAACACTCAGCGTCACCAATTCATGAACACAATACTTATCCGCCTCACTTTGAGTTAACGGAGGGCGGATGGAAGGATCAATTTATGGGTAATGTACGAAAAATTCGTAAAGCGCTGCTCCAGAATGAACCTTCAGGGTTTAATGAGCAGTCTGTCAGGAGAAGTTGCCGCACATAAGCAGGAAGGTGGCGAAACGGTGAGAAACACGATTACGCAGAAAATTTTTTGCCCTTAAGGCCTGGCGTCCCCATTGCCGAAAGCATTCTTAAGCAACGATAACGGGCGCGCCCGCCGGGCGCGCCTTATGCACATCAACTTGCTTTGTAGGGATCTTTCTTATCATCCTGGCTGTCATCATTTTTGCGCGGTACTTCGCCATGATCTTTCGGCGCGTCAGTGGCAGGATGATCATCTTCTTCATAGGCATTGCCCGCGTTTGGCGCAGCTTCAGGCAGGCTTTTGCTGACATCACCTTCTTTCTTACGTTCTTCATTCGTATTGTGTTTAAACATAACTCACTCCTTTTTTTCCAGTGCCTTAAGTCTAGACCAGCCCTGACATCCCGCATTTACATCGGGATCAGGAGAGCAAAAAAAGCCCGCCAGAGGCGGGCTAATCGGAGTTTCTCTCATACTGAACACGTCATTTTTCGATGTTCGGGTGTGTGCAGCACAACCATGCTAACGGTAAAGGCCTGATGCAGAAATGGACAAACCTGTCATATCACCTGCGGCAGGTCACATTCCCGACGATAAACATCGATTAATAAATTCGATTGAAGAGATTAATAAAAAGCATATAGTGACCTGCGTTACCAGGAGATAGACATTATGTTACGAGACTATTTAAAGATTGAAGCGGAAGACCAGCTAATTGAACAGCGCACACTGAGCCTGAGAAATCGTGGTCAGGAAGAGGTGACGGAATGGATTATTGTCAGCCGTCAGGGTGTCAAAAAAGGTGGCGTGACCCTGTTCGATAAATTCAGCACCCGCCGCTCATGGCCAGTCAACTATCGCATTATGCAGACCGACCTGCAGGGCAAGGTAGTAGTGGATCAACTGGTCGACGCCCTGTAGTTGCAGGGCTATGACTCTGGCTACTGTTTTCCGCTGAAACGTTAACCCGCACCCGGCGGGTTTTTTTATGGCTGCCGAAAGCGGCGCAATTCTACCAGTGTTCCTATCAGCTTCAGGCTGTCGCGGCCTGAATGCAGCTCGGGGAAGTTGATATTGACCGGTGCCAGTTCAAACTGCGCAACACCATTTTCACTGCCGCGCTGACGCCAGGTGCGCAGCAGGGCATTCTGTTGCTGCATTGCCAGCACGCAGTCACCAGGCTGAGGTGCCAGACAGGGATCGATAATCACCACATCCTCCCGCAGAATGGCGGGTGACATGGCCTGTTCTTCCACCCGGAAGGCAAAACTCTGTTGCGACAGCGCCATGTCGTTGTGCATCAGTTTCTCATAGCGGACAGAGCGGGTGTCACTCAGCCATTGCGCCAGATCGCGTTGTGCCAGAAGCGGGACCTGATGCAGGCCAGCCCAGCTAATTTCGCTGAAAACAGGACCATCCCCATCTATCAGATAAGACGGCGCGCAGCCCAGCGCTTCGGCAAGCCGCAGCAGGTTCTCACCGCGCGGCAGCGTCTCCTCTTTTTCCCATTGCGAAATCGCTACATGAGAGACTTTTACCTGTTGCGCCAATTGCTTCTGCGTTAATTGCAGTGATTTACGTCGGAGTCGGATGCGGTCACCCAGCGTTTCGTTTTTCATTAGCTTGACTTTTTGGTTGAGAGTGGCTTAAGTATACTTAACTCTGGTATTTAAGCAATCTTAAATTCAGGGTGGAGGTCGTGGTTGTTCTGCACGCGGTGTGTTCCAGAGACCTTACCGGAAAAAGGGGTGTGGCATGGAAAGTAGTCTGATTACCAGTATGGGTGCGTTAGTTCTGGGTGGGGGGGCTGCAGCACTGTTCTGGAAACCGTTATTGGCGGGTATTGCGTCAATCGTAACCAGTAATCGAGCCGGCGGCGAAATTATTACCAGCTACAAAGAGCAGGTGGAGTTGTTGAAAGAGAGCAACCTGATAATACGGGAGGAGAACGATGAGTTACGTGAACGTCACGACAGAAATCTGCGACGTATCGCGACACTCGAAACAGATCTGCGGTTAATCAAAAATGCCGTAGGCATTTTACTGGCAATGACCGAAACCGGTCAGAACGATAAATTTCGTAATGAAATTGATCGGCTGATCTCAACTCTGGAGGATCGCAGCGATGGCAACGATTAACAGCCTTAAGGCACCTATGTCATACCGGCGCAAAGTTATTCTCGGCTGCATTCTGCTGAGCTGTTCGATGATTTGCATTCTGATGACAATTATTTTTCTTTACGTCAGTAACACGGCAAATAAGCGGGTTGAGGAGATCCGGGCAGATTATCGGATCATTGCAGCGCGGCGTGATGACCGTGTGGATTTGCTGACCAGTCAGGTGTCAGCGTTACAGCATAAGCTTGATGTGATACCGGATCGCATCGCTGACAAAACGATCACAAAAGTAAAAAAAGTCGTGATTGAGAAGGAGGTGCCATCCGCGAAACCCACGGAGAAACCGTAACTTCCGATTATTCTTAGTGCGGCTTCGCTATCATCGACTAGTTTTAAATCTCCGGACGACATTTTGTATCTGAACTGACGTCCGCTGATTGGCCGGTTGATGAACCGCTAAGCCTAATCACTTTTGATAATTGACCAGAAGGAAATTTAGCATGAGCGATTCAACAGAAACCAAAACCAAAAACGACTATCTGCGCGATGTGACTTCGCAGCTGAAGGAGATGCGCCACTACGCGCAGACCAACACCGAAACCCTTTCCAGCCATTGGTTAGCGTTTGATGCCGGTGAATATAAAGATAAGACAAACGCCGATCGTATCGATGGGTTGCTGAATAAGCAGGGTAAACTGCTGGAAGATCTGGATGCCGCTATTCAGGACATCGAGATTGAAATTAATCACAGTGAGCAGGAGAGCTGATTCATCTCCCGCTGACTGATACGGTGGCCGCTAATGGATTAGTCGGCTACCAGCCACATTTCCGCTTCGTCGAACATCTCTTCAACAATACGCGCAACTGTCGCCTTATCGTTCTTACTCAAATCAGTATCAATCGCGTTACGTTCCATCGGCTTAACCTTAACTTCGATGTCAGGAAACACCCGATGCACCCGCTTTTCCAGCTCCTCACGAATCATCTCGCGAGCACCCGGTAAACCGGCAACGTTGCGCTTGTCATAAATCAACTCAACAAACATGATGGCAATCCATTCAGGGCAAAATCGCTGATATATAATACTGTAAATAAAAACAGTAGCAAGGCAGTACGCCTGATTTCGCGTAAATTTTTATCTCGCCCAGACCTCAATCTTCGGCTAGCAAAATGCGCACGCATCACGACATAATGTCGGCTTACTTTTCAGGAGGTCCGCGATGCGACAACTGGTAATTGATATTCTGCTGAAGCTGGCAAAGATGGACGTCGACGCAAAAGAGCTGACGGCGCAGCTTGAAGCGCAATCCCTGCTGGTTGCAGCGCTGCTGGTGCAGGCGAAACAGGACAACTCGCTGACTATTACAGAAACGGTGCAGGATGCCATCATTACCGCTTCGCAATCGTCGACTGAGTTTCTGCAGTCGGATGTTGATCTGCTCCTGACACACATCAATCGTCTGCTGGCGGTTGCAAGCTATGTAGAAGTGAAAGGCAAAGCCACGGAAGAGCGGGAGTAGGGCCATTTATCAATATGCCTCCAGAGAGGGAAGCCCGGCAATCTCTCCGGAGGCAGTGCAGTTGCTTTGCCCACAAGGGCAATCATGACCTGCGGCATGACGCGAAGGTCTCGCGTTTTTGCTTTACTGCTTTATCCGATGCTGCACGACAGGCTGAGAGGTGTAACTTATACCTCTTCAGTGGATTGAACATTACAGCTCGTTTTTGATGCAAAACTCTTCCCAGCTCATCCCCAGAGACTCAGCATGAGATTTGAGATAGGTCTCGATAGCCTCAGCCGCTACCGCTTTATCCGGCTCAGCGAGCTGAATAGAAAAAATCATCCCATCCAGATTCTTCTGCCGTAAAAAGGCTGCATAGATGCGTTCGGCGTGCCATTCACGCAGCTGTCGCAGTGACAGATTAGCGGCACGAGCATCGCTCTCCGTTAACTCATCCAGTGCAGACTGAAAGTCGGGATGCGCGGTAAAAAACATTTCACGTGCCTGAGCATAATAGGCTTCTGGCGTTTTCATATTTATATTCCTGAAAGGCTGATGCAGCGCGTCAGTGTATCGGGTTGTCTTCCGCTTGTCAGGCGTGCCAGAGCCCATTCAGACTGCCAGTTGCCGATCAAAAAGCTGACCGGTCTCCTGGCTCAAGGGTAAATTCTGCTGTAAACAGTCGCTCGCGGGTGTCTGAACAGCCAGATACCTTGCGCTACGCGGTAGAAAAATTATAACGTAGCCGCCATTGACGCGATCTTAGGGATTAAACATGAAAAAGTGGATGCTGATTGCCGCGCTGGCACTGAGTGGCTGTGCGCAAATCAACGATTATGAAAATGCGGTACAGACGCCGGCACCCGCTGATCTGCAGGGGAACTGGCAAACCGTTGGACCACAGAGCAGTCTGATCAGCGGACAGGCAATAGCCAGTCTGATTATCAATGCGGATGGCAGCACGCTGGATTGCCGTCAGTGGATGCGTGTGATTGCGAAGCCGGGCAAACTCACCCGTCTGAACGGTGACTATGTCAACGTCACGCGCAAGATTCGGGTGATGCCGCTGGTCGTTGATAACAGCGAACTTAACTATGACGGGCTGACTCTGCGCAAGGTGGCGCGGCCGACAACAGAGTGTCAGCAGGCACTGGAAGAAGTGGCAAAACAGCCGAAAGCTGCTGTCATTCAGAACATTGAACCGCAGCTATTGCGCACGCCTATTACTGACCATAACGCGCAGTCGTAACCGCAGCCCATAAAAAACGCCCCGGTAGCGCACGCACGCGTCTGCCGGGGCGGTTTTACGTTTACTCAGTCACTTATTCTGCTACAACCCAGACGCTGACGCTGCCACCGTTACAGACAAAGACGGCTGTGCCGTGCTCGTCGGCGGTAATGGTCTCTTCACGGTTGCCCAGATGATCGCGCCAGACCTTACCGGCAAAGCCTTCGCCCATCGGCACACTTTTCTCGCCCGCATCGCCGTTCGACATGATCACCACACAGCCAGGTTGCGTTTCGGTGCCGCTTCGGCTGAACGCCACGCAGTTGGGATGATCAAAATAGTCGGTCTGCACGCCCCAGCCATACTGCTGACGCGCCCGGATTAATCCTTCGAGTTCAGGAATGACCGGCATCTCGATTTTGTGCGCCTCGCCGTCGCCGCCCTCATCTTCATACGTCGCCCCGAACAGGTCAGGATAGAAAATGGTCGGTACGCCCTGCTCACGCAGCAGGATCAGCGCATAGGCCAGCGGTTTGAACCAGGCTTCAACCGGCGCTTCCAGCGACTGCAGCGGCTGGGTGTCATGGTTAGCCACGATCGTTACGGCATGCCACGGATCCGCCACCACCAGCGAGTTAGCGAAAATCTGGCTCATGTCGTAGGCGCTGCCTGCGGTTGAGGCTTGATGGAAGTTCATATGCAGTGGCGCATCAAACAGCATGGTTTTGCCTTCCACCTGATGCACATACTCCTGCAGTTTCTCGGTTTCAAACGACCAGTATTCCGCGACGATAAACATCGGCTCTTCAGCGACTTCCTGAATATGATCGATCCACTCTTTATAGAACCAGGCCGGGATATGTTTTACCGCATCCAGACGGAAGCCGGTGCAGGGCACCTGTTCCATCACCCAGCGCGCCCAGTATTTCAGCTCTTCCCTGACCGCATTGTTGCGAAAATCGATGTTGGCACCCATCAGATAGTCGAAGTTGCCCAGCTCGTTATCAACCTGATCGTTCCAGCCTTCGGCGGTGTAGTCGTTGATGATTTTGAATACGCCGTTTTCGTCCGGGTTTTCGATGTGGTCTACGCCGCTAAAGCATTTGTGGTCCCAGACAAATTTCGAATACTCACCGGCGCGTGCCGGAAAGGTGAATTTCGTCCAGGCTTCACATTCGACGACCTCGTCATAAATTTCATCGCGGTTGTCCGGATTGACGCGATTGACGCTGATCGCCTCTTTCTCGTCCGCGCCCATTTTGTGGTTCAGCACCACATCCAGCAGCACCCCAACGTTGTGGCTGCGCAGGGCTTCCATGGCAGCCAGTAACTGCGTTTTGTCGCCATATTTGGTGGCAACGCCCCCTTTCTGATCAAATTCCCCCAGGTCGAACAGATCGTAGCTGTCGTAACCCACTGAATAGCCGCCCGAACCCCCTTTGTAGCAGGGTGGCAGCCATGCCATAGTGATACCAACTTCGCTGAGCCAGGCCGCGCGATCGGCGACTTCGGGCCACAGTCTGCTGCCATCCGGGTAATACCAATGGAAAAACTGTAATAACGTTGGGTTTTGCATATACCACACTCCAGGGGATGATGAAAATCAAGTATGGAGTAAGCGGCAGAAAAGAGACGCCGCGCAGAAAAATAAATCTGGCGGCGTAGCAGAGCAGGGGGTCAGGAGAGGGTTTCGCGCGGCACCATCACAATGCCGCCCTGGCTGGCATAGGCGGACATCACCGATTTCTGACGGCTGTTCTGACCGACCAGCGAGGCCAGCTCATCCATCCGCGCCTGCAGCAGGCGTTTCACTTCGCTTTCGTTATCGAGGATACGGCGCAGCACCGGACGTAACTGCTCCTGCGTCTGGGATGAAGGCGATACCGCCTCTGTCGACTGGGCTAAGTTCTGCACCGCATTGACATACTCCATCTCCCGGCTGATCAATTCATCCCATTCGCCCTGTGCGGCATGACGCAGCATTCCCTGGCTGAGATCGAGTAACTGTTGGTAAACGGTAATCAGATGCGGTGCAGTAGTCATTAAACGGCGTCCTGAATCAGGTTAGGTTGAACCACTTCTTTCCACGCGTCCGCGATGTTGCGCAGCAGGCCTTCGACCTCTTCAACCGCTGCAACATCATTGTGCAGGTTGGCCTGCAACAGGCGACGCGTCATATAGTTGTAAAGATCCAGCAGATTGTCTGCCAGCTCATCACCCCGGTTTTCAGCCAGACCCTCTTTCAGGCCCGCTTCGATAATATTGATGGCTTTGGAAATGGAACTGCCTTTGCCTTCAATATTGCCATCCTGCATAAACAGACGGGCGCGGATTAACGCGCTTAGTGCGCCGTCGAACAGCATCACGACCAGCTGTTGCTGGCTGGCGCTCATCACGGCGCTTTCTACGCCAATTTTTGCATAGGCTTTGGTGCCTGTAGCGGTGTACATGGTCACTCCTATGATTTGTCAGAAGAACTTGACGTATCAAACTGCTGCGTCAGATATGTACTGGTTGAGTTAAGTTTACTGATGGCCAGATCCAGCTGGGTAAACTGTGTTTTGTAGCGTGCGATATCCGCATCAATGCGATCGCTGGTGGTGTTGTAGAGGGTGGTTAAGTTATTCAGCGTTTTGCTGACACCATCAGTAGCCGCCTGAACAATCCCTTTAGTTGCAAGCCAGTCAGTCAGTTTGCTGTCGATTTTCGCGGTAATGCCTGTTTTACCGTCACCCACGATCATCTCTTTCACGCCCGCAGCATCTTTATCCAGGGCGGCGCTCAGCTTGGTCGAATCCAGTTTTAATGAACCGGTAGTAGGATCGGTGGTCACACCAATCTGACCCAGTGATTTATAAGAAGATGAGCTTTGCGCGTTGGTGAGCATGCTTTTCAGCTGAGTCTCAATGGTGCGTAACGTGCTGTCACCCAGCAGGGCACCATTACTGGAGTCCTGTTCGTCACTGTTAGTGTCGACTTTGGTATATTTGGTCAGCGTATTGAACTGATCCAGCAACGTATTGTAGGCATCCACCCAGGCGCTGATAGCACTGGAGGCTTTCGACGTATCTTTGGTGATCGTCAGAGTTTGATCACCAACCGTCTGCGCGGTCAGATTTAAGGTTATCCCTTCCAGTGCATCACTAATCTGGTTGCTGCTGTTCTCAATCGCAACGTTGTTCACAGTAAGTTTGGCATTCTGCGCCGCGACGCTCTGGGTCATTACATTGCTGCTGGCGGATGCGTCAAAGCCTACGATTCCCTGCAGCGTGTCGTCGCCGGTAACGGCAATCGTTGCCACCGCATTGTCACTGCCGGTTTTATTGGCGCTCATGGAAAGACGGAAACTGCCGTCTGACACCTTAATGATACTGGCGGTGATACCCGCATTCGCGCCATTAATAGCGTCACGCATACCGGTCAGCGAGGTCTGATCGGCCGAGAGCGTCACGCTTTTGCTGGTACCATCTTTTAAGGTAATCGCGATGCTACGGCTGGCCACTGAACTGTCACCCAGTGCGGTAGTGCTACTGCTCTGCACTGCTGAGGTCAGAACCTGCGCCTGTGCCAGCTGCGTGACGTTAATCGCATATTTACCGGCGACGGTGCTGCTGCCCGAAGTAGTGGCACTGAACGCCGAAGAGCTACTGGTCGCGGTGGTGGCGGTGAACAGGTCGGCACTGTTCAGCTTGGTGTTGGCGGTCTGAAACGTCGTCAGTGAACTTTTCAGGGTGGCATAGGCACTGAGCTTGGCCGTATAAGCTGACTGTTGTTTTGAAATCGGTGTGAGTGCAGCTTTTTCAGCGGTGGTCAGACTGTCAAGCATGGTACTGAGGGGCAGGCCGGAACCTACACCCAGGTTACTTATACTAGCCATGTTAATTCCTTTATAAGGTCGACAGGGAAATTGATACCTGGGTTATCGGCCTTGAATAAGGAAAGTTTAACGTTATTTGCCTTAGGGTAATGAGGTAAATAAGCCCTATAGAGAAGGGTAATTCAGTGACTAGAAAATTAATGAATCAGGTCTAAAGAAGTTCGGCAGGGTGGCGATAACTTAAAACGTGACAGGCTGAAGCAGAAAAATTCGCCTGGTACTAAAAAAATTCTAAAGGTTGTTAAACGGCAGACGATAACAACTTTGACGGCGCTGAAGCCGGCGGGTTGAAGCCCACACCTTAACCGAAAGACTTGATTAACAGGAAAATTTATCATGGCCCAAGTCATTAATACCAACAGCCTCTCGCTGATCACTCAGAACAACATCAACAAGAACCAGTCAGCTCTGTCTACTTCAATGGAGCGTCTGTCTTCTGGTTTACGTATCAACAGCGCGAAAGATGACGCTGCTGGTCAGGCGATTGCCAACCGTTTCACCTCTAACATCAAGGGCCTGACTCAGGCTGCTCGTAACGCTAACGACGGTATCTCTGCTGCGCAGACTACTGAAGGCGCGCTGTCAGAAATCAACAACAACTTACAGCGTATCCGTGAGCTGACTGTACAGGCTTCAAGCGGTACTAACTCAGATTCTGACAAATCTTCAATCCAGGACGAAATCAAATCACGTCTGGACGAGATTGACCGCGTATCGGGTCAGACTCAGTTCAACGGCGTGAACGTGCTGGCTAAAGACGGCAAAATGAACATCCAGGTTGGCGCTAACGATGGCGAAACCATCACTATCGACCTGAAAAAAATCGACTCCAAGACCCTGGGTCTGGATAGCTTCAACGTGAACGGTCCTGCGGGTACCCCAACTGCAGCTGGCGCAACAGAATTTAAAGCTGCTTACGGTTCTACTACCAACGTAACTGGCGCAACTGTTGCTGAATCAACTGCTGATGCCCTGTCTACCCGTCTGGGTGTGGCAACTTCAGGTGTGACTGTTGACACCGGTACTGTGTACAAAGATGACAACGGCAAAATGTTTGCTAAAGTCACTGTTGCATCAGCAAGCGCTGCTGAAACCAACAACCTGAAAGCAAATGGCTTTGATATCGCCAGCGGCGCGTCTCAGTCCTTCTTCGTCGCAGTTGACCCACAGTCAGCCGATACTGCAACGACTGCAGGCACCGCAGCGTTCAAGCTGGACACCTCTAACATGAGCCTGTCAAGCCTGACCACTGGCGCATCATCAAGCCCACTGGCTAAACTGGATGAAGCGATTGCAAGCGTGGATAAGTTCCGTTCTTCACTGGGTGCGATTCAGAACCGTCTGAACTCAGCCGTGACTAACCTGAGCAACACCACGACCAACCTGTCAGCTGCACAGTCTCGTATCCAGGATGCTGACTACGCAACTGAAGTTTCAAACATGTCTAAAGCGCAGATCGTACAGCAGGCTGGTAACTCCGTGCTGGCGAAAGCTAACCAGGTTCCACAGCAGGTTCTGTCTCTGCTGCAGGGCTAATCGATTCCCTCAGAATCCACGCAAAAACCCCGCCTCGGCGGGGTTTTTTTATGGCTGAAGAATAGTCCTGCGTTGTTGTTCTGGCAGATTAGGCCCTCTTTGCTGTTTTACTTCTCCGATTGAACCCAGGCACAAAGATTATGCTAAAGCAAAATGTGCGCTGCTCTCAGTCGGTCATGACTCAGAGGAATCAGTGAGAGAGAGTAAAATGCATCAACATGATCTTGTCAGCATCATCATTACCTCAGGCGCTTCAGCCTGGTTTACAAACGCACTCGACAGTGTGCTCAGCCAGGATTACCCGCATACTGAAATCATTGTGGCTGATTACAGTGACGCGCCTTTTATTCATAAGAAGCTACAGGGTTATCTTGTCCGATACGGCCATCTTCTTCGCTATTTAAAAATAGATGATGGGACACCGGTTTATCAGGCTGCCGTCAGCGCAGCGCGCGGAAAATATATTAAATTCCTGTCAGATGCCGATCTCCTGAAACCTGCCTGCGTCTCCACACTAGTCTCAGGCCTGATGGCACAGCCTGCGTGCCGTGTGGCTGCCTCCCCTCGGGAACGGGTAGGTCCACAGGGTGAAGTGCTGCCCGAGCTTATCTCAACATCGGCTTTGTACAGTGAAAACAGCATTATCAACGGCCAGGATTTGCTGCGTAATCAGACACTGAAAGCGTACAGTCTGCCGGGAGAAATGACCGCCGCCCTGTTTTACCGCGAAGATCTCACCAGCAGCCTTATCGATCATTCACTGCTCACCTCCGGCGATCCGGCATTGCAGGCGGTTCCGGCACTGGTTATTTTTCACCATTTATTAAGGCACAGCCACCTTCTCTGGTTTGCTACGCCGTTGTGTAGCATTCGTGCTTCAGATGTGGAATTTCAGCCTCATCAGCGTGAAAGTAACGATATTTTCAGAGACGGGCGAGAGGCGTTATATGAAAAGATCCGTAACGAAAGCTGGTTTAATGATGTCGACCATGAGCCACATCTCACGCGCGTTGCTTCCACGGATCGACCTGATCTGTTTGGCCTCAAAAATCTTTCTGAAGAGCAGCAGAAGAACTTTACCTTAGACACGCTTGCGACGTGGAGAGCTTCACGCACCCTGAATCCATTGCAGCATAATATGTTGGTGGATCTTGCCGCGACGCACACGCATCCCGTCAGCGTGCTGGTCGTGATTACGGTTACAGAAGAGACCGTCACCGGTCTGGATACACTTTTAAAATCGATCGGCCAGACAGCGACAGTGGGCATCCGGTTTGAACCGGTTATCGTTGCCATCGACGTAACGCCTGACACGGACGCTGAATGCTATGCCGCAACAGAGCAGAGCCGAATCAGTGTCATCAATCAAATCATCCATGAACGTGAAGACCATTGGGTCATGTTTCTTGAGGCGACCACGATTCTGCACGCATCCGGTATGATCGCATTGAGCAAAATGCTCCTCGTTCAAAACCATTATTTAGCACTCTATGCGGATGAATTTTTTTATATCGATAATGCACCACTTGGTGCCGCTTTCAGGCCCGATTTTAATCTTGACTTACTGCTCAGTTCGCCCAAAACGATGGCGCAACACTGGTTATTCCGGCGAGAGCTGCTGTTAGCGGCGGAAGGACTGGATGCCGATTATCCCGCTTCAGCAGAGTTTGATCTCATTGTTAAGCTGATTGAATCTCAGGGGTTTGAGGGTATCGGTCACCTCGCTGAGCCGTTGTTAACAGGTCATCTGAAAAGCAGAGATATCCTTGAAGATGTGGCGATCATTGAGCGGCATTTGCATAATCGCGGCTACCCCGATGGACGAGCGGCATTAGATAAATTCTTCAATTACCGTTTACGATACAACCATCCCGATAAGCCGGTTGTCTCAATCATCATTCTGGCTAACTGGGATCTCGCTTCGCTGATTAGTTGCGTCACGACCGTGCTGGAAAAAACCACCTGGCACCACTACGAGATGATCATCATCTCTGATAACCAGGGTACGACTGAGCGGGATAAATGGTTGTCAGATATTGCAAAAGTTGATCCTGTCCGCATAAAAACGGCAAGCTTTAACGGCGCATTCAGCCACAGTGCGATGGCTAATCTCGCCGCTGAACAGGCCACAGGAGACTATCTGCTGTTCATGCATTGTGAAATGGCGGTCACGGACGGTGAATGGCTCGATAATCTCCTGAATCATGGACTACGACCCGAAGTCTTTGCTGTGGGTGGAAAGCATCTCTCATCTGACAATAAGATCAGGCATGCAGGTTACGTCCTGGGGGTAAACGGTGCAGTGGGTGAAGTCTTCAGAGGGAATGACGACAAAGACGCCAACTATCTGGGACGCATGAATGTCGATCAGAACTACAGTGCCGTTTCGGGTGATCTGATGCTGATGCGCAAATCGGTATTCGACGAGCTGGGAGGATTTGATCAGGATAAGCGCTTATATGCTGACGTTGATCTGTGCCTGAAGGCACGGGAGCAGGGCTATCTGACGGTCTGGACACCTTATGCCCGTCTGCATCGTCCCGCAGCACGCACCAGCCCGTTCCCGGATGAAAGCGTGCAGGCGTCCAGTAAATTAAAACAGCTGGAAGAAGACAAAATTTATGCTGAATGGATGCCGGTTGTGGCCAGTGACCCTGCGTATAACCCAAACCTTTCAATGCGAAGTCGTCACTTCGAATTACGAAATGACGATGTTAACTGGCTGCCGGTCAGAGCAGAAAATCTGCCCACCTTCCTTGCGCATAATGCCGATATTTACGGTTGCGGACATTACCGTATCACTCAACCGCTTGAGGCGATGATAGCGGAAGGCGTTGCTCAGGGGAAAAGCGGTATGACACTGCTGACTTTGAGTGAAATGGGGCAGTTCAGCCCCGATAGTCTGATTATCCAGCGCCGGTATGCACCAGCATTTCATAACTGGATGGAGCGAGTCAGTAAACTTCACAACGTATTTAAGGTGTTTGAACTGGACGATTACATCATTAATCTGCCCATGAAACATCATGGCCGTCACGCTTATAAGCAGGAGACGACAAAATTAATACGTAAAAGCCTGAGCTTTTTTGACCGCTTTGTGGTCTCTACCGCACCACTGGCCGACGCGATGCGTGATATGCACCCGGACATCGTTGTGATGAAAAATCGCCTTCCTTCAGAGGCCTGGGGCAGCCTTCGTTCACTGCGTCAGCAGGGTAAGAAACCCCGTGTGGGCTGGGCCGGCGGTGTCAGCCATCGGGGCGATCTTGAAATGATTTTCGACATTGTCCGGGAATTTTCGAAAGACGTTGAATGGATCTTTATGGGTATGTGTCCGGATAAACTCCGTCCCTACGTGCATGAAATACACAATGGCGTTGATCTCACACTTTATCCTGCAGCGCTCGCGTCGCTCAATCTCGATCTGGCGCTGGCACCGGTTGAAGACAATATCTTTAACGCCTGTAAAAGTAACCTGAGGTTACTGGAGTACGGTGCCTGCGGGGTGCCCGTTATTTGCAGTAACGTTGCCTGTTATCGGGACGATAATCTGCCGGTTACCCGTGTTAATAACCGTTTCATTGACTGGCGCGAGGCTATCCGGATGCATCTGGCTGACCCGGATGCCAGCGCAAAAATGGGGATGGAATTGCAGGCTGAGATTCGACGTAACTGGATGCTGACCGGTGAGACCCTGCGCCTGTGGGCAAAAGCCTGGCAGCCCTGATTTCTTTCGGCAGCTGTTAACCTTTCAGGCTATCTGATCAAAATTTCAGATGGCCTGAAACAGCGCAGCGCACAGAACGGTTAAGTGATTTCATCAACCTGGCGGGCGGAGTTGCAATGTCTGAATTCAAACATCCTTATTATATATTTTCACCTGATTATCGGGAGTCATCCGGCGGTATTCAGGCTTTGCACAAACTCTGTCATCAAATCAATCTGCATGGCGGCAATGCATGGATGGTAAATAGCGATGTCACCAATCCTGCCTGGACTACGCCTAAGCTGGATGTTGAAATTTATGATCAGCATAAAAAATTGGCGCTGATCCCCATCGCTGTTTATCCTGAAATTTATTCTGGTAATCCAATTAAAGCTGACGTCTGCGTGCGCTACATGTTAAATCATGAAGCGCTGCTCAATGGTAATCGTCTTAATGAAACAGAAGAGGATCTCTTTTTCTGGTATAGCTCACAGCTGATTGTGAAAGAACCTGACGTTGATTTTTTAACGATGGTAGGCCCGGATTTAGAGATGTTCTCGGATGACGGTAGAGTAAAAACGACAAAACTTCTCTATCTGAATCGGGTACCTGAAGAGAAAGTCGATTTTACTGCTTTACCCGACGATATCACGATTATATCGGTTAAAAATCCTCGTCCTCTGGCAGAGCTGGCAGAAATTTTAAAGTCGGCCACGGTGATGTACACCTTTGAATGGTCCGGAACCTGTAACCTGGCTGCGTTGTGTGGGGTGCCGGTGGTTTCTCTGGTCGCCCCGGGTTATGAAAAACTCGCCATCTCCGACGCTTCGATTCGCGATATGGGCGGGGCGGGTGTCTGCTTTAGTGACGATCCCGCGGAACTGGAGAGCACGCGTGCCGGGCTTTTTAACGTTCGCGACCACATGCGAAAATTTGAAGCAAATTTCTCGCAGCAGTTAACGCACTTTTTTAGTAAAACGCAGAAGGCTGCAGAAAAGAAAAGTGAAGAGAGGTTTGTCTCAACGGAAAACTGGCTGGCCCATTATCCCGTGCCTGAAAAATCTCTGGCTGAAGCGAGTGCCGGTCTGTCCCTCAGCGTGGTGGTGCTGGATAACAATCTATCGCAGCAGGCACTCGATATTACACTCACCTCACTTCATACGTTGTGCGTGGATATTAACATCTACGCCACTGTGGAAATGAGTAAAAAGGATCCAAAACCGGATCACTTCAGCCGCTGGTTAAGCCAAATCCTGGCTGAAGACCAGAATGAATGGATACTGTTTCTCCATTCTGGCGACAGAATTTTCCCCAATATATTCAACAGTCTCTCACTTTTCAGCGAAAAAATTACGACATCGCTGGCATTTTATACAGACCGTATCTGGCTGGATCCGGATGGGGAAACTTCGTCACTTTTTCTGCCCGATTTTGATCCTGATTACTTTTTAGCGAAGCCAGAGTGCTTTGCCAGGGGAGCTTTCTTCAGACGTGAATTGTGTATGGAGATAATTAAATCACGTGACATTTCACCCCGGACGGTTGAAATCGATTTTTTATTCCCACTGCTCAATGCGCGAATGATGGCTGATATTCAGCATATCCCGCTGCCTGTGTTAGAGGTGTTATCAGCAGACAATAATAATGACGAGTTAACGCAGGCTTTACTGGCAGAGCACCTGACGCTAAGAGGGTACAGCTATGCTTCAATTGAAAAAAATAAGAACGTGTTTGCTATACATTACAATACGTCAGCAATTAAAAAGCTTACCGTCGTTCTTATCGTAGACAATGAAATTGATCAGGTTAAGCGGACGCTGTCGACGTTTGTCGACACCGTCACTGATACAGACTATGAAATCATTTTTATCGATAATCTGTCAGAAGACGAGAGCGTCAGAGCATGGCTATCTTCACTCTCAGAAATAAATGAAGATATCTTCAGAGTCTATTTCGTTGATGAGAAAATCAGCAGCGTCAGTGCGCTGAATTATGCTCTCTCTGTGGCGCGCGGTGAATTTACACTTTATCTTTCCTGTGGCATTTATTTTAACAATGTAGCGTGGCTTAACGCCTTGTTGAATCATTGCGGGCGTTCTGAACTCCTCGCCTGCGCGCCATTTTTAACAGATAAACGTAACCATCTCTATTCACCTGGCGTGATTGAGGGAGCAGTGCGCTATCACTACGATCCGTCATACACAGGGCATTCATCGAACGGGGTGAACGCCCTGGAACTGATCGTTCCACGACAATATTTACTGCTCAGCAGTGACTGTATCATGCTAAGAACCGTATCCTGCCAGCAGGCGGGGGGCCTGGATGAAGCGTTCCCGACGATAAATGCGGCGATTAGCGACCTGCTGCTAAGGGCTTCTGATCAAGAAACGTTGATGTTAGCCGTGCCTCAGTCACGGGTGTGTTGCGATGACATCCTTTCTGACGCAGAACGCATCCCTGCCACCTCTCTCTTTTATGATAAATGGATTGACCGGTTAGCCCGAGATCCTGCTGTTAATCCTAACCTCTCCTGGAATGGGGAGCATGTAGTCCGCGAGAATAATCGTTCGCTGATAGCCGCACGGCAGGGCTTAAAACCCGATGCGGTATTTTTGTTTAATGCCGAAGACTCTGCGGAAACACAGCGCGCAAAAGAACGCTTCCTGTCAGTTTCACACGCCGGCAATGGCATACATACGTTAATGTCTCAGCGTTTATCTGCTGCTGAACTTTACAGGATAAAGCCGGAGTGTATTGTGCTGAGCGATGTGATGGCTCACAGAAACTTGCTGCTGTTCAAAAAAAGACACCTTTTCCCTGGCACCCGTTTTATTGTTGAGGCGACCAAAGCATCATTCATCATGAACAGTCTTCAGTCTGATCATGATGAGATCCTGCAGAACACCGATCTGCTGGTGGTGAGAAATGACGCTGCCCGGAAACTTTTCAGCCATAAAAACATCGTCCTGCAGGCTGACAAACTCGGCACAGACTGGCAGCAACTTATCCAGCCCCGTCCGTTTCTATCCGTCAATCATGATAAGCCCAGAGTGGGCATCGTGCTGACGGATTTGCACCCGGAAGACTGGCGGCACATTGAGGTGCTTATCAGGGAGATGTGTGAAGATGTCTGCTGGATTATTTACGGAGCCTGTCCTGACGCATGGAAAGCCTTTATCCATGAATATCATCGTAAAGTGCCGCAAAACAGGCTTGCGCAGTTGTTTCAGTCCTTAAATTTAAACCTTGCGCTTGCACCTCTCTCAGATTCGTTACTCAACCAGGCGGAAGGGCATCGTGTTATCGCGCAGTTAGGTGCCTGCGGTTACCCGGTGCTGGCCAGCGATCACGATGCTTATAAAGAGATAATGAGCGTTGAGCGTATTAAAAATAAAACGTCGCAGTGGCGATTTATGATTAACAAAATGATCCGCAATCCGTTTTTAATGCAAAGCCTCGGTGAAAACCTCTATCAGGAAGTTAACAGACGCTGGATTTACCAGCCCGGAGAACTGCCGGTATGGCTTGCCCGTAAAGATCGCTGATACCGGGAAGATGGGTACGTATACGTACCCATTCTGTGCATGGATTTCCACAGCCTGGCACAGTCAGCCAGATAATGACGATCATCCCGTCCGTTACAGTTCCCCTCCAGCCTGCCGATAACTCTCCACAGAACAACATCATTTTTGATTTTAACTTTGTGGAGTGTCTATGCGCTTCAATTATGACCTTTTACCGGGCGAGCGGCTGACCTTCGACGAGATCGCCCGGCGTTATGCGCTGCAATATCCTGATGATAAAGAGCTGACGGCGCGTGCCTTGCTGAGCCCGTCTACCGGCCTGCGCACGCTGAAAATCCGTGCGGTGTTCGCAAGTGAAGAGAGCAACAGTCCGCTGGAAGATTTGCTGTTCATCTCCCATGACAATGAGCGTAAAAATTATCTGCGCCGTTTTGAGCACTACCTTAAGCAGAATCTCTCTTTCCTCTATTTTCGTCGCAGCGACAACGATAAGCGCGACAACCTGTGGAAAGTGATGGGCAGCAGTCAGGTCTTCGCAATGATTGATCCACAATCGGCCACGGCACAGAATCTGTTAAACAGTCGCGGCTACAAACTGGTGCTGATGCATCAGGATGATGAAGACATCTATTGGCAACTCTTTAATCCGCAGGCGGACCCCTGTTTTCCCCAATCGCAGCGTATTCAGTTCATCGTGGTGCTCAGTACGCCGCAGCACAAAGTCCCTGCGGCGGTAATGCCTGGAACTGAAGTCGGACGTCGCGTTAAAGCACGGGTGCTGCAGCGTGCCAGCCAGGCGGAATTCAGCGCGGGTGTCAAAGCGCGCTATGGTGCCTGCGTGATGACCGGCACCGAGCTTACTGAACGGCACAACTGGCCGTGGGTGGAAGCCTGTCATATCGACACGCAGGTGGGCGATGACGGCGTTCTGGCAGACAACAGTATTGATAACGGCCTGTTTTTACGCAGCGATCTGCAGCGGCTATTTATTAACCGACTGATTAGCATTGATGCTGAATCAGGCGCGATTCAGGTGCATCCCGGCGAGGAGGCACGGCAGCACATTGCGCCCTGGTATCAGGAGCTGGAGGGGCGTATCTGCAGTTTGTGGGCCGCGGTGCCGCCCGCCACGCGGCAACGGCTGCGCGCCCGTCGTTAATTTCAGGAGGCGTGCAGAAATAACTGCACGCTGACTTAACAAAAATCAAATAGCCTCGTTTTACCCCGCCTATTCAGCCAATCGAAAACGCTACAGAATTGGATAATCATGCCGATAACTTCATTAACGCAGGGTAGTCAACGTGAACGATTTCTATACCGCCGAAGGCGTGATGGACAAGCATTCGCTCTGGCAGCGCTACGTGCCGCTGGTGCGCCATGAAGCGTTGCGTCTGCAGGTTCGCCTGCCAGCCAGCGTTGAGCTTGACGACTTGCTGCAGGCAGGTGGGATAGGGCTGTTAAATGCCGTAGAGCGTTATGACGCGCTCCAGGGCACAGCTTTTACCACCTACGCCGTGCAGCGTATTCGTGGCGCAATGCTCGACGAGCTTCGCAGTCGGGACTGGGCACCACGCAGCGTGCGTCGTAACGCACGTGAAGTGGCGGGCGCAATGCACAGAGTGGAACAGTCGCTGGGGCGATCTGCTTCCGAGCAGGAAGTGGCGCAGCAGCTGAATGTTTCCATGGAGGAGTACCGGCAGATCCTGCTGGACACCAACAATAGTCAACTTTTCTCCTACGACGAGTATCGGGAAGAGCACGGCGACAGCGCGGAGCTGGTGACGGAAGGCCATGAAGAGGCTAATCCGCTTCACCAGTTGCTGGAAGGGAGTCTGCGTGAGCGCGTCATTGAAGCGATCGAAGCGTTACCCGATCGTGAAAAGATGGTGCTGACACTGTACTACCAGGAAGAACTGAACCTGAAAGAGATTGGCGCGGTACTTGATGTGGGTGAATCCCGTGTCAGCCAGCTGCACAGTCAGGCGATTAAACGCCTGCGGGCCCGACTTGCGGGAGCGCGCTAGCAGTATCAGTTCCTGGCGATTCAAAATTATAAGAAACCGGGGACTCAGTAATGGGAGCCAAGACCAAGGCCAGACCGTTAAGTCGTTATCTTAAAGACTATAAACACAGCCAGAGCAACTGTTCACACTGTGGCAAGGTATTAGATCGAATGGCGCTCGTTTTTCGTGGCCAGATCATCAATAAAGAGGCCATCGCACGGATGGACCAGATGATTGATGAACAGCTGTGGCTGAAACTTCAGCCCGAACTGACCGCGCTTTGTCGTTTTTGTAGTGATATTTTTTGTAATACCCATCCTAATTACTTCGACATTATGGCGTTTAAACAATATTTGTTTGAACAGACAGAGATGAGCCCAAGCACGATTCGTGAATATGTGGTGCGTCTGCGTCGACTGGATGAGATGCTGAAAGCCAAAAATTTCCCGGCTGAAAAGCTTAAAGGAAATAGCTGGCATCAGTGCCTGGAAAGCGATCTGCCCGATGCCGGTAATAACAATTACCGTATCGCGCTGCGCAAGTACGATCAGTTTTTAGGCTGGCAGCAGGCGTAAGCCTGTTCTGCACCGATTGCTCCCCCGCGTGCCTGCGGCACGTTCTCCCTTACCTGCCAGCCAGGTAAAAGGGAAGGGGGAGCACGGCGCTTCTTTCTTCTCGCCTCTTTATTACCGCATCTGCGGACACCTGAATCAGGGTGATCCTTTGCGCATCTTCTGCAACACTGTAAGGATAATTTTCATGCCCGACCGGAGGCAGTCTTGTCTTTACATCTGTTACATCAATTCCCGCGTCTTGAACTGCTTGGCGCACCGACGCCGTTAGAACATCTGCCACGGCTTTCCGACTATCTGGGTCGCGATATTTTCATCAAACGTGATGACTTCACACCGGTGGCGATGGGCGGCAACAAGCTGCGCAAACTCGAATTCCTGGCAGCCGATGCGCTGCGCGAAGGCGCAGACGTGCTGCTGACAGCGGGCGCGATCCAGTCTAACCATGTGCGACAGACGGCGGCCGTCGCGGCCCGGCTTGGCCTGAAGTGTGTGGCGCTGCTGGAAAACCCGATTGGCACCCACGCTGAAAACTACCTGAGCAACGGCAATCGTCTGTTACTGGACCTGATGGACGCGGAAGTGATAAGGGTCGATGCACTGCACAATCCCGCAGAGCAGCTGGCTGAAGAGGCTACGCGTCTGGAAGCTCAGGGCTTCCGTCCTTACATCGTGCCGGTAGGCGGCTCAAATGCGCTGGGTGCACTAGGCTATGTAGAGTGCGCGCAGGAGATCGCCCATCAGAGCGAAGGCGTGGTCGATTTCGCCGCCGTGGTTGTCGCTTCGGGCAGTGCTGGCACGCATGCCGGACTGGCGGTAGGCCTGGAACATCTGCTGCCGGAAACTGAGCTGGTCGGCGTCACCGTTTCACGCCAGGTCGATGCGCAGTTGCCGCTGGTAGAGCGTTTGCGTCAGTCGCTGGCGGAGACGCTGGAAGTGCAGGCCACGGCACCGATTACCTTGTGGGATGACTATTTTGCGCCACGCTACGGTGAACCCAATGATGAAGGCATGGCGGCGGTGAAACTGCTGGCGCAACTGGAAGGCATCCTGCTTGACCCGGTGTATACCGGCAAGGCAATGGCTGGATTGCTGGATGGCATCAGTCAGAATCGCTTCCGTCGTGAAGGTCCGCTGCTGTTTATTCATACGGGCGGCGCACCGGCGTTATTTGCTTATCATCCTTCGGTCTGAGACAAGCGAATAAAACAGTTTATACTCCGTGCGTTATCATTCTGGACTGGCAGCAACTCGCGGTGCTGCCCTTATAAAAACACACACACAATACTGTCAATAATGGGGTGAATATGTCCTTTTCTCGTGCAGGTCGTCAGATGGTGATGGGCGTCATGGCGGTGGCGCTGATCGCAGGCGTTAACGTTAAAACATTTGCAGCCGAAAACCTGCTGAACAAAATTAAAGAGCGTGGCACGCTGCTGGTGGGGCTGGAAGGCACCTATCCGCCATTCAGTTTCCAGGATGAAAAGGGCAAGCTGACCGGCTTTGAAGTGGAGTTCGCGGAACAGCTGGCGCAGCACATGGGCGTTAAAGCGAGCCTGAAACCGACCAAATGGGACGGCATGCTGGCCTCACTCGACGCGAAGCGTATCGATGTCGTCATCAACCAGGTCACCATCTCTGATGAGCGTAAGAAGAAGTATGACTTCTCCACGCCATACACGGTCTCTGGCATTCAGGCGCTGACGATGAAAGCCAACGCGAATACCATCACTAAACCGGCCGATCTGGCGGGCAAGAAAGTGGGCGTGGGGCTGGGCACCAACTACGAGCAGTGGCTGCGTGAGAACGTGAAGGACGTGGACATCCGGACCTATGATGATGACCCGACAAAATATCAGGATCTGCGCTCTGGTCGTCTGAATGCCATTCTGGTTGACCGTCTGGCCGCGCTGGATCTGGTCAAGAAAACCGGGGATACCATGGCGGTTGCGGGTGGTGCCTTCTCCCGTCAGGAGTCGGGCGTTGCAGTGCGTAAAGGCAACGACGATCTGCTGAAAGCGATCGACCAGGCCATTGCTGATATGCAGAAAGATGGCTCGCTGAGCAAGCTGTCTCAGAAATGGTTTGGCGCGGACGTGACGAAATAATGCAGGAAAGTCTTCAACTGGTGCTGGATTCAGCACCTTTTTTATTAAAAGGCGCGCTGTTTACGCTACAGCTCAGCATCGGCGGCATGTTCTTCGGCCTGCTGCTGGGCTTTATTCTGGCACTGATGCGTCTGTCGCGCTTCTGGCCGGTTCGCTGGCTGGCGCGGATCTATGTCTCGATTTTCCGTGGGACCCCGTTGATCGCCCAGCTGTTTATGATCTACTACGGCCTGCCGCAGTTTGGCATTGAGCTGGATCCGATCCCCTCCGCGATGATTGGTCTTTCCCTGAATACCGCCGCGTATGCTTCAGAGTCACTGCGCGGCGCGATTGCATCGATTGAGCGCGGACAGTGGGAAGCGGCAGCGAGTATCGGCATGACCCGCTGGCAGACCCTGCGCCGGGTGATCCTGCCGCAGGCGGCCCGCACCGCGTTGCCTCCGCTGGGCAACAGCTTTATCAGCCTGGTGAAGGATACCTCGCTGGCGGCGACCATTCAGGTGCCGGAACTGTTCCGTCAGGCGCAGTTGATCACCTCGCGCACGCTGGAAGTCTTTACTATGTATCTGGCGGCCTCGCTGATTTACTGGGTAATGGCAACGGTGTTGTCTGCGTTGCAGAACCGGCTGGAACAGCATGTTAATCGTCAGGATTCGGAGTCGAAATGAGCGCCATCGAAGTCAGAAAGCTGGTGAAATCTTTTAACGGCCAGAGGGTGCTGCACGACATCGACCTTGATGTGGCTGCCGGTGAAGTGGTGGCGATTATCGGCCCCAGCGGCTCGGGTAAAACCACGCTGCTGCGCAGTATCAACCTGCTGGAAGTACCGGACAGCGGCACTATCCGCGTCGGAGAGATTACCGTGGATGCGGCGCTGGCCCAGAGTAAGCAGAAAGAGCAGGTGCGTCGTCTGCGTCAGCAGGTCGGGTTTGTCTTCCAGAACTTCAATCTGTTTCCGCACCGTTCGGTGATGGAGAACATCATTGAAGGGCCGGTTATCGTCAAAGGTGAAGCGAAAGCGGATGCGATAGCCCGCGCCCGCACGCTGCTGGAGAAGGTCGGGCTGCACGGCAAAGAGGAGAGCTATCCGCGTCGTCTGTCGGGTGGACAGCAGCAGCGCGTGGCGATTGCGCGTGCACTGGCAATGCGACCTGAAGTGATCCTGTTTGATGAACCAACCTCGGCGCTGGATCCGGAGCTGGTGGGTGAGGTGCTCAGCACTATTCGCGCGCTGGCCGAAGAGAAACGCACCATGGTTATCGTGACGCATGAGATGAGCTTTGCCCGCGACGTCGCTGACCGCGCTATTTTTATGGATCAGGGGCGCATTGTGGAGCAGGGCGAGGCGAAAGCGTTATTCAGTAATCCTCAGCAGCCGCGTACCCGTCAGTTCCTCGATAAGTTCCTCAGTCAGTAACCTCACTGCCTTCCCGGGGAAGGCAGTTTTAATCGCCCCACTGTTTAAACGATAACGGACGGCTGTCAGCATAATGCGTGCCGTGATATCACAACCCATTATTCAGCCGTTAAACCTTTTGCTGCATCTGACAAATCTTTTCCTTTCATCGGTTATTTAATGGTTTTTCCCGGTGCCGCTTTCTCTTATTTATATTTCCTGCACTATGAAAAATTCTTTCTCATTATTCCGGCTGTAACGCTGATAATTAGCCTGTTTTCATGATGATTAATAAGTGTAAGGAAACGTTCTGCTGAGTAAATAACTGTGGCATCAGGTCCACCCCGCGGCTTTTAAGAGTTTCGCTACATTCATCATCGGTTCAATGGCGAATAATCGCTGGATAATCATAAAAGCAATACTGATTTCCTCGCTTTTACTTTCCAGCATTCTGACCTACATAGCAGGAGTCATTGAATGAGCCAGACTAAGTCAGACCAGATATTGTGGGTAGATACCCTGAAGGGTGCCTGCATATTACTGGTGGTCCTGTACCACACGGTATTACCGGGTTTTGAAGGGACGATGAAATACCTCACTGCCGGGTGGATCCCCGCCGAAATATGGATACAGTTTAATACGGTCCTGTCGCCGCTGCGTATGCCCGCCTTTTTCTTTGTGTCGGGACTGCTGGCGACCAATGGTATTATTAACCGGCCCTGGAAACAGGTGTTTACCAGCCGCATCACCAATCTTTTTTATCTCTATATTTTGTGGGGGTTTATTCAGTGGTGGTCCATCACTGGCATCTCCACAGAAATTACCGGCCAGCGGATTTCGCAGAATCTGAATGCCGCCTATGCCGGTTCGCTGTTTGAATTTCTCAAGCTGACCTTTATGGCCATGAGTACCTCGTGGTATCTCTATGGGCTGGGACTCTATTTCCTCTGCGCCAAAGTTTTTCGCCAATATAAGCTGGCCCTGGTAGCGGTGGCGATTCTGCTGAATTATCTGGCTGTCGAAAAAGTAATCCCGTTCTGGGGGCCGCAGAGTCTGGCGCAATATTTCCTGTTCTTCCTGCTAGGGACGTTCTGGAGCCAGACCATGCTGCGCCTGAGTGAATGGCGGCGAGAGAATCTGATGCCCTGGGCGCTGCTTGCTGCGGTCGCCGGTATTCATGTGATATTCGGTCTGGATAAGAGTCTGTTCCTGTGTGTGCTGGCGGTGTTGTTCAGTATTGCTGCATGCCGCTGGCTGAATCAGCATTTCAGCATGCGCTATCTCAACTGGGTGGGCCGCAATACGCTGCAGATTTACGTCATTCATCGTATTTTCATCGAGTTCTTTGGGATGTCCGCGATTCTGTTCGCGCAGCGGCATCATCTGTTCGGGCAGGCATGGTTTTCGTTCCTGTGGGCCTGTTTCTATCCGGTGGCCATCGTGGGCCTTTGTTCGCTCTGTTCAGTGGCGATCTGGTCGCTGACAAACCGTGGCGTCGGACAGTCGCTGTTTGTCTTTCCAACCTTAATGAAGCGGGTTGGATAGTGGCTCACCGGGTTACGCGTGGCAGCCAATGAATGCGCGCATCAGGCAGCCGGGGGAAGTCGGACTGACGCAGGGTGAAACGGTGCGGGCGGCGGGAAATAGTGTTCCCCCGTCACGTTCTGCCTGACGTACTCCTGACCCGCAACGCTGGATGCAACGTCGTTGTTTTGCCGGCCAGGGTAACCGGGAATTGACAGAGCTATGGCAAGGGGGGATTTCAGCGTATTCACGCTTTAATTCAGAAGCAGATAATTGCTAACGTATTAGCATGACTTTTTTGTTAATGATTTTTTAACAGTGTTGTCTTATTTAAAGCTATCGTAACGCTTATGTAATGTTTATTCTCAAACTGCCTCGCTTACTTATAAAACCTGTGGCCTTCTCAGCTTACTTTTTTAAAAAATCTGCTCAGGAAGGAGTCTGAAGCCTGAATAAAAGCCCCAGACTCCTTTTTATTTAGCCTTCGTACTCGCCGCCTTCGTACTCGCCGCCTTCGTACTCGCCGCCTTCGTGCTCGCCGCCTTCGTGCTCGCCACCTTCGTACTCGCCGCCTTCGTGCTCACCGCCTTCATGTTCACCGCCTTCGTACTCACCGCCTTCGTGCTCACCACGCAGGTCACTTATCGGGTGAGCACTGACACGACTATTTTCAACCGCAGCAAGTGCGGACTGTCCTGATTGAGCCATGACAAAGATACCGACGCCAATCCATAATTTTAAACGCATGTTTACTGTTCCTTCAGTGTTAGGATAAACATTCCTAAGGATTAATTGCAGAAGGGATTATACATGTTAGTTGTGATAACCAATTTACTTAATTCAAATGAAGCGGGTTTGCTTTGCGAAAAGATGCGTCATGCCGGTTATGTTGATGGTCGCGTTACTGCTGGACGAGAGGCTCGCCCGGTGAAACGGAACCAACAAGTTGCTCGCACTGATCCAGCGTTGGCAGATATGCAGAAACTCGTCACAGATCGCCTGATGAGCAATGATTTGTTCCGTATGGCTGTGAGGCCCAAAATTATCCTTCCCCCGATGTTCAGCCGCTATGAATCGGGCATGGAGTATGGGAATCATGTTGATAACTCAATTATGAGAGGGGTGCGCACTGATGTTTCCGTAACCATTTTCCTTTCGGATCCAGACCAGTATGAAGGCGGTCAGTTGGTCATGGATTCTCCTGGCGGTGAGCGCGAGGTGAAGCTACCGGCCGGTTATGCCGTAACCTATCCCACAACATCCTTGCATCGTGTTGCGCCTGTCGTCTCTGGCGAGCGGTTAGCCGCGGTCACCTGGGTGCGCAGTTTTGTGCGGAATGCCGCTGATCGGGAGACGCTTTTTGATCTGGACACTGCCCGGCATCGACTCTTCGAGTTGTTAGGAAAGACACCAGAAATGGACCTGCTGGCAAAGACGCAGTCAAACCTGCTTCGGCGCTGGGTCGAGGATTAAGGTAAGTTGAAACGCAAACCCCGGCATATCCGTTAAAAGTCATTCTGACGCTAAATATCTCATCAGATTCCAGATGATAAAAACGGGACATGAAAATGTGTAGTGGCAGAGTTAATCTGTCCACTACACATTCATTCATCCGAACTGTTCATGATCGGGATTCAGTGCAAGACTGACAGCCAAAGCCCCTTACCCAATAGTCATCAGACTCGCATTACCGCCTGCCGCCGCGGTATTCACACTCAGCGAACGCTCAATCAGCAGACGCTCAAGCAGCAGATTGGTTTCGCCGCGGGCAAAGCCCTGCACCGAGACAATCGCGCCATCACGCGCTGCGATCTGTTCACACAGGGTGCGCAACTGATCGGCATCACCGTGATAGATCACCGCATCAAACTCTGCCGCTAACGGGTCATGTGCCAGCGTGATGCGCGCTTTCACGGCATCAGGCAGCGAGGCCCGCAGCGCGCGATGCAGCTCATCATCCTGCCACAGCGCTTTACTGCCGACGCTGGTCACGGCAGCCAGCTGGATTAACGCATCCTGCTCGTTATCTGCCAGACAAAGCACCAGATCGCGCGGCAGTAGCGAGAAGGTGTTGCGCTCGCCAGTCGGACCAGGCAGCAGACGGACCACGCCTGCCTGCGCCAGCTCGCCATAGTGCTGGCAGAGTTGCGCCAGTTCCGGTTTATCTTTTGCCCAGTTGCTGAGTGCCTGATGCGGTGCCAGCAGTGCCTGACGCAGTGTGCTGTCTGCCGGGCGCTCGGCATCCTGACGATCAAAGGTCAGACGCAGCGCGCCATCCGGACGACTGGCCAGCAGGCGGTAGAGATAGAGCGGACCGCCGGCTTTCGGACCGGTTCCGGATAAGCCTTCGCCGCCAAACGGCTGGACGCCGACTACCGCGCCCACCATGTTGCGGTTAACGTAGAGGTTACCGACACGGGCATTGGCCGTAACCTGTGCGATGGTCTCGTCGATGCGGGTATGCACACCCAACGTCAGGCCATAGCCGGAGGCGTTGATCTGCTCTACCAGCTTCGGCAGGTTGTTGCGGGTGAAACGCACCACGTGCAGCACCGGTCCAAAAATCTCTTTATCCAGATCGCTGACCTGATTCAGCTCAATCAGCGTCGGTTTGACAAAGGTGCCGCTGGTCCACTCTTTGCTGTCCTGCGGATTATCCTGTACTGCCTGATAAACGGTGAAGCCCTTGTTGCGCATCGCCTGAATATGGCGATCGATATTGGCTTTTGCCTCGGCGTCAATCACCGGGCCGATATCCGTTGAGAAGCGCTCCGGATTGCCCATGCGGCACTCCGCCATCGCGCCGCGCAACATCTTCAGCGTATGGTCGGCGACATCTTCCTGAATGCAGAGCAGACGCAGGGCAGAACAGCGCTGTCCTGCACTGTCGAAGGCGGATGCGACGATATCGATCACTACCTGCTCAGTCAGCGCGGAAGAGTCAACGATCATCGCATTCATCCCGCCGGTCTCCGCAATCAGCGGTACAGGACGACCGTATTGATCAAGACGACCGGCCAGATTCCGCTGCAGCAGGCTCGCGACAGCGGTTGAACCGGTAAACATCACGCCACGGACCCGATTGTCCCCGGTCAGCTGTGCGCCCACGGTTTCACCCTGACCCGGCAGCAGTTGCAGTACGCCTGGTGGCACACCCGCATCCAGCAGGATCTGAACCGCCTGCGCGGCAATCAGCGGAGTCTGCTCAGCCGGTTTAGCCAGCACGCTGTTGCCAGCGGCCAGTGCAGCCGCAATCTGACCGGTGAAGATCGCCAGCGGGAAGTTCCATGGGCTGATGCAGACCACCGGACCCAACGGACGATGGGTTTCATTGTCGAAATCGTCGCGCACCATACCGGCGTAGTAATAGAGGAAATCCACCGCTTCGCGCACTTCCGCGATGGCGTTGTTATAGGTCTTGCCTGCTTCACGTACCAGGATGCCAAGCAGCTGCTGCATCTGGCCTTCCATAATCTGTGCGGCGCGTTCCAGAATCGCCGCACGCTCCTGCGGCGGGGTAGCAAACCAGATCGGTCCGCTGTTCACGGCGGCATCCAGCGCCACAGAGACGTCCTGCTCAGTGGCTTCACGTACCTGACCTACACGATCGTTTGGTGCGGCCGGGTTCAGAACGTCGCGCAACTCACCCGCACCCGCTTCACCGTCGACCATCGGCTCGGCCAGGCAGGGCTGTGCGGCGCTGCTCAGCAGGGCGCTGGAGAGTGAGGCGAGACGGTGTTCGTTAGCCATGTCCAGACCCGCTGAGTTCACGCGGGTCTCGCCATACAGCTCGCGCGGCAGCGGGATTTTTGGATGCGGCAGACCAATAGCGCCTTCGCTGACACCCAGTTTCTCTACAGCAGTCACCGGATCGGCTACCAGCTCATCAATCGGCAGCGAGGTATCGGCAATGCGGTTAACAAAGGAGGTGTTGGCTCCGTTTTCCAGCAGTCGACGCACCAGATAGGCCAGCAGGGTTTCATGGGTGCCGACCGGCGCATAGATACGGCAGGGGCGATTCAGCTTACCGTCAGCGACTTTGCCAACCACCTGCTCATACAGCGGTTCACCCATGCCATGCAGACACTGAAACTCATACTGACCCGGATAGTAGTTATTGCCTGCCAGCTGATAAATCGCGGCCAGCGTGTGGGCGTTGTGGGTGGCAAACTGCGGATAGATCAGGCTGGGAACAGAGAGCAGTTTGCGAGCGCAGGCCAGGTAAGAGATATCGGTGTAAACCTTACGGGTGTAAACCGGGTAGCCTTCCAGGCCTTCCATCTGGGCGCGCTTAATTTCGCTGTCCCAGTATGCGCCTTTCACCAGACGTATCATCAGGCGACGGCGGCTGCGTTGCGCCAGATCGATCAGCTCATCGATCACAAACGGACAGCGTTTCATGTAAGCCTGAATCACGAAGCCGATGCCGTTCCAGCCTTCCAGCTCTGGCTCGAAACAGAGTTTTTCCAGTAAATCCAGCGACAGCTCCAGCCGGTCGGCTTCTTCTGCATCGATGTTGATGCCGATGTCATAAGAGCGGGCCAGCAGCGTCAGCGATTTCAAAATAGGGTAGAGCTCATCCATCACCCGCTCATACTGCGCGCGGCTATAGCGGGGATGCAGGGCTGAGAGCTTGATGGAGATGCCCGGGCCTTCATAGATGCCACGACCATTTGATGCTTTACCAATGGCGTGAATCGCCTGCTGATAAGAGAGCAGATAGGCTTTGGCATCGCCTGCGGTCAGGGCCGCTTCACCCAGCATATCGTAAGAGTAACGGAAACCTTTCTCTTCCAGCTTGCGGGCGTTCGCCAGTGCTTCAGCAATGGTTTCACCGGTGACGAACTGCTCACCCATCAGACGCATCGCCATATCCACGCCTTTGCGGATCAGGGGCTCGCCGCCTTTACCGATAATGCGGTTGAGCGAGCTGGAAAGATTCGCCTCATTGTGGGTCGAGACCAGCCGGCCGGTAAACAACAGGCCCCAGGTCGCCGCATTGACAAACAGCGACGGACTGCGTCCCAGGTGAGATTGCCAGTTACCGTTGCTGATCTTGTCGCGGATTAACGCATCGCGTGTCGGCTTGTCAGGAATACGCAACAGCGCTTCCGCCAGACACATTAACGCCACACCTTCATGTGAAGAAAGAGAGAACTCCTGCAGCAGGCTTTGCACCATGCCAGCGCGTCCGGTTGCACCTTTCTGGTGCCGCAGCCTGTCGGCGAGCTGATAAGCCAGCTGATGCGTTTTCTCTGCCAGCGCCGCGGGTAACCGTGCCTGCTCCAGCATCATCGGGACCGCATCGGTCTCCGGGCGACGCCAGGCGGCAGTCACCGCTGAACGCGTCACGGACTGAGGTAAAATCTGCTCTGCGAAGTCAAGGAACGGCTGGTGCGTCTCCTCTGACTGGATGTCGTCCGATTCCGCGGCGGCCTGGGCAGAAAGCGGGATCTCCGGCACGGCGTCGCCGCTCTCCAGCTGGCTGAGATAGTTAAAGACCGCCTGTTTAATCAGCCAGTGTGGCGTGCGATCAATTCGCTGCGCAGCCAGTTTGATGCGCTCGCGTGTCGCGTCATCCAGTTTTACACCCATGGTGGTTGTAGCCATGACTCCAGAGCTCCTTAATAGTGGTTCGGTACGGCGTTGGCTGCACTATCACTTAAGTTGCAACTTTGTGCAACCGTGTTAAATGTGAGCCAGTTAACACCCTTCTGACATCAGCAATTGTTAAATCCCGCAATGCGGCACGGATATTGCTGCAAGATCCTCGCCAGGTCGGCTGGCCTGATAAAAAGCGGGTTTCCGGCCGGTTATACAGAGGTGCAACCAGATAACTGTGAGCGAGTGCAACCTATCAGCACGTTTTCACAAACGGTTAGTGAAATCACTGTAACGCCTGTGTTAAATCCATTGTGCGCGGAACGCCTTTCCGGCAGGATACCGCGCCGCTGGGAAATGACTGACGCCCTGACGAAGAAAATCGACCCGCTTTGCCCCGTTCCGGCAGGCGGGTAGCTGGCGATTTCCTTGGGATATCAAATAATAAGTGGAGAGACAGATGAGTGTAAGTACACCGATGCTGGTGACCTTTGTGGTTTATATTCTTGGGATGGTATTAATCGGTTTTGCGGCTTATCGCTCGACCAAAAACTTCGATGATTACATCCTCGGTGGCCGCAGTCTGGGTAGTGTGGTCACGGCACTCTCTGCCGGTGCATCCGATATGAGTGGCTGGTTGCTGATGGGCTTACCGGGTGCCATCTTCATTTCCGGCATCTCTGAGAGCTGGATTGCGATTGGTCTGACGATCGGTGCCTGGCTGAACTGGAAAATCGTGGCCGGTCGCCTGCGTGTTCAGACCGAGCATCATAACAATGCCCTGACGCTGCCGGACTTCTTTACCTGCCGCTTTGAAGACCACAGTAAAATCCTGCGCGTTATCTCCGCTATTGTGATTCTGGTGTTCTTCACCATCTATTGCGCCTCAGGTGTGGTAGCCGGTGCGCGTCTGTTTGAAAGCACCTTTGGGATGAGTTACGAGACTGCACTGTGGGCGGGTGCCGCGGCGACCATCCTCTATACCCTGGTGGGCGGTTTCCTGGCGGTGAGCTGGACCGATACCGTTCAGGCGAGCCTGATGATTTTTGCGCTGATCCTGACGCCGGTATTTGTGATTATCGCCGTCGGTGGCTGGTCCGATTCGATGGCGGTAATCGAGGCGAAGAGCCTTGAAAACCTCGATATGCTGAAAGGGCTGAATTTTGTCGCGGTCATCTCGCTGCTCGGCTGGGGTCTGGGCTACTTTGGACAGCCGCATATTCTGGCGCGCTTTATGGCGGCAGATTCGCATCGCTCTATCCGCACCGCACGCCGTATCGGTATGACGTGGATGGTGCTCTGTCTGGCGGGCGCGGTGGCCGTTGGCTTCTTCGGTATTGCCTGGTTCCAGAACAACCCGACCCTGGCAACCGGCGTCAATGATAACGCTGAGCGCGTCTTTATCGAGCTGGCGCGCATTCTCTTCAATCCGTGGATTGCCGGTATTCTGCTGTCTGCCATTCTGGCAGCAGTGATGTCAACGCTGAGCTGTCAGCTGCTGGTCTGCTCCAGCGCCCTGACCGAAGACCTCTATAAAGGCTTCCTGCGCAAAAATGCCAGTCAGAAAGAGCTGGTATGGGTAGGGCGTCTGATGGTGCTGCTGGTGGCGCTGATTGCGATTGCGCTGGCGTCGAACCCGGAAAACCGCGTGCTGGGCCTGGTAAGCTACGCCTGGGCGGGCTTTGGTGCGGCGTTTGGTCCGGTGGTGCTGTTTGGCGTCTGCTGGAAGCGTATGAACCGCAACGGTGCGCTGGCGGGGATGATTATCGGTGCCCTGACCGTGCTGGTATGGAAACAGTATGGCTGGCTGGGACTGTATGAAATCATCCCTGGCTTCATCTTCGCCAGCATCGCGATTGTGGTCTTCAGCCTGATGGGACGTGAACCCTCAGCCGAAGCGCAGCAGCGCTTTGCTGCCGCAGAAGCGGAGTTCCAGACCAAATAAGCGAAGCGTTAATCATCAAAGCCCGCCCCGCAAGGAGCGGGCTTTTTTTGTTACAAAGATAAATCACCCAAGGATGAAATTATCTCCGCCAGTAACTTGTTTTTTTCGCAGCGATAATGATAATCGGTATCGTTTACACTTTACCTGATTTTACTGTTCATTGACGCTGCTTAACATTCAAGAGGTTGGCGATGTTTGTTCCGTTTCTCATCATGCTGCGGGAAGGGCTTGAAGCCGCGCTGATAGTCAGCCTGATAGCCAGCTATCTCAAGCGCACCCAGCGCACCCAATGGTTTCCGGCGATGTGGGCAGGCGTGTTTATCGCCGCTGCGCTCTGTCTGGGCCTGGGTCTGTTTATCAATGCGACTACCGGTGAATTCCCGCAAAAAGAGCAGGAGCTGTTTGAAGGCATCGTGGCGGTGATTGCGGTGGTAATCCTTACCTCAATGGTGTTCTGGATGCGCAAAGTCGCCCGCAACATTCGGGTCGAGCTTGAGCAGGCGGTCGATCAGGCGCTGCAACGTTCAGGCCGGGGCGGTCTGGCGCTGGTGCTGATGGTGTTTCTTGCCGTGGCGCGTGAAGGGCTGGAGTCAGTGTTCTTCCTGCTGGCGGCCTTTACGCAGGATGTCGGTTATGCGCCGCCGATCGGCGCGGTGCTGGGTCTGGCAACCGCCGTGGTGCTGGGCATGCTGCTTTACTGGGGCGGTATCCGCCTGAACATGGCGCATTTCTTCCGCTGGACCAGCGTTTTCATCCTCTTTGTCGCGGCGGGCCTTGCAGCCAGTGCGATTCGCGCCTTCCACGAAGCGGGATTGTGGAATCGCTTTCAGGATGTGGCCTTTGATCTCAGCAATACCTTATCGACCCATTCGCTGTTCGGCACGCTGCTGGAAGGCATTCTGGGTTATCAGGAGACGCCAAGCGTCAGTGAAGTGACGATTTACTTCGTCTATCTGATCCCGGCGCTGATTCTGTTCTTTATGCCTGCGCGACCTGCTGCGTCGGCGACGGTGTAATCAGACATTTTTTAGGTGCGCCCGCCGCGCCTGCAACTTAACAGGGAATATCGAGATGACAATGCGTTTCCGCCGCAAGGCGCTGCTGCTTCCTCTGCTGGCAATCTCCGCATCGGCTACCGCAGCGGTTCCTCAGGTTACCGTAAGCGTCAATGACAGGCAGTGTGAGCCGATGAGCCTGACGGTCAAGGCTGGCAAAACCCAGTTCCTGATTAAAAACAACAGCCAGAAAGCGCTGGAGTGGGAGATCCTTAAAGGCGTGCTGGTGGTGGAAGAGCGTGAAAACATCGCGCCGGGCTTCAGTCAGAAGCTGACTGCCAATCTGGAAGCGGGCGATTATGAGATGACCTGTGGCCTGCTGAGCAATCCGAAAGGCAAGCTGATTGTAAAAGGGGAGGGTGCAGCGACAGTCAGCTCTTCTCCACGTATGCAGCTGGAAGGGCCGATCACCGAATATAAAGCCTATGTGACGGAGCAGGTGAACCAGCTGGTGAGCAGCACCCAGGCGTTTACGGACGCAGTTAAAGCGGGCGATGTGGAAAAAGCCAAAGCGCTGTTTGCCCCGACCCGTCAGTACTATGAGCGTATTGAGCCCATTGCTGAGCTGTTCTCCGATCTCGACGGCAGCATTGATGCCCGCGAAGATGACTACGAGAAGAAATCAGCCGATCCGAAGTTCACCGGTTTCCACCGTCTGGAAAAAGCTTTGTTTGCTGATAACAGCACCAAAGACATGGCGGACTACGCGGATAAGCTGAGTAAAGATGTAAAAGATTTGCAGGTGCGCATCAGCGAACTGGCCTTCCCGCCAGCCAAAGTCGTCGGCGGCGCAGCCGGTCTGATTGAAGAAGTGGCTTCCAGCAAGATTTCCGGCGAGGAAGATCGCTACAGTCGCACTGACCTGTGGGATTTCCAGGCCAATGTCGATGGTGCACAGAAAATCGTTGAGCTGCTGCGACCGCTGGTGAGCAAAGCAAATCCGCAGCTGCTGGCCAAAGTTGACGCCAACTTCAAAAAAGTGGATGCGATCCTGAGCAAGTACCGCACCCAAACCGGTTTCGAATCCTATGAGAAGCTGACCAGCGCTGACCGTAACGCGCTGAAAGGGCCGATCACCGCGCTGGCGGAAGATCTTTCATTACTTCGTGGCACTCTGGGTCTGGATTAATCATGAGTCGTAAGGAAGATGACGCGCAACCTGCGCGTCGTCGTTTACTGAAAGGACTGGGTCTGCTTGGCGGGGCGGCGGCCATCGGCGGCGGCTGTCCGTTCCACACCGCTGCCGCTGACAGCTTTTCGCCAGGTACGGTGACGCCGCAGGCGCGACAACAGATGCAACCGTTTTATGGTCAGCATCAGGCGGGCATTACGACGCCTCAGCAGGCATCAATGATGCTGGTGGCGTTTGACCTGCTCAGCAGCGATAAAGCCGAACTGAAGCGTCTCTTTCAGCTGCTGACCCAGCGTATCGCCTTTCTCACTAAAGGCGGTCCGGCACCTGCGGTCACCAATCCGCAACTGCCGCCGATGGATTCCGGCATTCTGGGAGCGACGATCGCGCCGGATAATCTGACGATTACCGTATCTGTCGGGCACTCGCTCTTTGACGAACGCTTTGGTCTGGCGCCGCATAAACCAAAAAAATTGCAGCCGATGACGCGTTTCCCCAATGATTCGCTGGATGCCAGCCAGTGTCACGGCGATCTGCTGTTACAGCTCTGCGCCAACACCCAGGACACAGTGATTCATGCCCTGCGTGACATCATCAAGCATACGCCCGATCTGCTGGGTGTACGCTGGCGGCGCGAAGGCTTTATCTCCGACCACGCGGCACGCAGTCAGGGGCAGGAGACGCCGATCAATCTGCTGGGCTTTAAAGATGGCACCGCGAATCCGGATACTCACGATTCTGTGCTGATGAACCAACTGCTTTGGGTGACCGCGGACCAGGATGAACCTGCCTGGGCACGCAACGGCAGCTATCAGGCCGTGCGGCTTATCCGCTTTCACGTCGAAATGTGGGACCGCACGCCGCTGGGTGAGCAGCAGACCATCTTTGGACGCGAGAAGCTGAGCGGTGCGCCGCTGGGGATGAAGCATGAGCGTGACGTTCCGGATTACGCCCGTGACCCGGACGGCGACGTGATTGCACTGGATGCGCACATCCGTCTTGCCAACCCTCGCACACCTGAGACGGCCAGCAGCCTGATGCTGCGACGCGGCTACAGTTACTCGGCGGGTATCTCTGCATCCGGCCAGCTGGAGATGGGGCTGCTGTTCGTCTGCTACCAGCACGATCTGGAACGTGGGTTTCTGACCGTGCAGCAGCGCCTGAACGGGGAAGCGCTGGAAGAATATATCCGGCCTTTTGGCGGCGGTTACTTTTTCGTTTTACCCGGTGTCCCCGACGCCAGCCATTATTTAGCGCAGCCATTGCTTGAAGTCTGATTAAATTTTAACCATCCAGGCGGCCTCTCCCAGACCGCCTGCCTTTTCGGTTTCAGCGCTTTGCTTACTGAGTTTTCGCTGAGATTAAACCGTTCTCTGGCATATATAAAATATTCTAAGTTACTGTAATCTATTAATTTTACATTTCGCCTTAAAAGAAATAGTTACGTGTGATTAGCAATTCCTTTGCCAGCAGGTAAAATTACTATTGCAAAGGTCCAACGAAATGATGCACTTTATTCAACAGGCGTAATCGGATGTGTCGATGTATCACACTGGAGTTCGCGCATGGGTCGAGTCTTTTATGGAACGTTACTGTCACTGAATAAATTGCGCCTGACCGCGAGGGCAATTCTGCCTCGTTATTTCTCCCTTCCTTCAACCATTTCTTTTGTTTTAGCACAGCCTGTTTTATCCGGTGTTCAGCCACGCTATTGCGCTGCTGCATACCCACTATCCTGTCCTGTCATGGCTCAAAAGGAAGCCAACTGAAACCTCTAAAGCGTTCACGTAATCGCAACGGGCCACCGGCCTCGCGCGGGAAATGAAACCAACTGAAAGGTGCCACTATGGGAAGACAGAAAGCAGTGATCAAAGCGCGTCGTGAAGCGAGAAGAGTGCTTCGTAATGACTCCCGGAGTCATCGTCAGCGTGAAGAAGAGTCGGTCACTTCGCTGGTGCATATGAGCGGACTGGATGCAATTGGCATGGCGCGCGATACGCGTGACCGGCTACCGATTGAAGCCCGTAATGAAGCCCAGGCGCACTATCTTAATGCCATAGGAACGAAACAGCTGATCTTTGCAACCGGTGAGGCCGGATGTGGTAAAACCTGGATCAGTGCTGCAAAAGCAGCTGAGGCCCTGATTAATAAGGATATCGACAGGATTATTGTTACGCGCCCGGTACTTCAGGCAGATGAGGATTTGGGATTCCTGCCCGGTGATATTTCTGAGAAATTCGCCCCTTATTTCCGCCCGGTGTATGACATTCTGGTTAAACGTCTTGGCGCATCATTTATGCAATATTGTCTGCGTCCGGAAATTGCCAAGGTAGAGATTGCGCCCTTCGCCTATATGCGTGGCCGCACCTTTGAAAATGCTGTGGTAATTCTGGACGAGGCGCAGAACGTGACCGCCGCGCAGATGAAAATGTTCCTGACCCGACTGGGCGAAAACGTCACGGTCATTGTTAACGGCGATATTACCCAGTGCGACTTGCCCGCTGGGGTGCCTTCTGGTCTCGCGGACGCGCTGGCGCGTTTTGAAGAGGACGAGATGGTTGGCATTGTGCGCTTCGGCAAAGAGGATTGTGTGCGTTCAGCGCTGTGTCAGCGCACCCTGCACGCGTACAGCTAGTGTTCGATTGAGTAGAAGTGTAGCGCCCAAACCCGGCTCCGGTCGGGTTTTCTTATTGTCTGTTTAGGTTAGGGCGCTATAACGGCGTGGATGTCAGAAAAACAGGTGACGTTGTGAATAATCGCACCGCAGACTTAATATAAAAAAGCTGAGGCAAGGGGTGTTGCCTGACGGATTTAATGACAGGCTGATGCTGATAAGTCAGACATCAAGGTTTTGACCATGACTTCGGAATAATGCAGGCTGACATTCAGGGGTACGCCCTGCATAGTGTTATGCAGGAAACTTTCGTACAGTTTAACCATAACGCTGGCTGTTATTTATGGCGGATGATCAGCGTTTTTTCGGTATAAACAAGGCTATTGTCCGGGATGCTCTTATTGATAAATGACATCGCGCCGATAGTGACGTTACTGCCTATAACCAGGGCGTCGCCAATGATGCAACTTCCGGCACCCACTTCAACATTATCGCCAATAACGATGCGGGCGGGTGTGCTGTTATCTCTGCGGCCGGGGATGCCGATTGTTGCGTTCTGACGGATTTTGAAATTACAGCCAATAACGGTGCATTCATTTATTACCACCGATAAGAAGTGGCTGACTGTCAGTCCCGGTCCGATTTGGGTGCCGGGCTGGATTTCAGTGTTGTACTTCTGAATTAATTTACGATTAATTTTCTTCGCGAGCATCGTTGAGGTTTTACTCTCTGAATGGTACAGAAATGAGACGATCCGCCACCAGAAATTAAATCGCCTGTCCGGACACTTAATGGCTTTATGAATCGTACGCGCCCAGCTAAAAGGTTTATCACTTATCATAACTTCACGACGTAAGCATTCATGCAGGTGTTTTTTTAATTCATCTTTTTTCATCGTTCTTTATCAGCGTTTTGCAAATTTATAGCCGCGTAGAGTAACAGGCTATAGCAGGTGCTTTTTGAGGCAGGTCATTTAATGTGTCGCAGAATTAAATTTAAACTTTCCAGTTTGGGTATTACGTAAATTTAATTAATGGCCTCAAATAAGAATAATGAGCAAAGCATAGGGAAATTAAAGAAAGGGAACATCAGCGAAGAGAGGAATTCGCTCAGCATGCGATCGTTTCCACTGCGGGGGTTCTCACCCCCTCTTACTTTGCAATATGCAAAAAAAAGCCTGAACGTTTGTTCAGGCTCTTCTTCGGAATGTGGCGGTGAGAGGGGGATGGATTCGCTTCGCTCACCCTGCGGGCAGCGTCGCAGGCTCCGCTGTCCATCGGGCTGCGCCCGCTGTCGAACCCCGGCGGGGGTTCTCACCCCCTCTTACTTTGCAATATGCAAAAAAAAAGCCTGAACGTTTGTTCAGGCTCTTCTTCGGAATGTGGCGGTGAGAGGGGGATGGATTCGCTTCGCTCACCCTGCGGGCAGCGTCGCAGGCTCCGCTGTCCATCGGGCTGCGCCCGCTGTCGAACCCCGGCGGGGGTTCTCACCCCCTCTTACTTTGCAATATGCAAAAAAAAAGCCTGAACAAAAGTTCAGGCTCTTCTTCGGAATGTGGCGGTGAGAGGGGGATTCGAACCCCCGATACGTTGCCGTATACACACTTTCCAGGCGTGCTCCTTCAGCCACTCGGACACCTCACCACATTTACTTCGCTGACCGCGCTGGGTCAACGGGGCGGTACTATAGGGAGTCGGCTGAAAAGGGTCAAGCACTATTTTTTTCTTTCGATCTATTCGCTTAAGCTCTGAACGAATCCATTTACTGCGGCTTAAAACCGGCCATTTATGCGCCATCTTCCTCAGTAATAAAAGCAGACCGGTTCATGTTCAGGGCTGCATTACTACGGAAATAACCCGTTGCGGCGTCCGGGCCTGTCTCCCAGCCAGACGCCGCACCGTCAGACGCTAAATCAGCTCTTCACCCGATTAGCGAAGCTCTTGCGCAGCTTCTGCAGTTTCGGTGGGATGACTGCCATGCAGTAACCGTTGCGCTGGCCCGCACCTTCCCAGTAATCCTGATGATACGCCTCGGCGGGATACCACTCTTTCAACGGCTCAATCGTGGTGACCACGGGCACATCATGGTCGGCCTGGGCACGTTCAATGGCGGCGCGCGCTTCTGCTTCCTGCTCTGCATTCGCCGGGAAAATGGCGGAGCGATACTGAGTGCCAATATCATTGCCCTGACGGTTAAGCTGGGTCGGATCATGCGTGACAAAGCTGATATCCAGCAGATCGCCGTAGGTGACCTGCTCCGGGTCAAAGCCAATGCGGATCGCTTCAGCATGACCGGTTGCACCGCTGCAGACCTGCTCATAGGTCGGATTAGGACGGGCTCCGCCGGTATAGCCGCTTTCAACCGACTCTACGCCGATCACATCTTTAAATACCGCTTCGGTACACCAGAAACAGCCGCCAGCGATAACTGCGTATTCGATTGCCATAATAATTTACTCCTGTCAGGTCGAAAGAGGTGAATGGGGGCGCAGCAGAGCGCTTTCAACTAGATGAGCATCTCTGGTTTAAAATCTCCGCTCTTATCCAGCATTTTGTCGCCCATCACGCTGAAGCGGCCTTCACCGGTGTAGTGCAGGGTAGCGGGATATTCTGGCTCCCCGGCGACATGCGCTTTAACGATCTCAAAAATAAACAGGTTGTAGCGGGCGACCATGGAATCGTCATAAAGCTGACATTCAAAGCTGGCAAAGCATTCGGCAATCATCGGCGCACCCACTACCTGAGCTGGTTCCGGCGTCAGGCCAAACGCCTCAAACTTATCAATACTGTCACCGTGGCTGTTGCCGACCGCTACCACTTCATTAATCAGCGAGGCAGAAGGAATATTCAGCACGCACTGACCGCTGTTGCGGATCAGCTCGTGGCTGTGATTCATGCCGGCAATCATGCAGCCGACCAGTGACGGAGAGAATTCCAGCACCGTGTGCCAGCCGAGCGTCATGATGTCATGCTGATCCTGATACTGCGAACTGAGCAGCAATACCGGACCGGGCTCAAGATATTTACGGGCTTTGCTGACCGGAAAAGCATATTTGTGCATGCGTTGGCTCATGGCGTAGCTCCTATAACGGAAGGGTGCCATTAAGTGTAGAGCACCCTGCGGGGGCGACGGGATGGGTAGCGAGCATAAAGGGAAGGTTCACGGGGGAAACAGGAGAGAGCAGAGATATTCACCCACCGCCTCGCGAGCTTAAGGTTTCCTTAATATGCAGTCGCGATACTGCCTGCTTTAACGGAGGATAATGCTATGAAAACTGCGCCTGCTACCCTGACTGTCACTGCGACACGCCCGATGAGTGAATATGCGGCTCTGCTGATTGCCGCAGCAACCGTTGTGCTGTTCCTGTCTGCCTGGTTTACCGCTTAAAACTTAATGACGGCCCGGCAGCCGCTCCGGTCGCGACGGTTCTCTAAGAAAAACTGAAAACGGTGTAGCTGGACGATGCGGCTGACAATGCTCAGCCCGAGTCCGATACCGCCATAGCGACTGTCCATCCGGATAAACGCTTTACTCAGCTCGCCACTTTTACTCTCATCAATGCCCGGTCCCTCATCTTCCACCACCATCATAGGCTGTGGAACAGACAACAGCTGCACGCTGATAGTACTGTTATCCGGACTGTAGCGATGGGCGTTCTCCACCAGGTTACGCAGCAGCATCTTCAGCAGGGTGGCATCTCCACGCACAAACTGCTCCTGCGGCAGATCCAGCACCAGCGTCTGCTGATGCGCCTCCAGCATGATACTCAGCTCCGCTTCCATCGGCAGGATCACATCTTCGATCAGCCCGACGTTCTGATAGGTGCCTGAGGTAAATGACTGGCCAGCGCGTGCCAGATTCAGCAGCTGCGATACGCTGTGGGTCATCTGATCCAGACGCTGAACCAGCGGCTGAACTTTGACATCGCTGTTGCGTTCGATTAACTCCAGATGCAGCCGTAATCCTGCCAGCGGCGTGCGCAACTCATGCGCCACGTCGGCGGTGAACAATCGTTCGCGTTCCAGACTGCTATTGAGGCGGGCGACCAGCTGATTTATCGCCTGAGTTACCGCATCGATCTCATGAACCTGACTGTGACAGGTGACGGGATCGAGATTCTCTTCGCTGCGGCTCTCCAGTTCCCGCTGCAGCTGATACAGCGGTCGGGTGATCCATTTCACCGCCTGATAGCAAAGCAGCAGCGTCAGCGTAATCATCACCAGGCTCGGCACTGCCAGACTGGCCACTGCTTCGTGGATTTCACGCTTCACGTGGCTGTCCATGTTGCGCTTCTGTAACTGCGCTTCCACCAGAAACTGAATCTGTTCTTTACTCTCATGCCACAGCCAGACCACGCTGATCACCTGGAATACCAGCAGGATCAGACCAATAGTCAGGATCAGGCGAAAGCGCATACTGCGGTGATCGAAACGATTTATCATGTTGCCTCGCGAACGCCATCCTGCGTCACCAGCGCATAACCAAACCCACGCACGGTACGAATGGCGCTTTTACCAATTTTGTCGCGCAGGTTATGGATATGCACTTCCAGCGTATTTGTAGAAGGCTCGGTTTCCCAGTTATAGATGTCCTGGTAGAGAATTTCACGGTGAACCGGATTGCCGGCCTTCAGCATCAGTCGTGACAGAATCGCAAACTCTTTGGGCGTCAGATCGAGCAGCACATCGCTGAGGGTGATCTGACGATGGGTCATATCCAGCGCCAGCGCGCCGACTCTCACCTGGCTGTCGCCCTGATTAACGTGACGGCGAATCAGTGCGCGGATCCGCGCCAGCAGCTCATCCAGCGAAAACGGCTTGATCAGATAGTCATCAGCACCCGCGTCGAGCCCGGCGATGCGTTCGCTGATAGTGTCGCGCGCGGTCAGAATCAGCACCGGCGTCATCTTCTTCTGCCGCCGCAGGCGTATCAGGAAGTGCAATCCATCTTCATCCGGTAAGCCCAGGTCCAGCACGACCAGACTATAGAGACCGCTGGCAAAATGCGCTTCTGCATCCCGTACCCGCGTCACGCCATCGCAGACATAGCCTTCACCTTCCAGCGCCAGTATCAGGCCCTGCAGCAGCAGTGCGTCATCTTCAACAATCAGTATCTTCATTAAGGTTGGCTCCGACACGACGTCAAAATATCATCCGCAGGCACATATTCGTGGGTCGTGGTGCCGGTTAATCCCAGCATGGTTGAAAACAGATTATCCTGTGAAAAATCGTCTGTCGCCGCCAGTTTATTCAGACAGCCGCGATTGACCGCGTAACGTTTCTGATAATCATCAGAAAGCCAGATCAGCATCGGCACATGTTTCTGCGTATCCGGGGCAATAGCATAGGGCAGGCCATGCAGGTAAGCCCCATTTTCACCCAGCGATTCGCCGTGATCAGAAAGATAGACCAGGCTGGTGGTGAAGCGGTCCTGATGCGCGCGCAGGACATTTATTGCTTTATCGACAATATGATCCACATTGACCAGCGTGTTGTCATAGGTGTTGATCAGCTGTTGTTGCGAACAGTCCTGAATCTGATTGGTGTCACAGGTCGGTTCAAACTGACGGAACTGTGGCGGATAGCGATGGCTGTAGGTCGGGCCATGACTGCCAATGGTGTGCAGAACAATGACCCCGTTACCTTTCAGCTGGCTGATGTAGTCGTCCAGACCGTGGAACAGCACGTCGTCATAACATTCACCATTAATACACATGCCGGGCAGGTTCAGGCTGGTCATGTCCTGATGCGGCACACGGTCACAGGCTCCTTTGCAGCCTCCATCATTTTCATTCCATAACACGCTGATGCCGGCGCGCTGAATAATATCCAGCAGTCCCTCCTGATGAGCGGCCAGCACATCATCATAGTGCGCGCGCGGCATGTTGGAGAACATGCAGGGCACAGAAACGGCTGTCGCTGTGCCACACGAGGTGGTGTGTGGGAAGTAGATTACATCGTCTTTCGCCAGTAAAGGATTGGTCAGACGACCGTAGCCACCCAGCGAGAAGTTTTGCGCGCGCGACGTCTCTCCCAGCACCAGAATCGTCAGATTCGGCTTACCGCTGCTGCGGCTGGGCTGCAGATGGGCATCTTCACCGATGCGCACCAGCGGCACATTCTGCAGCTGCTCATGCTTATACCAGGAGAGCGTTGCCGCAATGCTGTTCGACGGGCTGAGCGCTTTAACCAGCTCGTGGTTGTTGCGGAACAGCGAAGCGTAATCTTTATAGAAGAACAGGGCGACCAGCACGATCAGCGCAGCGGAAAACAGCACGCTGAGCAGTCGCGCCAGCACGCCACGCCACTGCTGCCGTTTTATGCGCGGCCAGAACACCAGCAACGCCATCAGCACGCCTGAGGTGAGCAGGGTGAAGAGCAGCTGCGGCGTAATCAGCGCAAAGGATTCAGAAGCGGTGGTATCCATCATGTTGGTGATCATTGAGCGATCAACCACGATGTTATAAGTCTGAATAAAAAACTGTGCCGACGCAGAGAGCAGAATAAACAGGGCGGCCAGCAGCCGGTCCAGCCAGACAAATGAGGCCAGCGTAATCACGATGTTAATCACGCTAAAGGCGACTAACGGCATCGATAAAAACACCAGCGTGGTATGCAGGTTGTTCAGCGGCATGACCGCCAGCACCTGACGGTAATAAGCGATATTAAGGAAAACCGCGATATAAACCGCAGCCAGAATCAGCAAGCTTAGGCGGCTAATCAGCGGCCTCTTCAGGATAAACGCCATGTGAGCAGGAACCAGAGTAATAAAAGTGTCACGAGAGTGCGCTTTCCAGATTAGGAATACCTTAAGAAACTTAAGCTCTGAAGAATGTCATGTGTATGGAGTGCTTAACAGGTATCACTCCAGCGTGATGCGGATCGATACCGCTACGATTATTAATAAAGAACAGGTGAGAATGGCGCTTTTCTGCTGACTTAACCGCAGCGGCTGGCATGAAAAGTGCATATTTCTGGCATAACCCCTGTTAATGACTACACTTATTGTGAAGATGTTCTCAGTTAGCCAGTATTGTCAGCAATGCGCTTGCAAGTTTGAGGAGAGTGACCTATCCAATCACCGCGTTTTACCCCTCAATCACCGCTTTATCAGAATTTCCCGCTTGCTGACCTGACTGCGTCAGGACATTCTTGTTTTAACTCAATGTTTTATTAAATTGGATTTTCAGGAGAAGTAACGTGACCCAAGCGGCAGACACCTATGCCAGGTACCCGACATTAAGCAGCGGGCAGTACGCCTTCTTTTTTGATGTCGACGGTACGCTGGCAGCGATACAGTCCCGTCCCGAAGCGGTATTTATTCCTGAGCAGGTCATCGCACAACTTCAACAACTCTCTGCGCTTTCTCAGGGCGCACTGGCGCTGGTCTCCGGCAGACCCATTGAACAACTGGATGCACTGGCTGCGCCGTGGCACGGCCCGGCGGCGGGCGTGCATGGCGCTGAGCGTCGTGATGCAGAGGGTAATGTGCAGCGCATCAGCCTGCCTGTTGAGGTTGAACAAAATCTCAGGAAGGAATTGCAGGATGCGATGGCTTGCTGGCCTGGCACTCAGCTTGAGGTGAAAGGCATGGCCTTTGCACTTCATTACCGCCAGGCGATGCAGCATGAGCAGGATGTGTTGCGACTGGCTGAACAGTCAGTGAAGCGTTTCCCGGGACTGGCGCTTCAGCCAGGGAAATGTGTCGTTGAGATTAAACCGGCAGGCATCGATAAAGGCGCGGCAATCAGCGACTTTATGCAGCAGACGCCTTTTGCCGGGCGTACGCCAGTCTTTATTGGCGACGATCTGACGGATGAGAAGGGCTTTCTGGCCGTTAATGAACGGCAGGGCGTCTCAGTTAAAGTTGGCGAAGGATCAAGCCAGGCCCATTATCGACTCAATGATGTCGATGACGTTTACGGCTGGCTGGAAAGAACATTATTACTATTAGAGCAAGACAACGTCGGTAAGGAGTTTAGGTTATGAGTCGTTTAGTGGTTGTATCTAACCGTGTCGCCATGCCAGATGGGTCTAAAACCAGCGCAGGCGGCCTGGCCGTCGGCATTCTCGATGCACTGAAAAGCACCGGTGGATTATGGTTTGGCTGGAACGGTGAAATCAGCGAGTTCACCGGCGAAGACGTTGAAGACGTTAAGGTTCAGGAGCATGAGGGTATCGAGTATGCCTCGTTCCCGCTGAGCCAGAATGATTATGATCTCTATTATTGCCAGTTCTCGAACACGGTTATCTGGCCCGCCTTCCATTATCGCCTCGATCTGGTGCAGTTTCAGCGTGAAGCGTGGGAAGGGTATTGCGAGGTTAATGACGCGGTGGCGCAGCGATTAAAACCGCTGATCAAACCGGATGATATTGTCTGGATCCATGATTATCATTTTTTACCGTTTGCTGCTGCGCTGCGTCGGGCCGGTATTAATAACCGCATCGGTTTCTTCCTGCACATTCCGTTCCCGACGCCTGAAATTTTCAACGCACTGCCTCCGCACAAAGAGCTGCTGGAAATGCTGTGTGAATATGACCTGCTGGGCTTCCAGACTGAATCCGATCGGGTGGCGTTCCTGGACAGCGTCAGCCAGCTGACACAGTTGCAGAATAAAGGCGACAAAAAGCATCGCGCCTTTGGCAACACCTTTATGACTGAGGTTTATCCCATCGGGATTGAGCCAGACAGTATTAAAGAGATGGCCGAGGGGCCACTGCCGCCGAAAATGGCTGCTATGAAGAAAGAGCTGGGCGATGCACGCAACATTATTGCCTGTGAACGTCTCGACTATTCAAAAGGGCTGCCGGAGCGTTTTCTTGCTTATGAAGCGCTGCTGGAGAACTACCCGCAGCATCGCGGCAAAATCCGCTATTCGCAGATCGCACCAACCTCGCGTGGCGATGTGCAGGCATACCAGGATATCCGGCATCAGCTTGAGACAGAAGCAGGGCGCATCAACGGTAAGTACGGCACGCTGGGCTGGACCCCGCTCTATTATCTTAACCAGCATTTCGACCGTCGCCTGCTGATGAAGATCTTCCGGCTGACCGATGTCGGTCTGGTGACACCGCTGCGTGACGGTATGAATCTGGTGGCGAAAGAGTATGTCGCTGCGCAGGACCCGGACGATCCTGGTGTACTGGTGCTGTCACGCTTTGCCGGGGCGGCCAATGAGCTGACCTCCGCGCTGATCGTGAATCCTTATGACCGTGATGAAGTCGCCGCCGCGCTGGATAAGGCGATTACCATGCCGCGTACCGAAAGGATTTCACGCTACAACGACATGATGGCGGTATTACGCAAAAACGACATTACCGCCTGGCGTGAGAGCTTCCTGAAGGACCTGGAGCGGATTGACCCACGCAGTGTTGACCATAGCACCGTTAACAAAGTGGCGACCTTCCCAAAGCTCGCCTGACCTGAGTCTTTAGGGGAATAATGGAAGCAGCGATACCATCAGGGTATCGCTGCTTTTTTTTGGGCCCAGCTCACAGAAAACTCGCCCGCTATCTGTTAACGACCTGATGCTGCGATTATCTGCCGATGACCTCAGTAGCGGCTAAGAGTGGCCTGATATATGCACAGAAACACGAAAACCCTGTCATACCGCTGCCTGCCGCTTTCTTTAACTACTTTGCTAAAGTTTTTCTTCAGGCTGCCGATAGTCATAGTGCCAACGCATAACCTGTCGTTAATTCATTCGTCTTTCTTATGTAACCCCTTGTTACATTGGGTGTCGGAGCCTGAACATCCCGCTGTCACTGTTAACACCAGGTTGCCAGAACCCCCCCTTACTGCCGTCGAAACCTTAACGATTTCATTACTCACACCCTGCGATACTCCCATTAAGTAACTAATTTAACAGCAAATAACTCCCTGCCTTGCCAGCATAATATCCTGATAACCCTCTTTTAGATGGTTCTAAATAGGGTGTTAAAGCGATTAACACCCGATAATCATTTCGGACTGCTTAAAGCGATGAATAGCGATGCTTTTACCCCCTATTAAACCTTTCTCAGGACAAATTGGACTTAAAAACACACTTTTTTGTTCAAAAAGTGACCACTCAGCGAGTAATCGTAAAGGGTTGCTGAAGAAATTTGCGTTAAAAGTGTGATCTGCGTCACACTTTATCTAAAATTTCATCTGGCTGTCGTTGTATGTCGAAATCAGACGATATAGATTTGCGTTGTTTTCGGAATAGTCCTAAAAAATGTAAGAAGACGTCACGGAAGATGTCCGGAACTCGAAAATAGAATGGCATGGATTTTCGACCTTCAGTGGGTCTGAAACCCACGAAAATAGAAGGCGAAAAACAGTGACATTGAAATTATGTGAAGTTTTTTTTGCCATCTTTTGATTTAACAAACAGCAGCTCGAACCGCAGATTTTAATCTGCGATACAGTTACGTCGCATCTCTCAGGATGGAAAAATAATGGGCACCTCTGAAGTACTGAAACATATTTATGACCTTAACTTGTCTTATTTACTGCTCGCGCAGCGTTTAATTAACCAGGATAAAGCTTCTGCAATGTTTCGCCTCGGTATTGACGAAAAAATGGCGAACGCATTATCTGAATTAACATTGCCTGAGATGGTAAAAATGGCGGAAACCAATCAGCTGGTTTGCCAGTTTCGTTTTACCGATAGCAACACCATTAATCGCCTGACGCAGGAATCACGCGTGGATGATTTACAACAAATCCACACCGGCATTTTATTATCAAGCCGTTTACTGCGTAATGCGTCTAAAGATGAAGCGCCTGCTAAAAAGAGAGCAATGTCATGAGTGAGAAAAGTATTGTTCAGGAAGCCCGTGATATTCAGCTCGCCATGGAGCTCATCACTTTAGGTGCGCGCTTGCAGATGTTAGAGAGTGAAACTCAGCTGAGCCGTGGTCGTCTGATCAAGCTCTATAAAGAATTACGTGGCAGTCCGCCGCCAAAAGGCATGCTGCCGTTCTCCACGGACTGGTTTATGACGTGGGAGCAGAACATCCATGCTTCTATGTTCTGTAACGCCTGGAAATTTTTACTGAAAACCGGTTTGTGCAGCGGCGTCGATGCCGTGATCAAAGCTTACCGTTTATATCTCGAACAGTGTCCGCAATCGGACGAGGGCCCGCTGTTGGCGCTGACCCGCGCCTGGACCCTGGTCCGATTCGTTGAAAGTGGCATGCTGGAACTGGCGGATTGCAAATGCTGTAATGGCAGCTTTATTAATCATGCGCATCAGCCGGTTGGCAGCTTTACCTGCAGCCTGTGCCAGCCACCATCACGTGCCGTAAAAAGACGTAAACTTTCTGCAGAACCTGCCGATATGTTTCCACAACTGCTGGATGAACAGGTTAAACACGCCGTTTAAGTTTGTTCGCACTGTGGAAGTCATCCAGCAGCGGTTAATACCGCTGCTTTTTTTTTGCTTGCGGTTCAGGAATAACGCCTGCGGCTCTCTGGCTTAACTTCCACCAACACGTTATGAACGTAAGGATTTTTTTGTGCTGATAATTATAGGTTACCTGATTGTTATAGGCTCCGTGTTGGGCGGATATGCGCTGGTCGGTGGCCATCTGGGCGCGCTTTATCAGCCAGCCGAATTATTGATGATCGGCGGTGCCGGTGCCGGTGCTTTTTTAGTCGGCAACAATGGAAAGTCGATTAAAAAAACGATGAAAGCGCTGCCACTGTTATTTCGCGGCTCCAAATACAATAAAGCGGTTTACATGGATTTGATGTCGCTGCTTTATCGCCTGATGGCGAAGTCGCGTCAGCAGGGCATGTTATCGCTGGAGCGTGATATTGAAGATCCCAGCCAGAGTGAAATTTTTGCTAATTATCCCCGCATTCTTGCCGATAAACAGTTAGTAGATTTTATTACCGATTATTTGCGCCTGATGGTCAGCGGCAACATGAACGCCTTTGAAATCGAAGCGTTGATGGATGAAGAGATCGAGACCTACGAACACGAGTGTGACGTACCAGCGCAAAGTATTGCAGCAGTAGGCGATGGTCTTCCGGCTTTCGGCATCGTGGCGGCGGTAATGGGCGTGGTTCACGCACTGGCCTCGGCCGACCGTCCGGCGGCTGAACTCGGTGCGCTGGTAGCCCATGCGATGGTGGGAACGTTCCTGGGCATTTTGCTGGCCTACGGATTTATTTCTCCACTGGCGTCAGTCCTGCGTCAGAAGTGTGCGGAAACCACCAAGATGATGCAGTGCATCAAGGTGACTTTGCTGTCGAGCCTTAATGGATACGCGCCGCAGATTGCGGTGGAGTTTGGTCGTAAAACCCTTTACTCCGCCGAGCGCCCATCGTTCAGCGAACTTGAAGAGCATGTACGTAACGCCAAGAACCCGGCTAAACAGACTTCAGACGAGGCTTCATGAAACACGGCAATCGCCCAATTGTGCTGATCAAAAAGCGCAAACATAAAGGCCATGAAGGCAGCCACGGATCGTGGAAGATTGCCTACGCCGACTTTATGACGGCGATGATGGCCTTTTTTATGGTGATGTGGCTGCTGTCGATCGCCAACCCGCAGGAACTGGTGCAGATTGCAGACTACTTCAAAACGCCGCTTAAGGTCGCGATTACCGGCGGCGCGCGCAGCAGCGACAGCGATAGCCCGATCCCTGGCGGCGGTGACGATCCGACCAAAAAGATTGGCGAAGTGAACAAAGTCGTCGATATGGACGCCCAGAAACGCAAGCTGGATGAGATTCGCCTTAACCGGCTGCGTGAAAAGCTCGACCAGATGATTGAAGCGGATCCGCGTCTCAAAGCGCTGCGGCCACATCTGATCATCAACATGGTGGAAGAGGGACTGCGTATTCAGATTATCGACAGCCAGAATCGCCCGATGTTTAAGACCGGCAGTGCCGAGGTGGAGCCGTATATGCGCGACATTTTGCGTGCGATAGCGCCGATCCTCAATGATATCCCGAACCGCATCAGCCTGGCCGGACATACCGATGATTTCCAGTATGCCAGCGGTGACAAAGGCTACAGCAACTGGGAACTCTCTACCGACCGCGCTAACGCCTCACGCCGGGAACTGGTAATGGGCGGTCTGGATAGTGGCAAAATTTTACGGGTGTTAGGTATGGCCGACACCATGCGCCTGAAAAATCGTGGCGGTAATGACGCAGTTAACCGCCGCATCAGCCTGCTGGTGTTGAACCACGACACCGAAGCGGCAATAGAAAAAGAGAACGCAGAAAGTGATGCCGTCCAGATCAGCGATCCGGCGGCCATTGAAAAAATTACCGCACCGCCAGCACCCCAGGGCAGCGCGGTGAATACAGCAGCCCCCTCACAGCCGAGGTGATTCCCGTGAGTATGGACATCAGCGATTTTTACCAGACGTTTTTTGATGAAGCCGATGAGCTGTTAGCGGATATGGAACAACACCTGTTGGGCCTGGACCCGCAGGAGCCAGATTCGGAACAGCTAAACGCCATCTTCCGTGCCGCCCACTCCATTAAGGGTGGGGCCGGAACCTTTGGTTTTACGGTATTACAGGAAACGACTCATATCCTGGAAAACATTCTGGATGGTGCTCGTCGCGGCGAGATGCAGCTCAGCACCGACATCATCAACCTGTTTTTGGAAACCAAAGATATTATGCAGGAACAGCTCGATGCTTATAAAACCGCGCAGGAGCCTAACGCGGAGAGCTTCAAATATATCTGTGAAGCGCTGCGCCAGCTGGCGCTCGAGGCGAAAGGTCTGCCGGTTGATGTGCCGGCGACGGTAACCCCTGCCAGCACGGAACCGGCCAGCACCAGCGGTCTGCGGGTACAGCTGATCGACCTCAAAGAAAAAGAAGTCGACCTGATGCTGGAAGAGATGAGCAATCTCGGCACCCTGACCAATGTGCAGAAGGGCAGCACCACGCTGGACGTCTGCATTGATGGCGTCGGTAAAGATGACATCGTGGCGGTGCTCTGCTTCGTCATCGACGAAGCGCAGATCCGCTTCCCGGAGGCTGGCGAAGCGGTTGCCGCGCCGGTTGCTGCTGTTGCAGCCGTCGCACCGGTTGCAGAAGAGGTTCACACCGCCAGCGTTACCGAACTGCCCGTGGCAGCGGCGAAGCGTGAAAGTAAGCGCGTCGCGGCACCGGCGAAGTCGAGCGAATCTTCCAGCATCCGTGTTGCGGTAGAGAAGGTCGATCAGCTGATCAACCTGGTGGGTGAACTGGTGATTACCCAGTCGATGCTTGCCCAGCGTTCCGGTGAACTCGACCCGGTGGCGCACGGCGACCTGCTGAACAGCATGGGGCAGCTGGAGCGTAACGCCCGCGACCTGCAGGAATCGGTGATGTCGATTCGTATGATGCCAATGGAATATGTCTTCAGCCGCTTCCCGCGTCTGGTGCGTGACCTGGCGAGCAAACTCGGCAAAGAGGTCGAACTGACCCTGCTGGGCAGCTCAACCGAACTTGATAAGAGCCTGATCGAACGCATCATCGACCCGTTAACGCATCTGGTGCGTAACAGTCTTGACCACGGTATCGAAACGCCAGAGAAACGTCTGGTGGCCGGTAAGGTGGCTACCGGTAACCTGACGCTTTCCGCGGAACACCAGGGCGGTAACATCTGTATCGAAGTGTCAGATGATGGTGCCGGCCTGAACCGTGAACGTATTCTGGCTAAAGCCCTGTCATCGGGCCTGCCGGTTCATGAGAACATGAGCGACGAAGAGGTCGGCATGCTGATCTTCGCACCGGGCTTCTCTACGGCGGAGCAGGTGACGGATGTGTCAGGACGCGGCGTCGGAATGGACGTGGTGAAACGAAATATTCAGGAGATGGGCGGTCACGTTGAAATCGCCTCGAAGCAGGGTAAAGGCACCACTATTCGTATCCTGCTGCCGCTGACGCTGGCCATCCTTGATGGCATGTCCGTCCGCGTGGCGGATGAAGTCTTTATTTTGCCGTTGAATGCGGTGATGGAATCACTGCAACCGCGTGCCGAAGAGCTGAAACCGCTGGCCGGTGGCGAGTGCGTGCTGGAAGTGCGTGGTGAATATCTGCCACTGGTCGAGTTGTGGAACGTCTTTGATGTGCAGGGTGCCAAAACCGAGGCCACGCAGGGCATCGTGGTGATCCTGCAGAGCGCGGGCAAACGTTACGCGCTGCTGGTTGATCAGCTGATTGGTCAGCATCAGGTGGTGGTGAAGAACCTGGAAAGTAACTATCGCAAAGTGCCGGGCATCTCCGCCGCGACCATTCTTGGCGATGGTAGCGTAGCGCTGATTGTTGATGTATCAGCACTGCAGTCACTTAACCGTGAAAAACGTGTGGCCGGCGCTGCCGCCTGACAGATAACGAAAGGGTAAATAACATGAATGGAATGGCAACCGTGACAAAAATCGCTGGCGAAACTGTGGGTCAGGAGTTTCTGGTCTTCACGCTGGGCGACGAAGAGTACGGCATCGATATCCTCAAAGTTCAGGAAATTCGCGGTTACGATCAGGTAACGCGTATTGCGAATACCCCTGAATTCATCCGCGGCGTCACGAATCTGCGCGGCGTAATCGTGCCGATTATCGATCTGCGCGTAAAGTTTGCGCAGCCTGACGTTGAGTACAATGACAACACCGTGGTCATCGTACTGAATCTGGAAAATCGCGTGGTCGGTATCGTGGTCGATGGTGTTTCTGACGTGCTGTCACTGACCCAGGATCAGATCCGACCTTCACCAGAGTTCGCGGTAACTATGTCTACCGAGTACCTGACCGGTCTGGGTGCGCTGGGCGAACGCATGCTGATTCTGGTCGACATTGAGAAGCTGCTGAGCAGCGACGAGATGGCGCTGGTGGATAACCTGCGTACCGCGTAATCGCATCATCACGGGCTGGCTTAGGCTGGCCCGTAATCGTTACAGACTGTAATAGTTTCTTTTGAATTCATATCCTTAAAACCGACGTCCGCCCTAATTTCCTGCTCTCACCTGTCGATAATCTCACTGCTACTTTTAAATCACCTACATTGTTCAGGGTTACTCATGTTAACGAAAATCCGTGTGGTCACCAGCCTGTTACTGGTGTTACTGGTATTCGGGCTGTTACAGGCCTTATCCGGTTCTGTCTTTTACTCTGCATTAAGCCACGATAAACAAAGTTTCGCTGTGTCACAGCTGGCGATGCAAAACACGCAGGCGCTCAATGACGCTTATATGAGTCTCAACCAGAGCCGTGTTTTGCTGACCCGCGTTCAGCTGCGTATCGCCACCAGCAAACTGGAAGGTAAAACGGCTGATGTTGCTTCGTTGTTTGAAGAGAGTCAGCGCTTCCAGCAGGCTGCAGCGGGTTTCTACAAGACGTTCAAAGAGACGCCAGATACCCCAGGACAGGATGAGCAACTTAACAATCAGCTTGACCAGCGCTTCAATGATTATGCGGGCGCGCTGAACAGCCTGCAGAGTGCGCTGCAGGTCAATGATATGGCCGCAGCCGCAAAAGCTCCGGTGGCACCGAGCCAGAGTGCGTTTCTGACGCTTTACCGCGAATGGCGGGCCGATCAGAGTCGCCTGACCACGCTAGGCGTGGCCGAGAACAGTAACGCTTACAGCCGTATGATGTGGATCCTTGCCGCTATTATGAGCGTTGTGGTTGCGGTGATCGTGCTTTGCTGGTTTGGCCTGCGCAAAATCGTGATAAACCCGCTGAATGGCAGCATTAACCATATCCAGCATATCGCTCAGGGTGATTTAACCCAGCCGATCGTGGTGGAAGGACGTAACGAGATGACACAGCTCGCCGCCAGCCTGCATGACATGCAGCAGTCGCTGGTCCGCACTGTAACCCATGTCCGTGAAGGATCGGATGCGATTTTCACCGGTGCCAGTGAAATCTCTGCCGGAAACAATGACCTTTCCGCCCGCACAGAACAGCAGGCGGCATCTCTGGAGCAGACGGCGGCCAGTATGGAGCAGCTCACCGCCACCGTGAAACAGAACGCCGAAAACGCCCGCCAGGCGTCACAGCTGGCACTCAGCGCGTCCGAAACCGCAGAAAAAGGCGGCAGCGTGGTGGCGGGTGTGGTGAAAACCATGAGCGAAATTGCTGGCAGTTCAAAGAAGATTGCTGATATCACCAGCGTGATTGATGGGATCGCGTTCCAGACGAATATTCTGGCGCTCAACGCTGCCGTTGAAGCAGCGCGTGCCGGTGAACAGGGTCGCGGTTTTGCGGTAGTCGCGGGCGAGGTGCGTAGTCTGGCACAGCGCAGCGCCCAGGCCGCCAAAGAGATCAAAGGACTGATTGATGATTCAGTCAACCGCGTCAGCGTGGGTTCGCAGCTGGTCGGTACCGCCGGGGAAACCATGAGCGATATCGTCAGTGCGGTCACACGCGTCACCGACATCATGGGCGAAATCGCCTCGGCGTCGGATGAGCAGAGTCGTGGTATCGATCAGGTCGGGCAGGCCGTCACCGAGATGGATCGCGTCACCCAGCAGAACGCCTCGCTGGTGGAAGAGTCCGCGGCAGCGGCCGCGTCGCTGGAAGATCAGGCCAGCCGTTTAAGTCAGTCAGTCTCTGTCTTTAAAATCAAACGTGAAACCAGGCAGACGCTGACAAAGCATCTGCCGATTGCTTCGTCCGCAACAAAGGCGCTGGCACCACGCAAAGCCCTGACGGCCCCGGTCAGTGATACAAACTGGGAAACCTTCTGATTAATGCTGCGCATCCTGCGGGTTGCGCAGCCACCCCTTTTAATCTACTGCTTAAAGCCAAACTCAGCAGCTCCTGCTGATAAAATTAATTACAAAAGCCACTTCTCTTCTGAAAGCGCCGAAAAGCATTAATTAATACTATAAACACGCCGATATAGCCGCTGCACCTAAATTAACCTGCAGGGGAACGAGATGTTAAAAAAAATAAAAGTGGTGACCAGTTTAATCGCAGTTCTGGTTATCTTTGGCGCGCTCCAGTTAGTCGCTGGCAGCCTTTTCTGGTCAGCGCTCAATAAAGACAAAGAGTCCTTCGCACTGTCGCAGGTCTCTAATCGCAATGTCACCGAGATGACTGACGCTTATATTGCCTTAAACAACAGTCGTACCACGCTGAACCGCGGCATGCTGCGCTTACAGACCAGCATGGCATCGGAGATGAACGGCGGTCAGCTTGATGAACTGATTGTCAAAGCGAATAAACAGCTGGTTGAAGCCGATCGCCACTTCAAAATCTATTACCACCTGCCAACCACGCCGGGTCTTGACGAGAAGCTGGGTGACAAGCTGGAAGCTGATTACGCGAATTACGAAAATGGCCTGAAAGCGATGGTAAAAAGCCTGCAGGCGCGCGACCTGGAAGGCATGTTCAAACAGAATATTGAGCAGAAGCAGGTGGCGATGCAGGGCAGCTATGACAAATGGCGTGCGCTCCAGACTGCCCTTTCTGATCAGGGTATGGAAAAGAATCAGAAAGCGTTTACACAGATGATGTGGTTGCTGGCCACCATTGGTGTTGTGGTGCTGGTGGTAATTATTACCTGCTGGTTTGGCCTGCGTCAGGTGCTGATTCAGCCTCTGCAACAGTTGCTGGCGCAGATTCGCGCTATCGCCTCCGGCGATTTGACCCAGCCGATTGTGGTTGAAGGACGTAATGAGATGAGCCAGCTGGCGGCCGGCATTCATGAGATGCAGCAATCACTGGTGATGACGGTGGGTAATGTGCGTGACGGCTCTGACGCCATCTTTACCGGTGCCAGCGAAATCGCAGCCGGCAATAACGACCTGTCAGCCCGCACCGAAGAGCAGGCGGCCTCGCTGGAGCAGACTGCAGCCAGCATGGAGCAACTCACCGCCACGGTGAAACAGAATGCTGATAACGCCCGTCAGGCCTCACAGCTGGCGCTGACCGCCTCAGAAACCGCGCAGCAGGGCGGCAAAGTGGTGAATGGCGTGGTGACGACCATGAAAGAGATTGCGGGCAGCTCGAAGAAGATCGCAGATATTATCAGCGTGATCGACGGTATTGCCTTCCAGACCAACATCCTGGCGCTGAATGCCGCGGTTGAGGCGGCGCGTGCCGGTGAACAGGGTCGCGGTTTTGCGGTGGTGGCCGGTGAAGTGCGCAGTCTGGCACAGCGAAGTGCTCAGGCCGCGAAAGAGATCAAAGGGCTGATTGAGGACTCGGTGTCTCGCGTCAACAGCGGTTCACTGCAGGTTGAAAGCGCAGGCAGCACCATGAATGAGATTGTGGGTGCCGTTACCCGCGTAACCGACATCATGGGCGAGATCGCCTCTGCATCAGACGAGCAGAGCCGTGGCATTGAGCAGGTCGGTCTTGCCGTCACCGAAATGGATCGCGTGACCCAGCAGAATGCCTCGCTGGTGGAGGAGTCAGCCGCCGCCGCTGCCGCACTGGAGCAGCAGGCCAGCGTCCTCACCCAGGCCGTCTCGGTTTTCAAAATTTCCCGCGCCTGATTTTCTGCCTTTCAGCGTGGCGGCGGTTTAAAGCCGTTGCTACGCATAAAGTTCCCCCCGACGCCGCCGATAAATAAACACGAATCGCCAACCAATGAGGTGTTTATGTTTAGTCGAGTACGCGTTGTTTCCGGCCTGCTATGTGTGCTGGCGCTGTTTGCGCTGCTGCAGCTGTTTTCCGGCGGAATGTTTTTCAAAACTGTCAGTTCAGATAAAGAGAATTTTGCCTACAACCAGCGTCTGAATACGTTGCAACAGGCGATGGGCACCTCATGGGTTTCGCTGGTTCAGGCGCGTAACACCCTCAACCGCGCCGGTATCCGTTTTCTGCAGGATGCGCAGATGTCGGGATCGGGTGCCAGCGTAAAAGAGCTGGTCGCACTGGCGGGCGAGGAGCTGAAACAGGCTGAAATTAACTATCAGATCTTTAACGATAATCTGTCAGAACAGGGCAAAACGGCTGAAAACGTCCTGGCGTTACAGGCGAACTACAAGGCCTATCACGATGCGCTGGCAGAGCTGATGGTGTTTTTCACCACCGGCAACTTTAAAGGGTTTGTGGATCAGCCCACGCAGAGTTTCCAGGACAAGTTCCAGAAAGATTACAGCGCCTGGCTTGAGACCAATAAACAGATGGCGCAGCAGGGGGTGGAAGCCAACCAGCAGGCTTATAGCCGCTCCATCACTATCGTCATCGCCACGCTGGCCGTGACCTTGCTGATGATTATCCTGGTGTGGAACGTGATGCGCTCTGTGCTGATCCGTCCTCTGCGTCAGAGCATTGAGCATATTCAGCACATCGCGCGCGGTGATCTGACTCAGCCGGTTGAGATGACCGTGCGCAACGAAATCGGTGAGTTACTGACGTCACTGCAGCATATGCAGCAGGAGCTGGCTCGTACCGTCCGTACCGTGCGTGACGGCTCAGATGCCATCTATACCGGTGCCAGCGAAATCTCCATCGGTAATAACGATCTCTCTTCGCGTACCGAACAGCAGGCCGCCTCGCTGGAGCAGACCGCTGCCAGCATGGAGCAGCTCACCGCGACCGTGAAGCAGAATGCCGAAAACGCCCGTCAGGCGTCGAAGCTGGCGTTGACCGCCTCTGAAACCGCACAGCAGGGCGGGAAAGTGGTGGATGGCGTGGTTACCACCATGAAAGAGATTGCGGGCAGTTCCAAAAAGATTGCCGATATTACCAGTGTGATCGACGGCATCGCCTTCCAGACCAACATCCTGGCACTGAATGCGGCGGTTGAAGCCGCACGCGCCGGTGAGCAGGGTCGCGGCTTTGCCGTCGTGGCGGGTGAAGTACGCAGCCTGGCGCAGCGTAGCGCTCAGGCCGCCAAAGAGATCAAGGGTCTTATTGAGGATTCCGTTAGCCGCGTTAATACCGGCTCGGTGCTGGTAGAGAGCGCCGGTGACACCATGAGCAACATCGTCAGCGCGGTCACACGCGTCACTGACATCATGGGCGAGATCGCTTCTGCGTCAGACGAACAGAGCCGTGGCATTGACCAGGTGGGCCTTGCGGTGACCGAGATGGATCGCGTCACGCAGCAGAACGCCTCACTGGTTGAAGAGTCAGCGGCAGCGGCTGCAGCGCTCGAAGATCAGGCAAGTCACTTAAAACAAGCGGTATCAGTGTTCAATATTGGTAAAGAATTTGTCGCTCAGGCCGTTAACAAGACAACGGCGACAAAAACGCGCCAGTCAGATGCACCGTTAGCCGTTGGTCGTTCGTCTGCGGTACGCAGCGACGACAACTGGGAAACCTTTTAATCGCCCGTGGTCCGGCCGCCATTGAGCCGCCGGGCATCGCAGCAGAAAAATAATATATTCAGTTCGGGCCAGGTGCAGAGATGAAAAAATCGACAATTTTAGATCAAAGTGAGACGACAACGCTGCTGTCGCAGATGGTGCAGCGTTTACCGCTCTCCGATACGCATTTTCGTCGTATCAGCCAGCTGATCTATCAGCGTGCCGGTATCGTACTGGCCGATCATAAGCGTGAGATGGTTTACAACCGTCTGGTTCGTCGCCTGCGCACGCTGAATATCGATGATTTCGGTCGTTACCTGGCGCTGCTGGAGTCCGATCCGAACAGTGCCGAATGGCAGGCGTTTATCAACGCCCTGACCACCAACCTGACCGCGTTCTTCCGCGAAGCGCATCACTTCCCGATTCTGGCGGAGCATGCACGTAAGCGACAGGGCAACTTCAGCGTCTGGAGTACCGCGGCGTCAACCGGTGAAGAGCCTTATTCCATCGCCATGACGCTGGCGGAAACGCTGGGAACCGGGCCAGGTAAGTTCCAGGTCCATGCCAGCGATATCGACACGCAGGTGCTGGAAAAAGCGGTATCGGGTGTCTATCGCCAGGAGGAGCTGCGTACGCTGTCACCGGCGCAAATGCAGCGCTTTTTCCTGCGCGGCACCGGTCCACACGCCGGAATGGTGCGAGCGCGTCCCGAGCTGACCAATATGGTCACCTATGCACAGCTTAACCTGCTGGCCAACGACTGGGCGCTGCCGGGCCAGTTCGACGCAATTTTCTGTCGCAATGTGATGATCTATTTCGATAAAGAGACGCAGGAGAAGATTCTGCGTCGGTTCGTCCCGCTGCTGAAGCCGGGCGGCATCCTGTTCGCCGGACACTCAGAAAACTTTAGTCAGATCAGTAAAGAGTTCTGGCTGCGTGGACAAACCGTCTATGGACTGACGAAGGAAAGATGATGAGCAAAATCACCGTGATGTGCGTAGATGACTCTGCGCTGATGCGGCAGTTGATGACCGAGATCATCAACAGCCATCCGGATATGGAGATGGTCGCTACGGCACCCGATCCGCTGGTCGCCCGCGATTTGATTAAGCAGTTTAATCCGCAGGTGCTGACGCTGGATGTGGAAATGCCGCGCATGGATGGCCTCGATTTCCTGGAAAAACTGATGCGATTACGGCCAATGCCGGTGGTGATGGTTTCATCGCTGACCGGGAAAGGCTCCGAAATCACCCTGCGTGCGCTGGAACTGGGGGCGGTGGATTTCGTCACCAAACCTCAGCTCGGCATCCGCGAAGGCATGCTGGGCTACAGCCAGATGATTGGCGACAAAATCCGCGCGGCGGCCCGTGCCCGCCTGCACAACCGTGCAGCGATGCCAGTACCAGCGACGCTGAAAGCGGGGCCACTGCTGAGTAGTGAGAAGCTGATTGCGATTGGCTCCTCTACCGGCGGCACCGAGGCGATTCGTCACGTGCTGCAGCCGTTACCGGCTACCAGCCCGGCGCTGCTGATTACCCAGCATATGCCGCCAGGCTTTACCCGCTCTTTTGCCGAGCGTCTGAACAAGCTGTGTCAGATCACGGTGAAAGAGGCCGAAGACGGTGAGCGTATTCTGCCGGGGCACGCTTATATCGCACCAGGCGCGATGCACATGGAGCTGGCCCGAAGTGGTGCCAACTATGTAGTGAAACTGAATGAAGGTCCACCGGTTAACCGGCACAAACCCTCAGTGGATGTGCTGTTTAAATCGGTGGCAACGTACGCCGGACGAAATGCAGTAGGGGTCATCCTTACCGGAATGGGTAACGATGGTGCCGCCGGGATGCTGGAAATGCATCGGGCAGGTGCCTGGACTATCGCCCAGAACGAAGCCAGCTGTGTGGTATTTGGCATGCCGCGTGAGGCCATCGCCACAGGCGGCGTGAGTGAAGTCGTGGATTTAAGCAACATCAGCCAGCATATGCTGGCGAAAATTAGCGCCGGACAGGCATTGCGTATTTAACAGGCCCGTCCCGCCGGGCGAGACAACTCAGGAGTAGATATGGCTGATAAAAACATGCGCTTTTTGGTAGTAGACGACTTCAATACGATGCGTCGTATTGTGCGTAACCTGCTGAAAGAGCTGGGCTTCAATAACGTAGAAGAAGCGGAAGATGGTGTGGATGCCCTCGGCAAACTGAAAGCGGGTGGCTTCGACTTCGTGATTTCCGACTGGAACATGCCAAACATGGATGGCCTGCAGCTGCTGCAGACCATTCGTGCCGATGCGGCGATGAGTTCGCTGCCGGTGCTGATGGTGACCGCGGAAGCGAAGAAAGAGAACATTATCGCCGCCGCCCAGGCGGGAGCCAGCGGATATGTCGTGAAGCCATTCACTGCGGCAACCCTGGAAGAGAAGCTGGGCAAAATTTTCGAAAAACTGGGCATGTAAGGAGATGTGATGAGCGACTTTCCGAAACCAACTGAGGATGCCGCGGCACACGACATCATTTCACGTATTGGCTCACTGACGCGCATGCTGCGCGACAGTCTGCGCGAGCTGGGGCTGGATAAAGCCATTGCCGATGCAGCTGAAGCCATTCCTGATGCCCGCGATCGTCTTGATTATGTGGTGCAGATGACGGCGCAGGCCGCCGACCGTGCGCTGAACTGTGTTGAAGCTGCACAACCCCATCAGGATAAGATGGAAGCCGGGGCAACTCAGCTGAAAGGGCGTTGGGATGCGTGGTTTGAGAACCCGATTGAACTGGGTGATGCGCGGGAGTTGGTGACGGATACGCGCGAATTCCTCACCGCCGTGCCTGAGCACACCGCGTTTACCAACAAGCAGCTGCTTGAAATCATGATGGCGCAGGATTTCCAGGACCTGACCGGTCAGGTGATCAAGCGCATGATGGATGTGATCCAGGAAATCGAGCGCCAGCTGTTAATGGTGCTGCTGGAAAACATGCCAGAGGTCAGCGCTGAGAAGCGTCAGGAAGGCACCAGCCTGTTGAACGGACCGCAGATTCACGCTGATGCACCAGGCGTGGTGGCGAACCAGGATCAGGTTGATGACCTGCTGGACAGCTTAGGGTTCTAGGTTTCGTCCGCCTGCGGGCGGGCAAAACGGCTCGCAGCGTCAAATAACTGGGTCACCTTCGGGAGGCCCCGTTCCGCATTGTCAGACCCATCCCCCAAAGAACGCCCTTTTTCCCCATCTTATCTCCGCTTTAACTTAAGCCAGATTTGGCATTCTAAGCTCAGAATTCCTGCCAACCGAGGTTTGTCGTGGCTGAAGATAGCGACGAAGACAAAACAGAATCGCCCACGGCTCACCGACTTGAGAAAGCGCGTGAAGAGGGCCAGATTCCGCGTTCGCGCGAACTGACGTCACTGCTGATGCTGCTGGCCGGCATCATGATCCTGTGGATGGGCGGCAACATGATGGCGCACCGGCTGGCAGCAATGGTCGCCACCGGGCTTCGTTTTGACCACGGCATGGTCAGAGATGACAAAATTATCGTCAGCCATATCGGCAGCCTCATTACCCAGGCACTGATGGCGCTGCTGCCGCTAATGGGGGGGCTGGTGCTGGTGGCCATCGCCGCGCCCATGCTGCTGGGCGGTATTGTTTTCAGCGGTAAATCGATTAAGTTCGACCTGAAGAAGATGAGCCCGATGGCAGGTTTCAAGCGGATGTTCGCCGCGCAGGCCTGGACCGAACTGTTTAAAGGCATCCTTAAGACGATCCTGGTCGGCGCAGTGGGCTGGTGGTACATCTGGAGCCACTGGCCGGAGATGCTGCGGCTGATCAGCGAATCGCCCGTCACTGCGCTGATTCACGGCATGCAAATGATCGCGGTCTGCTGTTCACTGGTCATGCTCGGGCTGATCCCGATGGTGGGATATGACGTCTTCTGGCAGCTCTACAGCCACGTTAAAAAGCTGAAGATGTCGATGCAGGAGATCCGTGACGAGCATAAGCAGCAGGAAGGTGACCCGCACGTTAAAGGGCGCATCCGGCAGCAGATGCGCGCCGCCGCGCGCCGCCGAATGATGGCCGATGTGCCAAAAGCCGATGTCATCGTCACTAACCCGACGCACTATTCGGTGGCACTGCAGTACAACGAGAAGAAGATGAGCGCGCCGAAGGTTGTGGCTAAGGGCGCAGGCGAAATCGCCCTGAGAATTCGTGAACTGGCTGCCGAACATCGCATCCCGGTTCTGGAAGCACCGCCGCTGGCGCGTGCGCTATACCGACATACCGAAATTGGTCAGCACATCCCCGGCGCGCTCTATGCTGCCGTGGCCGAGGTACTGGCGTGGGTCTGGCAGTCGCGCCGCTGGAAGCGCGAAGGTGGCCTGATCCCAACCAAACCAAAAATCCTGCCGGTTCCGGCAGAGATGGACTTTGCAGGAGAGAGCAAAAACGATGGCTAATAACCTGGCCGCAAAACTACGTTTACCGGGCAACTTTAAAGATATGCAGTGGCAGGTGCTGGCCGGGCCAGTGCTGATCCTGCTGATCCTGTCGATGATGGTTCTGCCATTACCGCCGTTCATCCTCGATCTGCTGTTCACCTTTAATATTGCGCTGTCGATCATGATCCTGCTGGTGTCGATGTTCACCCAGCGGACCCTGGAGTTTGCGGCGTTCCCAACCGTTCTTCTCTTCTCTACGTTGCTGCGTCTGGCACTGAACGTGGCCTCAACCCGTATCATCCTGATGGAGGGGCACACCGGTGCCGCCGCGGCAGGGCAGGTCGTTGAAGCCTTCGGTCACTTCCTGGTGGGCGGTAACTTCGCCATCGGTATCGTGGTGTTTATCATCCTGGTCATCATTAACTTCATGGTTATCACCAAGGGTGCAGGTCGTATCGCCGAAGTGGGCGCGCGCTTTGTACTGGACGGGATGCCTGGTAAGCAGATGGCGATCGATGCCGACCTCAACGCCGGTCTGATCGGTGAAGATGAAGCTAAACGCCGCCGTGCTGAAGTGACCCAGGAAGCGGACTTCTACGGTTCGATGGATGGTGCCAGTAAGTTCGTTCGTGGTGATGCTGTCGCCGGTATCATGATCATGGTGATCAACGTCATCGGCGGCCTGCTGGTGGGTGTGGTGCAGCATGGTATGGATGTCGGGCATGCCGCAGAGACCTATACGCTGCTGACCATCGGTGATGGTCTGGTTGCTCAGATCCCGGCGCTGGTTATCTCTACCGCAGCGGGTGTTATCGTGACGCGCGTCGCCACCGATCAGGATGTCGGCGAGCAGATGGTTACCCAGCTCTTCAAGGATCCCCGCGTGCTGATGCTCAGCGCCGGGGTGATTGGCCTACTGGGGCTGGTGCCTGGTATGCCTAACTTCGTCTTCCTGCTGTTCACCGCCGCCTTGCTGGGTCTGGCCTGGTGGCTGCGCGGACGCGAAATGCAGCCGAAGAAGAAAGTGGACGTTGCTGGCAGCATCAGCAACAAAGCGGCAGCAGACACGCCCGCCGCGACCGAAGCCTCCTGGACTGATGTACAGCTGGAAGATACGCTGGGCATGGAAGTGGGCTATCGCCTGATTCCGATGGTCGATCATCAGCAAAACGGCGAGCTGCTGGGTCGTATCCGCAGTATCCGTAAGAAAGTTGCGCAGGATGTGGGTTTCCTGCCGCCAGTGGTACATATCCGTGACAACATGGAGTTGCCTCCTGCGCGCTATCGCATCCTGATGAAAGGGGTGGAGATTGGCAGTGGTGATGCCTATCCTGGCCGCTGGATGGCGATTAACCCGGGCACGGCTGCCGGCAGTCTGCCGGGAGAAGCAACGGTCGATCCGGCCTTTGGCCTGGCGGCGGTCTGGATCGACAGCGCGTTGAAAGAGCAGGCGCAGATTCAGGGCTTTACCGTAGTAGAAGCCAGTACCGTGGTGGCAACGCACCTCAACCATCTGATCGGCCAGTTCGCCAGCGAGCTGTTTGGCCGTCAGGAAGCGCAGCAGCTGCTGGATCGCGTGACGCAGGAGATGCCAAAGCTGACCGAAGATCTGGTACCGGGGGTGATCTCACTGACCACGCTGCATAAGGTACTGCAGAACCTGCTGGTGGAGCGGGTCTCGATTCGCGATATGCGCACCATTATCGAAACGCTGGCGGAACATGCGCCGGTACAGAGCGATCCACAGGAGCTGACCAGCGTGGTACGTGTGGCGCTGGGTCGCGCGATTACGCAGCAGTGGTTCCCGGGCAATGATGAAGTGCAGGTTATCGGGCTGGATTCCACGCTTGAGCGCCTGCTGTTACAGGCGTTGCAGGGCGGTGGCGGCCTGGAGCCGGGGCTGGCCGATCGGCTGTTAAGCCAGGCACAGGCGGCATTGCAGCGTCAGGAGATGCTGGGTGCGCCACCGGTGCTGCTGGTCAATCATCCGCTGCGAGCGCTGCTGGCGCGGTTCCTGCGCCGTAATCTGCCGCAGCTGGTCGTACTCTCGAATCTGGAGCTGAGCGACAACCGCCAGATCCGTATGACTGCTACCATCGGAGGCAAATAATGCGCGGGCTGCTGTTGGTGCTCTTCATGCTGCCGATGGTGGCTCAGGCGGCCGGTGGTGCCTGGAGCGCCACGGCCAACGGACCGCTGCTGGCGAATCGTGGCAGCTGGCAACGGGCGCAGCCGCTGACGCCACCCGCCGATGTCGGCGGGGAGGTCAGCATCATTAACTGGCGTTATGAGCTGAGCAGACCTGCGCCGTCGGGCCTGGAAGTGCGGCTGTGCGGCGAACAGCGCTGCACCACGCTGGAGGGTGCCAGCGGCACCACACGCGGGCTGGCACATCTCAACGCCGGTGAAACCCTGCATATGGTCTTTGGTTTTGCCGGCAGCGGAGCGTTGCCACCGGGATTACGGGTGGTAAGCAGCGAAGTGATGGTCAATTACCAGTAAGCGTCTTGCTGCTGAATTGAGTGAAGGGGAGCCAGAATTCTGTTTCTGGCTCCTTTCCGCAGCACGGTGCGCAAGTGCGCAATATGTCTTCAGGCGTTAACTCCCTTCATTCCCTCCTCAGAATAGCGGCCGCCTTTGACCTCAATCTGCTGATGAATCGTATTCAGTAACCCTACGTCGTCCTCTTCCAGCCTGATATCTGCGGCGTGCGCATTCTCAGTGAGATAAGCGATCTGTCTGGTGCCCGGAATCGGGACAATTTTGTCATACTGTGCCAGCAACCATGCCAGCGCAATCTGCCCGGTAGTGGCGTTATATTTCTCAGCCAGCGGCGCGATCGCGTTAAGAAGGTTGAGATTGTGGTCGAGATTTTGTTGCTGGAAGCGGTCATTCTTTTTGCGAAAGTCGCCTTCAGTAAAATCGCTGTTGTTACGGTATTTACCGGTGAGAAAACCTCTGCCCAGCGGCGAGTAGGGCACCAGTCCGATGCCGAGCTGTTTCACCATCGGCAGGATCGCCGCCTCAATGTCCCGCGTCCAGAGTGAATATTCCGTCTGTAATGCCGCCAGGGGATGCACGGCATGCGCCCGCTTCAGCGTGGCGGCAGAGGCTTCGCACAATCCGATCCGTGCAATCTTGCCCTGTTGCACCAGACTGCTGAGGCACGCCATGCTCTCCTCAATCGGTGTCGCCGGACTGATACGATGCAGATAGAACAGGTCGATGCGCTCAACGCCCAGCCGTTTCAGCGACGCGTGGCAGCTGCGGATAATGTAGTCCGGCTCATTATTAATGGTGCGGGCATAGGCCTCATCGGCTGGCCGGGCGATGCCACATTTGGTGGCGATGGTAAATGTCTGCCGGTCGGCCTGGCTTAGCCCGGCGAGAAACTGACCGATCAACTGCTCGTTGTGGCCACGGCCATAAAGATCGGCGGTATCGATAAAGTTGATGCCGGTTTCGCGTAACTGGTTAAGCAGCTGCAGGGAGTGGCGGTCGTCGGTCTGACCATAAAATTCGCTCAGCCCCATTGCGCCATAACCGATTGCGCTGACGTCCAGCCCCTGAGATAACGTGCGTGTTTTCATTGTCTCTCCTCGCGAATGAGTCGCTATTGTTTCACTCATACCGACAGCCATGAATTGCTATTCCGGCAATGCCAGAAAGGTATCAGGCAGGTGAATAAATAACCGGAGAAGCGGCGACGGAGGCGATTAATTGCACAACGGAAAAGCGCGGGAATGGGAAATTAACGCTTCGTTTTGAGGGGGCGTAAATATAGCTTCGCCGATGAAGTGCGGCTTTTTGTACCGGAATGCCTTACTTTTAAGGGGATAATTTTTCCAGCGCCGCGAGTATCGCCTCGTTTTTTTCATCGGCACGGATAGCCGCATACACATCAATGGCTAAGTGCCGGGCCGCTCGTTCGCTCAGCGGCCGGTAGCAGAGTCCGGCCTGGTTGAAGGTACATTTTGACCGGGGCATCAGGGCGAAACCCTTGCCTCTGGCGATATGCGACAGCATCAGCAGTGAATCTTCCGGCTCCCGCTGCCGTTTCAGCGTCACGCAGAGCGTAGCGAAGTAGCGCTCACATTTGTCGTAGAACAGCGGATTGGCACTGCGCGCGAACCAGAACATGGGCAGGTCAGCAACGGCCTCAGGCGAAACCTGTTCCGCCCGTGCGGCAGGATGAGATGCGGGCAGGACGACCAGCAGCGGCTCGCGGTAAACCCAGGTGTAGTGGACGGCCTCATCAGCCTCCGCGCCTTTTTCTCCGGTGAGGATTAAATCGAGCGTGTTACGGGCCAGGTTCTGCAGCAGCTGCGCAGAGGTCAGGCTGGGCATCTCCATCTCTTCACTGGCACGAAGTGCAACGAGCTGCTGGTTAAGCGGCGTGATAGCTTCAAAGTTCAGCGTTCGGGTTACGCCGATACGCAGGCGCGAGACAACAGGGTCCGCACGCTGGGTTAAGGCTTCGAGGGCGATGAGGATCGCTTCCGCTTTAGCAACCAGAGCCTGCCCGGATTCGGTGAGCGTTACCTCGTGGGGCGTCCGGCTGAAGAGGGGCTGCCCCAGCAGATCTTCCAGATTCTGAATCTGGCGGGTCAGGGGAGGCTGCGTCATTCTGAGCCGTTCGGCCGCCCGGCGAAAGTTAAGCTCATGCGCGACAGCCAGAAAGCATTGCAACTGCCTGACCGCAGGAAGGTGATTGCTGATGAGATGCGCTGCTACAGACATGAGGTCGTTCTGCCACTCAGAGAAGGGGGAATAAGGCAGGAGCAGCTAGCGACGGAGAGGGAAGACCCTCTCCGTCCCGGCGATTACATGCGCTCCACGGTGTCAATACCGAGCGTATCCAGACCCAGCTTCAGCGTCTTCGCGGTCAGCGCCGCCAGCTGCAGTCGGCTCAGACGCGTCGCTTCTGATTCTGCGCTGAGAATCGGACAGTGCTCGTAGAATCCGGAGAACAGACCGGCCAGATCATAGAGATAAGCACACATCACGTGTGGTGTGCCATCGCGAGCCACCTGCATGATAACCTCTTCGAACTGCAGCAGGCGGGTTGCCAGCTGTGCTTCGCGCTCTTCGCTGATGACAATCTCTGCATCCAGCGAATCGGCATCAATGCCCGCCTTGCGGAATACCGAGAGTACGCGGGTATAGGCGTACTGCATGTAAGGTGCCGTGTTACCCTCGAAGGCCAGCATATTGTCCCAGTCGAAGATGTAGTCGGTGGTGCGGCTTTTTGACAGGTCAGCGTATTTCACCGCGCTGATGCCCATCACTTCCGCCAGCGCTTTGACTTCCGCTTCGCTCATCTCCGGATTCTTCTCACGCACCAGCGTGTAGGCACGCTGCCAGGCTTCATCCAGCAGATCGGAGAGCTTGATGGTGCCGCCGCTGCGGGTTTTAAACGGACGGCCATCTTTGCCAAGCATCATGCCAAACGCATGGTGCTCCAGCGGCACAGATTCCGGCACATATCCCGCTTTACGCACGATGGTCCAGGCCTGAACAAGATGCTGATGCTGACGGGAGTCGATGTAGTAGAGCACACGATCGGCTTTCAGCGTTTCGTAACGGTATTTCGCACAGGCGATATCAGTCGTGGTGTAGAGGTAGCCGCCATCCTTTTTCTGGATGATGACGCCCATCGGCTCACCTTCTTTGTTCTGGAATTCATCCAGGAACACCACGGTCGCGCCTTCGCTTTCCACAGCCAGACCTTTCTGTTTCAGGTCGGCAACAATGCCAGGCAGCATATCGTTATAGAGGCTTTCACCCATTACGTCGTTGCGCGTCAGCGTCACGTTCATGCGGTCGTAGATTTTCTGGTTCTGACTCATGGTGATGTCGACCAGCTTCTTCCACATCTGGCGACAGTACGCATCGCCACCCTGTAATTTCACTACGTAACCGCGCGCACGCTCGGCAAACACAGGATCTTCATCATAGGTGCGCTTGGCTTCACGGTAGAAGCCTTCGAGATCGGCCAGCGCCATCTCAGCGTGGTTTTCATTCTGCTGTTTTTCCAGGAACGCAATCAGCATGCCGAACTGCGTACCCCAGTCGCCAACGTGGTTCGCACGGATCACCTTGTGTCCGAGAAACTCCAGCGTACGCACCGCCGCGTCACCAATGATGGTGGAGCGGATGTGACCTACGTGCATCTCTTTCGCAACGTTGGGCGCAGAGTAGTCGACCACAATGGTCTGGGGTTCGGCCAGCTGCACACCCAGACGCGGCAGACTCAGTGCTTCGCGGGCATGCTTTGCCAGCCAGTTGTGGTCGAGGAAGATATTGATGAAGCCCGGTCCGGCAATTTCCACTTTGCTGGCGATGCCGGTCAGGTCGAGGTGCTGAATAACCGCTTCCGCTAATTGTCGCGGTGCCTGCCCCAGCTTTTTTGCCACAGCCATAATGCCGTTGGCCTGATAGTCTCCAAACTGAACCCGGGCAGACTGACGAACCTGCGGTTCGCAATCGGCGGGTGCGCCGGCTAAAACCATTGCCTGACTGACTTTTGCGGAAAGAAGTGCCTGAATATTCACCGAGTTACCTTCATGTGCTGAACAACGCCCGGAACAAAAAGCCGGGCTGTCATCATCTTGCCTGAGCGCATCGCGTAACGAATAGGCAGAAACGGATGGGGCAGACAAAACGGAAAAAAATGAGGGGAAAAGTATACGTGAAATGTGGATGGGCGTCAGTAGTTGGATGAAGCGGGGAAACAGAGCTGAAGAAGATGTTTCCCGTAGGCGTTAACGACGTCGCAGATGACGGCGTGGGTTCTTTACGCTTTTATCTTCACGCACCTTCCAATGGCGGGAGATTGCAAACCCCATCAGTGCGATCAGGACAGCGACAACGATGAGCATAGACATAGAGCCATTCCTTTTGGTTGTGTTAGGTCAAATTTATAGGAAGGTGGGGGAGGCTGCAATTGTTTGTCGTTCAAATGAGAGTTATCTTATTGTATTAAAGAAGGTGTTTTAAATCAATTAATTAAGCTACTTTCATCAAGGAACTCATGGTCCTAAACAGGAGATAAATCTGAAATGAAAGATGTTATTATACGGTTTTGCGTTAAATTCCGGTCCAAATAAGATGAATCTTACCATTTTGTGACGCGGGACACGCGGCGCACAATAAACCAGACTAATTATAAATGCTTAACAAATAGAGAGGAATCCCGGTGACTGAGCGATCTTTTCCGCCAGAATTGGATGATTTAAAGACAGATTTGGGACGCTTTGAAGAATCGTTGCAAAGTTTTGCGCAGAGACTGGGTTTGCGTCTTAACGATCTGGAAGTTGACCATATTTCGCTGCGTTGTCATCAGGACACGACGGCGATGCGCTGGCAGCAAGGCCTGCGGCAGATTGGGACTGAATTTTCAGCAGCGATGATTAACGGACGGCAGATTTGCCTGTTTAAACTAGATGATCCGCTGTTCGTGGCGGGCAGGCAGATTGATGTGGTTGAGCTGCCGTGGCCGGGTGAAAAGCGCTATCGTCATGAAGGCTGGGAGCATATTGAGGTGGTGTTGCGCGGCGATCATCAGACGCTGGGCATGCGCGCGATGGCATTGCTTTCCGATGACGCGCTGACGCAGCCGGGTATTTCATTTAAAACCAGCTCACCGCAGGGCGAGAATGAGCGTCTGCCCAATCCGACCCTGGCGGTAACGGATGGGCAGACGACAATCAAGTTTCACCCATGGCGACTGGAAGAGATTGTCGCCAGCGAGCAGAACTAGATACGGGCGGCTACTGCGCGCTTCAGGCGCGCAACGGCCTCATCCAGCAGTGCACGGGTGCAGCCGAAATTGAGCCGGACAAACTGGTCATTACCAAACTCACGTCCGGCCGATAAACCCAGTCCGTGCTTCTCAAAATAGAGAGCAGGGCTGGCCACACCCAGCGCACTGGCGTCGATCCAGGCCAGATAGGTCGCCTCCGGCGTGGCGACGGACAAGCCGCTCATTTTATTGACCTGTGATACCAGCCAGTCACGATTACTGCGCAGGTAGATATTCTGCGCCTGCAGCCAGGGTTCACCTTCGCGCCATGCTGCTGCAGCAGCGATCAGCGCAAGAATATCCACATCCGGCACAATCCCGCGTCGCATCCGGTTAAAGCGCGCGCGCAGTTCGGCATTGGGGATAATGGCGATGGACGCACCCAGGCCGGCAATGTTAAAGCTCTTGGAGGGTGACATCAGTGTCACACTGCGCTGCGCGGCATCTTCACTCAGCGACGCAAACGGAATGTGTTCAGCGCCCGGTTCCAGCAGCAGATCGCTGTGGATCTCGTCGGAACAGACGATCAGATTGTGCTTCTGCGCAAATTCCAGCTGTGCCTGCAGTTCGTCGCGGCGATAAACGGTACCGCCCGGGTTCTGCGGATTACACAGCATTAACAGCCGCTCTTTGCCGGTGAGCTGATCTTCAGCCGCATCCATATCCACTACCCAGCGCCCCTGTTGCAGCGTCAGCGGCAAACTGAGCTGACCCCGTTCTGCCAGTTTTGCCGAACCGCGAAACGGCGGATAGATGGGCGTGGGGGCAATCGTCAGCTCGTCCGGTGCGGTAAACGCACGCACGGCGAGATTCAGTCCACAGACCACGCCAGGCAAAACTACAATCCACTCCGGATTAACGTGCCACTGATAGCGTGAGGCGAGCCACGCTATCGCACTGTCGATAAATTCAACCGGCGTATCGCCATAACCAAAAATCCCATGCGCGGCGCGGGTCTGAATTGCGTCGATGACACAGTCAGGCGATCGGAAATCCGTATCTGCCACCCACAACGGCAGAATGTCCTGGTCCGCATATTTGTTCCATTTAAGGCTATCGCTGTGACGACGGTCTATCCGTTGGTCGAAATTGAATGTCATAGTTAACTTTCCCGGTAAACTCATTCCAGCAGCCAGACTAACTGATGAATCTGCCTTGAACCAGAGTCATGTAAAGGAGAAGAGAATGACCACACTGGAAATTTGCTGCTATGGCGTGGATTGCGCCGTGACCGCACAACAGGCGGGCGCTGATCGGGTTGAACTTTGTGCTGCACCGCGTGAAGGCGGCCTGACGCCGTCGGCGGGGATGCTGAACGCCGCCCGGCGCGAGGTTTCGATTCCGGTTCATCCTATTGTCCGGCCACGGGGTGGCGATTTTTGTTATACCGCACGTGAATTTGAGGCGATGAAATCGGATGTGGCGTTAATCCGTGAACTTGGATTTCCCGGTCTGGTGATTGGGATGCTGGATGAGGACGCCCATATTCATGAGGGGCAGATGCGACAGATTATGGCGCTGTGTGACGGTCTGGCGGTGACCTTCCATCGCGCCTTCGATCTCTGTCACAGCCCTAAGCGCGCACTGGAAGCGTTAACGGATTTGGGGGTGGCGCGCATTCTGACATCCGGTCAGCAGCAGAGCGCTGAAAACGGAATTGCATTACTTCGGGAACTAAATGAGACCAGTACCGGTCCTATTATTATGGCGGGTGCGGGCGTGCGTCTCAGCAACCTGCAAAAGTTTCTCGACATGGGGATTGATGAAGTCCACAGCTCGGCCAGCCGCCTGATGGCGTCACCGATGCGTTACCGCAAAGCGGGCGTCTCCATGTGTTCTGAAGCCGAAACCGACGAGTTCAGCCGCTATTGTGTCGACGGCGATGTGGTTGAGGCGATGAAAAGCGTGATGCAGATGAGCACCGTTCGGGTTGCCTGAACCACAACAGATTTTGCCGCGCAGCACGCCGATCATTGACGTGGTGTTTGCAAGTACCAAACCCCAGTACAGCTTGCTGGGGTTCTTTTTGTGTAAAATCTGCTGCTCGCCCCGGTTCTCTGCCGCATTTAGTGCCAGGTTGCTCATCATCTCACCTTCGCTTACCTCGCTTGAACAGACGATCATATCGGACTTCAGTTTATCCCCCGCAGCCGGTCAGCCTGGTAAACCGGCATGACAGGCATGAGCAGCCGTCGTTCGAATGAATTTTTCACTGCCATCCAGGACTTTTACTGCTGAGACCCACGCAAACCGCCGGGCTATCCGTTACGCTTACATCACCGCACCGCTTCAGGCATAACCCCGGGCGGCAGCTTCAATTCGTCACCGCTTGCCGCTGTTTTTCACGGCAGGGTTTACACTTACAGCAACGTTGCCCGGAACTGACCCTATGAATCGCAATCAGAGTGCCGCTCTCATCCTTTTGCTGTCCATGCTGTGCAGCGGCAACGCTGTGGCCAGTGCATGCCGCGCTGACAACGCCGCCGTGGCCAACAGCAACAACCTGATTTTGCTGGGCGGCAATGCGAAAGGCGCAGTGAAGCAGGTGATTGCAGGTGAATTTGGCAAAGATGTGAATTCGCAAAAGCGGGTGCTGGGTCAGTTTGACGCCTGTGGCGATCTCACGGTAGCTGACGTCAGCTACGACAAAAGTGAACGCAACGTGATCCTCAGCATGGAGCAACACATTGCCAGGGTACAGGGCGGCTGGGTGGCGGAATATGCGTATCTGGTCAAAGTGCTGAAAGAGGGCAAAGAAGTCGTTGTTGATAACCGGCAGGGAACGATTAACTGGCAGAAAGGCCAGCATGGCAATATTACCAGCGCCTCCGACAGATTTACCAGCATGGGTAAAACCGGCTTTACCGACACCACCTATCGCTACGATCGCCAGCTACGACTGGAGAAGAGTGTGGCACGTGGCAGCGATCCGCTGACTAACGGCGAGTTCCACTACCACTGGAATCCAAAGGGCCTGGTGACGCGCACCACCTCCGCCCGGAGAACTGACGAATACACCTACGACCCCCAGTGGCGTGAAGTGCGGCTTAACGGCACGGCGACCACACCGCTGAGCACCATCCGGTCGGTCGATGAGTGTCAGTCCTGGGATGAGGTCGGCAACTGTACCCTGAGCTATCTGCATGAAACCGAAATCTTCACGCGTGGCACCATCGAGCGCCATCTCAGTTCCGCCTACAAATATGAGTACTGGGATCAGCCTGCGGCAGAAGAGTAACAGGCGATCGAATGATCGCCTGTTGGCGGTTTATTTCACCGTCTGACTAAAAGCATCCAGCGCCAGCAGGGCGTTGGCGATATCTTCCGGTGACAAATGAGGGTTAAGGTTTTTCAGCGTATCACCCTCACTGTTCGCCAGTGCGCCCACTTTCACCAGATTCTCCCAGCTTTCATTTTCCAGATGCATTTCACGCAGTGTGGTCGGCATGTTGATAGAGCGATAGAAACGGATGTAGCGCGCAATTTCCTCATCCGGCCGCTTCTCAAGCACCATCTGCGCCAGTGTGCCATAGGCGACTTTCTCGCCGTGGGTCAGATGATGGATATCGCCATCAATGGCGGTAAAACCATTATGAATAGCGTGGGCGGCTGCCAGCCCGCCGTTTTCAAAGCCCAATCCCGAGAGCAGCGTGTTCGCCTCAACCACGGCTTCCACTGCGGGCGTGACCCGTTTTTCGGTAACGGCGATATAGGCGCTGTATCCCCACTTAAGCAGTGTTTCTTCGCAGGCGCGGGCAATCGCCAGACCGGCAAGGGTCGGATCGCCGCTGACCATGGATTTAGCATGGGACCGCGCCACTGCCTGCGCTTCAACCCAGGTGGCCAGGCCATCGGCAATGCCGGAGGCAAAGAGCCGTGCAGGCGCACTGGCGCAGACTGCGGTATCCACCAGCACCAGGTCGGGATTTTTGCTGTAGAAGCGATAGCTCTCAAATACGCCGTTGTCAGAGTAGATCACTGACAGCGCGCTACAGGGGGCATCGGTGGAGGCAATGGTCGGCACAATCGCCACCGGCTGTTTAAGTTCGTCCGCCACCGCCTTAACGGTGTCCAGCGTTTTGCCGCCGCCCAGCCCGACAACCACGTTACAGCCCTGGCTCTTCGCCAGCGCACTGAGACGGGTGATCTCATTACTGGAGGCCTCGCCGTTAAACTGCTGCCAGCTGAATTTCACCCCGGCGGATTGCAATGTCTGTTGTGTGCGTTCGCCAATCAGCTTCCAGACAACGTCATCCGCCACCAGAAAAGCCTGATCGCCCAGTTCAGTCAGGTAGGTTCCCAGCTCATCCAGCACACCTGCACCCTGCACATATTTACGGGGTGATGAAAATATAAATTTACTCATAACCACATCTCCTTAATATGAATGGTTCGACCCGATCCAGCCTGGCACAATCCGCTCAGCGTGGCAGGTGATCCCGCACATGACTGTGTCATGGGCTGTTAAGCTGCCTGAACACCCCTGGCCGGGAGAGATAACGGAGAATCATCATGAGCGCCACGCTCTTTTCATTTCTGTTTGCGATAACCATTCTGACACTCACACCTGGATTTGATACCGCGCTCGTGCTGCGAACCGCCATTGCGCAGGGCTGGCAGCGTGCCTGGGCGACAGCCCTTGGCGTGACGCTGGGTTGTCTGCTCTGGGGCATCGCAGTTGGGCTGGGGTTGGGCGCGCTACTGATGGCCTCTGAGATCGCCTATAACCTGCTGAAGTGGATCGGTGCCGGCTGGCTGCTCTATCTGGGCATAAAGCTGCTGCTTAAGCCGCGTCAGCAATCCGTGGAGACAGCCGAACAGCCTGCACAACCGCAGGGCTATCTGGCTTGCTTCAGTCGGGGATTAATGGGAAATCTGCTGAATCCGAAAATTGGCGTGTTTTACGTCACTTTTCTGCCGCAGTTTATCCCGGCGGGCGCGTCGGTTGCGCTCTGGTGCACGCTGATGGCACTGACACACATGCTGCTGGGGCTGTTCTGGAATGCGGTACTGATTGGCGGCAGCCACTATTTCGCCGGATATTTGCGAAAACCGACGGTGCTGAAGGGGATGGATCGCCTGACCGGTTGCGTATTTATTGGATTTGCGGCGAAACTGGCGTTGTCTCGCCGCTAGGGCATTAAGGTTTAGTGGCGACCAGTACGGCGCGCAGGGGAGCCGGATAGCCTTCAACTGTTTTGCTGGGGTCCTCGGGGTCGAGGAATTCCGCCAGCGACTCGCTGGTCATCCAATCGGTGCGGCGCTGCTCTTCGGTGGTGGTCAGAGCAAAATCGACAATCCGCACATCGACAAACCCGCTTTTTTCCAGCCAGCTTTTCAGCGCTTCCGCTGACGGGATAAAGAAGACATTGCGCATCTGGGCGTAGCGTTCACCGGGCACCAGCACCTGATTGACATCGCCGTCAATCACCAGCGTTTCCAGCACCAGCTCGCCTCCGCTCACCAGCTGATTTTTCAGCTGTAGCAGGTGATCCAGCGGGGAACGACGGTGATAGAGCACACCCATCGAAAATACGGTATCAAACGCCTGTAACGCCGGTAGTTGCTCAATACCCAGCGGCAGCATATGTGCCCGGCGATCGTCATTCAGCAGCTTACGCACTGCTTCGAACTGCACCAGGAATAGCTGCATTGGATCGATGCCGACCACCAGGTGTGCGCCCGCGCCAATCATCCGCCACATGTGGTAACCGCTGCCACAGCCCACATCCAGCACCGTCCGGCCCGCCAGCGGGGAGATGTGCGGCAGCACGCGTTCCCATTTCCAGTCAGATCGCCATTCAGTATTGATGTGGGTGCCGTAGAGGAAATAAGGCCCTTTGCGCCACGGCATCAGGTTACGCAGTAATTTCTCAATCCCCTGACGATGACGGTCGCTGATATCATCGCGGTCGGCGGTGACGCTGTGCAGCAGGTCCAGCTTTTGCGGTTCCAGCAGCGGCAGATACTCCAGCGACTTGTACCAGTCACGAAAGTGCCCGTGCAGGTTTTCACGTTGCCACTCACTGATTTGCGCCGGTAATACTTCCAGCCACTTCGCCAGTGGTCCCACTGCAATTTGCTGATAAAAACGGCCAAAGTCGATCATTTCAACGCCACCAGAGATCCAAAATTAAAGCACTGGAACCAGAGTTCGGCGTGCGAGAACCCGGCCTGTTTCAGGCGGGCTTTGTGCGCTTCAACGCTGTCTGTCAGCATCACGTTTTCCAGCATGCTGCGTTTCTGGCTGATTTCCAGCTCGCTGTAGCCATTGGCGCGTTTGAAGTCGTGATGCATGTTGAATAACAGCTCACCGACCTCGGCATCTTCAAAGCTGAACTTCTCCGACAGCACCAGCGCGCCGCCCGGTTTGAGTCCCTGCCAGATCTTTTCCAGCAGCGCCAGGCGTGCAGGCGGCTCCAGAAACTGCAGCGTGAAGTTGAGCACCACCAGCGAGGCGTCTTCAATCTCAATGTCGCAGATATCCGCTTCCAGCACCGTGACTGGCGTGTCAGCGCGAAACGCATCAAGATGTCGGCGGCAGCGCTCCACCATCGCAGGGGAGTTATCCACCGCGATGATCTGGCAACCTGGCACATGAATATTGCGGCGCACCGAAAGCGTGGCCGCGCCCAGCGAGCAGCCCAGGTCATAGACCCTGCTGTCCGGAGTCACAAAACGTTCTGCCAGCATGCCAATCATCGAAATGATGTTGGAGTAGCCCGGCACCGAGCGCTGAATCATGTCTGGAAAGACTTCAGCTACACGCTCGTCAAAAGTCCAGTCGCCCAGTTTTGCAATGGGCGCTGAGAAGAGTTGATCGCGGTCAGACATATCGAAAATCCGAAGAGACGACGGAAAGGGCGTTATTCTCGCAGAAAGTGGGGCGGGCTGCACCCCTTAACCCAGGCTGGTTTAATGGAGTGTCAGCACCAGCTCCCATGGCATATAGATCAGGTTGAAAATCACCATGCCGCACAGGGAAAACAGTGTCAGCAGCATGCCATATTTGCGGCCTGCCATGGCGCTGCTGCGCAATCCCCAGGCGTGCAGCAGGCGGCTGATAAAGAACAGCAGGCCGGTGAGATGCACCATCCAGATATCGGCACCGTTCATCTCCATCATCACCAGCAGAAACAGCGCCAGCGGAATGGTTTCGATGGCATTGCCATGAATGCGGATTGCCATTTTCAGGTCGTGATAGCCGCCATCGCCATATGCCACCCGGTAGAACCGGCGGTAACGCACCACGTCCAGCGTGAATTTCATTATCAGTAATGCACCTATCACCACATATAACGCGCTAACCATAGCCACTCCCGCGACTGTCCATAATGGTTCTATTCTAACGGGCGTGCAGCCCGCTGTCCTGTAACGCAATCAAAACAGTGACGTCTGTTGCGGCCAGTCGGGTCCGTTACCGATAGCCGGATCGATCTCCTGCAACTGCGGCCAGAGTGCCTGCACCAGCGGAAAAACCTGGCCCATATCGGGGGTGTGCAGAAACAGCATGGCGTCGCCCTGTTGCTGCCACTCAGCCAGCTTGGGACGCCAGATCTGAAACAGCGGCACGCTCTCGTCCACGCTGTCGCTGCCGATAAAGCGCACCATCGGCTGCGAGCCGGTTCGCAGAGCATGAGGCGGTACTTTCGGCTTCTGAGAACGCGCCACCAGCGCCGCCGGGCTTTGTGAGGTGGAGGCATGAACCGGACGGCTGTCGAGCATCACACGATTGATGCCACGCGCCAGCAGGCCCCGATTCAGTGACCGTTCCGCCTCGCCCTTGGTGAAGAAAGCCGGATGACGCACTTCAACGCCGTAGTGAAAACGGCGCGGTAGACTATCCAGAAAACGCCACAGGTCGTCGATCTGCGCCGGGGAGAAGCTGGCGGGCAACTGCAGCCAGTACTGACCGATGCGGTCGGCCAGCGGCTCCATCAGGCGCAGAAAATCGGTCAGCAGGTCGTCGCTATGCTGCAGCGCCGTCTGATGGCTGATGGTGTTGGGAAATTTGAAGCAGAAGCGAAATGCATCGTGCGTCATATCGCGCCAGCGCATCACCGTTTCCGCAGTTGGCAGCGCATAAAGCGTGGTATTTCCCTCTACACAGTGGAAGTAGCGGGCATAGTCCGCCAGGCTCTCAATACCCCAGCGTTTCCAGTGTGAATGCTGCCACTGGGGCAGGCCAATACGAAGTGTCACGCGCGCTCCTGGCTGCAGGTTAAGTGATCCCATTATCGACCAGGGTCAGGCTGAGGGGCAAATGCACACAGGAAATCGGCGCTTTGGCGCTGATCTGCTTATCCTGTCTGGCTTTTTCCATTATAATGGCCGCCATTTTTGCGACAGCATCGCATCAGGTAACGCGGCCGGATGCTGTCAGCTGCAGCGGCGAAGTTAAAAGGATAGTGTTATGCGTACAGAATATTGCGGACAGCTCAATCTGTCTCATGTGGGTCAGCAAGTCACGCTTTGCGGCTGGGTAAACCGCCGTCGCGATCTGGGCAGTTTGATTTTTATCGACATGCGCGACCGTGAAGGCATCGTGCAGGTGTTTTTTGATCCCGATCGTCAGGACGCATTTAAGCTGGCTTCTGAACTGCGTAACGAATTCTGCATCCAGATCACCGGTACCGTGCGCGCACGCGATGAGAAGAACAAGAACAGCGACATGGCAACCGGTGAAGTCGAAGTGTTTGCCCAGGCACTGACCATCATTAATCGCTCTGAGCCCCTGCCGCTGGACTCGAATCAGACCAACAGCGAAGAAGCGCGCCTGAAATACCGCTATCTGGATCTGCGTCGCCCTGAGATGGTAACGCGTCTGAAAACCCGCGCAAAAATCACCAGCTTTGTCCGTCGCTTTATGGATGACGAAGGGTTCCTGGATATCGAAACCCCTATGCTGACCAAGGCGACGCCAGAAGGCGCGCGCGACTATCTGGTGCCAAGCCGGGTTCACAAAGGCAAATTCTATGCGCTGCCGCAGTCACCACAGCTGTTCAAACAGCTGCTGATGATGTCCGGCTTTGACCGCTACTATCAGATCGTAAAATGCTTCCGCGATGAAGATTTACGAGCCGATCGCCAGCCAGAGTTTACCCAGATCGACGTAGAAACCTCCTTTATGACCGCGCCACAGGTGCGTGAAATCATGGAGCGTTTAATCCGCAATCTGTGGCAGGACGTGCAGGGCGTGGATCTCGGTGAGTTCCCGCAGATGACCTTTGCGGAAGCGATGCATCGCTACGGTTCCGATAAGCCGGATCTGCGTAACCCGATGGAGCTGGTGGACGTTGGCGATCTACTGAAAAATGTGGAGTTCCAGGTCTTCTCTGGCCCGGCTAACGACGAAAAAGGCCGTGTTGCCGCGCTGCGCGTACCGACCGGTGCGCAGCTGAGCCGTAAGCAGATTGATGAATATGGCAAATTCGTGGAGATTTACGGCGCGAAAGGGCTGGCGTGGATGAAGGTTAACGTCCGTGCCGATGGTCTGGAAGGCGTGCAGAGCCCGGTTGCCAAATTCCTGAATGCAGAGATCGTTGAAGGCATTCTGAGCCGCACCGGCGCGCAGGATGGCGACATTATCTTCTTTGGTGCTGATCGTGCCAAAGTGGTTGCTGACGCCCTGGGTGCGCTGCGCCTGAAAGTGGGCCGCGAGCTGAACATCACCGATGAGAAAGCCTGGGCACCGCTGTGGGTGATTGACTTCCCGATGTTCGAAGAGGACGAGGAAGGCGGTCTGGCTGCCATGCACCATCCGTTCACTGCGCCAAAAGAGATGAGCGCAGAAGAGCTGGCAGCCGATCCGACCCGTGCCGTGGCGAATGCCTATGACATGGTGATCAACGGTTATGAAGTGGGCGGTGGTTCAGTGCGTATCCACAATGGTAAAATGCAGCAGACGGTGTTCAGCATTCTGGGTATTGAAGAGCAAGAGCAGCGCGAGAAGTTTGGCTTCCTGCTGGATGCGCTGAAGTTCGGTACACCACCGCATGCGGGCCTGGCTTTTGGTCTGGATCGCCTGACCATGCTGCTGACCGGGACAGACAACATTCGTGACGTTATCGCGTTCCCGAAAACCACGGCGGCAGCCTGCATGATGACCGAAGCGCCAAGCGAAGCGAACCCGGCTTCTCTGCTGGAGCTTGGCATCCAGGTGGTTAAAAAAGAAAAGCCTGAGAATAAATAATGGGCTACAAACACCCGGTTTCAGTGCTGGTCGTCATTTCGGCGCGCGATACTGGCCGGGTGCTTATGCTGCAGCGGCGTGACGATCCCACGTTCTGGCAGTCGGTGACCGGCAGCCTGGAAGCGGGTGAGTCACCGCTGGCAACCGCGTGTCGTGAGGTGGAGGAAGAGGTCGGCATTAACGTGCTGGCTGAGCGGCTGGAAATAGAAGATTGTCAGCGTCAGATAGACTTTGAAATCTTCCCCCATTTCCGCCATCGCTATGCTCCGGATGTCACCCATAATCACGAGCACTGGTTTCGCCTGCAACTGCCGGAAGAGCGGGATATTACGCTGACCGAGCATCTGGCGTTTCGCTGGCTGGCACCCGCTGACGCTGCAGCATTAACCCGATCATGGAGTAACCGCCAGGCAATTGAAGAATTTATCTGAATGCTCGCCATCGCCCGGTATTCCATCGGCGGATAGATTAAATTTTATGAATCTGGTGAGTTTTAACAGGACTACACCAACCTATTGAACAGTCAGGCGTCATCCTCGCCACGAAATTGTTCACCGTCAGCGCGACATCCCCTGCGTACACCGCTACGTGAGGATGATGCACTAAGCTCGCCCATTGAGGGCAGACGGTTTTTTAAAAAACCGACGGTAGATAAGCTCGCAGCCAGGAGAGTCTGCACCCTGTAAAAGATCGGAGAAAAGTTAACATGGCAGGACACAGTAAGTGGGCAAACACCAAACATCGTAAGGCAGCGCAGGATGCCAAGCGCGGCAAAATTTTCACCAAAATCATTCGTGAACTGGTGACGGCGGCCAAGCTGGGCGGTGGCGATCCGGGTTCCAACCCGCGTCTGCGTGCAGCGATGGATAAAGCGCTGGCCAACAACATGACCCGTGACACCATGGATCGCGCCATCGCGCGCGGTGTGGGTGGCGAAGACAACGCCAACATGGAAACCATCATTTATGAGGGTTACGGTCCTGGCGGCTCAGCCATCATGATTGAATGCCTGAGTGATAACCGTAACCGTACCGTAGGCGAAGTGCGTCACGCCTTCACCAAAACCGGCGGCAACCTGGGCACCGACGGCTCCGTGGCTTACCTGTTCAACAAGAAAGGGGTTATCTCTTTCGCGCCAGGTCAGGATGAAGACGCGGTGATGGAAGCCGCACTGGAAGCGGGCGGCGAAGACATCGTCACCTATGATGACGGTGCGATTGATGTCTTTACCGCCTGGGAAGAGATGGGCACCGTGCGTGATGCACTGGAAGCCGCTGGCCTGAAAGCGGATACCGCAGAAGTGGCAATGATCCCGACCACCAAAGCGGAAATGGATGCGGAAACCGCACCGAAACTGCTGCGTCTGATCGACATGCTGGAAGATTGCGACGATGTGCAGGAGGTTTATCACAACGGTGAGATCTCCGATGAGGTGGCGGAAACGCTGTAATGGCGTTTATCGTCACAGCGTTAACCGGAGAGGCGTAATGTCGATTATTCTGGGTATTGATCCCGGTTCACGCATCACCGGTTATGGTGTTATTCGTCAGACTGGCCGCCAGCTCACCTACCTGGGCAGCGGCTGTATCCGCACTAATACCACCGAATTGCCCGCCCGCCTGAAGCTGATTTATGCGGGCGTGTGCGAAATCATCACGCAGTTTTCTCCCGATTTCTTCGCTATTGAACAGGTGTTTATGGCGAAGAACGCAGACTCAGCGCTAAAGCTCGGCCAGGCACGCGGTGTCGCGATTGTTGCTGCGGTAAACCACGATCTGCCCGTGTTTGAGTATGCCGCCCGTCAGGTAAAACAGACGGTGGTGGGCATCGGTAGCGCCGAGAAAAGTCAGGTGCAGCACATGGTGAGAACTCTGCTGAAGCTGCCAGCAAACCCGCAGGCGGATGCCGCCGATGCGCTGGCTATAGCCATTACTCACTGTCACGTAGCGCAGAACGCCGCGCGCATGAGTGACAGTAAGCTGGTGTTGACGCGCGGCCGGTTGCGCTCAGGTTAGGACACCGCACAGAACACACGCTCAGGCTGGATATTCATCCAGCCTTTTTTATGTTATAAAATCCGCCACATTCGTTAGTTAAGGAAGCATTCAGGTGATAGGTCGTTTACGGGGCAACATTCTGGAAAAGCAGCCGCCACTGGTGCTGCTTGAGGCACACGGCGTAGGCTATGAAATTCACATGCCCATGACCTGTTTTTATGAACTGCCTGAACTTCAGCACGAAGCGGTGATTTTTACCCACTTTGTCGTGCGTGAAGATGCCCAGTTACTGTTTGGTTTTAACAGCAAGCAGGAGCGTGCACTGTTTCGCGAACTGATTAAAGTGAATGGCGTCGGACCCAAGCTGGCACTGGCGATCCTCTCCGGCATGTCGGCGCAGCAGTTTGTTACTGCGGTAGAAAAAGAAGAGATCGCGTCACTGGTGAAACTGCCAGGCGTAGGCAAGAAGACCGCTGAGCGTCTGGTCGTCGAGATGAAGGACCGCTTCAAAGGGATGCACGGCGACCTGTTTGGCGGCGATTCGGCCTTTACGCTCACCACGCCGAGCGCCGAGCCGGAAACCAACGATGCGGAATCCGAAGCGGTTGCAGCGCTGGTATCGCTGGGGTATAAACCGCAGGAAGCGAGCCGTATGATCAGTAAAGTCGGTCGACCGGATGCGGATTGCGAAACCCTGATCCGCGAAGCGCTCCGCGCCGCCATTTGAGGTAAGTCATGATAGAAGCCGACCGCCTGGTCTCTGCTGCCAGCATTAACGAAGAAGAGATAATCGATCGTGCCATTCGCCCGAAGATGCTTACCGAGTATGTCGGTCAGCCGCAGGTGCGTGAGCAGATGGAGATATTCATCAAGGCCGCACAGCTGCGTGGCGATGCGCTGGATCATCTGCTGATCTTCGGTCCGCCAGGCCTGGGGAAAACCACGCTGGCGAACATCGTGGCCAACGAGATGGGCGTTAACCTGCGTACCACCTCGGGTCCGGTGCTGGAGAAGGCAGGCGATCTGGCGGCGATGCTGACCAACCTTGAACCCCATGACGTGCTGTTTATCGATGAGATCCATCGCCTGTCACCGGTGGTGGAAGAGGTGCTCTATCCGGCAATGGAAGACTATCAGCTGGATATCATGATCGGTGAAGGCCCGGCGGCACGTTCGATTAAGCTCGATCTGCCGCCGTTTACCCTGATTGGTGCCACCACTCGTGCAGGCTCGCTGACCTCGCCGCTGCGCGATCGCTTTGGCATTGTGCAGCGTCTGGAGTTCTATCAGGTTAAAGATCTGCAGCACATCGTAGGACGCAGTGCCGCCTGTCTGGGCCTGGCGCTGAGTGATGAAGGGGCGTTAGAGATCGCCCGTCGTGCGCGCGGCACACCGCGTATCGCCAACCGCCTGCTGCGCCGGGTACGTGACTTCGCTGAAGTACGGGCTAATGGTGATATGAGCGGTGAGGTCTCCTGCAGCGCACTGGATATGCTTAACGTCGACAGCGAAGGGTTCGATTATATGGACCGTAAACTGCTGCTGGCGATTATCGACAAGTTTATGGGTGGGCCGGTAGGGCTGGATAACCTGGCTGCCGCGATTGGTGAAGAGCGTGAGACCATCGAAGATGTGATTGAACCCTTCCTGATTCAGCAGGGCTTCATTCAGCGCACGCCGCGTGGCCGTCTGGCCACGCAGCATGCTTATCGCCACTTCGGCATTGCGCGCGAAGAGTAATTACATAGCCGGTCTGCGCACCATGCTGAAGATAAACAGGATGGCGGCGCAGAGCACCACGGACGGCCCGGCAGGTGTGTCGTAAAACGCAGAGAAGGTGAGACCGCCGGTGACGGCGATCACCCCGATGACCACGGCGACGGCCGCCATGCCCTCCGGCGAGCGCACAAAACGACGTGCGGTGGCAGCCGGAATGATCAGCAGTGAGGTGATGATCAGCGCACCCACAAACTTCATCGCCACCCCAATCGTCAGCGCCGTGACCAGCATCAGAATCAGCCGGGTTCGCTGGATATTCACGCCATCCACCTGCGCCAGTTCCGGGCTGATGGTCATCGACAGCAGCGAACGCCACTGCCACGCCATCACCAGCAGCACAATCACCACGCCGGCACCCATCATCCAGAGGTCATCTGGCGTCACCGCCAGCAGATCGCCAAACAGATACGCCATCAGATCGACGCGCACGTTCTTCATCAGGCTGACGACCACCAGGCCCAGAGACAGCGCGCTGTGTGCCATGATGCCCAGCAGGGTATCGATGGCCAGATGAGGACGACGCTCCAGCCAGACCAGTCCCAGTGCCAGGCAGACCGTGACCAGAATCACTGCGTAGTAGGGGTTCACGTTCAGCAGCAGGCCAAACGCCACGCCGAGCAGAGACGCGTGCGCCAGGGTATCGCCGAAATAGGACATCTTGCGCCAGACCACAAACGAACCCAGCGGGCCGGCAGCCAGCGCTAACATCACACCACCTATCCAGCCCGGTAATAACAACTCAATCATGATGAACTCTGTCCTTTGCGTAAAACGATGCGTCCCTGAAGGTCGTGACGATGATTATGATGATGACGGTAAATAGCCAGCTCCTGCGCGCCACGCGGGCCAAACATCGCGATGAATTCGGGATGCTGGGAGACCGCTTCCGGCGTGCCCGAACAGCAGATGTGATGATTGAGACACAACACTTCATCCGTTTTCGCCATCACCAGATGGAGATCGTGGGAAACCATCAGCACGCCGCAGTTCAGTTCCACGCGTAACTGATTGATCAGGTCATACAGGGCAACCTGACCGTTCACATCTACTCCCTGCGTCGGTTCATCCAGCACCAGCAACTGAGGCTGATTAAGCAGGGCGCGCGCCAGCAGCACACGCTGAGTTTCACCGCCGGAGAGCTTCTGCAACGGGGAGTTGAGCAGATGGCCTGCCTGCACGCGTTTCAGGGCCGGCATAATCTCCGCGTGTTTGCTGCCACGGGTCAGACGCATAAAGCGTTCAACTGTCACCGGCAGGGTGGGATCGATGTGCAGCTTCTGTGGCACGTAGCCGATACGCAGAGCAGGATCACGCTGAACGGAACCGCTCGCAGGGGCGAGCAGGCCGAGCACCACACGCACCAGAGTAGATTTTCCGGCACCGTTGGGACCCAGCAGGGTGAGAATGCGGCCAGGCTGCAACGCCAGGCTGACGCCTGATAACACATTGCGCTGGTTAAACTTTATCGAAACGTTATCGAGTGTGACAAGTGAGGTCATAGTATTTACAGGTTGCACAGAATTTCGAATGTTATAATATCACATTCCACCTCATGGTCACGATGGAATGACGCAATATGTTACATAATAAAAAGGGCACAATTTTCGCCCTGACTGCTTTATCTGTTTCAGCTTTGTTAACCCTTCCTGCTCAGGCAAATGTAGTGGCTTCACTCAAACCGGTAGGTTTTATCGCCGCAGCCATTGCTGATGGCGTTACACCGGTTGAGGTGCTGCTGCCGGACGGCGCGTCCGAACACGATTATGCCCTACGACCATCTGATGCAAAACGCTTAAAAAACGCGGACTTAGTGGTCTGGGTCGGCCCAGAAATGGAAGCCTTTATGGCGAAGTCTGCGGCTGAACTTCCGGCTCAAAAAAACCTCGCGATGGTGAACATCGACGGGGTGAAACCGTTATTGATTAGCGGTGGTGAAGATGAAGATGAACACGCAGCGGAAAAATCCGAAGATCAGGATGCTGAAGCTCATCATCACCATCACGGCGAGTTTAATATGCACCTGTGGTTGTCGCCAGAGATTGCGCGCAAAACCGCGGTTGCAATCCATGGAAAATTATTGGAACTTATGCCGCAAGATAAAGCCAAACTTGACGCCAACCTCCAGCAGTTTGAGGTAGCTTTGGCAGACACGGACAAACGCGTCAGCGCACAACTTGCTCCGGTCAGAAATAAAGGATATTTCGTTTTTCACGACGCTTACACGTACTTTGAAAAACACTACGGTCTTTCGCCCACCGGGCACTTTACCGTCAATCCTGAAATTCAACCGGGCGCTCAGCGTTTACACCAGATACGAACACAGTTGGTTGAGCAAAAGGCGGTCTGCGTCTTTGCTGAGCCACAATTCAGACCAGCAGTCATCGATGCTGTCTCCCGCGGAACACAGGTGCGTAAAGGCACACTCGATCCCCTGGGCACAGACATCAGCTTAGCCAAAGACAGCTATGTGAAATTCCTCTCACAACTGTCGAGCCAGTATGAAAGTTGCCTGAATGGAGCATGAGGAATAGGTAAAAGTGCAGCAGATAGCCCGCTCTGTCGCCCTCGCATTTAATAATTTGCCGCGCCCCCACCGCGTAATGCTGGGTTCTTTAACTGTAGTGACTCTGGCCGTCGCAGTCTGGCGGCCCTACGTTTATCATCCCACCGATGATGTCACGCCCATCGTTAAGAACATTGAACTGGATAAGAACACGCTTCGCACGCTGTTGCCGGAAGCCAGTGAGCCGATCGATCAGAGCACACCGGAACCGGACGAAGAGCTGCCTGCGGATGATGTCGATACCGACGTGCCGGATACGGCAGGGGTGCACGACTACACCGTTTCATCCGGCGATACCCTGAGCAGTGCCCTGAATCAGTATGGCATCGACATCGGTGACATCAATGCGCTGGTGATGAGCGACCGCGATCTGCGTAATCTGCAGGTTGGTCAGCAGCTGAGCTGGACGCTGGATGATGATGGCGGCCTGAAAACCCTGAGCTGGGAAATTTCCCGCCGTGAAACCCGCACCTATGAGCGCACCCCAGCGGGTGGTTTTAAGATGGATGCGGAGATGCAGAAGGGCGAATGGCGCAACAGCGTGATGCAGGGTGAAGTGCGCGGCAGTTTTGCCGCCAGCGCCACGCGTGCAGGGCTGAGCAGTACCGAAGCCCGCGCGGTGATCAAAGCAATGCAGTGGCAGATGGACTTCCGTAAGCTGCGTGCCGGTGACCAGTTCAGCGTTCTGATGTCCCGCGAAATGCTGGATGGTAAGAGTGCGCAGAGTCAGTTACTGGGTGTGCGCCTGCGCAGCGGTGGCAAAGACTATTACGCTTTCCGCGCCGAAGATGGCAAGTTCTACGATCGCAGTGGCTCTGGTCTGGCTCGTGGCTTTATGCGCTTCCCGACGGTTAAGCAGTATCGTGTCTCCTCCAACTTTAATCCGCGTCGTCTTAACCCGGTAACCGGCCGCATTGCGCCGCACAAAGGCGTCGACTTTGCGCTGCCAGTCGGAACGCCAGTGCTGGCGGTAGGTGATGGTGAGATTGTCGTGGCGAAGAACGGCGGAGCCGCGGGTAACTATGTTGCTATCCGCCATGGCCGTCAGTATATGACGCGCTATATGCACATGAAAAAAGTGCTGGTGAAACCAGGTCAGAAAGTGAAACGTGGCGACCGTATTGGACTGTCCGGCAACACCGGGCGCTCTACCGGGCCGCATCTGCATTTCGAAATCTGGATCAATAACCAGGCGGTTAACCCATTAACGGCGAAGCTGCCGCGCATGGAAGGTCTGACCGGCAAAGATCGCAGCGATTATATGGCACAGGTGAAATCCTGGCTGCCTCAGCTGGGTCTGAAGTAAGCGAATTTCGTCAAATCGCGCAAAAACCGACGGCTTCTCCGTCGGTTTTTTGCTATCTGGCGCAGGATGATTGCAAATTTTCAGGTCGTCACTATCATAAGCCGGTCATTGCTTGAGGCGAGTGCATGGAAACCCGTAAAAAAAATAACACTGAATTTATTCCCGTTTTTGAACGTTCTTTTCTCAAACCTAAGTACTGGGGCAGCTGGCTGGCAATCGGTGCGCTGGCGGGTCTGGCTTATTTACCGCCAAAATTACGCGATCCGCTGCTGGGCCGGTTAGGTCGGTTTGCCGGTAAGCTGGCAAAGGGCGCACGCCGCCGCGCGCTGATTAATCTCTATTATTGCCTGCCGGAACTCAGCGAAGAGCAGCGCGCCACGCTGGTCGATGAGATGTTTGCGACAGCGCCGCAGGCGATGACAATGATGACCGAGCTGGTATTACGCGATCCTGCACGCATCCGACAGCGCGTTGAGTGGCATGGTCGTGAAATCATCGATCAGATGAAAGCTGAGCAGCAGAATGTGATTTTCCTGGTGCCACACGGCTGGGCGGTAGATATTCCTGCCATGCTGCTGGCGTCAGAAGGCCAGAAGATGGCGGCCATGTTCCACAATCAGAGCGACCCGCTGCTGGACTATGCCTGGAACACTGCCCGTCGCCGCTATGGTGGCCGGATGCATGCCCGCAACGACGGCATTAAGCCGTTTATCAGTTCAGTACGTCAGGGCTACTGGGGCTACTATCTGCCCGATCAGGATCACGGTGCCGAGCACAGCGAATTTGTCGATTTCTTCGCGACCTACAAGGCGACATTGCCAGCGGTAGGCCGGCTGATGAAGGTGTGTCGTGCCCGCGTGGTGCCGCTGTTTCCGGTTTATAACAGCGTAACGCATAAGCTTGAGATTTATGTGCGTCCGCCGATGGACGATTTGCGTGAGGCCGACGATCACCAGCTGGCTCGCCGGATGAATGAAGAGGTGGAAGTGTTCGTTCGCCCGCATCCCGAGCAGTACACGTGGATCCTCAAGCTGCTGAAGACTCGCAAAGAGGGTGACATCGAACCCTATTCGCGCAAAGAGCTTTATCCACGCAAATAGCAGAAAGGCCGCGAAAGCGGCCTTTTTATTGCCAACTTAAAACCACGTCCTATGGACGTGGTTATCGCCTCGGTTCTGGCTCTGCCTGTAAAGACCTGCCCATGTCAAACTCCTCATCTGTTGTCCCCACAACTGATAAGGAAATTCAACATGA
>NZ_VWVM01000006.1 GCF_008632075.1 Candidatus Pantoea gossypiicola
AGCATGAAGTTGAAGATAAACAACTGTCGCTTCATGAGGTGTGAAGAGAGGGCTCTAAGAGTCCGAACTTAGTACGCCCCTATGGGGCGGAAAACAAAGCCGCCTTCTATGAAGGCGGATTTTTACTATGGCGATTGAACAGATCGAGATCCGCGGCTTCCGTTCAGTCCGTAACCTGAGGCCGATTGCGCCGCATACGGCAGTGAATCATATTGCACGGGAACAGCGGGAAGGTGAGACAAGGGGCAGGGGAGAGGCGTTGCTGTGACAGCGTCCCCGCAGGGACGCCCGAAAATTACTCGACGACAGTGATGCGGAAACCGGCAAACTCCACGGTCTGACCGGCAACGATCTTGCAGCGCTTACGGGTCTCTACCGCGCCATTGACCTTCACTTCTCCCTCGGCAATCACGACTTTCGCCTGTGCGCCGCTCTGAACCCAGCCTTCCAGCTTCAGCAGGTCACACAGATCGACGTGCGGGAATTTACCCAGTGAAAAACTTGCCATTTAAACGTCCTCTTTATCGTGAAACTCTTCGCACGCCTGCAGCGTGTTTTGAATCAGTGTTGCAACTGTCATCGGTCCCACACCGCCCGGCACTGGCGTGATGTAGGAGGCGCGCTCTGATGCGCTGTCAAAATCAACGTCGCCCACCACTTTACCGCTGTCCAGACGGTTAATACCTACGTCGATGACGATGGCACCCGGTTTAATCCAGTCGCCCGGAATAAAGCCTGGCTTGCCCACCGCAACGACCAGCAGATCGGCATGCTCAACGTGATGGCGCAGATCTTTAGTAAAGCGATGGGTCACGGTAGTGGTGCAGCCTGCGAGCAGCAGCTCCATGCTCATCGGACGACCAACAATGTTAGACGCCCCGACCACCACAGCGTTCAGGCCGTAGGTATCGATGTTGTAGCGCTCCAGCAGCGTCACGATACCGCGTGGGGTGCAGGGACGCAGGGTTGGCGCACGCTGACACAGGCGACCGACGTTATAAGGGTGGAAGCCATCAACATCTTTATCCGGCGTGATGCGCTCCAGCACTTTTACATTATCGATACCCGCTGGCAGCGGCAGCTGCACCAGGATGCCATCGATTTCGTCGTCCTGATTGAGCTTATCGATCAGCTCCAGCAGCTCAGCTTCGCGGGTGGTGGCAGGCAGATCGTAAGAGCGGGAGTGGAAACCGACCTCTTCACAGGCGCGGCGTTTACTGGCCACATAAATCTGCGATGCCGGGTTTTCACCCACCAGAACCACGGCCAGACCTGGCGCACGTTTTCCGGCGGCCAGGCGCTGCTTCACTTTTTCCGCAACCTCAACGCGCACCTGCTGCGCAATCGTTTTACCGTCAATAATTTTTGCTGCCATCAGAGAGGAAATCCACTGTGTTGTGTTGAATCGGGGAAGGGGGCTATTTTGTCAGAAGCGTGGGCTGCTGTCAGTCACAGTTTCAGCCACGTATGCGCTTTCCGGCTTTTTCGTCGCGACGCGTACCTGCCTGCATGCGTATGATATCTGCAGGACAATCCGGGGAAGATGTAATGATTTGGATAATGCTTGCTACGCTGGCGGTGGTTTTTGTCGCTGGATTTCAGCTGCTCACCGCTGGCTCACGCCACGCCGCTCAAAGGCTCAGTAAACGGCTGCAACTGCCACCGGTACAGGTGGAATCAATGATTTCTATGATGGGCAAAGAGGCGGCAAAAGAGTTTACCGACTATCTCAGTAGCGATAATGAAACGCATCTGCATAACGGCGCAGCGGTACTGCTGATCTGGCAGGTGTTGATTGTTGATGGCAGCGGGGAGAACAGTCAGCGCTGGCATGCGATTCTCAGTCGTGCCGGTTTTCCACCGCTTATCAGCCGCCAGCAGCTGCTGCTCGCGCTGGGCTTTCTGCGCCAGCTGGAGCCGGACAGCCAGGAGCTGCACGCACTTCGTGAGCAGTACAATGCGCGTTTCACCTCACAAGGGATTGAGCTGGAAGGAGAATTTTCCGGCACCAGGAAACTCGTGTCGCTCAGCGAATGGCGCAGGCGTCACTGACGCCAATTGGTTATTACCGCAGCACTTCGCTGCGGTGAAACGGCAAAAACGTTGACGTACCCGCTTCCCGACGTATAATCCGTGCCATCTCCATGCGCCCTTAGCTCAGCTGGATAGAGCACCGGCCTTCTAAGCCGTAGGTCACAGGTTCGAATCCTGTAGGGCGTGCCAAATTCTCTTCTGCATTGCATCCTGAGACTCACTTTTGTTTAACTCTCAGAAGCATACCTCAACGTTTTACTCTTATTCTTCTCCACGAAATTAATTGTCATCAGTACTTTCATGGCGTTTTGAACAGGGCTTTGACTTTTCGAGGCTTATAATGTGCTAGTTTTTAACCTGCTGTTTATATTGAGCGCTATAATATTTTGCGCTTTAGGGTTTCAGCTTGATGTTCAGGCAGAGCCTGCAAAAGTGAGGAAACATTGATACCAGAGCAAGCCAGTTGGTTAGCATGTGCCGGGTTCACTGTGCTATATTTCGCACGTATCGCAACGTCATTCAGGATGAATAAGATGAACGAATTTGAGCAAGAACTTTATGATAACGGCTTCTCTGCTAAAGACATTGGTAAGCTCAAAAGCATTATTAAAAAAGACGAGTCAAAAAAAGATACACTTCAAAGTCTTGTGATTGATCTGAGTAAACGCTTCTGGGGAGGAGTGATTGCCCTTGTTATTTTGACCCTGGTTGGATTGGATGGCATTTTCAATGCAGATGCTTCAAATGCCATTCCATATATTATTGTTCTGACGTTTGCATTCTTTGTAGTCTATTTTGTCACCCCTCTGAATCTGGCCTGGAAAGCTAACAGGTTTATCAGAAAAAACAGGAATTAGTTTTGTTGGGGGCTATTATGCATTTGATAAAGGTTCAAACCTATTCCAGTCCCCTTGTAGGCTGCTCCAGCGCCTTTTAAAGCAAGTGCTGGTTTACTCATAATCTGAACTTTGCGGTAATAGTCAGTTGGCAGATATTTGTATAGCCTCCATGCCTCTGGCTTTAAAGTCAGTTTTAAAATGCCATAGTATGAGGTTGTCAAATCAACTACCTGATAGGCTAGCAATCCGAGTCGCTTATCAAAGCCAAAAAAATCTGCAACATCTTCATATTTATCTCTTACTGGGTTTGATGGGTGGGCCACACCGCTGAGTTTACCTGTGCTCTCAATGCCTGATCCTACGCCATTCATCACCAGGGTTGAACCCGCTACAACACCCAAAACATTACCCGTAGTTACAGAGCCTGCAATCAGACCGACTCCAGCCACGATTTGTAAGCCGCTCAGCACCACGCCGATGCCATTGATTACATATCCTATGACCTTTTCATGGTCATGATAAAACTGCACCGAAGACGATACGACTGCTTCACCCGTTCTGAGCATTCTGTCCTGAATCCTGAGATGCTGGCTTTCCTGCTTCAGATTCTGAATGCACTCCTGACACTGCTCGTCAGAATTCGAAGTACGAATCGTATGGATCTGTAGACGAGCGAACTCGCGCACCTCATCCTGAAATTTTAGTCTTACAAGCGCATCCTTAAGATGAAATTGAGAAAGTGAAGTGGCTATGTTAACTAAATGATTAGCCTCCAAATTTGCCATCGTAAGAAAGTAGTTTGAGAGTCTTTTCGTGTCCCAGTAGTTGTCCATAACAGTGCCTCTGTAAAAACGTGGTCTCACTAAACGTGATTTTCAGATCCTGAAATAGCTGGAGTTGAAAAGGATCTCAAATTGAAGCGTGGAGGTTCTGCATTAGTGATCCACTAAGGGAAAGTTCACTACAGAGTGGCATTAGGGGCGATAAAACATAAAAAATGGATTCCAGATCCAACTTTGGCCTGGACAAAAAATGCGCAAACGTACTTTCCCTTTAGCTGTTCCGCACAGTAGTCCGGGAACCGGACATATGGAAGAAGTTGCATTAAATTATGAGAAAATCACACACCTTTATAAAGACGGTAATCTGCTGGCACATGATGCTTGGAATGAACGTCCGACAGCGTAATCATTGAGGTCTTATTCAGATTAACTGCTCTTTATAAAGAAGCAGGTTATATCATTAAATTTAACGGCGAATATGAGCGGCAGATAACCGCATTGAAAATTGTAATCTGCACGCTCCTCATGCGACTAATTTAATCTGCCGCTCCCCAACCAGAAGCGGCATCCTTTCACCTCAACACCACTAACCCGCAGCCACACCGGACAATGCCAGCACCTGCTTCTGTTTTCTTGCAGGCAGCTTGTTCAGCTGCGCTAATGCATTAACCAGTTGTTCATCGACAAGCTCGGGTGGCTTCACGGTCAGCACAATACGGCCCTCTGTGACATTCACCTCAACTTCGGTTCCGGTAGTAAATCCGGCGGCTGCCAGCCACTGGCCTTTCATAATGATCGACGGAATACGGATATAGTCTGGATAACGGCTGGCGTAACTTACCGTTAATTTGCGCCGGGTGACGGAAGGGGCTTCTGGATTTAAACCAACTGCATTACACTCTGACTCAGTCATGATCTCTATTCCTTTTCAATAGTGATTGTGATTAGCGATATAGAGGTGCTCCAACACCTCTGTATCGCGCTAAATACCTGTACATATAATCAACTAATACGAAAAAAGTCCAGCTGAAAATCGATGTAAATCAGCGAGTTTTCTCACAATTAAAACGATATTATTTGCGGCGCAGATCGCAAAATAAAGTAATTAACTGCAGCACGAAAGCCAATGCAAAACAGAGTTCTGATTTGTATATAGCATAAATAAAATAACGATTTTCACCTGACCACGCTTAATGATAAAGCGCCGTAGATCCTGACGTCACCGGACTGATTATCTCGCTCATAACAATTCCTGAAACCATAAACGCTGCCAGCCAGCATCCGGAGTAAACAAACTGCCACACCTTGTCCGGACTCAAAAATTAAAGACACTTTTTTTCCTCCCGCCGCAGTGCCATGATAGCCGCCTCATAATCATCCTCTCCGGCCAGCCCGCCACAGAGCACATAAACAGGGAGCACTCCGTCATGGAAAGTAAAAATCTTGTTGATATTGCTGAAGCCTTTCCTCAGTTAGCCATCGATCTGAAATACGCCACTGCCGATAATCTCACAGGGCAACCGATCTACCGCGATGCACGTTGTCTGCTGCATGTTGATGCGGTGAAAGCGCTGGCAAAGAGTATTAACATTGCAAAAATTGCGGGCTACAGGCTGTTGGTGCTCGATGCGTACCGGCCACCTGCCGCGCAGGCAATCCTTTGGCAGGCCTGCCCGAATCAGGACTATGTCGCACCGCTGACGCGCGGATCAAACCACAGCCGCGGCACCGCAGTGGACGTGACGCTGCTCGACGAGCATGGGAAGATCGTGGATATGGGTACCGGTTTCGATGAGATGAGTGAGCACTCCCATCCTTATCATCCTGCAGTGCCCGTTCAGGCACAGCGTAACCGTCTGATGCTTAATGCCATCATGCTGGGCGGTGGCTTCACTGGCATTGCGACCGAATGGTGGCATTTTGAATTGCCCGGTTCAGAAAGCTATCTTCTGATCGACGGCGTGTTTGGCTGTTATTCCTCACCACAGGCAGAAAATATCAGCCTCTGAGAAAAGAGAACAGTTTTGATATATCTGTTTAGAGGAAATGCAGAAAGCGTTGATCTTCATAAAATGCAGAAGGGCAGAGCGATAAAATGAGCGGGTTCGGGCAGGGTGATAAGTAAAAATAGCTTAACGCGAAGAAAATAAATAAGCCGTGGCAGATGCCACGGCTAAGGACTTATGCAGACTGCCACTCGCTTTCAACATCCGCTTTAGATTTAGACAGGATGACTTTATTGTCATCAACGTCTTTCACCCAGCTGAATGGAATAATGTGGTGTTTGCCGCCTGCTTCAGGATCGCTTTTCGCCAGCTTAATTTTGTCGTCGCCTTCGAAATGGTCAACAATCCCGACATGTTCGCCATTCACATCAACAACCTGTGCGTGATCCAGAATCTCTGATTTATCTACCATGTTGACTTAATCCTTATATTTGATGAGTTCAGTTGCCCTCAGACAGAACAAGCCTGGTTGTTAATCGCGGTTTGCGCCAGGCGATTAACAAAATGAAATAGTTGAGTTGACCGGACCTGAAGGCAATTATTGGTTTCCGCGACATGAAAAAAGAAACCGCGAACCGATCCCGATGTTCGCAGTATCGGGTCTGCTCAGCTAAACCCTTTCCACTCCGGCATGTTCAGATTTGCCGCGATCCTCTGCGGCTGTTTCATCAATCAACGCTATGATAATCAGGCCTGTCGCCGCGCCCGGGTCTGCCTGAACGCAGGCGATTTAACTCACATAAAGGAGTGCTTATGTCTGCGATCAGCTCACTTAACACCGAAGGCGGCGTCTGGATTAATCAGCCGCCGGTACACAGTCTGGATGGTGAAACATTGCAGTTCGAAACCGCGTTAAACAGCGATTTCTGGCAGCGCACCTGGTACGGCTTCGAACGGCACAGCGGCCACGCTTTTGGCTTCTGGGTGGAAAATGATTTTACCGTTCAGGTGCAGGTGAGGGCGGACTTCAGCCAGCTCTACGATCAGGCCGGTCTGTTTATTCAGGACAGTGAAACGCACTGGGTTAAAGCGGGCATTGAGTTTAACGATGACCAGCCTGCCATCGGCAGCGTGGTCACGCGTAAGTTTTCTGACTGGTCTACCGGTGTTTTTCCCGGTGATGCGCGTCAGTTCTGGCTGCGTGCCACGCTGGAAAAGGCGGTATTACGAATCCAGTACTCCACCGATGGCCTGACCTGGCCACTGTTGCGGCTCTGCCCGTGGCCGGGTCAGACGCGGCGTTTTGTCGGCGTGATGGGCTGTTCGCCTGAACGCGAGGGGCTGGCGATCCGTTTCAGCGACTTCATGCTGGGTCCGCCGCCTGGCAAAGCACTCCACGATCTCTCCTGACCGCATTGCATATCATCGCGGAATCCGCTTAATTGTCAGGTCCGAATTTGCGGTGACGTGTCGTCCATACCGGACGACGCCTTTACAGGGAAAGCTATGCATTGCGCCACCTTACTGACCCGGCTGCTGGTCATCTTATGCTGTACCGGTTGGGCAGAGCAGGCCGCAGCCGATACCGTCTGGCTGACTAATGGCGATCGGCTGACCGGCACGATCCGTTACCTCAGCGACGGCAAGCTGGCGATTGAGACACACTACGCGGGCACCGTCACCCTGGCGTGGAATGCGGTCAGTACGCTCGCCAGCGACAATCCGGTCAATGTCGAAAACAAAAAGACCGGCGAACATTATCAGGTGCGGCTCTCTTCGTCCGATCCCGGCTATGTCTGGGTGGAACGCAATGAGCAGGAGCAGCAGGTCTCCGTCAGGCGCATCGATGAGTTTATGAAAGCCAAAGTGCGCAGCGATCAGCTTGCCTGGACCGGCAATATCGATGCCGGTGTTAAGGTCAAAAAAGCCTCGACGAAAACTGACGACTACAGCTTTGCGCTCAACACCAAACTGAACAAGGGGAATTGGCGTCACGACATCGGGGCGACCTATAACCGTGAGCAGGAAAACGCGAGTGTCAACACAGACAATTACAGCCTGCGCTACGCCTTCGACTATCTGGTCAGTGAGCAGTTCTTCTGGCAGACACGCGCGACCTACAAGCGCGACTGGGTGGAGAACCTCTCACGCCAGGCGCTGCTCGGCACCGGCCCCGGTTATCAGCTGTGGGACACCGAACTCAGCGCTTTCTCTCTCTCCGTGCTGGGCGGAGCCTTTGAATATGGCTACAGCGACGATCGCGAAGAACGGCACGTTGGCGGCTCGCTGCGCTGGAACTATCAGCGCTATCTGCTGGGTAAATCGGTCACGCTTTACAGCAACGGCGATGTCGGTCATTCACTGGATGATGACGGGGTGTTTATGCTGGATGCGGAAGTCGGGATGCGCTATAGCCTGACCTCCTGGTCAACCCTGCACCTTGGCTATCATCGCAATCTGGTCAGCGGCATTCCTGATACCCTGAACGAAGGCATCTTTTCCACCGGATTAGGCCTGAAGTGGTAACCCGCTGATAGTGGAGTCGCAGCAAATCCTTACGGTTTTTATCCGGTTACAGGCCCGGCTTTGGCTAAGCTGCATGTACTGACACAACGGGAATGCAGAAGATGATCGTAAGCAGCAGGGTATATCGTCCGGGAAGTGCGGGCGAAGAGGTCGACGTCGAAGATATCAGTGAAGTGATTAAAGAGCCGGAAGCGTTTATCTGGCTCGGGCTGTGGCAGCCAGACGCTGAATTTATGGCAAAGATTAAAGAGGAGTTCGGCCTGCACGAACTGGCGGTTGAAGATGCGCTTAATGCCCATCAGCGACCTAAAATCGAACATTACGGTGACTCACTGTTTATCGTGGTCAAGACGGTTTGTGCGAAGGATGACAGCTGTGAACTGGGCGAAACCCATTTCTTTGTCGGAAAAAAATTCCTTATCAGCATCCGTCACGGCGCATCTGAAAGCTATACCCCGGTGCGGCAGCGGGCGTCTGAAAATCCGGCGCTGCTGAAGTTCGGCCCTGCCTGGCCGCTCTACTGCCTGCTCGATTTCATTGTCGATCGCTATGCCGCGCTCTCCACTTCGCTGAATGAGCGGGTGGGGCAGATGGAGAACGAACTCTTCACCAGCGAATTTGACCGTAAGTCGGTTCAGTCGGTCTACACCATGCGCCGTCATCTGCTGTCACTACGCAATGCAGCGCAGCCAGTAGAAGAGATCTGTAATCAGCTGATCCACCTGCATGAAGATCTGATCCCGCGTCCGCTGCGCGCCTATATCCGCGACGTGCAGGATCACGCCCGTCATGTGGTGACCGACGCGGAAGATATGCGCGAGATGCTGACCAGCGCCATGCAGGTTAACCTGGCGCTGGTGACAGTGCAGCAGAATGAGGTGGTCAAAAAGCTGGCGGGCTGGGGCGCGATCCTGGTGATTCCGACCGTAGTGTTCAGCATGTACGGTATGAACTTCGAACATATGCCGGAGCTGAAGTCGCTGTATGGCTATCCGCTGGCGGTTGGGCTGACGCTGGTGGCCTGCGGCGGTCTGTGGGCCAGACTGCGACGCTCCGGCTGGCTGTAAAGCAGCCCGTTCTGTAACAGCGGGGCGGATTAATTATCCGCCTCGCTTAATTTTATTTTCCTTTATTTAAGCGAGTCGGAAACGGCCCGCGGTAATAACTTTATTTCACCTCTCTTTACGTTGCCACAATAAAATCATCTTCAGCGTGGTCGTTATTACAGGCTCGTCGTAACTGGCTGATTTTTTATTTCTTCACTACGATAAACAGATAACATCATATATACGCTATCTGCTGGTAAATTCATCCCGCTACGGATGTCATGCAGCCCCGGCAGACGCGATCATTTACCGGCCAGGAGAGACTCAGATGAAAGTACCGCTGCCTGCGTGTCTGTTCACGCCAGGCACTCACCCCAGCGTGTCTGCGCCGGAACACTCCCCTTATGAATGACAGCGACTGGGTTTTGGTTATTGCCCGGACGCAGTTTGCGCTGACCATGGGCATGCATATCACGCTGGCGGCGCTGACGCTTGGGCTGGCCCCGTTTCTGGTCTGGTTTGAGGCGCGCTGGCTGTGGGGAAAGCAGCAGGTCGCCCGGGATGCGCTTCACTTCTGGCTGAACATTTTTTCCCTGACGGTGGCGATTGGTGCTGCCTCCGGCGTAGTCATGGAGTTCCAGTTTGGTACGCACTGGGCGCGCTTTTCCCATCAGGTTGGTGGCGTGATTGGACCGTTAATGTTTTATGAGGTGCTGGTCGCCTTTTTTCTGGAATCAGCGCTGACCGGGGTGATGCTGTTTGGCTTCAATAAAATCCGGCCTGGCATTCATTTTGCCGTGACCTGTCTGGTGGCCGTCGGCGCGCTGCTTAGCGCGTTCTGGATTCTGGCTGCCAATTCCTGGATGCAGACGCCGGTTGGATTTACGCGCAATGAGAACGGTGTTTTCCTGGCCGAAAGCTGGCGGTCGATTCTGCTGTCGCCCTCTTTTCCCTGGCGTTTCAGTCATATGGTGGTGGGGTCACTGATTGCCGTCGCGGTGCTGATGATGGGGGTTGCGGCCTGGCGACTGCGGCATTTTAAGGGGGAGTCAGCTTCACGGCTGATGCTCAACAGCGCGCTGACCCTTCTGCTGTTTGCCGTTCCACTGCAGATTGTCCTTGGCGATCTGCACGGTGAAAATACCCGCGACTATCAGCCCGCTAAACTCGCGGCGATGGAGGGTAGCTGGCGTCCACCTGCGCAGGGTGAGGGGGAACCGCTGCGACTGTTCGCGCTACCGGATCAGCAGGCTCAACGTAACCATCTTGAGGTGAGCCTGCCCGCTCTTGGCTCGCTCTATCTGCGGCACAACCTCACTGGGCACATTAAAAGCCTGAGTGAATTTCCTGCAGAGGCCATTCCACCGGTGCTGCCGGTATTTTTCGCCTTTCGCCTGATGGTGGGGCTGGGACTGATCATCTTACTCACCACGCTGACGGCTAATCTTCAGCGCTGGCGTGGACGGCTGGCCGCATCGGGGCAGTTAATGCGCTGGATGGTATGGCTCTCACCGGCGGGCTTTATCGCACTGCTCTCTGGCTGGGTCGTGACGGAAGTGGGGCGTCAGCCGTGGACAGTCTACAACATGTTACGCACCGCAGAGAGCGTCTCCCCCCTGTCGTTCGGTGCCACGCTGGCCATTTTCGTGGCCGTGCTGCTGATCTACGTGCTGGCCTTCGCTCTCGGCTTACACTATCTGCTGCGCCGGATTAAGGGTGAACTGCCATCGGGACAACCGGTCGTCATTGAGCTAAAAACGCCACATTAGGAGTCTGTGATGGCCGATCTCTCCGCGCTGATTATCTGCCTATCCCTGCTGCTCTATCTGCTACTGGACGGCACTGACCTGGGGGTGGGGATGCTTTTTTGCTGGTTTCACGCTGAGGAACAGCGTGAGCTGATGACGCAGAGTATTCTGCCGGTATGGGATGCGAATGAGACCTGGCTGGTGCTGGCGGCGGGTGGGCTGCTGGCGCTGTTTCCGCCGGTCTATGCACTGCTCTTCAGTCAGCTGAGCGTGCCGCTGTTTGCCATGTTGCTGGCGCTGCTGGTACGGGCGATGGCGCTGGAATACCGCGCCCGGAGTTCTTCACAACTGCGTCACTGGCTGGACCGCATCATGGCGGGCAGTTCGGCACTGGCAACCTTTATTCAGGGCTGGTGCGCCGGGATGATCATCAGCGCGCAGCCGCAAACCGGCCTGCCGGATGGCCTGAGCCTGGTTCCGCTGATCAGCGGTGCGGGCCTCATGGCGATCAATTCGCTGCTGGCATGCTGCTGGATCGGCTGGCGCATCGGCGACAGGGTGCAACCGCTGGCGGCGGTACAGAGCTGGCTGTGGTGGCTGCTGGCGCTGATGATCTTCCTTGTCGAATGCTACCTTAATGCGGATATCTGGCAGCAAAGCTGGCAGCGGCCGCCGGGTAAGATCGCTGCTGCGGCAATTGTCACACTCTGGATCGCCCTGCCGCTGGCCTTGTGGCGAGCCAGGCCGCTATGCCAGCTCATCCTGACGCTGATGCTGATCGGTGCTGTTTTTACCGGTCTGCTGTGCGGCCTCTACCCCTGGCTGGTGCCACATCAGTTCAGCATCAGTGAAAGCGCCTCATCGCCGGTCACACAAAGCTTTGTACTGGTGGGGGCCGCGATTGCTATGCCACTGACATTGCTCTACCACAGCTGGTCGTTCTGGGTTGAGCGCCGGGCGAAATAATATCTGTCCACTATGCTTCAGGCAGAGCGTCATAGGTGGGTGTGCTGAAAGGAGAGAATGAGAGCGTGAAAAAAGATCATACAGCGACCGGGGATAGCCCGATAAAAGAGGATCTCCGCTGGGTTCGCCGCGAATGGCTGATTCAGCGGGCAGGAGAATATCTGTTAATTCTGCTGGTCATTCTGGGTGCATGCGGACTCTTTTCTAAAGGCGTGCTGAGTGACACCAGCGCCCGCTCGCCGGATGGCACCCTTCAGGTGGACTATGAGCGGTTTGGCCGCGTCGAGAGCAACATGGATATGCGCATTCGTTACAACGCCCCGGTAGCCGGGCACTTTAACGTAACGATTGGCGGTGGCGCACTGGATAACCTGCAAATCCAGACGCTACAGCCTCAGCCGCTGGAGGCGGTGACGATCGGCAGCGATCTGCGGCTGACCTTTTCTGCCCGCGACACCGGGCCGGAGCACGCCATCTGGATCGGCCTGCAGCCACGCAATCCGGGGCGCATTCACGTTGCCATTAACGGCGGCGACCATCCTCCGGTCCGTTTTACCCAATGGATCTATCCCTGACAGAGGCGCGTTATGGAAACGGTATTACGTGCGGCAGCTATTTACCTGGTGCTGATGGTAGTGTTCAAAATTGCCGGCAGGCGCACCCTGTTGCAGATGACCTCTTTTGATCTGATTCTGCTGCTGATTATCAGCGAAGCAACCCAGCAGGCGCTGCTGGGGGACGATTTTTCGGTGACGGGGGCGGCGCTGACCATCATCACCCTGGTCACCATTGATATTGTGCTGGGCAAGCTGAAAAGTCGTTTTCCGGTGGTGGAACAGGTCATCGATGGCGGCCCGGTCATCCTGGTGGAAAACGGCAATCTGCTGACCGAGCGTATGAAGATGACCGGCATTAATCCTGATGACGTGCTGGAAGCGGCGCGATCCGGTCCGGGTCTGGAGCGGTTCGATCAGATTAAATATGCGGTGCTGGAGGTCAACGGCCATATCTCCATCATTCCCCAGGCGGAGAAGTAACTGCATCCTCGGAAGGGTGCACCGGGTTACAGGTTCAGCATCCGGTAAATAGTGATACGGCTCTTTTACTTGTTATTCTGCGGATATGCGCCATGCTCAGTAATCCACCCATGTTTTATTATCCGAGCTGGCCTGACACTCAATCAGCGTTATGCTTCACAGTCAGGTTTAAAGTGAATGAATTTAATCGTTTTACCTTTTATCCGGTCACCGGCTGGCACATCGGCCCGTTAAGCGGTCACGGCGCGCTGGTGCTGCAATTTGGCTACCTTGATCCTCATGCCCCGCGCGAGCGCTCGGCGCAGGAGTCGCTGTTTTTCGGCCTGACTATCGAGATGGCGAAAGAGCTGGTCAGCACACTCACCACGCACATTAACGACATTGAAAAGAACGGGACTCCGCATTGACGCCCTGACGCGCCATCCGTTACTCCGCTGACGGATCGGCGGGTGCATAAACCCGCAGCGCACGGGCGAGCAGGCGAAAATGCGCGGGTGTCTGGCCGATAATCTCGCCGTCTGCATTGATGTAGTGAGGACGACGCGTCTCAATGGTCAGTTCCGTAGTGCTGAATGCCCGCACGTTGCGCCAGCGGCCATGGGTGCCGCGCCGCAGAAAGGGCAGCAGCGCAATGAGCTGCCAGCTATGCTGCAACTCCAGGCTGTAGACATCCAGTAACCCATCGTCGGGTGCTGCGCGCTGTTCCACCGTCATGCCACCGCCGTAGAAGCGCCCGTTGCCCACTGATACCTGAACCGTTTTGACCGGTACCCGCTGGCCCTGATGCACCAGTGTGGCGCTGAACGGACGGCTCTGCCGCAGCAGCCGCAACGCCGCCAGGGCGTACCCGCCCACACCCCAGCGTTTTTTCGATTCCGCCGTAAGGTTACGCGCCAGCTCTGCCGAAAAGCCGATGCTCGAGACGTTAAGAAACAGGTGCTGATTCACTTCCCCCAGATCCACGGCGCGCAGCTGTCCATCTGCGATAATGTTCACCGCCTGTTCAAGGCTGGCGGGAATGCCCAGCGTACGGGCAAAATCGTTGGCGGTGCCCAGCGGTAAAATGCCCAGTGGCAGGCCGGTCTGCATCACTCCTGGCGCGGCCGCGTTAAGCGTGCCGTCGCCACCGCCGACGATCACCGCCTCGACGCGACCGGCATAAGCCGCGATGAGCTGGCTGTAGGTACGGGTCTCATCCTCGTCCGGTTGCAGCAGGGTGAAACCAGCCTGAACCAGCAGTGTCTGCGCCCGACTGGCCTCAATGCGTCCTTTTCGTGATCGCTGATTAATCAGCAGCAGAGCCGTTTTCTGAGGGTAAGGCATACTTTTACGTCATCCTGATGTCAAAATGGGGAACGAGACGGCAAGTACAGCATCGGCCTGACCCGTGAACAACCCTGTTTGCGCGACTTTACGTACCCGTTCCGTGCCCTAAGAGGCGATAAAGATCGTCTACACTGCTTAGGGTCAGTTCCATATTGAGGAGTTGCAATGACCGAACACGAATTCAGAAAATGGTTAGCCGAACAGGGTTTTGATGAGCCACTGCTGATTGAGCGTGCCGCATCAGCCCGGCTTGATAATCACGTCCATCCTTTTGAGGCGCTGGCCCTGATTCTCAGTGGTTACATCACTATCAGTACCGAGCAGGGCGACACCACCTATCATCCCGGCGAGACGTTTCACCTGCAGCCGAATGAACTGCATCGCGAAGCGTTCGGACCTCAGGGCGTCAGCTATCTGGCGGGGCGTAAATATGAGTAACTGGCAATCAGTATGAACGTGTCTGACGCGCTGTTTACCCGACTGGCACGTTCGCCGTTTCGTCAGCGCTTTCGGCTGGGGCGCGCTGAGTACGATTATGCGAGCAGCAAAGGCGAGCCGGTTTTGCGACAGCACGCCGCAGAGTTTGTTGCACAGCGTCTGGCGCCTGCTCAGCCGGAAAATGATGGCAAACAGACGCCGATGCGCGGTCATCCGGTGTTTATCGCCCAGCACGCCACCGCGACCTGCTGTCGTGGCTGTCTGAATAAGTGGCACAACATCCGGCAGCATCAGCCGCTGAGCGCAGAGCAGCAGGATTATGTCGTGACGGTGTTACTGGCGTGGATCACTCATCAGATGCAGCAGCCAGCACCGCCCGCCCGCGTGAGCCGGAATAAGCCGAATCCGGACGACGATCCGCAGCTGGCGCTCTGGTAATGGATAAAAAAGCTACAGTCAGCGGCTTTTTCTGGTGAAAACTGGCCCTTTTTCATTCCTGGTTTATTCTTAAATCTTTCTTGGGAAGGCTATGCCAGGATTAAAACCTACACGGCAACGATGAATACAGAGGGAATTATGAAGAAATCAATTATTGCACTGTCTGCTATTTTGCTGGCCTCGCCAGTATTTGCTGCTACCACCACAGATAACACCGTCGCGGAAGCGCATAAAGGCGCTGATACTGCGAAAGAAAAACTGCATCAGACCCAGAACGAAGGCAAAGAGCTGAAGCTGAAGTCTGAGCATGCCGCTGAAGGCAAAAGCCACACTACCGGTAGTAAAATCACCGAAGGTGCTCAGAAAGGCTGGCACAAAACCAAAGAAGGCACTGAAAAAGGCTGGGATAAAACCAAGCAGGGTGCTGAAGAGCTGAAAAACAAAGCGACCAATTAAGACGCTGGTTTTCAGGTTAAAAAAAGAACCCACCGGAAGGTGGGTTTTTTTATGGCTGATCCAAATTATGCTTTGTTGTCCGCCGCCTTTCTTTCTGCGGCTTCTTTTTCCGCGGCGGCTAACGCTGACACTTTGATTTCCGCTTCAGCGGCCGCATCGGCTGCAGCAGAAGCGGCTTCCGCTGCGGCTTCTGCCGCTGTCTCTGACTGCTTTTTGCCTTCTTCGATCACGTCTTCGTCGATGGCGTCGATGTTTTCGCGGTTATCGCGGCCGGAGAGCAGGTTCCAGCAGGCGATAAACAGGGCTGCAATCACCGGACCGATCACGAAACCGTTGATGCCGTAAATCTCCATGCCGCCCAGCGTAGCGATCAGGATCATATAGTCAGGCATTTTAGTGTCTTTGCCGACCAGCAGCGGACGCAGAATGTTATCCACCAGACCGACAATCACCACGAAGAAACCAACCAGGAACAGTCCTTTCCACAGTGCGCCGGTAGCGAAGAAGAAGATTGCCGCAGGCACCCAAATGATGGCGGAACCGACCGCCGGAATCAGGGAGAGGAACGCCATCAGCGCGCCCCATAGCAGGCTGCCATCGATGCCGGTAAACCAGAAAGCCAGCCCGCCGAGAATACCCTGCACGATACCGACCACCACCGTACCTTTCACCGTCGCGCGCGCCACGGCTGCAAACTTCACCATCAGGTGGTGCTTCACGTAGGTGGAAAGCGGCAGCGCTTCCAGAATCAGATGCACCAGATAGGAGCCATCTTTCAGCAGGAAGAACAGCAGATAGAGCATGATGCCAAAGCCGACGGTGAAGCTGAACGTCCCTTTACCGATGATAAAGGCACTGCCCGCCACATACTGACCGCCCTTAAGCGCAAATGAGGAGAGCTTCTGCTGAATCTGTCCGGCGTTATCCAGATTATTTTCAGCCAGGAAATGCCTCGCCCAGCGCGGCAGATGCTGCAGCAGATCGGCGAACACGGCCGGGAATTGCGACGAGTTAGTCTGCAGTTTGTGATAGACCGCATTGGTTTCAACCACCAGCGAGGAGGCAATAATCGCCAGCGGCGTGAAGACAATCAGGCAGATACAGAACAGAGTAATTAACGCGGCCACACCGTTGCGGTCACCCAGTCGATTGCGCAGCCAGGTTTTTAGCGGATGGAAAATCACCGCCAGAATCGCCGCCCATAAAATTGGCGAGAAATAGGGCGAAAGCACCTCGAAAAACGCGAAGGTGGCGATAGCCAGAATTAAAATGAAAAACCCGATGTTCAATCCTTTAAAACGCATGGAGAAACCTCATCTGGAACAAACTCTGATAAACCCGACGCGCAAATTTGCTGTGTCCGGCTTTGCTTGCGCGGCTGCCTCGTCACAAATTAACGTTCAGGCTTTGCTCGTTAAATGCTGTTACTGGCAGCATCATGCTGGCTAACTGTCTGAAAGGTCTGGCAGAAGTGATGAACGGGCAATGTGCGTTCGCTGCGTGACTTCCGGTCGGTAGCGGCCTGCCTCTGACGGCAGCGCGCTGAATCCTACATTAGCGTAGCGGTTTCGACCATTATTGGTAGCTCAGAGACTCATGATCTCTGTGTATGCTGCCGATAACCCTGTTAATCGGGCAAAAAACAGGCAGTGAAAAATGTGTAAACAGAAAGTCTTAATGGGGCTCCTGGTGCTGGTGTTAACCGGCTGCGCGACTAAGCACTATCCCCAGGCGGCAGCGGTGACGCCGCAAGAGACAGCGATGCTGAACTGCAACGCCCTGGATCAGGCGCTGATCAAAGCGCACGGCGTGCAGAGTGATATTGAGCAGACCGGCCAGTTTAATGCCCTGACCGTGCTGGGCTTTGTCGGGGATTTCGGACTGGGAAATGGCATTGCAAAGTACAATGCCACCCGGAAAGCGGAAAAGCGGGTCACTGCGTTGCAGTCGCTGAAAGCCGCAAAGTGCAGCCAGCGTCTTTCATAACGGGCTGCGTCAGATCAACCAAGCGTCCCTGCGCTGACATGCTGCAACCGGACATTTTCGGCCGCGCGTTTACCGGCCAGGAACGCGTGATCCGAGTTGTAATATTCCCACTCGCTGTAACGACCGGACAGATGGATATCCTGGGTCAGCAGCCACTGGCGGATCAGCGCCACGTTATCGCTGCGCGCATGGTCATAGACTACATAGGCGTAAGGCATATCAACCTCTGAGGCGCAGAGCAGCGGATCGTCCGCGGTGATCATGCCGACCCGGATGCAATCCTGGCGGCAGCGCTCAATCAGTGCATCGCCCTCCAGCGGCAGCGGATTAGCCGCGTTGTAGGTGATTTCACAGGTTAAGCCGAAACCGCCCGGCGGATTGCAGTGCGGACTGGCATTACCCTGCACAAAAATGCGATGAAACAGCGTATCGCCAGGGTAGTAAATCCAGTGTTTTTCAGTCAGGTCAGCCCGGCCAATGCCCAGATTCACACAGCGCACCGACACAAACTGCAGCTGCTGCGCCGCCTGTTGCACACTCTCCGGCACCTCATCGCCCATCAGTTTAATCAGCTCCGGCAGCGGCATGGTGCTGATCAACTGCTCATAACGGTAGTGGCGACCATCCGCCAGCAGGGCGACATGCGCCTGCGGGTAAATGCGGGTCAGGGTGGTGTCCGTTTCCAGCGTACATTTCAGGTGCGGTAAAAAGCCCGACATCAGTGCCTGGAAGCCACCGCGCAGCGGATAGCCGAAACGGGCATTTGGACCGACCGGTTTCGCCAGGGGTTGCAGTGCACCATCGATGATCTGTGACAGATCGGGCAGCGGCACGCGTCCGCCCAGCCATGACGTTTCCATGTCGGTCAGCGGCACTTTCCACAATTTCTGGTTATAGGGCAGGGCGAAGTGACGGGCGATGCCTTTACCCCAGGTGCGCATAATAAAGTGCTGGAAATCCTCTTCGCCTTCCACTGCGCCGAGACTGCTGCCCTCATCGGGGATTGCACCATCCGCACAGCAATCCCGCCGCGCCCGCGCCCGATCCAGCGGCACGGCAGCCGCCGCGGTTTCGCCGTAACGCGCTTCGATAGCGCCCAGCACGCACTCTTTTACCACTTCGACCGGCAGGCCATGCAGCGCCGACTGGAAGGGATAACGGGTATAAACACCGTCGCTGTAAACCCAGGCTTCGCGCGCCTGCCAGTGCAGATTGTCGCCCAGCAGCATCTCATAGAGCTGCAACACGTAGGGATCCTGCGAGAACATGATGTGACCGGCATAGTCGAAGGTGAACCCATGATCGTCAATTGATCGGCACCAGCCGCCTGGCGCGCTATTTTTCTCCAGCAGCACCGCACCTTCGCCATAGTGATACCCGGCGCTCAGCCCCGTCGGTCCTGCGCCAATAATCAGACAGGGCACCGCATCGCTCTCCAGCATCGCTGGCGTGAGTGGCATGACATCAGCCTGCGCCCGGGTCTGGCTGGCTGACTTCAGCGCGGGCTGACGCTGCGTCAGCGCCTGCTGGATCAGGCCATGTATCTGCTCTGTGGTGCGATCCCAGGAGGTGGCATCCACTTTGGCCTGCATCCGTCCCGCCAGCGCCAGCCGTTCTGCGGCACTGATCGCCATTGCCTGTTCACAGGCGGCAATAAATTCCGCGTGCGTCTCTGCTACCGCCACTTCCTCTGCATAGTGACGCGCCACATCGACAATGGCAGTACTGACAATCGGCAACTGCGCCGCCATATACTCCAGCACCTTGGTCGGGGAGATGTAGCGGGTCGAAGCATTGATAGCAAACGGCATCAGACAGACATCCCAGCCCGCCAGAAACTGCGGCAGAGCCTGATAAGGCTGCTGACCGAGCCAGTGAATATTGTCGCGCTGCGGCAGGCTGGCGGGATCAATTTTCACCACCGGTCCGACCATGATGATCTGCCATTCGGGATGGCTGTCTGCCAGCGCGGCTATCAGCGGCAGGTCGATACGCTCATCCAGCACGCCGTAATAACCCAGGCGCTGCGACGGAATGGCATCCTGTAACGGATGACGATTCGTGCGATCGCGCGCCTGTTCAAAATGAATGGCATCAACGCTGCTGGGGAAGCAGTAAACCTGAGCGTGTTTATCACGCTTCGCTTCATAAAGGCTGGAGCCGCCGGTAAAGACCAGATCGGCGCGGGTCATCAGCGCCGATTCGCGCTGCTGCAGCTGGCGCGGCGCATTCTGGAAGGCCGAAAGCTCATCCATACAGTCGTAAATCACCAGTGCAGGATCAAAAGGTGTCAGCAGCGGCAGTGCCATTGGCGTATAGAACCAGATCAGCGGCTGTTCGTCCTCCTCCAGCAGTGGCGTCAGCAGCAACAGCAGCGGGGCGATCTGGCTGTCGTGAAAGCCGGGCGCGTCGCTGTCGGTGTGCGGCTGGATCACCGTAATGTTGGCGGCAGGCGAACTCTGATGCAGACCTGGTGGCCCCGCCTGCCAGACTGGCTCCTCGACAAACAGCACGCGATAGTGCTGCGCCAGGCGTGTCAGTAGCTGCTGCGGACGCTGAAAAACAAAGCCCCAGCGTAAATGGCTGAAAACGATGAGAACAGGTGGTTTCATGGTGTGCTCCTGGCTGGGATGTAATGGGGACTGGATGTGCTGCAAAAAGCGCTGCGCCTGACGCAAGGCGTCGGCATAAGGCTGCTGTAACTGGCGGGCGTAAGGATCGGAACCCAGAAGATCGAGGTCCCACAGGCCGCTGCGGGTCCAGAAGGTGGTCTCTTCCCACAAGGGACGATCGAGAATCGGATAGAGGCAGATGCCGAGCAGGTCCGCGCCCGCCAGCTGCGCCTGTGCAACCTGTGTGGCGATCTCGCGGATCCAGGCACCGCGGCCGCTGCCGACGTGGCTGGTTTCTGCCAGCAGCAGCGGCCGCTGATAGCGATGCCAGACCTGCAGCAGCAGCTGATGCAGCGGCTGGCGTCGGCTGTCGCCCAGATGCCAGTAAAGCCGCCGGTTGGAACCCTGTTCCCACTGGTTGGCGTGGTAATAATTCACGCCAATCAGATCGAGATAGCGGGGTGCGCCGCCCAGTTCCGGGTTACGGCGGCCACAGAGCATGTCCCATGCCTGATACTGGGTGTCACACATCTCACGCGCCAGACGGTCGCTGTCGGAATCGGCGGGATCGGGCGCGATATGGATCAGCGGATCGCAGTGCAGCACTCGGGCGCGCGGATCGGCCTGCCAGATCGCATCACAGGCGGCCAGGGTGGCGCGCACCAGTTGCTGCTTGACGGCATCGGCCCCATCCGGCTGCGGGATCGCCTCACAGGCGAACAGCCCGACCGAGATGCCCCAGCTGACAAAGGAGATCTCATTCATCGGAGAGTAGATCGGTGCCTGCTGATACCAGGGTGCCAGGAAGCGGGCCAGTGCGCCACAGAAGGCAGCGAAACGGAGGATAAAGTCGTGATCAAACAGACTGACACCCGCGGGCCAGCCGTAGTGGCAGATTGTCCAGCTCAGCTGGATACCCTGCTGCTCTGCGGCCTGCATCCGTGCAGCGACCGTGGAGAAATCATAGTGGCCGTCGCGTTCACATAACCGCCAGCCGACGCTTTCCCGCACGGTGCGAATGGCAAAGGGACTCAGCGCTGCATAATCCTCTGCCGCCCGCGCCTGATGCTGGTTCAGATCGTTCATCGACAGCGCAACACCGGCCGGATTGACATGATCGGCACCTTCGTAGCCGGCCTGCCAGAAACTGGAAAAGGGCGTCATGGCATCTCCAAAAAAAAGCAACACGCTTCCCGCTGACGAGCCGTCGCGAAACGGGTCAGGGCGTTACAGGTATGCAAAGCAGACTGGCAATCCTTGCCATAAGCCACAGACGCTAAATTGCAGGCAACAGAGCCTGTGACGGTTTGGATACGTGAGATAGCAGAACTCTACGTGCGGCGCTATCGGCAGGAAAAAGAGTGGCTTCTCTGAATGTTAACGGATTTTGCGGAAGCCTTACTGGAAAGTATAGGTAAGGAACGGTTCTTCGCAAATTATTGAAGTGAAAAGGAAAAAGCGCAGCGGTAAAAGCCATCCATTCAGAAACAGGAATTTTTCACTTTTGTTTATGCTGTTGGGTTGATAAGCGAGGCGTGAAGAGAGTCAGCGCTATTTTCAGCTTTGTTAACCTTTTCCTCAACATGCAGAGCAGACAGACTTACCCGTTTTAGCGTTACTGCTTCGCTTGCCTTTTAACGGGCTGGCGACAAGATTTACTTATTGCTGGCCTGAATCTGCAGGCTATTAACGGGCGGCCGGTTAAGCGGCGCGCCCCTTAAAACAGGATGTTTAACCGACTATGTTCTCATTCGACTGGCACCGCTTCTTACTTAACGACCAACCGGCCACCTTTTTGTTTGAAGTGGTCGCGCGGGTTCTGATCGCTTATCTGGTGGTTTTTACTTTTCTGAAAGTGTCAGGACGCCGCGGCGTGCGTCAGCTGTCGCTGTTCGAACTGGTGGTGATTCTGACGCTGGGTTCCGCGTCCGGTGACGTTACGTTTTACGACGATGTCCCGGTGCTGCCGGTGATTATGGTGTTTGTGGTATTGCTGGCGCTCTACCGCCTGACCACCTGGCTGACGTCACACAGCCCGCGCTTTTCACGGCTGATTCAGGGCGACGTCATTACCCTGATTAAGGATGGCCTGTATGTGCTGGAAAGTCTGGATCAGCTGAATATTTCCGAAGATGAGTTCTATATGGAGTTGCGTCAGAGCGGCGTAGAGCATCTGGGACAAATCCGGCTGGCGCTGGTGGAGGTGGATGGTCAGCTCAGCCTCTATTTTTACGATGATGACGAGATGCGCGCCGGGTTAAGCGTGCTGCCGCCGGAGCACCGACAGGATTACAGCACTGTGCCAGTCGGCGCGCTTTACGCCTGCACCCATTGTGGCCAGACGCAGAGGATTGAGGCGGAGCAACAGGCCGTCTGCCCGCGCTGTCAGCGACAGCGCTGGTCTGCGGCGCTAAGCGTACGTCGGCTGCATTAGTGGTGTCAGAACATCGGGCTAAACCGCGCTTAAACCCGTCGCAGCTTGTTCCCGCTCTCCACATAACTTTGCCTGTTACTGACAGAAAATGAAAACCCGTCGGGCAGCATAGCGACACCGTTACCAGAGAGGTGTGCGTATGAAAGTGAGGGCGGCCAGTGCATTACTGTTTTTACTGTTATCGTTTGGTGCATTTTCACAACAGGTGATCAGCGAAAGTCATCCCCATTCACGCAGTGCGCGACTGCTGGAGCAGGGGAGTCAGATCGATACGGCGGACTCGCCGGATGAACATTTGCTGGAGAGGCGGGAGTGGCGAAGCAGTCTGCAGCGCAAGCCGTATTAAAATGCGATCCCCGGCAGCGAGCTCTGCCGGGGATCCGGTAGTGAGTTTCAGACCATTAAATGGTGGTCTGCGTGGCGGCCATGCCAGGCACCAGAATCACCTTGCGGCACTCCTCTTCGCGTTTGGCAAAAATATCGTAGCCGCGTGCGGCATCTTCCAGCGGCAGATGATGGGTCACAATCTCTTCCGGCGTCAGATGCCCCTGCTCAATCAGCTTCAGCAGATCGGGCAGATAGGCATGCACATGCGTCTGTCCCATTTTAAAGGTCAGCCCTTTGTCGAAGGCATCACCAAACAGGAAGCCATGAATGAATCCGGCGTAGACGCCAGGTACGCTGACGATACCGCCACGCCGCACCGCAGCAATACACTGACGCAACGCTTTGCCACTGCTGCCTTCCAGCTTGAGATTGGTGAGCACGGTTTCAGTCAGGCTGCCTTTCGCCTCGAACCCGACGGCATCAATCACCGCATCCACACCGCGATTGCCGGTGCTGTGCTCGATAATCCAGCCGGCCGGGTCATCGATCTCATCGAAATTAATCGGGATGACGCCATAGCGATCGCGGGCAAAGTTTAAGCGGTAGTTGTTGTGGTCAATCATGTAGATCTGTTCGGCACCCTGCTGTCGGGCGCAGGCGGCACTGAGCAGACCCACCGGTCCGGCACCGAAAATCGCCAGGCTGGAGCCAGGTTTAACGTCGGCATTTTTGACCGCCTGCCACGCCGTAGGCAGAATGTCCGACAGGAACAGCACTTTCTCATCTGACAGTACCGACGGCACTTTAAACGGGCCGGTATTGGCTTTCGGCACCCTGACATATTCCGCCTGGCCGCCCGGCACACCGCCATAGAGCTTACTGAAACCAAACAGCGCCGCGGGCGGCGTGATGTTCTTACGATTCAGAATAGCGCCCCGTCCGCTGTTGGTATTTTCGCAGGCGGCATACTGGCTCAGCAGGCAGAAAAAGCAGTCGCCACAGGCGATCACAAACGGAATGACTACCCGATCGCCTTTGGCGACGGCAGTCACTGCGCTGCCCGCCTCAACCACTTCGCCCATAAACTCATGACCAAAAATATCGCCATGCCCGGTGCCGGGAATTTTGCCGCGGTAAAGGTGCAGGTCTGAACCACAAATGGCGGTAGCGGTCACGCGCAGGATAATGTCATCGGCCGCTTCCAGACCCGGGTCGGGCACGTTATCCACGCTGACTTTATGCGGGCCATGATACGTTAATGCTTTCATCTGTTGATCTCCTGCTGACGAGGGAAGGGCAGCCAGACCAGAAAGTATGGCTGCCTGCGAGGAAGACTCAGGGAATCTGAAATCGAAACCTGCCTGAAGTGTAGTAATCCTTTGAAGAGTAAGCAGAGCGGTGCCAGAGGCAGGGCGGTTTCAGACCGGCGGGTTGGGTAACTGCATCTGAGCTGTGGTGGCGTTGACGGGCAATGCATCCGGTTGCCAGCCGGTAAGATCGGCCAGCGCGCGCCGGTAAGCGGTATCGATTTGCGCCGGCACCTGTTCAATGTAGTGAAACGCGTGCTCACGTGTTTCCCCGGTAAGTTTCTGCAGGTAATATCGCGCGTCATCCAGCGTGGGTATCCGGCCTTCGACACGCGCCATGCGGGCAGGGAGATCGGTCCAGATCAGACCTTCAATGCCTTTGGCCTGCGCCCACGTTGCCAGCGGTCCGGCTGAGCTTTCAGTCACCGTCATCATGCCGACGCCATCGACGCGGCTGTCCGGTATCCCCTCCCGAATGCGCAACGCGCGGCAGGCGCTCTCCAGAGAGGCGGTGTTCAGCCAGGCCCAGAACACCGGCACCGGGCAGGCGTTGAGACAGATTGCCGTAGAGAGTTCCCCGCCGTCAGCGATGCGCACAAACTCAATGGGTACGGCAGGACCATCATGATGCCACTGACTGGCCACCGGCAGTGCACCAGGTTTCCAGATTAACGATCCCCATCCCAGACAGGCAATTTTCATTCTTTTCTCCTGTGTACCTGTCGGCGTAATCGCGACAGCGTCAGTTAAAGCGTAGTCCGTTACGCTTAATCGTTACAGGGATCACCTTTTCAGGGGCAGTAAAACGGGCGCGAAAATGGCATGATCGCCGCGCAGTCACTTTGCACACCCTGACGGTTTTTTCAGCAATCCATGCGTGTTTGTCTTCGCGGCTTGAACTTTTATCGTCAGGTAGTGTAAAAAGTGGCGCACGCAATCGATTACCTATATGCGCGGGTGGATCACTTTTACGCTTCACCGATCCGTCTGCAGCTGAGGCTGAGCGGGGCATACGTTTACCTGCCTGACGGCTCAGGTTACTGGCGGCTTTTAACACGGACTATCTGATGAAAACCACGCAAACTGGCACGCTGGGCGCGCTTGAGAGTGACGTTGATACGGGATGGCGTAAAACTGACACGATGTGGATGCTGGGTTTATACGGCACCGCAATTGGAGCCGGTGTGCTGTTCCTGCCCATCAATGCCGGTGTCGGCGGGCTGATCCCGCTGATCATTATGGCGGTGCTGGCCTTTCCGCTGACCTTCTTCGCGCACCGCGCCCTGACGCGTTTTGTCCTTTCCGGTAAAAATCCGGCGGGTGATATTACCGAGGTGGTCGAGGAGCATTTCGGCGTCGGCGCGGGTAAGCTGATTACGCTGCTCTATTTCTTCGCGATTTACCCGATTCTGCTGATGTACAGCGTGGCGATTACCAACACGGTTGAGAGCCTGATGGTGAATCAGCTCGGCCTGGTGCCGCCGCCGCGTGTGCTGCTGTCGCTGCTGCTGATTGTCGGACTGATGACCATTGTACGCTTTGGCGAAAAGATGATCGTCAAAGCGATGAGCGTGCTGGTCTATCCGTTTGTGGCGGTTTTGATGCTGATGGCCTGCTACCTGATCCCGCACTGGCACGGCGCTGCACTCTCCACTCTGAACGTTCAGCCTGCGGGCAGCAGTCTCTGGATGACGCTGTGGCTGGCGATACCGGTTATGGTCTTTTCGTTTAACCACTCACCGATCATCTCCTCGTTTGCACTGGCGAAGCGCGAAGAGTATGGCGACGCCGCTGAGAAAAAATGTTCGCGCATTCTGGCCTGCTCGCACCTGATGATGGTGGTGACGGTGATGTTCTTTGTCTTCAGCTGCGTGCTGAGCCTGTCGCCTGACGATCTGCACGCTGCCAAGGCGCAGAACATTACCATTCTCTCCTATCTGGCGAACCATTTTCAGGTGCCGATGATTGCCTGGCTCGGGCCGCTGATTGCCATTGTGGCGATCACCAAATCGTTCCTCGGCCACTATCTGGGGGCGCGTGAAGGATTTAACGGTATGGTCAACAAGGCGCTGCGAAGTCGCGGTAAAACTATCGCGCCCGCCAGACTGAATCGCCTGACGTCACTCTTTATGTTGCTCACCACCTGGCTGGTGGCAACACTGGACCCGAATATTCTCGGCATGATTGAGACGCTGGGCGGGCCGGTGATTGCGATGATCCTGTTCCTGATGCCGATGTATGCCATCCAGAAGGTACCTGCGATGCGGAAATACAGTGGTCACATCAGTAACCTGTTTGTGGTGCTGACAGGTCTGATTGCTATTTCCGCGATTTTCTATTCGCTGGTGAAGTAACCGATCACTCAACAGGCGCTTCTCAGCGGTATTGAGAGGCGCCTGCTGTTCTGCCCGCTACCCGTCATTTTCTCCGTATATCGCCTCCCTGTTTTAGCCAGCCGCCGCACAGTAACTCCTCTCTGTCAGACGCATCTCGTCAGCAATATTTACATTTGTTACTTTTTCACATGGTAGAGTTAACGCGAATAATTATTATTCCTTTAAAGGACAGGAGAAAAATGAAAATCGGGATTGTTGCTGCCACCACGCTGTTACTGTCAACCGCCTGCGCGGCGACCACCTATCCGGTCACGGTGACCGACATGGATGGTCAGAAAATTACGCTGCAAAAGGAGCCGCAGCATGTGATTTTGCAGGACGGACGCGACGTGATGGCGCTGGCCTTGCTGGATCGACAGAACCCGTTCCAGCGGGTCGTTGCCTGGAATAATCTGCCGAAAAAGCAGGATACCCAGACCTGGAATCTGCTGAAGCAGCGCTGGCCGCAGGTGGCATCGATTGTGGATATGGGCTTTAACGATCAGGGGCAGGTCAATCTGGAGAGCGTACTGGCGAAGCAGCCCGATCTGATGATTGCGCAGCTGCGCGCTAAACCGGCACTGACGCAGTCGGGCGTGCTGGCTACCCTGAAAAATCTGCATATTCCGGTGCTGTTCCTGGATGATGAGCTTCACCCCAAAGAGAACACCCTGAAGAGTGTGAAAGTGCTGGGTACCGTTCTGAATCGCGAAACCGAAGCGAAAGCCTACGCTGATTTTTATCAGCAGCGCTGGCAGATGATTCAGCAAAAAATTGCGCAGGTGTCGCACAAGCCGACGGTGTTTATTGAACCGATTGCCGGTAACAGCGACAACTGCTGTTTTACCCATGGTCATAACGGCTGGGGCGCGCTGGTGGAAGCGGTCGGCGGGAAAAATATTGGCTCAGCGCTGCTGCCCGGTAGCTCAGGTTTTGTTTCGCTGGAGAAGATTATTGCTATGAAGCCGGACGTGTACATCATGACCGGCTCGAAACGTCCGAACAGTAACGTACTGCCGTTTGGTTACGGTGCCAGTCAGACCGATGTGGCCGCCACTTTTAATCGCCTGCAAAGCCGTACTGGCCTGGAGCAGATCGAACCGGTGAAACAGAAACGGGTCTATGGCGTTTATCACCATTTTTATAATCACCCATATAACATCATCGGTATGGAAATTCTGGCAAAAGACCTCTATCCGGAACTGTTTCGCGATCTGGATCCGACGGCCGATTTTCACCACATCGTAAAACAATTCACGGGATTGCCGGATGCGCCAGTGATCCTCAGCACACCATAACCGGGTAAAGTGTCGGGGGGCATTTCAGCAGCCTGACTTTGAATCGATTTTAACGGGCAGCCTGATGCGTGATGCTCAGGCCGTGCGGGCTGCCCGGTTAACGTCTGGATTGCGTCAGAAAAGTTGCAGAGATATGAGCCGTGTTAAGAAAGCGCTAAGCAAGCGTAATACTGTGTAAGTTACCGGATTTTAAGACTTTTAGAGATGCCTCCCGCCAGAATTATTGCCATGATGCCGATCAACGGTGCCTGAACAGCCGTTATTTTCGGAGGCAGTATCATGAAAAAAACAACATTAACGCTTATCGCTTCACTTTTAACCTGCAGCACGCTCTTCTCTCAGGTTTCACTGGCAGACGATCATGATGACGGTCAGCGTAAGCCGGTGCCGCATCAGAACAGTGATAAACGCCCTGACAATCGCGGCCCCGATCAGAATCGAGACCGCGGCAACAATCGCCATGATGATAAAAAGCCTCACGACATGGGCAATAATCGGCATGATGAAGATAACAACCATCGTGGCAGAGAATCCCGCAATGACCGTGACCATTTCGCCTGGCAGGGCCACGATTTCCGTCGCGGCCATCCTGTCCCGCAGGAATATCGCGGCGACCATTATCGCGTAGCCGACTGGCATGAACGCGGTCTGCGTGAACCGCCGCGCGGTTATCACTGGGCAAACATCGACGGCAACTATGTGCTGATTGCTGCCGCGACCGGTGTGATTACCGCGCTGGTGCTGAACAGCGCCCTGAACTGATTCTAACCTGAACCGATCAACAGGGATGGCTGCGGCCATCTCTGTTTCTTTCCGTTTTGCTGCGCCAGCGGCTATCCTGAGACTCCACGCTGAAATTTCCTGTGTAAGGAGTCATGATGACGATGGTTAAGATGGTTGCGGTAGATATGGATGGCACGTTTCTGGACGATAACAAGCAGTACAATCGAGCCCGCTTTCTCGCCTGCTATCAGCAACTCACTGCCCGCGATATCAAATTTGTTGTGGCCAGCGGCAATCAGTATTACCAGCTCAAATCTTTCTTCCCGGAGATCGCCAGCACTATCGCCTTTGTGGCGGAAAACGGCGCATGGATCATTGACCGTGATGAGGAGCTGTTTTGCGGTGCCTTTGAACGTCGCGACGTTGAAGCGGTAATCAGCACCCTGCAAAACGGCGACTATCCTGGCCTGCGTTATCTGCTGTGTGGCCGTAACAGCGCGTATTACTTCGACGGCATGGAAGAGCGCTGGCTGAAGAAGATGCGCCACTATTGCCACCGGCTGAAGCCGATTCATCAACTGGATGACGTGCAGGATGACCGGCTGTTTAAGTTCGCGCTGAATCTCTCTGACGACTACATTGAGCCACTGATGGCGGATATTGAGCGACTGCACCAGGGACGCGTGGCCGCGACGTCAAGCGGTCATGGATCGGTGGATCTGATCGTACCAGGAAATCACAAAGCGCACGGTCTGGATCTGCTGGCAAAACGCTGGGGGATCACGCACGACCAGGTGCTGGCCTTTGGCGATGGCGGTAACGACCTGGAGATGCTGAAACAGTCCCGCTTCAGTTTTGCCATGGACAATGCGCCGCAGCGGGTGAAGCAGGCGGCACGTTTTGCCGCGCCGTCTAATAATGAGCAGGGCGTGTTGCAGGTGATTGAGCAGATGCTGGCAGGCGAGGGACCTTTTGCCGCCCCGCAGGCTTAGTCGCCAGGCGCTGATACTAAACCTGCCAGGCTGGCAGGTCAGTGAAGGAGGCGAAGGATGCCAGCGCGTTGATCACGCGGTGATCTGCCAGGCCTGCGCAATCATTGTCTGCATCTGTTCGCGGCTGTAATTCACCAGCGAATTTTTACTGTTGGCACGCGCCAGGATCCACTCCACCTCAGTGCGGCTCAGCGACGGGCCATTCTGCCAGAATGGCGTGATGGCCTGCTGTTGCAGCCACTGCTTCAGAAACTGTGCCGGTGAATCTGTGGATTCGCTGAAGAGCTGTGGGTGCAGCTCCGCCATCAGCGTACGCTGTAGCGGCTGCTGGCTGTCAGACAACAGATCCAGGAACGGAAACAGCAGGCGTCCGCACACTTCACCGTGATGGAACGGTTTAATCGCGCCAAGTTCCCCGGCAATACCGTGGATCACCCCCAGCCCCGCACTGCTGAGACTGACGCCCCCAAGCCACGATGCCATCATCATTGCTTCACGTGCCGCGTCACCCACCGCATCCTCGCGGTTGAGTGCAGGCCAGGCCTTGATAAACTGACGCAGGCCGGCCAGCGCGAGCTGGCGGGTGAAGAGGTTGCCTTTGCCCGAGAGATACGCTTCAAACAGATGGGTAAAAGCATCAATGCCGCAGGTCGCCAGCACGTGATCAGGTGCGCTTTTCAGCAAATCCGGATCGAGAATCGCCACCTCCGGCACAAAGACCGGGTGGCGCAGCGACGCTTTGATCTGAATATCCTGCTGGTCGGTTAATACCGCATTTTGCGTGACTTCGCTGCCGGTCCCGGCAGTCGTCGGGACCGCAATCAGCGGCAGCGTGATGGGCTGAACTGCGGTATCACCCACCTTTTCCAGATAACGGGCGGTGGGCAGCGGGTGTTGAATCATGGCACTAAAGGCTTTTGCCGCATCCAGCACGCTGCCTCCGCCAATCGCTAACACCCGATCAACATGACCGCGCCAGCGGGCAACCCAGCCATCGATCTCAGCGGGCGAAGCTTCATGGCTGACAATCTCATAGCCGAGGATGTGATCGTTGAGTTCAGCTTTTATCCGGGCATAGGCCTCCCCCTGCAGGAAAGAGTGTCCGCAAAACAGCAGGGTAGGTTGTGACCGGGCGGCCAGCAGCGGCACCAGTTTATCCAGACTGCCGCGGCCAAAGAGGGTTCGTTGATTACTGTACAGCTCACTCAGGTTCTCACTCACCAGCGCATCCTTTTTACATTTCGCTAAAATCTGAGTGTAACGAAAAGCGTGGCGTCAGCATGGGCAAACTTTCTGATAACACGATGGCAAAAAGTTGATCATCTTCGCAAAACAGAAATTCACCGTCGGCGGGGTGGTGCTTTAATGCGGATGTTACCCTTAACATGTTATCGGTAACAGCGTTTGTCGGTATGTGTAAACATCTTACAGCGCACTGTTTCGCAGCCCTCAGGGGATCATGATAATAAACCGACACTGAATACCCTTCAGTGCGCAAGGTGGAGAAAACCTATGCCATTACTCTATGTGGCGATCGGCGTCGCGTTACTGCTGCTGCTGATGATTCGCTTTAAGCTTAATGGATTTATCGCGCTGATCCTGGTGGCGCTGGCGGTCGGTGTGATGCAGGGCATGCCGGTTAATAAAGTCATTACCTCAATCAAAGCGGGCGTGGGTGGCACGCTTGGCAGCCTCGCGCTGATCATGGGCTTTGGTGCCATGCTCGGTAAGTTGCTGGCCGACTGCGGCGGTGCGCAGCGTATTGCCACCACCCTGATTGAAAAATTCGGCACAAAGCATATTCAGTGGGCGCTGGTGCTGACCGGTTTTATCGTCGGCTTCGCGCTGTTCTACGAAGTTGGCTTTGTCCTGATGCTGCCGCTGGTGTTCAGCGTGGCGGCGTCGGCGCGTGTACCGCTGCTCTATGTCGGGGTACCGATGGCGGCGGCTCTTTCTGTGACGCACGGTTTTCTTCCGCCACACCCCGGCCCGACGGCTATTGCCACGCTGTTTAATGCTGACATGGGTAAAACACTGCTGTTCGGTACGCTGCTGGGTATTCCGACGGTGATTCTGGCGGGTCCGGTTTATGCCCGTTTCCTGAAAAACATCGACAAACCGATTCCGCAGGGGCTTTATAACCCAAAAACCTTTACTGAAGCGGAAATGCCCGGGTTTGGCGTTAGCGTCTGGACGGCACTGGTGCCAGTGGTACTGATGGCGCTGCGTGCCGTGGCGGAGATGCTGTTGCCTAAAGGCCACGTTCTGCTGCCCTATGCGGAGTTCTTTGGCGACCCGGTAATGGCAACGCTGATTGCGGTACTGATTGCGATCTTCACCTTTGGTCTGAATCGCGGTCGCACGATGGAGCAGGTGATGGACACCCTGACCGACTCGATCAAAATCATCGCCATGATGCTGCTGATTATCGGCGGTGGCGGTGCCTTTAAACAGGTGCTGGTGGACAGCGGCGTGGATAAATATATCGCCAGCATGATGCACTCTACACAGCTTTCACCCATCTTTATGGCCTGGTCGATTGCTGCCGTACTGCGTATCGCCCTGGGGTCTGCCACGGTAGCGGCGATTACCGCCGGGGGCATCGTGGCGCCGTTGATTGTTACTAGTGGTGCCAGCCCGGAACTGATGGTGATCGCTGTAGGGTCCGGCAGCGTGATCTTCTCGCACGTTAATGACCCCGGCTTCTGGCTTTTCAAAGAGTATTTCAACCTGACGATTGGTGAAACCATTCGCTCCTGGTCGGCGCTGGAGACCATTATTTCGGTCTGTGGTCTGGTGGGTTGTCTGCTGCTCTCCTGGATGATTTAACCTCTGGCCGCTGGCAGGCTTGCCAGCGGCACTCCGCTTTTGCTTCTCTCCTGCCCGTTTCGTTGTTGATCGCGGGCAGCTTCTTTGGCCGGTTTATTCGGCTCGTAACCACGACGATAAAAAGGGCCGCAAAGCGCGGCCCACAGGTCTGTAACAGCGTAAATCTGGCCCCTTTAATGAGGCGGTTCAAATCCGGCTTTGACCATCTGTTCCCGCAGTGCACGCGCAATTTCACGGTTGCCGCCGGTGACCGGATAGATAACGTTGTTTACCACATCATCAAGGTAGTGCTCTTCAAACTCCTGCATCGTGAGTTGAGTGCCGCCTTCATCGTTGATGGCGAAAGAACCTTTGATGTGGTTACCGCTGTTTTTTGCCTTGAGGCTGTAGCGGCCCATGCTGGTATTAATCGTGCTCATAAGATCTCCTCGCGACTCATTTTCAATCTCATCACTACTAAGGCCTGCCTTGCCGCCTAAATTTTAGCCAGGAGTGGTCTGTAAAACGAAGAAAGAGGGCCGGTAAAAAGTAGTGTTGCGATCGTTATCTCAGAACATAAATAAAAGCGAAATCTGCTGAACTTATGAGCAGTTGAATCCTGAGTGACGCGGCGGGACAATTTTTTCTGTCTATACTGCTTACAGGAAACATGTTTAATCAGTGAGGGGAAAAGGAAATGAAAATTATTCTGTGGATTATCGCGATCATATTTATCGTGGGCTTGCTGACCCTGACAGGGGTGTTCAAACTGATTTTCTGATGTCATAACTTTGTTAAAGCTTCAGCGACAGCGGGCACCTAATCAGGTGCCCGAGCTGTTTTCTGGCTTGCTAACAAATAGTGGCTGATGGGATCCATCGGCGTATTCGGCAGCAGGTCCTGCGAGCCCAGCTGTTTTTTACAGCATGCGCAGCAGGCACCATGAAAGTTGCGCTTACCCTCCCGATAATCAGTGAAAACGAACCGTGCGCTTCCACATTGGCTACAGCGTATCTTCATCACCATTCTGCGTCTCATCCTCCTTTTTAATGCGTCCTGACGAATGCCTGCCTCTGACCGGTTAAGCAGAATTTATCTATTGCGGCGCACTATTATTCCGGACCGCGATGAGAAACTTAGTTTCTTATGACACCGATTGTTTGTTGCCAAATGCGAATTTAGCCACCAAAAAGCACTTCGTTGATCTTGCTCAATGTTTCTTTGCTGTTGGCTAAAATATCGGCGAGTATCCCAGTATGGCTAGGATTAGTGGCACTCAACGCTTCTCCGGGCATGATTAAAAGCAGGAACTGCGCTCAGATATTTAATCATTTTTGCTCGTTTAATGAGCACTTGTGCCACAGTGACTGCGAGAACCCTTAAAAACGGGTCTGGCAGAGATAAACGCTGTCCTGATGAAGAAAAAAAAATTGCTTTTTTACTTCTGTCGCCTTCGTTAAGAAGAGGAATACGTCTTAATAAGATTTTTCTTTTTAATGTGAGTACGGTAGAACGCTTAAATAAAAAGGTGCGACTTTCCAGCGGGTTAGCGTACAGCGCAGGTCATGGAGCTGTTAGCTGTTAACGGACGATTCGCAAGCCCGGAAGCAGGAAAGTGTGATGGATGTACGTAAAGTCGATATTTATCACTTTTTCATCAAATCGTACTGGACAAATCCCTCCGCAATTGCTGTACTAGACCCCGACACAGTTTAGTGTCCATTTTTCATGTAAAGGTAATATAGATGTCTAAGATCAAAGGTAACGTTAAGTGGTTTAATGAATCTAAAGGATTCGGTTTCATTACTCCTGAAGATGGCAGCAAAGATGTATTCGTACATTTCTCTGCAATCCAGAGCAACGGCTTCAAAACTCTGGCTGAAGGTCAGCGCGTAGAGTTTGAAATCACCGACGGCGCTAAAGGCCCATCTGCTGCTAACGTTATCAGTCTGTAAGTTAACAGTCAGAATTCTAAAAACCCGCCTGATGGCGGGTTTTTTTATGGCTGTAATCTGCGCTTCATCCCTTTCATCATAATCTTCTGTATCTTCCCTGTGCGGCACAAACTGCGCGGCGATTTACAAAAAATTCCCGTAACTTATTTATAACAACCCGACATGCAGCTTTTTAGCATGTAACGCTATATAACTAAGCGACAGAATCCGGTGAGTGAGGAGGCAGGATGAAGATACGTCAGGCAGAGTTAAAAGACAGTTTTGCGTTGAGTGCCCTGTTAAGCGAGCTAGGCTACGGCGGTACCGAAAGCTTCATTGAACAGCGCCTGGCGCAGTTATGCAGCGATCCCACTGAAGCACTGCTGGTGGCTGAACATGGCAGCCAGGTGCTGGGTTTCCTTTCCCTCCATTTTATCCCTCAGCTTGCCCTGGCCGGTGATTTTGCCCGCATCAGCTATTTCTGCATTGCAGAAGGTGAGCGCAGTAAAGGCGTCGGCCAGCAGCTGCTTCAGCACGCTGAAACGCTGGCAGCGCGTCGTGGCTGCGACCGTATGGAAGTCCATTGCCATCAGTCACGTCTTAAGGCGAATCAGTTCTACGCCCGTGAGGGTTATGCTGAATCTCCCTGTTATCTCATCAAAGCGCTTCGGGCGGATTAACTTCCGGCCAGAGGAGCGACCCGCGCTTCGGCCATTTTCTCCCGCTGTGCCTTCCTGAGGCTGGCGACAGAAATGATACGGACCAGTGTATCCTGTGCCTGTCAGCATTTTCTGCTTTCACGCTGGCAGCCAGATAGCAGAAACAGTTGCCAGCGTGGCTACACCCTGTGGCGGGCCGCAGGCTCTGCAATCTTGTGGCAATCTGCCTAAGGTAAAGTCGTGCACAGCCCGCCAGTAGCGTTAAGCTGAGGTGAGCGAACATCCATGCAGAGACCGATACGCGAAAAACAGGACGATACGATGCCGTGGCTGGCTAAGGATTTGTGGTGCATGACGCAGGAATGTCTGCTCTGCTGGCAGGAGAGTGGTTTTAGCGCCAATGTGAAGATGACGGCTCACGCAGGATACGGGCACTATCAGCAGGGGCTGATCCACCAATAACTGACGCCGGAAGTGATATTACTGACGCAGCAGGAGAAGAGAAATGATGAAAGTGGCGTTGGGGCAATTTGCAGTGAGCCGTGAATGGCAGGAAAATGCTGATACTTGTCTGGACTTAATGCAGCGGGCGGCAGAAGGAGGCGCGGATTTGCTGGTGCTGCCGGAAGCCGTGCTGGCGCGCGATAATGCCGATCCCGATTTAGTGGTGAAGGCGGCGCAGCCACTGGATGGCCCTTTCATCAGCCAGTTGCTGGCCGCCAGTGAGCACAATGCGCTGACCACCATGATGAGCGTTCATGTTCCCGCTGAGCAGCATAAAGCGCTCAACGTGCTGGTGGCTATCCACAAGGGTAAAATCATCGCCGCCTATGAAAAACTGCATCTGTACGATGCCTTTGCGATGCAGGAGTCACAGCGGGTTAATCCGGGCCACGTCATTCCGCCGCTGATTGAAGTCGCAGGAATGAGAGTCGGATTAATGACCTGCTATGACGTGCGCTTCCCGGAGCTGGCGCGTCGGCTGGCGCTGGATGGTGCGCAAGTGCTGGTGCTCCCAGCCGCCTGGGTGAAAGGTCCGCTTAAAGAGATGCACTGGGAGCTGTTGACCCGCGCCCGTGCGCTGGAGAACACCTGTTATATGGTGGCGGTGGGCGAGTGTGGCCCACGCAATATTGGTCATAGTCTGGTCGTCGATCCACTGGGCGTGGCAGTGGCAAATGCGGCTGAGTCTCCGGCACTGCTGTTTGCCGATCTTGATCCTGAGCGAATCGCCTATGCCCGCCGGGTATTACCGGTTCTTGCAAACCGGCGTTTTGAACGGCCTGAGCTGAAGTGATTGCCTGAACCGGGAAGCGACCGCGTATGCACTCTATTAAAGATCTTACTCTGTTACAGATTCCAGTTGTCGTCACAGGCAAACTGCGCGTAAATAACAGTCACCGTGATTCAATAAAGTCGAAAGGTTAAATATGGAAGGTATCAGTATTGCCAAGCTGCTGATTATCGGTGCGCTTATCGTACTGCTTTTTGGTACCAACAAGTTGCGCTCACTGGGCGGCGATCTGGGCTCTGCAATCAAAGGCTTCAAAAAAGCCATGAAAGATGAAGATACCAGCGCAACCCGAACGACAGCGGAAGATGTGCCAGCAGAACGCGTCGTTCATAAAGATTAATCGGTTATTTGCTGCAAATAACTGTTACTTTTTATTTCAGGCGCATAAAAAAACCAGGCTGTTTCCAGTCTGGTTTTTTGTTTTCACTCTTCTGAACGTCAAGGCGTACTTATTTCACTTCTTCGCCTTTAGCCTGCATATCCGCATGATAGGAAGAGCGGACAAACGGACCGCACGCGGCATGGGTAAAGCCCATCGCCATCGCTTCTGCTTTCATCTCATCGAATTCGGCCGGGCTGACGTAGCGCTGAACTGGCAGGTGGTGGCGGCTCGGCTGCAGATACTGGCCCAGCGTCAGCATGGTGACGCCATGGCGACGCAGATCACGCATCACCTCAACGATTTCGGCATTGGTTTCCCCCAGGCCCACCATCAGACCCGATTTGGTCGGAACATCAGGATGTGCTTCTTTGAAACGCTCCAGCAGCTTCAGTGACCACTCGTAGTTCGCGCCCGGACGCACCTGACGGTAAACGCGCGGTACGTTTTCCAGGTTGTGGTTAAACACATCGGGTGGCGTCGCGGTGAGAATCTCCAGCGCGCGATCCATACGGCCCCGGAAGTCCGGCACCAGCGTTTCAATTTTAATGGCAGGATTTTTTTCGCGAATGGCGCTTATGCAGTCGGCAAAGTGCTGCGCGCCGCCATCACGCAAATCATCCCGGTCCACCGAGGTGATCACCACGTAGCGCAGGCCCATATCGGCAATCGTCTGTGCCAGTTTCGCAGGTTCGTTAGCATCAGGCGCATTAGGACGGCCATGAGCCACATCGCAGAACGGACAACGACGGGTGCAGATTGCGCCAAGAATCATAAAGGTGGCGGTGCCGTGGTTAAAGCATTCGGCGAGGTTAGGGCAGGACGCCTCTTCACAGACCGAGTGCAGCCCGTTTTTGCGCATCGCAGCTTTGATACCCTGAATACGACTGGAGTCGGCTGGCAGCTTGATTTTCATCCATTCCGGCTTACGCAACATCTCCTGCCGTTCAACAGCCACGGTTTTCACCGGGATCAGCGCCATTTTGTCTGCGTCACGATATTTGACGCCGCGTTCCATCTGAATTGGTTTACTCATAAATCAGCAGGTTCCGGTCGGATTGCGATTTGAAAGCGTTCCCACTCAAACCGGGAAAGGGGCTTTCAACTTTATTTGAAAAAAGTGCAAAAATTATATCATCTCATCGTCTGCGAAGCAGCCATAGTCAGCGTTGAAAAGTTACATATTTGTAAATTGGCATTCTGCGTTAACGCTTAACAGGGAGATCGCCTGCGATCCATTCAACATTTTCATAACCTGACAGCCGCGCAAAGGCGCTGACCAGCGGGGAACGCACCTGCTCTGTGGTCACGTCGGGCTGAAAATGTTTCAGCTGGGTCATACTCATCCCGGCGTAACCACAGGGATTGATACGCAGAAAAGGAGATAAATCCATGGCAACATTCAGCGCCAGACCGTGAAACGAGCAGCCTTTGCGAATGCGTAATCCCAGCGAACAGATCTTCTCTTCACCGACATAGACGCCGGGTGCATCTGCGCGGGCGCGGGCGCTGACGCCGAACTCTGCCAGCGTGGCGATCACCGTCTCTTCCAGAATAGTCACCAGCTGGCGTACGCCGAGCTTACGGCGTTTTACATCAATCAGAACGTACATCACCTGTTGTCCCGGCCCGTGATAGGTGACCTGACCGCCACGATCGCTCTGCACCACCGGAATATCGCCTGGCATCAGAAGATGTTCTGCTTTTCCCGCCTGACCCTGAGTAAAGACCGGAGGATGTTCGACCAGCCAGATTTCATCACGACTCTGGTCGTCGCGCTGGTCAGTATAATGGTGCATGGCGTCGGAGACAGGTTGCCAGTCACGCAGACCGGACTGACGGACAAAGAGGGTTTCAACTGACAAAGCGATAGCCCGCTAAAGGAAAAAACGCTGAGGATAACGTCGGCAAACCGTCAGGCAGCGGCGTCTTGCCGACCCGTGAATTACAGTACCATCCGCACAATTTCGATCTGGCCCAGCTCTTCGTACAGACGTTCGACCTGCTCGATGTGGGTGGCGTTGATAGTGATGTTTACGGAGTGATAGTTGCCTTTGCTGCTCGGCTTAACTTCAGGGCTGTAATCGCCGGGCGCATGACGTTGCACCACTTCAACCACTTGATCAACCAGCTCCGGTTGTGCCAGACCCATTACTTTGTAGGTAAACGGGGTAGGAAATTCGAGCAGCTCATTCAGTTTGGTTTTCATATTAACTCCGGTGCATAAAAAACAGGCTCCCGCCTGAGCGGGAGCATCATAATATCTGGTAATGGGGACGGAAGGGTGATTTTTCAATCACCCTTTACGCTTAACCGAACCAGTGATGGAACATCAGTTTGATGTAATCCACGATACGGCCAAAGAACCCACCCTCAGCGATCTCGTTCAGCACCACCAGCGGACGCTGTTCGATAGTCTTGCCATCCAGCTGGAAGTTGATGCTGCCGACAACCTGGTTTTTCTTCAGTGGGGCATGCAGTTCCGTGTTGGTCAGCACATAGCTGGCTTTCAGATCTTTCATACGGCCACGTGGAATGGTCAGGTAAGCATCTTTTTCCACGCCCAGCTGCACGCGGTCGTTATCACCGAACCAGACTGGCTCAGAGGCGAACTCTTTACCCGCTTTCAGTGGCGCAACGGTTTCGAAGAAACGGAAGCCCCAGGTAAGCAGTTTCTTGCTCTCGGTTTCACGGCCTTTAAAGGTATGACCGCCCATGACGGCAGAGATCAGGCGCATCTGGCCTTCAGTCGCGGACGCCACCAGGTTATAACCAGCAGAGTTAGTGTGGCCGGTTTTAATACCGTCCACATTCAGGTTGGTATCCCACAGCAGACCGTTACGGTTCATCTGACGGATGTTGTTAAAGGTGAACTCTTTCTCTTTATAGACAGCGTACTCTTCCGGCACGTCGCGGATCAGCGCCTGGCCGATCAACGCCATGTCGCGCGCGGAGCTGTACTGACCTTCAGCGTCCAGCCCATGCACGGTCCCGAAATGGGTATTCTGCAGGCCAATCGCTTTAACGTAGTTGTTCATCAGATTAACGAACGCATCCTGGCTGCCGGCGACATAGTCAGCCATCGCAACACAGGCGTCGTTACCCGACTGCAGTACAATCCCACGCGTCAGCTGAGAGACCGGCACGCGGTCGCCTGGCTTCAGGAACATCAGGGAGGAACCTTTGAACACCGGGTTGCCCGTGGCCCAGGCATCCGGACCCACAGTGACTAAATCGTCCTGATGAATTTTGCCCGCTTTCACGGCCTGACCAATGACATAGCTGGTCATCATCTTGGTCAGACTGGCAGGATCGCGGCGTGCATCGGCGTTTTTCTCTGCCAGCACTTTGCCCGAGTTGTAGTCGATAAGGACATACGCTTCAGCATCAATGTCCGGCACGCCCGGAATCATGGTTTTGAGATTGACGTCATCAGCAATAGCAGCATGGCTGAGAGAGAAAGCGATCAGTGATCCCACTGTCAGGCGTTTCAGCAAACGAGATGATTTCAGCGTGTTCATGTGTAGGACTACAACATCCGTGAGTTTGAGGTTAAAAATGTCACTCATCATACCCAATGCCAGTGAATCTGGCACCGGGCGTGATGATTGGGTTGTTAGCAGACGTAACGTGTCACTGTCTGATAAACCGATCAGCGACGCGTGTTAGTAATGAATGAGGCGGTCTGGCCTTCACTGCTCAGGCGCTGTTGCAGCGCAGCCGCTTCGGCACGGGAGCTGTAACCGCCGAGCTGAACGCGATAAACGTTGTTGCCCGCGTCTTCGACCTTGCCGGGTACACCGTAACGCTGGCTCAGGCTTTTCATCATCTGCTGAGCACGCGCCGGGTCATTCAGTGCACCGACCTGCACGACATAGCCGGCTGCGGCACCACTGCTGGCTGCCGACGCAGCGCTGGCGGCTACAGGAGCAGCACTGCTGGCGGCCGGTGCAGTGACGGGCGCGGCGGCGGGTGGTTCACTGCCTTCCAGCACGCCGTTCGCTAATGGCTGAGGTGCGCCAAGAAAGCCGCTGCTTTGAACCGGCGCACCCATATTGTCACCGCCCTGCAGCGTGCTGTTGCTGATGGCTTCTACGTTTTGGGCTGGCGGTTCAGCGTTTGCGGCGCTGCCGCCATTCATCACCGCACCCCCGCTCAGGTCCGGGCGGGCAGGCAGCGAGTAGCTCTGTTTGGCGACCACAGTACCAATGGTGCCCGGGCCAGAGAGCGTACCGTCGGGAGCCACCTTGATATAGTCGACTCGTACCCGTGAATTATTGGAGATGTTCAGACGGTCACCGGCTGCCCGCGACAGGTCGATGATGCGTCCTGGCGTATAGGGACCGCGATCGTTAACGCGCACCACAATCTGACGGCCGTTCGCGATATTGGTTACGCGCACATAGCTCGGCAGCGGCAGAGTAGGGTGGGCGGCCGTCAGCGCATCCGGATCGTAGGCTTCACCGATGGCGGTGCGGTTGCCCTGTGCCTCTTCGCCGTACCAGGTGGCCAGACCGATCTCGCTGAAGTTCGACGGATCTTTGATGATGCGATAATTTTTGCCGTTAACGCTGTAATCCTGGCTGGTGCCCGGATTGATCGGCTCATAACGAGGCTCAACGCCTGGAATCTCTACTACGGGCCCATTGTAAGCCGGTTGCGGCGGTGCCGTATTTTGGGGTTCCGGCGTGGTACAGGCCGCCAGAACCAGTGATGCCAGTGCAACGCCAAGCCATTCCTTACGCATCTGCAGCCTCTTAGACACTTTTAGATAACATTTTTCGGTGAGTGTGGATCGACATCACAATGCCGAATCCCGCCATAAGCACGATTAGCGCGGAGCCGCCATAACTGACCAGCGGCAGCGGCACGCCAACTACCGGTAAGATACCACTAACCATGCCAATGTTAACGAAAACATAAACGAATAAAATCAGCATTAAACCGCCCGCCATGACCCGTCCAAACGTGGTCTGCGCGCGGGCTGCGACAACCAGCCCGCGCATGATCAGCAGCAGATAAAGGGTCAGCAGCAGCAGTACACCAACCAGCCCTAACTCTTCGGCCAGAACCGCAAAGATAAAGTCGGTATGACGCTCCGGTAAAAACTCCAGCTGAGACTGGGTGCCCTGCAGCCAGCCTTTGCCGCGCAGTCCGCCTGAACCGATGGCGATTTTCGACTGGATAATGTGATAACCCGCGCCCAGCGGATCCGTTTCCGGGTCGAGCAGCATCATAACGCGGTCACGCTGATAGTCGTGCATCAGGAAGAACCACAAAATCGGGATAAAGGCGGCGACCAGCAGCACCGCCACGCTAATCAGTTTCCAGCTCATCCCTGAAAGGAACAATACAAACAGGCCTGAGGCGGCAATCAAAATCGAGGTGCCGAGATCGGGCTGTGCGGCCACCAGCAGGGTGGGCAGGAAGATCAGAATCAGCGCGATACCCGTATTTTTCAGCGTTGGCGGACAGACATCGCGGTTAATAAAGCGCGCCACCATCAGTGGCACCGCGATTTTGGCAATCTCAGAAGGCTGAAAGCGAACAAAGCCGAGATCGAGCCAGCGCTGTGCCCCTTTACTGATCTGACCAAAGGCATCCACCGCCACCAGCAGAATGACGCAGACAATATAGAGATAGGGCGCCCAGCCTTCATAAACGCGCGGCGGCACCTGCGCCAGCACAATCATGATCACCAGACCCATCGCGATCTGACCGAGCTTACGCTCCATCATGCCGGGATCCTGTCCGCTGGCACTCCAGATCACCACGGCGCTGTAAGTCAGCAGCGCGAGAATGATCAGCATAAACATCGGATCGATGTGGATGCGCATCCAGATCGATCGTTTCTGCGGACTATCTTGCATCGACATGTTTATTCACCTTCATAACCGGGCGGCACAGGGGCAGCGTCCGGCAGAACTGTATTGTTATCACCCAACATAATGTGATCCAGAATCTGGCGCATCACGGTGCCGACAGCCGGACCGGCACCACCGTTTTCCAGGATAATGGTCACAGCCACCCGAGGTTTGTCATAAGGGGCAAACGCGGTCATTAATTTATGGTCGCGTAATCGTTCAGCAATTCTGTGGGCGTTATACGTTTCGTTCTCTTTCAGGCCAAAGACCTGTGCCGTACCGGACTTGGCGGCGATTTTATAAGGCGCATCAGCAAAGCTTTTGTGCGCGGTGCCGTTGGGACGGTTCGCCACGCCGTACATGCCATCTTTGGCGATTTCCCAGTAGCCAGAATGGATATCACCAATCGGGGCCTCTGGCGGCTGGCGATAGGGCACAAGAGTCCGGCCTTCACGAGTGGCGCGCAGCATATGCGGCACCTTGACGACGCCATCGTTGATCAGAATCATCATCGCTTTGTTCATCTGCAGCGGGGTTGCCGTCCAGTAACCCTGGCCGATTCCCACCGGAATGGTGTCACCCTGATACCACGGCTTTTTAAAGCGCTTCTGCTTCCACTCGCGGGTCGGCATGTTACCGGCGCTCTCCTGCGGTAAGTCGATGCCGGTACGGCTGCCGTAACCAAATTTATTCATCCATTCTGACAGGCGGTCAATACCCATGTCGTAGGCGACCTGATAGAAGAAGGTGTCGGCAGACTCCTCCAGCGCTTTGGTGACGTTAAGACGACCGTGACCCCACTTTTTCCAGTCGCGGAAGCGCTTCTCTGAACCGGGAAGCTGCCACCAGCCCGGATCAAACAGACTGGTATTACGGTTAATCACGCCAGCACTCAGCGCAGAGACTGCTACATAGGGTTTAACCGTCGAGGCCGGTGGATAAGCCGCCTGAATCGCACGGTTATAGAGTGGGCGATTTTCATCTTCCAGCAGGCCGCGATAATCCTTGCTGGAAATACCGTCGACAAATAAGTTGGCATCGTAACTGGGTGTGGAGACCATGGCGAGAATTTCGCCGGTGCGCGGATCGCTGACGACAACAGCGGCGCGACTGCCCGCCAGCAGGGTCTCGACATACTGCTGCAGTTTGAGATCGATCGTCAGATAGATATCGCGGCCAGCCTGAGGCGACTCCTCATGCAGCTGGCGAATGACGCGGCCACGGTTGTTGACCTCAACCTCTTCGAAACCGGTTTTGCCGTGCAGCAGACTCTCGTAATACGCTTCAATGCCAAGCTTGCCGATGTCATGCGTCGCGGCGTAATTCGGCCATATGCCTTCTTTATCGAGGCGTGCAACGTCACGATCGTTAATTTTTGAGACATAGCCAACGACATGCGTCAGCGTGGCACCGTAGGGATAGTAGCGGCGCTGATAACCTTTAACCTCCACGCCGGGAAAGCGGTACTGATTGACCGCAAAGCGTGCCACCTGAACTTCATTCAGACCGGTTTTAACGGGAATGGAGGTAAAGCGACGCGAGCGTTTGCGCTCTTTCTGGAAGTTTTCGAGGTCTTCGTCCGTCAGCTCAAGCACCGGGCGTAAGTTTTCCAGCGTCTGCTGCAGGTTATCGACTTTCTCCGGCACCAGTTCTGCCTGATAGATGGTGCGGTTCAGTGCCAGCGGCGTGCCGGTGCGATCGTAAATAATGCCGCGGCTGGGTGCGACAGGCACCAGTTTAATGCGGTTCTGATTGGAGCGGGTGCTGTAATCATCAAAGCGAAGAATTTGCAGATGATAAAGGTTAACCACCAGGATTGAAGAGAGCAGTAAGATACCGACGAAGGCGATGAACGCCCGACGGACAAAGAGTTTCTGTTCGGCGCTGTAATCGCGAAAGGCGTTGCTTTGTAATTTCATCCGCTACTTGTCATGTCTGATGTGGGCTGATCGGTCATTCACGATGATAAGGATGATTAGTCGTTATACTCCAGGCCCGATACAGACTTTCGGCCACCAGCACGCGCACCAGCGGATGAGGCAACGTCAATGCTGACAGTGACCAGCTTTGCTCTGCCGCCGCTTTACAGGCTGGAGCCAGGCCTTCAGGCCCGCCGATCAGCAGGCTGACATCGCGACCATCCAGCTTCCAGCGTTCAAGCTGCTGCGCCAGCTGCGGGGTTTCCCACGGTTGACCTGGAATATCCAGCGTAACGATGCGATTGCCTTTGCCGACCGCCGCTAACATCGCTTCACCCTCTTTTTCAAGGATGCGTTTGATATCAGCATTTTTGCCGCGTTTACCTGCGGTCACTTCGGTCAGCTCAAACGGCATATCTTTCGGGAAGCGGCGCAGATAGTCCATGAAACCGGTCTGCACCCAGTCGGGCATTTTTGTGCCGACGGCAACAAGTTGCAGTTTCACCGATTAGCTCCAGAGTTTTTCCAGCTCATACAGCTGGCGACTCTCTTCCTGCATCACATGTACGATGACATCACCCAGATCAACCACGACCCAGTCTGCCGCGCTTTTACCTTCAATGCCCAATGGCATCAGGCCAGCCAGACGGGATTCCTGCTCAACGTGTTCTGCGATCGACGTCACATGACGCGTGGAGGTGCCGGTGCAGATGATCATGAAATCGGTGATGCTGGATTTGCCCTGAACGTCAATGGTGACAATGTCCTGGCCTTTGAGATCATCAATCTTATCAATAACGAACTGTTGGAGTGCTTTACCTTGCAAAAGGTTCCCCTTGGAATCTGGTGGTATCGGGCTGGCTGTAAGCCCGGAGAGTGCAGCCAAAATTTAAGCGGCGCAGTATAGCATGCCCGGATCAGTCGCGATATAAGCCTTCGCGGTCGATATAGTCAATCACCGCCGCGGGCAACAGGTCGTCGCAGGGCTGGTTCTGATGGCGACGGCGGCGGATTTCTGTCGCCGAAATGTTATAGAGCGGGGTTTCCGCCAGCCAGATATGACCTGCGGGCTGCTGATGCAGCTGCCGGATATCCTGAGCAAGGTGTTGATCGAGCCACTGCTGCATCTCCGGCGAGTCGAACCGGGTCGGATAGCCAGGGCGCTGGCACACCAGCAGATGACAGAGTGACAGCAGGTCCTGCCAGCGATGCCATTTCGGCAGGCTTAGCAGGGAATCCTGACCAATAATAAAAGCCAGCGGCTGCGCTGCACCGCGTTCGGCGCGCCAGGCTTCCAGGGTGGTTACGGTCCAGGAGGGCGTGTCGCGCTCCAGCTCACGGGTATCAATCTCATACAGCGGTAAGCCGCGGATAGCACAGCGCAGCATAGCAACCCGCTGGGCGGCGCTGGCTTCCGGTTGCGGACGATGCGGTGGCACATTGTTGGGCAGCAGCGTCACACGCTGCAGGCCGGTCTGTTGAGCCAGCGCTTCGACCGGACGCAGATGACCAAAATGAATCGGGTCGAAGGTGCCACCAAATAGCGCGTGTAACTCAGACATGGGCAAAACTCGTCGGAAAAGCACGACTGCTGAGCAGCAGCGTCAGGGTCTGTAACTGCGGCCACACCGGCTGCCCATAATCCTGCTTCAGAGTGATCTCAATCTGACTGAGCAGATGAATCGCGCGTTGCAGACGGGTGGCGTCCAGGCGTTGCAGTGCATCGGTGAACAGCGCGCGGCGGTTCTGCCAGATACGCTGCTGATCCATCAGGGTACGCAACGGCTGCTGCGCCTGATGGCGTTGCAGATGCAGCAGCGTCAGCAGATCGCGCTGCAGCGTGCGCAGCAGAATCACCACTTCGCTCTCTTCTTTCTCCAGCTGATGCAGGATATGCAGCGCGCGACGGCTCTTCCCCGCCAGCAGAGCATCGACCCAGTGGAACGGTGTGAAGTGGGCCGCATCGCTGACCGCCTCTTCAACCCGGGGCAGGGTCAGCTTGCCGTCAGGCCACTGCAGTGAGAGCCGCTCCAGCGCCTGGGCCAGCGCCAGCAGATTGCCTTCATAGCAGTAACACAATAGCTGCACAGCCGCGTCATCGACCGAGAGTTTCAGCGCCTTAGCCCGATTCACGACCCAGCGAGGCAGTTGTGCCTGTTCGGGCGTCTGGCAGGGCACTAAAACTGCAGAGGCGGACAGGGCTTTAAACCATGCACTGTTTTCCTGCGCGCGGGTCAGCTTTGGCATCCGGCAGATCAGCAGAATATCGGCGTGCAGCAGCTGCGACAGCTTAACCAACTGCTCGGCCATTGCGGCATTGGGGCCATTCTCGGGGAATTGCAGCGTCATCGTCTGACGCTGGGCAAACAGACTCAGTGACTGGCAACTGGCAAACAGGCTCTCCCAGTCGGTCTGGGCGTCCAGCGTAAAACTGAAATGTTCTTCAAATCGCTGCGCGGTTGCGGCGGCACGGATGGCATCCGCACTTTCCTGCAACAGCAGCGGTTCGTTTCCGGCTAACAAATAACAGTCGCGCAGCCCCTCACGGAGCTGCGCGCTGAGTTGCTCAGGGTAAATCCTGATCATTGCAGGCTGGTAGCAGAGGAAGAGGGTGCTTCCTGTGAACCCTGACCCGGAACCGGAATCACTGACGCCGGTAAGGTCTCTTTGTTGTTGATCTGTGCGGCATGCACGGTCAGCAGCTTACGTACCAGCTGTTCGGCAGCACGCTGACGCATCTCCTGCGTAATCAGATCCTGCTCGGCATCTTTTGCCAGCGCAGCATTCGGGTTATCGAAGAATGAACGATAAACCGTGGTGCTGATTGGGTAGATTCCTTTGCCCGGCAACAGGACCTGCGCCGTCAGCGTCATGACCAGCTGATACTCAGCAGAGGTGCCGCTGATAAAGACCGATGCGGTGTTACGTCCCGACACCTCAGGACCCAGACGCAGCGTCGGAATATCGGTGCGGTTCTGTTTAGTGTCTTCAACAATAGTGACATCGTTGATACGCAGTTGCTGGCGCACAGTACGCGCCAGCGGTCCATAAGGATCGCCGGTTGAAACAATCAGGGTTTTCAGTTCGCTGGGCACCTGTGTGGTGCCGCGCGGATGAAAACCGCAGCCAGCGGTGATAACCACCGCCAGCATGACAAACAGCCTGATAATCGGATGTCGCACAGTTCCTCCTGAACTTAACCTACGACCAGGTTAAGCAGTTTGCCCGGTACATAAATGACTTTACGGATAGTCACGCCGTCCAGATACTTCGCTACCAGATGCTCCTGGGCAGCGCGTGCCTGAACCTGTTCCTGCGTTGCCTCGGCGGGTACGGTAATTTTGCCACGCACTTTACCGTTCACCTGCACCACGACCAGCAGTGAATCTTCAACCATAGCGGCTTCATCCGCTACCGGCCAGCTCGCTTCATCGATGGTGCCTTCGCCACCCAGCGTCTGCCACAGAACATAGCAGGCGTGCGGGGTAAACGGATAGAGCAGACGGACGATAGCCAGCAGCGCTTCCTGCATCAGAGCGCGATCCTGCTCGCCTTCCTGCGGGGCACGCGCCAGTTTGTTCATCAGCTCCATAATCGCTGCAATGGCGGTGTTGAAAGTCTGACGACGGCCAATATCATCCGCCACTTTGGCGATGGTTTTGTGCAGGTCACGACGCAGCGATTTCTGCTCGTCATTCAGGCTATCCACATCCAGCGCCACGGTCGCACCCTGTGAGGTGTGCTCGTAGACCAGCTTCCAGACACGCTTCAGGAAGCGGTTCGCCCCTTCAACGCCCGACTCCTGCCACTCCAGCGTCATATCGGCCGGTGAAGCAAACATCATGAACAGACGCACGGTATCCGCGCCGTAACGCTCAACCATCAGCTGTGGGTCGATGCCGTTGTTTTTCGACTTCGACATTTTACTCATGCCCGCGTAAATCACCTCGCGGCCCTGCGTATCGGTAGCTTTTACAATGCGGCCTTTCTCATCACGCTCAACCTCAACGTCAACCGGTGAAACCCAGTTACGCTCGCCGTTGTTACCGAGATAGTAGAAGGCGTCAGCCAGCACCATGCCCTGGCACAGCAGACGTTTGGCCGGTTCATTTGAGTTGACCAGGCCCGCGTCACGCAGCAGCTTATGGAAGAAGCGGAAATACATCAGGTGCATGATGGCGTGTTCGATACCACCCACATACTGATCGACCGGCAGCCAGTAGTTTGCGGCGGCCGGATCCAGCATGCCTTCCTTGTAGCTGGCGCAGGTATAGCGCGCGTAGTACCAGGAGGACTCCATGAAGGTGTCAAAGGTGTCGGTTTCACGCAGAGCAGGCTGGCCATTTACGGTGGTCTTCGCCCACGCCGGATCCGCTTTGATCGGGCTGGTAATGCCATCCATTACCACATCTTCCGGCAGGATCACCGGCAGCTGGTCTTCAGGTGTCGGCATTACGGTGCCATCTTCCAGCGTGACCATTGGGATCGGTGCACCCCAGTAACGCTGACGGGAAACACCCCAGTCGCGCAGACGGTAGTTCACTTTACGAACGCCCACGCCTTTTGCCGCGAGAGAATCTGCAATGGCGGCAAACCCTGCGGCGTGATCCAGACCGTTGAACTCGCCTGAATTAAACAGCGCGCCTTTGTCGGTCATTGCCGCGGCACTGACGTCAGGAATGGAGCCATCCAGATTGAGTACTACCGGCTTGATCGCCAGATCGTATTTAGTGGCAAATTCCCAGTCGCGCTGGTCGTGCGCCGGGACCGCCATGACGGCACCGGTGCCATATTCCATCAGCACGAAGTTAGCGACCCAGATCGGGAGAAGCTCGCCGGTCAGCGGATGAATAACAGACAGGCCGGTCGCCATGCCTTTCTTCTCCATGGTCGCCATATCGGCTTCGGCCACTTTGGTATTGCGGCATTCAGCGATAAAGTCAGCCAGTGCCGGGTTATTCACCGATGCCTGGGTTGCCAGCGAATGACCCGCCGCAACGGCAACATAGGTTGCGCCGATAAAGGTATCCGGGCGGGTGGTATAAACAGTGACTTTCTCTTCGCTGTCAGCAACGTCGAACGTGATTTCGACGCCTTCAGAACGGCCAATCCAGTTACGCTGCATGGTTTTGACCTGCTCAGGCCACTCTTCCAGCGTATCCAGATCGTTCAGCAGTTCTTCCGCATAATCGGTGATTTTGATAAACCACTGCGGGATCTCTTTGCGCTCAACTTTGGTGTCGCAGCGCCAGCAGCAGCCATCAATTACCTGCTCGTTCGCCAGCACCGTCTGATCGTTCGGACACCAGTTGACGGCAGAGGTCTTTTTATAAACCAGACCTTTTTCATACAGTTTGGTGAAAAACCACTGTTCCCAGCGATAGTACTCTGGCTGGCAGGTCGCCAGTTCACGACTCCAGTCATAGCCAAAGCCCAGCAGTTTAAGCTGGTTTTTCATGTAGGCGATGTTGTCGTATGTCCAGGGGGCCGGTGCGGTGTTATTTTTAACCGCAGCGCCTTCCGCAGGCAGGCCGAAAGCATCCCAGCCAATCGGCTGTAGTACGTTTTTGCCGAGCATACGCTGATAACGCGCGATTACGTCGCCGATGGTGTAGTTACGAACGTGGCCCATATGCAGGCGGCCAGAAGGATAGGGCAACATGGAGAGGCAATAGTATTTCTCTTTACCTTCCTGCTCAGTCACTTTAAACGTTTCGTTTTCATCCCAGTGTTGCTGCACACGGGATTCAATCTCTTCCGGGCGGTATTGCTCTTGCATGGCTGCCTGTGGTCCTTTATGAATAACATTTTTCGGGCTCTACGATCCGCATAGCATACCCATAAGGCCGCGTATCAACAACACTTCCCACTTTTGCTGGCACGATTTCTGCTGAAAGCGTCAGCCTCTTCACCCTTTTGTAATTCACTGTACAGACGACACGGCAAAAGCCGCATTGCGACTAAACTTAATTCAGCGAGGGTCTGCATAAAGGAGAATAAAATGAATAAAGTAGCTCAGGAATATCGCGAGTCGTTAGCCGTACTGACCGAACGTCTCCGTCAGGGCGATCGCAACCTTGATGAGCTGATTGCCGGGCGACGCAGCCAGTTACGGGTGCGCGATGATATGACGGAAGAAGAGATTGATCAGGCGCTGAGCTCGGTACGCCGTGATTTGGGCGAGTTTGCACGCAGTTATACCGATGTGGAAGAGCCGCTGGCGGATTCACTGTTTATGCGCATTATTCGCGAGAGCGTCTGGAAAGAGCTGGCGGATATCACCGATAAAAGTCAGCTGGAATGGCGCGAAGTCTTCCAGGATCTGCATCATCACGGTGTATATCAGAGCGGCGAAGTGGTGGGGCTGGGCAATCTGGTGTGTGAGAAATGTCAGTTTACCCGGGCGATCTATACGCCGGAAACCCTGTCGCGCTGTCCGGAATGCGGCAATGATCAGTTTCAGCGTCAGCCTTTTGAACCCTGATAATAAAAACGATGCGGGCCACTCAGGTGACCCGCATAGGTTATTTAGTGCAGAATTTTAGCGAGGAAATCTTTAGCACGGTCAGACTGGGGGTTATTAAAGAAGTCATCTTTATTGGTGTCTTCGATAATTTTTCCTTCATCCATGAAGATCACACGATTAGCAACTTTGCGGGCGAAGCCCATCTCGTGTGTCACCACCATCATCGTCATCCCTTCCTGCGCCAGCTCGACCATCACATCCAGCACTTCGTTGATCATTTCCGGATCCAGCGCGGAGGTCGGTTCATCAAACAACATCGCGATGGGATCCATGCAGAGTGCACGTGCAATCGCCACACGCTGCTGCTGTCCACCCGATAGCTGGCCGGGGAACTTCTCGGCATGGGCTGAGAGACCTACACGTTTCAACAGTTTCAGTCCTTTATCGCGGGCTGCTGCTTTGTCACGTTTCAGCACTTTCACCTGCGCCAGCACCAGATTGTTGATAATGCTCAGATGCGGGAACAGCTCGAAGTGCTGGAACACCATACCGACCTGGCTGCGAAGTTGTGCAAGGTTGGTTTTTTTGTTGTTTACCTCAGTGCCATTGACCGCAATCACGCCCTGCTGAACCGGCTCAAGGCCATTCACCGTTTTGATCAGCGTCGATTTACCGGAGCCGGACGGCCCGCAGACCACCACTACCTCACCGGTTTTAACCTCGGTTGAGCAGTCGGTCAGCACCTGAAAGTGACCATACCACTTAGAAACATTTTTCAGGCTAATCATTTAAACCGTCCTTTTTCTTTTCAGATAGCTGACCAACAGCGATGCGCTCAGGCTGATAACGAAGTAGACCAGACCTGCAAACAGAACCATTTCAACCTGGGTGCCGTCGCGCTCACCAATGGTGGACGCAGTACGGAAGAAGTCCGCCAGGCTTAAGACATAGACCAGCGAGGTATCCTGGAACAGCACGATACCCTGCGTCAGTAACAGCGGAACCATGGCGCGGAACGCCTGCGGCAGGATGATCAGGCGCATTGCCTGCCACTGTGTCATACCCAGCGCCAGCGCGGCATTGCCCTGTCCACGCGAAATACTGATGATGCCGGCACGAATGATTTCGGAGTAGTAGGCCGCTTCAAACAGCGAAAAGGCAACCATGGCGGAAATCAGCCGGATATCGGTTTTCGGCGACAGGCCCAGCACCTGCTGCAGGAAACTCGGCACCACCAGATAGAACCACAGCAGCACCATGACCAGCGGCACCGAGCGGAACAGGTTGACGTAGATTTTGGCGAACCAGCTGATGGGCTTAAAGCTCGACAGACGCATCACCGCCAGCAGGGTGCCCCACAGAATGCCGAAGACCACGGCGGTAATGGTTATCTTGAAGGTAATCACTAAGCCGTTAAGCAGATAGGGCAGGCTGGGTGTAATCGAACTCCAGTCAAAGTCGTACATTACTTGCCTCCCGCATTGCCTGGCAGCCGGACTTTGCGCTCGACCAGACTCATCAACAACATAATCACCAGGTTAATCGCGACATAGGCCAGCGTAATGGCGGTAAAGGATTCATAGGCGTGAGCAGAATAGTCGAGCAGTTTGCCCGCCTGTGCCGCCATATCGACCAGACCAATGGTGGAGGCGATAGCGGAGTTCTTCACCAGGTTCAGCATTTCCGAAGTCATCGGCGGCACAATCACGCGATACGCATTCGGCAGCAGGACATAGCGATAGGTCTGCGGCAGCGTTAGTCCCATCGCCAGACCGGCATTTTTCTGTCCTGCCGGCAGTGACTGAATGGCTGCGCGCACCTGCTCGCAGACGCGGGCGGCGGTAAACAGGCCAAGACAGATCATTGAAGAGAGGAAGAACTGAATGTTGGGGTCCAGCTCAGACTTAAACCACATGCCGAGCTTTTCGCCCACCAGTTCGGGCGCGACCAGATACCAGAAGAAGAACTGGACGATCAGCGGAATGTTGCGAAACAGTTCGACATAGCAGGTGCCAATGGTCGCCAGCAGGCGATTAGGCACGGTGCGCAGAATGCCGAAAAATGAACCCACGCAGAAGGCGATAATCCAGGCGCAGCAGGAGACGGCTATCGTCACCTGAAAACCGGACCACAGCCAGCCGAGGTAGGTCGTGTTACCGAACGGGGCCTGTTCGAGGAAAATGCCCCAGTTCCAATCGATACCCATAACGAGCTCCGGAAAAAAAGGGTAGCTAAGCTACCCTGAAGATTGATGAACGGCGTTTTATTTCCTGACTCAGGAGAACGACCCGTGTCAGTCTGTCTGTCCATGCCGCGGTTTCAGCAATCGAGAGGGCAGCCAGGCTGCCCTTGTTATACCCGCCGTCTTTCAGGCTGCATTTTGGTTGGCTATGTTCACTCACCCGAATGACTTACCTGAGTAAGCTCACCGGGATACATTCTCTTGCCGCATTAATGCAATCTGAGATCCATTGGGTATTTTTTTGTTAATTCAGTGCTTTGTCATTCGGCGTTTTGAACAGGGCTTTCATGTCATCAGAGAGCTCAAAGTTCATGTTCAGATTCTTTGGTGGAATCGGCTGTTTGAACCAGGTATCGAACCATTTTTCTGCCTGGCCAGAGGTCTGGGCTTTAGCAATGGTTTCATCGACCAGCGCTTTAAACTGTGGATCATCTTTACGCAGCATGCAGCCATAGGCCTCTTTTGACTGCGGCGTACCTAAGATTTCCCAGTTATCCGGCTTTTTGGCTTTGGCGCGTTCGCCGGCCAGCAGAGCATCATCCATCATGAAAGCCACGGCACGACCGGTTTCCAGTGTACGGAAAGAGTCACCGTGATCTTTGGCGCTGATGATGCGCATATCCAGTTTTTGTTCGTCGTTGAGTTTATGCAGCAGCACTTCAGAGGTGGTTCCTGATGTCACAACCACCGTTTTGCCTTTCAGATCAGCGAAATCTTTGATCGGGCCATCTTTCTTCACCAGCAGACGGGTGCCGATGACAAAAATGGTGTCAGAGAACGCGGCCTGTTTCTGGCGCTCAAGGTTATTGGTGGTAGAGCCACACTCATAATCGTAGGTGCCGTTTTGCAGCAGCGGAATACGGTTTTGTGAGGTGATCGGGATCATTTTGACCTGCAGATCCGGCTTGTTCAGCTTCGCTTTAATAGCTTCCACGATGGCGTTTGAGTAAGCCTGTGAATAGCCGACGACTTTTTGCTGGTTGTCATAGTAAGAAAAGGGAACTGATGATTCGCGATGCCCGACCACAATGACGCCGTTGTCATTGATCTTCTTCAGGGTGCCGCTGAGATCTTCCGCCTGGGCCGCTCCCGCCGCTGCGCTGATCAGCAGAAGAGATAATGCCACTTTGCGTAGTTGCATGTTCCAACTCCTTCGTATGAAAAAGGCCCAGGCTATTACCTGTGCTGATTATGATGTTGTGTCTGTTTTTTGCTGCGTTTCTGCTCATTCTGCGGGCTAAACGGGCGCAGAAGAGTCACTAACATAGCGGATTGTTAACGCAATGAAACAAAAAAGTTTCTTTTTTGCGAGGCAATCCGCACCAAAAAAAGGCAAATATCTTGCTCTGCGCGTTTACGGTGCAGCAGAGGCGACTGTTTTGGTGCAAACGGCCTGGCATCAGCGCCTGCAATCCGCCTGTCGGCGAAAAACAGTGAAACATTCTGCAATCATCGTGCCAGAAAGCAGTACAGGGCGAGAAAGGCAGCAGAGTATGTGGTCTGGGGAGTGAGATATACCGGGGGCAGTAAAGAAAAAAGCGAAGCCTGGGCTTCGCCTTTAAGGATCAGACAGGTTATCGGCGTCGGCGCAGCAGGGCTAACAGCGCTGCCAGCAGCGTCAGTGACCAGACTGGCCAGATACCCGCCCGCGCATACGGGGTTTCCCCCTGCGTCGGCGTGACCTTGCTGGTCAGCACATCGCGGGTAAACTGCGGCAGCATTGCCTCCACATCACCGCTGGCATTCACTACCGCCGTCACACCATTGTTGGTGCTGCGCAACAGCGGACGTCCCAGCTCCAGCGCCCGCATTCTCGCCATCTGGAAGTGCTGCCACGGTCCGATAGAGTGACCAAACCAGGCATCGTTCGAAACGGTCAGCAGGAAACTGGTGTCGGGATGGAAGTTAGCCCGCACCTGCTCACCCAGCACGATCTCATAACAGATGGCGGTGGTCAGGTTATAGCCCGCCACGCTGAGTTGCGGCTGGAGATAGTTGCCACGGCTGAAGGCTGACATCGGCAGATCGAAGAACGGGGCCAGCGGCCGCAACAGATCGGCCAGCGGCACAAATTCGCCAAACGGTACCAGATGATTCTTCTGGTAACGATTGCCGCTGAAGTAGTTGTACGGGGTTTTGCCGCCCAGCACGATCACCGTGTTGTAGTCGTGATAACGATTCTGCTCCAGCCGTGAGTCGACGATGCCGGTGACCAGTGAGCTGCCGCGTTCACGCAGTTCGTCATCCAGCGAACGCAGGAAAGGCTGCTGATTGCTTTCCAGATCGGTAATCGCCGATTCAGGCCAGATAATGATCGGCGCTTTGCCCATCAGGGGCTGACTGAGACCGTTATAGATGCGCAGGGTAGTGAGCAACTGCTGTGGATCCCACTTCATCGACTGCGGGATATTCCCCTGCACCAGCGCCACGTCGACGGCGCGCTCAGGCATTGGCTGAACCCACTGGATGTAGCGCAGCGGCCACGGCAGGGCCAGCAGCAATAACGCCGCCACCAGGCTTCTGACATTGCGCTGCTGCATGGCATAAGCCAGCAGGCCAGCGACGACCATCAGCAGGAAAGTCAGGGTCTCGACACCCGCCAGCGGGGCCAGGCCTTTTAACGGACCGTCAATCTGGCTGTAACCAAACTGCAGCCACGGGAAACCGGTCAACACCCAGCCGCGCAGAAACTCAGTGATCTGCCACAATGCCGGTGCTGCCAGCGCCAGACGCCACAACGTCGTGCGCGGCCAGAGGCGATTCAGTACGCCCGCAAACAGCGCCGGGTAGACCGCCAGATACGCCGCCAGCAGCGCCACGATAAAGACATTGACCGGACCAGGCATGCCGCCAAAGGTGGCAACACTGACATAGACCCAGTTAATACCGCTGCCGAACAGACCCACGCCCCACACAAAGCCGATCGCAGTGGCCTGCGGGCTTGTGCGGTTCAGAGTCAGCAGCTGTAAGCCGCACAGCGAGAGCAGAGCGGCAGGCCAGAAATCGTAAGGAGAGAAGGCGAGGGTACCCAGTGCACCCGTTATTAAAGCCAGCAGCAGGCGAACCCGCTGGCGCGGGTAGAGTGAGGCTAATGCCATAGACTTATTCGTCTTCCAGTTGGGGTTGTGGCGAATTTTCCGGGATAGTCACGTGAACCTGGATGATGCGGCGACTGTCAGCCATCGCCACCTTGAACTGGTAACCCTCAATCTCAATGCTTTCACCACGTGCGGGCAGATGGCCGAAGCCCTGCATGACCAGACCACCAATGGTATCGACTTCATCATCACTGAACTGCGTGCCAAACACCTCATTGAAATCTTCAATGGCGGTCAGTGCGCGCACCGTGAAGGTGTGGCGATTGAGCTGACGGATATCACGATCTTCTTCATCGTCATACTCATCTTCAATCTCACCCACGATCAGCTCGAGAATATCTTCGATGGTGACCAGACCGGAAACACCACCAAACTCATCAATAACAATCGCCATGTGGTAACGCTGGGAGCGGAACTCTTTCAGCATCCGGTCGACACGCTTACTTTCAGGCACCACCACCGCAGGACGCAGCACTTTCTCGATGCTGAACGGCTCTGATTCACTGCTCATAAACGGCAGCAGGTCTTTCGCCATCAGAATCCCTTCCACATGATCTTTGTCTTCGCTGATCACCGGGAAGCGGGAGTGCGCGGAGTCGATAATGACATCCAGACACTCCTGGAGGCTCTGATTACGTTTCAGGGTGATCATTTGCGAGCGCGGGATCATGATGTCACGCACGCGCTGCTCCGCAATATCCAGAACCCCTTCGAGCATGTCGCGGGTGTCCTGGTCAATCAGCTCTTTATTATTTGAGTCGCGGATCAGCTCCAGGAGCTCATCACGGTTTTTAGGTTCACCGTGAAAGAGTTGGTTGATTAACAGGGAGAAAAATCCCTTTTTACTACTGGGTGCATCGCTGTTTTGAGAATGGTCGTCGCTCATGGCGGTTTTTAAAGATCTCTCTGGTGAGGAACAGGTGCTGTCAGCAAACCGTGCTGACAGCCGGATAGCCTGAATTCAGGATTCAGGCGTCTTCTTTCTCCGAAATGTACGGATCAGGATACCCAAGAGCAAGCATTATCTCGGTCTCCAGTCCTTCCATTTCGTCAGCTTCATCGTCTTCAATATGGTCGTAACCCAGCAGGTGGAGCGTACCGTGTACCACCATGTGTGCCCAGTGGGCTTCAACGCTTTTTCCCTGCTCTGCCGCTTCCTGCTCAACCACCTGACGGCAGATGATCAGATCGCCCAGCAGCGGCAGCTCAATGCCCGGCGGCGCTTCAAACGGGAAGGACAGGACGTTAGTCGGCTTATCTTTGCCACGATAAGTCAGATTAAGCTCATGACTTTCCGCTTCATCAACCAGACGTACTGTGACTTCGCTTTCAGGCTGGAAAGGGGTGACAGCCGCTGAGAGCCAGCGGTGAAACTGGCTTTCTTCAGGCAAATCAGCGGTGTTATCACAGGCGACCTGCAGGTCGAGAATCACCTCGCTCATTTGCTCTCCTGCGTGGCGCTCTGTGCTGCCAGCGCTTCACGTTTACGCTCTTCGGCCTGCTGGTCACGGCGGGTCTGATCGGCGGCTTCCCAGGCTTCATAAGCGGTGACAATGCGGGCAACCACTGGATGGCGCACCACATCTTCGCTGTGGAAGAAGTTAAAGCTGATCTCTTCCACGTCTGCCAGCACCTCGATAGCATGACGCAGACCCGACTTGACGTGACGCGGCAGATCGATCTGGGTAACGTCACCGGTAATCACCGCTTTGGAGTTAAAGCCGATGCGCGTCAGAAACATCTTCATCTGCTCGATAGTGGTGTTCTGGCTCTCATCAAGAATGATGAACGCATCGTTCAGGGTACGACCGCGCATGTAAGCCAGCGGGGCAACTTCAATAACGTTACGCTCCATCAGCTTTTCAACGCGCTCGAAGCCGAGCATTTCAAACAGCGCATCGTAGAGCGGACGCAGATAAGGGTCGACTTTCTGACTCAGGTCGCCTGGCAGGAAGCCGAGCTTTTCACCCGCTTCGACGGCAGGGCGGGTCAGCATGATGCGGCGAATTTCCTGACGTTCCAGCGCATCCACGGCCGCGGCCACCGCCAGATAGGTTTTACCGGTACCGGCCGGGCCGACACCAAAGGTAATGTCGTGGTCGAGCACATTCGCGATGTACTGGGCCTGATTTGGCGTGCGCGGTTTGATCACACCACGCTTGGTCTTAATATTGACCGCTTTACCGTATTCCGGCACGCTTTCGGCGGTTTGCTCCAGTACCCGGCTCTCTTTGATCGCCAGGTGAATCTGGTCTGGCTCGATATCCGGGATCTCACCACGCATTGGCGCGGTATCAACATACAAGGTCTTGAGAATATCTGCGGCAGCATTGACGCAAAGTGGGCGTCCTACCAGCTTAAAGACGTTGTCGCGACGATTGATCTCAATGCCCAGACGACGCTCAAGCTGTTTCACATTATCGTCGAAAGGCCCACACAGGCTCATCAGACGACGGTTATCAGCCGGTTCAAGGGCGATTTCACGAGTTTCGATATTCAAACGAATCCTTTGGGTCACTCAGGGCCAGTTATGGGATGTGTCTGACGCACCGTTGGGCTTAACCGGATGCACCATAACGAAATTATTTATGCCGTAACGCCTGGGCGCAAGCTTAAGGGGAGATATTTGGGCGGCACTTTCAGAAACCAAGTGTCGTGGTGTGAACCTGGCAGCAACGCAATGCGCGCTGCCGCACAATATAGCAGGTATCACGGCTGGAACAGACCCACGCCGATGTCGTTTTCTTTGCGGGTACGGGCAATCACGGAAGCCGGGCTTTGCACCATACGCAGGCCCATCTCTTCTTCAGTACGTACCAGCCTGCCGCGCAGCGAGTTGGTGTAGACATCAACAATTTCAACATCCACAAAGCGGCCAATCATCTCAGGCGTGCCTTCAAAATTGACTACGCGGTTGTTTTCGGTACGGCCAGAGACTTCCATGACGTTCTTGCGGGAGATGCCTTCCACCAGAATACGCTGCACGGTGCCGAGCATGCGGCGACTGATTGCCTGCGCCTGCTGGTTAATGCGGTCCTGCAGGATCCACAGACGCTGCTTTTTCTCCTCTTCACTGACATCATCCGGCAGGTCAGCTGCGGGCGTACCGGGACGCGCAGAATAGACAAAGCTGAAGCTGACGTCGAAATTGATGTCGGCGATGAGCTTCATGGTCTGCTCGAAATCCTGCTGGGTTTCACCCGGGAAGCCGATGATGAAGTCGGAGCTGATCTCAATATCCGGGCGAGCCGCGCGCAGCTTACGGATAATCGCCTTATACTCCAGCGCGGTATGCGCGCGCTTCATCAGCGTCAGAATACGGTCTGAGCCGCTCTGAACCGGCAGATGCAGGAAACTCACCAGCTCCGGGGTATCGCGATAGACATCAATGATGTCATCGGTGAACTCAATCGGGTGGCTGGTGGTGAAGCGAATGCGGTCGATGCCGTCGATTGCGGCGACCAGGCGCAGCAGCTCAGCGAAGGTACAGATCTCACCATCAAAGGTGGCACCACGATAAGCGTTGACGTTCTGACCCAGCAGGTTAACTTCACGCACGCCCTGCGCCGCCAGCTGGGCGATCTCCAGCAGAATATCATCGCTGGGACGGCTCACTTCCTCACCACGGGTGTAAGGCACCACGCAGAAAGTACAATATTTGTTGCAGCCTTCCATAATGGAGACAAAGGCTGTCGGGCCTTCTGCACGCGGTTCCGGCAGACGGTCAAATTTCTCAATTTCCGGGAAGCTGATGTCGACTACCGGGCTTTTGGTACCGCGCACGGTGTTGATCATCTCCGGCAGGCGGTGCAGCGTCTGCGGACCAAACACAATATCCACGCAGGGGGCACGCTGACGAATGTGATCGCCTTCCTGCGACGCCACACAGCCACCCACGCCAATGATCACATCCGGGTTGCGCTCTTTGAGTTTTCTCCAGCGTCCCAGCAGGTGAAACACCTTTTCCTGCGCTTTCTCACGAATGGAGCAGGTGTTAAGTAACAGGATATCCGCCTCTTCAGGGACCTCAGTCAGCGTATAGCCGTGCGTACTGTTCAGCAGATCAGACATCTTGGATGAATCATACTCATTCATCTGACATCCCCAGGTTTTGATATGCAGTTTTTTTGTCATCGCGCTAGCCATTGATTCAGTGCAGTGAAGTGCGGGGCGCATATTGTAATGCTTTGATGCTGTGGTGACCAGCCTGAGGGCTTTTCTGCCAGCCATCGGGTTTTCCGGTACACTTTGCTCTATTCAGACCCGCGATGCGCAGGCTGGCGGGAATAAGAGAGGGAGTTAAGCAATGCAGGGTAATCAGTTTGATGTCGTGATTGTCGGCGGTGGTATGGTCGGTGCTGCGCTGGCCTGTGGTCTGACACAGCAACATTTTCGCGTGGCGGTGATTGAGCGTGCCGAACCCGCGCCGTTTGATGCCGACAGCGATCCCGATCTGCGAATTTCAGCGATCGGATCTTCCTCGGTGGCGTTGCTGAAGCAGCTCAATGTCTGGCCGCGGGTCGAAGCAATGCGCAGTGCGCCCTATCGCAGGCTGGAAACCTGGGAGTGGCAGACCGCACAGGTGAGTTTTGATGCAGCCTCGCTGGGCTTGCCTGAACTGGGCTTTATGGTCGAGAACAGCGTGCTTCAGCGGGCGTTATGGGAGGAGATGCAGTCGCTGGGCGTGACCTGCTATTGCCCGGCCACGCTGGAAAACCTGCAGCCAGAAAATGGCGGCTGGCGCGTCGATCTTAACGACGGCATGGCTTTGCATACCCGGCTGGTGATGGGTGCAGATGGCGCAAACTCGCAGGTGCGGCAGATGGCCGGAATCGGGATTCATGGCTGGAGCTATGCGCAGTCCTGTTTACTGATCAGCGTGACCTGCGATCATCCGGCAGGGGATGCGACCTGGCAGCACTTTACGCCTCAGGGACCACGCGCCTTTTTGCCGCTGTATGGTAACCGGGCCTCGCTGGTCTGGTATGACGCGCCCGCAAGAGTGCGTCAGCTTCAGGCGATGCCGATAGCTCAGCTGGAGAAAGAAATTGCCAGCCACTTCCCGGCGCGGTTGGGACGGTTTAAAGCCCATGCGGCGGGCGGCTTCCCGCTGGTGCGCCGTCATGCTTCACGTTATGTCCTTCCAGGGCTGGCGCTGGTCGGCGATGCCGCGCATACCATTAATCCGCTAGCCGGGCAGGGCGTGAATCTGGGCTATCGCGATATTGATGCGTTGATTGATGTGCTGGTGAGCGCACGCGATGCGGCGGAGGACTGGGCCTCAGAGCGGGTATTGCAGCGCTATCACCGGCAGCGTCGCAAAGACAATCTGCTGATGCAGGGCGGGATGGATCTCTTTTATTTTGCCTTCAGCAACCAGCTGGCACCGCTGAGGCTTGCGCGAAATCTCGGACTGATTGCCGCTGAACATTCTGGCGTACTGAAGCGGCAGGTATTGCGCTATGCGCTGGGTTTATAACCCAATGCGCATTGAGGCTCGCCGCAGGGCGGGCCAGTAATCTGGATGGTGGAGAAGGGACAAAAACAACAAAGCCCGCAAAAGCGGGCCTGGTTGTGCAATTTGGCTGGGGTGCAGGGATTCGAACCCCGGAATGCTGGTATCAGAAACCAGTGCCTTACCGCTTGGCGACACCCCAATAATGGGTTTTTCAAATTGTCTTTGTATGGCTGGGGTGCAGGGATTCGAACCCCGGAATGCTGGTATCAGAAACCAGTGCCTTACCGCTTGGCGACACCCCAATTATATGGTGGCTACGACGGGAATCGAACCTGTGACCCCAGCATTATGAGTGCTGTGCTCTAACCAGCTGAGCTACGTAGCCAAATTGTACTGCATTTCAATGGTGGCTGGGATACCTGGATTCGAACCAGGGAATGCCGGTATCAAAAACCGGTGCCTTACCGCTTGGCGATATCCCATTCGTCCGTTCTCAGCACACGAGAATCATCGAAATTGGCTGGGATACCTGGATTCGAACCAGGGAATGCCGGTATCAAAAACCGGTGCCTTACCGCTTGGCGATATCCCATCCACGCTGCCGAATAATGAAATGGTGCGGGAGGCGAGACTTGAACTCGCACACCTTGCGGCGCCAGAACCTAAATCTGGTGCGTCTACCAATTTCGCCACTCCCGCAAAAAAAGATGGTGGCTACGACGGGAATCGAACCTGTGACCCCAGCATTATGAGTGCTGTGCTCTAACCAGCTGAGCTACGTAGCCATCTTTTTTTCGCGTTACCTTCATCGGCGTTGCGGGGCGCATTATGCGGAGTTGACCAGACAGCGTCAACAAGTTTTTTACCGTTTTTTGCCAGATAATCGCTGTTTGACTGGCTTATAACCAGCCTGGCGGTTTATTCGGCAATTTTTCAGTGAATACAACGCTAATCGTAAAAAAAATGGGCCATAACAGGCCCATTCTGGTGGCTTTATGTCAGGTTATTTATAGGCTGACTGATGCACACCCACGGCACGTCCGGAAGGATCGTCCATGTTTTTAAACGCTTCATCCCACTCAATTGCTTTGGCTGAAGAACAGGCAACGGATGGACCGCCAGGCACACACTCTGCCGCACTGGCTAACGGGAACAGCTCTTCGAAGATTTCACGATAGAGATAAGCTTCTTTCGAACCCGGCGTGTTGAACGGGAAGCGGAAATGGGCGGTTGCCAGCTGCTGGTCACTGATTTGTTTCGCGGCCACTTCCTTGAGTGAGTCGATCCAGCTGTAACCCACACCATCAGAGAACTGCTCTTTCTGACGCCACGCTACGCTCTCAGGCAGGTATGAGGAGAAGCATTCACGCAGAATGTGTTTCTCCATTTTACCGTTGCTGCCACACATTTTGTCGGCAGGGTTGATACGCATGGCCACATCCAGGAATTTTTTATCCAGGAAGGGTACGCGGGCTTCAACGCCCCAGGCGGACATCGCTTTGTTGGCACGGGCACAGTCGAACATATGCAGCGCCTGCAGTTTACGCACGTTTTCTTCGTGGAACTCTTTGGCGTTTGGCGCTTTATGGAAGTAGAGATAGCCGCCAAACACTTCATCTGCGCCTTCGCCCGACAGCACCATCTTAATGCCCATTGCTTTTATTTTACGCGACATTAAGTACATCGGCGTAGAGGCGCGAATGGTCGTGACGTCATAGGTTTCAATGTGATAAATCACATCGCGAATCGCATCCAGACCTTCCTGCACGGTGAAATGGATTTCGTGGTGCACGGTGCCCAGATGTTCCGCGACAGATTTTGCTGCTTTTAAATCAGGTGAACCTTCCAGCCCGACCGCGAAGGAGTGTAGCTGCGGCCACCACGCGTCACTTTTATCCTGGTCTTCAACACGCTTTGCCGCAAAACGCTTGGTCACGGCGGAAATGATGGAGGAGTCCAGACCGCCTGACAGCAGCACACCGTAAGGCACATCTGACATCAGGTGGCTTTTCACCGACTCTTCCAGCGCATGCTTCAGGCCAGCCGCATCGGTGGTGTTGTGCTCAACGTTTTTGTACTCCATCCAGTCACGCTGCCAGTAACGACGGATTTCGCCATCAGTGCTGGAGAGGTAGCTTCCTGGCGGGAACTCTTTGATTGAACGGCAGGCTGGTACCAGCGCTTTCATTTCTGACGCAACAAACAGGTTGCCGTGTTCATCGTTACCCATATAAAGCGGGATGATGCCGATATGGTCGCGGCCAATCAGATACGATTTCTTAACGCTGTCATAGAGGATAAAGGCGAACATGCCTTCCAGCTCATCAAGGAAATCGACACCTTTCTCCTGATAGAGCGCCAGAATCACTTCACAGTCAGAACCGGTCTGAAATTCATAGCGATCGCTGAGCTCAGCGCGCAGCGCCTGATGGTTGTAAATTTCGCCGTTAACGGCCAGTACGTGGGTGTGATCGGCGTTGTACAGTGGCTGTGCGCCGTTGTTAACGTCAACAATTGAGAGGCGTTCATGCGCCAGAATAGCCGTGTCATCTGCATAGACGCCTGACCAGTCCGGGCCGCGATGACGCATTAAGCGTGAACATTCCAGCGCTTTTTTGCGCAGCTCAACAGGATCGGTTTTCAGATCCAGCACACCAAAAATTGAACACATAACTGACTCCTGATCTCACCTTACGGCGATGTTATCTTTTGCGTTTGTCCGGCAGCCTGACGCTGCGTGATAGATAAGAAAATGCGCTATTTGGTGCATTCAATGCAAGAGAAATCGTGATTTACTGATAAAAATATTGCTCACATGGCAATAAAATTGAATAAACGATAATTTTAATGTTGTTTTGTTATTGGATCGGCAATGAAATGGCGTTTGTGAGTAAAAAACAAGCAGTGAAAGTAGGCGGGAGCCATGCAAAAAAAGGGGGACGCATCACAGATTAACCGGATGCGTCATAAGAAAAATGAATCAGAACAGATCAATATCGGCAACAGAAGGGTAGATCCAGTCCGGACGGAACGGCATGGCATCGATATCACTCAGCGTCGAGACGCCTGACAGCACCAGTACCGTTTCCAGACCTGCCTGGAAACCGGCGAGAATATCGGTTCGCAGGTTATCACCCACAATGACCGTCTCTTCCGAGTGGGCCTGCATTTTATTCAGCGCGGCGCGCATGATGTAGGGGCTGGGTTTGCCCACCACAAACGGGCTACGGCCTGATATCTTCTCAATCCCGGCGCAGAGCGCACCACAGGCGGGTATAAAGCCGCGCGCGTGCGTATCGGGGTTGGTGGCGATAAAGCGCGCGCCGTTAGCCACGAAGAAGGCCGCTTTGTGCATCATGTCCCAGTTGAATGAACGCGTCTCCCCGACAATGACAAAATCGGGATTCACATCCGTAATGGTAAAGCCCGCTTTATAAAGCTCATGAATCAGCGCGCCTTCACCAATGACATACGCCTTTTTGCCCTCCTGACGACGCAGGAAGTCGGCGGTAGCCATGGCCGAGGTGTAGAAAACGGATTCAGGAACCTCGACACCAGCCGAAGCAAAGCGGTTAGCCAGATCCTGCTCGGTCTGCGAGGGATAGTTCGTCAGCACCACCAGCGGCATCTCTTTGGCCAGAATGCGTTGTAAAAATTCCTGTGCGCCAGGAACGGCCGTGTTGTCGTGCATCAGCACGCCATCGATATCACAAATTACGCTTTTAATGGTCATAGTCAGATCCGATGTGGCCCGCCACAACAGCGGGTTAGCTTAGTCTTCCAGAAGATGTTGCAGCAGAATGCCGTTAAGCATGGCACGTTTAGCCAGCGCAAATGCGCCGATCGCAGAACGGTGATCCACGGTCGAACGCACGACCGGCAGATTTTTACGAAAGGCTTCTAACGCCTGGGTGTTGATGCAGCCTTCAATCGCGGGCAGCAGCACTTTTTCTGCTTCCGTAATCTCGCCCGCCAGCACCACTTTTTGTGGATTAAACAGGTTAATCGCGATGGCAATCGCTTTGCCGAGATACCGGCCTACCTGTTCGACCACTTCGCAGGCCAGCGCATCACCCTGATTGGCCGCTTTGCAGATGTGGGACATCTGGCATGCCTCCAGCGTCAGTACGCTGGGATAGCCCTGATTCAGCAGATGCCGCACACGATTCTCAATGGCACCGTTAGCGGCAATGGTTTCCAGGCAGCCAAAGTTACCGCAGTGACAGCGCTCGCCAAGCGGGTCAACCTGGATATGGCCGATTTCGCCGACGTTACCGTTGCTGCCGAGGAAAATATGGCCGTTGGCAATAATGCCGGCACCGGTGCCGCGGTGTAAGCGCACCAGGATTGAGTCAGCACAGTCGCGGCTTGCACCGAAATAGTGCTCGGCCAGCGCCAGACTGCGAATATCGTGCCCCACAAAGCTGGTGACGTTGAACCGCTTTTTCAGACTGGCGACCAGCGGCCAGTGGCTGACAGAGATGTGCGGCATATAACGGATCACGCCGTTAATCGGGTCAACCAGGCCCGGCAGGATAACGGAAATCGCGATCAGCTCGCGTATTTTACGCTGGTGCTGCCCGATGAAGCCGCTGATGGCGTTAAACAGCGCATGCTCCAGTGTCTCCTGGGTGCGTTCCGGCAGCGCATAATCCTCCTGCGCCAGCGACTTACCGCTGAGGTCGAACAGGGTCAGGGTGGCATCGTTGCGGCCGAGGCGAACCCCGATGGTATGGAAGTGACGGGTTTCAGTGATAATCGAGATAGCGCGGCGACCACCGGTAGACGCCTGCTGGTCTACCTCTTTGATCAGGCCGCGCTCAATCAACTGGCGGGTAATTTTGGTGACGCTGGCGGGGGCGAGCTGGCTGAGTTCGGCAATCTGAATGCGCGATATCGGCCCCTGTTGATCAATCAGCCGGTAAACCGCTGCGCTATTAAGTTGCTTAACAAGATCGACATTTCCTATTTGTGACTGGCCGCCAGTGGTCATTCAGTGCTTACTCGCTCAGGACGTCGTCTCCGTTGACTAACGTCTTAATGATTTTAAAGTCGCGCGTAAACACAGTCAGGTTCGCGATTTTTCCTGCTTCGATCGAGCCCAACTGTCTTTCCACGCCCATCGCCCGTGCCGGGTAAAGTGATGCCATGCGTAACGCTTCGTCCAGTGCGATGCCGACATGCTCGACGCTGTTTTGTACTGCTTCAATCATCGTCAGGGCCGAACCACTGAGTGTGCCGTTTTCGTCAACACAGAGGCCGTCACGATAATAGATTGTTTTGCCAGCAAAAATAAACTCGCTGATGTCAGCGCCAGCCGGTGCGGTGGCATCGGTTACCAGCACCAGTTTGTCGCCTTTAATGCGTTTTGCATTGCGCACGTTAGCGTAATGTACATGTAAACCATCCGCAATAATGCCGCAGTATACATCAGGCGAATCAAACAGCGCACCGATAAGCCCGGGTTCACGTCCTGCAAAGGTCGGCATAGCATTGTAGAGGTGGGTTGCGAAACTCACGCCAGCAGAAAAACCCGCTTTCGCCTCTTCATAGGTCGCATTCGAGTGACCCGCTGAGACAATGATTCCGGCGTCGGTTAATTGACGAATTACGTCGCTGCCTGCGTTTTCAGGTGCCAGGGTAACTTTGGTGATGACGTCTGCGTTGTCGCAAAGATACTGCACCATCGCCGCATCCGGCAGGCGAATCAGTGCCGGATCGTGGGTGCCTTTTTTCGCTTTGCTCAGCCACGGGCCTTCCAGATGCAGACCCAATGCCTGATGCTGATGTTTCTGCAGGTAAGCGCGCATGGTTTCAATCGCCCGCTTCATCAGCGCGTCGCTGCTGGTGATCAGCGTCGGTAAAAAGCTGGTGCAGCCAGACTTTTCATTGGCGCGCTGCATCGTTTCCAGCGTCTCAATGCTGAGCGCATCCAGGCTGTCATTGAACTGTACCCCACCGCAGCCATTGAGCTGCAGATCGATAAAACCCGGCGCAATAATCGCACCCGCCATATCGCGCTGCTCAATATCAGCCGACAGCGATTCACGCGGGCAGACGCGCGCAATGTGCCCGTTTGCCACCACGACGGCGTGATTATCCAGAATCTCATGGCCGCTGTAGATCCGACCGTTTACTAATGCGTACATCTCTCTTCTCCCTTCCTGGCCTGCTGTCACTTAACGTAACAGCAGGGCAGGACACTATTCTGTTACACGCCTTTCATATTTTCCGCTTCCATTTCGCGGAAATATTTCACGGTTTTCACTTTCAGTTCCATAGTGGCTGGCTCATCACAGACCACCACCGATTTCGCATGCAGCTGCAGGCAACTGATGGTCCACATATGGTTAACATTACCTTCAACCGCTGCCTGCAGTGCCTGTGCTTTAACATGGCCGGTAACCAGAATCATCACTTCTTCAGCATCCAGCAGCGTGCCAACACCGACCGTCAGCGCATATTTAGGTACCTGATCAACGTCGCCATTAAAGAAGCGCGAGTTCGCTACGCGGGTATCATGGGTCAGGGTTTTAATGCGGGTACGGGAAGCCAGTGAAGACGCCGGTTCGTTAAAGGCGATATGACCGTCGTTGCCGACGCCGCCCATAAACAGGTGAATTTTACCCAGTGCGCGAATTTTCTCTTCGTACTGACGACATTCTGCGTCAATATCGGGCGCATTACCATTCAGCAGGTTGATATTTTCCGGTTGAATATCAACGTGATCGAAGAAATTGCGATACATAAAGCTGTGATAGCTTTCAGGATGCTCTTTTGGCAGACCGACATATTCATCCATATTGAAGGTCACGACATGTTTAAAACTGACCTGGCCCGCTTTGTGCATCTCAATCAGGTGCTTGTACGCCTCCAGTGGCGTGCCGCCGGTTGGCAGACCCAGAACAAAAGGTCTGTCCGCCGTCGGGTTAAACGCATTGATGCGGTTAACAATATGTCGGGCGGCCCATTTACCTACCTGGGTTGGCGTTGCTAATGGAATCAGTCTCATGTTTCACCTCAATTAAAAATGGAAAGGGGATCGCTAAACCGTTGCGTTAGTCATCAGCCTGAGCAGATTGTCTATTCTCGCTACGGGCGGAGCGTAATTCAATATTTCGGATCATAAAATAAGTTTATGGTGATAGCCAGATGATGCCGTGTGACATGATGTTTTTTAGTGATAAAAGTCACATTTGCCAGGGTTTTAATTTGCGAGGCGAATTAATTTATCATTACACTTCGCTGCGTGATATGCAGTGTATTAACGATCTTTGCAGCTGACATAACAACATTAAGCGGCGCAAAGCGACAAGTCAGGTTCATAGGGGGAAGGGGTATGTTAGGTTATTTACAGAAGGTGGGGCGCGCACTGATGGTGCCGGTAGCAACCCTGCCAGCAGCAGCGATATTAATGGGGGTGGGTTACTATCTTGATCCAGTCAGCTGGGGCGCAGATAATGCGCTGGCTGCATTGCTGATCAAGTCGGGTGCGGCAATCATTGAGCACATGTCGGTGCTGTTCGCGATCGGTATTGCCTATGGCATGTCAAAAGATAAAGATGGTGCCGCTGCGCTGACTGGCTATGTCGGCTTTCTGGTGGTCACCACGCTCTGCTCACCAGCGGCAGTGTCAATGATTCAGAAAATTCCTTTGGATCAGGTGCCAGCTGCCTTTGGCAAAATTGAAAACCAGTTTGTCGGCATCCTTGTCGGTATTCTGTCGGCAGAGATCTATAACCGCTTCAGCCATGTCGAGCTGCCTAAAGCGCTTTCCTTCTTCAGCGGACGCCGGCTGGTACCAATTCTCGTCTCGTTCCTGATGATCTTTGTTGCTTTTATCCTGATGTATATCTGGCCCGTGGTGTTTAATGGTCTGGTTAATTTTGGTGAACATATCCAGAAGCTCGGCTCTGCCGGCGCCGGTATCTACGCCTTCTTCAACCGCCTGCTAATTCCTGTCGGCCTGCATCATGCTCTGAACTCGGTGTTCTGGTTTGATGTTGCCGGCATTAATGACATTCCTAAATTCCTGGGCGGTGCGCAGTCACTGGCAGATGGTTCGGCAACCGTGGGCATTACTGGTCGTTATCAGGCTGGCTTCTTCCCGATTATGATGTTTGGTCTGCCGGGTGCTGCGCTGGCTATCTACCACTGTGCCCGTCCAGAGAACCGTGTCAAAGTGGGTAGTATCATGCTGGCTGCAGCGTTTGCTGCTTTCTTTACCGGTATCACCGAACCGCTGGAATTCTCCTTCATGTTCGTGGCGCCAGTGCTCTATCTCATCCACGCCGTCCTGACCGGCATCGCGGTCTTTATCGCTGCCAGCATGCACTGGATTGCTGGATTTGGTTTCAGCGCCGGGCTGGTGGATATGGTGCTGTCGACCCGTAACCCGTTGGCAACACACTGGTACATGCTGATTCCGCAGGGCCTGGTCTTCTTTGTTATCTACTACGTGGTGTTCCGCTTCACCATCAAAAAGTTCAACCTGATGACACCGGGTCGTGAGCTGGCGGTTGCAGGTGATGAAAGTGATGGTTATGACGTTAACGTTGATAAAACTGACAATGATGAAACGGCCACTGAATCGCTGGCGCGCCGTTATATCGGTGCGGTGGGTGGCTCAGCCAACTTAACCAGCATCGATGCCTGTATTACCCGCCTGCGTCTTAACGTGAATGATTCTGCTCAGGTCAATGAGGGGGTTGCGAAGCGTCTGGGTGCATCCGGGGTGATCCGTCTTAATAAGCAGAGCGTGCAGATCATTGTAGGTACCCAGGCCGAAAGCATTGCCTCGGCGATGAAAAAAGTGCTGACCAAGGGTCCGGTCGCAGCAGCTACCAGCAATGCGCCAGTGGAGCCTGACGTCAAGCCGCAGGCCGTGCTGAACAGTGAGAAGCGAGTCATCGCGACATTGCTGGCACCGGTAACCGGTGACGTCGTGGCGCTGGATGATGTGCCGGATGAAGCCTTTGCCAGCAAGGCGGTAGGCGATGGTCTGGCGATCAAACCCAGCGACAAATGGGTCGTGGCTCCGATTGCCGGTACGCTGGTGAAAATCTTCAACACCAATCACGCCTTCTGTCTGGAAACGGAGAATGGTGTAGAGATTGTGGTGCACATGGGACTGGATACCGTGGCGCTGGAAGGTAAAGGCTTTACCCGCCTGGTTGAAGAGGGGGCCACGGTGGTCGCCGGTCAACCTGTGCTGGAAATGGACCTTGAATTCCTCAACGCCAATGCCCGCTCGATGGTGAGTCCGGTGGTTGTCAGCAACAGCGATGATTTCGCCGGTCTGACATTACTGGCCCGCGGTCAGGTGGTGGCAGGTGAAACGCCGCTGTATGAAGTGAAAAGCTAATCCCCGCAACAGAACCCCACAGGCAGGAAGCGATTCCTGCCTTTTTTGTTTTAAAGGCTTAACAAACGGTTGTTTCCCTCAGACGCTTTGTGGATCATACTCCGTTACTTCGTGGTACAAATCACCCGTTATTCGTATTGAGGATTTTTGAGATGAGTGAGGCTGAAGCCCGCCCAACTAACTTTATTCGTCAGATCATTGACGAAGATTTGGCGAGCGGTAAGCACAGCAGCGTGCATACCCGTTTTCCGCCGGAGCCCAATGGCTATCTGCATATTGGTCATGCGAAATCGATCTGTCTGAATTTTGGCATCGCCCAGGATTATCAGGGGCAATGCAACCTGCGTTTCGACGATACCAATCCGGTTAAAGAGGATGTGGAATTTGTTGAATCCATCAAGCGTGACGTCCAGTGGCTGGGTTTTGAGTGGAGCGGTGAGGTCTGTTACTCATCAAACTATTTTGATCAGCTTTATGACTATGCCATCGAGCTGATTTCTAAAGGTCTCGCCTACGTTGATGAGCTGAGTCCGGATCAGATTCGCGAATATCGCGGCACCCTGAAAGAGCCGGGCAAAAACAGCCCTTATCGCGATCGCAGCGTGGAAGAGAACCTGGCGCTGTTTGAGAAAATGCGAAACGGTGAGTTTGCCGAAGGCACTGCCTGTCTGCGCGCTAAAATCGACATGGCCTCTAATTTCATCGTGATGCGTGATCCGGTGCTTTATCGCATCAAGTTTGCGGAACACCACCAGACCGGCAACAAGTGGTGCATCTACCCGATGTATGACTTTACCCACTGCATCTCTGATGCGCTGGAAGGCATTACGCACTCGCTGTGTACGCTGGAGTTCCAGGACAACCGCCGACTCTATGACTGGGTGCTGGATAACATCACCATTCCGGTCCATCCGCGTCAGTATGAATTCTCGCGCCTGAATCTGGAGTATGCGGTGATGTCGAAACGCAAACTCACTCAGCTGGTGACCGAGAAGCACGTAGAAGGCTGGGACGATCCGCGCATGCTGACCGTTTCAGGTCTGCGTCGTCGTGGTTACACCGCAGCATCTATCCGCGAGTTCTGCCGTCGTATTGGCGTCACCAAACAGGATAATATTGTGGAGATGGCCTCGCTGGAGTCCTGTATCCGTGATGACCTGAATGAGAATGCGCCACGTGCTATGGCGGTGTTGGACCCGCTGAAAGTGGTGATCGAAAACCTGCCAGCAGGCCATAACGAAATCATCACCATGCCAAATCATCCGGGTAAACCGGAGATGGGTACGCGTGAAGTGCCGTTCAGCCGCGAGATCTGGATCGACCGTGCCGATTTCCGCGAAGAGGCGAACAAGCAATATAAGCGCCTGGTACTGGGCAAAGAAGTTCGCCTGCGCAATGCCTATGTCATTCGTGCTGAGCGCGTCGCTAAAGATGAAGCGGGCAACATCACCTGCATCTACTGTACCAGCGACACAGATACGCTGAGCAAAGATCCTGCCGATGGCCGTAAGGTCAAAGGGGTCATTCACTGGGTATCTGCGGATCACGCGCAGCCAGCAGAGTTCCGCCTGTATGATCGTCTGTTCAGTGTGCCAAATCCGGGCGCGGCAGAGGACTTCCTGGCAGTAATTAACCCTGAGTCACTGGCGATCAAACAGGGCTTTGTGGAGCCGAGCCTGCGCGATGTGGAACCGACCACGCCGTTCCAGTTTGAGCGTGAAGGTTATTTCTGCGCCGACAGCGTTTACTCTACGCCATCGCAACTGGTGTTTAACCGCACCGTCGGTCTTCGTGATACCTGGGCGAAAACTGGCGAATAAATTTTTTTGAGGCTGACCTCATAAAATGACAAAAGGGCGACTTATCGCCCTTTTTTGTTGTCCTGATTTTAATCATTGCCGACATTTATTCTGACCTAACCGCAACCGATTAAATGCTGCATTGTGAGAGAAATCTGAGTTTAAAAAAATTAATCAATTTCCGGGTGTGAATTATCCGCTTTCAGGTAGGCTATGCGCTCTCAGAGGTTGCAAAGCGGGTTACAGAAGGAAAAAAAATGACAGTTCTCGCCCAGGAAGCCAGAAACAGTGTGGTCGTTTTACATCAGCTCATTGAACGTATTTTTAACCAGCCTGCCGGATCTGACGACAGTTTTGAGCTGCTGATGTCCTATTTTCATCCTGAGTTTCGCATGGTGACTCCAAAGGGCAGAGAGTGCAATCTGAACGAGGTCGAGGCGCTTTTCCGGCAGCTGCAAGGACAGCGCGAAGGGATGCGCATTGTCACCTGCGAACACGTCATCCTCTCTCATCATGAAAAAGAGATCACCGTACAGTATCGCGAAATGCAGATGATGAATGGCAATAATCAGAGCCGTATCTCGCTGGCGATACTGGACTGCAGCAGCTCTATTCCACGCTGGCGCTATCTGCAGGAGACGCTGGTGGCCTGATACAACAGCCGAAGACAGACGAAAAAAAACCGGTGAATTCACCGGTTTTTTTATTTCAGGCCGCGTTACTGGTCGTGCAGGGTTTCGTCTTCCCGGCAATCGCCCAGCGTACAGTGTCCATAGAGATAGAGGCTGTGGTTGGTCAGCTTGATGCCATGACGGGTGGCGATTTCACGCTGACGCGTTTCGATCGACTCATCGCTGAACTCAATAACTTTGCCGCAATCCAGGCAGATCAGATGATCGTGGTGATGCTGCTGCGTCAGTTCGAAGACAGATTTGCCGCCTTCAAAGTTATGACGGGTCACGATACCAGCATCATCGAACTGGTTCAGAACACGGTAAACGGTAGCCAGGCCAATCTCTTCGCCGATGTCGATCAGGCGTTTGTACAAATCTTCCGCACTGACGTGATGGCACTCAGGTTCCTGAAGCACTTCCAGAATTTTCAGTCTGGGCAGCGTCACTTTCAGGCCAGCCTTCTTTAATGCGGTGTTGTTGTCAGTCATGCGGATTTTGTCCTGTCACTATATTCACTTTTGTGGCTTGTCGCCTTGAATGTCGATCTGCGCTCATTCTCATTTGCGTCTCATTATAGAACTGAAGCGATGAAATGAAAACCAGAGGGCGTGCCTGAATCATCACGGGCTGTGGGGGATAGGTCACCGGGCCGGGGAGGATTCTGGCAGATGTCTGTTGGTACATCGCTTAGTCTTGCCGACTGAAAAAATAAGCGGAAGATCGATGCGGGTATTCTACAGATTAAACGGAGAAAGTTAAAAAAATGTGGCTATTATTTCTATAGGAATTTCCATTGCCTCAATGTGAGCTGGCGCTCACATTGAGTCGTACAGGATCAGGCTTCGAGGATATCTTTCAGCTGCAGTTCATCAGAAATCTGCTTAACCCATTGCTCTACACGCTGGTTAGTCAGCTCAGGCTGACGATCTTCATCAATGGCCAGACCCAGGAAGTGGGTATCATCGGCCAGCCCTTTTGAGGCCTCGAAGTGATAACCTTCAGTTGGCCAGTGGCCTACAATTACGGCACCGTGCGGCTCAATGATGTCACGGATCGTGCCCATCGCATCACAGAAGTACTCCGCGTAATCTTCCTGATCGCCGCAGCCAAACAGCGCAACCAGCTTGCCGTTGAAATCGATCTCTTCCAGCGTCGGGAAAAAGTCATCCCAGTCGCACTGCGCTTCACCATAGTACCAGGTCGGAATGCCCAGCAGCAGGATATCAAACGCTTCCAGATCTTCTTTTGTGCTTTTCGCGATGTCATGCACTTCTGCAACGTCTGTACCCAGCTGTTTCTGGATCATTTTTGCAATGTTTTCGGTATTGCCGGTATCGCTGCCAAAGAAGATGCCTACGAGTGCCATGAGTAAAATAACCTCTTAAATCCTGATAATGAGATGTGTGCCGCAGCACATTTCAGCGAATAATAGCAGACGAGAGAAAACCGGTGAACGGTTAAAGCCCTGACATTTGCTCCTGCGTGCGTTTTGCCCGCATTAATCCAGTTTGAGCTGTGCCAGCAGCATCTGTTCGATCAGTTCGCTGCGGCTGAGATTGCGCTGTTCTGCCAGCGTGTTGAGCGCATCGACGGCTTCACTGTTCATTTTCAGTTCGACACGACGAAGTCCGCGCCCTTTGTCACGTTTAAGCTGATTGCGCTTGTTAATGCGCAGTTGTTCATCACGCGAAAGCGGACTGGTTTTGGGGCGACCAGGGCGGCGCTCATCAGCAAAGAGATCGAGCGTCGTGCGGTCAGTCTGTTCTTTTGCCATGGCTTAGTAAAACTGAATGGGGGCGGGCGCCAGTCACTCACCGCGCAGATTATAAATTATTGGCCATTGCCGCAGCAAAACGAACGCGCGGCAAAATTTTAGCGCGCCATCATACTTCACGCTTACTCCGGACGCCAATCCTAAACCTTTGCCGCCATCTATTTGCTTTTAAAGCGCAAAAAAGCGACGGACACTGCGCAAAACGGCATCGGGTTTCTCTGCGTGAACCCAATGTCCCGCGCCACCAATAACATGTGCCTGCGCGGCCGGGAACTGCTGCAGCAGCGCATCACGGTAGCGGTTATCCAGATAGCCTGAGTCGCCACCGCGAATAAACAGCGCCGGGTGATCCCAGGCCGGAACCGGCTGCCAGCCTGAAATCGTGGTGTAGTTATCCCATAGCACCGGAACGTTGAAGCGCCACTCGCCCGCCTGAAATGACTTCAGCAGGAACTGAATCACCCCTTCTTCATCTATAAGCGTGCGCATAATCGTCGCCGCCTCACTGCGGGATGAGACGCCTGCGTCGGTTACAGCACGAATGCCGGCAAAGATCTCGTCATGGCGGCGGGTCTGGTAGTCGACCGGGGCGATATCGATCATTACCAGCCGCGCAATGCGGTCCGGTGCCAGCGCGCTCATGGTCATGGCGATCTTGCCGCCCATTGAGTGACCGATCACCGCGACGCGTTCAATGCCGTGCGCATCCAGCGTATCGACCATGTCCTGCGCCATTACAGCGTAGTTCATCTCGTCAGATCGTGGTGAGAGTCCGTGGTTGCGGACATCAACCTGCAGCAGCGGCCCGGCATCTTTCAGCCCGCGCGCCAGCACGCCAAGGTTATCCAGACTGCCAAACAGACCGTGGATTAACAGGATGGGCAGGGAATCAGCAGGGGATTGTTCAGTTTGCAGACGGGCGTTCAAAATCATAGCAAAGTTCTTAAGTTTGAGACCTGTGCTTAGGTTATCATGGTTTCACCTTTTCAGGCGCGCCGGTTCCGGCGGCATTAGGACATATTCTGACTTTTGCCCGTAAACCGTTTGATTGCTAACAACCCGCCTGAATTTAACTTTATAATCCTGATGTTAGAACCCGCACATCCTTTGAATTGCCTGACTATACTCAGAGCTTTTCAGGAAACAGGTGGTTCTGTCATGAGAAAGAACCGTACGGAATAAGATGAAAACGATCGAAGTTGACGAAGAGCTCTACCGTTATATTGCCAGCCACACGCAACACATTGGTGAAAGCGCATCCGACATTCTGCGTCGTATGCTGAAGTTCACTGCTGGTCAGACTGCACCCGCTTCGCCTGCTCAGCCAGCTTCAAAAGAGGCAGCGAAAGAGTCTCAGTCTGCGGCCGTGGGTTCGCGCCCGCAGGATCGTGTCCGCGCGGTGCGTGAGCTGCTGCTTTCCGATGAATATGCGGAGCAGAAGCGGGCGGTGAATCGCTTTATGCTTATCTTGTCAACGCTCTATCGTCTTGATACCGCAGCCTTTGCTGAGGCGACTGCATCGCTGCAGGGCCGCACCCGCGTCTATTTTGCCGGTGATGAGCATACGCTGTTACAGAATGGCACCCATACTAAGCCGAAGCATGTGCCCGGCACGCCGTACTGGGTGATCACCAACACCAATACTGGTCGTAAATGCAGCATGGTCGAACACATCATGCTCTCGATGCAGTTCCCTGCGGAACTGACCGAGAAAGTTTGCGGCACCATCTAAAACTTAAGCGTCAGGGAGCAGCGCCAATGGCCAATCACCCACGTGCCGGGCAACCCGCCCAGCAGAGCGATTTGATTAACGTTGCACAATTAACGTCACAATATTATGTCCTGCAGCCCGATGTGGCGAACCCGGAACACGCGGTGAAATTTGGCACCTCTGGCCATCGCGGCAGTGCAGGGCGTCAAAGCTTCAACGAGATGCACATTCTGGCTATCGCTCAGGCAATTGCTGAAGAACGTAAAAAGAACGGCATCACCGGGCCTTGCTACGTTGGTAAAGATACGCATGCGCTCTCTGAGCCGGCGATCCTGTCGGTGCTGGAAGTGCTGGCAGCGAACGGCGTTGATGTGATTGTGCAGCAGGACAATGGCTATACGCCGACCCCTGCCATCTCAAATGCGATCCTTGAGCACAACAAATCGGGTGGCCCGCTGGCTGACGGCATCGTGATTACGCCGTCCCATAACCCACCGGAAGATGGCGGCATCAAGTACAACCCACCTAATGGCGGACCGGCTGATACCAACGTTACCAAAGTGGTGGAAGATCGCGCCAATCAGCTGATCAAAGATGGGCTGAAAGAGGTGAAACGTCTGCCGCTGGAACAGGCACTGGCGAGTGGTCATGTGGTTGAGAAAGATTTGATTCAGCCTTACGTTGAAGGTCTGGCAGAGATTATCGATTTCCCGGCGATCCAGAAAGCGGGCCTGAAGCTGGGCGTTGATCCGCTTGGTGGTTCCGGTATCGCCTACTGGCAGCGCATTGCGGAACACTACAAGCTGGATCTGACGCTGGTCAATGACGCGGTCGATCAGACTTTCCGCTTTATGCATCTGGATAAAGATGGCGTGGTGCGCATGGACTGCTCGTCTGAAAGCGCCATGGCAGGTCTGCTGGCCTACCGTGACAAGTTTGATCTGGCGTTTGGCAACGATCCCGATTATGACCGTCACGGCATTGTGACCCCGGCGGGTCTGATGAATCCAAACCACTATCTGGCTGTGGCGATCAACTACCTGTTCCAGCACCGTCCACAGTGGGGCCAGGATGTTGCCGTGGGTAAAACGCTGGTGTCCAGCGCCATGATTGACCGTGTGGTTAATGACATTGGTCGCAAGCTGGTGGAAGTGCCGGTCGGCTTCAAGTGGTTTGTTGATGGTCTGTATGACGGCAGCTTTGGTTTTGGCGGTGAAGAGAGCGCGGGTGCTTCATTCCTGCGTTTCGACGGCACGCCATGGTCAACGGACAAAGATGGCATCATCATGTGTCTGCTGGCGGCTGAAATTACTGCCGTGACCGGTAAAAACCCGCAGCAGCACTATGATGAGCTGGCCGCGCGCTTCGGTGCACCAAGCTACAACCGTCTGCAGGCATCCGCCACTTCAGCGCAGAAAGCCGCACTGTCGAAGCTGTCACCAGAGATGGTGAGCGCAGATACGCTGGCGGGTGATCCTATCACCGCGCGTCTGACGGCAGCACCAGGTAACGGCGCTTCAATCGGTGGTCTGAAAGTGATGACGGAGAATGGCTGGTTTGCGGCCCGTCCGTCAGGCACCGAAGACGCTTACAAAATCTACTGTGAAAGCTTCCTGGGCGCAGAACACCGCGCGCAGATTGAGAAAGAAGCGGTAGAGATTGTCAGCGAAGTGCTGAAAAACGCCTGATCCGTCGGGCAACGAAAAGGCGCCGCGGGCGCCTCAGACTGCTCCCTTACTCACATCAGGGCATATCTTGCCGCAGCGGATTAACCTGATGCGCGGGGGACAGGGTCAGAAGAGGAAAGCGTCCCACGCCATGGACAAAAACGCCGGGAGCGTTTTTGAACAACGCAACGCGTTGGCCCGGTAACGGGCGCACCTCAGGGATGAGGTGCGTAACCGCGCGGGCCGAGCAGTCAGGGATGACGGTTTTGCGTCTTTCCGATCTGACCCTGTTCCCTGAGCAGGCTCCGTCTTACAGCGATACCTACCCGATTCTGTCATTATCAGAAGGCGCCTCTGGCGCCTTTTTTCATGGCATAAAGCGATAGCCGATCCCGGTTTCGGTCAGCAGATGGGCCGGTTGGGTCGGATTCGCCTCCAGCTTCTGGCGCAGATGCCCCATATAAATGCGCAGATAGTGGCTGTGCTCCACCGCATTGGGCCCCCAGACCTGGCTCAGCAGCTGCCGCTGCGTCAGCACCTTTCCTGCATTATTCAGCAGAATGCTCAACAGACGAAACTCAATCGGCGTGAGGTGAATCTCATTGCCGCCGCGCTGTACCCGTCGTGCGGCAAAATCGACGCTGACGTCAGCAAAATGAATTCTGGCTTCGGGCTGCTGGCTACCATGACGGCGCAGTGCAACACGGACGCGCGCCAGCAGTTCGCCAATGCCAAAAGGTTTGGTCAGATAGTCATCCGCCCCGGCATCCAGTGCGGCGATCTTATCCTGCTCATCACTGCGCGCCGACAGCACGATCACCGGTATGGCACTCCACTGGCGCAGATCGCGAATAAAATCGGTGCCATCCCCATCCGGCAGGCCAAGATCGAGGATCACTAAATCAGGCTTACGGGTCGCCGCTTCAATCAGTCCGCGCTGCAGCGTATCGGCGTCAAACACCTTCAGATCTTCATTTTCCAGCGCCAGCCGGACAAAGCGGCGGATCTCTTTTTCATCTTCAACGATCAAAACCGTGGTCACGCAATACCTGCCTTGATTGAGGGCCGAAGCGCTACTTTATCAATATTTTATGTTGCCGTCCGCGCGCTTCATCTTTCGGGCATTTAAACTCTGATGTTACCTGGCGATAACGTATCTGTAACTAAATTACAGGTTAATTCTTAAACAGCAAAAAAGGCGATAAATAAGTGGTCAGATGAGTAGTAAAATTACACAACCTGGCGTAAAGTTGAACACAGATCACATTCGCACACTTTACCTTACCGGGAGGAGAAACCATGTATCAGGCTTATCCACGTTATAAAATAGTCGCGCGCCGTACGCTGGTGGTTCTTCTCGGCGTTCTGGCACTGCCTGTCATGCTGTTTCGACAGGATCGGGCACGCTTCTACAGTTACCTGCATCGCGTCTGGTGCAAGACCAGCGCAAAGCCGGTCTGGCTGGCGCAGTCTGAAGCCGCCGGTGGCGCATTCTGGTAACGAGCCCTCTCGCAAAACAGGCCTGGTCATCTGACCGGGCTTTTTTTTGCGTTTTTTCTGAGAATAAGCGGTCCGGAACCGCGTTTTCCCCCTTTATTCCTGACCATTTTGCGCTACACTTAAACCTCTACAAGATTTCGGAGGTTGTACAAGTATGAGCAAAAAAATCCCCGTTGGAATCAGTGCATGCCTGCTCGGCGATAGCGTGAGGTTTGATGGTGGCCATAAGCGTCTTACTTTTGCGACTGAAGATCTTACGCCATTTGTCCGCTTTGAGCCGATCTGTCCTGAAATGGCGATCGGGCTGCCTACGCCGCGTCCGGCATTGCGTCTGGTAAAGCAGGGCGATGATGAGGTGCATCTTTGCTTCAGCAAAGACGGCGGCGAAGAAGTTACTGATCAGATGCGTAACTGGTCTGCGGAGCGGGTAAAATCGCTGCATCATCTCTCCGGTTACATCCTGTGCGCCAAATCGCCCAGCTGTGGGATGGAGCGCGTGCGGGTCTACGAGCCTGACAATAACAACAACCGCAAAGTGGGCACCGGCATTTTTGCTGAATTCCTGCAGCGCGAGATGCCCTGGCTGCCGCTGGAAGAGGATGGTCGTCTGCACGATCCCGCCCTGCGTGAGAACTTTATCGGCCGTATCTGCGCACTGCATGAATTTAATCAGATGTGGGAAAGCGGCCTGACCCGTCACGGGCTGATCGCCTTTCACAGCCGCTACAAACTGATGATGCTGGCGCATTCGCAGGAGAAATATCGCGAGCTGGGACCCTTTGTTGCTTCGATGAGCCAGTGGGACTCGCTGGATGCCTTTGCCTTTGAGTACCGCAATCGCATGATGGCACTGATGTCACGTCCCGCCTCACGTCGTAATCACACCAATGTGCTGATGCACGTGCAGGGCTACTTCCGCCGCCAGCTAAGCTCACCGCAGCGTCAGGAGCTGGCAACGCTGATCGACCGCTATCGTCAGGGTACACAACCGCTGCTGGTGCCCATTACCATTCTTAAGCACTACATGGCCGAGTTTCCGCATCCGTGGCTGGCACAGCAGCGCTATTTCGATCCCTATCCCGAAGCCTTGTGCTTACGCTACGGACAGTAATTCAGGAGGCGTATGACCACGCATCTGGTCTGGCTGCGTAACGATTTACGCATCAACGATAATCTGGCACTTCACGCCGCCTGTCGAGACAGCAAGGCAAAAGTGATTGCGCTTTTCCTTGCTACGCCGGGACAGTGGCAGCAGCATGACATGTCACCCAGGCAGGCGGCGTTTATTCACGCCAGTCTGGTGGAAGTACAGGACGCGCTGGCTGAGCGCGGCATTGCGCTGCACTATCAGGCGTGTCACGCTTTCAGCGACAGTATTGATGCGCTGGCAGCGTTCTGTGAGAAGCACCAGGTCGACCAGCTCTTCTACAACTATCAGTATGAGGTTAACGAGCGTCAGCGCGATGCAGAGGCGGAAAAGCGTCTCGACGATGCGGGCGTGATTTGTCAGGGCTTTGATGACAGCCTGCTGCTGCCGCCTGGCAGTATACAGAGTGGCGATCGCTCGATGTATAAGGTCTTCACGCCGTTCAGCAAAGCCTTTGTCCGCCGTTTGCAGCAGAGTCTGCCGGAGTGCGTGCCTGCACCTAAACCGCGCGACGGTGCGCCGCTGAAAACCACCTCAATCCCTGCGTTTGACTGCCCGACCGAAGCGTTTGACGAGAATCTGTTTCCGGCAGGCGAAGCGGCCGCCCTGAAGCGGTTGCGTCATTTCGCCACTCAACCCGTTATCGATTATCCCGCAAAACGCGATCTTCCGGCACTGGACGCCACCAGTCGTTTATCGGTCTATCTGTCGACCGGCGTGCTGTCGCCACGTCAGTGCCTGCATCGCGTGCTGCATGAACATCCCGATGCGCTGGACAACAGTCGCGCATTTACCTGGCTTAACGAGCTGATCTGGCGTGAGTTCTACCGTCATCTGCTGGTGGCCTATCCGGCACTGTGTCGGCATAAGCCATTTATTGACTGGACGCGTAACGTTGAATGGCAGCGTGACGACGCGCATTTCGATGCCTGGAAAGCGGGAAAAACCGGCTATCCGATTGTCGACGCTGCGATGCGTCAGATGAAGGCGCTGGGCTGGATGCACAACCGTTTACGGATGATTACCGCCAGTTTCCTGGTCAAAGATCTGCTGATCGACTGGCGCGAAGGTGAACGCTATTTCATGCAACAGCTGATTGATGGTGACCTGGCCGCAAACAACGGTGGCTGGCAGTGGGCGGCTTCCACCGGTACAGATTCAGCACCTTATTTCCGCATTTTTAACCCGACTACGCAGGGCGAGCGCTTCGATGAGCAGGGCGAGTTTATCCGTCACTATCTGCCAGAGCTGGCGGACGTCCCTGACAGCCATATTCACCAGCCTCATCTCTGGGCGGAAAAGAACAACAGGAAACTCGATTATCCGGCACCAATCGTGGATCATAAGGCAGCCCGTAAAAAGACATTAGACGCCTTTGAGCGCGCCAAAAGCGCCGCCTGAGGCCTTGAAGGAGCCTGAATGAACCATTACGAATTAGAAACACTGATCAATCAGCACCTCGACAGCCATAGCTTCAGTGATTATGCCCCCAACGGCTTGCAGGTTGAGGGACGTAGCGAAGTCAGAACGATTATTACCGGCGTCACGGCCTGTCAGGCCCTGCTCGATGAGGCCGTCGCACGTCAGGCCGATGCAATAATTGTTCATCATGGCTACTTCTGGAAAAGTGAACCGGCCGCGATTAAAGGCATGAAGCGCCGCCGCTTGCGGACGCTACTGGCGAATGATATTAATCTCTATGGCTGGCATCTGCCGCTTGATGCGCATTCAGAACTGGGCAACAACGCCCAGCTGGCGAAACTGCTGGATATCGACGTACGTGGTGAAGTCATGCCGCTGGTGTTCTGGGGTGAGCTGGCTGAGCCGATTTCGGGTGAACAGCTGGCACGGCGAATCAGCGATAAGCTGGGACGTGAACCGCTGCATTGTGGTGACCACGCGCCAGCACTGATCCGTCGCATCGCCTGGTGCAGCGGTGGCGGACAGGGCTTAATCGACCAGGCCGCCGCTGCGGGCGTTGATGCCTACATCACCGGTGAAGTCTCTGAACAGACCATTCACAGCGCACGCGAACAGGGGCTGCATTTCTTTGCCGCAGGCCATCACGCCACCGAGCGTGGCGGCGTCAAAGCGCTGGGCGAGTGGCTGGCACAACACCACAATCTTGACGTGACCTTCATCGATATACCTAATCCTGCCTGATCTCTCCCTTGTCCTGCGCGCCTGCGCAGGACCTAAATCTGTTGACACATCCCTGCCACTTTCGCATAACTATTTGCTTTAAGTAGATAAGCCATCGGCTGATTCGGGCATCCGCTCAGATTGGCCAGGCACGATCTCAATCAGGCGGGAGGTAGCTGTTGCAACGAGCACGGTGTTATTTATTGGGTGAACGCGCTGTCGTGCTGGAGTTGGAGCCGCCGGTCTCACTGGAGAGTCAGCAGCGTATCTGGGGTCTGAACCAGCGACTGCAGTCGGATGCGGGCGTGCTGGAGGTCATTCCCGGCATGAACAACATTACCCTGATCCTGCGCGATCCCCAGCAGAGTGCGCTGGATGCGATAGAGCGGCTTCAGCGCTGGTGGGAAGAGAGTGAAGCGCAGTTGCCAGAGTCACGTCTGGTGGCGATCCCAGTGATCTACGGCGGCGAACATGGCCCCGATCTGACCGTGGTGGCGGAACATGCCGCGCTGACACCCGGACAGGTGGTTGAGCTGCACAGCAGCAGTGACTATGTAGTGTTTTTTGTCGGCTTTCAGCCCGGTTTCCCTTATCTGGGCGGCCTGGATCCGCGTCTGCACATACCGCGTCGTGCGGAGCCAAGAGTTAGGGTACCCGCCGGATCGGTTGGTATCGGCGGCAGCCAGACGGGCGTCTATCCGCTGGCTTCCCCCGGCGGCTGGCAACTGATCGGCCAGACGCACACCGCGCTGTTTGATCCCCTGCAGCAGCCCCCCACACTGCTTCGTCCCGGTGACAGGGTTCGCTTCGTGCCGCAACAGGAGGGCGTATGCTAAACATTCTTCGCGCCGGGCTGGCCGCCACCATTCAGGATGCGGGCCGCTACGGCTGGCGTCAGTATGGCATCAGCCCCGGTGGCGTGCTGGATCATCCCGCGATGTTCACTGCCAATGTGCTGGTGGGTAATGCGCCTGACAGCGCGGTGCTGGAGCTGGTGCTGGGCCAGTTCAAAGCGGAGTTCACCCGCGACGGCTGGTTCGCGCTGACCGGCGCAGGCTGCCATGCGGAGCTGGACGGTCAGCCGGTCTGGACGGGCTGGCGCACGCCAGTGAAACGCGGCCAGGTCCTGTCGCTGGCGATGCCGCAGCGCGGTATGCGCAGCTATCTGGCAGTGCAGGGGGGGTTTGACATCCCTGCGGTGCTCGGTTCAGCCAGTACCGATCTGAAAGCAAAATTTGGTGGATTTCAGGGACGCACCTTACGGGATGGCGATCAGATCCCGCTGGGTAAACCGACGCATCAGTTCGACCGCAAAGTCGGCGTAAGGCAACTGCTGTGGGGCAATCGCATCCGCGCACTGCCAGGCCCGGAGTATCATGAGTTCAGCCCCGACGCGCAGCAGGCGTTCTGGCGCACCGCATGGAAACTCAGCCCGCAAAGCAACCGTATGGGATATCGGCTGGAAGGGCGTGAGCTTAAACGTGAAAGGCCGCGTGAGCTGCTGTCACATGGTGTGATGCCGGGTGTGATTCAGGTGCCGCCGAACGGACAGCCTATCGTGCTGATGGCGGATGCCCAGACCACCGGCGGCTATCCGCGTATCGCCTCCGTCATCGAAGCCGATCTCTACCATCTGGCGCAAATCCGCCTGGGTGAGCCGATTCACTTTATTCACTGTACGCTGCCGGAATCGATGCTGGCACGTCAGCATCAGCAACGCGCGCTGGACCAGATGAAATGGGGACTCCATGAAAATTGATTTAAACGCCGACCTGGGCGAAGGCTGTGCCAGCGATCAGGCGTTGCTTGAACTGGTGAGTTCCGCCAACATCGCCTGTGGCTTTCACGCAGGGGATGCGCAGACCATGCTGCAGTCGGTGCGCTGGGCGCAGGCATCCGGCGTCGCCATTGGCGCGCATCCTGCTTTTCCCGATCGGGAGAACTTTGGCCGCAGTGCCATGCAACTGCCACCGGAAACGGTCTATGCCCAGATGATCTACCAGATTGGCGCGCTGAAAAGCCTGGCGGAAAGCGAGGGTGCGCGGCTGGTTCACGTTAAGCCGCACGGCATGCTATATAACCAGGCCGCGGCTGATCCTGTGCTGGCAGACGCCATTGCCCGCGCCATCCGTGCCGTCGACAGCCAGTTGATTGTGGTGGGACTGGCGAACAGCGAATCGATACGTGCCGCGTCGCACTATGGCTTACGCACGCGGGAAGAGGTTTTTGCCGATCGTGGCTATCTCAGCACCGGTGCGCTGGTACCGCGCAGCCAGCCGGGCGCGTTGATTGAGGATGAACAACAGGCTATCGATCAGACACTGACGATGGTGCAGCAGGGCAAAGTTAAAAGTATCAGTGGAGAATGGGTGGCGGTGAATGCACAGACCGTCTGCTTACATGGTGACGGCGCGCACGCCCTGCAGTTTGCCCAGCGGTTGCGTGATGCGTTCGCCGAACAGCAGATTCGTGTCACCAGCGCCTGAATAAACATACTTAGCCCGGCTTATGTCGGGTTTTTTTGACTCTGGGGGAATCCATGGAAAGTGCAGTGAATCTCTGGCCGTTACTTGGCATTGCCGCGATCGTCGTCGGCTTCGTATTACGTTTTAACCCGGTGCTGGTGGTGATTGTCGCCGGATTTGTGACCGGTCTGGCGGCAATGATGCCGCTGACGGACATTCTGGAAAAGCTTGGCGCAGGTTTTCTGAACACCCGTAACCTGCCGCTGATTCTGCTGCTGCCGCTGGCGGTCATTGGCCTGCTGGAGCGTCACGGGCTGAAGGAGCGGGCACAGGCGTGGATCGCTCAGATTAAAACGGCCACCGCCGGACGTCTGCTGATCGTCTACCTGTTTGTACGTGAAATCACCGCCGCGCTGGGACTAACCAGCCTGGGTGGGCATCCGCAGATGGTGCGTCCGTTGCTGGCCCCGATGGCAGAGGGGGCAACGGAAAACCGTTATGGCGAGCTCACACCTGAACTGCGTCATAAGCTGCGAGCCATGTCAGCAGCCACCGACAACGTCGGCCTGTTCTTTGGTGAGGATATCTTCGTGGCGTTTGGTGCGATTATCTTTATGCACAACTTCATGCAGGAGTCGGCCGGGATTCAGACCGAACCGCTGCACATTGCGTTATGGGGCATTCCGACCGCTGTAGCCGCGTTCCTGATCCACTCGGCACGTCTGGTGCGACTCGATCGTCAGCTGGCGCGTGAGTTGCAGCTGCTGAACAACCAGGCGCTGAAAGCCAAAGGAGGTCAGTAATGTTCCAGCAACAATATCTGATGTGGCTGGCGGGAATTATCCTGCTGGTGGTGGCTATTCTCTCATGGCGTGACAGTGCGAACCCACGCCGATTTACTACCGGACTGTTCTGGGCCTTGTATGGCCTGGTGTTTCTGGTCGGTGACTGGACGACGCAGATGATGAACAGCCTGATGGGCTCGGACGCGGCGGGCACCCGGATGCTGCATATCACCATCGGTGTCATTGTGGTGGTAATGGCGCTGATTGCCGGTCTGGGGGGTGTCCGGCTGGGTCGCTATCATCAGCGCAGCGATGAAGAGAAGCAGGCGAGTGCGCTGCGTCTGCGCAACAAACTGTTTCTGCCTGCGCTGGCCATTCCGGTCGTGACCGTGGTCGGCGTGCTGGCGTTTAACCATGTTCCCGGTTTGCAGGATGTGGTGTTCGGTCCAGGAAATCACGCCACGCTGGTGACATTGTTTTCAATGATGGTCGGCTGTGTCATTGGCTGGCTGGTGGCGTTAAAACTGACCCATGAAAAACCGGTGCAGTCGATGCAGGAGACCCGCCGTCTGCTGGATTCGATTGGCTGGGCCTTTATCCTGCCGCAGATCCTCGCCACCCTGGGACTGCTGTTTACCAGCGCGGGCGTGGGCAGCGCCATTTCGCATTTGACAGAAACCTGGCTAGCGGTCGATAACCGATTTGTCGCAGTCACCGTTTATGCTGTCGGAATGGCGCTGTTAACCATGATCATGGGTAACGCGTTTGCCGCATTTCCGATTATTACCGCAGGCGTCGGCATTCCGATTCTGGTATTGCAGCACGGCGGGAATCCGGCGGTGATGGCGGCGATTGGCATGTTCTCCGGTTACTGCGGCACGCTGATGACGCCGATGGCGGCCAACTTCAATATTGTTCCGGCGGCGCTGCTGGAGCTGCCCGACCGTAACGCCGTCATCAAAGCTCAGATTCCAACCGGTGTGCTACTGTTAATCGTTAACATTTTCCTGCTCTATTTCCTGATGTTCCTGTGAGGCTGCATGAAAACTGTCCTGATGACCGCCTTTGAACCCTTTGGCGGTGAAACGATTAACCCCTCCTGGGAAGCGGTGCGCGCGCTGGAAGGCAAACAGATTGGCGGGGCGACGATAGTCATACGCCAGCTGCCGGTGGTGTTCAGTGAGGTGCTCAACGTGCTGAACCAGGCGCTGGAAGAGCTCAAACCGGATGCGGTGCTGTCGGTAGGGCAGGCGGGCGGCCGCAGCGACATTACCGTTGAACGTATCGGTATCAATGTCGATGACGCCCGCATCCCGGACAACGCCGGTCATCAGCCGGTGGATGAACCGATTGTGGCTGGCGGCCCGGCAGCCTATTTTTCCCGTCTGCCCATCAAAATGATTGTGGCGGCAGTGCGTGAAGCAGGCATTCCCGCATCGGTTTCGCAGACGGCGGGCACCTTCACCTGTAACCGGGTGATGTATGGCCTGCTGCACTGGCTGGCGCAGCAGGAGCGTCCGGCGCGCGGTGGCTTTATTCATATTCCTTATCTGCCTGAGCAGGCGGCGCAGCATCCTGGTGCGCCGAGCATGGCGGCCGCGACCATTATTCAGGCGCTGGAGATTGCCGTAAAAGTGACGCTGGAGACCGATGAAGATATTAAACAGGCTGGCGGCGCCACCCATTAAGAGGAAGAACGATGCCTGAAGGACCGGAAATTCGCCGCGTGGCGGATAAGCTTGAAGCCGCCATTGTGGGTCAGCCGTTAACGGAGGCGTGGTTCGCGTTTCCTCAGCTCAAGACTTACGAACCCTCACTGATTGGCGAGCAGGTGCAGGCGATTGAGACGCGAGGCAAAGCGCTGCTGACGCATTTCAGCAATGGCCTGACGCTCTACAGTCATAACCAGCTTTATGGCGTCTGGCGCATCGTGAAACCCGATACCGAACTGAATACCACACGCCAGTTGCGGGTGCGGCTGGCGACGGCGGGCAAAGCGATACTGCTTTATAGTGCCTCAGATATTGAACTGCTCAACGCAGATACGCTGGCGGCGCATCCGTTTCTGACCCGCATCGGACCGGATGTGCTGAACAGCCAGCTTAACGTGGAAGAGGTGAACGAGCGGCTGCTGTCACCCCGATTCCGGCGGCGGCAATTCAGTGGTCTGCTGCTGGATCAGGCATTTCTGGCCGGGCTGGGCAACTACCTGCGCGCTGAAATCCTCTGGCTGGCACAGCTGCTGCCCAATCATCGGGCGCAGGATCTCAGTGACGATCAGCTGACTGCTTTCAGCGAGGCACTGCTTTCAGTACCACGTCATGCCTATCGGATGCGTGGAACCATGAAGAAATATCATGAGGAAGCAGCGTTTCAGTTTGAGGTGTTTCATCGGCAGGGCAAAAAATGCCGGCGCTGTGGCACAGTGATTGAGAAGGGCACGCTATCATCACGGCCTTTTTACTGGTGTCCGGGTTGTCAGAGATAGAAAGGGCATGAAGTTTATAGCGAAAAATGTTTTTACATCAGACGGCTAAAAACTTCGAACCGGGTGATTCCAACCGCTACGAAGAAGCTTAACGCGCGGGGAACACGGTCAGAAGAGGAAAGCGTCCCGCGCCAGGGATGGCGCGGGACGAGCGGCCAGGGATGGTTTAAGCGACTTTCCGATCTGACCGTGTTTCATGCGCAGGCGCAGTATCCCAGCGAAGCGCCCCAGCGTCATAACCACATCAAGCGGAGATTTCTCTCCGCTATCGACCGAATCTTACTTTTTCAGCTGTGAGCTGAATTCGCGCTCGGTATAACCGGTGTAGAGCTGACGTGGACGGGCAATCTTCATGCCTTCGTCGTGCATCTCTTTCCAGTGGGCAATCCAGCCAACGGTACGGGCCATCGCAAAGATCACCGTAAACATTGAGGAAGGAATCCCCATCGCTTTCAGAATGATACCGGAGTAGAAGTCCACGTTCGGATAGAGTTTACGCTCGATGAAGTACGGGTCGTTCAGCGCAATGTGTTCCAGCTCCATCGCCACTTCCAGCAGGTCATCTTTCATACCCAGCTCATTCAGCACTTCATGGCAGGTATCACGCATCACTGTCGCGCGTGGATCGTAGTTCTTGTAAACGCGATGACCAAAGCCCATCAGACGGAAGGAATCATTCTTGTCTTTAGCGCGTTTAACAAATTCCGGGATGTGCTCAACGGTGCTGATCTCTTCCAGCATACGCAGAGTCGCTTCGTTGGCACCGCCGTGCGCCGGTCCCCACAGGGAGGCGATCCCGGCGGCGATACAGGCAAACGGGTTCGCGCCGCTTGAACCGGCGGTTCGTACGGTAGAGGTTGAAGCGTTCTGCTCATGGTCAGCATGCAGAATCAGGATGCGGTCCATCGCGCGTTCCAGTACCGGGTTCACTTTGTACTCTTCACACGGCGTGGCGAACATCATGTGCAGGAAGTTACCGGCGTAAGAGAGGTCATTACGCGGATAAACAAACGGCTGGCCAATAGAATATTTGTAACACATCGCTGCCATGGTCGGCATTTTAGAGAGCAGACGGAATGCTGCGATTTCGCGGTGGCGCTCAATGTTTACATCCAGTGAATCGTGGTAAAACGCAGCCAGTGCGCCGGTTACGCCGCACATTACCGCCATTGGATGCGAGTCACGACGGAAGCCGTGGAACAGGCGGGTAATCTGCTCATGAATCATAGTGTGACGGGTAACGGTGGTACGGAACTCATCAAACTGTTTCTGGTCCGGCGCTTCGCCGTTCAGCAGGATATAGCAGACTTCCAGATAGTTAGAATGGGTCGCCAGCTGAGAAATCGGGAAACCACGGTGCAGCAGAATACCTTCGTCACCATCAATAAAAGTGATGGCAGATTCGCAGGACGCTGTAGACGTAAAACCGGGATCGAAGGTGAACAGTCCACTTGAACCCAGAGCGCGGACATCAACCACATCCTGGCCCAGCGTACCTTTCAGCACGTCCAGTTCAACAGATGTTCCATCTTGCAGGGTTAGCGTTACTTTTTTATCTGTCATTTTCGTCTCCATAGCGCCTTATGTAGGTAAGGATCTTTAGACACCTGAAACGCGTTCATGTTGCGGTTGGCAAAACTACACAGTATCACTCTGCGGGTATATAGCGGGTGCAGGGTACAGAGTGAGCGGCGCGTTCCCAGCGGGAACCGGTGAGCCATGGACATGCTGCATATCGCGGTTGTTAAAGATCCGGTCAGGACATAACTTCTTGGTAACCAATAACCTGATGCTTTTTAAAGCTCATATTCGCAATGTTACATAACTTGCGCTTAGGGGAAAGTGTATCCCCATAACTTTTGTGCATCATAGGAATTTACAGGCTTAGTTTGTAACTGAATTGTTGAACTATTGTCAAATCAGATAATTAAAATTGTATCAATTGTGAAAATCGTGAGTGTGATCACTGTTCCACCTAAAATATACCAAAGAGTTTGTAGGGGAATTGTAATCAGAATGTGATCCTCCTATACTCCAGGCAGGTCTCCGGAACACCCTGACACCAGGAGCCACCCAGCGTTTACTACCGCGTCAATTAACACTGGATGTTGCTTGTTTGGTGACGGTTAAAGTCTGCCACGCGTCGTGATTAGACTCCGCCTCAGGTCCGGAGGAAGCAAAATAAAAAAGAGCTGTGTGGGCAAAACCGTGAAAAAACAAAGACCTGTCAACTTGGATCTCTCGACGATCTGGTTTCCCGTTACTGCAATATCATCCATTCTTCACCGCGTCTCCGGCGTAATCACCCTGGTTGCCATTGGCATCCTGCTGTGGCTACTCGGTCTCTCTCTCTCCTCTCCTGAAGGTTTCCAGCACGCTGCGTCCATTATGGATGGCTTCTTCGCGAAGTTCATCATGTGGGGCATCTTAACGGCGCTGGCCTATCACGCGGTGAGCGGGATTCGTCATATGTTGATGGATTTTGGTTATCTGGCTGAAACGCTGCAGGTGGGTAAGCGTTCTGCTTATATGACTTTTGTGATCACTGTCGTGCTGGCAATTCTGGCGGGAGTCCTCGTATGGTAAGCAATGCATCCGCATTGGGTCGCAACGGCATTCAGGACTGGCTGCTGCTGCGCGCAACTGCAATTCTCATTACGCTCTACATCGTCTACATCCTCGGTTTCGTGGTGATGACAGACACGCTGACTTATGACCTGTGGCGTGGCTTCTTCGCCTCCGCCTTCACCAAAGTGTTCACGCTGCTGACGCTGTTCTCCATTCTGATTCACGGCTGGATCGGGATGTGGCAGGTGTTAACAGACTACGTTAAATCACTGTCAACGCGCTTGTTGCTGCAGTTTGTGATTGTCGTGGCGCTGTTGTGGTATGCGATTTATGGCTTTGTTGTGGTGTGGGGTGTGTAAATGAGTTTGCCAATCAGAGAATTTGATGCCGTGGTGATCGGCGCAGGTGGCGCAGGAATGCGGGCCGCACTGCAAATCTCCCAGGGCGGCCAGAGCTGTGCCCTGTTATCCAAAGTTTTCCCGACCCGTTCCCACACGGTATCTGCGCAGGGCGGTATCACCGTTGCGCTGGGTAATACCCACGAAGATAACTGGGAATGGCATATGTACGACACCGTCAAAGGTTCCGACTATATCGGTGACCAGGACGCGATTGAATATATGTGTAAAACCGGCCCGGAAGCGATTCTGGAACTGGAACACATGGGTCTGCCATTCTCGCGTCTGGAAGATGGTCGTGTCTATCAGCGTCCGTTTGGTGGTCAGTCGAAGAACTTCGGCGGCGAGCAGGCGGCGCGAACTGCAGCGGCAGCAGACCGTACCGGCCACGCCCTGTTGCATACCCTTTATCAGCAGAACCTGAAAAACAAAACCACCATCTTCTCTGAGTGGTATGCACTGGATCTGGTGAAAAACGCCGATGGCGCAGTGGTGGGTTGTACCGCTATCTGCATCGAAACCGGCGAAACCGTCTATTTCAAAGCAAAAGCGACCATTCTGGCCACCGGCGGCGCGGGCCGTATCTATCAGTCCACCACCAATGCACACATCAACACTGGCGACGGCGTGGGTATGGCACTGCGTGCGGGCGTGCCGGTGCAGGATATGGAGATGTGGCAGTTCCACCCAACCGGTATTGCCGGTGCGGGCGTGCTGGTCACCGAGGGCTGCCGTGGTGAAGGCGGCTATCTGCTGAACAAACATGGCGAACGCTTCATGGAGCGTTATGCGCCAAACGCTAAAGATCTGGCGGGCCGCGACGTCGTTGCGCGCTCAATGATGATTGAAATCCGTGAAGGTCGCGGCTGTGACGGTCCATGGGGCCCGCACATCAAACTGAAACTCGATCACCTGGGTAAAGAGGTGCTTGAGTCACGTCTGCCTGGCATCCTCGAGCTGTCACGCACCTTTGCTCATGCTGATCCAATCAAAGAACCTATCCCGGTTATTCCGACCTGCCACTACATGATGGGCGGTATTCCGACCAAAGTGACCGGCCAGGCACTGCGTGTGAATGAGCAGGGTGAAGATGTGGTGATTCCTGGTCTGTTCGCTGTCGGCGAAATTGCCTGCGTATCGGTACACGGTGCCAACCGTCTGGGCGGTAACTCACTGCTCGATTTGGTGGTCTTTGGCCGCGCAGCGGGTCTGCATCTGCTGGAGAGTATTCAGGAGCAGGGCGAACTGCGTGACGCCACGGAAGATGAAATCGCCGTTGCGATGGCGCGCTTCAACCGCTGGGAAAACAACACCACTGGTGAAGATCCGGTTGAGATTCGTAAAGCGCTGCAACGCTGCATGCAGAACAATTTCTCTGTATTCCGCGAAGGCGACGCCATGGCGCAGGGTCTGGAAGAGCTGAAAGACATTCGCCAGCGTCTGAAATCAGCGCGTCTGGATGACCGCTCACCGGATTTCAACACCCAGCGCATTGAGTGTCTGGAGCTGGATAACCTGATGGAGACGGCTTTTGCCACGGCGGTAGCGGCTAACTATCGCACCGAGAGCCGCGGTGCACACAGTCGCTTCGACTTCCCGGATCGTGATGATGAAAACTGGCTGTGCCACAGTCTCTATGTCCCGGAAACCGAAAGCATGACGCGCCGTGAGGTGAACATGCAGCCGAAACTGCGCGCGGCGTTCCCGCCGAAAGTGCGTACCTACTAATTTCGGAGACGATCATGAGACTCGAGTTTTCAATTTATCGCTACAATCCGGACGTCGATGACAAGCCGCGCATGCAGGATTACACCCTGGAGTCGGAAGATGGTCGCGACATGATGCTGCTGGATGCGCTGATTCGCCTGAAAGAGAAAGATCCGACGCTGGCGTTTCGTCGCTCGTGTCGTGAAGGCGTCTGTGGCTCTGATGGCCTCAATATGAATGGTAAAAACGGACTGGCCTGCATTACGCCGGTCTCGGCACTGGGCAACGGCAAACAGAAAATCGTTATCCGTCCATTGCCAGGTTTACCCGTTGTGCGTGACCTGGTCGTAGACATGAGCCAGTTTTATGCGCAGTATGAGAAAATTAAGCCTTTCCTGTTGAATAATGGGGAAAATCCGCCAGCACGTGAGCATCTGCAGTCACCGGATGAGCGCGAGCACCTGGATGGCCTGTACGAATGTATTCTCTGTGCCTGCTGCTCAACCTCATGCCCATCATTCTGGTGGAATCCTGAGAAGTTCATCGGTCCTGCCGGCCTGCTGGCGGCATACCGTTTCCTGATTGACAGCCGCGACACCGAAACGGATGCGCGTCTCGACAATCTGAATGACGCTTTCAGCGTATTCCGCTGCCATAGCATCATGAACTGTGTGAGCGTCTGTCCGAAAGGGCTGAACCCGACGCGCGCCATCGGCCATATCAAGTCGATGCTGCTACAGCGCGGCGCATAAGCAGTTTCTGCCGGGAACCTCAGGTTCCCGGTGTTTTAACGGAAGCCTCTGTAAGCGCGGTGATGACCACGTTTACAAAGGTTCCCTTACGGGCCACGCGCGCTGCGCAAAGTGCTCGTATCGCTGAACTCACTACGGCAAACCGCGAAAGCGGCAACAAATGAAACCTCAAAAAAGCATAGCAATGCTTAAGGGATCACAATGCAGAACAGCGCGATGAAGCCCTGGCTGGACTCTTCCTGGCTGGCCGGCGCGAATCAGTCTTACATAGAGCAGCTCTATGAGGATTTCCTGACCGATCCTGACTCTGTCGATGCAGTGTGGCGCTCGATGTTCCAACAGTTACCGGGCACCGGAATGAAACCTGAGCAGTTTCACTCCACCACACGTGAATACTTCCGTCGCCTGGCGAAAGACGCATCTCGTTACACCTCATCTGTCTCCGATCCGGAAACCAACTCCAAGCAAGTGAAAGTGCTGCAGCTGATCAACGCGTTTCGTTTTCGCGGTCATCAGCACGCCAATCTCGATCCGCTTGGCCTGTGGAAACAGGATCGGGTCGCCGATCTTGATCCCGCTTTTCATGACCTGACCGAGGCTGATTTTCAGGAAAGCTTTAACGTAGGCTCTTTTGCCATCGGTAAAGAGACCATGAAGCTGGCCGACCTCTTCGACGCGCTGACGCAGACGTACTGTGGCTCAATCGGTGCAGAATATATGCACATCAACAACACCGATGAGAAGCGCTGGATCCAGCAGCGTCTTGAGTCTGTAGCGGGCCGTGCAGCGTTCAGCAACGAAGAGAAGAAAGGTTTCCTGAAAGAGCTGACCGCGGCAGAAGGGCTGGAAAAATATCTCGGGGCGAAATTCCCGGGTGCCAAACGCTTCTCGCTGGAAGGCGGCGATGCGCTGGTGCCCATGCTGCGCGAAATGATCCGTCACGCCGGCAAGAGCGGTACCCGTGAAGTCGTGCTGGGTATGGCGCACCGTGGTCGTCTCAACGTACTGATCAACGTGCTGGGTAAAAAGCCGCAGGATCTGTTCGACGAGTTCGCCGGTAAGCATAAAGAGCATCTGGGTACCGGTGACGTGAAGTACCACATGGGCTTCTCTTCTGACGTGGAAACCGAAGGTGGCCTGGTTCACCTGGCGCTGGCGTTTAACCCGTCACACCTGGAGATCGTCAGCCCGGTCGTCATGGGTTCAGTGCGTGCCCGTCTGGATCGTCTGGACGAGCCTGCCAGCAATAAAGTCTTACCGATCACCATCCATGGTGACGCGGCGGTGATTGGCCAGGGCGTGGTTCAGGAAACCCTGAATATGTCACAGGCACGCGGTTATGAAGTGGGCGGTACGGTTCGCATCGTCATCAATAACCAGGTTGGTTTCACCACCTCCAACCCGAAAGATGCGCGTTCAACCCCTTACTGCACCGACATCGGCAAAATGGTGCTGGCACCGATTTTCCACGTCAACGCTGATGACCCGGAAGCGGTCGCCTTTGTAACCCGTCTGGCGCTCGACTATCGCAACACCTTCAAACGCGATGTGTTTATCGATCTGGTCTGCTATCGCCGTCATGGTCACAACGAGGCGGATGAGCCAAGCGCGACCCAGCCGCTGATGTACCAGAAAATCAAAAAACACCCGACGCCGCGTAAAATCTACGCCGACCGTCTGGAAGGTGAAGCCGTTGCCACGCAGGAAGATGCGACCGAAATGGTCAATCTTTACCGTGATGCGCTGGATGCGGGCGAATGCGTGGTGCCGGAATGGCGTCCGATGAGTCTGCACTCCTTTACGTGGTCACCTTACCTGAACCATGAGTGGGATGAGCCTTACCCGGCTCAGGTCGACATGAAACGTCTGAAGGAACTGGCGCTGCGTATCAGCCAGGTGCCTGAAGAAGTCGAGGTACAGTCGCGTGTTGCCAAGATCTACAACGATCGTCGCCTGATGGCCGAAGGTGAAAAAGCCTTCGACTGGGGCGGGGCAGAGAACCTGGCCTACGCCACACTGGTCGATGAAGGCATTCCGGTGCGTCTCTCAGGTGAAGATACTGGTCGCGGCACCTTCTTCCACCGTCACGCTGTCATTCATAACCAGGCGAACGGCTCCACCTACACCCCGCTGCACCATGTGCACAGTGGTCAGGGCCAGTTCAAGGTCTGGGACTCCGTGCTGTCCGAAGAGGCGGTGCTGGCCTTTGAATATGGCTACGCGACGGCTGAACCGCGCATCCTGACCATCTGGGAAGCGCAGTTTGGTGACTTCGCCAACGGCGCACAGGTGGTTATCGATCAGTTCATCAGCTCCGGTGAGCAGAAATGGGGCCGCATGTGTGGTCTGGTGATGCTGCTGCCGCACGGCTATGAAGGTCAGGGGCCGGAGCACTCCTCTGCGCGTCTGGAGCGTTATCTGCAACTCTGCGCTGAGCAGAACATGCAGGTCTGCGTGCCTTCAACCCCGGCGCAGGTTTACCACATGCTGCGTCGTCAGGCGCTGCGCGGTATGCGTCGTCCGCTGATTGTGATGTCACCGAAATCACTGCTGCGTCATCCGCTGGCGATCTCGACGCTGGATGAACTGGCAAACGGCAGTTTCCAGCCGGCGATTGGTGAAATTGACAATCTCGATCCGCAGGGCGTGAAACGCGTCGTGCTCTGTTCCGGTAAAGTCTATTACGACCTGCTGGAGCAGCGTCGTAAAAACGAGCAGACCGATGTGGCCATCGTGCGCATCGAGCAGCTCTATCCTTTCCCGCATCAGGCGGTACAGGAAGCATTAAAAGCGTATTCTCACGTGCAGGATTTTGTCTGGTGTCAGGAAGAGCCGCTGAATCAGGGCGCCTGGTATTGCAGCCAGCATCACTTCCGTGAAGTTGTGCCGTTCGGCGCGACCTTACGTTATGCAGGCCGCCCGGCATCCGCCTCACCGGCCGTGGGTTACATGTCCGTACACCAACAACAGCAGCAAGACCTGGTTAATGACGCGCTGAACGTTAATTAATTAAAAGGAAAGATAATGAGTAGCGTAGATATTCTCGTTCCCGACCTGCCTGAATCGGTTGCCGATGCCTCAGTGGCAACCTGGCACAAAAAACCAGGCGATGCCGTCACTCGCGATGAAGTGCTGGTTGAAATCGAAACCGACAAAGTGGTGCTGGAAGTGCCTGCGGCGGCTGACGGTATCCTGGAAGCCGTACTGGAAGAAGAGGGCGCCACCGTCACTTCACGCCAGATCCTGGGCCGCCTGAAAGAGGGCAACAGCGCCGGTAAAGAGACCAGCGCGAAGTCTGAAAGCAAAGAGTCGACTCCGGCTCAGCGTCAGACCGCGTCGCTGGAAGAAGAGAGCAACGATGCGCTCAGCCCGGCTATCCGCCGTCTGATTGCTGAGCACAACCTGGATGCCTCGCAGATCAAAGGCAGCGGTGTGGGCGGACGTCTGACCCGTGAAGATGTTGAAAAACATCTTGCCAGCAAGCCGCAGGATACCAAAGCTGCCGCACCGGCCGCTGAAGCCGCTGCCGCGCCGCAGCCGATCGCGAATCGCAGCGAAAAACGCGTGCCGATGACCCGTCTGCGTAAGCGTGTTGCTGAGCGTCTGCTGGAAGCGAAAAACAGCACCGCGATGCTGACCACCTTCAACGAAATCAACATGAAGCCCATCATGGATCTGCGCAAGCAGTATGGTGAGGCTTTTGAGAAGCGTCACGGTGTGCGTCTGGGCTTCATGTCCTTCTACCTGAAAGCGGTCGTTGAAGCGCTGAAACGCTATCCGGAAGTGAACGCCTCTATCGATGGCGAAGATGTGGTTTACCACAACTACTTCGACGTCAGCATTGCGGTCTCCACGCCGCGCGGTCTGGTGACGCCAGTGCTGCGTGACGTCGATGCGCTGAGCATGGCGGACATCGAGAAGAAAATCAAAGAGCTGGCAGTGAAAGGCCGTGACGGCAAGCTGACAGTTGAGGATCTGACCGGCGGTAACTTCACCATTACCAATGGCGGCGTCTTTGGTTCCCTGATGTCCACCCCGATCATTAACCCACCGCAGAGCGCCATCCTGGGCATGCACGCTATCAAAGATCGCCCGATGGCAGTCAATGGTCAGGTTGTGGTGCTGCCAATGATGTATCTGGCGCTCTCCTACGACCACCGCCTGATCGATGGCCGTGAATCTGTGGGTTATCTGGTTGCAGTGAAAGAGATGCTGGAAGATCCAGCACGTCTGCTGCTGGATGTCTGATTTTCACCGGGCGCACCTTCGCGTGCGCCCAACCTCATTACTCTTTTCAGACCTGAATGGATAGAACATCATGAACTTACACGAATACCAGGCGAAACAACTGTTTGCACGGTATGGCATGCCGGCACCAACGGGTTACGCCTGTACTACACCACGTGAAGCGGAAGAAGCAGCCTCTAAAATTGGCGCAGGCCCGTGGGTAGTTAAATGTCAGGTTCATGCCGGTGGCCGCGGTAAAGCGGGCGGTGTGAAAGTGGTTAACAGCAAAGAAGATATCCGTGCTTTTGCTGAAAACTGGCTGGGCAAACGTCTGGTGACCTATCAGACAGACGCAAATGGCCAGCCGGTAAACCAGATTCTGGTTGAAGCGGCAACCGACATCGATCAGGAGCTCTACCTGGGCGCAGTGGTCGATCGCGCAACGCGTCGCGTGATTTTCATGGCCTCAACCGAAGGCGGCGTGGAAATCGAAAAAGTGGCGGAAGAGACCCCGCACCTGATCCATAAAATGGCACTGGATCCACTGACTGGTCCGCAGCCTTATCAGGGCCGCGAGCTGGCGTTCAAACTGGGCCTGACCGGTAAGCTGGTTGGCCAGTTCACCAAGATCTTTATGGGTCTGGCAACGCTGTTCCTGGAGCGCGATCTGGCGATGGTTGAGATCAACCCGCTGGTTATCACCAAACAGGGCGATCTGATCTGCCTCGACGGCAAACTGGGTGCCGATGGCAATGCCCTGTTCCGCCAGCCAGAGCTGCGCGAAATGCGCGATCCAAGCCAGGAAGATCCCCGTGAAGCGCACGCAACACAGTGGGAACTGAATTATGTTGCGCTGGAAGGCAACATCGGCTGTATGGTTAACGGCGCAGGTCTGGCGATGGGCACCATGGACATCGTTAAGCACCATGGCGGTCAGCCAGCCAACTTCCTTGATGTCGGCGGCGGCGCAACGAAAGAGCGCGTGACAGAAGCCTTCAAAATCATCCTGTCTGACGATGCGGTTAAAGCCGTCTTCGTTAACATCTTCGGCGGTATCGTACGCTGTGACCTGATTGCCGACGGCATCATCGGCGCAGTAGCTGAAGTGGGTGTCAACGTGCCAGTAGTGGTACGTCTGGAAGGTAACAACGCCGAGCTGGGCGCCCAGAAACTGGCGGACAGCGGTCTGAACATCATTGCAGCAACCAGCCTGACAGACGCCGCACAGCGTGTTGTTGCTGCCGCGGAGGGTAAATAATGTCCATTCTGATCGACAAAAATACGAAAGTCATTTGCCAGGGTTTCACCGGTGGCCAGGGGACTTTTCATTCTGAGCAGGCGCTGGCTTACGGCACTCAGCTGGTTGGCGGTGTGACGCCAGGCAAAGGCGGCACGACGCATCTCGGCCTGCCGGTGTTCAACACCGTACGCGAAGCGGTAGAAGCGACTGGCGCAACCGCCACCGTGATCTACGTTCCGGCACCTTTCTGTAAAGATGGCATCCTGGAAGCGATTGAAGCAGGTATCAAACTGATCATCACCATCACTGAAGGTATCCCGACGCTGGATATGCTGACCGTGAAAGTGAAGCTGGATGAAGCGGGCGTGCGGATGATCGGTCCAAACTGCCCGGGCGTGATCACACCAGGCGAATGCAAGATCGGCATCATGCCGGGCCATATTCACCAGCCCGGCCGCGTCGGTATCGTTTCCCGTTCAGGCACCCTGACCTATGAAGCGGTTAAGCAGACCACTGACATCGGCTATGGTCAGTCAACCTGCGTCGGCATCGGTGGTGACCCGATTCCAGGCTCTAACTTCATCGATATCCTGAAAATGTTCCAGGATGATCCACAGACTGAAGCGATCGTGATGATCGGTGAAATCGGTGGTAGCGCAGAAGAAGAAGCCGCAGCCTTCATCAAAGAGCACGTGACCAAGCCGGTTGTGGGCTACATTGCTGGCGTAACTGCGCCGAAAGGCAAGCGCATGGGCCATGCGGGTGCCATTATTGCCGGTGGTAAAGGTACAGCAGATGAGAAATTTGCTGCGCTGGAAGCGGCAGGTGTGAAGACCGTACGCAGCCTGGCTGACATCGGTGACGCGGTTAAAGCCGTATTACCGGCCAAATAAGTCGGCGTCATCTGAGACTAAGCCACCTTCGGGTGGCTTTTTTTATGTCGGTAACGCACAGACATAACTCAGACAATTAAAGAGAAGAGGGCAAAGTCAGATAACCATTCTGGTATTAGTTTCGTTAATAAAAAGTAGCAAAGGTAAACTATTTTTCCGCACCTTATTTCATTAATGACATCCTCTTAACAAGAAACCCACCTGACTTTATCTGGAAACTTATTGCGTTAATCCAGATCAATTAATCACGATTTATATCCAACTATATCGCTGGCAAAGCGCAACGCTAAGAGCGTAAATTGCGCTGCATCAATCCAGCCTTTTACACAAATTTTCAAACGTCTGCTCAACCTGGGATGACACCCGCTTTCCTCCTGTTAAAGCACGCGTTAATGAAAGCGCGGATTGAAAATTTTCAGAGCTGCTTCATTCGCGACTCGCCTGTTCGGGCAGCTCACAGATCTGTTCTGCGGGTAATAAAAAAACTGGAATCAATAAACAGTCGTTCCTGACTCTGATTACGTTCGATTCTGATCGCGCGCGTGACGGAGACAAAGCGAGGAGCAAGGAGTCCTTATGTTAGATATCGTCGAGCTATCGCGGTTACAGTTTGCCTTAACGGCGATGTACCATTTTCTGTTCGTCCCTTTAACGCTGGGTATGGCGTTTTTGCTGGCGATCATGGAAACGGTTTATGTCCTGAGCGGTAAACAAATTTATAAAGATATGACGAAGTTCTGGGGCAAGTTATTTGGTATTAACTTTGCGCTGGGTGTCGCCACCGGCCTGACCATGGAATTTCAGTTCGGGACAAACTGGTCATATTACTCTCACTACGTCGGCGATATCTTCGGCGCGCCGCTCGCCATTGAAGGTCTGATGGCGTTCTTCCTTGAATCGACCTTTGTCGGCCTGTTCTTTTTTGGCTGGGATCGGCTGGGTAAAGTGCAGCACATGGCGGTGACCTGGCTGGTGGCGCTGGGTTCGAACATGTCTGCGCTGTGGATTCTGGTCGCTAACGGCTGGATGCAGAACCCCATCGCCTCTGAATTCAACTTCGAAACCATGCGCATGGAAATGGTCAGCTTCTCAGAGCTGGTACTGAACCCGGTGGCGCAGGTGAAATTTGTTCACACCGTTGCGGCCGGTTACACCACCGGCGCGATGTTCATTCTGGGTATCAGCGCGTGGTACATGCTGAAAGGGCGTGACCTTGCTTTTGCTAAACGCTCGTTCGCTATCGCGGCCAGCTTTGGTATGGCGGCAGTGCTCTCCGTGATTCTGCTGGGCGATGAGTCAGGCTACGAAATGGGCGACGTGCAGAAAACCAAGCTGGCCGCTATTGAAGCAGAGTGGGAAACCCAGCCAGCACCCGCCTCATTTACGCTGTTTGGCCTGCCCGATCAGGCAACGCAGGAGAACCGATATGCCGTGCAGATCCCGTGGCTGCTGGGCCTGATCGCGACCCGATCCATCGATAAGCCGGTCACCGGCCTGAAAGATCTGATGGCTCAGCATGAAGTGCGTATCCGTAATGGCATGAAAGCCTACACCCTGCTGAATGAGCTGCGCAGCGGCAGTCAGGATCCCGCAGTGCGTGACGCGTTCAACAGCCACAAGCAGGATCTCGGTTATGGTCTGCTGCTGAAGCGCTATACCGACAACGTGGCGGATGCGACCGAAGCGCAGATTAAACAGGCAACGCAGGACTCTATCCCGCGCGTAGCGCCGCTCTATTTCGCGTTCCGTATTATGGTGCTGTGTGGCGTACTGCTGCTGGGCATTATCACACTCTCCTTCTGGAGCGTAATACGCAATCGCGTGGGCAAAAATCGCTGGTTACTTAAAGCGGCACTGTTTGGTATTCCCTTACCCTGGATTGCCGTCGAGTCAGGCTGGTTCGTAGCCGAGTATGGTCGTCAGCCCTGGGCTATTGGTGAAATCCTGCCAACCGCGGTGGCCAACTCCTCGCTGACTGTTGGCGATCTGCTGTTCTCGATGATCCTGATCTGCGGACTCTACACGCTGTTCCTGGTGGCAGAGATGTACCTGATGTTCAAATTCGCCCGCCTTGGGCCGAGCAGCCTGAAAACCGGGCGTTATCATCATGAGCAGATTACGGCAACCACTCAGCCGGTTCAGGGATAAGGAGAGCGACCATGTTTGATTATGAAGTTCTGCGCTTTGTCTGGTGGCTACTGATCGGCGTGCTGCTGATTGGCTTTGCTGTCGCAGATGGTTTTGATATGGGCGTCGGGATGCTGACGCGCATTCTGGGCCGCACCGATACTGAACGTCGCATCATGATTAACAGTATCGCCCCGCACTGGGACGGTAACCAGGTCTGGCTGATCACCGCGGGTGGCGCGCTATTTGCTGCCTGGCCGATGGTTTACGCGGCGGCCTTCTCCGGCTTTTACGTGGCGATGATTCTGGTGCTCGCGTCGCTGTTCTTCCGTCCGGTCGGTTTCGATTACCGCTCGAAGATTGAAGATAACCGCTGGCGTGGTGCCTGGGACTGGGGCATTTTCATTGGCAGCTTCGTGCCGCCGCTGGTGATTGGCGTGGCCTTTGGCAACCTGTTACAGGGTGTGCCGTTCCATGCCGATGAGTATCTGCGTCTGTTCTACACCGGCAACTTCTTCCAACTGCTGAATCCGTTTGGCCTGCTGGCGGGTGTGGTCAGTGTGGCGATGATTCTGGCCCAGGGCGCAACCTACCTGCAGATGCGCACTACTGGCGAACTGCATCTGCGTTCGCGTACCGCTGCACAACTTGCCGCGCTGGTGATGATGGTTTGCTTCATCCTGGCGGGTGTCTGGGTGAAATATGGTATCGATGGCTATGTGGTGACCAGCACAATGGATCACTTCGCCGCCTCGAACCCACTGGGAAAAACTGTCGTGCGGGAAGCGGGTGCCTGGATGATCAACTTCCAGAACCATCCTGTACTGTGGCTGTTCCCGCTGCTTGGTTCGGTGCTGCCGCTGCTAACCGTACTCTGCTCGCGGGTTGAGAAGGGCGCATGGGCGTTCCTGTTCTCCTCACTGACGCTGGCCTGCGTCATCATGACCGCGGGTATTGCGATGTTTCCGTTCATCATGCCATCCAGCACCGTGCCGGGGACCAGCCTGACAATGTGGGACGCCACGTCCAGTCTGCTGACGCTGCAAACCATGACCGTGGCCGCCGCTATCTTTGTCCCAATCATTCTGATTTACACCACCTGGTGCTACTGGAAGATGTTTGGCCGTATTACCAAAGAGCAGATTGAAAGCAACAGTCACTCACTCTATTAATAAAGGAGATGTCGCATGTGGTATTTTGCCTGGATTCTCGGCACGTTGCTGGCCTGTGCCTTTGGTATCGTGACCGCGCTGGCGATTGAACACGTTGAAGCGCAGGATGAGACGCACTGATGCGCACGCCAGTTCGGATGCTCTATGATCTGATGGATAAGGGCTCGTTACGGGCCCTTTCAATGCTGCTGGCGCTGCTGACGGCGGGCGGCGTGATGTGGGATCCGACCCGTTTTGCCAATCAGGCGGGTCAGCTTCCTGCTCTGCAGGGGCTGGTGCTGATCTGGGCGGTCTGCTGCGGAGTGATCCACGGTGTGGGTTTCCGGCCACGGAAAACCCGATGGCAGGCGCTGTTTACGCCGTTACCGGCTCTGCTGGTGTTATTTATTGCGCTTTACCGTTATTACCTTTAATCCCCCGCCTTACCCGCGCTGTCAGTGAATATTTGTCAGCGCCGGGTCAATAAATCTCTCTGAAATCGTTCCGTTTGTTACGGAGCGATAATTATTTTCGCCTGGCTCTGGCGACCCATTCCCAACCCCAATTCTCTTGCGTATAGTAGCAACGTTTAAAACGAGGCCGGGATGTAGAGTGAGTACAACGCTGTTTCGCTGGCCGGTTCGGGTCTACTACGAAGATACTGATGCCGGTGGTGTGGTTTATCACGCCAGCTATATCGCTTTTTATGAACGAGCACGTACCGAAATGTTGCGACAGCACCATTTCAATCAGCAGACGCTGTTAGAACAGCAGATCGCTTTTGTGGTACGGCGCATATCGGTGGACTATCTTGCGGCGGCGCGTCTTGATGACCTTCTGGAGATCCAGAGTGAGGTCACATCAATGACCCGGGCGACCATGACGTTCACGCAGCGTATCGTGAATACTGAAGGCAAAGTGCTCAATGAGGCAGAAGTCCTGATTGCCTGCATTAACCCACATCTGATGAAGCCGATTGCGCTTCCCAAGTCTATTGTCGCGGAGTTCAAGCAGTGACTGACATGAACATTCTTGATTTGTTCCTGAAGGCGAGCCTTCTGGTCAAACTTATCATGTTGATTTTGATCGGCTTTTCTATTGCCTCCTGGGCCATCATTATTCAGCGCACACGTATTCTGAATGCGGCGGGAAGAGAAGCGGAGGCGTTTGAAGACAAATTCTGGTCTGGCATCGAACTCTCGCGCCTGTATCAGGAGAGCCAGGAGCGCCGGGAAGAACTGGGCGGCTCGGAGCAGATTTTCTATTCCGGCTTCAAAGAGTTTGCCCGCCTGCATCGCGCCAATAATCATGCGCCGGAAGCGGTCATTGACGGGGCGAGTCGTGCTATGCGTATCTCAATGAACCGCGAGCTGGAAGCACTGGAAAACCATATTCCATTCCTGGGAACGGTCGGCTCAATCAGTCCTTACATCGGTCTGTTTGGTACCGTCTGGGGAATTATGCACGCCTTTATCGCGCTGGGCGCGGTGAAGCAGGCGACACTGCAGATGGTGGCACCGGGTATTGCTGAAGCACTGATTGCGACCGCTATCGGTCTGTTTGCCGCGATTCCGGCGGTCATGGCCTACAACCGTCTGAACCAGCGCGTGAACAAACTGGAGCAGGGCTACGACAACTTTATGGAAGAGTTCACTGCCATCCTGCATCGCCAGGCTTTCTCCAGCGATAGCGCTAAGTAAATAGAGGTTAATGATGGCCAGAGTACGTGGTCGCAAAAGCCGCGACCTGAAGTCGGAAATCAACATCGTTCCGCTACTGGACGTCCTGCTGGTGCTGTTGCTGATCTTCATGGCGACGGCACCCATTATTACCCAGAGCGTGGAAGTGGATCTGCCTGATGCGACCGACTCTAAAACGGTTTCCAGCGATGATAATCCGCCGGTAATTGTCGAAGTGGCGGGCGTAGGGCAGTACAGCCTGGTCGTGGATCACGACCGTATGGACCAACTCCCGCCTGAGCAGGTGATCAGCGAAGCGCAGCGTCGACTGGAAGCGAATCCTAAGACGGTCTTTTTGATCGGGGGCGCGAAAGAGGTGCCTTACGATGAAATTATTAAAGCGCTCAACCTGCTGCATCAGGCGGGTGTTAAATCTGTCGGTTTGATGACGCAGCCGATTTAAAATCGAACCGTTTTTTGGGAACCGAGTGTGTCGAAGGCAACCGAGCAAAACGAGAAGTTAAAGCGCGCGATAATCATTTCGGTGATTCTGCATATCGTGCTGATCGCGCTGCTGGTATGGAGCTCGTTTAATGAGCATGTTGACCCCAGCAGTGCGGGTGGCGGTGGCAGTGATATTGATGCAGTGATGGTCGATCCCGGTGCCGTCGTCAGCCAGTACAATCGTCAGCAGAATCAGCAGAGTGACAGTCAGCGGGCTGAGCAGCAGCGTAAAAAGCAGGCGCAGCAGCAGGCTGAAGAGCTGCAACAGAAACAGGCCGCTGAACAGCAGCGTCTGAAAGCGCTGGAAAAAGAGCGTCTGGCCGCGCAGGAAACGGCGAAAGAAGAGGCCAAACAGCAGGCTGAGCAGCAGAAAGCCGCCGAAGAGGCCGCGAAACAAGCTCAGGAGCAACAGAAAACGGCGGAAGCGGCCGCAGCCAAAGCCAAAGCAGATGCAAAAGCCCAGGCGGATGCACAGGCAAAAGCCGCGGCTGAGCAGGCGAAGCAGGCCGCAGCAGACGCAAAAAAGCAGGCTGATCAGCAGGCGAAAGCCGCCGCGGCCGCTGCGGCAAAAGAGAAAGCTGTAGCGGAAGCGAAGGCAAAGTCTGAAGCAGATGCGAAAGCGGCGGCAGAAGCCAAAGCGAAAGCGGCGGCGGAGGCAAAAGCGAAAGCGGCTGAAGCCAAAGAAAAAGCAGCCGAGGCAGCGAAAGAGAAAGCTGCAGAAGCGGCGAAAGAGAAAGCAGAAGCCGCTGCTAAAGCAAAAGCGGATGCCGCGGCAAAAGCCAAAGCCGATGCGGCAGCCAAAGCAAAAGCGGATGCTGCTGCTAAGGCCAAAGCAGATGCGAAAGCGAAAGCCGCCGCTGATGCCGCCAACGACAGCGATGTCGATGATTTACTGGGTGGACTCGCTTCCGGCAAAAATGCACCGAAAAGCGGCACCTCTGGCGCAGCAGCAGGGCAGGGAAACCAGAAGAAAGCGGGCGCAACAGGCGCGGAAATCAACTCCTATATGGGACAGGTCGTCAGTGCGATTCAGAGCAGATTCTACGATGCCGATCTGTATCGCGGAAAAACCTGTGATTTGCGGATTAAACTTGCGCCGGATGGCTTGTTAATTGATGTTAAGTCAGAGGGTGGCGATCCCGCGCTCTGTCAGGCTGCGATTGCTGCCGCTAAACAGGCACGTATTCCGAAGCCGCCTTCGCAGGCGGTCTACGAAGTGTTTAAAAACGCCCCAATGCGTTTTAAACCGCAATAATGCAGTAACGGGCGGCAAGTTGTTCTATGTTTAGCTTGCCGTACTTAAGTTGTACTCGTGGTTTCCAGGAACAGTGCCAATTATCGTGGACTGAGGTTCAGATAAGGGAGATAAAATGAAGCAAGCTCTTCGCGTTACGTTAGGCTTTTTTATCCTGCTGTGGGCAGCCATGCTGCATGCAGAAGTTCGAATTGAGATCACCCAGGGTGTCAACACCGCGCGCCCGATTGGCGTGGTGCCGTTTAAATGGGCGGGTGCAGGTGCCGCGCCAGAAGATGTCGGCGGCATCGTAGCGGCTGACCTGCGCAACAGTGGCAAATTTAATCCACTGGATCGCTCGCGTCTGCCACAGCAGCCTGCCAGTGCGCAGGAAGTTCAGCCTGCCGCCTGGAGCGCGCTCGGCATTGATGCCGTTGTCGTCGGACAGGTTGCCTCTAACCCGGATGGCAGCTATCAGGTTTCTTATCAGCTGGTGGATACCGGCGCTGCGCCAGGTACCGTACTGGCACAGAACTCGTATAAAGTGACTAAACAGTGGCTGCGTTATGCCGCCCACACGGCCAGTGATGAAACGTTCCAGAAGCTGACCGGCATTAAAGGCGCTTTCCGTACCCGCATCGCCTATGTCGTGCAGACCAATGGCGGTCAGTTCCCGTATGAGCTGCGCGTCGCTGACTACGATGGTTACAATCAGTTCGTGGTACACCGTTCACCACAGCCACTGATGTCGCCAGCCTGGTCTCCGGATGGCAGCAAAGTGGCCTACGTAACCTTTGAAAGCGGTAAATCTGCGCTGGTGATTCAGACGCTGTCTAACGGTGCTATCCGTCAGGTTGCCTCTTATCCACGCCACAACGGTGCACCAGCGTTTTCGCCAGATGGCTCTAAACTCGCTTTCGCGCTCTCTAAAACGGGCAGCCTGAACATTTATGTGATGGATCTGGCCTCAGGTCAGACGCGTCAGGTGACGGATGGTCGTTATAATAGTACTGAACCGACCTGGTTCCCGGACAGCCAGACTCTGGCTTACACCTCGGATCAGGCGGGTGCACCTCAGATTTATAAAGTAGGAATTAATGGCGGCGCGCCACAACGTATTACCTGGGAAGGTGGTCAGAACCAGGATTCGGATGTCGCAACCGATGGCAAATCCATGGTGATGATTAGCACCAGCGGTGGTTCACAGCACGTCGCCAAACAGGATCTGGAAACGGGAGCCGTTCAAACGTTAACGGACACGTTCCTGGATGAAACGCCGAGCCTGGCACCAAACGGCACAATGGTAATCTATAGCTCTACTCAGGGGATGGGTTCCGTGCTGCAGTTGGTTTCAACCGACGGTCGTTTCAAAGCGCGTCTTCCGGCAACTGATGGACAGGTCAAATTTCCTGCCTGGTCGCCGTATCTGTAATGTCTGACCGTTCAGACATCGCAAACAATAAACAATAATGGGATTTTTGAAATGCAACTGAACAAAGTGCTGAAGGGTTTGATGCTGGCTCTGCCGGTTCTGGCAGTAGCGGCTTGTAGCTCACACAAAAACAACAACAATGACCAGACTGGCATGGGCGCTGATGGCGCTTACGGTGCAAACTCTGGCATGAACGGTAACGGCGGCAACATGTCTTCTGACGAGCAGGCGCGTCTGCAGATGCAGCAGCTGCAGCAGAACAACATCGTGTACTTCGGCCTGGACAAGTATGACGTTCAGTCTGATTACGCACAGATGCTGGATCAGCACGCGACTTTCCTGCGCAGCAACCCATCATACAAAGTGACCATCGAAGGTCACGCGGATGAGCGCGGTACGCCGGAATACAACATCGCCCTGGGCGAACGTCGTGCTAATGCCGTTAAAATGTACCTGCAGGGTAAAGGCGTGTCGGCTGATCAGATGTCTATCGTTTCTTACGGTAAAGAGAAGCCAGCCGTTCTGGGTCATGACGAAGCAGCGTATTCTAAAAACCGTCGTGCCGTACTGGTCTACTAAGAGAATCACATGGTTAGTAACTTCAGACGTCATCTGTTGAGTCTGTCGTTACTGATTGGCGTAGCGGCCCCCTGGGCCGCTAATGCCCAAGCGTCAATCAGTAGCGTTGGCTCCGGCTCGGTCGAAGACCGTGTCACCACTCTTGAACGAATCTCTAATGCCCAGGCACAACTGATGCAGCAACTGCAGCAGCAGATGAGCGATAACCAGCGTGATATCGACGCGCTGCGTGGGCAAATCCAGCAAAACTCGTATCAGTTGAATCAGGTGGTTGAGCGGCAGAAGCAGCTTTACCAGCAGATTGACAGCCTGAGCAGCGCCAGCAGCGGCGGGCAACAGGCAGCAGGCAGCGATGCCGCAGCAGATACCGGCGCAGCAGCCACCGCAGGCGCAGCAGCATCCACGGAGAGCGCACCCGCGCAGACCGGCGATGCTAACAGCGATTACAATGCGGCTGTGGCGCTGATTCTGGAGAAGAAACAGTATGACCAGGCGATCAGCGCGCTTCAGGCGTGGGTAAAACGTTACCCGGATTCGACCTATCAGCCGAATGCGAATTACTGGCTGGGTCAGCTGAACTACAACAAAGGCAAAAAGGACGACGCGGCGTATTATTACGCCACGGTGGTGAAGAATTATCCGAAGTCGCCGAAAGCTGCAGAAGCGTTGCTGAAAGTGGGTGTCATCATGCAGGAGAAAAAAGACACGGCGAAAGCCAAAGCGGTCTTCCAGCAGGTGATCAAACTTTATCCAGACACCGACTCTGCTAAACAGGCGCAGAAACGTCTGGCAAGCCTGTAATTTGTCCGGTTCAGACCAGATATCGTGTGATTTCTGGTCTTGCCGTATGAAAGGTAAGCAACTGAAGCATTTAGCAGAAATAAGAGTTGCGCTACCCCGCTAAATCAGTAATATATGCCGCCGTTGCCGGGGCACATTGCAAAGTGTCTGGCAAGCCTGAAGATGGGTCGTTAGCTCAGTTGGTAGAGCAGTTGACTTTTAATCAATTGGTCGCAGGTTCGAATCCTGCACGACCCACCATCTCCTTCAGACGCGCTTTTAACGCGCTGTTTTAAGAAGAAGACTTCAGCATTGCTTCACAACCTAAGATGGGTCGTTAGCTCAGTTGGTAGAGCAGTTGACTTTTAATCAATTGGTCGCAGGTTCGAATCCTGCACGACCCACCATCTTATCTCAGCCGCCTGTCGCGCTGAACGGTTGTAAGCCCTCAGCGGGTCGTTAGCTCAGTTGGTAGAGCAGTTGACTTTTAATCAATTGGTCGCAGGTTCGAATCCTGCACGACCCACCAATTAAGAAAGAAGCGCCTTTAAGGCGCTTTTTTCGTTTTCAGGGCACGGTATTCACCGTGCAGGGTGAGAACCTGCAGCAGGTTCGACTGAATCGCCAGGCAATCCTGCATGACCCACCAATTAAGAAAGAAGCGCCCTTTGGGCGCTTTTTTCGTTTCTGCGGTATCTGGCTCACGTTAAATGTATAAAGTTACTGGCGTTTGAGGTAGTGGGCAAAGTCTGGCTGAGTTCGCTGAGAGATCCAGCCTGCGCAGAGAACACGGTCAGATCGGAAAGACGCAAAAGCCGTCATCCATGACCTGCTCGGCCCGCGCCGTCCTGGCGCGGGACGCTTTCCTCCTCTTACCGTGTTCCCTGCGCATCGGGCTTAATTGTTGCTGGAGGATTAAAGCTGATTTAGCTTTCTCAGCCATCTAAAAGCGCTGCTGGCGATAATTGCGCAGGACGCTTTCTTCTTCTGAGCGTATTAACTGCTCGTTTTGCTGTTGCTTATGCTTTGCGGGGAGAGTTGCCCTGTACTCATCCTCACGCCTTTTTCTTCACCTTCGCCACTGCCAGGCTCTCCCAGATATGCATCACCGCATAGCTGCGCCAGGGACGCCAGGATTGCGAACGCGCTTCCGCTTCTTTCGATGACATCCCGCCCAGGTTATTACGGATGGCGATATCTTCCTTGGGAAAGGCATCTGGCCAGCGCAGGGCGCGCATCGCGATATAGTGCGCAGTCCAGGGACCAATGCCCGGCAGGCTGATCAGCTTTTTTATCACCTCGTCAGGCTGCTGAGCGGCGCTGAGGCGCAGGTCGCCGCTGGCGCAGGCGCCGGCAAAAGCGATGATGGCGCGGGAACGCGCGGCGCTGACAATGCCCATCGGTGCAACATCGTCCACCGTCAGTCCGGCGATACGTTCAGGAAGCGCGGTGTAACGGGTGAGATCGGCAAAAGGCGTCTCGCAAGGTTCGCCGAAGGCGGCGGCAAAACGGCTGCTGACCGTGGTGGCCGCTTTGACCGTTACCTGCTGACCGATAATGGCACGCACGCCCAGCTCGAAAGCGTCAAACGCGCCAGGCACGCGCAGACCCGGATGTGCGATCAGGCTGGGTGCCAGCAGCGGATCCTGGGCCAGGCAGGCGGCGATACGCTGCGGCTGCGCGTCGAGATCGAACAGGTCACGCAGACGGCGCAGCAGCAGAGGCAGCACCGGCGTCAGGGACGTTGAGAGCGTCACCTGCAATGCGTTCTTCTGCGGCAGATGGGAAACGCTGACCCAGCCCCGGCAGCGACCCAGCGCCACGGTGCGTCGCCAGCTGCCATCTTCCACTGCTTCGACCTCCTTCATCAGGTGCGTCTGCAAAAACCAGAGCATCGCCCCCCAGTCATAGGGAGGACGATAGGCCAGCCGCAGCGTCACGCGGTCGCCTGGCTGCGCACGCTTAGTGCCGGTGTCATCCCGACGCAGCGCGCTCGGCGTCATGCGGTAGCGCGCCTGGAACACATCATTAAAGCGACGCAGGCTGCTGAAACCGCTGGCGTAGGCGACTTCTGTAACCGGCAGCTGTGTTTCTGTCAGCAGCTGTTTTGCCAGCAGCATACGCCGTGTCTGCTTCAGCTCCAGCGGCGAGACGCCGAGTTCATGCTGCACGATACGGCGCAGCTGACGCAGGCTAAGGCCGAATTCAGCTGCAATCGCTTCCAGACCTTCGCGCTCCTCCAGCATGCCTTCCTCGATGCGCTGAATCAGCCGCTCTGCCACGCGATGCGGCTGATCAACGGGCGCATTGCCGGGGGCCAGTTCTGGCCGACAGCGCAGGCAGGGACGAAAGCGCGCTTTTTCGGCCGCCTCGGCGCTGCTGAAGAAAAGACAGTTCTTCTGCATGGGGGCTTTGACCGGACAGACCGGACGGCAATAGATACCGGTTGACGTCACGCCCACAAAGAAAACGCCGTCAAAGCGGGTATCACGAGAGGTCAGCGCCTGATAAGCAATGTCGGGATCGAGCATGTTATTTCTCCGGTAAATAAGCGCAGCCTACAACGGTGAATCCCGGCAGACTGGCTGTTTTCGGACAGCAAAACAGTTTAGAACCATGACCGAAAACAGCCAGTCAGGCTGATGAAAAGTGCGATAATAGGCGATGAAACCGTGACGGGAGAATCACCATGTACTACTTCAAACCGATAGTTACCCCGGTAGGTGAACTGAAACTGGTTGCCAGCGACAGTGGCCTGGCGGGCATCTTGTGGGAAAATGACGATCCGAAGCGCACCCGATTTTTGCCGCAGACGCGCAATGACGATCATCCCATTCTGATCGAAACTGAGCGTCAGTTAGGCGAATACTTTACCGGCGCGCGTCGCTGTTTTGAATTGCCGCTCGACATGGTCGGCACCGACTTCCAGAAAAAGTCTGGCAGGCGCTGGTGGCGATTCCGTTTGGTGAAACGCGCAGCTACAGCCAGATTGCCAGAGAGATCGGCCATCCACTGGCGGTGCGTGCGGTCGGCGCGGCCAACGGGCGTAATCCACTCTCTATTGTTGCGCCGTGCCACCGCGTGATCGGTGCCAACGGCAAGCTGACGGGCTTTGCAGGCGGGCTGGATATCAAAGCCTTCCTGCTGGCGCTGGAAGCGCCGCAGTCGCTTCCTAATAAAGCAGCTTCAGAACCGATTCAGTTAATGATACAGGCGGACTAAAAATCCCACGACACAGTCTGGCTTTTCCGCTATCGTGTTTAGAATATAAAACACGACGGCGGATTTATCGCCATTATTCGCCTTATCAGGCGATTTTCGTTAATTAGATAAAACGAGAGCTGTGTCATGAGTGTGATGTTCGATCCTGAAACCGCCGTTTATCCTTTTCCGCCTAAACCCGCCCGCCTGAGTGACGATGAGAAGGCGTTTTACCGTGAAAAAATCAAAGCGCTGCTGAAGGCGCGTAACGCCGTGATGGTGGCGCACTACTACACCGATCCGGAAATTCAGGCGCTGGCGGAAGAGACCGGCGGTTGCGTCTCCGACTCACTGGAGATGGCGCGCTTTGGCAGTCATCATCCGGCGACCACGCTGCTGGTAGCGGGCGTGCGCTTTATGGGCGAAACCGCCAAAATCCTCAGCCCGGAGAAAACCGTGCTGATGCCGACGCTACAGGCAGAGTGCTCACTGGATCTCGGCTGCCCGATTGAAGAGTTTAACGCCTTCTGTGATGCGCATCCCGATCGTACCGTCGTGGTCTATGCCAACACCTCAGCGGCTGTCAAAGCCCGCGCCGACTGGGTAGTCACCTCCAGCATTGCGGTTGAGCTGATTGAACACCTCGACAGCCTGGGCGAAAAGATCATCTGGGCACCCGATCGTCATCTTGGCCGCTACGTCACCCAGAAATCGGGCGCGGATGTGCTCTGCTGGCAGGGCGCATGCATTGTGCATGACGAGTTTAAAACCCAGGCGCTGCAGCGTATGAAAGCACTCTATCCCGACGCGGCGGTGCTGGTGCACCCGGAGTCGCCGCAGGCGATTGTCGATCTGGCGGACGCCGTTGGCTCGACCAGCCAGCTGATTCAGGCGGCGAAATCCCTGCCACATCCGCAGATGATTGTGGCGACCGATTGCGGCATCTTCTATAAGATGCAGCAGGCAGTACCGGATAAAGCGCTGCTGGAAGCGCCGACCGCGGGTGAGGGCGCAACCTGCCGCAGTTGTGCTCACTGTCCATGGATGGCGATGAACGGCCTCAAAGCCATCGCAGAGGCGCTGGAGACGGGCGGCGCGGAACATGAGATTCAGGTGGATGAGACGCTGCGTGAGGCGGCGTTACTGCCGCTTAATCGCATGCTATCCTTTGCAGCAGAACTTAAACTCAACGTGAAGGGCAACGCCTAAGCGTTCCCGGACAGGTGCTCAGCATGGACTTCTTCAGCACACATAATATTCTGGTTCACATTCCTCTGGGTGCCGGAGGCTACGATCTCTCATGGATTGAAGCCATCGGCACGCTGGCGGGCTTACTCTGTATCTGGTTTGCCAGCCTGGAAAAAATCATCAACTATCCGTTCGGTCTGATCAACGTTACGCTGTTTGCGGTGATCTTCTTTCAGATCCAGCTCTATGCCAGCCTCCTGCTGCAGCTCTTCTTCTTTGCCGCCAATATCTATGGCTGGTACGCCTGGAGCCGTCAGACCCCCGATCATCAGGCCGAGCTGAAAATCCGCTGGCTGCCACTGCCCAAAGCGCTGGCCTGGGCGGCGGGTTGTGTAATCGCCATTGCGCTGATGACCCTTTATATCGACCCGGTGTTTGCGCTGTTAACCCGTACAGCGGTGACGCTGATGAACGCTCCTGGCCTGTCGGTAGCGATGCCCGCGTTGCAGCCGGATGCCTTCCCGTTCTGGGATTCCTGCCTGATGGTGTTGTCGATTGCGGCGATGGTGCTGATGACGCGCAAATATGTTGAGAACTGGCTGCTGTGGGTCATCATCAACGTGATTAGCGTGATGATTTTCGCCCGTCAGGGCGTGTATGCGATGTCGCTGGAGTATGTGATTCTGACGCTGATTGCGCTGAACGGATCGCGTATGTGGATCCACAGCGCGCGGCAACAGGGTTCCCGCGCGCTATCGGCTCAGTGAGTGTGCGCTTCGCCTTTAGCGTGAGCTGGTTCATGATCATGGTCGTGAGAATGACTGTGATCATGGCCGGAGGCAGCCGCGCTGCTTAAGCCGAGTTCACACTCAGCACCGGCACAGGGCTGATACTCCATCTGCACCGTCGCATGCGCAATCTGGTAGTTCTGGCGCAGGTAGTCGTGAATACGATACAGCAGCGCATCGTGATCGTAAGGCGGGATCACCTGCGCATGCAGGGTGAGCAGCGGCTTTTCACCGACCTGCCACAAATGCACATGGTGAACATTGCGCACTTCGGCGATGTTCAGCGTCAGATCCCGAATCAGCCGGTTCACATCCAGCGAATGCGGTGCCCCTTCCAGTAACTCCTGCAGACTCTCACGCAGCAGCGCCCAGGCGCTGCGTAGCACCAGCAGGGAGACCAGCAGTGACAGAATCGGGTCTATAGGCGTCCAGCCGGTCAGCAGAATAATTACCGCCGCTATGATCGCGCCCACCGAACCCAGCAGATCACCCAGGACATGCAGCGCGGCAGCCCGCACGTTGAGGTTCTTTTCTCCGCTACCGTGATGCAGCAGCCAGAACGACAGAATATTGGCCAGCAGGCCGCCAATCGCGATCCCCAGCATCAGCCCGCCGGTCACCGGCTGCGGGTCGGCAAAGCGGCGTACCGCCTCCCAGACGATCAGCGCGGTAATGCCCAGCAGCGCAATTGCGTTAACAAAAGCCGCTACCGTGGTCAGACGCAGCAGGCCAAAGGTGTGGCGTGCATTAGGTTTACGGCGTGAGAAATGGACCGCCAGCAAGGCCATCAGCAGCGCGGCGGCGTCGGTCAGCATATGTCCGGCGTCCGCCAGCAGCGCCAGTGAACCTGAGAGCCAGCCGCCAATCACTTCAGCAACCATGAAGACGACGGTCACCCCGAAGGCGGCCGCCAGACGCGTGCGATTACTATCCTGCCCGCTATGAGTGTGGGTATGTGCCATAAGATTCCAGTTTTTTCAGTAACCTGTTTACGAATAATATCAGTAATTGCCACGTCTCAGACGTGTCCTGATGCTGTTTAACCTGCTCCGTCAGCTGCTGGCTGAGCTGCGCGCCATGCTCCAGCCCTGCCAGCAGGCAGCTTCCTTTCATCCGGTGTGCTGCTTCGGCGAACTGCGTCCAGTCTGCGCGTTCGTGTGCCTCACGCATCACAGCCAGGTCCTGTTTCACCGTACTGTGCAACGTCTGGCTCAGACGGCTGAGGAATTTGTCATTCTGCTGCGCCAGCTGCCACAGGTTGTCATCCAGTGTCGCCAGCGGATCGTCCTGCCACGCCTGCTGCCACAGGTTGTCATCCAGTGTCGCCAGCGAATCGTCCTGCCACGCCTGCTGCCACTCTCCCAGCACTGCGCTGAGATCGGCTAACTGCACCGGTTTAATCAGCACACGCTCGCCCGCCTCAGGCGACTGCGACAGCAGCTGCGCGTCAGCCGAGCAGAGCACCCGCATCGCCTGACGTCTGCGCTGGCGATCACGCCGACGCAATATCCGCAATAGCAGCGTACCGTCAGGGCGCGGCATCATCTGGTCGATAAACAATAGATCATAAGGCTGCTTTGCGTCGGCCTGCAGCAGTGCGCGTCCCTGTTCGAAGATGTCAGCCTGAATCGCAAAGCGCGCCAGCTGCTGCTGCATCACCAGCAGATTGGCTGGATGGTCATCGACAATCGCCACCCTAAGCTGTGGAAAGCCGGGCAGGGGCGTGTCGTCTGCGTGGCTTACCGGCGCGCAGATTTGCAGCGGCAGCGTCACGGTGACCTGAGTACCGTGACCCGATTCAGAGGCGAGCCGGATGTCGCCGCCCATCCGCAGCACCATTTCCCGGCAGATAAACAGCCCCAGCCCGCTGCCCTGTACGGAAACAGATTTTCCGGACGGTGCCTGATACCAGGGGTCAAACAGCTTCTGCTGTTCCTCCGGCGGAATCCCGCTGCCGCTGTCACTCACCGTCAGAACCAGCTGCTGCTCTGCGGCAAGGGTCAGACGAATCGCGCCGTGGCGGGTAAATTTCAGCGCATTGGTCATCAGGTTGTTGACCACCTGCTGCAGGCGGTCGGCATCAATTAATACGGTGTCAGGCAGCGGCGTCAGCGCCTCGACGATCAGACGCGGGCCGTCAGCGCGCATCAACGGATGATAAAAATGCTGCTGTTGGTCGAGCCACTGCGCCAGCGCCAGCGGACGGGGTGCCAGGGTAAAACTGTTGCTCTCGATGCGTGCATGATCCTGCAGGTCATTCAGCAGAGTCAGCAGCGATTGTGCGCTGCTGTGCAGCAGCGAAAGATTCTGGCTACTGTGCTGCTGCTTCTCCAGTTCCAGCAGACCCAGGATCGCCTGCATTGGGGTACGCAGCTCATGACTGACGGTCGCCAGAAACTGGCTCTTCATCGCATTGGCATGTTCCGCCTGCTCGCGCTGCTGACGCTCCCTGCGCTGCTGCCAGTAGCGGCGCGCCAGCAGTAACAGCAGCAGCACAATGGCTGCACCCGCTACTGCCAGCACCATCATCGGCAGCGAACGCATCACCATCACGCTGCCGGGCTGTGGCGGCGTTGACCAGCTATCGCGCATCTGACTTTGGGTATCAGCCGGAATCTGCTGCAGCGCGCGATCCAGCAGAGTAAGCAGCACCGGCTGGTCCGGCGTGACGCCCAGCGCAATCGGCCAGGCGATGTCGCTGGCGGCAAAGGCGAGGTGAATGCGGGCATCATCCCGGCTGGCGATGCGCCAGCGGGCGGAGAGCACGTTATCGACCAGCACGTCGATCTGCCCCTTTGCCAGCGCGTCATAGAGGCTATTACGATCGGCAAACGGCTGTGGCTGCAGATCCGCAGGCAGCAGACGCAGCGCCAGGTCATCCTGCAACACGCCGATCCGCTTGCCGCGCAGGTCGCGCCAGTGCGCCAGCGTATCGGACTGGACGCTGTAGATGCCCCACAGCGCGCGCCACACCGGTAGCGATGTGCTCTGCATCGCATCGCCATTCAGCGGCTGCATCAGCTGCAGCATTGCCTGCTTTTGCTGAATCAACGTGCTGGCCTGGCGGGGATTACTGACCCACACCGGCTCAAACTCTAATCCGGTGCTCTGCGCAATCGCTTTCAGCAAATCCACGCCATAGCCTCGGGCCGTTCCGCTGGCATCGCGATAACTCCAGGGGTAGTTGTCTGGTTCGGCGGTATAGGTAATACGCGGATGATCGGCTATCCAGGCGCGCTCAACGGGGCTGAGCATCAGAGTCTGGGTGTCCTGATAGCGCGGCAGGCTGCTGCTCCAGCGCGCCTGTAGCGTGTTCATCAGTTCTGCAGGCAGCTGACGCAGGCTCTGATTTATCCAGCTGATAAGCTGGGGATCGCGCGCCACCGCGCGCAGGTTAAGCTGGCCGGCCTCAATGTGGGAGGCGATCTGATAAATCTGGCCCTGTTGCAGCTGGCTCAGCAGAAAACCGGCGCTGGTTTCATCCGCCACTACATAGTCATTCTGCTGATTAAGCAGGGTATAGAGCGCCTGCAGATCGCTGCTGTAGCGTTGCCAGTTGTGACGGGCAGCCAGCGCAGATGGCAGCTGTGCCAGGGTGCTATCACTGATCGCAAGCGAGGCATTCTGGCTGTTAAACATCACGGCACGCTGGTTTTGCTGATTGCGGTAAACCCGCAGCGGACTGCTGAACCAGTTTTCGCTGCTCAGGGTGCCGGGTGGCAGCGGGGCACTCCACATGCCCAGCGCAAAATCGATCTGGCCGCTGGTCAGCGCCTGCATCAGATGCGGCTGATCGCTGTAGAGGTTAAGCGTGAACTGCGCGCCGGTCAGCTGTCGCAGCGCGGAAAGATAGTCGGCATTAATGCCATAGAGGTCATTGCCGATGCGCATTGCCCAGGGCGCGTGGTTCTCTTCCAGCAGGCCGACGCGCAGGATCCTGCCCTGCATCGTTTCCGCGTGCGTCACCGGCAGCATCATCGGCAGATTCACGCTGCTCACCGGACGCACCTCAGCCAGGCCGGTGCCGCACCAGAACAGCAGGATCAGCAGAATAACTCTCACTGCTGGGCTTTCCACAGGTCAGCCAGTTCCACCACTGAGCGGGCACCGGTTTTTTCCAGAATATTCTTTTTATGGGTACTGACCGTTTTGTTACTGATGTGCAACTGAGCCGCGATTTGCAGATTGGATAACCCACTGGCCAGCAGTGCCAGAATCTGACGCTCCTTCTGGGTCAGCGGTAGCTCAGGCTCATCATCCATCACCGGAAAAGCCGTCTGACCGCCCAGCACCGCCAGGATGGCGCTGAGTAATTGCGTCATACGCTGACTCTTTACCACGTAACCGGCCGCACCCAGCGCCTGAGCACGACGCACATAGTGGCGGGTCTGCTGTGCAGAGTAGATGAGCACCGGGCAATCAGGCCGATGGATCTTCAGACGACGAAGAAACTCCAGCCCATCACTGTCCGGCAGGCCGATATCCAGCACGATAATGTCCGGTTGCTCCTGAAGTAAGGGGCGAGCGGCTTTTTCACTGCTGGCAGAGAGGAGTTTAATGGGTATGGGTGACTGGCTCAGGGCAGCTTCCAGTGCCACTTCAACCAGCGGATGATCGTCAATCAAAAGCAAAACGGCCATGAAGGATTTCCTGTAAATTTCACAGGATTAGCATAGCGGAAGAGTGGGGCTGAGGGGAGAAAAACCCGGAGAGCCGTAGCTCTCCAGGCTAAACAGAATTACTGTGAAGTGCCGTCGGTTTTCGTGTTTACGTCACCGCCGCCCACTTTGGTCTGAACTTTTTTATTCACGTTCGGACATTTGCCATCTTTACACTGGCTGTTCTGGTCAATTTCATTAGCAGACATATTACCAGTGCTGGTAGTGCTGCCAGACGTTGCAGGATTCGTGTTGGTGCCAGTGTTATTAATTTTGCTGTTATCGACATTATTGGGTGGCAGATTCTCTTTCGCGCCACCTGCTGCTGCACCTGCACTGGCCGCCTGGTTTGCTGTACCGTTATTGCTGCTGCTATCTGCAGCCAGTACCGCGCCGCTGCTCAGTGTCATTGCTGCTGTCAAAAAGATTAAGGCAAACTTTTTCATCATTATGCTCCCGTTAATTAATGAAGAGGCTTTAAGCCCAGAGGTGCAATTTCGGGTAATAAAACCCCTGACGAAATAAAATTCGCCAGTTGGTTTAAACAGGGTAATTAAATAAGGTAAGCGGGACGTTCCTCAGTGCTTACCATTAAAAAGTCTAGTCGCTAACCTGATTAATGCAAATATGACCCGCACATTTAACCCGCAGCAGGAATTTACACCCCTGGCGCTTCGGGCTACATTGGGCAGGATGTGTCCGGCGGGCGCCGGGCAAGAAATAATATGGAATCAGTATGAATTACCAGAACGATGATTTACGCATCAAAGAGATTAAAGAGCTGTTACCGCCTGTTGCGCTGCTCGAAAAATTCCCGGCGACCGATCGTGCTGCACAGACCGTTTCACAGGCCCGTCAGGCGATTCATCAGATCCTGCAGGGCAAGGACGATCGTCTGCTGGTGGTGATTGGACCCTGCTCAATTCATGACACTGAAGCGGCGAAAGAGTATGCAAGCCGCCTGCTGGCACTGCGTGATGAGTTGAAAGGCGAGCTGGAAGTGGTCATGCGGGTCTATTTTGAAAAGCCGCGCACGACGGTGGGCTGGAAAGGGCTGATTAATGACCCCTACATGGATAACAGCTACCAGCTTAACGACGGTCTGCGTCTGGCGCGTAAGCTGCTGCTGGAGATCAACGACAGCGGCTTACCGGCAGCGGGCGAGTTTCTGGATATGATTACCCCGCAGTATGTGGCTGACCTGATGAGCTGGGGCGCGATTGGTGCGCGCACCACGGAATCTCAGGTACACCGCGAGCTGGCATCCGGTCTCTCCTGCCCGGTAGGCTTTAAAAACGGCACCGATGGCACCATCAAAGTCGCGATTGATGCGATTAACGCAGCGGGATCGCCGCACTGTTTCCTGTCAGTGACAAAGTATGGCCACTCCGCCATTGTTGAAACCAGCGGAAACGGTGACTGCCATATCATCCTGCGCGGCGGCAAAGAGCCGAACTACAGCGCTCAGCATGTTGCTGAGGTTAAAGCAGGTCTGGCAAAAGCGGGTCTGCCACAGCAGGTGATGATCGACTTCAGCCATGCCAACAGCAGCAAGCAGTTCCAGCGTCAGATGGTGGTGGCAGACGATGTTTCACAGCAGCTAATCAGCGGTGAGCAGGCAATTGTGGGTGTGATGATTGAGAGTCATCTGGTGGAAGGCAACCAGAGTCTGGAGAGCGGCGAGCCGCTGGTCTATGGCAAAAGCGTCACCGACGCCTGTATCGGCTGGGAAGATACCGACAAGGTGCTGCGTCAGCTGGCGGCAGCGGTTAAACAGCGCCGCGGTTGATTGGCCTGTCCAGACTTTTAATAAAGTCTGGACAGATTCGCTTAGAGGATTGTGCCTCTGCACAGGGAACATGGTCAGATCGGAAAGACGCGAAAACCGCCATCCATGGCCTGCTCTGCCCGCGCGATTACGCACCTCATCCCTGAGGTGCGCCCGTAACCGGGCCAACGCGTTGCGTTGTTCAAAAACGCTCCCGGCGTTTTTAGTACGCACCTCATCCCTGAGGTGCGCCCGTAACCGGGCCAACGCGTTGCGTTGTTCAAAAACGCTCCCGGCGTTTTTTTCCGGGCGGCGGGACGCTTTCCTCCTCGGACCGTGTTCCCTGCGCACTAAGCTAATTTATTGCTGTAAAATTTATCGTGATTTGACGTTGTAAGCAGCTTGAGTCTGGCAGTTAAAGATGACACACAGCATTGCCGGGCGCAGCCCAATAAAAAAGGCCAGACTTTCGTCTGGCCTTTTTGCCTTGTCAGCGAGAAATTACTTCGCTTTACCCTGATTCGCAACGGCTGCGGCTTTCGCAGCAATCTCGTCCTGGTCGCCCAGGTAGTAGCGTTTCAGCGGTTTGAAGTTTTCATCGAACTCATACACCAGCGGAACGCCGGTAGGGATATTCAGCTCGAGGATTTCATCTTCGCTCAGGTTATCCAGATATTTCACCAGCGCACGCAGTGAGTTGCCGTGTGCGGCAATAATCACTTTCTCACCGCTTTTGATGCGCGGCAGAATGGTGTCGTTCCAGTAAGGGATGACGCGGTCGATGGTCAGCGCCAGGCTTTCGGTCGTTGGCAGCTGCTCCGGGGTCAGTTTCGCGTAACGCGGGTCATGGCCCGGGAAGCGCTCATCTGAACGATCCAGCTCTGGCGGGGTAACGGCAAAGCCGCGACGCCACTGCTTAACCTGCTCGTCGCCATATTTAGCGGCCGTTTCCGCTTTGTCCAGACCCTGCAGCGCACCGTAGTGACGCTCGTTCAGTCGCCAGGTTTTCTCAACCGGCAGCCAGGCCTGATCCAGCTCATCCAGCACATTCCACAGCGTGTGAATCGCACGCTTCAGTACGGAGGTGTAAGCGAAATCAAAAACAAAGCCTTCTTTCTTCAGCAGCTGACCTGCTGATTTGGCTTCGCCACGACCTTTCTCAGAAAGGTCAACATCATACCAACCGGTAAAGCGGTTTTCGTTGTTCCACTGGCTTTCGCCGTGTCGCACCAGAACCAGCTTAGTTACAGCCATAGCTTAACTCCTTAATACTGTGATGTTTCTGTGAGATTGGAAACCTGCTGCTGCCCGCCTGATACACGAGCTGATTGCGCCATACCATAACGGAAAAGCGGGCAGCGCGTAAGCCTGTGTGTGACGCACTGCGCGTTTTTCAGCCGGAGGCTCAGCGTGGCGTGAAGCGATACCGCGTCACCGATTCCCAGCGATCTCCCGGCTGCAGCCAGCAATCCGGCTGAGGCCACTCAGCATGATTCGGCGAATCCGGTAAAAATTCACTCTCCAGCGCAATGCCCTGGAATGCAGTATAGCTCGCCTGCTCACGGGCACGCGTGCCGGCCAGGTAGTTGCCGGTGTAGAACTGCAGTGCCGGTGCCGAGGTGGTCACGCTGAGCTGTAATCTGCCATCCTGCGACCAGAGTTCTGCCGCAGGCTGACTATCATCGCCTGCGCAGTTGAGCAGAAACGCATGGTCATAGCCCTTCACCGCGCGCTGGTCATCGTCTGCCAGGAAATCCTGCGCCACGACTTTGGCGTTGCGGAAATCAAAGCTGGTATCGGCAACGGCTTTCAGCGGCGCATTCGGAATACCTTCGCTGTCGACCGGCAGATAGTGGTCGGCGTGCAGTTGTAAGCGATGCTGGCGGGCGTCGCCATGATGCGCATCAAGATTAAAGTAGGCATGGTTAGTCAGATTGACCGGGCAGGGCTGATCGCAGCGCGCTTCGTAGCGGATGCTCAGGCAGTTCTGGTCATCCAGCTGATAGCGCACGTCGGCAATCAGATTGCCCGGATAGCCCTGGTCGCCATCCGGCGAATCAATGCGGTAGTGCACTTCGCTGTCAGACTGGCTGACAATCTGCCAGCGGCGTTTATCAAAGCCTTCCGGCCCGCCATGCAGCTGATGGGCACCCTGGTTTGGCACCAGCTGACGGTTCAGTTTATTAAGTTTTGCCCCGGCGATACGGTTGGCGTAACGGCCCACCGTAGCACCCAGATAGGCATCCTGATGCAGATAGTCAGAGGGCGTGGTGCAGCCGAGCAGTGCTTCACGCACGCTGCCATCCTGCATCGGGACGCGGGCAGAAAGCCAGGTTGCGCCCCAGTCCATAAAGGTTGCCAGCATGCCGTTGGCATTGCGCAGCACCGTTATGCGCCACGGCTGACCGTCGGGCGCATGGGAGTTGACGTCATTCAGCATTGGCCCGCTCCTTCAGAGGCTTTACAGACGTAGAAGGTCTCTTTGATGCCAGTCGCGGCTTCATACTGCTCTGCTACGGCGGCTTTCACCTGATCGACGAGATCCAGTGGCATGAGTGCCACGATGCAGCCACCAAAGCCGCCGCCGGTCATGCGCACGCCGCCGCGTTCACCAATCTGCGCTTTCACGATCTCAACCAGCGTATCGATCGGCGGCACGGTGATCTCGAAATCGTCACGCATGGAGGCGTGCGATTCAGCCATCAGCTGGCCCATACGGGAGAGGTCGCCCCGGCTCAGCGCATCGGCCGCTTCCAGCGTGCGGGCGTTCTCGGTCAGAACGTGACGCACGCGTTTTGCTACCTGTGGGTCGAGCTGCGCCTGGGCCGCTTCAAACTCCGCCAGTTCAACATCACGCAGCGCCTTCTTATTGAAGAAACGCGCGCCCGCTTCACACTGCTCGCGACGGGTGTTGTATTCGCTGCCGACCAGGGTGCGGCGGAAGTTGGAGTTGATGATCACCACCGCGATATCTTCCGGCATCGACACCGGACGGGTGCCCAGCGTGCGACAGTCGAGCAGCATCGCGTGATCTTTCTGGCCCAGTGCGGAGATCAGCTGGTCCATGATGCCGCAGTTACAGCCAACGAACTGGTTCTCCGCTTCCTGACCATTCACCGCGATAGCCGCGCCATCCAGCGGCAGGTTATAGAGCTGCTGCACCACGGTGCCGACCGCGACTTCCAGCGAGGCGGATGAGCTCAGCCCTGCGCCCTGTGGCACGTTGCCGCTGATTACCATATCAATGCCACCGAAATCGGCATGTCGCTGCTGCAGATGTTTCACCACGCCGCGCACATAGTTGGCCCACATCGGTTCCTGCACGCTGACAATCTCTTCGTCCAGCGAGAAGGTGTCCTGCGCATTCTCATAATCGGCAGCGACCACGCGAATCTGGCGATCGTCACGGCGGGCGCAGGCGATGACCGTCTGGTAATCGATGGCGCAGGGCAGCACAAAGCCGTCGTTATAGTCGGTGTGCTCGCCAATCAGGTTAACGCGGCCCGGTGCCTGAATGGTATGCGTGGCGGCGTAGCCGAAGGTGTCTGAGAAAAGCTGCTGCGTGATGGTTTTTAAGCTCATTGTTGTGCCTCACGGAAGTGAACGTCGCTGACAGAACGCAGACGTTCCGCCGCCTGTTCCGCCGTTAAATCGCGTTGGGTTTCGGCCAGCATTTCATAGCCAACCATAAATTTACGCACTGTTGCTGAGCGCAGCAGCGGCGGATAGAAGTGCGCATGCAGCTGCCAGTGATCGTTGGTTTCGCCGTTAAACGGCGCGCCGTGCCAGCCCATGGAGTAGGGGAAGGAGCACTGGAACAGGTTGTCGTAGCGGCTGGTCAGCAGCTTAATGGCTTTTGCCAGATCGGCACTCTGCGCTTCACTGAGATCGGTCAGCTGTTTGACGTGCGCTTTTGGCAGCAGCAGAGTTTCAAACGGCCAGGCAGCCCACCACGGCACGACGGCCAGCCAGTGTTCGGTTTCCACCACGGTGCGGCTGCCATCCTTCTGCTCACGTGCCAGATAATCGACCAGCATCGGCGAGCCATGTTTAGCGAAATAGTCGCGCTGATGATCATCTTCGCGCTGCGCTTCATTCGGCAGGAAGCTGTTGGCCCAGATCTGACCATGCGGATGCGGATTAGAGCAGCCCATCGCCGCGCCTTTGTTTTCAAACACCTGCACCCACGGATAGTGCTGACCCAGATCGGCGGTCTGCGCCTGCCAGGTGCGCACCACCTCTTCCAGCGCGCTCAGTGACATCTCCGGCAGGGTTTTGCTGTGATCGGGCGAGAAGCAGATGACCCGACTGGTGCCGCGTGCGCTTTCACAGCGCATCAGGATATCGTCGCTTTCAGGCGCGTCAGGTGTGTCGGTCATCAGCGCAGCAAAGTCATTGGTAAAGACGTACGTGCCAGAATAGTCCGGGTTTTTATCACCGGTAATGCGGGTATTTCCGGCACACAGGAAGCAGTCCGGATCGTGCGACGGCAAGGTATTAACCGCTGGCGTTTCCTGCGCGCCCTGCCACGGACGCTTGGCCCGATGAGGTGAGACTAAAATCCATTGATCAATCAGTGGATTGTAACGGCGATGCGGATGATCGACCGGGTTGAATTTTTCCATGTGAGATCCTGGTAAGCGTCAAAAGCCAGAGAGGCATCGGTAAAAAGTAGCACATCAGCGCGCACGAAAGCGTGATCAAGTCTGGATAAATGGTATCGTTTACACAAGCTGAATATTCTTATTTCGTGGCGTTGTGTGCAGTAATGCGGGGTAAAAGGCAGGTCTGAATGGTAGCGATTACACAGGTGTGCTTTAAAACGCCGCGAGAGCGGCGTTGAGTGGGCGTTATTAACGCGTTAGCGCAGCGTATCCTGCTGAAAAGCGTAGCCACTCTCATCGGGAACAAAGCTCAGACGATGTGTGATGCAGGCAGGCGCATCTTCGGCATGATGGGAAACAAACAGCAGCTGCGTGCGACCTTCGCCAATCAGCACATCGACGAAGCGCCTTACCAGCTGACGGTTAATCGGGTCGAGTCCCTGAAGTGGCTCATCCAGAATCAGCAGCGTCGGATGCTTAACCAGCGCGCGGGCAATCAGCACCAGCCGCTGCTGTCCCCAGGAGAGTGAATGGAACGGCGCATCGCCCAGCCGGTTATCCATTCCGAGCAGTGTCAGCCACTGTTGTGCCAGCGATTTCTGCCGATCGGATGCCGCCTGATAGAGACCGATGGAGTCGAAGAAGCCCGACAGGATGACCGTCCGCACATTAGTGCTGACGCGATAATCGAGATGCAGACTGCTGCTGACATAGCCAATATGCTGTTTGATATCCCAGATGGTTTCGCCACTGCCGCGACGACGGCCAAAGAGGGTGAGATCATTGCTGTAGCCCTGGGGATGATCGCCGGTTACCAGACTCAGCAGCGTCGATTTTCCGGCACCGTTCGGGCCGGTAATCTGCCAGTGCTCGCCTGCGTTAACCTGCCAGTTCAGCCCCTGAATGACCGGTCGATCGTTGTAGGAGACGGTGCCGTTGCGCAGGATAACGCGCGGAGCATCATCTGCCAGCGAAGGCAGCTGATCCGGCGCATCTGCTTCCGGTAGCGCCATTCCCATCAGCTGTTCACTGTGTGCCAGCTGTGCCACCAGCGCTTCCGTTAAAATCGTCTGGCGTGGGCCACTGTGAGTGAGCGTGCATTCCGCCAGCACACCCACCTGCTGAACGAAATCGGGAATGTCGTCAAAGCGATTAAGTACCAGCACCAGCGTAAACGCCGGATGCTGCAGATTGCGTAGCGTGTCGGTCAGGCTGGCGCGCGACGCCACATCCAGTCCATCAAAAGGCTCATCTAAGATCAGCAAATCTGGCTGGTTCATCAGGGCCTGACAAAGCAGGGTTTTGCGGGTTTCGCCGGTAGAGAGATATTTGAAGCGGCGTGACAACAGCGGTTCGATACCAAACTGCTGAGCCAGTTGTTCGCAACGTTCCGGCTGCTTCACCTCGGCCTGAATCACCTCTGCCACGGTCAGTCCCGTATCCTCTTCACCTTCACTGAGCATGTCGGTGTTATTGCGCTGCCACTCCTGCGCCACCAGCGTCTGTAACTGTTCCAGTGACAGCCGGACCGGCCTGGCGAAATCGCTGCTGACCGAACCGGCCAGCGGCGGCAGTTCACCGGAGAGCGCGCGCGCCAGTGATGATTTACCGCTGCCGTTGGCACCGACAAAGGCCCAGCTTTCGCCGCGCTGCAGTTCCACCTGATTCAGACTCAGTATCCGGGTATCACTAAGATGAAACGTGCCTTGCAAAATATGCAATGAAGCCATGATCTGTTCCATTTTTTGCATCGAGTCACTGAGTTGTAACCATTGCCCGCAATGAAGTCAACTCAACCGCTAGAGCAGGGTAGCGACGATAGCGTTCTCTGCATTGAAACTGGCGATCACCGCATCATCGGGCTGCAGCTTCAGCTGCTGTAACTGTGCATTACTCAGAGTGGCACACAGGGTTTCGCCGCTGGCGAGCTGCATCAGCACCTCACTCATTTGCTCACCCGGTTCGATGGCAGTGACGGTGGCGGTCAGCTGATTGTCTCCCTCTGCGGCGTCACGACTGATGCGGATCCACGGTGCTTTGATCAGCACCAAAACCTCTTTACCTGCCGCCAGCTGCAGACGATCGGCACTGCGCTGGGTCAGCGCAACATTGAGCTGCGTGACGCCATCAGCCAGCTGAATCAACAGATGCTGAACCACCTGCTGCGCATCGTTGCTGACCACGGTGCCGAACAGCTGGTTGCGGGCGCTGGTCTGCAGTGAGAAGCGAGCGATGGCCGCCAGCAGGCTGTCAAGCGGCAGCGTATCCTGCTGCAGCGCATCAAAGGCTTTCTGCTGGATCTGCTCCATCAAATGAAAAAGCTGAATCAGGCGTTCACCGTAGCGGGTCAGCGTGGCACCGCCGCCGCCTTTACCGCCGGTTGCCCGCGCCACCAGCGTTTCATCCGCCATCTGGTTCATCTCATTGATCGCATCCCAGGCACTTTTGTAACTGATGCCAGCCAGCTTTGCCCCCTGACTGATCGATCCGGTCTGCTGGACGCGTTTCAGCAGCTCAATACGCCGCGGATCGGCAAACAGTTTCTGTTGTAAACGGATATGAAGGGACAGTTCGGCTTCCATGACAGCTCCGGCAAAGGGTTAAGGCGAAGGCCGATGATAGCGGCGTTTTATGTCCAAAGTAAAAGCACGAAAAGGGCTGCGCAAAATTTTACTGACCCGTTACAATCACTTTTTTGTTTGCAGAGTGAGACTCTCCATGCTGGAATTACTGAAAAGCCTCGCCGTGGCCGTACTGATGGTCCCTGTGGTAATGGCGCTGATGCTGGGCATGATTTATGGCCTGGGTGAAGTGTTTAATATCTTCTCTAAAGTGGGTCATCGCGAAAAATCTTCAGCCCGTTCCCATAATTAATTTCCGTTACGCCCGCCATCCTGGCGGGCGTCGTCATTTTTGTCCCGCATCGATTCAACCTTCTCTGTCTCCTGCCGATAATTTACTGAACCTCCCTGATATTGCGTTATATTATTCGCTACACAACGAATAGCCGGAGAGAATCATGACATCAACTTACACCCGCTGGGGCGTCGCGGCGCTGGTCACCGTATCGCTGGCCGGACAGGCAGTGGCCGCCGATAACATTACTGTGTTTGCCGCGGCTTCGCTGACCAATGCGATGCAGGATATTGCCAGTCAGTATCAGAAGGAAAAGGGCGTGACAGTCGTCTCTTCGTTCGCCTCATCCTCTACGCTGGCGCGTCAGCTTGAACAGGGTGCGCCTGCCGACCTGTTTATCTCTGCCGATCAGCAGTGGATGGATGATGCGGTGGCGAAGAAAAGCGTGATAACCCGCACCCGCTACACCCTGCTGGACAACGACCTGGTACTGATTGCGCCACGAAGTGCCGCAGCTAAAGCAGTGACGCTGGATCCGCAGACCGACTGGAAAACATTGCTGCACGGCGAACGTCTGGCGGTTGGCGATCCGGACCACGTTCCGGCGGGTATCTATGCTAAAGAGGCGTTGCAAAAGCTGGGAGCCTGGGACGGCGTTGCACCCGCGTTAGCGCCCGCTAATAATGTGCGGGCAGCACTGGCGCTGGTCGAGCGTAACGAAACTCCGTATGGCATTGTCTACGGATCCGACGCGGTCGCCAGCGACAAAGTGCAGGTGGTCGCGCATTTTCCGGCAGACAGCCACAAACCGGTGGAATATCCGATGGCGATCGTAAACGATCACGACACGGCTACCGTTAAAACCTTTTATGATTACCTGAAAGGGCCGCAGGCGGCGGCGATTTTCAAACATTACGGATTCACACCGACGAAATGATACTCAGCGATCCCGAATGGCAGGCAGTGCTGCTTAGCCTTAAAGTCTCTGGCATAGCCGTGCTGGGCAGTCTGCCGTTTGGCATTCTGATGGCCTGGATTCTGGTGCGCTGCCGTTTTCCCGGCAAAGCGCTGCTCGACAGCCTGATCCATCTGCCACTGGTGCTGCCGCCGGTGGTGGTGGGGTATCTGCTGCTGGTTAGCCTGGGGCGACGCGGCATCATTGGTGCAAAGCTGTTTGACTGGTTCGGTTTCAGCTTTGCGTTCAGCTGGCGCGGTGCAGCGCTGGCTTCTGCCGTTATCGCGTTTCCCTTGATGGTACGCGCCATCCGGCTGGCGCTGGAAGCTGTGGATAGCCGGCTGGAGCAGGCAGCGCGCACGCTGGGTGCCGGACGCTGGCGGGTCTTTTTCACTATCACACTGCCGCTGACGTTGCCGGGTGTCATCGCCGGAACGGTGCTGGCGTTTGCCCGGTCGCTGGGCGAATTCGGTGCCACCATTACCTTTGTGTCTAATATTCCCGGTGAAACGCGCACGCTTCCGCTGGCGATGTTTACCCTGATTGAAACGCCCGGTGCAGAGGGTGCGGCTGCGCGGCTCTGTGTGATCGCTATCGTGCTGGCACTGGGTTCACTACTGGCGTCGGAATGGCTGGCACGGGCAAGCCGTAAGCGGATGGGAAGCTGATGCTATCACTCAATTTTATGCAGCAGCAGGGCGAACACCAGCTGGAGGTCAACCTGCAGATCCCGGCCAACGGGATCACCGCCATTTTCGGTGTCTCCGGTGCCGGTAAAACCTCACTCATCAACGCCATCAGCGGACTGACGCAGCCGCAGCGCGGGCGAATTGAGCTTAACGATCGCCTGCTGTTTGATGCGGAGCAGAAGATAGCGCTGCCGCCGGAAAAACGCCGCATTGGCTATGTGTTTCAGGATGCGCGGCTGTTCCCGCATTATCGGGTCCGGGGCAACCTGCAATATGGTATGGCGACGTCAATGAAAGCGCAGTTCGACAGCCTGGTCTCGCTGCTGGGGCTGGAGGCGCTGCTGTCGCGCTTTCCGCTGTCGCTGTCGGGCGGTGAAAAGCAGCGGGTCGCGATTGGCCGGGCACTGCTGACCGCACCGGATATGCTGCTACTGGATGAACCGCTGGTGTCGCTGGATCTGCCGCGCAAACGTGAGCTGATGCCGTATCTGCAAAAACTGGCGAAGCAGGTCGATATTCCAATGCTCTTTGTTTCGCACAGTCTGGATGAGATTCTGCATCTGGCTGATAACGTGCTGGTGCTGGATGAAGGGCGGGTCAAAGCCTTTGGTCCGCTGGAGCGGGTCTGGAGCAGCAGCGCGATGCGGCCATGGCTGCCAGTGAGCGACCTGACCAGCGTGCTGCGGGTGCAGGTGCTGGAGCAGCATCCTGACTATCCAATGACCGCGCTGTCGCTGGGCGATCAGCACATCTGGGTCAGCCGGGTGAATCAGCCAGTGAAAACGCCGCTGCGTATTCGCATTGCCTCATCAGATGTCTCGCTGGCGCTGCAACCGCCACAGCACACCTCCATCCGCAACATTTTACCGGCACAGGTAGTCGAGCTGCTGGAGGTCGGGGACCAGGTGGAGGTGAAGCTGCGTATCGGCATCAGCGAACTCTGGGCGCGCATTACGCCGTGGGCGCGGGACGAACTGGGTATCCGGCCCGAACAGTGGCTCTATGCCCAGATTAAAAGTGTTTCGGTAACGCCCTGATTACAACACGTACTGACGCAGGGTGTCGGCAATGCCGGGTTCAAGATTGGTGCCGATCACCCTTTTCGCCCGCGCTTTGATCGCCTCATCGGCATTGCCCATCGCCACGCCCAGTCCGGCTGTTTCCAGCATGCTGAGGTCGTTGTAGTTATCCCCGAACGCGATCACATCAGACATGCTCAGCCCCAGCGATTCAACCCACTGCGCCAGCCGTTTACCTTTGCTGTTGCCGCCTTTAGCGATATCCACCTGATCGTGCCATGACCATTCGCAGGCCAGCCCCAGCTCCGCTTCCACCGCAGTGGCGAACTGTTGCAGTTCAGGTGTGTTGTCGTGCGACAGGGCAAACTTCCAGATCGAACCGGCGTCACGTGCCGCCTGGGCTAAATCAGGCACCTGACGGAACAGCGGACGCTGATGCTCAGGCAACGATTCGGCCCACTTCAGGGTGCGCATCACATGACCGGTCGGCGTCTGATAGAGCATGGCATCATCCACGTAGAGTAAGCCGTGAATCTGCTGCTGATCCAGCCTCTCAATCACCTGTAACGCCAGTTGCGGGTCGAGAGGATCGGACGCCAGTACTTTTTTTGCCTGGTAATCATACAAATAGGTGCCATTACAGCAGATTGCGGGTGTATCCAGTTGTAGCGCCTGATAAAAAGGGTGGATAGCGCAGTGATGGCGTCCGGTCACGATAGCGACATGAACACCCGCCTGGCGGGCCTGGTTCAGCGCGTCAATTGACTGCGGCAGAATCGTTTTGGCTGGGGTCAGCAGCGTGCCGTCGAGGTCGAGGGCAATTACTCGGTAGCTCATTCATCCTCTCGTTTTTTCAGGTTTGCAGGGGCTGAAGTCTACACCTGTCCACGGTCCGGAGACAAAAAACAGGGCACAAATGATTCCAGCGCAGGGTAATAAAACGCGCTACAGTGATTCACAGATATGATCAGGCAGCAAAAAAAGGAGAATGCATGAAACAGGTTGTCTACACCGCCAGTCCCGAGAGCCAGCAGATTCACGTCTGGCAGATGAATGATGAGGGTGCGCTGACGTTGCTTCAGGTGATCGATGTCGCCGGCCAGGTTCAGCCGATGGTGGTGAGTCCGAAACGCGATTTTCTCTATGTCGGTGTGCGTCCCAATTTTCGCGTGCTGGCGTTCCGGATTGCCGCCGATGGCACGCTGACCGACGCCGGTCAGGCACCGCTGCCGGGCAGTCCGACCCACATTTCCACCGATCGTGAGGGCCGCTTCCTGTTCTGCGGTTCCTACAATGATGCCTGCGTCAGCGTCAGCCCGATTGGTGATGATGGCATTCCACAGGCCCCGCTGCAGGTGATCAACGGCCTGGATGGCTGCCACTCGGCCAATATCGATACCGATAACAAGACACTCTATGTACCAGCACTGAAGCAGGACCGCATCTGTCTGTTTGCGCTGGGCGCAGACGGTCAGCTGACCCCGCGCAGACAGGCGCAGGTCACAACGGTAGAGGGCGCAGGCCCGCGTCATATGCAGTTCCATCCGGGCGGGCAGTTCGCTTACTGCGTTAACGAGCTGGACAGCACGGTTGAGGTCTGGGCATTAAATACCGGAGAAGGCGAAGCTGAAAGCGTGCAGACGCTGGATATGATGCCGCCTGATTTCAGCGGCACGCGCTGGGCAGCCGATATTCATCTGACGCCGGATGGCCGTTTCCTCTATGCCTGCGATCGCACCAGCAGCACGCTGGCGATTTTCAGCGTCAGCGAACTGGGCGATGAACTGACGCTGGAAGGGTTCCAGCCGACGGAAACGCAGCCGCGCGGGTTCAATATCGATCACAGCGGACGCTTTCTGGTGGCGGCGGGACAGAAATCGCATCACATCGAAGTCTATGCGATTAGCGAACCGAAAGGGCTGTTACAGCCGCTGGGACGTTATGCGGTAGGGCAGGGCCCGATGTGGGTGGTGATTCACCAGCTGCAGGCGTAACGCATCCTGAAAAACGCCTCTCCTGAGCGGGAGAGGCGTGAGATTGTTAACGAAGTCTGCCACTGCCAGCTATGAGATCGTGCAGACACAGGGAACAGGGTCAGATCAGAAAGACGCAAAAGCCGCCATCCATGGCACGCTCGGCCCGCGCCATCCCTGGCGCGGGACGCTTTCCTCTTCTGACCCTGTTCCCTGCTATTTAAGCTAATGCGTTGCTGCCAGATCATTTAGCTTTGGGTTTGTCAGTTGTCAGTCTTACTGATAATTCACGGTCAGTGAGGCGCTCGCCAGTGCGTGAAAATGCACTTTAAAGCCGACCATTGCGCCACTGGCGTCTTCATCCACCTCAATCGTCTCCACATCCAGCGCATGCACGGTGAATATGTAGCGATGGGTTTCGCCCTGTGGCGGTGCCGCGCCACCATAGCCCGCCTGACCAAAATCGGTACGGGTCTGAATTGCGCCTGCTGGCAGTGACGCTTTGCCGGAACCGGCACCCTGCGGCAGTGATGTGGTGCTGACCGGAATATTCGCTACGACCCAGTGCCACCAGCCGGAACCCGTCGGCGCATCAGGATCGTAGCAGGTCACCACAAAACTTTTGGTCCCTTCCGGGGCCGCTTCCCAGGCAAGATGGGGAGAAATATTCTCGCCCTGATAACCCATGCCGTTGAAAACATGCTTTTCTGGCATCTTCTCACCGTCATTAAAATCCTGACTAAAAACGCGCATCACATCTCCTTAACTGTCGATGAATAGCCTTTCATCATAACCAAAAGCGCCATCAGTGCCAGCGGTCAGCCCGCTTCAGGCGGCAAAATGTTGCGAATGTGCCAGTGCGTTGCCAATGGCCTGCACCAGCTGACTCAACGCCTGGGGCGTGATGATGTAGGGCGGCATCAGGTAGATCAGGCGGCCAAACGGCCGGATCCAGACACCCTGTTCAACAAAGAATTGCTGCAGCGCCGCCATGTTGACCGCCTGGTGTGTTTCCACTACGCCAATCGCCCCCAGCACGCGCACCTCAGCCACCTGCGGTGAACGGCGCAGCGGCAACAGCTCAGCCCGCAGCTGCTGTTCGATCGCGGCTACCTGACGCTGCCAGTGACCGTCCGCCAGCATGCTCAGGCTCTCCGCCGCCACCGCGCAGGCCAGCGGATTCCCCATAAATGTCGGGCCATGCATAAAACAGCCTGCCGCGCTGCGGCTGATGGTATCAGCCACCTCGCGGGTGGTCAGGGTCGCCGCCAGCGTCATCATGCCGCCGGTCAGTGCCTTTCCGACGCAGAGAATATCCGGGGTAATACCCGCATGTTCACAGGCAAAGAGCTTACCGGTGCGGCCAAATCCCGTGGCGATCTCATCCGCAATCAGCAGCACGCCATAGCGATCACACGCTTCCCGGACCTGCTGCAGATAGCGCGGATGATAGAAACGCATCCCGCCTGCACCCTGCACAATCGGCTCCAGGATCACCGCCGCCAGCTGCCTGTGATGCTGTTCGATCAGCCGGGCAAAATCCTCGACGTCGCGCGCATCCCATTCATCATCAAAACCGCAGGCCGGTGCCGCCGCAAAGTGGTGCTCAGGCAGATAACCGCGCCACAGGCTGTGCATCGAGTTCTCGGGATCACAGACCGACATCGCGGCAAAGGTATCGCCGTGATAGCCGCGCTTGAGCGTCAGAAACTGCTGACGCGTCTCACCCCGGCCCAGCCAGTACTGCAGCGCCATTTTCATCGACACTTCCACCGCGACCGAGCCGGAATCGGCCAGGAAAACGCACTCCAGCGCCTCAGGCGTCATCGCCACCAGTTGACGGCAGAGCGCCACTGCTGCCGGATGGGTAATGCCGCCAAACATCACGTGCGACATCTGCGTGACCTGCTCCGTCAGCGCCCGGTTCAGGCGCGGATGGTTGTAACCATGAATCGCCGCCCACCACGAGGACATGCCATCCACCAGCTCACGGCCATCGGCCAGCTGCAGCTGAAAACCCTGCGCGGCGACGACCGGGTAGCAGGGCAGCGGATCCTGCATCGAGGTGTAGGGATGCCAGATATGCTGGCGATCAAAACGGGCATCATCCAGGGCGAAAACAGAGGTAGTCATCGGAGTTGTAAACCAAAATAAAAAAATATAGTTTACAAGTATACCCCTGCTTTCTGTCGGGATGACACCCTTTTCTGGAGTACGTAATGGCTCAACGCTGGACAATTGCACAGGCGCAAGCGCTGTTTGAACAACCTTTTCTTGAACTGATGTTTAAAGCGCAGCAGGTGCATCGTCAGCACTTCGACCCGCGCCAGGTGCAGGTCAGTACCCTGCTGTCGATCAAAACCGGTGCCTGCCCGGAAGATTGCAAATATTGCCCGCAGAGCGCGCGCTACAAGACCGGCCTGGAGTCGGAACGTCTGATGGAAGTGGAAGAGGTGCTGACCTCCGCGCGTCAGGCCAAAGCCGCCGGTTCGACCCGTTTTTGCATGGGTGCCGCGTGGAAAAACCCGCACGAGCGCGATATGCCTTACCTGGAAAAAATGGTTGAAGGCGTAAAGGCGATGGGAATGGAAACCTGCATGACGCTCGGTACGCTCAGCGATCAACAGGCGCAGCGGCTGGCGGGCGCGGGTCTCGATTATTACAACCATAACCTCGACACCTCACCGGAATTCTACGGCTCTATCATCACTACCCGCAGCTATCAGGAACGTCTCGATACGCTGGGCAAAGTGCGTGACGCCGGTATCAAAGTCTGTTCGGGCGGCATCGTCGGCCTGGGCGAAACCGTGAACGATCGCGCCGGTCTGCTGGTGCAGTTAGCCAATCTGCCGACCCCGCCGGAGAGCGTGCCGATCAACATGCTGGTGAAGGTCAAAGGCACGCCGCTGGCGGACAACGATGACGTAGAGCCGTTCGATTTTATCCGCACCATCGCGGTGGCGCGCATCATGATGCCGACCTCGCATGTGCGTCTCTCCGCGGGCCGCGAGCAGATGAGCGAGCAGACTCAGGCGATGTGCTTTATGGCCGGGGCGAACTCGATTTTCTACGGCTGCAAGCTGCTGACCACGCCGAATCCGGAAGAGGATAAAGACCGCGTGCTGTTCCACAAACTGGGGCTGAACCCGGAGCATACCCACACCCAGCATGGCGATCAGCAGCAGGAAGAACAACTCAGCGAGCAGCTCTTGCATGCTGACACTGAACAGTTCTACAACGCGGCGCTGTAATGAGCTGGCAGCAACGACTTCAGCAGGGGCTGGCGCAGCGCCGTGCGGCCGATGGCTGGCGACAGCGTCGAATCATCGATCAGCAAGCCACCCGCACGTTAGAGAGCGGCGGCCGCCGTTATCTTCACTTCTCCAGCAATGACTATCTCGGTTTAACCCGCCATCCGGCGGTGATTGCGGGCTGGCAGCAGGGCGCAGCGCTGGCGGGTGCGGGCGCGGGTGCCTCGGGACACGTCACCGGTTATCACCGTCAGCATGCCGAACTTGAGGCCCAGCTGGCCGACTGGCTGGGCTACGACCGCGCGCTGCTGTTTATCTCCGGGTTCGCGGCCAATCAGGCGGTAATTCATCTGCTGGGGGAGAAAAACGATCGCATTCTGGCCGATAAGCTCAGTCATGCCTCGCTGCTTGATGCCGCCAGCCACAGCCCGGCGCAGCTGCGCCGTTTCAGTCACAACGACCCGGAGAGTCTGGCAGCACGGCTCGCGTCACCCTGCGAGGGCGAGACGCTGGTGGTGACCGAAGGGATTTTCAGCATGGATGGCGACAGCGCGCCGCTGGCTGCGCTGGTACAACAGACGCAGCAGGCACAGGGCTGGCTGCTGGTAGATGATGCGCACGGCATCGGCGTGGTGGGTGAGCAGGGGCGCGGCAGCTGCTGGCAGCAGGGCGTTAAGCCGGAACTGCTGGTGGTCACCTTTGGCAAAGCGTTTGGCGTCAGTGGTGCCGCACTGCTGTGCGATGCGGATACCGCCGACTATTTCCTGCAGTTCAGCCGGCATCTGATCTACTCCACCGCCATGCCCGCTGCACAAGCCACCGCGCTGCAGGCGGCGCTGCGCGAAGTTCAGCGGGGCGATGCGCTGCGCCAGCAGTTGCAGCAGAACATTGCGCATTTCCGGCGCGGGGCGGCCTCGCTGCCGTGGCGATTGATGGACTCTGCCAGCGCGATTCAGCCGCTGCTGATAGGTGAAAACAGCGATGCAATGGCGCTCTCTCAGCGGCTGGCGGAGGCGGGCTGCTGGGTCAGTGCGATCCGACCGCCTACCGTGCCGCCGGGGACGGCCCGGCTGCGTATTACCCTGACTGCGGCACATCGCCCTGAAGATATCGATGTGCTACTGGAGGCGCTGTATGACGCTGCGGGTTGATAAGAAGGCGGTAGCTCGCGCCTTTGGCCGGGCGGCCAGTCATTATGATGCCCATGCTGCGCTGCAACGGCTTAGCGGCGATGCGCTGCTGGCTCGCGCACCGGCTCACAGCGGCGTGCAGCTGCTGGATGCCGGGTGTGGCACCGGCTGGTACAGCAGGCTGTGGCACGAACGCGGCAAACAGGTGACGGCGCTGGATCTCTCTCCGCAAATGCTGCAACAGGCACGCCGCAACAACGCAGCCCAGCACTATCTGGCGGGCGACATCGACGCACTGCCGCTGGCGGATAACAGCTTTGACCTGGTCTGGAGCAACCTGGCGGTGCAGTGGAGTGACGATCTGCCCGGCGCGCTGGCCCAGTTCCGGCGCGTACTACGACCCGAGGGCACGCTGCTGTTTTCTACGCTGGGCGACGGTTCGTTGCAGGAGGTACATGAAGCCTGGTCCCATCTGGATGCGTTACCCCATGCTAACCGCTTTCTCAGCGAGACGCAGATTGCGGCGGCCTGCCACGCAGAGCAACTGTATTGCAGCGCGGAAAGAGTGACGCTGCATTTTCCCGATGCGCTCAGTGCCATGCGTTCGCTGAAAGGGATTGGCGCGACCCATCTGCATCAGGGCCGCGACGGGCAGCTACTCACCCGACAACGGCTCAACCAGTTAGAGGCACACTGGCCGCGCGATCGTCACGGCTATCGCCTGAGTTACCATTTAATCTATGGAGTCACGCTTTCATGAAACGGTTTTTTATTACCGGCACCGACACCGAAGTCGGTAAAACGGTCGCCAGCGGCGCACTGTTGCAGGCGGCGGCTGCCGCGGGCTACCGCTGTGCAGGCTACAAGCCGGTTGCGTCAGGCTGTGAGATGACGCCTGAAGGCATTCGCAACAGTGATGCGCTGGTGCTGCAGCGCTTCAGCAGCGTGCCGTTGAGCTACCAGCAGGTCAATCCGCTGGCGTTTATGGAACCGACCTCGCCGCACATCGTCAGCGCCGAAGAGGGCAGGCCGATCACTCATCTGGCACTGTCAGCAGGTCTGGCGGCGCTGGAGCCGCTGGCAGACTGGATTCTGGTGGAGGGGGCGGGTGGCTGGTACACCCCGCTGTCAGAGACGCACACCTATGCGGACTGGGTGGTCAGCGAACAGCTGCCCGTGATTCTGGTGGTGGGAATTAAGCTCGGCTGCATCAATCACGCCATGCTCACCGCCGAGGCGGTGCGCGCGTGCGGTCTGCCGCTGGTGGGCTGGATTGCCAATACCGTCGAGCCGCCAGGCAAACGCTATCAGGAATATCTCTCCAGTCTGAAGCAGCGACTGCCTGCCCCCTGTCTGGGTACGATTCCGTATCTCACCGATGCGGCGCAGCAGGCCTCCTGTGGACACTATCTGACGCTGCCAGAGTAAAAGCCTGGCCCCACAGACTTTTTGTTTTATCAGTCTCAGCCTGTGCAGTGCTTGCCCGCCTGAACGTCAGGTTATTCGGTGCTGTCTGCATTCCTGACATCTGCCAGGGCAGAGACTCAGCGTCAGGCGACCGTCAGCCACTTATCCACGGTGTGGTCATCGAGCTGCTCCATGCTGCCCTGCGCCACATTACGGCCACGGTGCAGCAGCAGGAAATAGTCCGCCACCCGCCGAATCAGCGACAGGCGCTGCTCCAGCAGCAGGATGGTCAGCCCGTAGTCGAGGTTAAGCCGGCGGATCAGGTTGCCCATCTCCTCTTCCAGCCACGGCGACATCCCATCGGTCGGCTCATCCAGAATCAGCAGTTTGGGCTGCAGCACCAGCGCGCGCGCCAGGGCCAGCTGTTGCTGCTGATCAATGGGCAGATCGCCGCTGCGTTGCTGGCGCAGTGAGTAGAGCGCCGGGAACAAATCAAATACCATTTCAGGAATGGCACGATGACGGTCGCGCTGGCTGGCTCCCGCCAGCAGGGCAATCAGCAGGTTATCTTCCACGCTCATCTGGGTAAAAATATGGCGGCCCTGAGGCACATAGCCGATGCCCATCTGCGCCCGCTGTTCGGCCGGTTGCAGCAGCAAATCCTCCGGCGGCGAGCCATCCTCTTTCCAGGAAATTGTGCCGCTGTTAATCGGCAATCTGCCCATAATGCAGTTGACCAGCGTGGTTTTGCCCATGCCGGGACGGCCCAGAATGCCGGTGCAGGTGCCAGGCGACAGCTCCAGATCCACATCCCACAGAATATGGTTCTGACCGTAAAATTGATTTACCGAACGTAGACTCAGCATCTGACACTCTCCTTCCCGATCATTAGCCTGATTGCTTCCGCTCTTTGTCGTCTGGCAAACAAGTCATCAGCAACGGCAGCCTCACCATTGCAGCACAGTGCGCGTAAAGCGCGGCGACGTTACTGACTCCTGCAATTCCCAGGCCAGATCTTAAAACGGCCCTGTTTCCTGCTGCAGTGCGCCGTATCAGGAACAAAAGGTGAGAAAAACTTATCAATTTCCCATGGTCATCACGCGCCTGCACTTTTACAGTGCCTGCGGGCGCTGTTTGTGGTGCAGACGTGCTGCAGTCATGCAGAATGTCTGATTAAGAATCTTAGTGTAATGGTGAGAATTTGCGTGCCATGCCAGAAGACAGATTAAAAATGCAGAATAATCCGTCAGCGGTTGACGCGAAATTTAACGCAAAAAAAATTATTTTGACCGGGGCGGGAGGGCAGGGAAAAATTATACACAGCAGATGGCGGCGGGGCTGCCATCACTTATCCACCATTCCTGTGGATAACCTTGTGCATTAGGTAATGAAAACCGGTTGGAAGCGAGGAAATACGCGGCCTGGTAACATAATGACGAGATTCTGGCCTTATAAGCTTAAGTCAATAAAATCAGCTGGTTATCAAAAAACAAGCCTGCGAATTCTCTGTCAGGTAACCGAACTGTAATTTTGTGACGTTCTATTGACAAATGTTAAATCCGATCCTGGTCTGGGGATAACATTGCGCAACTGGCTTTACAATGACACGCCTGCAATGCGGGTAAGCTTAGTACGGTCCTGATTGCATCAATCCTGCCCGATTACTGTTTTTATATCCAGTATTATTTTCTGGCAAAATCACCATAGCAGAGTAAAATAAGTGCCTGCCCGCCGACTTCTCCAGCAGGAAATGCATTCATGACCAAAGTTTTTAAACTCAATTCCGCCTTTAAACCTTCGGGCGACCAGCCTGAGGCGATCCGTCGCCTGGAAGAGGGGCTGGAGGATGGACTGGCCCATCAGACTTTATTAGGCGTGACCGGCTCCGGTAAAACCTTTACCGTCGCCAACGTGATTGCCGACCTCAACCGCCCGACGATGGTGCTGGCACCGAACAAGACGCTGGCGGCTCAGCTCTATGGCGAGATGAAAGAGTTTTTCCCGGATAACGCCGTCGAGTTTTTCGTCTCTTACTACGACTACTATCAGCCTGAAGCCTATGTGCCGAGCTCCGACACCTTCATTGAAAAGGATGCGTCGGTGAATGAACACATCGAACAGATGCGTCTGTCTGCGACCAAGGCACTGCTGGAGCGGCGCGATGTCATCGTGGTGGCGTCGGTTTCGGCGATCTACGGTCTGGGCGATCCCGATCTTTATCTGAAAATGATGCTGCACCTGACCCGCGGCATGATTATCGATCAGCGCAGCATCCTGCGCCGTCTGTCAGAGCTGCAGTACACCCGCAACGATCAGGCGTTCCAGCGCGGGACCTTCCGGGTGCGTGGCGAAGTGATCGATATCTTCCCGGCGGAGTCGGACGATATCGCGCTGCGTGTCGAACTGTTTGACGAAGAGGTCGAGCGTCTGTCGCTGTTTGACCCGCTGACCGGCCAGATCGAGTCGGTGGTGCCGCGCTTCACCATCTATCCCAAGACGCACTACGTTACGCCGCGTGAGCGCATTCTGCAGGCGATGGAAGAGATCAAAGTCGAGCTGGCGGACCGCCGCCGGGTGCTGCTGGAGAACAATAAGCTGCTGGAAGAGCAGCGCATCACCCAGCGTACCCAGTTTGACCTGGAGATGATGAGTGAGCTGGGTTACTGCTCCGGCATCGAGAACTACTCGCGCTACCTCTCCGCACGCGGACCGGGCGAAGCGCCACCGACGCTGTTTGATTATCTGCCTGCCGATGGCCTGCTGGTGGTGGATGAGTCCCACGTGACCATCCCGCAGATTGGCGGCATGTACAAAGGTGACAGGGCGCGCAAAGAGACGCTGGTGGAGTATGGTTTCCGCCTGCCGTCGGCGCTGGATAACCGTCCGATGAAGTTTGAAGAGTTTGAGGCGCTTGCCCCGCAGACCATCTATGTCTCGGCAACGCCGGGCAAATATGAGCTGGAAAAATCGGGCGATGAAGTGGTCGATCAGGTGGTACGTCCTACCGGCCTGCTGGACCCGATCATCGAAGTGCGTCCGGTCGGGACGCAGGTCGACGATCTGCTGTCTGAAATCCGTCAGCGCGTGGCGATCAACGAACGTGTGCTGGTGACGGTGCTGACCAAGCGCATGGCGGAAGATCTTACCGAGTATCTCACGGAGCATGGCGAGAAAGTGCGCTATCTGCACTCCGATATCGACACCGTAGAACGTATGGAGATTATCCGCGACTTACGTCTGGGTGAGTTTGATGTACTGGTAGGCATCAACTTACTGCGTGAGGGGCTGGATATGCCGGAAGTGTCGCTGGTGGCGATTCTGGATGCGGATAAAGAGGGCTTCCTGCGTTCCGAACGATCGCTGATTCAGACCATTGGTCGTGCGGCGCGTAACATCAACGGCAAGGCGATTCTTTATGGCGATAAAATCACGCCGTCAATGGCGCGCGCTATTGAGGAGACGGAGCGCCGCCGTGAGAAGCAGCAGCTGCACAACGAGCAGAACGGCATTGTGCCGCAGGGCCTGAATAAGAAGATCACCGATATTCTGGAACTGGGCAACAACGTGGTGAAAACCCGTGGTAAAGCGAAACCCGCCCGACCTGGCGAAGCTCAGGCACTGGCCGATTTGCAGCTGCTAACGCCGCAGGCGCTGCAGAAGAAGATCCACGAGCTGGAAGGGCAGATGCAGCAGCACGCGCAGAACCTGGAGTTCGAACAGGCAGCCAGCGTGCGCGATCAGCTGCATGAGCTGCGAACGCTGTTTATCGCGGCCTCGTAGCGCCGTCAAAGCCCTGAATGGCGTGTTCCAGCGCCACCCGTAACAGCTGGCGGTCGTGACGATATTTAATGTCAGCGGCCTCCAGCGGTTCACGGACAATCAGCCGGTTTTTAATGCCCTCAGTGGCGACCGCCGGACCGACCACGACCGCATCAATCACCCGCTTGCCGATATAACGTTCCATCATCTGAAGCTTGTCAGCCACCGAAAGACTCGCCGCGGCGGGACTCAGCTCGCGACCCAGATTACCGATAAACACCATAGTGGCAGGCGTGCGACGCAGTGCCTGCGCCATCTCTTCCATCAGCAGAACAGGCATCAGGCTGGTATAGAAACTGCCTGGGCCAATCAGGATCAGATCCGCTTCTGCAATGGCCTGTAGCGCTTCCCGCGTCGGCTGGACGTTGGGATGCAGCATCAACTCCTGCGGCGGCTGCTTCATCTCGTCAATCGCGGTTTCACCGTAAACCATATTGCCTTCGGCATCCATCGCCACCAGATCTACCGGCTGCTCCGACATCGGGATTAAAAAGGCGTCGACCTTCAGCAGGTTACGGATGATATTGATCGCTTCCAGCGGGCGAACGCTCAGATGATCCAGCGCCCGCAGCATCAGATTACCGAGATTGTGTCCGGCCAGTTCGCCGTTACCGGCAAAGCGATACTCGAACATCGCGGAGGCGACGCTCGGTTCTGCAATCAGCTGGTTAAGACAGTTACGCATGTCGCCCCAGGCGATACCGCCTTCGGATCGACGAATGCGGCCGGTCGATCCCCCGTTGTCGGTGGTGGTGACGATGCCGGTGAGACGTGAGCCCAGCGGGGAAAGGGCCGACATCACGCGGCCTAAACCGTGTCCGCCGCCCAGTGCCACAACGCGATCAAGATCGGCCAGTGTGCGATTCATACTTCTCCTTACTCTCCTTTCGCGTAGCGTGGCTCTAAACGCTAAGCCCGCGCGGATGACTTGCGTCAAAATCTGGATCGCATTTTAACGTATCCTGTCGCGAAAATGCGGTGAAAATTCGATATGTATAAGAATATATAGCGAAAAGAGCAAATGGAAGAGTGGCGTAATTCACGCTACCATCATGTTTACCGCGCTGATCAACGGGTCAGCGTACACTCAAGCCTGAATGCCTAAGTCTGCGGATAGGGGGTTCAGGCCGTAGCCATTGAGCTGCCAGGGTGCAGGAAGAAATGACTGCATCTCCCAATCTGGAAAGGTGTTCTGGTGTCACAATTTAATGATGCATACGCGCGTAAGTTCTATTACCTGCGCCTGTCGGTCACGGATGTCTGTAATTTCCGCTGTACCTACTGTCTTCCTGACGGCTACAAACCGCAGGGAATTCGTAACAAAAGCTTTCTCTCTCTGGATGAAATCCGCCGCGTCACGCGGGCTTTCGCCGCAGCCGGAACCGAAAAAGTGCGGCTGACCGGCGGTGAGCCGTCGCTGCGCCGTGATTTCACTGACATCATTGCGGCAGTGCGTGAAAACGCCGCTATCCGTCAGATCGCAGTGACCACCAATGGATACCGGCTGGCGCGCGACGTGAAGCAGTGGCGCGATGCGGGTCTGACCGCACTCAACGTCAGCGTCGACAGCCTGGACGCCCGTCAGTTTCACGCCATCACCGGCCAGGATAAATTCCATCAGGTGATGAGCGGCATTGATGCGGCGCTGGACGCCGGTTTTCGCCAGGTCAAAGTCAACAGCGTGCTGATGCGCGATCTCAACAGCCGTAATCTGGCCACCTTCCTCGACTGGATCCGCACCCGTCCGATTCAGCTGCGCTTTATCGAACTGATGGAGACTGGCGACGGCGGCACGCTGTTCCGCGATCAGCACGTGTCCGGCATGGTGATCCGCGATCAGCTCATTGCCCAGGGCTGGCAGCGCCGTGAAAGTGGGCGCAGTGACGGCCCGGCGCAGGTCTTTTACCATCCCGATTATGTCGGCGAGATTGGCCTGATCATGCCTTATGCCAAAGATTTCTGTGCCAGCTGCAACCGTCTGCGCGTCTCGGCGCAGGGTAATCTGCACCTGTGCCTGTTTGGTGACGGCGGCATACCGCTGCGTGACCTGCTGGCATCCGATGAGCAGCAGGCCGAACTGCAGGCGCGCATCGCCAGCAGCCTGGGACAGAAGAAGCAGACGCACTTCCTGCATCAGGGCAACACCGGTATCACACAGAATCTCTCTTACATTGGCGGCTAATTTCAGGAGGAAGTATGGGTAAACCAGCCAGCGAATTTCAGGCCGTGCAGATTGCGGTGATGACGGTGTCAGACCGTCGCGATGCCAGCAACGATACCTCCGGCGACTATCTGCGCGAGGCGGCAACGGAAGCGGGTCATGAGGTAGTCGATCACGCCATCGTGCCGGATAACCTTTATCGCATTCGCGCCACCGTATCGCGCTGGATCGCCAGTGACGATGTCCAGGTGGTGATCATCAATGGCGGCACCGGCTTTAACCTGAAAAACAGCACGCCGGAAGCGCTGCTGCCGCTGTTTGACCGCGAGATTGACGGATTTGGCGAACTGTTCCGGATGATCTCCTATGAGGAGATTGGCGGCTCGACGTTGCAGTCGCGCGCCATTGCCGGTCTGGCAAACGGGACGCTGATTCTGGCCGTGCCGGGTTCGACCAGCGCCTGTCGCACCGCCTGGGAGCGCATTATTGTCGAACAGCTTGATGCGCGTACTGCGCCCTGTAATTTTGTCTCACATCTGAAGAAACGGTAAGTATGTCTCAACTCACACACATAAACGCTGCGGGCGAAGCGCACATGGTGGATGTTTCCGCCAAGGCTGAAACCGTGCGTGAAGCGCGCGCCGAAGTGCTGGTGCTGATGCAGCCGGAAACGCTGCAGATGATTATCGACGGCAGCCATCATAAAGGGGATGTCTTCGCTACCGCGCGCATCGCCGGGATCCAGGCAGCAAAACGCACCTGGGAGCTGATCCCGCTCTGTCATCCGCTGATGCTGAGCAAAGTGGAAGTGAACCTCGAAGCAGAACCTGCACAGAACCGGGTCCGCATCACCTCGCTCTGCCGACTGACCGGCAAAACCGGCGTCGAGATGGAAGCGCTGACGGCCGCCTCGGTTGCCGCGCTGACCATTTACGACATGTGCAAAGCCGTGCAGAAGGATATCGTCATCGATCAGCTGCGCTTAATCAGCAAGCGCGGCGGCAAAAGCGGCGATTTTCAGGCGGTCGCCCATGATTAAGGTGCTGTTTTTCGCCCAGGTGCGTGAGCTGACCGGCACCGCATCCCTTGAGGTTAACGCTGACTATCCGGATGTGGCGGCGCTGCGCGCTGCGCTGGCCGAACGCGACCATCGCTGGGCGCTGGCATTGGAGTCGGGCAAACTGCTGGCGGCCGTCAACCAGACGCTGGTGCCGATGAGTCACCCGCTGCACGCCGGTGATGAAGTGGCCTTTTTCCCGCCCGTGACCGGAGGCTGAGATGGAAACACAGATTTGCGTCGGCCCCGCACCCTTTGATATGGCGGAAGCGTATCGCTGGCTGGCGGCCTGTGATGAAGATGGAGCGGTAGTGACTTTTACCGGCAAAGTGCGTAACCACAATCTGGGTGATAACGTGGCGGCGCTGACGCTGGAGCACTATCCCGGCATGACCGAAAAAGCGCTGCAGGAGATTGTTGATGCGGCACGCGAACGCTGGCCGCTGCAGCGCGTCACGGTGATCCACCGCGTCGGCGAGCTGTTTCCCGGCGATGAGATCGTGCTGGTGGGCGTGACCAGCGCCCATCGCGGCAGCGCCTTTTCGGCCGCGGAGTTCATCATGGATTACCTGAAAACCCGCGCGCCATTCTGGAAGCGCGAAGCGACAGAGCAGGGCGATCGCTGGGTGGATGCTCGCGACAGCGACTACCAGGCGGCCCGGCGCTGGGACTAAGGCATTAATGGCACAAGCGGGCAGAGGTTTCTCCGCCCGCTGCGTTACCGCTGATCCTATCCGCGTCACAGCCCGCTAACACGCATACACAACGCCTACGGTTGCTTCAGCTGCTCCGCCGGACCAAAGCTGGTCTGACCGTGGCTGTGCTCACCACCACCGCTGGTGCGCTTAAGCTGAATAACCTGGCCCTTCTCCCAGGCGTTAGCCCCCGGGGCCGCCGGATGCGCCACGATATCCGTCCGCTCGGCCCGGATCTGCTTACTGTCCACGCCAAAGCGACGATCGCGATCTGCCAGCAGCCGGGAATCCATCTGACCATCTTCGGTAAAGCCCATCATCAGCGCCGGAATGCCGATCGGCAGCGTTTTGTCGCGATCGGTGTGCCAGGTGTGCCAGGTTTTGCCATAGGTATTCACAATGCGGGTCATCAGCGCATGGTCGGCAACTTTCGGTAAGCCTGGCGCGATCAGCGTGCCCGATTTCACCTCATACTGATGGCTGTGCCACAGCTTCTTCTCTTCGGGCGGCAGGGTCTTAAACAGCCGTTCGCTGATGATGTACTCCACGCCCATCAGTCGCGCGTCGCGCGTGTTGCCGTCGTAAATCACCGCCTGCATCACATCGTCGTTCAGCACGGTGACATAGTGGTGTGCCTCCATCTGACCGTTTTTATCGCCGTTATAAAAATGGAAGCCATCGAGATAGGTATTGATGGCGTCAATAGGCGGACGGGACTGCATCACGCTGGCGCCGCTCTCCAGCACTTTCAGTGAAGAGGAGGTGGGCGGGCCCGGTGACTGCACCTGGGCAGGCGTATTATTAGCGCCGCAGCCGGTTAATAACAGGCTGAACGCCGCAACAGGCCAGAGTTTAAACATCGTAAGTTCCTTTAACGTTAAAAAAGGTAACCTTAGTTCAGTTCTCTCCTGCCTGTGAAACTCTGGCGATGATAGAGTAGGGTTTTGGTTCATTCTGAGGACAGGCATGTCATCCACCCCGATTCTGCAACGTCTGACACTGGTTGCCGCACTGGTGCTGGCGGGTTGTAGCAGCAAGAAAACCCCCGAGGCGCCCGCGCGGCAGCCTGAAGATGTCAAAGCACAGATCCAGCGGCTGCTGCCGTCGCACGTCAGCAATAAAGCGGCCTGGAGCGACGATATCTACACTACCTTCCGCACGCAGCAGCTCGAACCCAGCGCCAGTAACCTCTGCGCGGTGATTGCCGTGGCGGATCAGGAGAGCAACTTCAGCGCTGAAGCTGCCGTGCCGGGACTGCCGAAAATCGCCTGGGGTGAGATCAACCGCCGTGCGGCCCAGGTGCATGTGCCTGCCTTCCTGGTACGCACCGCGCTGCAGATTAAATCGCCGACCGGCGAAAGCTATGCGGCCCGGCTCGATAAAGTACGCAGTGAAAAAGATCTCAGCGCCATTTTCGATGACCTGATCGACATGGTGCCGATGGGCCAGACGCTGTTTGGCAATCTCAATCCGATCCACACGGGTGGGCCGATGCAGGTCAGCATTGCGTTTGCCGAAGCGCACGCCAAAGGCTACCCGTGGCCGGTAGATGGCACGATCCGGCGCGAAGTCTTTACCCGTCACGGCGGGATCTACTTCGGCACCCTGCACCTGCTTGGCTATCCGGCTGACTACAGCCAGCCGCTCTACCGTTTTGCCGACTACAATGCGGGCTGGTATGCCAGCCGCAACGCGGCGTTCCAGGCGGCGGTGTCAAAGGCCACCGGCATGAAGCTGGCGCTGGATGGCGACCTGATCCTCTATGGCTCAGACGCGGCAGGCGGTACCGAACTGGCAGTGCGCACGCTCTCGAAGCAGATCGATATGAGCAACAGCGCCATTCGCCGCGACCTGGAGAAAGGAGAGAAAGAATCGTTCAGCGACAGCGAACTCTGGAAACAGGTCTTTGCCCTGGCGGATAAAATGGCGGGTCGTAAGCTGCCGCGCGAAATGCTGCCAGGTATTAAGCTGGAAAGCCCGAAAATTACCCGGAATCTGACGACGGCGTGGTTTGCGCAGCGCGTCGACAGCCGTTATCAGCAGTGTCTGTCGCGGCGTTAACCGGCATGTTGTGGCACAGTTGAGCTGAGCTGTGCCACACTTAACTCTGGCATGGCTCCCGGCAGGGCGCTGTTCATCCGTTTAACAAGAGGTGCATCATGGACCGATATCCACGCAATGATTCCATCGTTCAACCCGCATCTCGCGGTTTACAAGCCTATATGGCGCAGGTCTATGGCTGGATGACCTGCGGTCTGTTACTGACCGCATTTGTCTCCTGGTTCGCGGCGCGCACGCCCGCGGTGATGGAGCTGGTGTTTGCCAACCGCATAACCTTCTTCGGGCTGATTATCGCGCAGCTGGCGCTTGTGTTTTTTCTGTCAGGCATGGTGCATCGTCTGAGCGGAGCCGTGGCCACCGGGCTGTTTATGCTCTATTCGGCGCTGACCGGCATTACTATGGCGAGTATCTTCCTGGTCTACACCTACTCCTCCATTGCCAGCACCTTCTTTGTCACGGCGGGGATGTTTGGCGCGATGAGCTTTTACGGCTATACCACCAAACGCGATCTGAGCCGTTTTGGCAGCCTGCTGTTTATGGCGCTGATAGGCATTGTGCTGGCATCGCTGGTGAACTTCTGGCTGAAAAGCCCGGCGCTGATGTGGGCGATTACCTACATCGGTGTGGTGGTGTTTGTGGGATTAACCGCTTATGACACGCAGAAGCTGAAAAACATCGGTGAACAGATCGATGCCCGCGACACGGAAAACCTGCGTCGCTACTCGATCATGGGCGCGCTGACGCTCTACCTCGACTTCATTAACCTGTTCCTGATGCTGCTGCGGATTTTCGGTAACCGCCGCTGATTTTCAGTGTAAAAGGGGGAGGCGCACAGGTTGCGCCTCCCTTTTTTATTACGACTTCTGTAACTTCTGCTCGTTCTTCTGACGCAGATGCTTCGCCCGACTCTCCAGTACCAGATAGAGCACCAGCGCTAACAGCAGCGGCAGAATAAAGTAGAGCACGCGATAGGCCAGCAGCGCCGCAATAATGGTGCCATGCGAAGCGTGCTGACCGCTGAGCAGTGCCAGGAACACCGCTTCCAGCACGCCAATACCCGCCGGAATATGAATGATTACCCCGGCAATACTGCTGATCAGCAGGACACCCAACACCATCGGATAGCCCACGTCACGTCCCAGCAGCAGCCAGATAATCGCACCCATCACCATCCAGTTGGCGCAGGAAACCGCAAACTGCAGCAGTGCCATGCGCAGTGAAGGCAGCTGCAGCGTCTGGCCTTTAATGGTCCAGCGACGCTGTTTTGAGAAGGCGCAGGCCCAGAGGTAAATCGCCACCAGCACCAGCAGAACCACGCCAATCAGCCGCAGCGTGGTCTCACCAATAAACCAGCCGCTGGGAATGGAAACCATGCCAGCGCTGAACACCACGCCCGCCAGCAGAATATAGCCCAGCCAGTTAGTGGCGATGCTCAGTGAGAAGATGCGGGTGATGGTGGCGCTGTCCAGGCCGAGTCGGGAATAGAGCCGGTAGCGCATGGCGACGCCGCCTACCCAGGTACTCAGCGTCAGGTTAAAGGCGTAACAGATAAACGACACCAGCATGACCTGCCGCTTCGCCAGCTTATGACCGCAGTAGGCGCGGCCAATCAGGTCATAGCAGCCGTATACCAGGTAACTCAGCACCACCAGTCCGGCGGCGGTCAGGACGACAAAACGGTTATAGTTAACGATGACGTCGTAAACATCTTCCCAGTTCACTTTGCGGGCATAAACCACCAGCAGAACCACCACCGCAACGAAAAACAGCACGGTGAGGATTTTTTTTGCCAGTTGCCAGCGTGGATGTTTTTTTGCCATCAGGATTTTGCTCCCGGGTTGTCTGCTTCTACACGATCCTGCGTTTCCATTTCAGGCTGTACCGGTGCACTGACCTGAGCCAGTTGCGGCGTGTGTGCCGGAAGCCAGCCCGCGATGGCCGGGAAATGACGCAGGAAATGGAAGACCACCACGCTTTTGCTCAGTTGCCACCAGTTGCGCGGCGGCAGGCGATCCTCCTGCACGCGCTGGCAGTCGTTGGCCAGCAGCGCTTCCAGATTGTCACGCAGCGTCTGGTTAAACGGTCGGTCGTGGATGATCAGGTTAGCTTCCAGATTCAGAGAGAGGCTTAGCGGATCGAGGTTGCTGGAGCCGACCGTGGCCCAGTAATCATCTTTAACGGCAATTTTGCCGTGCAGCGGACGCCGGATATATTCGTAGACTTCAACGCCGCCATCGACCAGATAGTTGTAAAGCAGCTCCGCGCCTACTTTCACAATCGGCATATCCGGCTCGCCCTGCACGATCAGCCGTACCCGGACGCCACGCTGTGCAGCATTGCGCATCTCACGCAGCAGCCGGTAGCCAGGGAAAAAGTAGGCGTTGGCAATAATCACATCCCGCTTCGCCTCGCGCAGCATCTCCAGATAATGCACTTCGATGTCGTCGCGGTGCTCGTCGTTATCACGAAAGACATAGAGGACCTGGGCATCGCCGGGTTTAGCATTCACCGCCGGACGATGAGAACGCGATCCCCACCAGCGGCGGGTATGCTGTTCGCTGCCAATCGCCTGTTGCAGATAGCGGGCGATGTCAGCCACGACCGGGCCTTTGACCTGTACCGCGTAATCCTGCTTCGCCTCGGGGCCGTAATCGGTGTTATGTTCAGCCGAAAAGTTGATGCCGCCGACAAAGGCGACCACATCATCCACCACCACCGTTTTACGGTGCAGACGACGGAAGACGTTGGTGCGCATCCCCATCACCAGCGGGCGCGGATCGTAGTAGATGAAACGCACACCTGCGCTGGTCAGGCTATTCACAAAGTTGTCGGAGAGTTCAGCGGAGCCGTAGCCATCGACCATCACTTCGACCCGCACGCCGCGCTGGGCCGCTGCCAGCAGTTCGCGATGCAGGGCGTTACCGACGTCATCCTCAAACAGAATAAAGGTTTCGATCAGAACTGAGCGTTCAGCCCGCTGGATCGCACCAAAGACGCGCGGGAAAAACGCTTCACCATTTTCCAGCAACAGCAGCCGGTTGCCTTCCTGCCAGTTAAAATTCATAGGTGAATCTCCACCGCCAGCGGCGCATGATCGGAAAGATGGGACCAGGGCTTACGCGGCAGCGCCCACGGATGACTGACGGTGGCATTGCGCACATAGATGCGATCAAGTCGCAATAGCGGGAAGCGCGCCGGGAAAGTGCGCGCCGGGCGTCCGGTTTTCATACTGAATACCTCTTTAAGGCCTGCGCCCTGTTTTAAGATGGCGTTCGCGCGCCGCTGCCAGTCGTTGAAATCGCCTGCTACGACAACCGGCGCGTCGGGCGGAAGCGAGTTGACCATTTCACAGATCTTCTTCATCTGCGCGTGACGATGCGCCGCTTTCAGACCCAGGTGAACACAGATGACATGCAGCGTGCCGTGCGGCTCGGGCAGGGCGATCTGACAGTGCAGCATGCCGCGATTCTCACTGCCTGCCACCGAGATATCCCGGTTCTCATAGTCGGTTATCGGGAAGCGTGACAGCACCGCATTGCCGTGATGTCCCTCCGGATAGACCGCATTGCGGCCGTAGGCAAAATCGTTCCACATGGTGTCAGCCAGAAACTCATAATGAGGCGATTCAGGCCACTCTTCATGATTAAGAGAGTGGATGGCATGGGTGCCCATCACCTCCTGGAGAAAGACCACATCCGCCGAGGTTGCACGAACGGCTTCGCGCAATTCGGGCAGGATGAAGCGGCGATTAAACGGGGCGAACCCCTTGTGTGTATTGATCGTCAGGACTTTTATTGAAAATCCTTGCGCATTTTGTGGCATACTCGCGACGCACTCCTTTTCATCATCAATAGAATCAAAGTGTAGTCTTTGTCACAAATGGGTGGTGAGAGAGCGCGATATTTAGGGCGTTATCCGAAAATTGTTTTACATTGAGGAAACCGTTTCCGGCTTGTGCCGGTAGCACTTGGGCGACCTGTTGGGTCTGCCAGGAGAATTGAATGAAATGGTCTAATCGTATTCAAATCATCACGGGTCAGACGTTGTTGCATATCGCTATGCATCTGCTGGTGATCGCTGCGCTGATCTGGGGCTGGAAACACAAGGCGCTGGTTGATGTCTGCAGCACGCTGGTGGCGATGTACGCACTGGTTTTTGTTGCCATGCTGGTGACACAGCGCATCGCCCGTTTACGCACGCTCGGCGATTATCTTGAAGAAGCGACCACCACTTACTACTTTGGCGCCGCCATGATGACACTGTTCCTGGTGTCGCGGATTTACCACAATAACCTGCTGCTGGCCTGCCTCGGCGTCGTGATGTTGCTGGGTCCGGCGCTGGTTTCGCTGCTGGCGAAAGAGCCACCGCGGCGCATCGAAAATAAACGTAGTTAAGTTGAAGGCCACCGCGAGGTGGCCTTCCTGTTTCTGCACAGTTAAGTTATGTCAGTAAATGTGAGCTATCTCGCACACTTCATTTAAAGCTGCTACACTCGCCCGCTTACGCATCGTAGTTTGTGCCCTTTTCACGCGTCAGCCCCAGCTGCCGTCACTATCCCTCTGAAAACTACACCGTGAATCACGGCCAGAGCGGACCGGAGTAAACCACGTAATGTCATTTGACTCTCTCGGCCTGAGTGCCGATATTTTGCGCGCGGTTGCCGAACAAGGCTACAGCGAACCTACACCTATCCAGCGCCAGGCGATTCCTGTGGTGCTGGCAGGCCGCGATCTGCTGGCGAGTGCCCAGACCGGCACCGGCAAAACGGCCGGCTTTACCTTACCGTTGTTACAGAAACTCTCTGCCACCGCGACGCCCGTACGCGGTCGTCGCCCGGTACGCGCCCTGATCCTGACCCCGACCCGTGAACTTGCAGCGCAGGTCGGCGAAAACGTCAGCGACTACAGCAAATATCTCTCGCTGCGTTCGCTGGTGGTATTTGGTGGCGTCAGCATCAATCCACAGATGGTCAAGCTGCGTGGTGGCGTCGATGTGCTGGTCGCCACGCCGGGTCGCCTGCTCGATCTGGCGCAGCAGAATGCCGTTGACCTGTCACAGGTCGAAATTCTGGTGCTGGATGAAGCGGACCGTATGCTGGATATGGGCTTTATCCATGACATCCGCCGCGTGCTGGCGCGTCTGCCAGCCAAACGTCAGAACCTGCTGTTCTCAGCCACCTTCTCGGATGAGATCAAAGGTCTGGCGGAAAAACTGCTAACCAACCCGGAAATGATTGAAGTGGCTCGCCGCAACACCGCTTCTGAGCAGGTCGCGCAGCAGGTGCATTTCGTTGATAAGAAGCGTAAGCGGGAACTGCTGTCGCAGCTGATCGGCGAAGGTAACTGGCAGCAGGTGCTGGTCTTTACCCGTACCAAACACGGCGCTAACCACCTTGCCGAGCAACTGGGCAAAGATGGCATCACTGCTGCCGCGATCCACGGCAACAAGAGCCAGGGTGCCCGTACCCGTGCGCTGGCCGACTTTAAGTCAGGCGGCATTCGCGTGCTGGTTGCGACCGATATCGCGGCCCGTGGCCTGGATATTGAAGAGCTGCCACACGTCGTGAACTACGAGCTGCCTAACGTCGCCGAAGATTACGTTCACCGTATTGGCCGTACCGGCCGTGCGGCTGCAACCGGTGTCGCACTGTCACTGGTCTGCGTCGATGAGCACAAACTGCTGCGTGATATCGAGCGTCTGCTGAAGCGTGAAATCCCGCGTCTGGCGATTGAGGGATATGAACCCGATCCAAGCATCAAAGCGGAGCCGATCATCAACGGTCGTCAGCAGCAGTCTCGCGGCGGTGCAGGTGGCGGCGGTCGTGGGCGTGGTCAGGGCGGACAGGGTGCAGGCGCATCGCGTTCATCCGGCGACAAACGTCCTCAGGCACGTCGTCAGAGCCAGGCTGCGCCTCAGGGCGATAAGCCCGCAGCCCGTCCACGTCGTCCGGCTCCGAAGCGCACCGGAAACGTTTGACCATGAGGGTTTTACTGGCTCCGATGGAGGGCGTGCTGGATTCACTGGTGCGCCAGCTGTTATCGGAAGTGAACGACTACGATCTCTGCATCACCGAGTTTTTGCGCGTGGTCGATCAACTGCTGCCGGTAAAATCCTTCTACCGGCTCTGCCCCGAACTGCATCACGCCAGCCGTACGCCATCCGGCACGCGGGTGCGTATGCAGCTGCTGGGGCAGCATCCCGAATGGTTAGCCGAGAACGCCGCACGCGCGGTGGAACTGGGTTCCTGGGGTGTTGATCTCAACTGTGGCTGCCCCTCTAAACTGGTCAACGGCAGCGGAGGCGGCGCAACCCTTCTGAAAGATCCCGATCTGATTTATCGCGGCGCGAAAGCGATGCGTGAAGCGGTGCCTGCCGATTTGCCGGTGACGGTAAAAGTGCGGCTCGGCTGGGATTCCAGCGCCCGCAGCCTGGAAATTGCCGACGCGGTCCAGCAGGCCGGTGCCAGCGAGCTGACAGTGCATGGGCGGACTAAAGAAGAGGGCTATCGCGCAGAAGCGATCAACTGGCAGGCGATTGGCGAAATTCGTCAGCGGCTGCGCATTCCGGTGATTGCTAATGGCGAAATATGGGACTGGCAAAGCGCGCAAAACTGTATGGCGGTCACCGGCTGCGATGCGGTGATGATTGGCCGCGGTGCACTGAACATCCCCAACCTGAGCCGGGTCGTGAAATACAATGAGCCGCCGATGGCCTGGCCCGATGTGGTGCGGTTATTGCAGAAATACAGTCGGCTGGAAAAGCAGGGCGATACCGGCCTCTATCACGTGGCGCGGATTAAACAGTGGCTCAGTTATCTGCGCAAAGCGTATGGCGAAGCCGATGGCTTATTCAGTGAAATCCGTGCTCTAAAAACCACTGAAGCAATTGCAGCTGCTATTCAGGGAATTCAGTTTAACGAACAGACTTAATCCCTCCGCTTTATCAGCCATTCCTGACGGATATCCACAGTTTGCGTCTTTTTATTCTGCAACTGGGTAACGCATTACTCAGAAATATTCTGGTAATAATCATGGCCCGGGTCTCAGGAATAAAAAGAATCTGGCAAATTTAAAATTATGAATGTCAGCCAGATATCAGCGCGCTTTACAAAAAGTCATCTCGACGTTCAGATTGAAAGCTTAACGTTTTTCCAGAAGCTCCGGATGGTTCCGCGCTATTAAATGTGCCCTTTCACGTTCATCTGACTCCGCGCAACCGATATCAAACGGTTAGAAAAATACGGACCATCGACCAGTCGCCTCCTTGCGATAGCGTACAATTATGCTTTCGTTTACGTATCCCTGACCTGCTCGCTCAAATAATATTTGATGTTATAGAATCTATTGTGGTCATTCATGTAAAATTGGCAGCAGTTTTAAAGTTAATTTCAGGTTAAAAAAGAGAGGGGTATTTTCTCGTTTTTAGTGAAACGTTTTCAGGCACTTTTTGTTAAGAAAAATAGACCTCTCGAAGTTTTAATCACTCCGTAAGAATCAGTTGCATTGGTTATGTCCGGGGTTAATGATCATAAGCTTTTTATGAGATCCTCATATCTGATGATCAGATTCTGATTTTAACGGAGCAAGGCAGGTTACCTTGCTTAAGGCTATTTAATTAATTTCAGGTCCAGTATGCCATGAAAAGAATTCATCCGACATCCATTATTACTCCTGAAATGGAGAAGGTATTTTCGATGTGTCCTGTGAATGTCACGCGATCAATGCTGACAGGTGGTATTAATATTACTGAAAAATTTCTTGAATACGGTCTTGCTTTCGGCGATGGCATTCTTGCTGATCATATAAGAGAGGGGATCATACTCCGGGTCGCCTATGCTTATGACTGTGAATATGAGGTTTTGCACCACTTACCTATTGCAATGCAAACAGAAATAACCGCCAGTGACCTTGAAGCATTAAAAAATAGCCTGCCTGAGGAAGTCAGACTCAAGGCGGCAATAAATTATGTCGACACTATTTTGAATGGCAAAGTCAGTGATGAAAAAACATTTTCTCAACTTAAAGAGCAATTTTCGGAAAAAGAAATCGTATTATTGACGCTTTTAATTGGTCATTATATTATGTCAGCCATCTTCATTAAGAATTGTGGAGTTGAACTTGATGATAAGCCTGTTAGTTCATTGTATAAGCGGTAAGTTTTATAGCAAAACCTTACTGTGTAGAGCTGAATTTGAATAACGTATTTTTTATTGTTCAGCCCCGGCTTGCTGACTATTGTCGGGGCTAAACGGTTGCTATTAATGAATAAATAACTTTTGCACTTATTGTCCGCAGTTAAATAATGTTTTACCAATTTTTAATTTTGCGCAGTAAATTTTTATTGTCTCTCATAATTTAAATAGTCTTTCCATTTTACAGATATACGATGCAATGGTCTCTTCAGTCATTCTGGAGAATCTGTTATCAATAATACTAACACCGGATGGGGTGAACCTGGACTTCAGTATGTCTGGCTCTTCAGCTCATCGCATTACTGTGTGATTTGATAAAAAATCAGGCGACCCCTTAGCAGCCTGACGGTATAGTATGCAAAATTTCCCACACCACAAGCCTGCTATGTCTGACACCGCTGTATTGAGCAACAGTCAGCTCAACAAACGAATCCTCTCAGTTATCATCTTCACTTTCTTCTGCTATCTCTCTGTCGGACTGCCGCTGGCCGTGCTGCCGGGGTTCGTCAAAAATCAGCTTGGCTTCAGCTCCTTTATTGCTGGTCTGATTATCAGCATTCAATATTTTGCGACGTTACTCAGTCGTCCGCAGTCGGGCCGTCTGGCCGATCGCCTGGGGCCAAAACGGGTGGTAATGCTGGGATTGCTCTGCTGCGGCATGAGCGGCGTGCTGACCATCGTCGCGGCACTGCTGAGCCACTGGCCGTGGCTGAGTCTGGCGTTGCTGGCTATCGGGCGACTGTTTCTCGGCGTGGGGGAAAGCTTCAGCAGCACCGGCTCCACACTGTGGGGCATGAATATTGTCGGGCCGTTGCAGACCGCGCGCGTTATCTCCTGGAACGGTGTCGCCACTTATCTGGCGATGGCTGTTGGTGCGCCGCTGGGCGTGCTGCTGAACAGTCAATTTGGTATGAGCGGATTTGCCGGGCTGATTGCGCTGATGGGCGTCGTTGGTTATCTGATGGCCAGCCGCAAACCCGCGGTCTCGGTCAGCGTCGGCGAGCGCATTCCGTTTCATCGCGTCTTCTCCCGCGTCTGGCTTTATGGCCTGGCGCTGGGCTTCGGCACCATCGGCTTTGGCGTCATCGCCACCTTTATCACCCTCTATTTTGCCAGCCGCGACTGGCAGGGCGCGGCCTATGCGCTGACCTTGTTCAGTCTGGGGTTTGTACTGGTACGGCTGGGGTTTGGTCGCTTTATTACCCGCTTTGGCGGACTGCGCGTGTCGTTGTTCTCTTTCCTGCTGGAGTGTCTGGGACTGCTGATTATCTGGCAGGCTGACAGCGCCTGGCTGGTAGGTGCGGGTGCGTTCCTCACCGGTAGCGGCTTTTCGCTGGTCTTTCCGGCGCTGGGCGTTGAGGCAGTTAAACGTGTTGAGCGTCAGGATCAGGGCTCGGCGCTGGGCACCTATTCCGCTTTTCTCGATCTGGGCCTGGGCTTAACCGGCCCGGTGGCAGGCTTATTTATCGGACACTGGGGGATGCAGTCGGTCTATCTGGCTGCCGCCATGATGGTGCTGGGCGCGCTGCTGATTACGCTGCGACTCTATACACAGCAACGGCTCACCACCTGATCGGTGGTGAGCACTGACTATCAGAAATGGATAAACACCCAGTAGAGCAGGGCGGAAAGCAGAATAGAGACCGGCAGCGTTAATACCCAGGCGACGGCCAGATTACGCAGGGTCGAAAACTGCAGACCAGAGCGGTTGGCTGCCATGGTGCCCGCCACGCCGGACGACAGCACATGAGTGGTCGACACCGGCAGGCCAAAGCCATCGGCTGCGCCAATGGTCATCATCGCCACCAGCTCGGCGCTGGCACCCTGGGCATAGCTCAGATGGGTTTTCCCAATCCGTTCTCCTACCGTCACCACAATCCTGCGCCAGCCGACCATGGTGCCCAGCCCCAGCGCAATCGCCACCACCACTTTCACCCACATCGGAATAAAGCGGGTAGCGCTGTCGAGTTCGGTTTTCACCGCTTTCAGATTGCGTTCGGTCTCCTGGGGCAGTGTGACCTTCGCGGTCTGCAGATGCTTAATCGACTCCGAGGCCAGATACATCTGGTTGCGGGTATTGGTCACCGCCTGGGCGGGGATGTTATCCATCGAACCGTAGCGGCGAATCTGATCGCCTGCCTCGTTAAGCGTCCTGGCCAGCGCCGGTAATACCTCGGCATTCATCTGGTTGCTGCCGACAAAGCCGGTCAGCACGTCGCGGGCCGCCGGAGGATGTGCTGTCGCCGGTTGCAGTTGCAGCAGCTGATGCGCGGTCACTTCAGTCAGTGCGGCCACGCGCGGGACCTGATCGGCCGGCAGCGATCGGTTCAGGGCGTAAGCGATCGGCATGGTGCCGACGAGGATCAGCATAATCAGCCCCATTCCTTTCTGGCCATCGTTGGAGCCATGCGCAAAGGAGACGCCGGTGCAGGTCAGGATCAGCAGGCCACGAATCCAGACCGGCGGCGGCTGGTCACTTTTCGGGGCCTGATAAAGCTGGCGATTGCGGATAAACATCTTCATCACCCACAGCAGCAGTCCGGCGCAGACAAAACCGACCACCGGCGACAGCAGCAGGGCATAACCCACCTTGAGTGCCTGATCCCAGTCCACGCCGCTCAGTCCGCTGCGGCCGTGCAGCATGGCGTTAGCCACCCCGACGCCGATAATTGAGCCAATCAGCGTATGCGACGATGACGAGGGCAGACCAAAATACCAGGTGCCCAGATTCCAGATAATGGCGGAGAAGAGCAGCGCATAGACCATGGCAAAGCCGTTGCCACTGCTGGCCTGCAGGATCAGCTCGGCCGGCAGCAGCGAGATAATGCCAAAGGCCACTACGCCGCTGGAGAGCAGCACACCCATAAAGTTACAGAAACCGGACCAGACAACCGCCACGCCGGGCGTCAGCGAATGGGTGTAGATCACCGTGGCGACCGCATTGGCGGTATCGTGAAAGCCATTGACGAACTCAAAGCCGAGCGCAATCAGCAGCGCCAGTCCCAGCAGGAAGAACGGCAGATAGCTGGTGACCGGCATATTGGTCTCTTCAACATCATTGACCAGGTTGAGTCCGGCGAAGGCCAGCCCGGCGATCAGCAGAATGAAAAACAGCGGCTTGCTGAAGCGGCTGCCCTTGCCGTTAAAATCGGGGCGTCCCTGGGCTGATGAGGAGGAGAGACTGTTTTCGCTCATGGTGTACCTCACGTGGCTGATGCCGGATGCTGATTTGCATCGGGTTAACGGAGTGTGATACGCGCTTTCTATGACAGATTAATGATGGTCGGGTGGGGAGCAGGACAGGGAACGCTGGCTACAACGCCATTAAGCAGGCAATAAAAAAGCCAGCGACAGGCGCTGGCTTCTCAGAGCAGGGCGGCAGTTACGAGTTGGTATTGGCCGCTGCTGCAGGTGCTGCTGGTTTGACCGGAGCGGCCTGCTCAGTGGCGGGCTGCTGTGGCTGTGCAGCATCACTGCTGGCACCCTGTGGGGTCACCGGCGTCATCGGCTGTTCCTGTGGCGCAGCCTGCGGGTTTTCCGGCATCGGGACTGGTGCGGTCTGGATATTATTTTTCACACCGTTCACTTTTACCGGCATACCGGTACGGCCCTGAATGGCACCGTTAACCTGATCCTGATTGACGCTGGCATCAACCAGCACTTTGCTTACGGCCTGCGTCAGCGTAATTGGCACCAGTTCACGTGAGTTGAACTGCTCTTCGGTGGTCGACAGCGGATTATGCACTTCAACGTAACGTGAACCGTCTGGCTCTACGGTCGCTTTTACCGGCTGATCAACGAACTGTACGCGCGTGCCGACCGGCACGTTCTGATACAGCCACTTAATATCGTCAGCGCGCAGACGCACACAGCCGTGGCTCACGCGCAGGCCGACACCGAAATTGGCATTGGTGCCGTGAATTGCATAGAGACGACCGATATAGAGCGCATAAAGACCCATCGGGTTATCCGGGCCTGGCGGGAAGAACGCGGGTAGCTTTTCGCCGCGCGCCGCGTAATCCGCATGCATACCTTTGGTTGGCGTCCAGGTCGGGCCATCTTTCTTACGTTCTACCGCTGTGGTCCAGTTAACCGGGGTATCTTTACCCAGTTCACCGATACCAATGGGCAATACCACCACGGTTTTGCTGCCTTTCGGGTAGTAATACAGACGCATCTCCGCGCTGTTGATCACGATGCCTTCACGCGGTGCGTCAGGCAGGATTAGCTGCTGTGGGATGATCATCTTGCTGCCAGCTTTAGGCAGATAAACGTCAACACCCGGATTGGCTTCCAGCATGTTACTGAGGCCCATCTGGTACTGCGCCGCAAAAGCTTCCAGCGGCAGCTTGCTGTCTTCAGGAACCGTAATTTCAATATTTTCCCCGATCAGACGGCTGTTGGCCGGCGGTAACGGGTAAACCACAGCAAAGGCTGACTGGCTGAACGCCGCCAGAGCCAGAGCGATTGAAGCGAAAGCGCGAATAATTTTCATATTTTACAATTCTTTATCGCCATATTTCAGGCTGGTCTATGTGTCGAATTCATGCTGGCCAATGTGACCTGCTGCGCATTATATGTTCATTAATCTGACGTTGTGAATCGGGAATTTAACTTGCCTGCAATACTTTACGTAAATTCACCGCGGATGTTAGCGCATTTCCGGAAAGCAGGGCGTGTAAAATGCGGCTTTCCGGGGGGAGTCCTGATTAAGGTTGCCACTGCGTCTGTTCACCGCTGAGTTTGCGATTCAGGAAAAAGGCGGCACTGATCAACGCCAGATGCGTCAGCGCCTGCGGCGTATTGCCCAGCGCATGACCGTGGCTGTCAAATTCCTCGGCATACAGGCCCAGAGGATTGGCGTAGCTCAGCAGCTTCTCAAATTCAAAATGCGCTTCCTGAATCCGGCCCGCGCGCGCCAGACACTCGACATACCAGAATGAGCAGGCACCAAAAGAGCCTTCCGATCCCTTCAGCCCATCGGCCGGTGTTTCATGCGTGTTGTAACGCCGCACCATGCCGTCGCTGACCAGATTGGTTTTGATCGCATCAAGCGTGGCAATCCAGTCCGGGTCGGTGGCACCGACGAAGCGCACCAGCGGCATCAGCAGCATGGAGGCGTCAAGATGTTCGCCATGACGCGTGGCAGAGAAATGGCCGCGTTCACTGTTCCAGAAGTTTGCCCAGATATCTTCGCGGATCTCACGACGCGCCCGATCCCAGCGTTCGTAAGGCATTGGCAGCGATCGCTTCATGCCCAGTCGCAGTGCGCGATCCAGCGCCACCCAGCACATCAGACGCGAATGCAGGAAGTGCTCCGGCTCGCCGCGCATCTCCCAGATACCGGCATCGGGCTGATTCCAGTGCTCACACAGCCAGTCGATCATTTTGACCACATGCTCCCAGCCGCGCTGAGAGATCGCCTCACCATACTTATTAGCCAGATAGACCGCGTCCATCAGCTCGCCATAGATATCGAGCTGGGTCTGCTGCCAGGCATCATTGCCGATGCGAACCGGACGGGAGTCGGCATAGCCGGAGAGATTGAGTAACTCCATCTCATGCAGCTCGGTGCCGCTGTCCAGCCGGTACATCACCTGCAGGCGCATCTCATCGTGATGGCTGTTTTCAACACAGCGGCCGACCCAGTGGGTAAAGTGTTTGGCTTCATCAATGTAGCCCAGCCGCATCAGGGCATACATGCTGAACGAGGCGTCGCGGATCCAGGAAGCGCGATAGTCCCAGTTGCGTTCGCCGCCCAGCTCTTCAGGCAGGCCAAAGGTTGCCGCCGCCGCAATCGAGCCATGCTGATGCGAGGTCAGCAGCTTCAGGACCAGTGCCGAGCGCTGCACCATCTCGCGCCAGCGTCCCTGATAAGTGCTACGTGCGCTCCAGCGTCGCCAGTAGTTTAGCGTCTCTTCAAAACAGTGTTCGGTGGCCAGCGCTTCGATGTGTGCATCATCCACGCTGCCAAATTCGAACTGCGCATGTTCGCCGGGCTGTAATGTGAAGTGTGCGGTGGCGCTGTCATCTTCCAGCGTCATGACCACGGAGGCCGCCAGGCGCAGTGACGGCTGACCTTCGGCATGGAAGTCGATGCAGCCGTTGTGCGCTTCGGCACGGGTCTGCGCCCGGGCGTAGTCATGACGCGGTGAACAGCGCAGCTGGAAGGTTGCGCTGCCGCGGACCATTTTGACCCGGCGGATCAGGCGCGGCAGTTTGTTCTTATCATCACAAATCGGCATGTAGTCGGTGATTTCCGCTACGCCCTCATCATCCAGCCAGCGGGTCTGCAGGATATTGGTATCGGGCAGGTAAAGCTGCTGACGCCGCGCATTCGGCCAGTCAGGTGCCAGGGAGAAAAGGCCGGCATCATCGCTGTCGAGCAGGGCGGCAAACACCGACGGGCTGTCGAGTTCAGGCCAGCAGAGATAATCAATGGTGCCGTCATTAGCGATCAGCGCACAGGTGCGCAAATCACCGATGACGCCGTGGTCTTCAATCTTACGTTTTACCTTACTCATGCTCATCTCCCTGTCAGTGTCCATCCTAACTATAGCTGAGCCCTCCGATGCGGCTTCGTTTGGGCACAGATGGTTAACGCGGGGTTGAATAAGGAAAGAGAGGGTAAGATGGGCGGATAAGACTCACATCATCGTCAACCGGTCGCCAGACTCTGTTCAGCGTCTGGAGACCGGTGCGTCATCTGGCGAATATGGTGATCATTTATTGCTGGTCGGCCCGGCGGTTGTGCCAGCGACGGATTACCCAGCGCAGCACAAAAGCGAAGACGACCGCGCCGACCAGCCACAGCAGATGTTTCAGATGCTGATCGAGTTTATGCAGCCACGGTGCGATGATGCCGCCCGCGAAATAGCCCAGCGTCACAAAGATCAGCGACCAGATAGCCGCCCCGATAACGTTAAGAATAAAAAACTTCATCGGTTTAAGGCGGCTGGCACCAATGATGATGGGACCAATCAGCCGGAAGCCATACATGAAGCGTACGCCAATGACGAACAGGCTGGGACGGCGTTTAATCAGACGGTTTGCCTTGACCACTTTGTCCTGATGCTTTTTAAAACGGCGCAGGATCCGCGTGCCCCAGCGGCGACCGACCCAGTAAAGCAGTTGATCGCCGACAATGCCGCCACCCATCGCGGCCAGTACGACCCCCACATAATGCAACAGCCCCTCATGCGCGGCGACACCGCCCAGCAGCGTAAATGTCTCCCCCTCGGCAATACAGCCAATAAAAAGTGCCAGATAACCGTACTGCGTTATTAATGCGTTGATATCCAGATGCAAACTGACTCTCCCTGTTCGGTGATGATTTCTTTCAGTCTATACGCGATTTGGCTTCGCTTCCGCCCGGCTACCACGGGTCCGTTTATTTATGCTGTTTTTTTGTCCGGTCACGACGAAAATTTCACTGCCGTTTATACTTGAGGAGACGCTGCCCCCAAAGACGCATGCATCACCGGGCGGCCCATCGCATCAGAGGAGTGACTGTATGAACCATGTCTGGGGACTTCTGGCGCATCCGAACCAGGAAATGCGTCATATCAAGCAAGAGAATGAGAGCGTCTCGCACCACTACACCCATCATGTTCTGCTGATGGCGGCGATCCCGGTGATCTGCGCCTTTATCGGTACGACTCAGCTGGGCTGGAATCTGGGCGAGGGGCAATATGTGCAACTTAACCTGGCGACCGGAATCGGACTGGGCATTCTGTTCTACCTGATTATTCTGGGTGGCGTTGCGGTTATGGGACGCGTGATCCACTGGATGGCGCGTGATTATCCACAGCGCCCCGGCGTCCAGCGCTGCACCGTGTTTGCGGGATACGTGGCGACGCCACTGTTTCTCAGCGGGCTGGTGGCACTCTATCCGCTGGTCTGGCTTTGCGTACTGGCTGGGGCGCTGGCGCTGCTCTACACCGGCTATCTGCTCTATATTGGCATTCCCCTGTTTCTGAATATCGATCGTGAAGAGAGCCTGCGTTTTTCCGGTTCTACGCTTGCCATCGGCGTGCTGGTTTTTGAAGTGTTACTGGCATTGACCGTGGTGCTGTGGGGATATGGACCGCATCTGTTCTGACTGACCACTGCCGCCGCTCTGGCGGCAGTTCTCTTTTTACGCCCGGAAACAATCTCACCAGGAAATTTCTTAACCTTACGCGTATGATGCTGCTGCCAGCCCGCGCGCCGACGTGACTGAAGCGGGCGGCCTGTGTCGGTCTGACACAGTACACAATCATAACCGGGTTTTTTTCTACGATGCCTGCAAAAATTCGCTCCACCCTGCTTTCGCTGGCGCTGCTCGTTTCCGGGCAGATTGTTTCACTTCCGGCGCAGGCGACGACTTCGCTGTCGCAACTTGCGCCTGTTGCTCAGCCGCAGATCGCTTCTGGCAGTGCGATGATTGTCGACCTCACCACCAATAAAGTGCTCTTCTCCAGCCACCCGGATCGGGTCAGGCCGATTGCGTCCATCACCAAGCTGATGACCGCGATGGTGGTGCTGGATGCGCATCTGCCGATGAACGAGATGATCAACGTTGATATCAGCCAGACGCCGGAAATGCGTGGCGTTTTCTCGCGCGTGAAGCTCAACAGCCAGATCAGCCGCCGCAATATGATGTTACTGGCGCTGATGTCTTCAGAAAACCGTGCCGCCGCCAGCCTGGCGCACGCCTATCCGGGCGGTTATCGCGCCTTTATCCAGGCAATGAATGCCAAAGCACGGTCACTCGGCATGAAACAGACCCGCTATGTAGAGCCAACCGGCCTCTCAACGCAGAATGTCTCCAGCGCACAGGATCTGGTGAAGTTACTCAAAGCGACGCGGGAATATCCGATGCTTGGCGCGCTCAGCACCACAAAAGAAGAGACGGCGGTGTTTGCCCATCCGAACTATGCGCTGCCGTTCCGCAATACCAACCATCTGGTCTATAAAAACGACTGGCATATTCAGCTGACCAAAACCGGTTATACCGACGAGGCGGGCCACTGCCTGGTGATGCGCACGATGATTAACAATCGTCCGGTGGCGCTGGTGGTGCTGGATGCCTTTGGCAAATATACTCACTTCGCCGATGCTAACCGTCTGCGCAGCTGGATTGAGACTGGCAAAGCCGCGCCGGTGCCTGCCGCTGCACTGGCGTATAAAAAGCAGAAGTCGGGCCAGGTTGCCAGCAATGGTGCCGGCAGTACCGACGTCGAGTAGAGAATAGCTGGTGTCGCGCACAGCGCGCACTGGCGTTGCCTGCAGGCTGAGCAGGTAGCCGGGAAGAAGCAGGCAGAGGGGCGTATAAAGATGTTCACGCCGCTGCCTGTTCCGAATCAGCCCGAAAAATGCCCGTTATTCCTATATTGCCATCCCTTGCAAAGCCCTAAACTTACGCGCGACTGGCGAGGGACGATCGCCTGAATTAAGCTGCCGGAATCTTACACCTATGTTTATACGATCCCTTTTTGCATTGTTGATGCTGGCGCTGGCAGGGTTTGCCCCGGCGCTGGCGCTGGCCGCAGATGATACGGCCGGTGCTGCTCAGGAACAGGATGCTCCGCCGAAGTTGAATGCCGCGGTTGAACTGCCGAAAATGCAGAAGATCCTCGACAAAATTAAAAGTCAGGTTTCTGTTGATGCTGGCGAAAACAAGCTGACGCAGCTGAATGAAATGGCGCTGGAGCTCTCCGGCAATGCCGATACGCTGGGTCAGGCGCTGGTTCCCGATCGCCAGCAGCTGGAAGCCCAGTTGCAGGTGCTGGGTCCGGCCCCGAAAGCGGACAGCGGCGTCAAAGAGACGCCGGAAGTGACGCGCAAGCGTAACACGCTGGAGAGTCAGAAAAGCAAACTCGACGACCAGATTAAGCAGGCTGAAGGCATTAAAAATGGCGCACTGATGCTCTCCTCGCAGATTGTTAACCTGCGACGCGATCAGCTGAAAAGCCAGCTGGCGCTGAACTCCGGCAGCATCCTCGGGGCGCGCTTCTGGTCACCGTTGCTCAGCACACAGGATCTGGATGGCGAGAAAATTGGTGAGTTCCTGCAGGAGTTGCAGGACACCGCTGCGCTCTCCTGGGAACCGGGCTGGCGCGTGGGCAGTGTCCTCTGGCTGCTGGCGGCGCTGCTGGTGATGACCGTGGGTCGTCGCTACAGTGAGGAATTTCTGGCCTGGGTCAGCATTAATAAACTGCCGGAAGGGAAGCTGCGTCGCAGTTTCCTGGCGGCAGCGATAGCGCTCACCACGCTGGTGGCGGTTGTCCTCACCTTTAACTTTATTGCCCTGGCCTTTACTCGCCGTGATGAGGTCTCTGAAAACGTTCAGGACTTTGTCGATCGTCTGGTGCAGCTCAGCGTTTTTTGTGGCCTGATTGCCGGACTGGGACGTGCGTTTCTTTCTACCCGTCGGCCCAGCTGGCGATTACCGACCATCTCCAATGAAGTGGCGATGGCATTAAAACCGTTTCCACCCATTACTGCGGTGCTGGTCTTTATCTTTCAGACGGTCGAGGCGTTCAACTACAGCGTCGGCACCAGTCTGAATACCACCATTTTTGCCAACGGGCTGACGGCACTGCTGATTGGCAGCACCGCGCTGGCGATCAGCATGCGCACCAATCGCGTGCGTCGTCGGATGACGCTGGCGGGCACCCCGCCGGAAGCGCGCTCAACGCTGGTCGGTCTGATTCAGATGGGCCTGACGCTGACCGCCATTGCGATTCTGGTCTCGCTGCTGATCGGTTACGTTACGCTGGCGCGCTTCCTGAGTTATGAGGTGATCTGGTGCGGCCTGCTGTTTGGCTCGTTCTACTTCCTTAGTCATCTGCTGAAAGATGGCTGTGAGAGCCTCTTCTCAACCAGTAACGCCACCGGTCGTCGCATTCAGAGTTCGCTTAACATTAATGAGCGTCACCTGCAGCAGACGGCTACGCTGCTGACGGCCATCGGTAAAACCTTCCTGGTGCTGGTTGTGGCGATGGCGCTGGTCAACAGTACCTTTGGCTCTTCAACACCGATTGAGCTGCTACAAAAAGTTATTGAGTTCTGGGGCGGTAAAGGACTCGAATCCCTTAACATCGTGCCAGCACACATGGTGAATGCGATAATCTGCCTGATTGTCGGAATCTATGTACTGCGCTCCGTGCGCCGCTGGCTCGACACCGATTTTCTGCCAAAAACCACTATGGATGTGGGGATGCGGGTGTCGCTGGTGACGCTGTTCAGCAACATCGGTTATGTGCTGATTATCCTGCTGACGCTGTCGATCATGGGGCTGCAATGGAACAAACTGGCGTGGATCGTCAGCGCATTGTCGGTCGGTATCGGTTTTGGCTTACAGGAGATCGTGAAGAACTTTATCTCGGGGCTGATTCTGTTAACCGAACGTCCGGTTAAAGTCGGCGATCTGGTGAGCATCAGCGGCATCGAAGGGGATATTCGCCGCATTAACGTGCGTGCCACCGAGATCCAGCTGGGCGACAAGTCCACGGTGATTGTGCCGAACTCGCAGTTTATTTCGCAGAACGTGCGCAATGCGACCATGGGTAATGCGCAGGGTGTGGTCACCATTACACTGACCTTCCCGCTGAATATCGATCCGGTGAAGGTGCGCGATATTCTGCTGGAGGTTTACAACGAGAATGAACGCATTCTGGAGACGCCGGAGCCGTCTGTTTCGTTTAAAGATCTGACCCAGCAGGGGATTGTGCTGAGCGTCACGGGTAACGTAGCGGGTCAGCGCCAGATCGCAGGGGCGAAGAGCGACCTGCTGTTCGATATTCTGACGCGTCTGCGTAAAGAGGGCATTCTGCTCTCGACACCGCAAACCATGATTATCGAGCGCCGTCAGATGCCGGGTGCTGAACCGGAGCCGGAAGAGAAACTGGTTTAGTTGTAAAAAAGGCCGACTTCTGTCGGCCTTTCTTATATTCACAACGCTGATTTCCCGGCCTGTTTTCTTACTCTCGCTTACTACAACGTTTCCACGCGGCTGGTGCGCTGCCCGTCGCGGCTCACCGAGCGGATTGCCACGGCACCGCTGACCTGCGGCGGTCTGTTAGCATCGTAGCGCTGCCAGTTCACCCCCTTATCCAGACTGTACTCCAGCGTTACCCCAGGCAAGGCGACATTCATCGACAGGATGCTATCAACGATTTTTGCTCCTGGCACCGGCAGGCGATAATCGATACCCGCTTTATCCAGCTTCGCCAGTTCACGTTGTCCCAGCAGGTTGGCAAATCGCTGCCAGTCATGCAGACGTGCCTGCTGATCGACGAGGTGGGTTTTGCCGCCCGCATATTCCTGACCTGGCTGGTAATCCCGCTCCCAGCTGGCGCGGTGCCAGCTTCGTTCCGCGACCGCAAACAGGCGCGGATAGATCATATGCTCCATCTGAGCATCTGTTCGCACGGTTTCGCTCCACAGCTGGGCCGACATGCCATAAGCACCGCGCCACGGCTTCTCTGATTTAGCATTGAAAACATTGCCGTCGCGATCCACCGACGTCTCCGCATTCTGCGGCAGGTTGTCCGGTGCAAAGCCAAAGATTTTACGCTCGTCGTTGAAACGCGTGCCCCAGTAGTAGCCACGCTCCAGCGGGTTCACCTCATACGGGAAATCCAGATAGAGATAGTCAGGACTGGAGATCACCACATCGTATCCTTTCTGTGACCAGTCGGCGGCACTGTCAAAACCGCCCCAGTAAAGGGTGTCCCAGAAGTTGACCGCAACGCGCGGAGTAGCGAAGGCTGCGGCATTTCTGGCATCTTTTAAACCATCCTGCCACGCCTGCATTTTGCCAATGCCGTGCCGGTTAACAATCTCACTGACGGACAAAGCAAAATAGCTCGGCAGGTGTGCAAGATCTTCTACTTTGCCGCTCTTCACCAGCGCCTGACACGCCTGCGATTTTGCCCACGGCAGATCTTCGTTACGCCAGTCGCGCAGGCCGGTACCCGGTTTGGGACTGTTTTTGTCCGAGTAGCCTGCACCCAGGCGGATATTCTTCGCTTCATCCCCGCCGAAATGCCACGTGCTTAATGGCTGTCCCGCTTCCTGATGCATCGCCTGAACCTCGCCGATCACCTTGTCGACAAAGCGCTGTGAGCTCTCAATGCAGGGGTTGAGATAGCTGGTGCGGTCGTAGAGCTGCACCGAGGTGGTATTGGAGTCGTCGGTGGGATCGACCAGACGGTACACGCTGGCCTGTTCAGCGTCTCCCGCTTTCATCAGCCGCTGATAGCGCGCTTCCATTGAGATGACCGCCGCACGGGCGTGGGCCGGCATATCAATTTCCGGGATCACCTGAATGTGGCGCGCTTGCGCATATTTCACAATGTCGATGTAGTCGGCACGACTGAAAAAGCCACTGCCGTTGTTATCGCTGAAGGGACCGGAACCGAGCTGCGGCAGCAGACAACGCTGTTCAGTCAGATCATGACAGCGTTTAGCACCCACGTCAGTCAATTCCGGTAAGCCAGGAATTTCAATCCGCCAGCCCTCATCGTCACTCAGGTGAAAGTGAAAGCGGTTCATCTTCCATGCCGCCATCTGATCAAGCAGCCGCATCACCGCCTGCTTACTGTGAAAGTTACGGGCAACATCAAGAAACGCGCCGCGATAAGCAAAGCGCGGCGCATCATGAGCTTCCAGCGCGGCGATACGCGCCGCACCTTCGCCAGGGACCAGTGAGAGAATCGACATCAGACCGTAGAAAGCCCCGGCAGCATCGTAGGCCACTACAAGGGCACGGCGGGGCGTGATATCCAGATTGTATGCGCCCGATTGCGCCGTTTTGCCGCTGAAGTGGCCCGGCTTGATCTGCGTCGTAATGGCAAATCCATCTGGCGCTTCTTTCAGGCCAAGCAGGGTCATGCGCTGCTTTACCACCTCACCGGTTTCAGGTGTCAGCCCGGTAAGCATCAGCCTGATGCCGCGGCTGAGATCGGCATCCTGCGGGCGGAGCTTCACCTCAAGCGGCGTGGGAGTAATCTGACCTCGTAGCGCAGAGACGGGCAGGGCAGCAACATCGCTGTTTTTATCGAACCGGCTGGCGGGCTGCATCAGAACATTGTGGTCATCGGCACTGCGTCGCCAGTGGTCACCCAGCGGCAACATAAACGTGCTGGGGTCTTCATGATCGGTGCTGGCAATAATTTTGGGCGTTGCCTGCCCGGACGTGACATACCAGCGCGGCATCACATCAGTGACAAACAGCTGCCAGTATTCGTTAACGATGGGAATCTGCACTGACTCACCTGCACCAATGCCGGTAAACTTGTCCGTCGGCTCCAGCCGCGTTAAGTCGCCAACCAGATGGGTCATTTTAAACTGGTCGTTTTCGACCCGCAGCGTCTGGTGAACGTTGCTCATGTAGATGGCCCAGTGTTTGTCGGTCAGTGCCGGGCCGTTATTGGTCAGGGTAATGGTCGCGCGATTGCAGGCGGCATAGTCGGCACCCAGCGCGGCACAGTCGGTGCCATTCAGAGCGGCCTGGTTGTCATTCACCTGATAAGTGATGCCAAACTGGCTGATTTGATTTACCACCTGCTGCTCTGACGGGCTGGCGTGGCCTGTGGCTGCAACGCCCAACAGCGTGAGCGCGATAAGGCTTAATTTTAACATGTTGATTTTCATCCTTGCTGGTGAAGAGATATCCGGAAGTCCGCAGGGCATCAGAACAGCGTAAACGGCACGATAACCATAAATTTGATGTCCTTCTCATCCTGAAAAATGTTGCCGTAACCGCCGCTGTAACTGGGCAGATCGCTGTGATTGTCGTAGCGGGTGTAGTGCAGTTTGAACAGGGTATCTTTGGCGCGGCCCTGCTGGATTTGATAGATCAGATCGAGGTTCCAGGCGGACTCTTTCAGACGCTGACTCTGGTCAACGCCAGGCAGAGTGGCGGGTCTGGCATCCCAGCCCCAGACATACGATGCGCCCACTTTCCAGCCCGTCAGCTGCCACGGCGATAAGTCGAGCATCGCACCGGCAAAGACGGCTTTTTCGCCATTGGCGTTCCAGTCGGATCGGGCATCCCACCAGATATCCAGTCGGCCATTGGAGCTGGCATAGCCCGGCGTCATGCGCTGCAGGAAGAAGCCCTGATTGCCCTCTGCTTTGACCCAGGTGCCTTCCACACGCAGATCCACCGGGCCGACGTTATAGCCGATCGTGATTGCCTGTAGCCAGGCGAGGCCGTCATAGACATCCCGGGAATTAGCCGCACCGCCTGAGACGTGGTCGTGTGCGCCATAAAACTGATAGCTGGTGGAGAGTGCATTGCCGTAAGGCGTGGCCGACCAGGAAGCTTTGGCAAAATATTGATCCATATAATCCGCCGCCTGGCCGAATGCCCCTTCAATGATCAGATTATTCCTGAAGTCATATTTCATGCCGAATGAGTGCAGGTAGCTGACAGAGGTTTTACCGTCGGCCTGCCGGAAATTATATAAGTCACGATACCAGGGTGCCTTATATTTATCACTCCACATCCACGAGAATGATAATGCGCCGGCTTCCTGAAAATCATATAGCGCACCCACTTCAACGCCGCGATAGGTGCCAGGTAAAAAACTCCAGTGCGGTGCAATCAGCGTCTGGCCGGTTGGCTGAATATATCCGGCGCGTAACCAGTAATCGTTATATTTAAACTTCAGCGCGGCTTTATAAATGGATGCGCCGCCGCTGTCGCCATTCCACTTTTCATCCCAGCGGGTGCGTGCCTTACTGAAGCCAATTTCATTAGGGGCGGCGGGGCCGCTGTTGGCGAGCTCGGCGGCACCAAAAATGGCGAGGTCCAGACCCACCCACTCCCCGGCGTAGCCTGATTGAAAGTCGAGATTACTGTTGAGCGAGGCGTGATGTAAATTAGCCCGATACTGTCCCTGATAGTCACTGGCGGGATCGGTATCTCTGCGATCGCGCTGACGCTGCCAGTAAAATACATTGCCTTTTAGCGATGCGTCGTCAATAAATCCACTGGCAAAAACCGGCGATGTACTCATTGCTGATAACGCAATGGTTAAAGTGACTGATTCTATTAACGCGAACGCGTAATTATTATTGCGCACTCATCATCCTCCCTGAATAAAATCCAATTTAATAAAAAATTATGATTGTGGCGACAATCTATTTTTCGCGACGCGAATTATCAATTAGCAGGGCGATGATTTGTGAGATGTTGCGCAGAACCCAATGAGAGAAAATAAAGAAGGTGCAATCTGGGAAGAGGCATTAATTTTTTGATGAAGTTGTTAGTCATAAAAACAGGGCGCAATGGGGAGTGAGTGGCGCAACCAGAAGTGTGACGGTCAGCCTGCACAGACAGGCAGGCTGACCGATAATGCGATTAAACCTGCTTCACCGCCCAGCCTTTTTGCTTGCTGGTTTTGCCAATGCCGGGATTGAAGCTATTGGTCGGATCGAGCTGGCGATAGAACGCTGCCAGCTGCGGCCTGGCCTGATAGAGATGACCGACGTTATGCTCAGCGGGATATTCCGCGCCGCGCGCCTGCAGGATCTCCAGCATCTCTGCTTTCAGCGCGTGCACATCTACCCCTTTTCTGACGATATAATCCTGATGGAAGACGTGACAGAAGAAGTGACCATAGTAGAGGCGGTGGCTTAATGATGCGCGGATCGCATCGGGCAGGGTTTCGAACCAGTCCGCATCGTTGCGACGCAGGGCGATGTCCAGCGCCAGAATATCCTCGACCTCATCTGCATGGACTGCGTGGTAGCGTACTGCTGCACCCGCTGCCGCAAAGCGATGCAGAAACGCGTGCGCACCTTCTTTGCCTTCACACTCAAAGAATTCGCCACCGCCTTCACGGAAGTAGTCGCGCAGATAGTTACGCGCCTCCGCCACGCCGTCGCCCGACATCTTCAGCATCAGATGATGTTCATATTTGTCGCGATACTGCTTCATACGTTTGGGCAGATGCGCCGGGAACAGTTTGCTCAGGCGCTGCAACAGTCGATCGCTGAAGTGCGGTTTAACGAACGAGAGTTTGCTCAGCCAGGCATCAATCCGACCCTTCAGCGTGAAAAACAGCGGCATCTTATCGGTGCCCAGCTTGTCGATCATCAGGAAGGTATCTTTGCCGTAGACTTCCGCAATGTCATAAATGTCGCGGTGCATATATTCGCCCGCCACCGGCAGATGGGTGAAACGCGCCAGGATGTGACGGCGGATATCGTTGAGCACACCGGGTTCGTTAGTCCCGATGTAAAATACCTGCTGCTGCGGTTCGCTGGCGAAAGTATCCAGTCGCACCGCGAAGACCGCCAGTTTTCCGGCACAGCCGGAGGCTTCAAACAGGCGACGCGCATCAGCGTTATAACGGGCGGGCGTATCCGCATCGACTTCACGGACCCGGTCGGCATATTCATGATCGGAGGCGTGACGGCCATCGTGCTGAACGTCGCCGGGCTGCCAGCGGTCGTCATCCAGCCGTCCCAGAATCTCTTCCGGTGAGGTCCCCAGATCGATACCCAGATGGTTCACCAGCTTCAGTCTTCCCTGCGCATCAATCTGCGCATACAGGGCCATCTCACTGTAGGCCGGACCGCGCTTGATCAGCGATCCGCCGGAGTTATTACAAATGCCACCCAGCACCGAGGCCCCAATGCAGGAGGAGCCGATCACCGAGTGGGGTTCACGTCCCAGCGGCTTCAGCACTTTTTCCAACTGATAGAGTGTGCTGCCGGGGAACGCCAGCACCTGCTGGCCGTTGTCGATAAGCTGAAGCTTATCCAGTCGCAGGGTACTGATAATCACCAGCGGACGGTCGTAATCATTGCCGTGCGGCGTTGAACCTTCGGTCAGGCCGGTATTCGCCGCCTGCATCAGGATGATGACATCCGCCTTCACCAGCGTTTGCAGTACCCGCCAGAGCTCCAGCAGCGTACCGGGAAACGCCACCGCCAGCGCCTCACCTTCGCCGGAGCGAAAGCCTTTGCGATAACGGGCAGTCTGTTCAGGTTCTGTCAGCAGATGGGCAGGGCCGACCAGGCGGCGCAGGTCAGAAAGCAGGGCAGAGGTTTGTATCATGAGCAATTCCCTTGTCTTATCAGTGCGTCCTAACTGTAGCACGTCAACTGACCTCAACGCAGTGTGACTCTGGCCGCTACCTGCTATTCTCATCTTGTGGCACACTGCCGCCTGTTTATTCGATATTGCGCAGTTACTTAAGAGAACCCAACCTGATGAAATGGATTTACTCTGTTAGTCTCGCTGTCTCCCTCGCGATGCAACCCGCACTGGCTGAGACAGTGCCAGGTAACCACCCGATGACCGAACAGGCGCGTGATGCCTTCGTTAACCAGCTATTAAAAAAAATGACGCTGGACGAGAAGATTGGTCAGCTGCGTTTAATCAGTGTCGGGCCTGATAATCCGAAAGAAGCCATTCGCGACATGATTCAGAAGAGTCAGGTTGGCGCGATTTTTAATACTGTCACGCGCCAGGATATCCGCGCGATGCAGGATCAGGCGATGCAGCTCAGCCGCCTCAAGATCCCGCTGTTTTTCGCCTTCGACGTGATTCACGGTCAGCGCACTATTTTCCCGATTCCTCTGGCCCTGGCGGCCAGCTGGGATCTGGATGCCGTGAAAGAGGTGGGACGCGTCTCTGCCTATGAAGCGGCTGACGACGGTCTGAATATGACCTGGGCACCAATGGTCGATGTCAGCCGTGAACCGCGCTGGGGCCGTGGTTCCGAAGGCTTCGGTGAGGATACGTATCTTACCAGCGAAATGGGTCGCAGCATGGTGCAGGCGATGCAGGGCAAAAGTGCCGCCGATCGCTACAGCGTGATGACCAGCGTGAAACACTTCGCACTCTATGGTGCCGTTGAGGGTGGACGCGATTACAACACCGTGGACATGAGCCCACAGCGCATGTTCCAGGACTATCTGCCACCTTATAAAGCCTCACTGGATGCAGGCAGCGGCGGCGTGATGGTGGCGCTGAACTCCATCAATGGCGTCCCCGCCACGGCGGACAGCTGGCTGCTGAAAGATCTGCTGCGCGATAAGTGGAAATTCAAAGGCATTACCATCAGCGACCACGGCGCAATCAAAGAGCTGATCAAGCATGGCGTTGCCAGCGATCCGCAGGAAGCGGTGCGTATCGCGCTGAAGTCGGGCGTCGATATGAGCATGAGCGACGAATATTACAGTAAGTATCTGCCGGACCTGGTGAAGAGTGGCAAGGTCAGCATGGCGGAAATTGATGACGCGGCGCGCCATGTGCTTAACGTCAAATATGACATGGGGCTGTTTAACGATCCCTACAGCCATTTAGGTCCGAAAGAAGGCGACCCGCAGGACACCAATGCGGAAAGCCGTCTGCATCGCGCGGAAGCACGCGATGTGGCGCGTAAAAGCATCGTACTTTTGAAAAACCGCCTGGAAACGCTGCCGCTGAAAAAATCGGGCACCATTGCGCTGATTGGCCCGCTGGCAGACAGTCAGCGCGACATCATGGGCAGCTGGTCCGCGGCGGGGGTAGCGAAGCAATCCGTTTCGCTGCTGCAGGGCATGCGCAATGCCACCGAAGGCAAAGCGACACTGCTTTATGAGAAGGGGGCAAATGTCAGCGACAACAAAGGGATTCAGGACTTCCTGAACCTCTATGAGCAGGCGGTTTCGGTGGATACGCGTTCACCGCAGCAGATGATCGATGACGCGGTTGCCAAAGCGAAGCAGGCTGATGTAGTGGTTGCCGCCGTGGGCGAAGCGCAGGGGATGGCGCACGAAGCCTCCAGCCGCAGCGACCTGGTGATCCCACCGAGCCAGCAGAAACTGCTCGCGGCACTGAAAGCCACCGGTAAGCCGCTGGTGATTGTGCTGATGAACGGACGTCCGCTGTCGATAGTGAATGAAGATCGCATGGCTGATGCGGTGCTGGAGACCTGGTTCAGCGGCACCGAAGGCGGCAACGCCATCGCCGATGTGCTGTTCGGCGACTATAACCCGTCGGGCAAACTTCCGGTCTCCTTCCCGCGTTCAGTGGGTCAGATTCCGATCTACTACAACCATCTGCCAACCGGTCGTCCTTACAACTTTGCGAAGCCGAATAAGTACACGTCGCACTACTATGACGCCGTTAACGGCCCGCTCTATCCGTTTGGTTACGGCCTGAGCTACACCCGCTTCACCGTGTCGCCGGTAAAAATGTCCTCATCGACCATGCCGCGCGACGGCAGCGTTGAGGCCAGCGTGACGGTAACCAACAGCGGTAAGCGCGATGGCGCGACGGTGGTGCAGATGTACCTCAACGATCCGGTCGCGTCTGTCAGTCGTCCGGTGCAGGAACTGCGAGGCTTCAAACGCATCATGCTGAAAGCGGGTGAGTCGCAAACCGTGACCTTTAAAATCGATGTCGATGCACTGAAGTTCTGGAACCAACAGATGCAGCATGTTGCCGAGCCCGGCAAATTCAACGTGATGATTGGACTCGATTCCGTTCGTACCGAGAATGCGCAGTTCAGCTATCAATAACCGTCAGCCTTTTCCCTGAACTCAGGGGAAGGTGATGCGGCGTGTCGTGAGCGTCCTGCTACCGCGCGCCGCATCATATCCACTATCCGAGCCGCCATGATTAATCTGCGTGACCGCATTCAGCAGCAGGTCTTCCGCCTTAACGGCCTGTCGATGAATGAATTTGACCTCTCCCAACCGCCTGGCGATCCCGGCCTGTTTGGCCCGGACAGCGTGATCTGGCGCGTCCACGGTGACTTCACCGCCATGATGTGTGGCGGGATCAGCGCGCTGCTGTTGCAGATGCTGCATCCGGCGGCGCTGGCGGGCGTCTGGGATCACTCCAATTTTCGCGAAGATATGATGGGCCGTCTGCGCCGCACCAGCCAGTTTATCGCCGTCACCACCTACGGTAATTCGCAGGATGCACAGACGCTGATCGAGCGGGTGAAACGCATTCACCTGAAAGTCAGCGGCGTCGACAGCGCGGGCAAACCCTATGCCGCCAGCGATCCGCATCTGCTGACCTGGGTGCATGTGGCGGAGACCAGCCGTTTTCTGGCGGCTCATCTGCGCTACAAAAATCCGCAGCTTACCCGTGCGGAGCAGGATCAGTACTATCAGGAAGCGGCGCTGATTGCCGAAGCGCTGGGGGCAGAGAAGGTCCCAAAAAGCGTCGTCGATGTGGCGGATTACCTGCAACAGATGCGTCCGGAGCTACGCTTTGATGAACGCACCGCCGAAGTGACGCGATTGCTGATGAATGCGCCTGCACCGAGCTGGCAGGCGAAACCGGTGATGAAAATCATGCTGAAGTCGGGATTCGGGCTGATGCCCGCGTGGGCGCAGGCGATGTCTGGCCGTGAGATAGGGCGCTTTCAGCAGGCGCTTATTGACCAGAAGATTAATGCGATTGCGGTGGGGTTAAGATGGTCAATTCAGCGCGGGGCGTGGTATCGGGCGATGGTGAGGATGGGGCGGCTGGGGTGAGAGTACTCGCCGTTAAAAAAATGGAAGTTGTCGCCTGTTAAGAAATGATGGAACCGCAGTAATTGTTCCAAGGGTTCGGATAGGCACGTTTGATCAGTCAATTTAATAGGTGAATCTTAATAGGCTGCCTGGGTTAGATACCAACGTCCGCTTTGTGCCAGAAGCGGATTTTCAGCTTTAACGATCGCTCAAATACAACCATTTCGCGCCTGTCTGACTTCATCATTATTTCCATTATTCTGGAAGTATTGTTATGGAGGATGTATGGATTTAAACACAGCAGCAAACGCACTGTGAGAATTAGGACACCCGACGCGCCTGGGCATTTATCGGGAGCTGGTTAAGGCGGGCCATGATGGCCTGCCAGTCGGAGAACTGCAGAAGCGCCTCAGCATTCCGGCGTCCACGCTCAGCCATCACCTTTCTGTGCCTGATTAGCCAGGAACGGCAGAGCCGTACCCTGTTTTGAAGACCGTGCTATGCGCAGCTTGAACAGCTGATGGACTTTCTGACAGAAGAATGCTGTGCAGGCGTTAGTTGCAGCCTGTCATCCGCGACGACTCATGAAGAGACCTCATTATGAAAAACATGAACGATACCCTGAAAAACATTGACCCCACACTTCTGGACGCGCTGATGATGGAAGAGAAACTGCGTCCCAAAGAAGTGGCACATCCGCCCCGTATCCTGATGCTCTACGGCTCGTTGCGGGAACGTTCTTACAGCCGACTGACGACGGAAGAAGCCGCCCGGCTACTGATGGGCATGGGCGCAGAGGTGAAAATTTTTAATCCGTCCGGTTTGCCGCTGCCTGATGATGCCCCGGAAACGCATCCGAAAGTTGTGGAACTGCGCGAGCTGGTTCTCTGGTCGGAAGGTATGGTCTGGTGCTCGCCGGAACGTCACGGTGCCATGACCGGTATCATGAAGGCCCAGATCGACTGGATACCCCTGACGTCCGGAGCCGTCCGGCCTTCTCAGGGAAAAACTCTCGCCGTTATGCAGGTCAGTGGCGGCTCGCAGTCATTTAATGCCGTCAACCAGATGCGAATCCTCGGCCGCTGGATGCGTATGATCACTATCCCGAATCAGTCATCCGTGGCAAAAGCCTGGGCTGAGTTTGAGGAAGACGGTCGCATGAAGCCTTCTCCCTATTATGATCGCATTGTTGATGTAATGGAGGAACTGATGAAATTCACCCTACTGACGCGCGGACGCAGTGATTACCTGACCGATCGCTACAGCGAAAGGAAAGAAAGCGCTGCGCAGCTCTCAGAGCGGGTCAACCAGCGCAGCATATAAAAAAAGCTGGCATCTGCCGGCTTCTATTTTTACATCTTCTGTACTGCCGGCTGGATGCCCCGGAGTCAGTGACTGATGCGATTCCCGTATTCATCAATGACCTGTTCACCATCTTCTTTCGTAAATGCCCCTTTCTGCGGGTCAGGCAGAATGTCCAGAACCGCTTCAGACGGACGACAGAGCTTTGTGCCGAGAGGTGTCACAACTACCGGACGGTTAATGAGGATGGGGTGAGCCAGCATGGCATCCAGCAGTTCGTCATCGCTGAACCTGTCCTCTGCCAGACCCAGATTTTCATACGGCTCCGTATTTTTGCGCAGCAGTGCGCGTACGCTGATCCCCATATCCACAATCAGCTTTTGCAGCTCGTCGCGGGTAGGTGGTGTATCCAGATACAGAATCACCGATGGCTCTGCGCCGCTATTGCGGATAAGTCCCAGTGTATTACGCGACGTCCCGCAGGTGGGGTTGTGGTAAATGGTTATGCCAGTCATAAGTGATGCTCCGTTAAGGCGCTGTGCACACACAGCCCCGGATTAAAGTTAGAAAGACAGGCGCAAGGCCAGTGCAGCCAGCGTCACAAAAAGCACAGGCAGGGTCATCACGATGCCCACGCGAAAGTAATAGCCCCAGCTGATGGTGATGTTTTTCTGCGCCAGGACGTGCAGCCACAGCAGGGTTGCCAGGCTGCCGATCGGGGTGATTTTCGGACCGAGATCGCAGCCGATGATGTTGGAGTAAATCATCGCCTCCTTCACCACACCCTGAGCGGTACTGCCGTCAATGGAGAGCGCACCAATCAGCACTGTGGGCATGTTGTTCATCACCGATGACAGGAAGGCCGTCAGAAAACCGGTGCCCAGGGTGGCACCCCATACGCCGTGCTCCGCAAAGCGGTTCAGGGCGGCAGAGAGATAATCTGTCAGTCCGGCGTTACGCATGCCATACACGACGAGGTACATGCCCAGCGAGAAAATGACTATTTGCCAGGGCGCACCTTTCAGCACCTTCCGGGTGTCGATAGCGTGCCCTTTCCGGGCAACCAGCCAGAGAATAAATGCAGCTACCGCCGCTACCAGACTTACCGTCACGCCGAGTGGTTCCAGACCAAAAAAGCCAGCCAGCAGCAGAAGCAGCACCAGCCAGCCGGTTTTAAAGGTGCGCATGTCACGGATGGCATCCCGTGGCGTTTTCAGCTTGGCCAGGTCATAGGTTGCCGGGATGTCTTTGCGAAAAAACAGGTGCAGCATTAGCAGCGTGGCCGCGACGGAAGCAATATTTACCGGCACCATGACAGAGGCATACTCGCTAAAGCCCAGCTTAAAGAAGTCCGCCGTAACGATGTTAACCAGGTTCGATACGATGAGCGGCAGGCTGGACGTGTCCGCGATAAATCCGGCTGCCATCACAAATGCCAGCGTGGCACCGGGGCTAAAGCCCAGCGCCAGAAGCATGGCGATAACGATTGGCGTCAGGATGAGCGCCGCGCCATCATTGGCGAACAGCGCCACCACCGCCGCGCCCAGCAGAACAATATACGTGAACAGCAGCCTCCCTCTGCCACCACCCCAGCGGGAAACATGCAGTGCCGCCCACTCAAAAAAGCCGGACTCATCCAGCAGCAGGCTGATGATGATGACAGCAATAAACGTGGCCGTGGCGTTCCAGACAATCTGCCAGACAACCGGAATATCACCGATATGCACCACGCCGGTCAGCAAAGCCAGCGCGGCCCCGATAACGGCACTCCAGCCAATACTGAGTCCTTTCGGCTGCCAGATAACCAGTACCAGCGTCAGAATAAAAATCGCACCCGCCAGAAACATACTATCTCCTCTGATACTACACCTGTCAGAATGGGCACAGCGAAATCAAGAATATATATATGCAAATACATATATGTATGGTCAAATTTTAAATGCAGACAGGCTTGCCGTTAGTCGTTGCGTTGTCCCGCTCAGCCTGCTGGCTGAGATGCATAATGTCATCCCGCTGACACAGATAAGCCTGTTCAATTACAGCTGCAGCCCAGGCGGGCATGTGTGGTGATAGCCGGTAATGAATCCATTTGCCGTCACGCCTGTCGATAAGCAGGCCGCTGTCTCTGAGTAATGCAAGATGACGGGAAATTTTTGGCTGAGCTTCCCTGAGAATGGATGTGAGTTCACAGACGCAAAGCTCTCCCTTTTCCCGCAGTAACAGCACAAGACTGAGTCGTGTTTCATCAGACAACGCTTTGAAAAGCTGAAGAGGATTAAGCTGAACCATGACAACTCCTGGGTATGAAACAACAAGCAGTATCGCTGCGTAAAGATTGACGATCAACTATATATTCGAAAAGGTGCATATATTGGGCCCATTCCATTTTCTGTTCCTGCAATATGACCGAACGTTTATGACGGGAGGGTGTGATCGCTCAATGTCCGCTTTTCGCTCATAGCGGCCTTTGAAACTAATAACGGCCATACTATTAAAGTGCCTCATCTCATCAATACCCCTACTCCCTACCATCATCCCCATACTTTGAGACTTTTACCCTTGTCTCAGCGTGCGGCAGCCAGGATCCTGCTCTATTCTCGGGGAAAATGGATTCCTCCAGGCTTTGTCGAGGCACTATGACGTACAAATCCCTGATTGCTGAAGTCCACAATCAGCAGCGCACCCTGACCGCCATTGTCGAACAGGATGAGCGCACCGCCTATTTTTACATCTGGCCGACCGACCTGTTCCGCAGTCAGTATGCGGTGCGCGGCTGCTGGCTTAGAAACCTGCTGCCCGCACCGGCACAGGAAGATCGTGAGGCGATGGAGCAGGGCATCGCGCCACTGCTCAGCGCTGAGTATTGCCGTAATCTGGAGGCGGAACCCGCGCTGGACCCGGCGGGTCTGCAGGTGCTGTGGGAGCCTTCTGATGATGGCGCAGCGCTGTGGTATTACGGCCAGCTGCTGGCGGTAATCCCCGGCTGGAGTCTTTATCAGGAGAAGCAGGTGAGCTTCTCTGCGGGCTGCATCAAAAAGAACCGGCTGACGGCCCCGCTGGGGTCGGCATCAACTAACGACTACTATGCCCGGGCGGAGCATCAGCGTCAGTTCTGGCGCGAATGGCACGACGGCAGCGAGTGGGACAGGGTCCAGCAGGATCTCATGGCCTGCTATCAGGCGCATTTTGGCGAGTCTGTGAAGTATTACGCGATCGATCAGGGTAGCTGGCCGCCGATGGCGATCTCGCAGCACTGGCATCAGGGCGTGTGGGTTTTTCTGACGCTTGGCATGAGTATCCGGCCCATGCCGCAGGTCGATTATCTGTTCGATGAGCTGGCACCGCAGTATCGCCGTGTCGAGCTGGGCATGGCGGTTGACGGTGAAATCATGACCGAAGGCAACGCGGTGCAGATGGCGAGCGCGCTGGCGGAGTTCGTGCATCTGCCGTGGGCGCGGCTCACCTGGCTCGGAGAGGGCCACACGCTGGCGTCGGAAGTGGCACCGGTCGGCTTTGAAAGCTTCCTGCTGGCGAATGAACTGGCAACCGAACAGGCGCAGTTTAAGCTACCCAAGCGCGATGGCGATCGACCGACTTTGCTCTGGACCACGCCGATCACCGAAGCAGAGCGTCAGTTCGCGCAGGCCGATGAACATGGCGGCCAGAAGTTACGGGAATTGTTAACAGCGGAGGGCAATGATCACGTCTTCCGTCCGCGCCAGCAGGTGATCAATTCCGAAGAATAGGCCAGTCATGACGCGCCTGCTCAGGCAATCCCCGGCAACCGTCGGGGACGTGATAGTACCGCCATGAAATTAAATTTTCACACAAATCAAACATTTCTCTAATATGTGATCCCGCTCATCTCAAGTTCCCGTTAAGCGAGCCGTTAACCCGATCAGGCAATCGCGCCGCACCAGGTTCAGGGGAACAAAGATGTTTAAAACAACACAATCCCGCTTCACCGCAACAATGATCGCGTTCTTTGTTGCGCTTTTACTCGTTACAGTTTGGGTCATCAATCAGTTTGTCGCGCCACAACTGGTCGACAGCGAAAGTCGTCTGGTCCGCTATCAGGTCGACTCACTCGCCTCCGGCATCGTTGAACAGATGAACCGCGTGCAGGCACAGCAGCGTGCGATTACCGAAGCCGCCTCTGTCATGGACAGCGCCACTATCGACACCCTGTTACCGACGCTGGTAAACCAGTATCAGGACAGCAACGTGTTTGGTGGCGGTATCTGGCCACTGCCAAACCGTCGCGATCCGGCCAAAGAGAAAAACAGCAGCTTCTTTGCCCGTAATGCCAGTAATGAACTGCAGGTCAACACCTACTGGAACTCCGACGCCGCCGATAAATATTGGGAACAACCCTGGTACAAAGATGGCCTGGCTGCCGCGAAAGGGCAGTGTGCCTGGGCAAAAGCTTATCAGGATGCTGCCAGCCCGCAGCCGCGTACCAACTGCGCTATGGCTATCTACCGCAATGGCTCGGCCTGGGGAGTCGCCACTATCGACGTGACGCTGGGGTTCTTCAACCAGCTGGCGAAGCAGATGGGTGAAACCATTCACGGCAATGTGCTGATCGTCGAAGCCGACGGCAAAGTCGTGGGCAATGGCGCGCTGGTCAATGCCGCGCCGAAGCTGGAAAACCTGGCTGACGTGCAGATGCCGATGGCCGCACCGCTGAAAACGTTGCTGAACGGTGTTGGCAATCAGCCGCTGGAAACCACCTATGACAGCAGCGAGGGCGAGCAGACCCTGTTCGTGCAGGCCATTCCTGGCAGCCCGTGGTATCTCGCCAGCAGCCTGCCAACCAGCCTGCTGAAAGCGCAGTCGCACAACATGCTGACCCGCCTGGGCCTGGTGCAGATCCCACTGGCGGTGATCCTGCTGCTGGTGTCGCTGGGCTTTGTCCGCGCCATGATGAAACGTCTTAACGTGCTGAACAGCAACATCGAAGCACTGTCGACCGGTGGTGCCGATCTGACGCAGCGTCTGCCCGCCAGCAACAGCCCGGAGTTCAACGCCGTCGCGCAGAGCTTCAACAAGTTCATCAGCTATCTGCAGGGACTGTTGCAGCAGGTGGGCGACAGCGCGCTGGCGATTACTGCCGCATCGCGCGAAATTGCCAGCGGCAACGCCAATCTCTCCTCCCGTACCGAAGATCAGGCCAGCTCGATTGTTGAAACGGCCGCGTCGATGGAGCAGCTGACCGGCACCGTGCGTCAGAACGCCGACAACGCAACGCACGCTAACCAGCTGGCGGGCGATGCCTCGCAGGTGGCCGCGCGTGGTACGGAGGTGGTTCGTCAGGTGGTCACCACCATGGGTGAGATTCATCACTCGTCCCGTAAAGTGGTCGATATCATCAGCGTGATCGACAGCATCGCCTTCCAGACCAATATCCTGGCGCTGAACGCCGCGGTAGAAGCCGCCCGGGCCGGTGAACAGGGTCGTGGTTTTGCGGTGGTCGCTTCAGAAGTGCGCAACCTGGCGCAGCGTTCAGCCAACTCGGCGCGTGAGATTAAAAAGTTAATCGAAGAGTCGGTGGCAAACATCGATACCGGCAGCGCGCTGGTTGAGCAGGCGGGCCAGACCATGGATGAGCTGATGAAGGGGGTAAGCAGTGTCACCACCCTGATGAGCGAAATTATGTCAGCCAGCCGCGAGCAGAGCCTGGGTATCGAACAGGTTAACGTGGCGATTACCCAGCTTGATGGCACTACCCAGCAGAACGCCGTGCTGGTTGAGCAGGTTTCTGCTGCCGCACAGGCGATGGAGTCGCAGAGCATCCAGCTTGAGCAGGTGGTTCAGAGCTTCCGCCTGTAATCCTTCGTCAGGCCAGCGTCGCTGGCCTGATTTTCTCTCTGCTTCATCTGCTTATCTCCGCCTGACACGCGCAAAAATTCCGCGATGTTCCCCCCAGACTGCTTATTCTGTGCCAGAATAGTTGGGAATAATCTCAAGGAAACGCCATGTCTGCTATTGAAGTTATCCTCGTTGACCACCTCGATCGTCCCACCGGCAAAATGGAAAAGCTGGAAGTGCATGAAAAAGGATTACTGCACCGCGCGGTGACGGTCTACGTCTTCAATTCCCGGCAGGAGCTGTTACTGCAGCGGCGTGCCAGCGATAAATATCACTGTGGTGGCTTGTGGAGTAATACCTGCTGTGGTCATCCTTATCCGCATGAATCGACCCGCGACGCCGCCGGACGCCGTCTGCGTGAAGAGATGGGGATGATCGTGACGCTGACGCCGGTATTTGAGCTGAGCTATAACCTGAAGCTGAGCAACGGCCTGACCGAGCATGAATATGGTCACGTCTTCTTTGCCGTCTGCGACACTCTGCCGCAGCTGAATCCGCAGGAGGCGGATGCCTTCGATTATCGTCCAATGGCGCTGATTGAGCAGCAGATGCAGCAGCAGCCAGAGCAGTTCACGCCGTGGTTTTTACATACCTTCCCGCGTATCCCGGACTATCTGGAGCAGTTTCCTTTCCCGGCCGTAACGACATAAAAAAAACCGCACTGAGGTGCGGTTTAATCGTGGGTGAGAGAAGTCAGGAATTATTGTTATCTCGGGTCCTGCGATTAATTCATGTTCTGTAAGCCTTTCTGCTTTGCTTACAGAGAGGTACACGCCGGTTTCTCAATTGTCTATTTATCCGCCAGAGCCGGGATGACGTGCTTCGGATCGCGCTCTATGGCCCGTAGTAATGCTTTCGCCGGGCCGGTTGGCTCCCGTCGTCCCTGTTCCCAGTTCTTCAGCGTGTCCACATTTACAGAAATCAGCTTAGCGAACCCGCTTTGTGAAAGACCTGTGGCGTTTCTGATCGCTTTGACTTTAACTGCAGTGACCGTAGTCTCGCGGGAAGGCTCTCGGGAGCCTTCGACAATTTCATTCATCTGCGTCATGCTTTCTTTCAAACGCTCAAACAGTTTCTTGTCCATTACCAGCCCTCATTCAACGCCCTTAACAGATGTTTTTCATCCTCGGATAAATCATCCTGGACGCCTTTTTTATAAATCAGCAGCAGCCTGATTTGTGAGTCAGAGACTTTGTAATAGTAGATCACCCTAACGCCGCCGCGCTTGCCTTTGCCCTTGGCAGCCCAGCGGACTTTACGCAGACCGCCCGTATTCTGGATAACATCACCCCAATGGGGATTGTCGGCCATGAATTGCTGAAACTCACGATATTCATCATCGCTGAGTAGTTCCTTTACATCTTCCGTGAAAACTGGAGTTTCAATAAATAACATAGCTATACGTCAATGGCGTAGTTTATGGGTCATCTTATCATTCGAAGGGGGTAAGTCAATGACGTACAGTGAAATCCTCTGCATCCACATCATAGCCTGATGGTTCCCAGCGGATCGCCAGCAGCGCCAGCAGTCCCGCCAGCGGGGCCAGGAAGATCACCCAGAACACGCCAGTACCCAGCGCCGCGACCAGCACCGGGAACAGAAACAGCGAAACGGTCGAACTGCCGCGCATCAGCGTCTGGTTGAAGCCGACGCCCACACCGCGCAGCGAAGTCGGGTAGCTCAGCGACGCAAAGGTCATTGTGTGAGAACCCGGCCCGAAACCCTGACCAAACAGGAAAAGCGCCAGCATGCCGATCGCCAGCACGGCCTCCTGGCCACTTTCCGGGCGTCCAATCAGCGCCAGACCCAGCAGCGCCACGCACTGACAGCCATACCCCGCCACCGACATCTTCCACGCACCCAGACGCGGCACCAGTCGCACCGCCAGCATCCCGCCGACAAAGGCGAACAGCAGGTTCAACGCCAGCGACACCAGAATGGTGGTGAGCATTGACTGAGCAAACAAGCTGGAGATGATTACCGGCAGACCAAACGCCACTGCGTTATAAGCAAACGACGAGGCGACAGAGGTGATGGTTGCCAGCAGGGTGCGGCGGCCATAAACGCCCTGCAGCAGTGCGCCATAGTTGCGCCAGCTCGCCTTGCGCACGGGTGTGGCAACGGTCAGCCCGGCGTCGGGTGCTACCTGCGCGTTGATGTTCCAGGCACGGCGTAAAATCGCGGCGGCGCCTTTCAGATCGCCCTGATTAGCCGCCCATACCGGCGATTCACTCATGTAACGGCTGCGGATGGCGATGATAACCATCGCCGGAACGGCCCCAAAACCGAGGATCAGCCGCCAGAGCCAGTCAGTGTGACTTTCCGGCAGCACCGCATAAAGCAGCAGCACCAGCAGATAAGAGATACTGATCGCCGCGTACCAGGTCGGACACCACATCGCCACGCTGGCGGCTTTATTCCCCTTGCCGCGCAGCTTTGAAAACTCCGCCAGAAACGCCATCGCCACCGGCAGATCGATCCCGACGCCCAGCCCCATCACAAAGCGCGCGCCAGCCAGCACGTACTCATTCGGGGCAAACGCACAGGCGATGGCGGCCACTACGAAAAAGAACATATCGGCCATAAAGACCCGATAACGGCCAATTTTGTCGGTGAGATAGCCGCCAATAAGCGCGCCGATGATTGCGCCGAAGGTAATGGCCGAGGCGACCATGCCGGTGCCGGTCGGAGTGAGACTAAACTCGCGCGTGATGTCTTTAATGCCAAACGCCAGCGCGCCAAGGTCGTAGGCGTCAAGGAACACGCCTCCCAGCGCAATCGCCACCACAATACGGGCATTGTTACGGGCGCTGTCGCCGCTGTTCACTAATCGGGAGACGTCAGCTGCGCTGCGAATCCACTGTGTTTCGCCACCGGGCGAACTCCCTGCTGTTGCCACATGGGCGGAAGAGGTCAGGTCGGACATGATGTTGTACGTCTTTTATTATAAAAACAGATTTTCGAGAATAGCCGTTTAGACGCCCAGACGTAAATTCATTTCGGTTATAGATAATAATTTTTTAATCCCAAATTGTTATTAATTTGCGATAAAGTCAGCTGCATCGCCGCTGCGCCAGGCTACGCTTTTAAGGCAGATTATTTCCGCTGTACGCCTTGTCAGTCTCCCTCTCAGCGGCAGGCGAGCAGGCTCAACGCTAAGGCGTCCCGCGCCTTGCGCGTCATCACGCGAAAAAATCATCTAAAAACAACAGACTGCGATAAGGAAAAGGCCATGGTCAGAGTTCGGGGTTGGGTAGGAGTCAGCGCGTTGCTGCTCAGTATGGGAATGGCACAGGCGGCGGATCCGGTGCGGGTCGGCTCCAAAATTGATACTGAAGGATCACTGCTGGGCAACGTAATCCTTCAGGTGCTGGAAAAGCACGGCGTAAAAACCGTCAATAAAATCCAGCTCGGCACAACGCAGGTGGTACGCGGTGCCATCACGGCGGGCGAGCTCGATATCTACCCCGAATATACCGGCAACGGCGCGTTCTTCTTCAACGATGAAAAAGACAGCGCCTGGAAGAATGCCGCGGAAGGCTATGAAAAGGTGAAGAAACTGGATGCGGAGAAAAACCATCTGGTGTGGCTGACACCGGCTCCGGCCAACAACACCTGGACCATTGCCGTGCGTAAAGACCTGGCGGAGAAGAACCAGCTCACTTCGCTGGCCGATCTCAGCGCCTTTCTGAAAAAGGGCGGAACCTTCAAGCTGGCCGCCTCAGCCGAATTTATCGAACGCAGCGATGCTTTACCGGCCTTTGAAAAAGCCTATGGCTTTGACCTCAAGCAGGATCAGCTGCTGTCGCTGGCGGGCGGCGATACTGCTGTGACCATCAGCGCTGCAGCGCAACAGACTTCCGGCGTTAACGCGGCGATGGCCTACGGCACCGACGGTCCGGTAGCAGCACTGGGTCTGCAGACGCTCAGCGATCCCAAAGGCGTTCAGCCCATTTACGCGCCGACGCCGGTGATCCGCGAATCGGTCCTCAAAGCCTATCCGCAGATTGCCGACTGGCTGAAGCCGGTGTTCAGCGCGCTTGATGAGAAGACGCTGCAACAGCTCAACGCCAAAATCGCGGTCGACGGTCAGGATGCCAGCAGCGTAGCGACCGAGTGGCTGCAGCAGAAAAAGCTGCTGTAACCGATGCAGATATCGCGGGACGCGATACGCCGTCCGGCTCAGCAGCCGGTGGCATTGCTGCTGCTGACGCTCCTGAGCCTGGCGCTGGTGGCTTTGCCATTTCTTAACTTCGCCCCGAACCGTCTGGTGGCGGGTGAACCATTGATGGGCTGGCAGATTAACCGCTTCGGACTGTTACTGCTGCCGCTGGTGACGCTTTGGCTGCTGCTATGGCGTCCGCCGGGGCGCGCCACGCTGATTGTGGCGCTGCTGATGGCTGAGCTGATGCTGGCGGCGATCATCTGGCTCAGCGGTCATCAGGCAACGTTGCTGAGTCAGCAGGGCAGCCGTCTGGCACGCACCAGTTTTGCCAGTGGCCTGTGGTGCAGCGGTGCGCTAATCCTGCTGCTGATCACCGATCAGGTGCGGCAGCTGACCCCGAATCGGCTGGCACAGCTACTGCTTAATTTGCAGGTCTGGCTTCTGCCGCTGTTGCTGCTGTTCAGTGGCCAGCTTGCCGATCTCTCACTCTTGAAAGAGTATGCCAACCGTCATGCGGTGTTTGATGCGGCGCTGAGCCGTCATCTCACGCTACTGGCCGGTACCGTCTTGCCTGCGTTGATGATTGCGCTGCCGCTGGGCGTCATGCTGTTCCGGCGGCCCGGCTGGCAGGGAAGTGTCTTCGGTGTACTGAATGTGATTCAGACGGTGCCGTCGGTGGCGCTGTTTGGTCTGCTGATTGCGCCGCTGGCCGGTCTGGCTCAGCATTTTCCGTGGCTCGGTGACTGGGGTATCAGCGGCATTGGTATGGCTCCGGCGCTGATCGCCCTGGTGCTTTATGCACTGTTGCCGCTGGTGCGCAGCGTGGTAGTGGGGCTGCAACAGGTGCCGCATGAGGTGCGCGAAAGTGCGCGCGGCACGGGCATGAGCGGCTGGCAGCAGTTTATCGCGGTGGATGTGCCGCTGGCGCTGCCGGTCTGGCTCGCGGGCCTGCGTGTCGTCGTGGTGCAGACGCTGGGCATGGCGGTAGTGGCGGCGCTGATTGGCGCAGGTGGCTTTGGGGCGATTATTTTTCAGGGGCTGTTAAGCAGTGCGCTGGATTTGGTGTTGCTGGGCGTCATTCCGGTGATTGCGCTGGCGGTCGTCATTGATGCGCTGTTCCGCCTGCTGATCTCACTGCTGGAGAGAAAAGATGATTGAGTTTGACGGCGTTTCCCGCGCCTTTAACGGCAAAGCGGCGGTAAAAGATCTGTCGCTGCAGGTGGCAAAGGGGGAGTTCTGCGTACTGCTCGGCACCTCCGGCTCCGGCAAATCGACCACGCTGAAAATGATCAACCGGCTGGTGGAGTTCGACAGCGGTGACATCCGCTTTGCCGGTGAGTCGGTTCGCCAGCTCGATGCCCGCACATTACGCCGACGCATGGGCTATGCCATTCAGTCGATTGGCCTGTTTCCGCACTGGACGGTGCGGAAGAATATCGCCACGGTGCCGGTCCTGCTGGGCTGGTCCAGAGCGCAGATCGATGAGCGCATCGCGGCGCTGCTGGCGCTGCTGAACCTTGACGCGCAGCTGCTGAATCGCTATCCGCATCAGCTCTCCGGCGGGCAGCAGCAGCGGGTAGGTGTGGCGCGGGCGCTGGCGGCTGACCCGGAAGTGCTGCTGATGGATGAGCCGTTCGGCGCGCTCGATCCGGTGACGCGCGGCGTGCTGCAACAGGAGATGCTGCGTATTCATCGGCTGTCGGGCCGCACTATCGTGCTGGTGACGCATGACATCGACGAAGCGCTGACGCTGGCGGACCGCATTGTGCTGATGGACAACGGTGAAATTGTCCAGCAGGGCAGACCGGCAGAGCTGCTGACTCAGCCGAAAAATGACTTTGTGCGCGACTTCTTTGGCCGCAGCGAGATGGGCGTCCGGCTGCTGTCGCTGGAACAGGTCGGTAATGCCGTCCGGCGCGGCGAGTGGCTGGCGGGCGAACCGATCGCTGCGGCGCTGACGCTACGGGACGCGCTGTCGCAGTTTATCGCCCGGCGCACCGATAAGCTGCCGGTTGTGGACGATCGGCAGCAGCCGCTGGGCGTGCTCCACTTTGGTGACCTGCTGCAACTGCGCGAGGGCTTAACATGCGCAGGCTAAGGGATCCGCTGCTGTGGCTGGTGCTGTTTTACGGCGCGCTGCTGACCCTGATGCCTTACAGCGGGCCGCTGTTTCACCGCTGGTTTCCGGAACTGGCGCGGCCACTCTATCAGCAGGAGAGCTTCTGGCAGCTGACGCTGGCGCATCTGTTCCTGGTAGTTACCGCCAGCCTGCTGGCCATTGTTATTGGCATTGGCAGTGGCGTGCTGGTGACCCGGCGAGCAGGCCGCGCTTTCCGGCCGCTGATGGAAACTATCGTGGCGGCGGGGCAGACGATTCCGCCGGTGGCGGTGCTGGCGATTGCCGTGCCGGTAATGGGCTTTGGCGCGTGGCCGGCGGTGGTGGCGCTGCTGCTGTACGGATTACTGCCGATTTTACAGGGTACGCTGGCGGGCATTGATAGTGTTCCCGCCAGCAGCCGGGAGATTGCCATCGGGGTCGGCATGAGTAGTTGGCAGCGGTTGTGGCAGATTGAACTGGCACTGGCTGCACCAGTGATCATCGCCGGGATACGCACGTCGGTAATCATTAACATCGGCACCGCGGCTATCGCCTCGACGGTGGGCGCGAAAAGTCTGGGATCGCCGGTGATTATCGGCCTGAGCGGGTTTAATACAGCCTATGTAATTCAGGGAGCACTACTGGTGGCGCTGCTGGCCATAGTGAGCGATCGCTTGTTTGAACGCCTGCAGCGCTGGCTTAGCGTGAGTGAACAATAAGAGAGTACCCCACCAGCATCAGACCGCTGGTGCCGCCGAGAGCCATAATGAAAAACAGCGTGGCGAAAAAGGCTTTTTTGACATTCATGAGTGAAACCTGAGCGTGTTAACAGTGAGGCGGGGATAATAGCGCGCGCGAGGCAGCAGGCAAAGCGCCCGGCGTGCGTTTTTGTTATCAGGCGGGGTCGTGCAACCGCACGGAATAGCCCTGTTCCTGCCAGTGTGACAGCTGTTCCTGCTGGCGACGGGTCAGTTTTTTACCGGTAAAGACAAACATGTTCATGCCGGGAAAGAGTTCAGGACGCGGCACGTCCAGCGGTTCGGCCAGTACATCAATCCGCCAGCCGTGCTGCGACAGACGCCAGCCTTCCAGCCAGATGCGGGTGCGATCCTCAATACCCCAGCCGATTATCAGCGCATCCTTGCCCGATTTTTTGCGGCTGCCCGTCAGGCAGAACGCGACATAATCAATCAGCAGACCATCCAGCAGGCTGCACATGGTACGGGCGGTGTTCTGGTCCAGACTCAGCTTCTGGCGCACCGGCATGAAAACGTGATCAATCAGTGCATCAATCGGATGCTCGCGGCCAATCGCGGCAATTTTGTTACGAAGTTTTGCGGGTCTGACATGGCGCAGTACGCTGATCAGCTCATCCTGCAGTGTGGTCCAGCCATCATGGGCATCAACATCGCCACCTTCCAGCAGTGCCTTGACTTTACCGACCGGCACGCCACTTTCAATCCAGCGCATGATCTCTTCGATGCGCTGTACATCCTCCTCGTCAAACTGACGATGTCCGCCTTCGGTACGTTGCGGCTTCAGTAAGCCATAACGACGCTGCCAGGCGCGCAGGGTGACTGGGTTTATGCCACAGCGCTCGGCGACGTCACCGATACTGTATAAGGTCATAAATTCCTCTTTCGATTGGTCTGAGTGCGATTACCATAACGAAGCAAATTAAGTTGTACAATACATTTCGCAATGTACAACTTGACTGATACGCCTGTTTTCAGCTATATCTCATTTAAGAGAATATTTCCCTTATATGAGAAAATACCATGCCGGAGCTGAATACGGAGCAACGACTGGCGGTAAGGCTGGCAGAATTACGCCTGCAACGCGGCTGGTCTCTGGATGAACTTTCTGTCGCCACCGGCATCAGTCGCGCGACATTATCGCGCATTGAGCGAAGCGAGACCAGCCCTACTGCCGCATTGCTTAATCGACTGTGTGCCGCCTACGGATTAACCATGTCTCGCCTGCTGAGTGAGGTAGAAGAAGCGTCGAGTCTGCTGGTACCTTATGACCAGCAACCGGTCTGGCATGACGCGTCCAGCGGTTTTATCCGCCGCAATGTTTCACCGCCCGCACTTCATTTTAGATGCGAGCTGGTAGAGGGCAAATTACGGCCTGGTGCGCGCATTGATTATGATGCGCCACCCATTCAGGGACTGGAGCAACATATCCTGCTTCAGGCAGGCGGCCTGACCGTGTCGGTGGCCGAACAGCAGTGGACGCTGAAGCCCGGTGACTGTTTACGTTTTCACCTTACCGGAAAATCAGCTTTCGAGGCACATCTGACCGAAGGCGCACACTATCTGCTAGCGGTGGCAAAACCATGATCGATTATCAAATGCTTTCAACTGAACAGGCACAACAGGAGATGGGGGCGCTGACTGCGGTTCTTCAGGCCTGCGTGGCCGATGGAGCCAGTGTCGGATTCGTGGATGCCGCCGATGTGGCGGTGATGACACGCTTCTGGCAGCAGCGGGTGGCCAGTCTGACCAGCGGGGAGAGCGAACTGCTGGTGGCGCGTCAGCACAAGCGGATTGTGGCGACGGTGATCCTCAGTCGCAGCGCGATGCCAAATGGTCGCCATCGGGCCGACGTCAGCAAGCTGCTGGTGCATCCGCAGGCGCGTCGTCAGGGTATCGCCCGTGAACTGATGCAGCGTGCCGAGCAGTTGGCCCGCGGGCAGGGTAAAACCCTGCTGGTGCTGGATACGCGCAGCGGCGATGTTGCGAGCGACCTCTATCGATCGCTGGGCTGGCAGGTGGCGGGGTCGATTCCCTGTTATGCTGAATCCACCGCAGGCGTGCTGGATGCCACGACCTACATGTATAAAGTGCTGGCGTAAAACACCGCCGTCGGACAACCGTTGAATTTTACGACGGCGCACGAAAAATTCGGCGCGAAAGCTGACGTCGCCAGGATACTGTGTAAAAATACAGGCCATTTTTTCGGTGTGGTAACGCAAATCATGGCCCTGACAGCCGCAGTAAAAAGCCAGATAGCGCAGTGGTATAAAGCGCTTCAGCAGCAGGTGCCTGATTTTATTCCGCGAGCGCCGCAGCGCCAGATGATCGCCGAAGTGGCGAAATGCCTGGCGGGCGACGACGCGCGCCATCTGGCGGTGGAAGCGCCGACCGGCGTAGGCAAAACCCTCTCCTACCTGATTCCGGGCATCGCGGTCAGCCGCGCTCAGGAAAAGCAGCTGGTGATCAGCACCGCCAACGTGGCGCTGCAGGATCAAATTTTCACCAAAGATCTGCCGCTGCTGAAGAAAATTATCCCCGATCTCACTTTTACCGCCGCGTTTGGTCGCGGGCGCTACGTCTGTCCGCGCAATCTGGCGGCGATGGCGGCCGATGACGATCAGCAGGGCGATCTGCTGCTTTATCTGGATGATGACGCCGTCAGCAGTACCAAAGAAGAACAGACGCAGTGTGGTCGCTTACAGAAGTCACTGGATCGCTACCAGTGGGATGGCCTGCGCGATCACAGCGAGGAGAACGTCAGCGACAGCCTCTGGCAGCGCCTCTCCACCGACAAAGCGAGCTGTCTGGGCTCGCATTGCCACTGGTATCGTGAATGTCCATTCTTTGTGGCGCGGCGCGAAATCGAGCAGGTGGATGTGGTGGTGGCGAACCATGCGCTGGTGATGGCGGCGATGGAGAATGAGTCGGTGCTGCCGCCCGCTAAAAACCTGATGCTGGTACTGGATGAAGGACATCACCTGCCGGAAGTGGCCCGCGATGCGCTGGAGATGAGCGCCGACATCACGCCGGGCTGGAGCAGCCTGCAGCTTGATCTGTTTATCAAGCTGGTTGAGAGCATCATGACGCAGATGCGGCCGAAGTCGCCGCCGCCGCTGGCTAACCCTGAGCGGCTGAAAGTACACTGTGATGAGCTACGCGAACTGCTGACCATCACTGCGCAGGCGCTGAATCCGCTGCTGCCGCCGAATAACCAGCCGGGCGAATTCCGCTTTGTACTGGGCGCGCTGCCGCAGGAATTGCTGGATCTCTGCGCCCGGCTGTTCAAACTCAGCGACGCCCTGCGCGGCCTGAGCGAAGGCCTGATCAATGCACTCAGCGAGCAGACCGGCAAGGTCGATGTGGTGCGGCTGCATCGTAATTTGCTGCAGCTCAACCGGCAGTTTGGCTGGTTCGAATCGGTGAGCAAACTCTGGCGGCTGGCGTCGATGGAAAAAGCCTCTGGCGCGCCAGTCTCTAAGTGGATCACCCGCGAGCTGCGCGAAGGTCAGGCGCATCTGCTGTTCCACTGCGCCGGCATCCGCGTCAGCGACCAGCTGGAGAAGATGCTGTGGCGCAAAATTCCGCATGTGGTGGTCACCTCCGCCACGCTGCGATCGCTCAACAGCTTCAATCGCCTGCAGGAGATGTCGGGGCTTAGCGAAAAAGCGGGCGACCGCTTTGTGGCGCTCGACTCACCGTTTAACCATGTGGAACAGGGCAAGCTGGTGATCCCGCAGATGCGCCTTGAGCCGCTGATGACGCACGAAGCGGAGCACATCGCTGAGATGGCCGGTTTCTTCCGTCAGCAGATGGCGGAGAAGAAGCATAAGGGCGTGCTGGTGCTGTTTGCCAGCAACCGGGCGATGCAGCAGTTTGTCGCCTGTCTGCCCGATCTGCGGCTCTCAATGCTGGTGCAGGGCGATCAGCCGCGCAGCCGCCTGGTCGATCTGCACCGTCAGCGTGTCACCAAAGGTGACACCAGCATTCTGATTGGCCTGCAGTCGTTTGCTGAGGGGCTGGATCTCAAAGGCGATCTGCTGAGTCAGGTGCACATCCACAAAATCGCTTTTCCCCCGGTGGACAGTCCGGTAATTTTGACCGAAGGCGAATGGCTGAAAAGCCTGAAGCGCTATCCGTTTGAGGTGCAGAGTTTGCCCAGCGCCTCATTTACCCTGATTCAACAGGTCGGACGCCTGATTCGCAGCCATCAATGTTATGGCGAAATCGTGATTTATGACCGCCGCCTGCTGAGCAAAGCCTACGGCAGCCGGTTGTTAGCGGCGCTGCCGATCTTCCCGATTGAACAGCCGGAAACGCCAGAGCCGACAGCGATACCGGCCACCGTGGTGCCAAAGCACACCGTGCGTAAACGTCGTCCCACGCGGCGCTGAGCCGCGCACTTAACCGGAAGCGAGTGATGGAACTGAATAAAATTATTAAAGAGGTGGGTCGCGGTAAAAATCATGCCCGCGATATCGACTTTGATACTGCCGTGGCGCTCTATGGCGCGATGCTGGCGGGCGAAGTACCGGATCTGGAGCTGGGCGCTATTCTGATTGCGCTGCGCATTAAAGGCGAAGGTGAAGCCGAAATGCGCGGCTTTTATCAGGCGATGCAGGCGCAGATGATGCAGCTGCGTGCGCCGGAAAACCGCCCGATGCCGATCGTGATCCCCAGCTACAACGGTGCCCGTCGTCAGGGCAACCTGACGCCTCTGCTGGCGCTGCTGCTGGTAAAATTCGGCTTTCCGGTGCTGGTGCATGGCGTCAGCGACGACGCGACGCGCATTACCAGCGAGGCGGTGTTTGCGGCGCTCGGCATCGCACCGGTCACCACGGCAGAGGCGGCGCAGGCCAGACTGGATCAGGGCGAGCTGGCTTTTATCACCATCGATCACCTCTGCCCGCCGATGGCGAAACAGCTGTCGCTGCGCTGGCGAATGGGCGTGCGTAACAGTGCGCACACGCTGGCAAAACTGGCGACGCCGTTTGCGGAGCGGGCGGCGCTGCGGCTGTCGAGCGTCTCGCATCCTGAATATGTACCGCGTGTGGCGAAATTCTTCAGCGACATCGATGCGCCTGCGATACTGCTCAATGGCACCGAAGGGGAAGTCTATGCGAATCCCCAGCGCTGCCCGGCGATCAGTATGATTCAGGGCGCAGGCGTGGAAGCGGAAGTGTGGGTGGAGCGTCAGCCAGACGTGGCCGTCGAACTGCCGGCAGACAAGACGGCAGAGGTGACTGCGCGCTGGATCGAAGAGGTGCTGAATCAACAGCGCCCGGTGCCTGCGTCACTGCGACTGCAGCTCGCCTGCTGCCTGCGCGCCAGCGGCCAGTGCGACTCGCTGGCAGCGGCAGAGCAGCAGATCCTCGCCGCCGGGTATTGACTCAGGCTACCGGCAGCGCCTGTTCAACCAGGTTCTGCCAGAAACGGATGCCAATGGGCAGCAGCGCGTCGTTGAAGTCATAGCGGGCGTTGTGCAGCGGCGCGGAGGGCGTTTCGCCGTCCGCGCCCAGCCAGAAGTAAGCGCCGGGACAGGCTTCCATCATGCAGGCAAAATCTTCTGAGGCCATCGACGGATTGACCTGCCAGTGAACCTGTTCAGCACCCAGTGTCGAGCGCGCTACCTCGCGCACCCGCTCAGCCGGTGCCACATGATTGGCGGTGACCGGGTAGCCCGGCAGCCACTCAGTCTCACCGCTCACGCCAAACGGACGCGGCAGGGTCGCGACAAACTCATCAATCAGTCCGCGCACTTTTTCGCGCACGCTGGTCTGCAGGCAGCGCACCGTGCCGCGTAAAACAATCTGCTCCGGGATGACGTTGATCGCTTCACCACCGTGAATCTGCGTCACGCTGACCACGGCTGACGCCAGCGGCGAGAGCCGGCGTGACGGAATGGTCTGCAGCGCCAGAATCAGCTCAGCTGCCACCACCATCGGGTCGGCACCGCTTTCCGGCATCGCCGCGTGGCAGCTTTTGCCGTGCAGCGTAATTTCAAACGAATCCAGCGACGCCATCATCGCGCCAGGGTTAACCGCCAGTGAGCCGAGCGGCAGTCCCGGCCAGTTATGCATGGCGTAGACCGCATCCATCGGAAAGCGCTGGAACAGCCCCTCTTCCACCATTCTGCGTGCGCCACCGAGATTCTCCTCGGCAGGCTGAAAGATGAAATGCACTGTGCCGCTGAACTGACGTGTAGCGGCCAGCTGGCGGGCAGCAGCCAGCAGAATAGCGCTATGACCGTCGTGTCCACAGGCGTGCATCACGCCGGGCGTCGCAGAACGCCACTCAGCGTCGCCTTTTTCCGTAATCGGCAGCGCATCCATATCTGCACGCAGCCCGATAACCGGGCCGGGACCGTTTTCCAGTGTGCCGATGACGCCGGTGCCCGCCAGGCCACGAAACACCTGCAAACCCGCCCGCGCTAACTCTTCCGCAATAAACTGGCTGGTTTGCTGTTCCTGGTAACCTAATTCGGGGTGGCGATGAAACTCACGACGCCAGCGCAGGGCATCTTCAAGCAGGGCAGAAGAAAGGGTCATGCAGAGTCGCGCTCCATACAGAATGAGAAGATTTCACTTTAGTGGTCGGACGATGCGGCGTCTATCGCCGTCAGGACTAAATCTGGCTATAGGCTAAATCAAAATGGAATAAGTAATAAGGAAGTGATGTTGATGCCAGGGTGTAAGAAGGGAATCGCGGGGGAAAAGGGGGCAAGCTGCTGCCCGCCCCAGTCAAAGGATTATTTCTGCATAGGCAGGTTAAGGCCATGTTTAGCCGCGCACTGCTGCGCCAGCTCATACCCTGCATCCGCATGACGCATTACACCGGTGGCCGGGTCGTTCCACAATACGCGCCCCAGACGCGCATCAGCTTCTTTGCTGCCGTCACAGACAATCACCACACCGGAGTGCTGTGAAAAACCCATGCCGACACCGCCGCCATGATGCAGGCTGACCCAGGTTGCGCCGCCTGCGGTATTCAGCAGGGCGTTGAGCAGCGGCCAGTCAGAGACCGCATCCGAGCCATCTTTCATCGCTTCGGTCTCACGGTTAGGAGAGGCAACCGAGCCGCAGTCGAGATGGTCGCGGCCAATGACTACCGGCGCTTTCAGCTCGCCGTTGCGGACCATTTCGTTGAACGCCAGACCGGCAAGATGCCGTTCACCCAGTCCCAGCCAGCAGATGCGGGCAGGCAGGCCCTGGAAGGCGATGCGCTCCTGCGCCATATCCAGCCAGCGATGCAGCGTTTTATGGTGCGGGAACAGCTCTTTGAGTTTCGCGTCAGTCTTGTAGATATCCTCCGGGTCACCAGACAGCGCCACCCAGCGGAACGGGCCTTTGCCTTCGCAGAACAGCGGACGAATATAGGCTGGCACAAAACCAGGGAAATCGAATGCGTTGCTGACCCCCTCATCCAGCGCCACCTGACGAATATTGTTGCCGTAATCCACAGTCGGGATGCCCATATGACAGAAGTCGAGCATCGCCTGGACATGAACCGCCATAGAAGCACGGGCTGCTTTCTCAACGGCCTTCGGCTGTGAGACGCGCGCCTGCTGCCAGCGCGCCAGATCCCAGCCAATCGGCAGGTAGCCATTAATCGGATCGTGCGCCGACGTCTGATCGGTCACGATGTCCGGCTTCGGCCCGCCCGCCTGAGCGCGTTTCACCAGCTCCGGCAGGATTTCGGCGGCATTGCCCAGCAGGCCGACCGAAATCGCTTTTTTCGCGGCGGTGGCTTCGCTGATTAACGCCAGTGCTTCATCCAGCGTGGTGGCTTTGTAGTCCACGTAGCGGGTCCGCAGACGAAAATCGATGCGTGACTCCTGGCACTCAATCGCCAGCACACAGGCCCCGGCCAGTACACCCGCCAGCGGTTGTGCGCCGCCCATGCCGCCCAGCCCGGCGGTGAGGATCCAGCGGCCGCTGAGGTCGTTGTTGTAGTGCTGACGGCCCGCTTCCACAAAGGTTTCATAGGTGCCCTGCACGATGCCCTGTGCACCAATATAGATCCAGGAACCGGCAGTCATCTGGCCGTACATCATCAGACCCGCTTTATCCAGCTCATGGAAGTGATCCCAGGTCGCCCAGTGCGGCACCAGATTGGAGTTCGCCAGCAGCACGCGCGGCGCATCCGCGTGGGTGCGGAAGATGCCGACCGGTTTGCCGCTCTGGATCAGCAGCGTCTCATCCGGTTGCAGCGCCCGCAGCGAACGCAGGATCTGCTCGAAGCATTCCCAGTTGCGTGCCGCCTTACCGATGCCGCCGTACACCACCAGATCTTCCGGACGTTCGGCGACATCGGGATCGAGGTTGTTCTGAATCATGCGGTAAGCCGCTTCAATCAGCCAGTTGGCGCAGTGCAGCGTAGTACCGTGTGGTGCACGGATCTCACGTGCCACAGCCTGAGAAAGAGTTTCGCTCATGAAAGATTCCTTAATTCAAGAAGTTGGGCGCATGCTCGGCAGCAGCGCGGTCAATGCCTGAGGCCAGTCAGTGCGACTTGCCCACTGACGCATTGCCTCGATATCGGGTGCCAGCAGACGATCTTCCTCAAGGAAGGCGACCTGCTCGCGAAGGGTGTCGATGGCCTGCTCAATCAGCGAGGAGCTTTTGAGTGGCCGGTTAAATTCAATGCCCTGCGCGGCGGCCATTGCCTCGATGCCCACTACGGCGGCGCTGTTAAAGCACATGCTGCCGAGACGGCGCGCGGCGTAAGTCGCCATGGAGACGTGATCTTCCTGATTCGCAGAGGTGGGCAGACTGTCGACGCTGCCCGGATGGGCCAGCGATTTGTTCTCAGAAGCCAGCGCCGCGGCGGTGACCTGGGCGATCATAAAGCCGGAGTTTACGCCGCCGTCACGCACCAGGAAGGGCGGCAGACCGGATAAGCCGCTGTCCAGCAGCAGCGCCAGTCGCCGTTCAGAGATGGCACCCACTTCGGCAATCGCCAGCGCGAGGATGTCAGCAGCAAAAGCGACCGGTTCGGCGTGAAAGTTGCCGCCGGAGATCACATCGCCACTGTCGCTGAACACCAGCGGGTTGTCCGAGGCGGCGTTCGCTTCGATTTCCAGAATCCGCGCCGCGTGGCAGATGTTGTCCAGGCAGGCACCCATTACCTGGGGCACGCAGCGGATGGAGTAAGGGTCCTGAACGCGGCCGCAATGGGTATGCGACTGCAGAATTTCACTGCCCTCAATCAGGGTGCTGACGGCTGCCGCGACCGCAATCTGGCCCTGCTGACCGCGTGCCTTGTGGATGCGGGCATCGAACGGTTTCAGCGAGCCTTTGATCGCCTCCAGCGACAGCGCACCGGCCATCAGACCGGCGGCAAACAGGTTCTCACCTTCAAACAGGCCGCGCAGCGCCAGCGCAGTCGAAACCTGGGTGCCGTTGAGCAGCGCCAGGCCCTCTTTCGGCCCGAGCACAAACGGCGACAGGCCCACGCTTGCCAGTCCCTCTGTTGCCGGGATCAGCGTGCCATTGACCCGCACCTGACCTTCGCCCAGTAGCATCAGCGACATGTGCGCCAGCGGTGCCAGATCGCCGGAGGCACCGACCGAGCCTTTTTCCGGAATACAGGGCATAACACCCGCGTTGAACAGCGCCAGCAGCGCCTCAACCAGTTCGATACGCACGCCAGAGTGACCGCGCGCCAGGCTGATGATTTTGGTGGCGACCACCAGACGGGTGACATTGTCAGGCAGCAGATCGCCCAGACCCACGCTGTGTGACAGCACCAGATTGCGCTGCAGATCCGCCAGACGGCTGGCCGGGATTTGCGTCTGTGCCAGCTTGCCAAAGCCGGTATTAATGCCATACACCACGTTGCCGGAGGCGACAATCGTCTCCACGGTCTGCTGCGCCGCCGCAATCGCCTGACGCGCACTGTCGTCAAGACTCAGCGTGACGTTACCCTGATAGATAGCGCGTAATGTGGCGAGGTCCACCTCGCCGGGCACCAGGCGCAATGCCTGAAACGAACCTGACATAGTCTACTCCTGTCTATACAAGTGTGCTGGCGTGGCTAAGCTGCTTTCCTTGCCCTGAACCAGCGGAATAATGCGAGTGAAACATAAGCGTTTATCCTTGTCTATTCTTGTCTATACAATTAAACAGACTAAGCAAGTGCCGTGCCAGACCGATCACAAAAATCGCATATGCGCCCGGCGCGGGTCGCGGGTTAAACGCGACGGAGAGAGTGCACCATCAGGATGCGCAGACTGCACCAGTGAGGCACGGCGTGCGCTACTGGATGTATATACATTCACGCAGTGAGACAGTAAACTTAAGGGACTTTCAGCATAAGGAACAGCAAATGGTCGAGCATACGGCACTGGCACAACTGGCGGCGGCAATGAGCGATGAACCCGCCCCGATCTATCAGCGGGTGAAGCAGGCCATCATCAGCCAGATCCGTGAAGGATTGTGGAAAGCGAATCAGCGTGTGCCATCAGAAAGTGAACTGGTGAATGAGCTGGGCGTCAGCCGCATGACCATTAACCGGGCGCTGCGCGAACTGACCAGCGAAGGTTTTCTGGTGCGGATGCAGGGCGTCGGCACCTTCGTGGCGGAGATGAAAGGCTATACCGCTATGCTGGAGGTGCATAACATCGCTGATGAGATCGCTCAGCGTGGTCATCAGCACAGCTGTAAAATTCTCGCCATCGGCCAGGACAAAGCCGATCCTGAGCAGGCCGCCGTGCTGGGGCTCACCACCGGACAGACGCTCTACCATTCGCTGATTGTGCATTACGAAAATGATCTGCCTGTGCAGCTTGAGGATCGACTGGTCAATCCGCTGGTCGCGCCCGACTACCTGACGCAGGATTATCAGCAGATGACGCCCTACACCTATCTGATGCGGGTCGCGCCGCTGACGGCAGGCGAGCACATTGTTGAAGCGGTGCTGCCCGATGCGCGTCAGCGTAAACATCTGTCGCTGGATGAACACGAACCCTGCCTGTTGATTCGCCGTCAGACCTGGAGCGACACAAAAATCGTCACCTATGCGCGACTGCTCTATCCCGGCTCACGCTACAAACTGCTGGGGCGCTTCAGGGGACACGGTTAAGCCGGGTAAACAGCAGCCGGGCATCCGGCTCGCACGGGCTGAGTTGTGTTTCCTCATCGACCCACCACGCGCCCCGTTGCGCGGTCAGCCTTTCTCCCTCAGCGGTCTGCCATGCGCCCGCCAGCACCCAGGCGACGCCGTGCAGACTACTGACCGGCGCGGTAACTACCTCCACCGTGGCCTGCCATTCACCGCGCCGGGTCATGATATTAAAATCTTCGCTGACGCTACCCTGCAGCTGCGCCGTTAAGGCGAGTTCTCCGGCAAATGCCCAGGGATTTTGCGGCGTCAGCCGATGCTGCACGCCGGGCGCGGTTAACAACACCGGATCGCCATGCAGCAGGGTAATCACCCGATCGATGTCCGGAAAGGCCGAAAAGGGACCATCATGCGCCAGGGTCGCAATGCTGGCCCGCCAGCCGAAGTGCTCCGCGCCGGGCGGGAAGCTGATGATCTCGCGGGTTTCGCCGCCGCCGTTGCGCCAGCGGCTGACCGCCAGATCGTCGTACGTGAACCGGGCGATCATCGCAGCGCCGCCATCGCCTGAGCAAAGCGTGCAGCACACGCCGCCTGCTGCGGATGCACCCCATCTTTAACCACGGCCTTACCCGCCACATAAACGTCCCGAATCTGATCGCGCTGTCCGGCAAACAGCCAGCGGTTCAGCAGCGCCTGAGATTCCACGCTGCCGAGCCATGCATCATCGCGCAGCACCAGCCAGTCGGCACGTTGTCCCACCGCCAGCGCGCCCTGCTGAATGCCGCACGCCTGGGCACCGCCCGCCGCGGCCTGCTGCCACAGCAAATCGCCCACCGACGGCTGGCCGGGCAGGGTAATGCGGTTGCGGCGCTGATCGCGCAGCCGCTGTGCATACTCCAGCCAGCGCAGCTCTTCCTGGGCGCTGAGCGAGACATGGCTGTCGGAGCCGATGCCCCAGCGTCCGCCCTGCGCGATATACTCCACCGCCGGGAAAATGCCGTCCCCGAGGTTGGCTTCGGTGGTCGGACAGAGACCCGCTACCGCGCCGCTTTGCGCGAGGCGCGACAGTTCGCTCTCATCCAGATGGGTGGCGTGGATCAGGCACCAGCGCGCATCCACGGCAAAGCGGTTCAGCAGCCAGGCCACCGGGCGTTCGCCGCTCCACGCCAGCGAGTCATTCACCTCTTTCTGCTGTTCAGCCACATGAATATGCACCGGCAGCGCCGGATCGCTGACCGCCAGCACCTCGTGCATCTGGCTTTCGCTCACTGCCCGCAGCGAATGGAAACAGAGACCACGGTTCAGCAGGGGCCGCCGCTGCTGCCACGTATCCAGCCGCGCCTGCTGTTGCAGGTAGTGTTCGGTCTGCTGAATAAAACGCTTCTGACCCGCCGCCGCTGGCTGACTGCCAAAGCCGCTGTAGCTGTAGAGCACCGGCAACATTGTCTGGCCGATACCGGCAATCTCCGCCGCTTCAATCAGCTGTTGCAGCATCGCGTCATCACTGTAGGGCGCGCCGCTGGGGTCGTGATGGAGATAGTGAAACTCTGCCACCTGGGTGTAGCCGCCTTTCAGCATCTCGATGTAGAGCAGGGCGGCAATATCACCCACCTGCTCTGGCGTCAGGCGCTGTACCATGCGGTACATCAGATCCCGCCAGGTCCAGAAGCTGTCCTGTGGATCGCCCGCCACTTCCGCCAGACCCGCCATCGCCCGCTGGAAGGCGTGCGAGTGCAGGTTGGCGATGGCCGGGATCACCTCGCCGTTGAGCCGGATAGCCTGATCCGCGTGGCTTTCCGGGGTAAGAGAGTCGATAAAACCGGCCTGATTGACTGTGATACGTACCTGCTGCTGCCAGCCCTCCGCCAGCAGTGCGCGCGGGGCAAAAAAAGTCGCCATGGTTGATCCTCATCGGATGTGGTTGTATATACATATACATACTTTAAGGCACAGTGTAAACGGCGGAGGCATGAGGCAGCGATGACAGAAGAGATGCGCGTAGAGGCGGTGTGGACGGGGGCCGACCTGGTCACCATGCGTGACGGAAAGTACCATCTGATCCCACAGGGCGCACTGGCGGTGCGGGCAGGCAGGCTGGTGTGGGTCGGGCCTGAAGCGGAGATGCCCGCCTTCGTTGCCGATCAACATCATCGTCTGCCTGGCGGTATCGTGACGCCAGGGCTGGTCGATTGTCATACCCATCTGGTGTTCGGCGGTGACCGCAGTCAGGAGTTTGAACAGCGGCTGAATGGCGTCAGCTACGCAGAGATTGCCGCGCAGGGCGGCGGCATTCTCTCCACCGTGCGCGCCACCCGCGCGGCGACTGAAGATGAGCTGGTGACCTCGGCCCGCTGGCGACTCGATCGCCTGCTGGCGGAGGGTGTCACCACCGTAGAGATAAAGTCCGGCTATGGTCTGGATGAAGAGAGCGAACTGCGGATGCTACGGGCGATTCGCCGGCTGGGAGAGAGCGTGGCCGCCGATGTCCACGCCACCTGCCTGGCTGCGCATGCCTTTCCGCCGGAGTTTAAGCATGACCCGGATGGCTGGGTCGATATCATCTGCGACCGTCTGCTGCCGCAGGTGAAGACGCTGGGGCTGGCGGATGCGGTGGATGCATTCTGCGAGCATCTCGCCTTTTCCCCGGAGCAGGTGGCGCGGGTGTTTGAACGGGCTGTCGCGCAGGGCTTACCGGTGAAGCTGCATGCGGAACAGCTTTCAGCGCTGGGCGGCGCTGCACTGGCCGCCCGCTATGGTGCGCTTTCGGCTGACCATCTTGAATATGCCACTGAAGAGGATGCCAGGGCGATGGCGCAGCATGGCACCGTGGCGGTGCTGCTGCCCGGTGCGTTTTATCTGCTGCGCGAAACCCAGCGCCCGCCGGTAGATCTTTTCCGCCGCCACGGCGTGCCGATGGCGCTGGCCAGCGATGCCAATCCTGGCACCTCGCCTGCGCTGTCGCTACGTCTGATGCTCAACATGGGCTGTACGCTGTTTGGTATGACGCCGGAAGAGGCGCTGGCGGGCGTCACCCTGTGGGGGGCAAAAGCGCTGGGGCTGGCGGAGAGTCACGGCTCGCTGGAGGCGGGGAAAGTGGCAAACTTCGTCCACTGGCCACTGGCTCGTCCGGCAGAACTGGTTTACTGGCTGGGTGGTGAACTGCCCTGTACCGTTATCTATCGTGGAGAACCGCAATGAACCCTTTCTATTTTTCCCAGGGCAGCCTGCCGCTGCTGGTCAGCATTCCCCACGCCGGTACTGAACTGACGCCTGAGGTGGACGCCGGATTGAGCGAGGCCGCGCGCGGCTTGCCCGACACCGACTGGCACATCCCGCTGCTGTATGATTTTGTGCGTGACCTCGGGGCCAGTGTGCTAATTGGCCGCTATTCCCGTTTTGTCGTCGATCTTAATCGTCCGCCTGACAACCAGCCGCTCTACACCACCGCGACCACCGGCCTGTTCCCGGAAACCCTGTTCGACGGCACGCCGACCTTTGCACCAGGCAAAACGCCCGATGCCACGGCGCGTCAGAGCTACATCGATCAAATCTGGCAGCCTTACCATCAGCAGATTCAGCAGGAACTGGCGCGGCTCAAACAGCAGCACGGCTATGCGCTGCTGTTTGACGCCCACTCCATCGCCAGTGAAATTCCCCGCCTGTTTGAGGGGCGTCTGCCCGATATCAACATCGGCACCAATGACGGCGCAAGCTGCACGCCTGAAATGAGCGCGGCCATAAAGGCGGTGTGCGCCGCACAGCACGACTACAGCTGGGTGCTCAACGGCCGCTTTAAAGGCGGTTACATCACTCGCGCTTATGGCCAGCCACAGCAGCAGATCGAGGCGGTTCAGCTGGAGCTGGCGCAGCTGAACTACATGGATGAAACCCCGCCTTATGCCTGGCAGCAGGTGCGTGCCGCCGAGTTACAAAAAGTGTTGAAGGCGATGATCCACACCATGCTGGCGCAGGCCAGGCCGTAATCAATCAGCGATGCGCCGCCCTGGTGCATCGCTGCGCTAATCGGGTGCAGGGGAGGGCAGCCTGTCTGGCTGCTCCCTTGCTTCCACCTCCATTCGTCACTTTTGCAGAGCTGGCATAACCTTTGCTTGGTTGTATGTACAAGTGCTGAAGCGCGTGCTTCATCTGAATAAATCCCGTCTGACTCACAAAATGATAAAGCCGGCAATGAACTGCACTGCGTTAACTTGTATATACATGACATATCATCCTGTGAAATTTATGTTAAATATCGTCAGGGCGATCACCAGGCCGCTACTTTCAGGAGAACCGTATGACGCACCCTCTGACTCTTCGCCGTTTATGTCTCACTACGCTGGTTTCCAGTCTGCTGCTCTGTGGCGTCAGCGCCCAGGCTAAAGAGTGGAAGTCGATCACCATTGCCACTGAAGGCAGTTATGAACCCTGGAACCTCACCCTGCCGGGCGGCAAGCTGGGCGGTTTCGAGCCTGAGCTGATGGCGGATCTCTGCCAGCGCATGGCGATCCAGTGCAAGCTGGTGGTGCAGAACTGGGATGGCATGATCGCCGGACTGAATGCCGGAAAATATGATGTGATCATGGATGCGATTGTGATTACACCCGATCGCAAAAAAGTGGTGAATTTCACCCTACCGTACGCCTCCACGCCCGCCACCTTTATCACCGTGAAAGGGTCACTGCTGCCCGCCGACAGTCAGATCATCAAGCTCACCGACGATGCCAAAACCGTGGAGCCTGCCATCGCCCGGCTGAAAGCGGCGCTGAAGGGCAAAACGATCGGTATCGCCTCCGGCACGGTTTACACGCCGTTTATCGACAGGTACTTCAAAGATGTGGCGGATGTGCGTGAATACACCAGCTCAGCCGATGCAATCCTTGATTTGCAGGCCGGACGCATTGATGCGGTGTTTGACGATGTGACCTTTGCGCAGTCGATGCTGGCGCGACCGGATAACCGTAACCTCAGCTTCAGCGGTCCACAGCTGGGTGGTCCAATCTGGGGAGAGGGCGAGGCGTTGGGCGTGCGCATGGCAGACAACGATCTGAAAGCCCGGCTGGATCAGGCGATCAAAGCCGCGCTGGCCGACGGCACCGTCAAAAAGCTGAGCGAGAAGTGGTTCAAAACTGACGTCACACCCTGAGAGAGGTAACGGATGATAAGCCTGCTGAGTTTTGGCCCGGACGGATGGGGACGGTTGATTCTGAGTGCCACGCTGACCACGCTGCTGCTGTCGTTTGCCGCGCTGCTGGTTGGCGCAGTGGTGGGATCGGGCGTTGCCGCCGCGAAGTTATCCCCGCATCGGGCGGTGCGCGGGCTGGGGGAAGGTTACTCGGTGATCTTTCGTGGCATTCCTGAGCTGCTGGTGATCTACCTGTTCTACTTCGGCGGATCGGGGTTGATCACGCAGATCGGACAGCTGTTTGGCGCGGACGGCTTTATCGAAGCGCCGCCATTTCTGATCGGGGCGCTGGCTATCGGGCTTATCTCCGGCTCTTATCAGGCGGAAGTCTACCGCGCCGCACGGCTGGCACTGGCGAAAGGGGAGATTGAAGCCGCTGTCGCAATTGGCATGCCGCGCTGGCGCATCCGGCAACGCATTCTGCTGCCGCAGGTGGCGCGCTATGCGCTGCCCGGCCTGTCAAACGTCTGGCAGATGAGCCTGAAAGATTCGGCGCTGGTGTCGGTGACCGGCATTGTCGAGCTGATGCGGGCCAGCCAGATTGCGGCCGGTTCGACCCGTAACTACTTCTCCTTTTACCTGGTGGGCGGAGCCTGTTACCTGCTGCTGACGCTGCTGTCGAACCGCGCCTTTCTGCGCGCCGAATCCCGTCTTGGTCGCGCCTGGCAAGGCCGCACCGCTGCGCAGCACTAAGGAGACTTATGATCGATTTTGCGTTCCTCACTGACACCTTCCTTAAACTCAGCGCCGCACTGCCGGTCACGCTAGGCCTGTTTATTAGTGCGTTTCTTTGCGGAGGCGTGCTGGCGGTGGGTATTCTGGCGCTGCGCATGAGCCGCTGGCGAGTACTGAGTGCGTTTGCCCGTGGCTACATCCTGGTATTTCGCGGCTCGCCGCTGATGATTCAGCTTTTCCTGATCTACTACGGTCTGGGGCAGTTTGGTGTGATCCGTCATAGTCTCTTCTGGCCGTTCCTGCGAGAGCCTTTTACCTGTGCAGTGCTGGCACTGTCGCTCTGTACCGCTGCCTACACTGCGGAGATCCTGCGCGGTGCGCTGCTGGCGGTGCCGCCCGGTCAGGTGGAGGCGGGAATGGCGTGCGGTATGTCGCGCGGGCTGCTGCTGCGACGGATTATCGCGCCGGTGATGCTGCGTTACGCGCTGCCCGCGTACTCCACCGAAGCGATTCTGCTGGTGAAATCGACCGCGCTGGCCAGCCTGGTGACGGTCTGGGATGTCACCGGCGTGGCGCAGCAGATCATTCAGCGCACCTACCGCGCCATGGAGGTGTTTCTCTGCGCGGCGGCGATCTACCTGATCCTCAACTTCATTATTGTTCAACTCTACGCCCTGCTGGAGCGGCGTCTGACGCCGGTACATAAACCGGAAAAAAAGCCGTTACTGACCGCTAAGCCGATTACCGGAGGAGAGAAAAATGTCTGAACTGCAACCCGTCACGCTGTCGGCCAGCGATATCCATAAATCTTTTGGTGCTATGGAGGTGCTGAAAGGCATCTCGCTGCAGGCGCACAAGGGCGATGTCATCTCCATTCTCGGTGCCAGCGGCTCGGGCAAAAGTACGCTGCTGCGCTGCATTAACCTGCTGGAAACGCCCGATTCCGGCGTGGTCAGCGTCGGCGGTGAAACCATAGAGATGAAGCGCCATGCACGCGGGCATCAGCTGGCCGCCAATCCGCGTCAGATTGAACGGTTGCGTTCCCGTCTGGGGATGGTGTTTCAGAGCTTTAATCTCTGGTCACACCTCACCGTGCTGCAAAATGTCATTGAAGGGCCGCACTATGTGCTGAAGCGCGATAAAAAAGCCTGTATCGCCCAGGCGGAGCAGCTGCTGGATCGGGTTGGCCTGCTGAACCGCAAAGATTTCTATCCCGCTCAGCTTTCGGGCGGTCAGCAGCAGCGGGTGGCGATTGCCCGCGCACTGGCAATGGATCCGGAGGTAATGCTGTTTGATGAGCCGACGTCAGCACTGGACCCGGAACTGGTGGGCGAGGTGCTGAAGGTAATGCGCAGCCTGGCGGAAGAGGGGCGCACCATGCTGGTAGTCACTCATGAAATGGGCTTTGCCCGCAATGTCTCTAACCGGGTGGTGTTTATGCATCAGGGCACGATTGACTGTCAGGGCACGCCAGAGGCGATGTTCGGCGAGGCGGGATCGACGCGCTTTAAGCAGTTCATCTCCAGTCACCATCAGGTGGAACCGGTGGTATGAGTGACGTGACGAAGCAGACGCAGGTCTGGGGCGATGGTCCGCTCAAATGGCAGGAACTGGTACAGGTTGCCCGGCACGGTGCCACCCTGACGCTGAGCGACAGTGCCTGGCAGCGAATCGCTCAAAGCCGTGAAATTGTCGGCAACATCGTGGCGGCGGGGCAGGTGGCGTACGGCATCAATACCGGGCTGGGGGCGCTCTGCAATATTACGCTGTCTGAAGATGAGCTGGGCCAGCTGTCGCGCAATACTCTGATGAGCCACGCCTGTGGCGTCGGACCGGTGCTGAAAAAAGCGGAGGTGCGCGCCATTCTGTGCGCCGCGATTGCTAACTACAGCCACGGCAAATCGGGTGTCTCAGTGGCGCTGGTACAGCAGCTGCTGGCGCTGCTGAATCAGCAGATTACGCCACAGGTGCCGTCGCAGGGATCGGTGGGGTATCTGACCCACATGGCGCATATCGGCCTGGCGCTGATTGGTATCGGCGAGGTGGAGTGGCGTGGCGAAATCATGCCCGCGCAGCTGGCGCTGGTACAGGCGGGGTTAGCCCCTTACCGGCCTGGCGCAAAAGAGGGGCTGAGCCTGGTTAACGGCACGCCCTGCATGACCGGCTTAGCCTGTCTGGCGCTGGACGATGCTGAGCGTCTGCTGGACTGGGCAGATGTTACCGGCGCGATGAGCTTTGAGGCGCTGCGCGGACAGCGGGTGGCCTTTGACCCTGAGGTGCTGGCGCTCAAGGCCAGTCCGGGGATTCAGCGCAGCGGCGAACGTCTGCGCCAGTTGTTACGTGACAGCCCGCTGCTGAACGCGAGCGTCGGCATCCGGACTCAGGATGCGCTGAGTCTGCGGTCGATGCCGCAGGTGCACGGTGCCTGCCGCGATCAGTTCGACCATGCCGCCCGTCAGGTGGAGACCGAACTCAACGCCTGTACCGACAATCCGCTGATTCTGGGCACCCCACAGGCCTGGCGCGTGGTGTCGCAGTCACATCCGCACGGTGAGTCGGTGGCAATGGCCTGCGACCTGCTGGCGATTGCGCTGGCGGAGCTGGGCAGCATTGCCGAGCGACGGCTGGATCGGCTGGTGAATCCGCTGGTCAGCGGTCTGCCGCCGTTTCTGGTGGCGGAGCCCGGCGTCAATTCCGGCATGATGATTGCGCAATATGTGGCGGCATCACTCTGCGCGGAAAACCGTCAGCTGGCGCAGCCTGCGGTGCTCGACAACTATGTGACGTCGGGATTGCAGGAGGATCATCTGAGCCTTGGCACCGGATCAGCGTTGAAACTGCTGAAGCTGGTCAGCAATGTTGATCACATTATTGCCATTGAGTACCTGCTGGCGGCACAGGCGCTGGAATTTCACGGTGAGTCACAGCTGGCAGCGGGCACACGGCGCGCCTGGCAGCTGTTGCGGCAGGTGGTTGAGCGCTGGCAGCAGGATCGCTGGCTGGCTCCTGACATCGCCCGCGCGGTGGCGCAGATTAAAGCGCACCGGGCCGATGCGCTTTTGGAGTGAGATTAGCTGCGGCGGGCGTCCGGACGGACTAAATCAAAGCGCTGCGCTTCACTGATCCCGTAATAGGCGCTGGGTCCGCCCGCCCGCAAAATCGGCTCGGCTTTGGCGGTCTGATAGATGCCCTCTTCAAGCAGCGATTCATCAATGTGTATCGCCACCGCTTCGCCCATCACCAGCCAGCTGTCGAGCAGGTTACCGCTGGCATCCTGCAACTGAATCAGCTGCGTCAGCCGGCACTCGAAGTTGACTGGGCTCTCTGCCACCAGGCTGGCGCTGACCTGTGAAGCGGCCAGCGGCGTGAGTCCCGCAAAGGCGAACTCATCCTGATCGGCTGGCAGCGAGGCAGAACTTTCGTTCATCGCTTCGGCCAGCGGACGGGTTGCCAGGTTCCAGACAAACTCTTTGGTCTCTGCAATATTCCGCACGCTGTCTTTCCAGCCGCTGCTGGCGAAACCGATAATCGGCGGATGATAGTTGAAGCAGTTGAAGAAGCTGTAAGGGGCCAGATTGCGCTGACCGCTGGCGCTGACTGAGCTAATCCAGCCAATCGGGCGCGGCCCGATGATGGCGTTCAGCGGATCGTGCGGCAGTCCGTGACCAGCACGGGGTTGATAGGAATAGCGTTTATGGCTCATAACGTCTCCGGCAGGGGATTTTATTTATCTTAGCCCGACAGCATCACCCGACGGAATCGGAAAGAGGTAAGCGGATGGTGCGGGTTTATTTTCCGCCGCCTACAGCGTATTGTACGCGCGCCTGAATAATTGAGAGAACGTATGAAAAAGTCAGCCAGCACGTCGCCCTTCCACGCCCGCAATCGCCATCAGGGAGAATACGATTTTGCCGCACTAACCGCTGCCCATCCGCCGCTGGCGGCGAAAGTCCGGCCTAACGGTTATGGCGTGCAGTCCGTGGATTTCGCGGACCCGGAGGCGGTGATGCTGCTGAACCAGGCGCTCATCAAACTCTTTTATGACATCGACTGGCAACTGGCACCCGGCTCACTCTGCCCGCCTGTGCCAGGACGTGCCGATTATCTGCACTATCTGGCCGATCTGCTGGCGCTGGACAACAACGGCGCGATCCCGGCGGCGGACGTGCTGGATGTTGGCTGCGGCGCAAACTGTATCTATCCGCTGATTGGGGCGGCGGAATATGGCTGGCGCTTTACCGGTACCGAAATTGATGAAGCCGCCATCAAAGCCGCTAACCGCATTGTCTCAGCCAATCCGCGCCTGACGCGTCAGATCCGTCTGCGTCGTCAGAAAAACAGCGATGCGGTGCTGGCGGGTGTGGTCAGCAAAAATGAATTTTTCAGCGCGGTGATGTGTAACCCGCCGTTCCACGCGTCGGCGGAAGAGGCCGCATCGGGTTCACAGCGTAAAGTGCGCAATCTTGGACTCGATAAAAGTGCGCCGCTTAACTTTGGCGGGCAGCACAATGAGCTGTGGTATCCCGGTGGCGAAAAGGCGTTCATCGGCAAAATGATCGCCGAGAGCGTAGCGTTTGGTCGCCAGATTGGCTGGTTTACCTCACTGGTGTCGCGCAAAGAAAATTTACCGGCGCTGGAGAAACAGCTGCAGACGCTCGACGTCGCCGAGGTGCGGGTGGTCAATATGGCGCAGGGTCAAAAGCAGAGCCGCTTCCTGGCGTGGAGTTTTATGCCTGCCGCCCAGCGCAGCAAGCTGCTGAGTCGCCTGGGGAACTGAGTCATCTCATTACGCAGGTAACAGGAATCTCTCTGCTGAGAAAAAAGGACGGGCTGCGATGCGGCCGTTTCAGACTGCTGACAAACCCAATCAGGGTTGCTATGGCAGCAACACATTAGCTAATAGCGCAGGGAACACGGGCAGAGGAGGAAAGCGTCCCGCGCCATGGACGGCGCGGGCCGAGCGACCAGGGATGGTTTAAGCGACTTTCCGATCTGCCCGTGTTCCCTTCGCAGGGTCGGTCTCACAGTTGGGCAGGGCAGACTTTGCCAACAATCAAAACGGGCCGCTAAGCGGCCCGTTTTGATCAGGAGACGTGCTGCAGGAATTCGCGCAGACGTTCGCTGGGGGGATTGCTGATCAGGCTGTCGGGATCGCCATCTTCCGCAATCCTGCCTTTGTCGATAAAGATCAGACGCGAGGCGACCTTCTGTGCGAAGCCGACTTCGTGCGTCACAATCACCATCGTCATGCCTTCTTCCGCCAGATCCTGCATCACTTTCAGGACTTCGTGACGCAGCTCCGGGTCCAGCGCTGAGGTTGGCTCATCGAACAGCATCATCTTCGGCTTCACCGCCAGCGCGCGGGCGATCGCCACGCGCTGCTGCTGGCCACCCGACAGTTCAGATGGGAAATGATGCGCACGCTCAGCGAGGCCCACTTTACCCAGCAGCTCTCGCGCCAGCTGGCGTGCGGCTTCTTTGCTGGCACCGCGTACCCGGATCGGACCAAAGGCGACGTTGTCCAGCGCACTCATCTGTGGGAACAGATGAAACTGCTGAAACACCATACCGGCTTCCTGGCGGATCAGACGGTCATCAACTTTCGGGTCATTGACGCGCAGGCCATCAACAATCAGCTCGCCGCTGGTGATCTCTTCCAGCTTGTTAATGCAGCGCAGCAGAGTCGATTTACCGGAACCGGATGGGCCGATAATGACCACCACTTCACCCTGGTTAATCTTCAGATCGATATTGTGCAGCACCTGGGTCTGGCCAAAATGCTTGGAGACATCTTTAAATTCAATCACAGGATTTTCACCCTTTTCTCAATGCGGCGCAGCACAAAGCTCAACACCAGCGTAATCACCAGATAAATGATCGCGACGGCGCTCCAGATTTCCAGAGCGCGGAAGTTACCGGCAATAATCTCCTGACCCTGACGTGTCAGTTCAGCCACGCCGATAACGATAAACAGTGAGGTATCTTTGATGCTGACAATCCACTGGTTGCCCAGCGGCGGCAGCATACGACGCAGTGCCAGCGGCATAATGACGTAGCGCAGCGTCTCGCGGCTCGACAGGCCAAGTGCCAGTCCGGCTTCACGGAATCCCTTGTTGATCGACAGCACGGCACCACGGGTAATCTCGGCAATATACGCGCCAGAGTTAATCATGATGGTCACCACTGCGGCGGTGAAAGGATCAATACGCAGGTCAGGGAATGCCATCGGCAGCGCAAAGTAAATAAACATCACCTGCACCACGATAGGGGTGCCGCGGATAATCTCGATAAACACCAGTGCGATGTTATTGGTGATCCAGCCACCGTAAGCGCGGGCAAAACCGGCCACCAGCCCGATAAACAGGCCGCCAACCAGGCCAATGATTGAGATAATTAAGGTCAGTTTGGCGCCTTCGAGCAGCGCTGGCATGGCGGGCCAGATGACGCTCCAGTCAAACTCCATGGTGTCACTCCAGATATGTTGCGATGGAAAAAAGCAGGGAAAAAGTTTCCCTGCTGAAATCAGATAACGGGCAAATTATTATTTAGGTTCGGTGCCAAACCATTTTTTATAAAGCGTGTTGTAGGTGCCGTTCTCTTTCAGGGTTTTCAGTGCGCCGTTTACTTTCTCACGCAAATCGTCGCTGCCTTTCGGGAACGCGATACCATATTGCTGCGCTTCAATCGAATCGCCTACCGCCTTAAAGCGGCCTTTACCGGCGGTGTGGATGAAGTACAGGATGTTTGGCGTGTCATGCAGCACGGCATCCGCACGGTTGGTGCCCAGCTCCATGTAGGCGCTATCAATGTTAGGGAACTGACGCAGATCTTTCGATTTGATGTTGGCTTTAGCGTACTCCACAGAGCCGGTGCCGCTTTTCACCGCGACGACTTTGCCGTTCAGATCGCTGATACCCTTGATGTCGTTTTCATTGCTACGCACCATCACCTGCAGACCGCTTTTGTAATAGCCATCAGAGAACTCGATCGCCTTTTTGCGTTCTTCAGTAATGGTGATACCCGCCAGTGCCAGATCGACATTGCGCGTTTGCAGTGCAGGGATAATGCCGCTGAAGTCCATTGGCTTCAGGGTGTAATCGAGCTTCAGCTCTTTCGCAATGGCATCCCACAGATCCACATCAAAGCCGACATACTTGTCACCCTGTTTGAATTCAAACGGAACAAAGGCGGTGTCGGTAGCAACGACCAGCTTCTTTTCTGCTGCTGTGGAGGAGAGGGAGAAGGCCAGCGCCAGCGCGGCCACAGAAACTTTTAACAGTGACTTCATCATTTTTCCTTTTTTTACTACCAGGCGGCAGGGCCTGCGTTTGCGGCTTGTCATATGAAAGAATTATGCCAACTTTGCAAAATCCGCGAAATCAGAAAGTTAAATAACACAGCTGACACGATTTTGCAGTTAATTCTGTCATTGCACCCTGTTGGTGCTCAACTTTGGTGCAGATAACTTTTTTGGTGCAAGCGGTAGTGTGCCTCAGATGTTAAGGCTGTGAAGCGGGGGAGGGAATAACTGTTAACAGGGTCATAAAATTGCGGTAACACAGACGTAAAAAAGGCGGGTTTCCCCGCCTGATTAAGTACATTACGTGTTATTCGATATTGGCTTCGATAAACCACAGGAACTTGTCCAGATCACGCGATGCCGCAGTGAAGATGTCAGCGGTATCTTCGTCTTTCACTTCAGAAATGGCTTTACGTGTATCGTTAGCAACAACGCTGTAGCGGTCTGCCAGGGCTTTCAGGTGATCCTGAACGCTATGGATATTCAGCGGATAGCTTTTCAGCGGAGTCGTGTCATTCACAACCTGCGTGGTGCCCAGCGCCACACCGCCCAGCTGTACGACGCGCTCAGCAATGGTGTCCTGATGGTCAGTAATCGTGGTGCGGAAGCCATCCAGCATCTCATGCACACCGATGAAATTCGCACCGCGCATGTTCCAGTGCGCCTGCTTAGTGATCAATGACAGGTCAATAAACTCGACTACCAGACGGTTCAACACCGCGATGGTGGCTTTCTTCTCATCTTCGGCCACATCATTGCGGGTATAAATCAGGTCAGAAGATTTCGTTTTAACCAATTTAGCGGTACTCATCGTTTCAGTCCTCTCTTTGATGGTTGTCCTAATCAAGTACCGAATAAGTATAGCAGCGCTTTTCAGCTTTGCAGAAACGACTTTGACGATGGATGAAATAGCGTGCGTCTTTATTAAAAGCAGGACGGTGCGGGTAAGGTTAAAGCTATGTTAAAATATGGATATTAATAAATAGCCATTTAAATCATAAAGTTATACTAAGTTGTAAATATCAGGTAAGTGACTGTTTCAAAATAGGATGAACCGTAAAGCGCAGCGGTTAAGAATAATTCTCATGCTGAGCATGATTGTTATTTCGCCCGCCAGCATGGCGGGCTGAAATCGCTTATTTATGCCTGTTGTCTGATAATTCAATGCTGCTTAACTGACTCTTTTTCGGACGCATAGTCAGTGTTGAACCTGCTGAGGCGATGATGATGGCCAGCAGCGCCAGCCACTGAAGCCCGGTCAGCGTTTCTCCCAGAAACAGCATGCCGGAAAAGGCGGCCATGGCGGGTTCAAGACTCATCAATGTACCGAAAATGCGCGCCGGTAAGCGGGTGAGGGCGATCATCTCCAGTGAATAGGGAATGGCGCTGGAGAGCAGCGCGACCAGCAACGCGATCGGCATAACGGCCCATGTCCAGATGCCGCTTTCGGCGAATGTCAGCCCCAGAGGCACAAAAATGACTGAGGCAATCAGCGAACCGATGGCCACGGTTGCGGGGCCATGTTCTGCGCCTGCCCGTTGTCCCGCCAGGATATAGATCGCCCAGCAGGCACCCGCACCCACTGCCAGCGCTGCGCCCAGCGGGTCAATCGCGGTCATGTCCGTACCAAAAGGCAGCAGGAACCACAGGCCAATTACCGCCAGCAACACCCAGACAAAATCCAGTGGCCGCCGCGATCCAAACAGCGCCAGCGCCAGCGGGCCGGTAAATTCCAGTCCCACTGCCACGCCCAGTGGCACGGTACGAATCGCCAGATAGAACGTAAAATTCATGGTGCCCAGAGCCAGTCCATACATCAGGAGGGGCAGACGCTGCTCCCGGCTGAAGCGTAAACGCCAGGGCTTGAAAATGACGCAGAGGATCAGGGTGCCAAAGCCCAGGCGCAGTGCAGTAATCCCGGTGGCACCTACTGAGGGAAACAGGCTTTTTGCCAGTGAAGCGCCGCCCTGCAGCGACAGCATCGCAATCAGTAGCACGGCAATAGGCATAACTATCGGGGCAAGATTTTTGGAAGCGGGAGAGGCAGACATCCTGTGTACTTTTCCTGGCCATTAACGTAATGAGGCAGCCAGTGTAAAGGAAATAGCGAGCAAAGAATTACGAAATCGCGTTTTATATTTGACTTAACTGAGCAAGTTTTGGCCAGAATCAGGGCCATTTAGGTAAAGAAATGTCAGGATTTTTTAGGATTTAACTTAAAGCATGAAATGAGCACAAAATGATTATTGCAGAAAGATGACGGATTTTATAAGAAAAATGAATGACATAGGATGTCACATTAACTTCCTGTTACACCAAACTTTCTGTTAGACAACAAAATCCGGGCAGAGTTTCTCGCTATTTTTTGTTATATTTTCAGCGTTGTCAGGAGAGAAGTATTTTCACATTTGAGGTGGTTATGAAAAAAATTGCATGTCTTTCAGCATTAGCCTGTGTACTGGCAGTATCTGCAGGTTCAGCAATGGCACAGAGCACCGTAACTGGTGGCTATGCTCAGAGCGACTATCAGGGCGTGGCTAACAAAGCTAACGGCTTCAACCTGAAATACCGCTACGAAGACGGTTCTAACCCACTGGGTTGGATCGGTTCATTCACCTACACTGAAAAAGATCGTACCGAAGCTGGCATCTACAATAAAGGCCAGTACTACGGTGTGACCGGTGGTCCTGCTTACCGTCTGAACGACTGGGCGAGCATCTACGGTGTTGTGGGTATCGGCTACGGTAAATTCCAGCAGAACGATACCGCATCACGCGCTAAAACTGATTCAAGCGACGTAGGCTTCTCCTACGGTGCAGGTCTGCAGTTTAACCCAATTCAGGACGTCGCGCTGGACGTGGGCTACGAGCAGAGCCGCATCCGCAATGTTGACGTTGGCACCTGGATTGCCGGCGTAGGTTACAGCTTCTAAGTTTAGCTTAGCTGACCTGCAAAAAAACGGCCCCTTGTGGGCCGTTTTTTATTGTGCTGGTTTTACCACTCCTGCCTTTCACTTCGAATCGATCTCCGATGGCTTCTGCTGTCCACAGCCAATAACCAGCCATAGCCGTTAATGCCGCAAGGCATACAGGTTTCGAGAACAAATAAGAAAAAGGGGTGCAGAAAGAGGGAAGTGGGCCTCTCAGCCGCTGGCTGAAAGGCGCTGAATCAAGGTTAGCCGCGCCAGATCAGATTCTGGCAGCGACGATCGGCAGGCTTATGGCCCAGCAGCTTTTCAATCAACATCAGACGCAGTGTGAACGGGGAACGCGTCAGCAGGCACAGCCAGGATTTCATCTCCGTGGTTGTTTTCTTTTCAGCCTGGAAGCATTTGCTGCAATCTAAGCAACATTTCAGGGTGCTCATAGAATCACCTCCCAATCATTGTCGACGCGGTAGTCAGCAGCCTGCGGTGAGAAACGTCATCACACCTGCGCAACAGCGGATCAATCAGGATCCCGCTTTTTGCTGCTTACATTATCAACAAATATAGCACTGGCTATATTGTTTAGCCACGCCTAATGACGAAAAATTTGAGCTTCTTTGCGGCTGGTTTACAATGAGCGCAGCTAAATCCGTATAGCAGTGTCGGTACGGGAAATAATAATGAGGAAGCTGAATGAGTCGTCGTGCTAAAAGCGTGGTTTCTGCGCCAAAAGGACCACTGAAAGATATTGAAGAGCATGTCGAAGGTTTTCGGCAGGTGCGTGAAGCGCATCGTCGGGAATTAATTGATGACTACGTTGAGTTAATCTCTGATTTGATTGGTGAATTTGGCGAAGCGCGTCAGGTCGATATGGCGGCCCGTCTGGGCGTTTCGCAACCTACCGTAGCGAAAATGCTGAAGCGGCTTGGCAGTGCCGGGCTGGTTGAGCAGGTGCCTTACCGGGGGGTCTTCCTGACCGGTGAAGGTGAGAAGCTGGCAGAGGAGAGCCGCGCCCGCCATCATATTGTTGAAAGTTTTCTGCTGGCGTTAGGCATCAGTCCCGAAACGGCCCGACGCGATTCAGAAGGTATTGAGCATCACGTCAGTGATGAAACGCTGGCTGTCTTTAAGAAGTTCTCCGAAACCCGTTAACGCTAAGGCGTACCCTCACCATGCCTCAACTGCTTCGATCTTTTTTGCATGACTCTATTTTGCATTTATTAATCGTGATTGGCGTAGTTCTGGCATTTCTGGCGGATTTCCGCTGGCCCGATCTGCCCGGTGCCGTAGACTGGCATACCATTATCACGCTCACCGGGTTGTTAATCCTGACCAAGGGGCTGGAAACCAGCGGCTACTTTGACGTGCTGGGAGGACGGCTGATTGCGCGTTTCCGGCATGAACGGGCACTGGCACTCTTTATGGTGTTGGCTGCGGCGCTGCTCTCAACCTTTCTGACCAACGATGTGGCGCTGTTCATTCTGGTGCCGCTGACGCTGACGCTGCGTAAGTTCTCCCGTTTACCGATCTCGCGACTGATTATTTTTGAGGCGCTGGCGGTTAATGCCGGATCGCTGCTGACGCCGGTTGGCAATCCGCAAAACATTCTGTTGTGGAGCCACGGCAAGCTGAGCGTGGTGGCGTTTATCGTGCAGATGCTGCCTCTGGCCGCGTGGCTGCTGCTGAGTCTGATGCTATTAACCTGGTTCAGCTTTTCAAAGCGGTCGATTGATAAGCATGACAACCCGGAACAGCCGAAGTGGCAGAAGCCGCTGTTTATCGTCAGCGTCGTGTTGTACCTGCTGTTTATCGCCGGTCTTGAGCTGGAGATCACCGGCTGGATACTGCTGCTAATCCTCGCCACTTTCCTGGTGATGGCACGTCCTGTGCTGCTGCGCATCGACTGGAGCCTGCTGACGGTGTTTATCGCCATGTTTATTGACGTCTTCCTGCTGACGCGTCTGCCGGTGATGCAGGCGCACTTCGAGGCGGTGGCGCATTTTGGCCAGGGACAGCTCTATCTGCTGGCGATTGGTCTGTCTCAGGTGATCAGTAACGTCCCGGCGACGATTCTGCTGCTGCAAAAAGTTCCGCCCACGGATGTGCTCGCCTGGGCCGTCAACATTGGCGGGTTCGGTCTGCTGCCAGGTTCTCTTGCTAACCTGATTGCCCTGCGCATGGCGAAAGACAAAGCTGTCTGGTGGCAATTCCATCTCTTTTCCCTTCCTCTGCTGGCCTGGTCGATGGCCAGCGGCTGGCTGCTGTTGCAGTTACTCCATTAGCCCTGACGCCTCCTGCTACGCTCAACAAGTGGCAGGATGTGCGCCATTCCTCAAGTTTCGTAAAGTTGCACTGGATTTTGTCAATTTCCGAGATAAGGTTAACAGGACCTTTATGCCCGGAATCAGGGCCTTAGCCAGTGATGGGAACTATGAGCGAGAATAATCAACGCGATCAACACCAGCAGGACGCAGATAACGCGGCGGATAAAAGCCGTCAGTCAGAGGAAAATCAGGACAACGACCAGCAGCCTGAGCGCAAACGCCCCGGTAAAAAGCCGCTGATTATTCTGGCGGTGGTGGTGGTGATTATGCTGATTGTCGGCTTCTGGTTCTGGTTCTCTACCCGCAATATTGAAACCACGGATGACGCTTTCACCGAAGGCGATGCCGTTACCATTGCGCCTAAAGCGTCCGGCTATGTCGTGAAGCTGCTGGTAAGAGATAACCAGCGGGTGAAGAAGGGCGATCTGCTGGTGGAAATCGATCCCAGCGACAATCGGGCTCAGCGCGAACAGGCTAATGCGCAGCTCGGTTTAGCGATTGCACAGCTGCATCAGGCGCAGGCACAGCTGGCACTGTCAAAAGTACAGTATCCGGCACAGCGCGATCAGGCGCTGGCGGACCAGGCGAAAGCAGAAGCGAACCTGCTGAATGCGCAGGCGGATTATCGTCGCCAGCGTGGCGTCGACCCGCGTGCGACCAGTCAGCGTAATATTGACAGTGCGTCCGCGCAGTTACGTTCGGCGCAGGCGCAGTTACAAAGCGCGAAAGCTCAGGTTGAAGTTGCCTCACAGGTTGCCCTGCAGATTCGTCAGCAGGAAACCAATGTTGAAGCGCGTCAGCAACAGGTTGAGCAGGCTAAAGCACAGTTAAGCACGGCCGATCTGAATCTCTCCTATACCCAGGTTCGTGCGCCTTATGACGGGTTTATCACCAGGCGTAACGTTCAGCTGGGCACTTTGGTGCAGGCCGGTACCTCACTGTTCTCGCTGGTCTCACCTGAGATCTGGGTCACGGCGAACTTCAAAGAGTCTCAGTTGCAACGTATGAATCCGGGCGACAAAGTGGAAATCAGCGTTGATGCCTGGCCGGATATGAAGCTTGAAGGGCATGTTGACAGTATTCAGATGGGCTCCGGTTCGCGCTTCTCAACCTTCCCGTCAGAGAACGCCACCGGTAACTATGTGAAAATCGTTCAGCGCGTGCCGGTGAAAATCGTTATCGATAAGGGCCTTGATCCAAACCATCCGCTGCCGCTGGGTCTCTCGGTTGAACCGAAGGTAACCGTGGAATGAGTACGGCGCAGAGCTGGAAACCCGCCAGTAATCCGTGGTTAGTGGCGATCACGGTAACGCTGGCGGTGTTTATGGAGATCCTCGACACCACCATCGTTAACGTGGCGCTGCCGCACATCGCCGGTTCGCTCTCTTCCAGTTACGATGAGTCAACCTGGGTGCTGACCTCCTATCTGGTGGCGAACGGTATCGTGCTGCCTATCTCTGCGTTCTTCAGCCGGCTGTTTGGCCGCAAACAGTTTTTCCTGATTTGCATCGTGATGTTTACCATCTGCTCGTTCCTGTGCGGCATTGCCACGGAACTCTGGCAGATCATTCTGTTCCGCGTGCTGCAGGGCTTTTTCGGCGGCGGATTACAGCCGGTTCAGCAGTCTGTGTTGCTCGACTACTTTAAAGCGGAAGATCGCGGCAAGGCCTTTGGTCTCTCCTCCATCGCTATTATTGTCGCGCCGGTGATTGGCCCGACATTAGGTGGCTGGATTACCGATAACTACAGCTGGCGCTGGGTCTTCTTTATCAACATTCCGGTCGGCGTGCTGACCGTGCTGGCAATTTATCAGCTGCTGGAAGATCCACCTTGGGAGCGTAAATGGGCCAAAGGGAAGCTGAAGATCGATTATATCGGTATCAGCCTGATTACCTTAGGGCTGGGTTGCCTGCAGGTGATGCTGGATCGTGGAGAAGATGAGGACTGGTTCGCTTCGCACTTTATCGTGCTGTTCGCAGTTCTTGCGCTGGTCGGTATCTTCGGGGCCATCTACTGGCTGATGTATGCCCGTAAGCCAGTGGTCGATATTCTGGTGATGAAAGACCGCAACTTCTGGGTGGCTGGCCTGCTGATGGCAGGGATGGCGATGATTCTCTATGGCAGCTCCGTAGTATTGCCACAGCTGGCGCAGCAGGATCTGGGTTACACCGCCACCTGGTCAGGGCTGGTGCTGTCGCCCGGCGCAGTGCTGATTGTATTGACGATTCCGCTGGTGCTGAAACTGATGCCGATTGTACAGACGCGATACATCATCGCTTTTGGCTTCAGCTGTCTGGCTGTGGCGTTTCTCTACTCCTCCACCTTAACGCCCAATGTCGATTTCAAAACATTGGTGTTGATGCGCAGCGCACAGTCGATCGGGCTGGGCTTCCTGTTTGTCCCGCTCACGACTATCGCCTTTGTCACCATTCCACAGCGACTCAATGCTGATGCCTCGGCGCTGTTTACCATGTTCCGTAACGTGGCGGGATCGATCGGGATCTCGCTGTCGACCGCGGCCATTACTGAGCGTGAACAGGTACGCTCGGCGCATATGGTGCATAACATGACGCCGCTGAACGAGCCGTTCAACATTACGCTTCAGCACTGGGCGCAGGCGATACGTGATTTTACCTCGGCGGTGGGTGATCCCGTTACGCTGGCAACCGGACAGCTCTATCAGGAGATGATTGCGCAGTCGCGCATCCTCGCTTACATCGATGTCTTCTCAGGCCTGAGTATTGTCGCCCTGATTTTGATTCCATTTTGCTGGCTGCTGTCGCCGATTAAGAGCGAAGGCAGTGCAGGAGCACACTAACATGAAGGTTTATTTCTCTCATCGCCTGAAACCCCTGAGTTTACTGCTGGCCCTCGGGCTGGCAGGCTGCGCCGTCGGACCTGACTATCAGGCACCGAAACCCGCCGTGCCAGGCAGCTACAACACGCTGGATTCGCAGGAAGCGTCAAAACCACAAACTGCCGCGATTAATTCCCGCTGGTGGCGCAGCTTCAACGATCCGCAGCTCGACAGCCTGATTGAACGGGCGATCGCGGGCAACCTTAGCCTGCAGCAGACGGTGCTGCGCATTGCCGGGGCGCGTGAACAGCTGACGCAGGCGCAGGGGAGTCTGTTTCCCAGTCTGAACGGCTCGGCCAAAGTGACGCGTCAGCAGCTCGGACTTAAAGGCTTACTGGAATCCAATGGCGCTACCGATCAGCTCGACAGTAACGTAGCCAGCCAGCTCAATGGTCTGACTCAGCCGGTTAACCTCTATCAGGGCAGCTTTGATGCCAGCTGGGAACTCGATCTGTGGGGCAAAGTGCGCCGTCAGGTTGAGGCCGCCAATGCCCAGCAGCAGGTGGCGATTGAGCAGCGCAACGATGCGCTGGTCTCGCTGGAAGCCGAAGTGGCGCGAGCCTGGCTGCAGCTGCGTGGCGCGCAGAGCACCATTCAGACGCTACAGCAGCAGATTGAGGTGGCGCAGCAGACCACCGAACTGACCCAAAGTCAGCAGCAGAATGGTCTGGCACCGCTGACCGATGTAGAAAATGCCCGAGCCCAGCTCAGTACGCTGCAGGCGCAACTGCCGCAGTATCAGTCGCAGGCGCGACAGGCGATGAATGGGCTGGCGGTGCTGCTTGGTAAAACGCCGGGTGCGCTGGATGCTGAACTCAGTACGCCAAAAGCGTTACCGCCGCTACCGCAGTTTGTCCCGGTGGGTATCCCCTCTACGCTGGCACGTCGTCGTCCTGATATTCGTCAGGCTGAAGCGACGCTTCATGCTCAAACCGCAGAGATTGGCGTGTCAGTGGCGCAGCTTTTCCCGAGCCTGTCCCTGACGGGTCAGCTGGGCGTGCGCAATACCGACGTTAGCTATCTGGATAACTGGAGCAGCCATTTCTACAGTTATGGTCCGTCGTTGTCGATTCCGATCTTCCAGGGTGGACAGCTGGTGTCGAGCGTGAAACTTGCCCGGGCGCAGCAGGCCAGCGCCGCGCTGGATTATCGTCAGACGGTGCTGACGGCGTTGCAGGATGTGGAGAATGCGCTGGTCAGCTATCGCGCCGATCAGCAGCGTGTTACCGCGCTGGATGAGACGACCGGTGCTCTTCAGCGCGCCTTTGATCTCGCCAGCGACAGTTACCGGCAGGGGCTTTCAACCTTCCTCGAGGTGCTGGATGCACAGCGTCAGCTGGCACAGGCGCAGGAGCAGGCGACACAGGCGCGGATGCAGAGCGCGCTTGATTTAGTCGCGCTCTATAAAGCACTGGGCGGCGGCTGGGAAACCTATCAGAACGTTGAGATGCCGAAATATCCGGTATTTGGTCCGGCCACCCAGGCAAATTAGTCCTCTGGCGGTCGCTGTCTCAGTGCAGTAACCGCCCTTAATTTTTCTCCCTGTCAGCCGTACGTCAGATGCTGACAGCCTCGCCTGGCTATACATGATTATCTAACCTGTTGAATAACGGGGTATCTCACCGCCGCTGTGCCCGACACAGGTAGCAGAAAATAAACGCGTGATAAACACAGGGTTATTATCAGCAGCTGTGAAGTGACGTTATTTTTACGTTGCTGCTCTATTCTGATTCAGCTCTTTGAGCTTCATCACCTTTCTGAATTTATTTCCTGGGCGGATTTTTTAAGTTGCCTCATGTCCGGGCAAGTAAGCCGGACGCAACTAAACCTCCGCCTTCGTCAGCCAGAACTGTTATTGCGTCGCTGAGGGGACTGCGAATAATCTGACTCTGTTGCTAAACGCAGCGGCAAAAAAAGGTTAACAGATGGCAACAGGCATTTTTAAAAATTCACCAGGGCGGTAATTATTTTGCGCTATTTAACGGCCTGGAGGGGGATTTTTAAGCATAAACTGTAAGCTGGTGTGACTGAGATCGCGATCAGAGCACGTTTTTAATCTGCTATCGCCAGGTGCGCCACCGTAAATAATGATGCTATGAAAACCCACTTAGTGGATAAGGTAAACGGTCAGCTTTCGGTATAAAGCCTCTGAAATCGTTTTCAACAATGCAACCTGAGCACGATTTGTTGTTAATTCAGCGTTAATAAAACGTCAGGCACTGCCGATTTTAATAGTGCTCTTTTGTCTGAATTAATACTTAAGAATTATCTGGAGCGTAAAAATAATTTATTTTTTTATTTGAATTAGGTAATCTTGGCGCTACAGTTTTATTAACCCCCCTTAATCAAGGACATTGTGATGAGTGACGCATTTAAAGTACTGAACAATATTCGCACATTACGTGCCCAGGCTCGTGAACTGCCACTGAGCGATCTTGAAGAGATCCTGGAAAAATTAACCGTTGTTGTTACTGAGCGCCGTGAAGAAGCAGAAGCGGAAGAGACGCAGAATCGCGAAAAAGAAGAAAAGCTGTCTAAATATCGCGAAATGCTGCTGGCTGACGGCATCGATCCTAATGAATTATTAGGTGCGCTGGAAAGCGGAAAAAAACGTACCAAGCGTGCGCCGCGTCCGGCTAAATATTCTTACACCGACGAAAACGGTGAGCAGAAATCATGGACAGGTCAGGGCCGCACCCCGGCAGCGATTAAAAAAGCGCTGGATTCCGGTAAAAGCCTGGACAGTTTCCTGATCGATTGATCAACACAATCCTTGTAAGTGGGAGCCGGGGGGCCATTATGGTCCTCCGGCTTTTTTTTATTTCTGTCGGGATATCAATCACCCCGCCAGGAATCCGCGCCTGACGCTGGCGTGCGCTGCGTCACATCTGGCATAATAGCCGCCGTTTTTTCATCCATTCTCTTCACAAAGGTCAATGCCGTGTTAGTTAGCAGCAATATCACCATGCAGTTTGGCAGCAAGCCACTGTTCGAAAATATCTCCGTTAAATTTGGCGGCGGTAATCGTTACGGTTTAATCGGTGCGAACGGCAGCGGAAAATCCACCTTCATGAAGATTTTGGGTGGCGATCTGGTGCCTTCAGGCGGCAACGTCTCTTACGATCCTAACGAGCGCATTGGTAAGTTGCGTCAGGATCAGTTCGCCTTTGAACAATTCAGCGTGCTGGACACCGTTATCATGGGTCACCATGAATTATGGGAAGTAAAGCAGGAGCGCGACCGCATTTATTCTTTGCCAGAAATGAGCGAAGAAGAGGGGTATAAAGTCGGCGATCTTGAAGCACTTTACGGTGAAATGGATGGCTATAGCGCCGAGTCGCGTGCCGGTGAATTATTACTCGGCGTCGGCATTCCGGTTGAACAGCATTATGGCCCGATGAGCGAAATCGCCCCTGGCTTTAAATTACGTGTGCTGCTGGCGCAGGCGCTGTTTTCTAATCCGGATATTTTGTTACTCGACGAGCCGACGAACAACCTGGACATCGATACAATTCGCTGGCTGGAGCAGGTGCTGAACGAGCGTGACAGCACCATGATTATCATTTCGCATGACCGTCACTTCCTTAATATGGTTTGCACCCACATGGCCGATTTGGATTATGGCGAGCTGCGGGTTTATTCCGGTAATTATGACGAATATATGACCGCGGCAACGCAGGCACGTGAACGTCTGTTATCTGATAATGCCAGGAAGAAAGCGCAGATAGCTGACTTACAATCTTTCGTCAGTCGTTTTAGCGCCAACGCCTCTAAATCACGCCAGGCGACATCACGCGCTAAGCAGATGGATAAAATTAAACTGGATGAAGTGAAAGCATCCAGTCGTCAGAACCCATTTATCCGCTTTGAGCAGGACAAGAAACTGTTCCGTAATGCGCTGGAAGTTGAAGGATTAACCAAAGGATTTGATAACGGTCCGCTGTTTAAGAATTTAAATCTGCTGCTGGAAGTGGGTGAGAAGCTGGCGGTAATTGGTGCCAACGGTATTGGTAAGTCAACGCTGCTGAAAACGCTGGTGGGTCAGCTTACGCCAGATAATGGCACGGTTAAATGGTCAGAGAATGCGCGTATTGGTTATTACGCTCAGGATCACGCCGATGATTTTGCCAATGATCTGACAGTATTTGACTGGATGAGTCAGTGGAAACAGCCGGGCGATGATGAGCAGACCATTCGCGGTATTCTCGGTCGTCTGCTGTTTTCGCAGGATGATATTAAGAAGCCAGCCAAAGTGCTTTCCGGTGGTGAGAAGGGTCGTATGCTGTTCGGTAAGCTGATGATGGAAAAACCGAACATTCTGATTATGGATGAGCCGACCAACCACCTCGATATGGAGTCGATTGAATCGCTCAATATGGCGCTGGAGATGTATGAAGGCACACTGGTGTTTGTTTCGCATGACCGCGAGTTTGTCAGCTCGCTGGCAACCCGTGTGATTGAGTTGAAAGCAGACGAGGTGGTGGACTTCACCGGTAATTACGAAGATTATCTGCGAAGTCAGGGTATTGTCTGATAAAAACCGGGGTGGCGCAGGCCACCCCGGTTTTTTTGCCCTGTGGTGCTGAGCGCCCATTGATAGATTAAGCGACTTTCCGATCTGACCGTGTTCCCTAAGCAGGTAAAACGCCACCACTGTACGGGCTTCAGGGAGCATACGCCTTTCGCAAAGACGCAAAAGACGCCATCCATGGCATGCTCAGCGCGGGCCATCCCTGGCCCGCTATGCTTTGCTACAGGCGTATGCTCCCTTCGCTTTAAGTTTTGAGTTGTCTGTAAGTGGATTGAGCGTGGGATTGGGGAGTGTGCTCGACGTAGGCCCCCATAGCTATGACTTCTGACAAAACCTGCTCGGGAATTATCTGACAGCAACGCAAATGTTCAAGGCGCAGGGAACGCGGTCAGAGGAGGAAAGCGTCCCTCGACTGGGACAAAAACGCCGGGAGCGTTTTTGAACAACGCAAAGCGTTGGCCCGTTTACGGGCGCACCTCAGGGATGAGGTGCGTAATCGCGCGGGCAGAGTGTCCAGGGATGGTTTAAGCGACTTTCCGATCTGACCGTGTTTCCGAAGCGGGTAAGATCTCATCACTGTGCTCAAAAATCAGATGTTTTGCTATCCTCACCGCCACACACTTCACAGTGCGCGTCCTGCGCGACGTTCATGCTGCGGAATTCCGCGCTCATCGCATCGTACATCAGCAACCGGCTGGTGGCGGGCGTGCCGAATGCGGTCAGCACTTTAATGGCTTCCATCGCCTGCATTGCGCCAATCACGCCGACCAGCGGAGCCATGACGCCCGCTTCCACACAGCTCAGGGTCTGTTCACCAAACAGGCGGCTGATGCAGCGATAGCAGGGCGTGCCGGGCTGCCAGTTGAATACGCTGATCTGACCTTCCATCCGAATCGCAGCGCCTGAGACCAGTGGTATCCGCTGCTGACGACAGAGCCGGTTAAGCTGCTCACGCACCGCGACATTATCGGTGCAGTCCAGCACCACCTGCTGTTGGGCGATTAGCGCCAGCAGCGCTGCATCGTCAAGCTGTCCGTTGACCGCATGCAACTGGCAGTGCGGATTGATGGCGGCCAGGCTGTGTGCGGCGGAGTCTACTTTGGCGCGGCCAATATCCGCGTCATGGTGCAGAATCTGCCGTTGCAGGTTGGAGTGCGACACGGTATCGAAGTCAAGCAGCGTCAGGCTGCCGACGCCGGCAGAAGCAAGGTAGGGCGCAGCGGCACAGCCAAGCCCGCCCAGCCCGACAACCAGCGCGCGACTGGCTTTCAGCCGCTCCTGACCATCAAAATCAAAGCCGCGCAGAACGATCTGCCGGTTGTAGCGCAGCATCTCCTCATCACTTAATTCAGGCAGCATTTACGCCTCCAGCAGGGCGTTAAACGGTTCCACCTCAACCCATTCACCAGCCTCTACGTTACCGCGATCCCGTTCCAGCACAATAAAGCAGTTCGCCTGGGCAAAAGAGCTGAAGACGTGCGAACCCTGCATCCCGGTGGTCTCCACCTCCAGTTCACCCTGTGCGTTCTGGCGCAGGATGCCGCGCTGGAAGTCGAGGCGACCCGGTGACTTTTTCAGGCGCGAGGCGCAGCGCACTTTCTGACGGGATGGCAAGGCGGATTTCTGCTGGCCGGTGAGGGTGGCAAGCAGCGGCTGCACCAGTTGATAGAAAGTGACCGCGGCGGAGACCGGATTGCCCGGCAGGCCACAGAACCAGCTGCTGTTAAGGCGGCCAAAAGCAAATGGCTTGCCGGGTTTGATCGCCAGCTTCCAGAAACTGATTGCACCAAGCTCTTCCAGCATGCTTTTGGTGAAGTCCGCTTCACCCACCGAGACACCGCCGGTACTGATTACCACATCAGCCTGCCGATCTGCCTCTTCAAAGGCTGCGCGAAGGGCGACGGGATCATCTTTGATGATGCCAAGATCGATGACCTCACAGCCGAGCTTATGCAGCATCAGCGAGACGGCAAACCGGTTGGTGTCGTAAATCTGTCCATCTGCCAGCGGCTCGCCAACCGGCTGAAGTTCATCACCGGTTGAGAAGATCGCGACCCGAAGTTTTCGCAGTACGCGGACCTGGGCGATGCCCAGCGAGGCGAGCAGCGGCAGCTCGGCAGCACCCAGGCGCGTACCGGCTTGCAGCACCACATGGCCGGGCTGAATATCATCACCGGTCAGGCGAATATTCTGTCCCTGACGCACCGGCGCGGTAATCACAATCGCCTCGCCCTGAGTTTCGGTCTGCTCCTGCATTACTACCGCTTCACAGCCAGCGGGTACCGGCGCACCGGTCATGATGCGAATCACGCTGCCCTGAGGCCACTCACCGCTGAACGGTGCGCCAGCAAAGGCCTTGCCTGCTACCGGAAGCGGCTGTCCGCTGCTAACATCGGCCAGCCTGACGGCGTACCCGTCCATCGCGGCGTTATCAAAGGGCGGCACGGCAATCGGTGAGGTGACTACGGTTGCGGTGATGCGCCCGACCGCCTCGGCCAGCGGCACACTCAGCGAGTCGGTGACGGGCGTCAGCTGTGACAGCATTTTTTGTTGCGCCTCCTCAAGGGAGATCAAACCTGCAGTAAAACTTTCCATGAACGGTCCAGCCTGGTTATGTCAGATGCTGCCTATTATGGTGGGAATTGGTCGCTGAGTCACATCGGTGTCGTTCTGACTTGCCGGAGGTTGTGGCCAAAGTGAAATATGGCGGTAAGAAAAGGTTATAACCACAGGAACAGTTTCCCCTTTACAACCCTTAGCAGGCTTTCTATAGTCAAAAATCACCAAAAATGGGTGAAAACCATTTTAAATCAGTGTTTTTCGTCCTGATGCAACCACAGGGTAAAGCGTTATGGTTAATGCAGTGATCGCCATTCACGGCGGCGCAGGTGCGATTTCGCGCGCAGCAATGAGCGCTGAAAAGGAACAACGCTATCGTCAGGCGCTCCACGATATTGTCACCCAGGGTCAGCAGATACTGGCGCAGGGCGGCAGTGCACTCGATGCAGTAACTGAGGCGGTGCGACTGCTGGAAGAGTGTCCGTTGTTTAACGCGGGCAAAGGCGCGGTCTTCACCCATCAGGGTACCCATGAACTTGATGCCTGCATTATGGATGGCCGCACGCTGGATGTCGGCGCGGTCGCAGGCGTAACGCGATTACGTAATCCGGTCCTGGCAGCACGTGCCGTGCTGGAAAAAAGCGAGCATGTGCTGTTTATCGGGGAAGGCGCAGAGCAGTTTGCCGTGGCGCAGGGACTGGAAACGGTCGATCCTGATTTCTTCTCTACGCCGGAACGCCGGGAACAGTTGCAGCGCGCGCTCAACAGCGATACCGCGGTGCTTGACCATGATGGTGCCGCCCACAGCGACGACCCGCTCGACCCGGACCGTAAGTTTGGCACAGTCGGTGCGGTCGCGCTGGATCTGGCGGGCAACCTGGCTGCTGCTACCTCGACGGGCGGCATGACCAATAAGCAGGCCGGACGCGTCGGCGATTCGCCGCTGCCGGGCGCGGGCTGCTATGCCAGCAACGACAGCGTGGCGGTCTCCTGTACCGGTACCGGTGAAGTCTTTATGCGGACGCTGGCGGCCTACGATGTGGCCGCGCAGATGCGTTACGCCGGACGCTCGTTGCAGCAGGCCAGTGTTAACGTTATTCATGACAGCGTGCTGGAACTGGGCGGCAGTGGCGGCTTAATCGCTGTCGATCGCGCAGGCAACGTGGCGCTGCCGTTCAACAGCGAAGGCATGTACCGGGGCGTTGCGCGGTTCGGCGAGGCGGCTGAGGTCGCTATCTATCGCGAAAGTTAAGGATACAGAAATGAGCGACAGGCAAACGTTACCGCCGCTGGCTCCTGATCAGGTGCTGGCGGTGCGCGATCTCAGTGTGCGTTTTCAGCACGAAGCCACCGTCACAGACGCGGTGCGTCATTTGTCACTCGATCTGTTTCGCGGCGAAACGCTGGCGCTGGTAGGAGAGTCAGGTTCAGGCAAATCGGTCACCTCGCTGGCGCTGATGCGGCTGATTGAGCAGGCTGGCGGCAGGGTGAGCGGTGAAGTGCAATTACGTCGTCGAAATGGCGAGGTACTGGATCTGATGCGCGCCTCAAAAAGTCAGATGCGTCGGGTGCGTGGCGCGGATATGGCGATGATCTTTCAGGAGCCGATGACCTCGCTGAATCCGGTCTTCTCCGTGGGCGAGCAGATTGCTGAATCCATCCGTCTTCATCAGGGGCTGAGCCATGCCGCGGCACTGGCAGAGGCGCGCCGGATGCTGGATCTGGTACGCATTCCCGATGCGCACAATGTCCTGTCTCGTTTTCCGCATCAGCTCTCAGGCGGAATGCGTCAGCGCGTGATGATTGCGATGGCGCTCTGCTGCAAACCGGCGCTGCTGATTGCCGATGAGCCGACCACCGCGCTCGACGTCACCATTCAGGCGCAGATTCTGCAACTCATCCGCGTGCTGCAAAAAGAGATGCAGATGGGGGTGATTTTTATCACGCACGATATGGGCGTAGTCGCCGAAATGGCCGATCGCGTTCAGGTCATGTATCGCGGCGATGTGGTGGAGAATGCGCCGGTCGCCGAACTGTTCAGCGCACCGCAGCAGCCCTACACCCAGGCGCTGCTGGCCGCGGTGCCCAGACTCGGCTCGATGCAGGGCCAACCCCTGCCGGCCAGGTTTCCGCTGCTGCACAGTGATGCCGTTGATGACGTGCCGCAGGATACGGTTCGCCGTCTGCAGCCACCCATTCTGCAGGTACGCGACCTGGTCACCCGCTTCGATATTCGCGGCGGCCTGCTGAATCGCGTTAAAAGCCGGGTTCACGCCGTCGAAAAAGTCAGTTTCGATCTCTATGCTGGTGAGACTCTGGCACTGGTGGGGGAGTCCGGCTGTGGTAAATCGACCACCGGACGCTCGCTGCTGAAGCTGGTTGCCAGCCAGGGTGGCACGCTAACGTTTGACGGACAGCGCATTGACCATCTTTCAGGTGCTGCGCTCGCCCATCTGCGGCGCGATATTCAGTTTATTTTTCAGGATCCTTACGCTTCGCTTGATCCCCGGCTGACGGTTGGCTTCTCGATTATGGAGCCGCTGCTGGTCCACAAAGCGATGCCGCGTCGCGAGGCAGAGCAGCGTGTCGCCTGGTTACTGGATAAAGTTGGTCTGCTGCCGGAGCATGCTCAGCGCTATCCGCATGAATTTTCCGGCGGGCAGCGCCAGCGCATCTGTATTGCCCGCGCGCTGGCGCTGAATCCGAAGGTTATCATCGCCGATGAGTCTGTCTCGGCGCTGGATGTGTCGATTCAGGCGCAGATCATCAATCTGATGCTCGACCTGCAGCGCGAGTTTGGCATCGCCTTTCTGTTTATTTCTCACGATATGGCGGTGGTGGAGCGTATCAGCCACCGCGTGGCAGTAATGTATCTCGGTCAGATTGTTGAGATAGGGCCGCGTCAGGCAGTGTTTGAACAGCCTCAGCATCCCTACACCCGAAAACTCATGGCCGCGGTCCCGGTAGCCGATCCGGCACACCGGCGTCGTGAACGCGCCTTACTGGTCGATGAGATCCCCAGCCCGATTCATGCGTTAGGGGATGAACCTGAAGTGGCCCCGCTGATGGAGGTGGCTCCGGGCCATTTCGTCGCCCGCCACATTATCAGCGCGACCTGAACAGTGAAGATGTCGCTCCGGCGACCAACCCGACAGGGATTACAGGAGAACAAGATGCAGATTACGATGCGTAAAGGGTTACTGGCGGCTGGCGTGTTAAGCAGCGCAATGACATTGCCCGCCTGGGCAGCACAGGATGCGGTGATTGCCGTCGCGTCCAACTTCACCACGCTCGATCCTTATGATGCCAACGACACGCTGTCGCAGGCGGTGGCGAAATCTTTTTATCAGGGGCTGTTTGGCTTCGATAAGGATATGAAACTCACCAATGTGCTGGCGGAGAGCTACCAGGCCAGCGCCGACGGCCTGACCTACACGATTAAGCTGCGTTCCGGGGTTAAATTCCAGGATGGCACGGACTTCAATGCGGATGCGGTGAAGGTCAACCTCGACCGCGCCAGCAATCCGGATAACCATCTTAAGCGCTACAACCTGTTCAAACGCATCGCCAGCACCGAAGTCGTGGATCCGACGACGGTGAAAGTGACGCTGAAAGAGCCATTCTCTGCCTTTATTAATAATCTGGCCCATCCGGCGGCGGCGATGATTTCACCCACCGCGCTGAAAAAATATGGCAAAGAGATCGGTTTCCATCCGGTGGGCACCGGTCCGTTTGTGTTTGAAACCTGGAATCAGACCGACTTTGTGAAGGTGAAGAAGTGGGACGGCTACTGGAAACCGGGCTATCCGAAGCTGGACAGCATTACCTGGCGACCGGTGGTGGATAACAACACTCGCGCGGCCATGCTGCAGACCGGCGAAGCGAACCTTGCGTTCCCGGTGCCTTATGAGCAGGCGAAACGGCTGGAGAAGAACAACAAGCTCGATGTGGTGACCACGCCTTCCATTATGCAGCGTTACATCAGCCTGAACGTCACGCAGAAGCCGTTCGATAATCCGAAGGTGCGTGAAGCGCTGGAGTATGCCATCAATCGTCAGGCGCTGGCGAAAGTGGCCTTCGCCGGTTACGCCACGCCTGCGACCGGCATCGTGCCGCCCGCCATCGACTTTGCGCAGACCTATCCGGCTATCAGTTACGATCCCGCTAAAGCCAAAGCGCTGCTGAAAGAGGCGGGTTACCCCAACGGATTTGAAACCACACTCTGGTCGTCGCACAACCACAGCACCGCGCAGAAGGTACTGCAGTTCACTCAGCAGCAACTGGCGCAGATTGGCGTGAAGGTAAAAGTTACGGCGATGGATGCGGGTCAGCGTGCTGCAGAAGTCGAAGGTAAAGGCCAGAAAGAGAGCGGCGTGCGCATGTTCTACACCGGCTGGTCCGCCTCAACCGGTGAAGCCGACTGGGCGCTGACGCCACTGTTTGCCACCGCAGCCTGGCCACCGGCAATCTTCAACACCGCGTTTTACAGCAATCCGAAGGTCGATAAAGATCTGGCCGATGCGCTGAAAACCACCGACCGGGCTGAAAAAGCGCGTCTCTACAAAGAGGCGCAGGACACCATCTGGCAGGACCATCCGTGGATCCCGCTGGTGGTTGAGCAGCTGGTTTCTGCCAACAGCAAAAACCTGACTGGTTTTTATGTGATGCCTGATACCTCATTCAATTTTGATGAGGCCACGCTGAAGTAACGGAGTCGGCCAGCCCGTGTGGCTGGCCGCAACTGCAGGATGTTGCATGTTTAACTACTTTCTCAAACGACTGTTTGGGCTGATCCCCACGCTGCTGATCGTGGCGGTGCTGGTATTCCTGTTTGTTCACCTGCTGCCGGGCGACCCGGCACGCCTGATCGCCGGACCGGAAGCGGATGCCTCGGTGGTGGCGCTGGTGCGTCAGGAGCTGGGTCTCGATCTGCCGCTGCCACAGCAATTCTGGCATTTTATGCTGAATGCGCTGCAGGGTGATTTCGGTCAGTCGATGGTCTCAAAGCGGCCGGTTGCGGATGAGATTGCCTCACGCTTTATGCCGACACTGTGGTTAACGCTGGCCAGCATGATCTGGGCAGTGATTTTTGGCATGACCATCGGCATCGTTTCGGCTGTCTGGCGTAACCGCTGGCCCGATCGGCTGGGGATGACGCTGGCGGTGTCGGGCATTTCGTTTCCCGCCTTTGCGCTGGGGATGCTGCTGATGCAGGTCTTCTCGGTTGAGCTGGGCTGGCTGCCCACCGTCGGGGCTGAGAGCTGGAAGCATTACATTCTGCCCTCCATCACCTTAGGTGCAGCGGTCGCGGCGGTAATGGCGCGCTTTACCCGCGCCTCGTTCGTGGAGGTGATGCAGGAAGATTACATGCGCACCGCCAGAGCTAAAGGGGTACGCGAGTCGCTGGTGGTGGTGAAACATGGCTTGCGCAACGCGATGATCCCGGTAGTCACGATGATGGGGCTGCAGTTTGGTTTTCTGCTGGGCGGCTCAATCGTGGTCGAGGTGGTGTTTAACTGGCCGGGCCTGGGGCGTCTGCTGGTCGACTCCGTGGCGATGCGCGACTATCCGGTTATTCAGGCCGAAGTACTACTGTTTTCACTGGAGTTTATTCTGATCAATCTGTTTGTCGACATGCTTTATGCGGTGATTAACCCCGCTATTCGCTTTAAGGAGTCGCGATGAAAAACTGGCGACGTGAAGCGGCACTGAAAACGATGCCGCTGATCGCGGAGAACCGCGTGCGTACGCCGTGGCGTGAATTCTGGCGACGCTTCCGGCGTCAGCCGGTGGCGCTTCTGGCCGGGGCTTTTGTGCTGCTGCTGATTGTGCTGGCGGTGATCGCCCCGTGGATTGCGCCGTTCGACGCAGAGAACTACTTCGATTATGACCGGCTCAACGACGGTCCGTCGCTGATACATTACTTTGGCGTCGATTCGCTGGGTCGCGACATCTTCAGCCGGGTGCTGGTCGGCACGCGTATCTCTCTGATTGCCGGCTTTTTTTCGGTGGTCATTGGCGCAGTGATTGGCACGCTGTTTGGTCTGCTGGCCGGGTATTACGAAGGCTGGTGGGACCGTATCACCATGCGCATCTGTGATGTGCTGTTTGCCTTTCCCGGCATTCTGCTGGCAATTGCGGTAGTGGCGATTATGGGCAGTGGCATGAGCAACGTGATTGTGGCCGTCGCTATCTTCAGTATCCCGGCCTTTGCCCGTCTGGTACGCGGTAACACGCTGGTGCTGAAGCATCAGACCTATATTGAGTCGGCACGCAGCATCGGCGCGTCTGACTGGACAATCCTGATGCGGCATATCCTCCCAGGCACCGTATCGCCGATTGTGGTCTATTTCACTATGCGGGTTGGCACCTCCATCATCACCGCCGCCAGTCTGTCATTTCTCGGGCTGGGCGCACAGCCGCCCACGCCGGAGTGGGGCGCAATGTTGAATGAGGCGCGGGCCGACATGGTGATTGCCCCACACGTGGCGATTTTCCCCAGTCTGGCGATTTTCTTCACGGTTCTGGCATTTAATTTGCTCGGTGACGGGCTACGTGACGCACTTGATCCTAAACTAAAGAGATGAAACCTTTCGATTATGATCAGGACTTCAGCACGATCGACTTCCGCCAGCATCCCGAGCTTTATCAGGTCGGGCGAGGTGAGCAGGGTGTGCTGATGGTCGAGCCTTATAAAGGCGAAATTCTGCCGCACTGGCGTTTTCGCACCGTTCCCATTGCTGAAGAGTCGGCTGAAAAAATCATGGCGCTGTTTGAGGATTACCGGCGTCAGGACGATTTTGTCGGCATGGATATGGCGCGCAAATTTATCCAGATGGGATATACCCGGGCGCGACGTTACAGTAACCACAAAGGCGGCCGCAAATATGACGCGGACGGCAAGGAGCTGCCGCGCGGCGTCAACGAGGAAAAGGCCGCGGCGGCCGCTATTTTCAAGGCTTACTGGGACAAACTGCGCGAAGATGAGGACTACCTGCGACGCAAGAAGGCGCATCAGCAGCAGTATGGTTAAGCGCTAAATCTTTTCCCCCGGCCACCTCCACCGTGGCTGCCATCATTACCTGAACCCGCCCGGCTTATTCTCCGGGCGTTATCCTGCTCCCCTTAATCTGCCCTCAAAGACCAGATGCAAAACAGAAATCTTTGGTTTCGTTCAAACTGCGACGTAAAGTAGTGAAAAAACGCGTAAAAGCCGGTCCACGGCTCAGACAATAAAAGTGGGCGGAACCCCCTCTGCCTTTTCCAGTAACCTCCCGTGCTGTAAAAAGAAATCGGCTTCGGGAATGCTGGATAAGAGATAAGCGAAACGCTGACGATGACAGCGCTTCAGGGCTGTCTGAAAAACGCGGGTTGATATTCACTTGTTTTCATTAATAATAAACCAGCAAACCCCACTGAGGGGGCTATGCCCCTCAGGTAATGAAATGGATAATGTGAGAGCTAAATAATGAAAGAGATCATCAACGGATTTCTGAATTTCCAGCAGAATGTGTTTCCTGAAAGGAAGGATCTTTTCAAAAGCCTGGCGTCAAATCAAAATCCGAAAGCGCTGTTCATCTCCTGTTCAGACAGCCGTCTGGTGCCTGAACTGGTGACGCAGCAGGAGCCAGGAGAGCTGTTCGTTATCCGCAATGCGGGCAACATCGTTCCCTCATTTGGCCCGGAGCCGGGCGGTGTCTCCGCTACGATCGAATATGCTGTGGTCGCGCTGGGCGTCTCCGACATCATCATCTGCGGTCACTCCAACTGCGGTGCCATGAACGCCATCGCCTCCTGCGCCTGCATGGACACCATGCCTGCAGTTGAGCACTGGCTGCGCTATGCCGATGCAGCAAAGGCGGTGGTCGAGCAGCGTGAGTATGACTCACCAGAGAAGAAACTGAACGAGATGGTCAAAGAGAACGTCATCGCTCAGCTCAACAACATGAAAACCCATCCGTCGGTCTCTGTTGCCCTGCGTAACGGCAAGCTGCGTCTGCATGGCTGGGTTTACGATATCGAAAGCGGCACCATCATGGCGCTGACCCAGGGCGGTAAGCAATTCATCACCCTGTCGGAAAATCCTGATACCTGCTTCGAGTAATGGCTTTTACCCGCTGCGTTATGCAGCGGGTATTTTCCGATCTTCCGCACAGATAACCCCTTAGAACGACGCTTATTTTCAGCATTTCCTCGTGATTTATCCATTCATGCTTAAACCTCTGACACAAGCGAGTTGATCAAGCGTAAAACGTCCGTTGCTGCTCTGCTGGCAGTCTCCGCACTGTTGCTCAGTGGATGTCATTTTCATGTTGCAGACAAGCAGCACTATTCGGGCTTCTTAGTGGATTAAAGCCAGCCAGAGCCCTCTGAGTCAGCCCGCGGGGAACCGACTCTGCGCTGGATTTCGCCCGACGACAAGAGCAGCCAGTATCAGGATGTGCTCTATACACCGGTCGTGTTCTATCCGGCTGCACGGCCTACGGCTCGCGTCAGTCAGCAGACGCTGGATCAGATACGCAGTTACACCGACATTCAGTTAAAAGGAGCGATTGCCACCCCTCTGCCGCTGGTTAATCAGGTTTCGCCACATACTCTTAAAGTGCGTGCCGCGATCAGCGCCGTCCCGGCAGAGAACGAGGGCGTACAGTTTTACGAAGTGGTGCCGATTGCGGCAGTCGTCGCCAGTACGGTGGCGGCATCAGGCCACCGAACTCAGAACAGTGAACTGTTCCTGGAAATCGAAGCCAGCGATGCCGTGACCGGCAAACCGTTGCTCCGGGTTGTGCGAAAAGCCTTTGGCAAAACGGTCAGTAACAGCACGACGCCAATCACCGTTGATGACCTGAAGCCGGGTGTTGATATGCTGGTTCGTGACACGGTGAGTTTCAACGCGCCATAACCCTTCGGGGCTGCACATCCTTGTCGCCCTGTTTAATCTTTTGTAAATCCTCAGGTTCACCAAGCAGTGGATGACTACGCTTAAGGGCACGCTATCCCGTCAGGAGAACCTTATGACCCGTTTTTCGACTACTCTTGTGCTCGGCGGCGCGCTGTTCTGCGCCTCGCCACTTTTTGCCGCTGACGTAAAAGTTGAGGTATTGCAGGATAAGTTACAACATCCATGGTCTGTTGCCTTCCTGCCCGACAACAAAACGCTGCTGATTACCGAACGTAGCGGAGCGCTGCGCAGCTGGAGTCCGGAGAGTGGCCTGTCGCAGCCGATTCAGGGTGTGCCAAAGGTCTGGGCAGAACGGCAGAGTGGCCTGCTGGACGTGGTGCTGGCACCCGATTTTGCGACCAGCCGTCGCGTCTGGCTCAGCTACACTGAGGCGAACAGCAGCGGCAAAGCGGGTGCCGTCGTGGGTGTCGGGACGCTGAGTCCTGATAACCGGCAACTCAGCGATTTCCGCGAGGTGGTCCGGCAGACGCCGATGCTCTCCAGCGGCAACAATATCGGTACCCGGCTGGCGTTTGATACTCAGGGCTATCTCTGGATCGCGTTCGGCGATAATTTTGTCAGCAGCGCAGCGCAGGATCTCGATAAGCTGCAGGGTAAGCTGCTGCGGCTCAACACCGATGGCAGCGTGCCGGACGATAATCCGTTTGTGAAAAAGCCCGGCGCGCGGCCAGAGATCTGGGCCTATGGTCTGCGTAATCCGCAGGGACTGGCGCTTAATCCCTGGACCGGCATGATATGGGAAAATGAACATGGCCCGCGCGGCGGCGATGAAGTGAATATCATGAGCCGTGGCAAAAACTACGGCTGGCCGCTGGCAACGTACGGCATTGACTACAACGGCGATAAAGTGCCGGAATCAAAGGGCACCCATGCTGCAGGCACCGAACAGCCGCTTTATCACTGGAAGGATTCTCCGGCCATCAGCGGCATGGCGTTTTATAACAGCGCCCGTTTTCCGCAGTGGAAGAATTCGGTGTTTATCGGAGCACTGAAAGAGAAAAACCTGATCCGTCAGAGTCTCAACGGCGAAAAAGTGGTGGAAGAGCAGCGCCTGCTGGACGATCAGAAGGCGCGAATCCGCGATGTGCGGCAGGGACCGGATGGCTGGCTCTATGTGCTGACCGATGAGGCTAATGGTAAGCTGCTGAAAGTGGGATTAGCGCAGGACGCTGGCGCGTCCCGCGGCTAAGAGCGAGACCTGGCAGACGATTTTATTTGTCAGTCCGGACCTGAGCCGTGCTCACAATCTTCGCGTACTCCATGTACGTGCTGGTTGCTGCGCGTGGTCCGTGTCCCGACTGGAGACAAGGATGCCTGCCGGGACAGGCTCTGAATCATCGCGCCCAGTGATAAACCTGCCAGCCGCGGTTTAGAGCTTCCTGATGCAGTTGTTCATCAGGGTTGATAACGTGGGCATGATCGGCCTGCTTCAGCAGTGGCAGGTCGTTCATGGAATCGCTGTAGGCCCAGGTACGGTTAAAGTTCTCCTCCTGCTGCAGCGCTTTCCAGTCACCCAGGCGGGTCACTTTGCCCTCTTTGTAGGTCATGGTGCCGTAGGTGTTGCCGCTGTAGCGTTCATCCACGATCTCAACGCCAATCGCCAGCGCGCCGCAGGCACCCAGCTTCTCAGCAATCGGCACCACCAGATGTTCGCCACTGGCAGAGATGATCATCACTCTGTCACCGCGTGTCCGGTGCCACTCAATGCGCTCGCGCGCTGCAGGATAAACGCGCGGCATGATGTCACGGTGAATGAAGCGGCGCACCCAGCCTTCAACGGTCAGTGTTGCCATGCCTGCCAGAGGGGAGAGTGTTTTATTCATATACTCTTCAATCGACAGCGTACCGGCGTAGTACTGGTTCATTAATGCCTGTTCCTGATCAATCAGTTCGCTGGGGGCAAATCCCTGTGATACCAGCCAGCGCAGCCACAGGCTGGTGCTGTCTTCACAAATCAGTGTTTCATCAAGATCAAAAAGGGCTAAGTCCATGGTCGGTCTCCTCGGCTGACTGGCTTTCAGGTTAGCCGATAATTGTGACGGGCTTAACTCTTCTGCGAAAAATCGGAATTTCACGCAATTCAGAAAGTGACAGGCGCGGGAAAAAGCGGCACGTGCGCGGCGTTTATGCCAGGGTTACTCTACTAAACTCTAAAAAACTTTACGATTCGACGGTTTTTTTCGCTGCCGGCAACGGTTAGCGTTTGAGTGAGAATTTTCTGCCCCTGGAATTTCGATTTAACAAGGACAATTCGGCCAAGCCCATGACAAACACTCGTTTCACATCTCGCCTGCGGCACCTCGTTGCCACCTCATTACTGATTATCGCCCCCATCAGCGCTTTTGCTGAACAGGCTCCCGCTGCGCCTGGCATTGATGCTAAAGCATGGATTCTGATCGATTATGCCAGCGGCAAAGTGTTAACCGAATCCAGCGCCGATCAGCGTCTTGATCCTGCCAGTCTGACCAAGATGATGACCAGCTACGTGGTCGGTCAGGCGATTAAAGCGGGCAAAATTAAACCGGATGACCTGGTCACCGTGGGACAGGATGCCTGGGCCACCGGCAATCCGAAGCTGCGTGGCTCTTCGCTGATGTTCCTCAAGCCGGGCGATCGGATACCGGTTCATGAGCTGAATAAAGGGATTGTGATCCAGTCCGGTAATGACGCCTGTATAGCGCTGGCAGATTATGTGGCGGGCAGTCAGGACTCGTTTATCGGCCTGATGAACAACTATGTAAAGGCGCTGGGACTCCAGAATACCCACTTTATGACGGTGCATGGTCTGGATGCTGAAGGGCAGTACAGCACCGCGCGGGATATGGCGCTGATTGCTCAGGCGCTGATCCGCGATGTGCCAGAAGAGTACGCACTGAATAAAGAGAAAGAGTTCACCTTCAACAATATTCGCCAGATTAACCGCAACCGTCTGTTGTGGAGCACCAACCTTAAGGTGGATGGCGTTAAAACCGGTCACACCTCCGGAGCGGGCAATAACCTGGTGGCTTCCGCGACCGAAGGCGATATGCGCCTGATCTCGGTAGTGCTCGGCACCGCCAGCGATGCCATACGTTTCCGCGAAAGTGAAAAGCTGCTGACATGGGGCTTCCGTTTCTTTGAAACGGTGACGCCGATTAAGGCGGATGCACCTTTTGCGCAGCAGCGGGTCTGGTTTGGTGATAAGAGCCAGGTGAATCTCGGGGTAGCGAAAGATGCGGCGCTGACCATCCCGAAAGGGCAGATGAAGAACCTGAAGGCGAGTTTTAAACTGACCACACCTCAGCTGGAAGCACCGCTGAAGAAGAATCAGGTAGTGGGCACTATCGATTTTCAGCTGGATGGCAAAACTATTGAGCAGCGTCCGCTGGTGGTGCTGCAGGATGTGCCGGAAGGCGGCTTCTTCAGCCGGATGATTGACTTCGTAATGATGAAGTTTAACGGCTGGTTCGGGAAGTGGTTGTCGTAAGTGAGCAGGGACGCTGATCCGTCCCTGAGACGAGTGCTGTTTCCAAATCAGAATCCAGCAGCAACGCTTTAGCTCAGCGCGCTGGGAACTGGGTCAGAAGAGGAAAGCGTCCCGCGCCATGGACGGCGCGGGTCGAGCGTGCCATGGATGGCGGTTTTTGCGTCTTTCCGATCTGACCCTGTTCCCTGCGCAGGTTCGATCTCACCGCCAGTTGAAGCAGATTCCAGACAATTAAGGAGACGCAACCGCACCCCGTCCTTAATTCTGCGTCCAGCCCTTACGAATCGGCAGGGCAAACAGCGCCCGATAGAGCGGGTTGATCACCGCCAGCATCCGCTCGCCATAGAACTGCCACGCCAGATGTGACGCCAGACAGCTCAGCAGACCCACCAGGAACCCGCCCAGCATATCCATTGGCCAGTGAACACCCAGATAAACCCGCGACCAGGCGATGGCACAACCCGCCATCATCAGTACCACACCCGACCAGAGGCGATGCCAGAAAATAAATGCCAGAGCAAAGGTGAATATTGTCGTGCCGTGATCGCTGGGATAGGAGTCATCGGCGGCGTGAGGCAGGAACTGATAACCGTAGCCAATGGCGAAAGGGCGGGGATGCGGCAGCAGGTGGCCCACACACCAGGAGATCGCCAGCGCATAGATCAGCGCCATACCGGTTTTCAGTACCAGCGCCCGCTGCGAAGAGACCTGATCGCGCGGTCCCCAGAGCCACATCGCCACAATTAACAGCGGCACGATGGCGATCAAATCTCTGGCAATAAAGGTCGCCAGTTGCAGCAACCAGGCAGGTGACGCCGGTGTGGCATTGATGGCAGTAAACAGTGCGTGGTTCAGCTCTTCCATTTCGGGATAAATTCCTCAGCAGACAGGCCGGTCATCAGCGTCAGGCAACATCCAGTCACCCAGGCCCGATAACAGCGGCAAATAAACGTTCAGCGACAGCGCGCCTGACCAATCAATCAGCACAATTTGCTAACTTATCAGCGCGCTATCCTGCTTTTTGTCGGGCTAATCGTCTATAGAAAGGCTCTTAATCTCATAATGAGTTGCACAACTGTTTAAGTTTTATGACGGTTTGAGAGGTGATTACGGAGTGGAAGCGCGGGATGGGACGAAAAAGGCATAAAAAAACCCGCCGGGAAAAAGACCAGCGGGCTCCACAATTTGGGGATTTCAAAGAAAAGCAGTGGCACTTATTATGACTATCGCTTAACAATAAAGTTCTGGACGTCAGCAAAAAAATTTTATAGGGGCAGTATCGGCCAGATAATCACAATCAGCGTCCCCGCCAGCGTCAGTAACACGTTGGCGATCGCATAGGTTCCGGCATAGCCCAGCGCCGGAATATTACTGCGTGCGGTATCACTGATGATCTCCATGGCTGGTGCGCAGGTTCGCGCGCCCATGATGGCCCCAAATAGCAGGGCGCGGTTCATTCGCAACACATAGGCTCCAAACAGATAGCAGATGATCACCGGAATCAGGCTGACCAGCAGACCGCACAGCAGCATCAGCGCACCGTCGCTGCTCAGGCCGTGATTAATTCCGCTGCCGGCGCTTAATCCTACACCCGCCATAAATACCATCAGGCCGAACTCTTTCACCATGGTAAGCGCGCCCTGCGGAATATAGCCAAAGGTCGGATGGTTGGCGCGCAGGAAGCCAAGCATGATACCGGCGAACAGCAGACCCGCCGCGTTCCCGATACCAAAACTGAAATTGCTGAACTGGAAGGTGATCAGACCAATCATCAGACCCACGATAAAGAAGGCGCAGAAGGCCAGAAGATCGGTCATCTGACTGTGAATCGCGATAAAGCCGATACGATCTGCCACGCTTTTCACCCGTCGCGCCTCGCCGCTGACCTGCAACACATCACCTTTATTGAGCATGATGCTGTCGTCGATCGGCATCTCGATCTGACTGCGTATTACGCGGTTCAGGAAGCAGCCGTGATCGGTAAGGTTTAACTTGCTGAGGCGTTTGTTTACTGCGTTATGGTTTTTCACCACGATCTCTTCGGTGACGATGCGCATATCCAGCAGGTCGCGGTCAAACACCTCTTTACCGTTACGGAAACTGGGATCGAGCCGGGCGTGTGCGTCGGGATAGCCGACCAGCGAGATATCATCACCCAGTTGTAACACCGCATCCCCATCGGGACTGGCGAGAATACCGTTACGGCGGATACGCTCAATGTAGCAACCTGTCTGACGATAGATACCCAGCTCGCGCAGGTTTTTGCCGTCGCTCCACGCCACCAGTTCCGGGCCCACGCGATAGGCGCGGATCACCGGCAGAAAGACTTTACGCTGGCTGTCCGCATCCAGACCGCGCTCGCGGGCGATCTGCTGGGCGCTGGTGGGCAGATCCTGGTGTTGCAGGCGGGGCAGGTAACGGGCACCAAAAATCAGGCTGACCAGTCCAATCAGGTAGGTCACGGCATAACCGAGGCTCAGCTGATCCTGCATCAATCCAAGCTGCTTGGAATCGCTGATGCTTTGCCGCAGAGTATCACCCGCTCCGACCAGCACCGGTGTTGAGGTCATCGACCCGGCCAGCATGCCTGCGGTGAGACCAATATCCCAGCCAAAGAGTTTTCCCAGCCCCAGTGCCAGCAACAACGCGCTGACCACCATCACGATGGCGAGCATGAAATAGTTTTTGCCGTCGCGAAAGAAAATAGAAAAAAAGTTGGGACCCGCTTCAACACCAACACAAAAAATAAACAGCATAAAGCCCAGACTTAATGCATCGGTATTGATCGCGAAGTGCTGCTGCCCTAATAAGAGCGAAACCACTAATACGCCAATCGAATTTCCCAGCTGAACCGAGCCAAGACGCAACTTGCCCAGACAGAGGCCGAGCGCTAAAACGACAAATAATAACAAAATGTCATTTCCGCTTAACAATCCTGCGACGTTAATATTCACTGTTTAACTTCTTGTTTACGTGTAACCTGTTGAAGAGTGGCCTGTTTTTCGCTATCGTGAGCAGGCCGTTGAGGTGCTGTTGTATCAACACTGCAAATGGAACCGGTATCGCGGCGCTATTCTAATCACAAATATCTTTCACAGCCATTGGCTGTTTTCATTCGTTACCACAGCGAACTGTTTCTTTTTATTTCCACCAGAACGCATCAGGGATATCAGCAGGTTATTGTCGGGGTTACTTTTAATCAGTGGGGTGGTATGCCGCAGCGTTCTTATCTCTGGACTACCCGCCTGTGCGGCGTGGTGTTGTACAGTCTGGTGTTTGTTTTTACCTGTCATTTCTGGCAGGTCGGTCCCGGCCCGCTCCGTGGTCAGCCCGAATTACTGCTCTTTATGTTGCCCGGTATTGTAATGGCATTGATGCAGGTGGAAAGCCCGTTAAAAAGCACGCTGCTGATGGGACTCTGGGGAACGTTGCTGGCAGCACTTCTGCTCAATAACAGCCTGTTTATTCACAGCAGCGGACTGTTTGCCATCGCATGGAGTCTCAGCGCGCTGTTCTGGGCAGGCTGTGGGGCATTGCTGGTACGATTGATGCAGATCGTGATGGCGTCGCTCAACTAAACGGTGCCGGATGGCTGGCGTCAGCCAGAGAGCAAAAAGGCGAGACAGGAAAACCCTGCCTCGCCTTTTTTATTCCGGTTATCTGCGCTTACGCGACAAATCCCAGATTCTCTTTGGTCCAGGCCGCAAACTCGGTGTAGCCACCGATATGTTTTTCGTCCACGAAAATCTGCGGCACGGTGCTGACCGGTTTACCGGCGCTGGCTTCCAGATCGGCTTTAGTAATGCCTTCTGCATTAATATCGACATACTGATAGCTAAAATCATCGCGCTCCGCGGTCAGCTTGTCGGCCAGTTCATGGGCTCGGACACAGTAGGGACAGCCCGGACGACCAAAAATAACAGCAATCATTGATAACTCCTTGCAGCGACTATTATGTGATGTGTATCACATAATCAAACAGAGAATGGCAACCATCATGCCCGCTCGTATCGCTTAAGGAAAGCAGGATTTGCCTGTTAGTCTGATGCCCGCACGCTATTGCTGCCGTTCAGGAAGCGTCTGAAATAAGGGCTTTTTTGCGACGGCAGCCCGTGTAATCCGCGCAATTTTTGGGTTGTTGACCATAATTGACGCTCAGTAAGCCGCAAAGGCAGGAGGATGTGATGCAGAGTGTGGCCAGATTACCCCGGTTTATCGTGGTGCTGGAGGCGGCGGGCGGCCTGTTAATTCTGGGGGCGCTACTGCTGATTAACCACTGGCTGCCGCTGCCAGATCAGGCTGATGCCAGAACGCTGGCCATCCTGCTGTTCATCGCTGGTGTGGTGCTGATGCTGCCTGCTGCCTGGCTATTGATGTGGCGCACCGCGAAAGCTATCGCGCCACAGCTGTTCAATCAGATTGATAAAAAAAGATAATGTTGCTGGAGACTTTATGACACCGACCATTGATTTACTGTGCAGCCACCGTTCAATCCGCGCCTTTACTGACCAGCCGGTCAGTGAAGCCCAGCGTGAAGCGATTATTAATGCGGCGCAATCGGCGTCCACATCCAGCTTTTTACAGTGCTCTTCTATTATCCGTATCACTGACAAAGCGCTGCGTGACAAGCTGGTGACGCTGACCGGCGGACAGACGTGGGTCGCGGATGCGCCTGAATTCTGGGTTTTCTGCGCGGACTTTAATCGCCACCTGCAGATTTGCCCGGATGCGCAGCTGGGCCGTGCCGAGCAGTTGCTTCTGGGCTGCGTCGACACCGCCCTGATGGGGCAGAACGCGATGGTAGCGGCGGAATCGCTGGATCTGGGTGGCGTCTTTATCGGCGGAATCCGTAACAGCATTGCGGAAGTGACCGAGCTGCTTGGCCTGCCGAAATTTGTGCTGCCGCTGTTTGGTTTCTGCCTGGGGCATCCGGCGTCAAAACCGGACGTTAAACCGCGCATGCCACACGCCATGCTGGTGCATGAAAACCGCTATCAGCCACTGGATAAAAGCGTGCTGGCCGAATACGATAGCCGCACAGAACTCTATTATCAGCAGCGCGACAGCAACCCGCGTAGCGAAACCTGGAGTGAGCTGATTCAGCGTCTGATCATTAAAGAAACGCGTCCGTTTATGCTCGATTATCTGCATCAGCAGGGCTGGGCTACGCGTTAACCCACAAAGGGAGAGCTGCGATGAAGATAGCCATCCTGTCGCGCGATGGGACGCTCTACTCCAGTCGGCGATTGCGTGACGAGGCCGCCGCACGCGGTCACGAGGTGCAAATCATCGATCCGCTCTCCTGCTATATGAATATCAATCCCGCCTCACCCGCGGTTCACTATTGTGGTGAACCGCTGGGCCCTTTCGACGCGGTTATTCCGCGCATCGGCAATGCCATTACCTTTTACGGTGCGGCGGTGCTGCGACAGTTTGAAATGTGTGGCAGCTATCCGCTGAATGAGTCCGCCGCCATTACCCGCACCCGGGACAAATTACGCTCGCTGCAACTGCTGGCACGGGAAGGCATCGACATGCCTGTGACCGGCTTTGCCTCCTCACCCGATGACACTGACGATCTGATCGCCATGGTGGGCGGCGCGCCGCTGGTGGTTAAGCTGGTGGAAGGGACGCAGGGCATTGGCGTCGTGCTGGCGGAAACACGGCAGGCGGCAGAGAGCGTCATTGATGCCTTCCGCGGCCTGAATGCGCATATTCTGGTGCAGGAGTTTATTAAAGAAGCCGAAGGGCGTGATATTCGCTGCCTGGTGATTGGTGATCAGGTGGTGGCAGCGATTGAGCGGGTCGCGAAAGAGGGCGATTTCCGCTCTAATCTGCATCGCGGCGGCAAAGCCTGCCCGGTTGAGATTACCCCTCAGGAGCGGGAAATGGCGGTGAAAGCCGCCGCTACGCTTGGGCTGGAGGTTGCGGGTGTCGATATTCTGCGCGCCCATCGCGGTCCGCTGGTGATGGAAGTGAACGCCTCGCCCGGCCTGGAAGGCATTGAAACCAGCAGCGGCCTTAACATTGCCGCGCTGATGATTCAGCGGATTGAGCAGCAGGCCATCCCCGGGCTCCGTCCTAAAACCGCTGGCTGACACGCGCTTTTCAGCAGTTTTCGTGGCATCGCCACGCATTTTTCCGTAAGCTAAGTCGCCTGTTTATCACCCCACTGGGATTTTACGATGGATTCTCTTGTCGTTCCGGATATCGACCTGCTGCGTCGCTGGCTGGATCAGCAAAATATCACCTGGTTCGAATGCGATGCCTGTCAGGCACTTCATCTGCCGCACATGCAAAACTTCGATGGGGTGTTTGACGCCAAAATCGATCTGGTCGACAACGTCATTCTCTTTTCGGCGCTGGCTGAAGTGAAGCCGACGGCGCTGATTCCGCTGGTCGGCGATCTGTCGCAAATTAATGCCAGTTCACTGACGGTGAAAGCCTTTATCGACATTCAGGATGATAATCTGCCGAAGCTCATTGTCTGTCAGTCAATGACGACCACCGCCGGATTAACCTTTGGTCAGTTCTCACACTTTATGAAACAGAGTGAAGAGCAAATCTCCATGGTGATTCTGGAAGCCTTTGCCAATAATCTGCTGATTGTGGGTGAAGAAGAAGAGCACGTTCCGGTCTCCAGCGTGCATTCGGTGCTGCACTAGGCCGACCCCTTTACAGACTAAGCCGTCCCTGAGACGGCTTTTTTATGCACGCCGCGTGCCGCCACCTTTTTTTATTCTGCATTTTGCCCTTTAATGCCAGATATCTGTCGTCGTTTATACCATCAAAGCCGAACCTCATAGCTCAAACATGCATAAAATATCGGTTTCAGGCGTTTTTTACGCTGGGGTCTGGTGCAGCCTGAGCAGGGGGGCTATGCTTGCGGGGCTGTAACAGGCGCGTAACTACGCTTCTGATATAGGATTTTGCTGGTAAACTCCCGCTGAATAATGATTCATTGTGTCACTGACGTCCTGTACAGAACGCAATGCAGGGATCTCAGGTTTGCAGCGTTGTAATGACCCGCTCAGGAGGATGGAAAACATGTTCAACTCACGTCAGAAATGGCTGTCAGCTGTGGTAGCGGCTTCGCTGATGGTCGCGTCGGCCAGCAGCATGGCGGAAGATAAAACGCTGCACGTCTACAACTGGTCCGATTATATTTCGCCAGATACCGTGCCGAACTTTGAAAAGCAGTCGGGCATTAAGGTTGTCTACGATGTCTTTGACTCCAACGAAGTGCTGGAAGGCAAACTGATGGCGGGCAGTACCGGCTACGATGTCGTGGTGCCATCCTCCAGCTTCCTGGCGCGTCAGCTGCAGTCCGGGGTATTCCAGCCACTGGACAAGAGCAAACTGCCTAACTATAAAAACCTCGATCCGGCGCTGATGGAAAAAGTGGCGCAGCACGATCCGGGTAATAAATATGCCATTCCTTATCTGTGGGGCACCACCGGTATCGGCTACAACATCGACAAAGTCAAAGCCGCGCTGGGAACCGATGCGCCGGTCAACAGCTGGGACCTGGTGATGAAGCCGGAAAATCTGGAGAAGCTGAAAAGCTGTGGCGTCTCTTTCCTGGATGCGCCGGAAGAGATTTTCGCCACCGTGCTGAACTATCTGGGCAAGGATCCTAACTCTTCGGATGCCAAAGACTATTCCGGTGCGGCGACAGACCTGCTGCTGAAGTTGCGTCCGAACATCCGCTATTTCCACTCGTCTCAGTACATCAACGATCTGGCTAACGGTAACACCTGCGTTGCCATCGGCTGGTCGGGCGATATTCTGCAGGCGAAGAACCGTGCCGATGCGGCGAAAAACGGCGTGCATCTGGGCTACAGCGTGCCAAAAGAGGGCGCACTGGCCTTCTTCGATATGATGGCAATTCCTAAGGATGCCAAAAACCTCGACGGTGCCTACGCCTGGCTGAACTACATCATGGATCCGAAAGTGATCGCTGATGTCTCCAATAAAATGAACTACGCCAACGGCAACAAAGCGTCGCTGCCGCTGATCAATGCCGACGTCCGCAACAACCCGGGTATCTTCCCGACGCCAGAAGCGATGTCGAAATTGTTCGTGCTGAAAGTCCAGGATCCGAAACTGGATCGTGTGCGTACGCGCGCATGGACTAAAGTAAAAAGTGGTAAGTAGTTCGTCCTTTACGGATTGACCTGTCACGCATCAGCAACAGAGGCGCAGTGTCGGCCTCTGTTGTGCCATTTTTAGCGGCGGATTTTGCCGCCATGTTCCGCCTGGCTCCGGAGAGAACCCTTTGTGAACGATGCCATTCCCCGCCCTCAACATAAAACTGCAAAGGCCTTAACGCCGCTGCTGGAGATCCGCAATCTGACCAAATCTTTTGACGGCCAGCACGCCGTGGATGATGTCAGTCTGACCATTTATAAAGGTGAAATCTTCGCTCTGCTGGGCGCATCGGGCTGTGGCAAATCCACGCTGCTGCGTATGCTGGCCGGTTTTGAGCCGCCCACCAGCGGCCAGATTGTGCTGGATGGACAGGATCTGTCGCACGTTGCGCCCTATCAGCGTCCGATCAATATGATGTTCCAGTCCTACGCGCTGTTCCCGCACATGACGGTTGAGCAGAATATCGCTTTTGGTCTGAAGCAGGATCGGCTGCCGAAAGGGGAGATCACCAGCCGCGTCGCCGAAATGCTGGCGCTGGTGCATATGCAGGAGTTTGCGAAACGCAAACCGCATCAGCTCTCCGGTGGTCAGCGCCAGCGCGTGGCGCTGGCACGCAGCCTGGCGAAACGGCCAAAACTGCTGCTGCTCGATGAGCCGATGGGCGCACTGGATAAGAAGCTGCGCGACAGGATGCAGCTGGAAGTGGTTGATATTCTTGAGCGTGTGGGCGCGACCTGCGTGATGGTGACGCACGACCAGGAAGAGGCGATGACCATGGCGGGCCGTATCGCAATTATGAATCGCGGTAAGTTCGTGCAGATTGGCGAGCCGGAGGAGATTTACGAGCATCCGACCAGCCGCTACAGCGCGGAGTTTATCGGTTCGGTTAACGTCTTCGAAGGTTTGCTGCGTGAACGTCAGGCAGATGGCCTGGTAATCGACAGCCCCGGCCTGATGCATCCGCTGAAAGTCGATTCCGATGTCTCGGTGGTCGATAACGTGCCAGTGCATGTCGCGCTGCGCCCGGAAAAAGTGATGCTGTGCGATGAAGTACCCGCCGATGGTTGTAACTTTGCGGTGGGTGAAGTGGTCCACATCGCCTATCTCGGCGATCTCTCTATCTTCCATGTCCGTCTGCACAGCGGGCAAATGATCAGCGCACAGTTGCAAAACGCGCATCGCTACCGCAAAGGGTTGCCGACCTGGGGAGATGAAGTCCGCCTCTGCTGGGAAAGCGACAGTTGCGTGGTGTTGACGGTTTAAGGAGCGGCTATGAGCCAGATTTTCCAACGCGCCAAAGCGCCCGCCCGACTGGTCGGTACGCCGCTGCAACGCTGGGCCACGCGGGTAAAAATGCAGCATGGCCGTAAGCTGGTCATTGCTCTGCCGTATGTCTGGCTGGTGCTGTTGTTTCTGCTACCGTTTCTGACGGTGCTGAAGATCAGCTTCGCGGACATTGCACGGGCGATTCCCCCTTACACCGAGCTGGTGAGCTGGGCAGATGATCAGTTCAGCATCGTGCTCAACTTCGGTAACTACCTGACGCTGACCGATGATCCGCTCTACATTGACGCCTATCTGCAGTCGCTGAAAGTGGCGGCGATTTCCACGGTAATCTGTCTGCTGATAGGCTATCCGCTCGCCTGGGCCGTTGCGCACAGCAAGCCGTCGATGCGCACCATCTTGCTGCTGCTGGTGATCCTGCCGTCGTGGACCTCGTTTCTGGTACGCGTCTACGCCTGGATGGGGCTGCTGAACAACAACGGTATCCTCAACCGCTTCCTGCTGTGGCTGGGCGTGATCGATCATCCGCTGGTGATCCTCTACACCAACACCGCGGTCTATATCGGTATCGTCTACTGCTATCTGCCGTTTATGGTGCTGCCAATCTACACGGCACTAACCCGTATCGACTACTCGCTGGTGGAAGCCTCACTGGATCTGGGTGCACGCCCGCTGAAGACCTTTTTCAGCGTGATTGTGCCGCTGACCAAAGGCGGCATTATTGCTGGATCGATGCTGGTGTTTATTCCAGCGGTGGGAGAATACGTGATTCCTGAACTGCTGGGTGGCCCTGACAGCATCATGATTGGCCGTATTCTGTGGCAGGAGTTCTTTAACAACCGCGACTGGCCGGTCGCCTCTGCGCTGGCGGTGATTATTCTGCTGATCCTGATTCTGCCGATCATCTGGTTCCATAAGCATCAAAACCGTGAAATGGGAGAGAAGGCATGAATAATCTGCCCACCATTCGCTCACCCTGGCGAACCGGCATTCTGGTCTGCTGCTTCCTGTTCCTCTATGCGCCGATGCTGCTGCTGGTGGTTTACTCCTTTAACAGCTCACCGCTGGTGACGGTGTGGGAGAATTTCTCCTTCCACTGGTACAAGGTGCTGTTTGAGGACAGCGCGATGATCGACGCAGTGCTACTGAGTCTGAGCATTGCCGGGCTGTCGGCCACCATGGCGGTAGTGCTGGGCACGCTGGCGGCGGTAATCATCGTGCGCTTTGGTCGCTTCCGCGGGCACAACGGTTTTGCCTTTATGCTGACGGCACCGCTGGTGATGCCCGATGTGATCACCGGTCTGTCCCTGCTGCTGCTGTTTGTGGCCATGGGCAACGCCTTTGGCTGGCCGAGTGAACGCGGCATGCTGACCATCTGGCTGGCGCACGTCACTTTCTGTACCGCCTATGTGGCGGTGGTGATCAACTCGCGTCTGCGTGAACTGGACCGCTCAATCGAAGAGGCGGCGATGGATTTAGGCGCGACGCCGCTGAAGGTTTTTTTCGTCATTACCGTGCCGATGATTGCGCCGGCAATTGTCACCGGCTGGCTGCTGGCGTTTACTCTGTCTCTCGACGATCTGGTGATTGCCAGCTTTGTTACCGGGCCGGGTGCCACCACGCTGCCGATGGCGATCTTCGCTACCGTACGCCGCGGCGTGAACCCGGAAATCAATGCGCTGGCTTCCCTGATCCTGTTTGTGGTCGGTTTAGTCGGTTTTATCGCCTGGCGATTCATGGCGCACGAAGAAAAACAGCGTTTAAGCGATATTCAGAAAGCTAAACGTGGCTGAAATACGTAACCTTTGCCACTATATGAACGGGCCGGTTTAACCGGCCCGTTTTTCGATCAGGTGGAGTCAGGGACTATGTCAGAAATCTTCAAAAGCAGTGCTACGCTCTCAGACGCACCGGTTCCGGTGACGGTCGCGGGCATTGCCATTATTGCGACCCGCTGCCTGAGCGTACTGATGCTGGCCAATGAGCTGGGTTACAGTGAAATCGCCAACTTTGTTCACCGCAGCGCCCAGTCCTGGGACTCGACGCTTATCTTTATCGCCAGTCAGCTCATCTTCCTGTTCGAACTGCGCTGCGCCTTTACGCTGATGCGCGGCAGTAACCGTGGCCGCTGGGGCTATGTAGCCACGCAGGGGGTTGTGCTGATCTATATGCTGTTTGCTTCGCTGGGCGGGATTTACCCCGAGATTTTCAGCATTGATGGCGACAACAACGTCCAGATTATCCACCACACCCTGTCGCAGAAAATCCCTGACCTGCTGGTGCTGATGCTGCTGTTTCTGCCCGCCAGCAGTCGCGCTTTTTTCAGGAAGCGGTGATACAATCGCGCTCCGCCAGACCCCATCGTTAAGGCTCTACCATGCACTGCGCGCTTTATGACGCTAACCGTTGCCGCTCCTGTCAGTGGCTGGAAAAACCCTATCCCATTCAGCTAGGCGACAAACAGTCGATGCTGGAACAGTTACTGGCTGATCAGCCGGTTGCGGCCTGGCTACCGCCGGTGACATCACCGCAGCAGGCATTCCGTAACAAAGCCAAAATGGTGGTCAGCGGCAGTGTGGAGCGCCCGGTGCTGGGCTTAATTCATCGTGATGGCGAGGCTGTCGATCTCTGCGACTGCCCGCTCTATCCCGCCAGCTTCCAGCCGGTGTTTGCGGCGCTTAAGCCCTTTATTGCCCGTGCCGGACTGACGCCTTATAACGTGGCACGTAAACGCGGCGAGCTGAAATTCCTGCTGATTACCGAAAGTCAGCAGGGCGGCATCATGCTCCGTTTTGTCCTGCGCTCAACCGCCAAACTGAAACAGCTGCGCGCGGCGTTGCCGTGGCTGCAACAGCAGCTGCCGCAGCTGGCGGTGATCTCGGCCAATATTCAGCCGGTACATATGGCGATTCTCGAGGGAGAGGAGGAGATAGCGCTCACGCCCGATCAGTCGCTGGCTGAGAACTTCAATGGTGTGCCGCTGTGGATCCGGCCGCAAAGCTTCTTTCAGACCAATCCGCAGGTTGCCAGCGCGCTCTATGCCACCGCGCGCGACTGGGTGCGTACGCTGCCGGTTAACAGCATGTGGGATCTCTTCTGTGGCGTAGGAGGTTTTGGTCTGCACTGCGCGACACCGGAAATGGCGCTGACCGGCATTGAAATAAGCGCTGAAGCGATTAAATGCGCCCGGCGTTCCGCTGAGATGCTGGGACTGAAAAACGTGCAGTTTGCGGCGCTTGATTCGACGGCGTTTGCGACCGGACGCGACGCGGTGCCACAGCTGGTGCTGGTGAATCCGCCACGTCGCGGAATGGGTCAGGCGCTGTGTGACTATCTCAGCCAGATGGCTCCGGATTATCTGCTCTATTCAAGCTGTAATCCGCAGACCATGGCGCAGGATATTGCCCGGTTGAATGACTATGAGGTCACGAAGGTTCAGCTGTTCGACATGTTCCCGCACACTGCGCATTTTGAGGTGCTGACGCTGTTAACCCGCCGTCAGCACTGAGCCCGGTGAAATTCCCGGCGTTACTCCGGGAACCATTTCTGATTGAGCTGCTGCCAGCTGCCGTTGGCTTTCAGTTCAGTCAGTGCCTGGTTGAACCGATCGCGCAGCGCTGTATTCCCTTTACGCACAGCAATGCCCAGTCCGGTGCCAAAGTAATCTGCATCAGTGACATGCTCACCAACCGTCGCGAGATCCGGATTGGTCTTCAGCCACTGATTCACCACCGCGCTGTCGCCAAAAACGCCATCGAGCCGGCCACTCTTCATATCCAGAATCGCATTCTGATAGCTGTCATACGCCACCACTTTCACGTCCGGATGCTTATCCTGCAGGTATTTCTGGTGGGTAGTGCCGTTTTCAACGCCGATGCGTTTGTCTTTCAAATCACCGAAGCTGCTGAACTTGCCTTTCTGCGCAATCACAATGGCGGAGTTAGCGTAATAGGGCTGGGTAAAATCGACCTGCTTGCTGCGCTCCGTGGTGATATCCATACCGGAAATCACGGCGTCATAGCGGCGGAATTTCAGTGACGGGATCAGGCTGTCGAAGGCATTGTTAGTGAAAGTACACTCCGCTTTCATCTGCTGGCACAGCGCTTTAGCCAGATCGATATCAAATCCGACGAGATGATTTTCTTTGTCCAGAGATTCAAACGGCGGATAGGTAGCTGAAGCAGCGAAGCGAATCGTTTCCGCGGCCTGCGCGGTCATCGCCAGTGAAGCCAGTGCAGCGGCGATAATCCATTTTTTCATTTTATGATTCCTGTGATGTGGTCAGCCAGAGAAGGCGATACCCTGCCATAAAATGAATTTTTATGCAATTAGTGTGATTTTTCAGGCGGAAAGGGCGAGCAGCCTCGCCCGGCATTCAGTTACGCCGTTCAAAGGCCAGAGCGCGTTTTTCGATCAGTCGCATCATCAGCGTCAGCAAACCGTTAACGCAGAGATAAATCAGACCCGCCGCGGCATAGACCGTAATGTCGTAGGTGCGACCATAGAGTAGCTGGCCGTGGCCCATCACCTCCATCAGGGTGATGGTGTAGGCCAGCGAGGTGCCTTTGAACACCAGCACCACTTCGTTGGAGTAGGAGGAGAGGGCGCGTTTAAATGCATAAGGCAGCATAATGCGCAGTGTATCTTTGCGGCTCATGCCGAGTGCCGCGCACGATTGCCACTGTCCGGAAGGAATCGCCCGGACCGCACCGTAAAACAGCTGCGTGGTGTAAGCCGCACTGTTCAGCGATAGCGCCAGCATCGCGCACAGCCACGGCTGCGACAATAAATGCCACAGCCAGGGGATCTGCTGGATCGAGGGGAACTGTCCCGGACCGTAGTAGATCAGGAAGATCTGCACCAGCAGCGGCGTACCGGTAAACAGCGTGATAAACCCTTTTACCAGCGGATTCAGCACGGGTGTTTTCAGCGACAGGATCACGGTGAAGAGCAGCGCGAGCAGCAGCGCCACCACCAGCGAGGCCGCCGTTAGCGTCAGGCTGGTATGCAGCCCTTTCAGGAGTTCAGGCAGATAGGCCAGCATTAGCTGTTCCCCCGTTCAAAGCGGGTCGTGCGCAGTTCGATGCGGCGTAACACCGCCTGGCTGAACAGCGTAATCACTAAGTAGATCGCGGCCGCCACCAGGAACCAGGTAAACGGCTCCTGCGTACGCGTCGCGATACTTTTGGTTTGCAGCATCAGGTCATTGACGCTGATTAGCGAAACCAGCGCGGTATCTTTCAGCAGTACCAGCCATTGATTACCCAGACCCGGCAGGGCGTGACGCCACATCTGCGGCATAATCAGCCGGAGAAAAATGGCCGACTTTTTCATGCCCAGCGCCTGGCCCGACTCCCACTGACCGACCGGCACCGCTTTGAGTGCGCCGCGCAGCGTCTGCGAGGCATAGGCTGCATAGAGCATCGCAAGCGCAATCACACCGCACAGGAATGGACTGACATCGAAGTTCTCTATCTGCATCTGAACCGGCAGTGTAAACAGCGCGAAGTTTAGCGTGAAGCCGTCAGAGAGAGTGAGCAGCAGCTGTGAGGCACCAAAATAGATAAACAGCACCACCAGAATTTCCGGCAGGCCACGGATCAGCGTCACCAGACCGGTGCCAATCCACGCCAGCGGCCTCAGGCGCAGCGACTCCCAGCCGGCGAATATCATCGCCAGCACCAGGCCTGCGATGAGCGCACAAACAGCAAGGCCGACGGTCATCCCGGCGGCGCTTGCGAGGGTCATCATTTCATTCATCAGAGATTACTGCTGGAACCATTTGCTGTAGATGGTTTTGTAGGTGCCGTCTGCTTTGATCTTATCCAGTGCGCCGTTGAATTTGCTCTGCAACTCGGTGTTACCGGTGCGTACGGCAATGCCCAGACCGGTACCAAAGTAGGCTTTGTCCGTCACTTTGTCGCCGACGGCAGCCAGCGCAGCATTCTGCTTCAGCCACTCGTTGACCACAGCGGTGTCACCGAACACGGCATCAATACGGCCATTTTTCAGATCCAGAACGGCATTCTGATAGCTGTCGTAAGGCACAGTGGTAATTTCGCTGTGTTTTTCCGTCAGGTATTTTTGATGGGTGGTGCCGTTCTGAACGCCTACGCGTTTGCCTTTCAGGGCCTCAACGCTGGCGACTTTGCCTTTCTGGGCCACAAACAGCGCAGAATTGTCATAGTAAGGTTTGGTGAACAGGACCTGCTTTTCACGCTCCGGCGTGATATCCATGCCCGCCATCACCGCATCAAAGCGGCGGAACTTCAGGCTCGGGATCAGGCTGTCGAATGCCTGATTGGTGAAAGTACAGGTTGCGTCGATCTCTTTACACAGCGCATTGGCCAGATCGACATCAAAGCCCTGGATCTTATTGTCCGCATCCACAAATTCAAAAGGAGGATAAGAGGCTTCGGTCGCAAAACGAATCGTCTGTGCCGCGGTAGCGCTCAGGCTAAAACCGGCAAGCAGTGCAGCAAGTACCATTTTTTTCATTTTTAGCATCCTGACTTAGTGCGAAAGATAGTGAGCAAACGCGTCGGTTTGCGGCTGTGTAAAGCGGCTGGCATCGCCCTGTTCCACAATGTGACCGTTCTCCATATAAACCACGCGGCTGGCCGTTTTACGTGCCACTTCCACTTCATGGGTCACAATCACCTGGGTAATGCGTGTCTGCGCCAGTTCGCGAATGATACTGACAATCTGTGCGGTAATTTCAGGGTCCAGCGCGGCCGTAGGCTCATCGAAAAGCAGCACCTGTGGCTCCATCATCAGCGCGCGGGCAATGGCCACACGCTGCTGCTGCCCCCCGGAGAGATGCAGCGGAAAGCGATCGCTGTAGGGCGTCAGGCGCAGCCGGTCAAGCAGCTTATCGGCGCGGGCGCGGGCGTCGCTTTTACTGAGGCCCAGAACCCGGCAGGGCGCTTCGATCAGATTCTGCAGCACGGTCAGATGTGGCCAGAGATTATATTGCTGGAACACCATGCCGACGTTCTGACGCAGTTCGCGAATCGCGGCATCAGACGGTTTCTGCGCGAAGTCGAAGTGATTGCCCGCAATTTGCAACTGACCTGAACGGGGCTGCTCCAGCAGATTAAGTACCCGCAGCAGCGAACTCTTGCCCGCACCACTGGGCCCCAGCAGCACCAGGGTCTCGCCTTGCGGACACTCAAGGTTGATGTCGAACAGCGCCTGATGAGCACCGTAGAAGCAGTTTATTGCGTTTAGTTGAATACTCATGCGCCAGATTTGAATAGCTATTAGTGTCGCGGATTTTAACGTCACCAGAATAGTTATGCAATTAAGGTGGGTTAAAATTTGTAAAACAGCAGGTAAACAGCAAAAGCTTAGCACAATATCATGCGCTGTCTGCCGTCAGTAAAAGGCCGTGCGGCGGGCAGCGGCTATAAAAAAAGCGCAGTCACCTGCGGTGGCTGCGCTTCTTATAACCGTTAAATCTGAATTATTTTTTTGATTTTTCAAGCATCTGGCTCAGGCTGCCACCCTCGGCATGCGCAGGGTTCGCCATGTAGCGCACGTCGTCAACGACCCAGCAGGTGCCCTGATGGATCATCAGCACTTCATCCTGCCACTGTTTGCCGTCGCGGCTCAGATCGACCCGCAGCGGGATGTTGCGTGCATCGCGGTTCGGAATGGTGGAGGCATCGGCGACGCGGGCAGCCGTCGGACCCTGTGACAGGCTGGAGAAGAGATCGCCATTGCGCCACTGTGAGCCAGCATTACTGCCGCTGGCCGCCTGAAGGGAGTGATAAAGCGCATCACTCAGGTAAGGGCGATATTTTGCCAGCGTGTTGCTGTCGGGCAGACCCTGCACAGGCTGTTCGACACGCAGATCGTAAAACTTCTGGGCTACCTGGTCAGGACCGCCATCAATACAGGGGGCGGTGCGCTGGCCATTATCCTTAATGACTGGCTCAACGGTGGTACAGGCGCTGAGCAACAGGGCCGCCGGAATTAATAGCGCAAACGCGTTGTTTCTCATCTCGATTTCCTTATGGTTCTCTGGCAAGGTGCCCTTTTTAGCATAGAGTATAGCCGTGCTTTTTAGTCGAAAGAGCCTTAGCCCGGTTTACAACAAGGAGAATGCGATGAAATTTTCAACAACCCCAACGCTGGAAGGTCACAGCATCAGTGAATATTGCGGTGTGGTTACCGGAGAAGCGATTCTGGGTGCCAACATCTTCCGTGATTTTTTCGCGGGCATCCGTGATGTGGTCGGTGGTCGTTCCGGCGCGTATGAGAAAGAGCTGCGTAAAGCACGTGAAATCGCGTTTAAAGAGCTGGAAGAGCAGGCAAAAGCGCTGGGTGCCAACGCTGTGGTCGGTATCGACATTGATTACGAAACGGTTGGCAAAGATGGCAGCATGCAGATGGTCAGCGTCAGCGGCACGGCGGTGATCATTCGTTGAAACGCGGGCTGTTGCTGATACTGGCACTGCTGCTGGCGGGCTGTCACTCCGGGATGGAAGCGCGTGACGGCTACTGGGCCGATCTGCGGCATCCGGCACAGGGCGCGCGACCGCGGGTGAAGGTGATTGTGATCCACTACACCGCCGAAGATTTTTCTTCGTCGCTGGCGACACTTACCGATCGGGAAGTCAGCGCCCACTATCTGATTCCCCGCCAGCCGCCTCAACGCGCCGGTAAAGGCGTTATCTGGCAGCTGGTGCCAGAGCAGCAGCTCGCCTGGCATGCCGGGCCCAGCTTCTGGCGTGGAGCCACACGCATCAATGACACCTCGATTGGCATTGAACTGGTGAACCGGGGGTATCGCCGGACGCTGACCGGCCTCGAATGGCAGCCCTTTACTGCCGCGCAGATCCCCACCCTGGAGGCGCTGGTGCGGGATATTGCACAGCGTTACGACATCCCACCAGAAAACATTGTCGGTCACAGTGATATCGCGCCGCAGCGCAAGCAGGATCCGGGCCCACTGTTCCCGTGGCAGCAACTGGCACAGCGCGGACTCGGTGCCTGGCCCGATGCCGGGCGGGTGCAGCTTTATTTAGCGGGTCAGGATCCACATGCGCGGGTGCCTGTACAGCCGCTCATGGAAAGTCTGCAACGCTACGGTTATGCGGTGACAGCGGGGATGAGTGCGCGTGAGCAGCAGAGGGTGATTGCCGCCTTTCAGATGCATTTCCGGCCTGCGGATTATCGCGGTCAGCCCGATGCCGAAACCGCCGCGATAGCTGCCGCGCTTCTGGATAAGTACGGCGCGTCGCAATAGCGAATTACTGTTGCAGAAACGCTTTCCAGTGGGTGACAACCTGCTCCAGCGCCGCACGGTCAGCATCCAGATGAGTGACCAGTCGGGTGCGTGTTCCCACGCTGATTAACACGCCGCGTGCCTTCATCCACTCGCCTAAGGGTTTAACCTGGGCTTCCGGTACCGCCACGAACAGCATGTTGGTCTGCTGATCGAGGACGCTGACGCCCAGCTCATGCAACTGCTGTCCCAGCCAGGCGGCATTGTCATGATCCTCCTGCAGTCGCGCCACGTTGTGCTCTAACGCATAGAGACCCGCCGCCGCCAGAATACCCGCCTGACGCATGCCGCCGCCGGTCATTTTGCGCCAGCGACGGGCGCGCTCAATCAGCGCCGTATTGCCACACAGCAGCGAACCGACGGGTGTGCCCAGACCTTTAGAGAGACAGATGGTCAGGGTGTCACAATAGCGGGCGATCGCCGTCAGCGTGGTCTTCTGCGCAACCACGGCGTTGAAAATGCGCGCGCCATCAATATGCAGCGCCAGCTTGTGCTCGCGGGTGAAGGTCCAGGCCTGGTCCAGATAATCCAGCGGCAGCACTTTACCGTGATGGGTGTTCTCCAGACTCAGCAGACGGGTGCGGGCAAAGTGAATATCATCCGGCTTAATGGCCGCTGCCACCACATCGAGCGGCAGGGTGCCATCATCGGCGGCCAGCACCGGCTGCGGCTGAATGCTGCCCAGCACCGCCGCACCGCCCGCTTCATATTTGTAGTTGTGCGCCTGCTGACCGACGATATATTCATCGCCGCGCTCGCAGTGGCTGAGCAACGCCACCAGATTTGCCTGGGTGCCGGTCGGGAAAAACAGTGCCGCGGCTTTGCCGCTCAGTCGTGCTGCTTCCGCCTCCAGCGCATTCACGGTGGGATCGTCACGGTAGACGTCATCACCGATTTCGGCTGACATCATCGCGCTTAACATGGCGGCGCTGGGCCGGGTCACGGTATCACTGCGTAAATCGATCACCTTATGCTCCTGGATGTGGCGAAAGAGAAAAAAAGGCGGGCATCGCGCCCGCCTGGATGGAGCCTCTGTTTTACCGCAGCCAGTTGGTTTTCGCCAGTTCTACCACCTCATCACCGCGACCGTTCATGATGGCGCGCAGCATGTAGAGACTGAAGCCTTTGGCCTGCTCCATTTTGATCTGCGGTGGCATGGCCAGTTCCTCTTTGGCGGTGATGACATCGACCAGCACCGGGCCATCATGGGCAAACGCCTGCTCCAGCGCGCCATTCAGTTCTGACGCCTTTTCTACCCGGATGCCACGAATGCCGCAGGCCTGGGCGATAGCAGCAAAGTCGGGATTTTCCAGCTCCGTGCCGTCGGTGAGATAGCCACCGGCCTTCATCTCCATCGCCACAAAGCCCAGCACACTGTTGTTAAAGATCACCAGTTTTACCGGCATTTTCAGCTGCGCCAGCGAGATGAAATCGCCCATCAGCATGCTGAAGCCGCCGTCGCCGCACAGCGCCACGACCTGACGGTTGCGATCAATCGACTGCGCACCCAGCGCCTGTGGCATCGCGTTAGCCATTGAGCCATGGTTAAACGAACCCAGCAGGCGACGTCTGCCGTTCATCTTCAGGTAGCGCGCCGCCCAGACGGTCGGGGTTCCGACATCGCAGGTAAAAATAGCGTCGTCGCTGGCGTAATGGCTGATCTGCTGTGCCAGATATTGCGGATGAATCGGCTGCTTGTCGTTGGGTTGCGCCAGCTCGTCGAGACTTTTGCGCGCCTCGCCATAATGCTTAACCGCGCTGTCGAGATGTTTGCGATCGCTTTTGGGCGTCAGTTGCGGCAGCAGCGCCTGCAGCGTGCTTTTCACATCGCCAACATAAGCCTGATCGACGTGACAATGTGATCCGAGGCTGCCCGGATTGATATCGATCTGAATGATCTTGGCGTTTTCCGGATAGAAGGCGCGATAGGGGAACTGGGTGCCAAGCAACACCAGCGTCCCGGCATTCATCATGGCGTGGAAACCGGATGAGAACCCGATCAGGCCGGTCATGCCAACATCATAAGGGTTATCATATTCGATGTGTTCTTTGCCGCGCAGCGCATGGACGACAGGGGCTTTCAGCGCTTCGGCCAGCGCGACCACTTCCTGATGCGCACCAGCGCAGCCACTGCCGCACAGCAGCGTAATGTCAGTGGCCTCGTTCAGCGTCTGTGCCAGCCGGGCCAGTTCGGCGGGCTGCGGCAGGACCTGCGGTAACTGCGGCGGATACCACTCAGTGCTGGCGCTTTCCGGTGCCAGTTTCAGCGCAATATCACCTGGCAGTACCACAACCGAGACGCCGCGATTCAGAATCGCTTTTCGCATGGCGATGCCCAGAACCTGGGGTAACTGCTCAGGATTCGAGACCAGCTCACAGTAGTGGCTGCATTCGCGGAACAGCTCCTGCGGATGGGTTTCCTGAAAATAGCCGCTGCCGATTTCGCTGGAGGGGATGTGCGCGGCAATCGCCAGAACCGGAACGCGGTTACGATGGCAGTCGAACAAACCGTTGATGAGATGTAAATTGCCCGGCCCGCAGGAACCGGCGCAGACCGCCAGTTCGCCGCTGATGTGCGCTTCCGCGCCCGCCGCAAAGGCAGCCACTTCTTCGTGGCGCGTCGGCATCCATTCGATGGTGCCCATGCGATTGAGACTGTCGCTCAGGCCGTTCAGGGAGTCCCCGGTGACACCCCAGATGCGTTTGACGCCCGCGCTTTCCAGCGTTTTGGCGACCAGCGCCGCCACGGTTTGTTTCATGCTCTTCTCCTTTGTCGGCCCGTACTAAAGAGTGACGTGACCAGAACCGAAAAAAGAAGCGTAGACGACACGGCAGAAAAGCAGACGTGAAAAAATGCGCTGGCAGAGCTCAGCCCATCTCAGACCGGGGTCAGGCAGAGAAGAGGGCGATCAGAATCGGGGCCAGCAGGCTCATGACAAAACCGTGCACAATGGCAGCAGGGACAATCTCGTTGCCGCCCGCCCGCTGCAGCACCGGCAGGGTAAAGTCCATTGAGGTGGCTCCGCACAGGCCCAGTGCACTCGAACGATGACGGCCAATCAGTGCCGGGATCAGCATGATGGCGACCAGTTCACGTACCAGGTCGTTGAAGAAGGCGGCGCTGCCGATGACCGGGCCAAAGGCTTCGGTCATCAGAATGCCTGAGAGGGAGTACCAGCCAAAGCCGCTGGCTAGTGCCAGACCAGTCTTCAGTGGCATGCCCAGCACCAGCGCGGCAATCAGGCCCCCGATCAGCGCGCTGACCAGCACGACAACGGCCACCAGCATGCCACGACGGTTCAGGATAATCTGACGCAGCGTCATGCCACTGCCACGCAGCTGAATACCCACCAGAAACAGCAGGAAAATCAGCGCATATTCGCTGGCGGTTGAGGCGTGATGCAGCAGCGGCCACTGGGTCAGGCCAAGCAGAAAACCAAGGACAACGACGCCGCACAGTTTCAGGGAGTCCAGCGCCATATGCAGCCGTGATGGCAGTTTCTCCTGCCGGTGCGCATGCTGCCAGGGAGCATATTTTTCCAGTCCGCGCAGTGCCAGCAGGTTACACAGCAGAATGCAGAACGCCGCTACCAGCGCGGTGTGAAAAACCGCCAGCAGGTTGCTGCTCAGATTGTCGAGAAAGGCCAGACTGATGCCCATAAAGAAGAGAATCACGTAAACCATCCAGCCCAGCAGCTGATTTACCCGGCGCAGGGTGTCGGTTTTGCGGAAAGGTAGCAACCAGCCGGCGATCAGCGGCAGCAGAATAATCAGAAGTCCGGAGTACATATCAATGCCATCCATGGGGGAAGAGGCAACACGCTAGCGAAAAAGCGTATTGGAGTAAACCCCATAGCAGCTTGACCGGTTCGCTGGCGGCAACCATGCTGTTTATAACCTGAGGATGGACGCCTATGATTCTGGAACATATCGATATTCGCGGTTTCCGCGGCATCAACAAGCTCTCACTTCCTTTAACCCGGACTAATCTGCTGATTGGTGAGAATGCCTGGGGCAAATCCAGCCTGCTGGATGCCCTGAGCCTGTTACTTTCGCCTAACGAACCGGCCTATGTTTTTACCCAGGCTGATTTCCATTTCACCCCAGGCGATGTGGCCGATCCCATGCGCCGTCTGTCAGTCGTATTTCATTTTCGCGATGATGGCTGCGACCCGGATGCTGTGCTCTCAACGTTCTGGCAGCGCGATGCTCAGGGCCAGCGTCGGCTTTATTACAGCGTCAGCGCGATCTGGCGTGACAGCGGCATCGAAACCCGACGCCGTTTCGTTGATGTGAACGCGCAGCTGTTGCCAGAGCAACATTGCGCGGCGGCCATTGACCTGTTGCTGAAACGCTATCCGGTGCTGCGACTGCGCGATGCGCGCTTTAGTAAGCGGACGCGTAACAGTGCGCCGGTGGCTACTCCACATCCTGAGGTGCTGGCGAGCATGGCGTCGCTGGCGCGCGATCTGGAACACTATCCTCAGCAGCTCAGTGATGAGGTGCTGCGACAGGGGCTGAAGACCATGCAGCAACTGATGCAGCACTATTTTCTGGTGCAGTTGCCCGATGCGGGCAATGAACTCAGGTCGCGGGATCCACAGACACGCGACGGGGAAAAAGGATGGAGGGCGCTGGATCAGCTCAATCAGCTGATAGCCGGAACCGACTCCCGCAGTCGTCAGCTGATTCTGCTGCAGATGTTTACCCTGTTGATTGAGGCGCGAGGCGACGTCCCGCTGGCCGCTGATGCCCGGCCGCTGCTGCTGATTGAAGATCCGGAAACCCGTCTGCATCCGATTATGCTGTCGGTGGCGTGGAACCTGCTAAAGCTGTTGCCGCTGCAAAAAATCGCCACCACCAATTCTGCTGAGCTTCTGTCTCAGGTGCCGGTAGAAAACGTCTGTCGTCTGGTACGCGGCCCCTCGCGCGTGACCGCCTGGCGCATCGGGCCAGAAGGGCTGAGTGCCGAAGAGAGCCGGCGCATCGGCTTCCATATTCGCGTCAACCGGCCTGCGGCGCTGTTTGCCCGTTGCTGGCTGCTGGTGGAGGGGGAAACCGAAGTCTGGATTATGAATGAGCTGGCACAGCAGTGCGGTTACAACTTTGCGGCTGAAGGGGTTAAGGTAATTGAGTTTGCGCAGTCGGGCTTAAAGCCGCTACTGAAGTTTGCCCGTCGCATGGGCATCGCCTGGCATGTGCTGACAGACGGCGATCAGGCGGGTAACAAATATGCCAGCACGGCACGCACGCAGTTACAGCCCGGCGATCCTGAGCTGCGTTTTCTGACGCAGTTACCGGCGCTGGATATGGAGAATTTTCTCTATCACCAGGGCTTCCAGGATGTCTATCATCAGATGGCGCACCTGCCGTTAAACGTTCCCATGAGTTCCAGGTGTATTATTACTAAAGCGATTCATCATAGTTCTAAACCTGAACTCGCCATCGCGGTGGCGACGTCAGCAGCGGAACGCGGGCCGGAGGCCATCCCGCCGTTAATACGGGAGATGTTTGCCCGGGTGATTCGGCTGGCGCAGCGCCAGGCAGATTAAGTCTGCTTCGTAAAGAAAAATGCCAGCGGCACTGGCTGGCATTTTTAGGTCACTGTTCAGAGGTGGGGTATGTATCACGCCACGGCCTGTATCTCAACCGGCACGATGAGGCTGGCGTGATTGCCTTTCGGGCCTTCATGAACATCGAACTGAACCTGCTGGCCTGCCTTTAGCGTGCGGTAGCCTTCCATCTGAATGGTGGAGTAGTGTGCAAAAATATCGTCGCCACCGCCAACCGGACAGATAAAGCCAAAGCCTTTGGAATTATTGAACCATTTAACTGTGCCCGTCTCCATGCTTTTACTTCCCTCGCAAGACATTTTATAAGTAGGTGAGGTCTTACAGGCTGTGAGTCGGATTTGATTAAAACTCAATCAGCGTGTGCAGGTAGAATGTAGAGAAAGCGCCGCTGGCGTCAAGCAAACCACCGGGCCAGGTGGAGAAAAAATCATCAAAATTTGAGGTAGTTAACGCTATTGCAAATTTTGTGATGCAGGTCGCGCAAGGGAATTTCTGAATAAATTTTCAGCAGCGACCAGGAGCTTGACAGGCATGTTAAACTCTCAACATGTAGCCAATAAAAGGCTCAAAGCAAAATCTCAACGGAACACTATGGCAAACACAAACGACTGGCTTAATTTTGAACATCTGGCCGAAGACAAAGTACGCGAAGGGTTAAAGCCGCCTTCTATGTATAAAGTCATTCTGAATAATGACGATTATACACCTATGGAATTTGTTATTGACGTCGTGCAAAAGTTCTTTTCTTATGATGTTGAACGTGCAACGCAGCTGATGTTGAAAGTTCACTATCACGGCAAGGCGATCTGTGGTGTATTTACAGCAGAAGTCGCCGAAACAAAAGCGGCCCAGGTGAACAACTATGCGCGGGAAAATCATCATCCGTTGCTGTGTACGCTGGAAAAAGCCTGAACCCGTCTCCATATAGGAAACTGGTAAGGGCGATAATTGGGGGAGGTGCCTAATGCTCAATCAAGAACTGGAACTCAGTTTAAATATGGCTTTCGCCAGAGCGCGTGAGCACCGTCATGAGTTTATGACCGTCGAGCATCTGTTACTGGCGTTGCTCAGTAACCCGTCGGCCAGAGAGGCACTGGAAGCCTGTACGGTGGACATTGTGGCTCTGCGGCAGGAACTCGAAGCCTTCATCGAACAAACCACGCCGGTGCTGCCCGCCAGCGAAGAGGAGCGTGACACTCAACCGACGCTCAGCTTCCAGCGCGTGTTGCAGCGTGCGGTTTTCCATGTCCAGTCATCCGGTCGCAGCGAAGTCACCGGGGCAAATGTGCTGGTCGCCATCTTCAGCGAGCAGGAGTCGCAAGCGGCCTATCTGTTACGCAAACATGAAGTCAGCCGCCTTGATGTGGTGAATTTCATCTCTCATGGTACGCGCAAAGACGAACCGGGCCAGGCGCCAGGCGCTGAAAATCCGGTTAACGAAGAGCAAGCAGGCGGGGAGGATCGTATGGAAAACTTCACCACCAATCTTAATCAGCTTGCTCGCGTCGGTGGTATCGATCCACTGATTGGTCGCGATAAAGAGCTGGAACGTACTATTCAGGTACTGTGCCGTCGTCGTAAAAATAACCCGCTGCTGGTGGGTGAATCGGGTGTGGGTAAAACCGCCATTGCAGAAGGTCTCGCCTGGCGTATCGAGCAGGGCGATGTACCGGAAGTGATGAAAGACTGCACCATCTACTCGCTGGACATCGGTTCATTGCTGGCGGGCACCAAATACCGTGGTGATTTTGAGAAACGTTTCAAAGCGCTGCTTAAGCAACTTGAACAGGACGAACACAGCATTCTGTTTATCGATGAGATCCATACCATCATCGGTGCGGGTGCCGCGTCCGGCGGCCAGGTTGATGCCGCTAACCTGATCAAGCCACTGCTTTCTTCAGGCAAGATTCGCGTGATGGGTTCCACCACGTATCAGGAATTCAGCAACATCTTCGAAAAAGATCGTGCTCTGGCGCGTCGCTTCCAGAAGATCGATATCACGGAGCCTTCCGTTGAAGAGACCGTACAAATCCTGAATGGTCTGAAAACTAAGTACGAAGCGCATCACGATGTGCGTTATACCGCGAAAGCGGTGCGTGCAGCCGTGGAACTGGCGGTGAAATATATCAACGATCGTCATCTGCCTGACAAGGCGATTGATGTGATTGATGAAGCGGGCGCGCGTGCGCGCCTGATGCCGGCCAGTAAGCGTAAAAAAACCATCAATGTCTCTGACATTGAAACCGTGGTGGCCCGTATTGCCCGTATTCCTGAGCAAAGCGTGTCGGCAACCGATCGCGATACGCTGAGAAATCTGGGTGATCGCCTGAAGATGCTGGTGTTTGGTCAGGACAACGCCATTGCGGTGCTGACGGAAGCAATCAAAATGAGCCGCGCGGGTCTGGGTCAGGACCGTAAGCCGGTCGGTTCCTTCCTGTTTGCCGGACCAACCGGTGTGGGTAAAACGGAAGTCACCGTGCAGCTGGCGAAAGCACTGGGCATTGAGCTGCTGCGCTTTGATATGTCTGAGTACATGGAGCGTCACACCGTTAGTCGTCTGATTGGTGCACCTCCGGGTTACGTTGGATTTGATCAGGGTGGCCTGCTGACGGATGCGGTAATCAAGCATCCTCATGCAGTCGTGCTGCTGGATGAGATTGAGAAAGCGCACCCGGATGTCTTTAATCTGCTGCTTCAGGTGATGGATAACGGCATGCTGACCGACAACAACGGCCGTAAGGCAGACTTCCGTAACGTGGTGCTGGTGATGACCACCAACGCCGGTGTGCGTGAGACAGAACGTAAGTCGATTGGCCTGATTCATCAGGACAACAGCACCGATGCGATGGAGGAGATCAAAAAGATCTTTACGCCAGAGTTTCGTAACCGTCTCGACAACATCATCTGGTTCAGTCACCTGTCACCAGAGGTGATCCATCAGGTGGTCGACAAGTTTATTGTCGAGTTGCAGGCGCAGCTGGATGCGAAAGGCGTATCGCTGGAAGTCAGTGATGAAGCACGTGACTGGCTGGCTGAGAAGGGCTACGACAAAGCGATGGGCGCACGTCCGATGGCGCGCACCGTGCAGGATAGCCTGAAGAAACCGTTAGCTAACGAACTGCTGTTTGGTTCGCTGGTGGATGGCGGCTCAGTATCCGTCGCGCTGGATCGTGAAAAAGGTGAACTGACCTATCACTTCCTGAGCGCTGAAAAACGCAAAACCGAAGGCACTGTGCATTAATCCCCTGCTGCAGATGTGAAAAAGGCCGGATGTTAATCCGGCCTTTTTTTTCGCTACAATGTGCAGAGCGATGAGATTACTGCAAATTAGCGACTACGGAAGACAATGCGGCCTTTGCTCAGGTCGTACGGGGTCAACTCAACGGTCACTTTGTCACCCGTCAGGATACGGATGTAGTTTTTGCGCATTTTACCGGAGATATGAGCAGTAACCACGTGTCCGTTTTCGAGTTCTACGCGGAACATGGTGTTAGGTAACGTATCCAGTACGGTACCTTGCATTTCAATATTGTCTTCTTTGGCCATCGAATCCTCTGGGTGTACTACCTTTCAGTTGAACCGGCAAGATAATGCCCAATTCAACGATTTATGTAAAGAACCGTCGGCGATTTTGCCAACGCTTTGCCGGGGTGCACGTCAGTTGCGCGCATCCGGTAAAATTAGGGTGTTTAAGGTGACGTCTGCAGGGGATTAGCGGGCTAAGAATCTGAATCAACCGGTTACATGCGCACGATTGAAAACAGTTCCGAGAGTGCGTTGAGATTCCCAGCCTGGCAATTCCGGCTCGTTATTGCGAAGCGCGGACGACATACCAAACTCGACTATTATACCACTTATACGCCTTTATGTGTGCAAAACATCTCTGCAGGGCTAAAAAAGCGTTTGTGTCTGCCAGCAGCCATCGCTGACCGGCTGGTCAGCAAGGCTTTGCACATATTGCAGATAATCAGCGCGCGGAATCTCCTGCGCGCCCAGCGAGGCTGTATGAGGATTAAGGACCTGACAATCCACCAGTCGGCCCTGATGTCGGATGAAATGCTGACAAAACACCCAAAGTGCGGTTTTGGATGCATTCTCCTGACGGCTGAACATCGATTCACCACAGAAGATTTGCCCCATCGCCAGCCCATACATGCCACCCACCAGCTGATGTTCATCCCACACCTCAATGGAGTGCGCGTGGCCCAGTTCATATAATCGCAACCAGGCACGCTTCATCTCAAAGGTAATCCAGGTGCCTTCTTCGCGACCGCTGGCGCAGCCCTCAAGGACCCCGGCAAAGGACTCGTTCATTGTCACCCGATAAGGTGAACGATTGTGAAAACGCTTCATGCTACGACTGAGATGAAACTGCTCAGGCAGCAGGACGGCCCGGGGATCGGGCGACCACCAGAGAATGGGATCGCCGGGCGAAAACCACGGAAAGATACCGTGCTGATAAGCGTTAAGTAATCGGGCAGGGGAGAGATCACCGCCCATGGCCAGCAGGCCGTTTGGCTCACGCAGCGCCATCTCAGGCGGGGGAAAGATTAGAGATTCCCGTGACAGTTGTACCAGTCTCATCGCGTTATGTTACTCATCGGCATTTCGCTAAGACTATAACGCAATACGCTGCCGGAAACGCCAGTAGCGCCCTGCTTTTGAGATTAATTCCGCATGACTGCCCTGCTCAACAATCGCGCCATTATCCATCACGCAGATGCGATCCATCTGTTCCAGGCCACTCAGCCGGTGAGTGACCATGATCATGGTCTTTCCGGCAGTCAGCCGTTGCAGCAGGGCGAGAATATGCTGCTCGGTGGTGGCATCCAGCCCTTCGGTGGGCTCATCCAGCAGCCAGAGATCGCCGTCGTGTAGTAATGCGCGCGCCAGCGCCAGCCGACGCAGTTCGCCGCCGGAAAGCGGGCGACCCCCTTCGCCCATCCAGGCGTTTAATCCCTCCTGATTCTCAAGCAGGCGTTGCAGGCCAACGTCGTTCAGGACGCGGCATAGTTGCTCATCAGTGGCATTGGGGCAGGCCAGCAGCAGGTTATTGCGCAGGCTCTGGCTGAAGAGGTGAACCCGCTGCGTCACCACGCTGATACGCTGGCGCAACGCGGCTTCTGACCAGGCTGTAATCGGCAGATCATTCAGGCTGATCACACCGTGCTGGCTTTCGCGAGCGCGGGTCAGCAGCGCCAGTAGCGTCGATTTTCCGCAACCGGTCGGTCCCAGTAGCGCAATATGTTCACCCGCGGCCACCTGCAGGGTACAGCTGTTCAGTACCTTATCCGGACGGTCGGGGTAGCTAAAGTCGAGCCGATCAATATTGACGTAGAGCGGTCCTGACCGGGCGTCTGACCGTACCGGGAAGGTAATAGCGGGTGCCTGATCGATAATGTCATTAACCCGCTGCGCGGCGGTTGTCACCTGCGACATCGGCAGAAAAGCGCCTGCAACCGGTGCCAGCGCCTCAAAGGCGGCCAGGGCGCAGAACACGACCAGCGCAATCAGCGAGCCGGGTAACTGCTGTTCACTGATTGTCGCAGCACAAAGCCAGAGCAGCAGGGTTACGGTAATGCCGCTGATCAGCAGCAGCAGGCTCTGGGCGGCGGCCTGCAAACGCTGTTGTTTGCTCTGTGCCTGCTGCCAGCGCTGTTCATCTTCGTCAAGTTGCTGACGCCAGCTCTGCGAGGCACCATATAACGTGAGTTCAGCCTGTGCCGCCAGCCACTGCATCAGTTGCAGACGCCAGCGGGCGCGTCCATGGGCAATCGCGATGCCTGCCGGTGAGCCAAGACGATAAAATAGCAACGGCATCAGAATCAGCGTACTCAGCATGATACCGCCCAGCGTCAATGCCAGTGGGACATCAATAAAGCTTATTCCGAAGATGACTACCACTATCACCACAAATGCGCCAAGCAGCGGCGAAATGACGCGCAGATAGAGATGATCCAGCGTATCAACATCGGCCACAAAACGGTTGAGCAGGTCCGCCTGGCGGAACTGCGAGAGCTGCCCCGGCGAAAGCGCCATCAGACGGCTGAAGGTGTGGACACGCAGATGCTGAAGCACTCTGAACGTCGCATCATGACTGACCAGACGTTCAGCATAGCGTGCGGCGGTACGGATGATCGCAGCACCACGGACGCCCGCCGCGGGCAGCATATAGTTGAAGGTATAGAGGCCCGCTACGCCTGCCACTGACGATGCGGCGAGAAACCAGCCTGACAGGGTCAGCAGGCTGATGCTGGCCAGCAGGGTAACAATCGCCAGCGCAATGCCCAGCGCAAGGCGGAAAGGGTGGCGCAGCCAGAGACGAAGAAAAGGACGCAAGGCCGACATCAGCGGATCTCCTGTTGACGATGCTTCAGCATCTCGCTGAAGGCACCGGGCTGTTGCGATAGCTGCTGCCAGTTACCCTGTTGCACCAGCTCACCCGCCTCCATCACCCAGAGGGTCTGCCAGCGACTCAGCGTATCAATCTGATGAGTGATCATCAGCGTAGTCTGGCGGGCAGCCGCCTGGTTCAGGGCCAGCATCACATGATGTTCGCTGAGTGCATCCAGGCTGGCTGCCGGTTCATCAAGCAGCAAAAAATGTGAGGATTTATAGAGTGCGCGTGCGACCGCGACCCGCTGTGCCTGACCCACCGACAGCTGATTACCACCATCGCCGGGCTGAGTTTCAATACCCCTGGGCAGACGAGGCAGGAACTCGTTAATGCCGCACGATTCCAGCAGCGTCGCAAAGCGCTCGCCGTTCCAGGCAGCATTCATCACGATATTGTCACGCAAGGTGGTGGCCGGTAACTGAGGATTCTGTCCTACCCAGCTAAGCTGCTGATGCCAGTCGCTCCGCCGTATATCACGCAGTTCGATGCCATTCGCTTTCAGCGAGCCCTGGTAAGGAAGGAAGCCAAGCAGGGCGTTCATCAGGGCCGTTTTCCCGGCTCCGCTTTGACCGACCAGCGCAATCTGCTCACCCGCGGCGATGGTAAAGGTGAGCGGGCCGCAGAGCACCTGACCATCCGGCGCGCAGACTCGTAGCTCATCGGCGTCAAGTGCGATTGCGCGATCGGCAGTAAAAGGCTGCTGGCCATCCTGCGGTACAACGTCGGGCGTCGCCTGCATAAAGGCTTCAATTGCATCGGCACCGCCTACCGCCTGGGCTTTGGCGTGATAGAACGCGCCGAGATCGCGCAGCGGCTGGAAAAACTCCGGGGCAAGTATCAGCACCAGAAATCCTGTAAACAGCGTCACGCCCTGACCATAATCACCGAAATGCAATTCGCCCAGATAGGAAAAGCCAAAATAGACGGCCACGACGGCAATGGCTAACGAGGCAAAAAACTCCAGCACGGCCGAGGAGAGAAACGCTAAACGCAGCACGTCCATGGTGCGCTGGCGAAAATCAGTGGTGGCGTCGGCAACCGCCTGCTGCTCTGCTTCAACACGATGAAACAGCCGCAGCGTTTCTCTGCCGCGCAGACGGTCGAGAAAGTTACCGCTCAGGCGGGCCAGCACCAGGAAGTTGCGGCGATTGGCCTCGGCCGCACCCATGCCGACAAGTGCCATAAACAGGGGAATCAACGGCGCAGTGGCAAACAGGATCAGACCCGCGGTCCAGTTCAGTGGAAAAATAGTCAACAGAATGCAGCAGGGGATCAGCACCGCCAGCGTCATTTGCGGCAGATAGCGTGCGTAATACTCCTGCATCTCTTCAATCTGCTCCAGCAGCAGAGTCGCCCAGCTCCCGGCTGGCTTTCCCTGGATCCACGCCGGGCCTAGCGCAGATAACCGGTCTAAGACCTGCTGACGTAACGCCTGACGGATAGCCTGCCCGGCACGATAACCGGTCAGTTCGCGGGCATAGTTAATCAGGGCGCGCAGTACGAAGCAGAGCAGTAACAGCACGATACTGACCGTCAGGGTTTCACGCGGCTGCTGGTCAATGATCAGCGCCTGCAGCAGCGAGGCCAGTAAACCAGACTGGGCAATGATCAGCAGGGCACTTACCATGCCCAGCAGCGTGTTGAGCCGCAACCAGCGACCGGCGAAACGACGTTGCTGACGAAGCCAGCGGGTAAGATGCTGCTGCCGCGATTTGTCCATGCGAGACCATGCTAAATGTCGGTGACAGGGGAAAATGGAAAGACATTTCCATCTCTTCAGGCGCAAGAATCTAGCATGAGAGCCATAAAAAAGGCGACGGAAAAACCGTCGCCTGGAACATTTGAGATCAGAGGGTTAACAACTTACCGATCGTTTTTAACCAGCCCGTCAAGAAAACGCTCAGCGTCTAACGCGGCCATGCAGCCGGTGCCCGCAGAGGTGATCGCCTGACGGTAGATATGGTCCATCACATCGCCTGCCGCAAAGACACCAGGGATGCTGGTCTGGGTCGCGTTGCCGTGCAGACCCGACTGAACTTTGATATAACCGTTCTCCAGCGCCAGCTGACCTTCAAAAATAGCCGTATTCGGGCTGTGTCCGATAGCAACAAACAGACCTGCCACCTCCAGCGCTTCTGTTTCATCACTGTTCTGAGTTGAACGCAGTGTCAGACCCGTCACGCCCATCTGATCGCCAGTCACTTCTTCCAGCGTACGATGGGTGTGCAGCACGATATTGCCATTGCGCACTTTTTCCATCAGGCGGTCGATCAGGATCTTCTCTGCGCGGAAGCTGTCACGACGGTGAATCAGATGCACTTCAGCCGCGATGTTCGCCAGATAGAGCGCCTCTTCAACGGCCGTGTTACCCCCGCCAATCACTGCGACTTTCTGATTGCGATAGAAGAAACCGTCACAGGTTGCACAGGCAGAGACACCTTTACCCTTGAACGCCTCTTCAGACGGCAGACCCAGGTAACGCGCTGACGCACCGGTTGCAATGATCAGGGCATCTGCCGTGTATACGCCGCTGTCGCCAGTGAGGGTGAACGGACGGTTCTGCAGATCAACGGTATGAATATGGTCGAAAATGATCTCAGTATTAAATTTTTCGGCATGCTCGTGCATGCGCTCCATCAGCGATGGACCTGTCAGATCGTGCGGGTCGCCCGGCCAGTTCTCCACTTCAGTAGTCGTGGTGAGCTGTCCGCCTTTTTCCAGACCGGTGATCAGCACCGGGTTCAGGTTGGCGCGTGCAGCATAAACGGCTGCGGTATAACCCGCTGGGCCGGAGCCCAGAATGAGTAACTTACTGTGTTTGGCCGTACTCATGCGTTCCTCAGTTTCATTCGGCTGACATAGCCTGCGATTGTAGGGAATATCCGGCGACAATAACAAGACTTAGCCAATTTTGTTAACGATAGCTGCAAGTGGCGTAGACGATGAGCGGCGGTTTTGCCTGGTCAATGCGCCAGAATGGGGCAAAAATCGGCTTTAAAGGGTGCAGAAGTGGAAAAATACTCATTTAAAAACAGATACCCAGCGGTCTGTCTGGCATCTTGTCCTGAATTTGGTGATTTTACTTTGACAATCGCCTGCGCTTTTGCGAAAACATTATCAGAAGCGAATAACATTTATCGGAACAAAACAGGTTTTCCTCGCCTGTTTTGCGTGTAACGCCGAATAAAAGCAGCCTGATATGGATAATGACGCATGATGTGGACAGACAACATGCGTCATATCGATAAGTGTCAGATCACAGGCTCTGTTAGCTCACTTCAAAAATGCCCCGAACATTGAGCGTTTTCAGGGCGTGGCAGGTAAAGGGAAGGAATTAAGAGAGACAATAATAATGGTAGACAATAAGAAACGCCCCGGGAAAGACCTCGACAGAATTGACAGGAACATTCTGAATGAACTTCAGAAAGATGGTCGTATTTCAAACGTAGAGCTTTCCAAACGCGTAGGCTTATCGCCTACGCCATGTCTTGAGCGTGTACGCCGTCTCGAACGCCAGGGATTTATTCTTGGTTACACCGCGCAGTTAAACCCGCACTATCTGGATGCTTCTCTGCTGGTATTCGTTGAGATTACTCTGAATCGTGGTGCGCCGGATGTGTTTGAGCAATTTAACGCCGCTGTGCAAAAACTTGAGGAAACTCAAGAGTGTCACCTCGTTTCTGGTGATTTCGACTACCTGCTGAAAACGCGCGTACCTGATATGTCTGCCTACCGTAAGCTGCTGGGTGAAACCCTGTTGCGCCTGCCGGGCGTAAACGACACGCGAACTTATGTGGTGATGGAAGAGGTCAAACAGAGCAATCGACTGGTGATCAAAACTCGCTGATGCGGGGCAGGTGCAAAACCTGTGAGATTTCGGTACACTCCTGTGCATTCATACAGGAACAGCGTCGGGCTTGCCCGACGCTGTTGCTTCTTACTTTACAGGCACCTGGAGAGTCCTCTTGAGCCAGGAATATACAGAAGATAAAGACGTTTCGTTACAATCGCTGAGCAGTGGACGTCGTCTGCTGGAAGCGTTGCTCATTCTGGTGGCGCTGTTTGCCATTTACCTGATGGTTTCACTGGTCAGTTTTAACCCTTCCGATCCGAGCTGGTCGCAAACGGCCTGGCATGAACCTATCCACAATATCGGCGGCAGCGTCGGTGCCTGGCTGGCTGACACCTTACTCTTCATCTTTGGTGTGATGGCATACGCCATTCCACCCGTCATCCTGGGCTTGTGCTGGATTGCTTTCCGTCAGCGCGACAGCCAGGACTATTTTGACTACTTTGCCGTCGGATTACGCTTAATTGGTGTTCTTGCGCTGGTGGTTACGACCTGTGGTATGGCAGCGCTGAACGCGGATGATATCTGGTACTTTGCTTCGGGCGGCGTGATTGGCAGCCTGGTCAGTAATGCTATTGCTCCCTGGTTTAGTCCGGCTGGCGGCACGCTGATGCTGCTCTGCGTCTGGGCGGCAGGAATAACCCTGTATACCGGCTGGTCCTGGCTTACCATTGCAGAGAGAATCGGCGGCGTTGTCATGGGCGTGCTGACGTTTGCCAGCAACCGTTCACGTCACGATGAACCCTGGCAGGAAGAAGATGACGAGCGGGAGGGGCAAGATTATGCGGATGTCCCTGCTCTGCATGCCGCCGATCAGGATGATGACGTGCTGCTATCTGCTCCGCGTGCTGCCGATCAGGAAGAGGATGTGCTGCTTTCGGCACCACGTGCTGCCGCTCAGCCTCTGCCGTCACAGCAAGATCCGCTACTGGCGAAAGCGGCGGCCGCAACCAGTGCAGCGGTAGCCGCCACTGCGGAAGCTGCAGACGTGACCATCGCTCCTGCGGCACCGGTTAACGCGGTGCCTGCTGCAGCGGCCTTTACTGCATCGGTGCCTGCCGCGTCAGCAGCAGTGCCTGCACCGCCGACGGCACAACCTGCTCCAGCTTCTGCACAGAGCACCCCTGCATCCTATGGTGCAACGACGGCTCCGACGCCGGCGCAGAATGCTTCTGCACCCGCGGCCTCACCACCGCTTTACCACTTTGAAATGCCAGACGAAGCCCCGGCTGCGCCGTCGTTCAATGCTTATGATGATGACGACCCTAAAATGGGTAACTGGCGTGACACATCAGCGGCCCCTGCGGCCGCAACAATCACCGCTGCCGCTACGGCGGCCACACGCACTGCGCCTGTTTTCGACCTGGCACCTGAAACCAATCTGAACCCGCAGGTTAAGCAGGGTATCGGACCGGCGCTGCCGCGTCCTAATCCGGTAAAACTGCCTACGCGTCGTGAGCTGGCCTCTTATGGCATTAAGTTACCTTCGCAACGCATGGCTGAAGAGAAAGCAAAAGCGGAAGAGAGTGAAGCGGCCCCGGCTACGTCGGTTTCCACTGCACCTGATGCAGAAGAGGCACTGCAGCAGGCTGAACTGCGTCAGGCCTTCCAGTCTGAACAGCAGCAGCGTTACGGCACCAGCTGGCAGCAGGACGAAGAAGATGAGCAGGATGCGCAGCAGCAGGATGCTCTGGCGCGTCAGTTCGCCGAGCAGCAACAGCAGCGCTATGAACCTGAAGTGAGAAACGAGCCGGTATTGAATATTGATACTGCCTCAGCGTTCGATTTTTCACCGATGAAAGATCTGGTGGATGACGGCCCGTCTGAACCGCTGTTTACCATTGCTGCGACGCCGGAGCCGGAAGCACCTGCGGCTTCACACGAACCGTGGCAGCAGGTGAGTGAGGTCTCAAGCCATCAGGCACCGGCTCAGGTTCCTGCACCTGCCCGTTTTGCACCGGCAGAACCTGCCTATAGTGCGCCAGTGACGCCTGCGGCACCCGCAGAGCCTGTTTATCATGCACCAGCGGCAGCGCAGGCCCCGGCCTATTCTGCATCTGCTTATGGTAGGCCAGCAGAGCCTGAAGCGGGTTATGCCGCGCCGTCTGCGCCTGCATATGCTGCACCAGCGTCGCCTCAGGCCCCGGCTTATTCTGCGCCGTCTTATGGCGCGCCAGCCGTTGAGCCAGTCGAAGAAGCGAAACCTTCATTGCATGACAGCCTGATCCACCCGTTCCTGATGCGCCATGAGCAGCCACTGGAGAAACCGTCCACGCCACTGCCTTCGCTGGATCTGCTGACGGCGCCACCTGAAGAGGAAGAGCCGGTTGATATGTTCTCGCTGGAGCAGACTGCCCGTCTGGTGGAGTCACGCTTAGGCGATTATCGCGTCAAAGCCGAAGTGGTTGGCATCTCGCCTGGCCCGGTTATCACCCGTTTCGAGCTTGACCTGGCACCGGGTGTAAAAGCAGCACGTATCTCTAACCTGTCGCGCGACCTGGCACGATCACTCTCGACTGTCGCAGTTCGCGTGGTGGAAGTGATCCCTGGCAAACCTTATGTGGGTCTGGAACTGCCAAACAAACATCGTCAGACCGTCTATCTGCGTGAAGTCCTGGATTGCCCTAAATTCCGCGACAATCCATCGCCACTGGCCGTCGTGCTGGGTAAAGACATTGCCGGTCAGCCTGTCGTGGCCGATCTGGCGAAAATGCCACACTTACTCGTTGCCGGTACTACCGGTTCCGGTAAGTCCGTGGGCGTGAATGCCATGATTATCAGCATGCTCTACAAAGCGACACCGGAAGAAGTTCGCTTCATTATGATCGACCCGAAAATGCTGGAGCTGTCGGTCTACGAAGGCATTCCGCACCTGCTGACCGAAGTTGTCACCGACATGAAGGATGCAGCCAATGCGCTGCGCTGGAGCGTTGGTGAAATGGAGCGTCGCTATAAACTGATGTCGGCGCTGGGTGTACGTAACCTGGCGGGTTACAACGAAAAAGTGGAGCAGGCCGAGGCGATGGGCCGTCCGATTCCTGATCCGTTCTGGAAACCGGGCGACAGCATGGATATGACCCCGCCGGTGCTGGAGAAACTGCCTTATATCGTGGTGATGGTCGATGAGTTTGCTGACCTGATCATGGCAGTGGGGAAAAAGGTTGAAGAGCTGATTGCGCGCCTGGCACAGAAAGCCCGTGCTGCGGGTATCCATCTGGTGCTGGCAACACAGCGTCCATCCGTGGATGTCATTACTGGCCTGATCAAAGCGAACATCCCCACACGTATCGCCTTTACCGTTTCGAGCAAGATAGACTCACGTACTATTCTCGATCAGGGCGGCGCGGAATCACTGCTGGGTATGGGTGACATGCTTTACATGCCGCCAAACTCCTCACTGCCGGTTCGTGTTCACGGTGCCTTTGTGCGTGACCAGGAAGTGCATGCGGTGGTTCAGGACTGGAAAGCACGTGGTCGTCCGCAATATATCGACAGTATTACGGCAGGCGAAGAGAGCGAGAGTGCCGGTGGGATTGATAGCGATGAAGAACTTGATCCGCTGTTCGATCAGGCTGTGGGCTTTGTGGTTGATAAGCGCCGTGCCTCGATTTCAGGCGTTCAGCGTCAGTTCCGCATCGGCTATAACCGCGCGGCACGTATCATTGAGCAGATGGAAGCTCAGGGCATCGTCTCTGCACCTGGACACAATGGTAACCGTGAAGTGCTGTCGCCACCGCCTCACGATATGTAGCGGTTAAATGTTTTGAAACATTACTTGATGAGCCAGTTCCGACTGGCTCATTGTTTTTATGCGGTTAACCCCCATATCTGGATCAGCTTTCGGCTTATTCCTCTGTTCTGATGGCGGAACGGCGACCAGGCTTAATGCAGTTATCGATGGGAACGTTTAAATAAGGAATTGAAGCAGATGAAATTACGCGTAATCGCTCTGGGCCTGTTGGCCACCTTTTCTTCAGCCAGCGTTCTGGCTGATGCTTCCAGTGATCTGCAACAGCGCCTGAACAAGGTCAGCAGCTTCCACGCCAGCTTCACGCAAAAAGTGACCGACAGCAGCGGTGCCAATGTGCAGAATGGTGAAGGCGAATTGTGGGTTAAACGTCCCAGCCTGTTTAACTGGCACATGACCGCGCCGGACGAAAGCATCATCATCTCTGACGGTAAATCGCTGTGGTTCTACAATCCATTTGTTGAGCAGGCGACCGTTAGCCTGCTGCAGAATGCGACCAGCAATACGCCGTTTATGCTGATTGCCCGCAACCAGTCGAATGACTGGAAGCAGTACAACATTAAACAGCAGGGTGACAATTTCGAGCTGACACCCAAAAACAGTGATGGCAACCTGAAACAGTTCACCATTCAGGTGACCTCCAGCGGCACCATTAACCGTTTCAGCGCTATCGAACAGGATGGCCAGCGCAGTGATTACCAGCTGAAAAGTCAGCAGAATGGCGCTATCAGTCCGGATAAATTCACGTTCACACCGCCTAAAGGCGTGACGGTGGACGACCAACGTCAGTGAGGTCACGGTGAGTAACCTGTCCCTGGATTTTTCCACCGAAAATTTCAAACCTCTGGCCGCGCGTATGCGGCCAGAAACATTGAAACAGTACATTGGTCAGCAACATTTGCTGGGTGCGGGCAAACCTCTGCCGCGCGCGATTGAGGCAGGGCACCTGCACTCGATGATCCTGTGGGGACCACCCGGGACCGGCAAGACGACACTCGCTGAAATCATTGCGCATTATGGTAACGCTGATGTGGAGCGTATCTCAGCAGTCACTTCGGGTGTGAAAGAGATTCGTGAGGCAATAGAGCGTGCCCGCCAGAATAAACATGCCGGGCGGCGTACCATCCTGTTTGTGGATGAGGTCCATCGGTTCAACAAGAGCCAGCAGGATGCTTTTCTGCCACATATCGAAGATGGCACGATTACCTTTATTGGCGCGACCACCGAAAACCCCTCTTTTGAACTTAACTCCGCGTTGCTCTCCCGCGCCCGCGTCTATCTGCTTAAATCACTGACTCTGGAAGATATTGAGCAGGTGCTGGATCAGGCGATGCAGGACAAAACACGCGGGTATGGCGACAGTGATATTGTGCTGCCGGACAACACGCGCAGGATGATCGCTGAACTGGTTAATGGCGATGCACGCCGGGCGCTGAACACGCTGGAGATGATGGCGGATATGGCCGAAATCACCGCTTCGGGTCAGCGTGAACTGACGCCGCAGTTGCTCAACGAAGTCTCGGGTGAACGATCCGCGCGTTTTGATAACAAAGGCGACCGCTTTTACGATCTGATATCGGCTCTGCACAAATCCGTGCGCGGCTCGGCACCCGATGCGGCGCTTTACTGGTATGCACGCATTATTACCGCAGGTGGCGATCCGCTCTATGTGGCACGCCGGTTGCTGGCTATCGCCTCAGAAGATGTCGGCAATGCTGACCCACGCGGTATGCAGGTAGCGATTGCCGCCTGGGATTGCTTCACGCGCGTCGGGCCGGCAGAAGGGGAGCGTGCGATTGCGCAGGCGATTGTTTATCTGGCCTGTGCGCCAAAAAGCAATGCGGTCTACAACGCATTTAAGGCTGCAATGCGTGATGCGCGTGACCAGCCCGATTACGATGTGCCTGAGCATCTGCGCAATGCGCCGACTAAGCTGATGAAAGAGATGGGACTTGGCAAAGAGTATCGTTATGCCCATGACGAAACCAATGCCTATGCCGCCGGTGAAGTCTATTTTCCGCAGGAACTGGCGAGCACACGTTATTACACCCCAACCCAGCGCGGGCTTGAGGGTAAGATTGGTGAAAAGCTAAGCTGGCTCGCTGAGCAGGATCAAAATAGCCCGACAAAACGCTACCGCTGAAACAGACGTTACGGTAATGTGGGCAATGTTTTCAACGCATTCCGCAGGAATGCGTCCCTTCTTTCAACCAACTTTTTATACACAGGATAAGCATGCTCGATCCCAATCTGCTGCGTAACGAGCCAGACGCAGTCGCAGAAAAACTGGCACGCCGGGGATACAAACTGGATGTGGAAACGCTGCGTTCGCTTGAAGAGCGTCGCAAAGTACTGCAGGTGGAAACTGAAAATCTGCAGGCAGAGCGTAACTCCCGATCCAAATCCATCGGTCAGGCCAAAGCACGTGGGGAAGACATCGAGCCGCTGCGTCAGGAAGTGAACGCGCTGGGCGAACGCCTGGATACCGCAAAAGCAGAACTGGATGAACTGCAGAATCAAATCCGTGACTTTGCGCTGGCGCTGCCGAACATTCCGGCAGATGAAGTGCCGCTGGGCAAAGATGACAGCGAAAACCAGGAAGTGAGCCGCTGGGGTACTCCGCGTGAATTCAGTTTCCAGGTTAAAGATCACGTTGAGCTGGGTGAAGCGGCAAAAGGTCTGGATTTTGCGGCTGCCGTGAAACTGACCGGTTCGCGCTTTGTGGTCATGCAGGGGCAGATTGCCCGCCTGCACCGTGCACTGAGTCAGTTTATGATTGACCTGCACACTGAGCAGCATGGCTACCTTGAAACCTACGTGCCTTACCTGGTAAACCACGAAACGCTTTATGGTACCGGACAGCTGCCTAAGTTTGGTGAAGACCTGTTCCACACCCGTCCGCTGGAAGAACAGTCAGACAGCAGCAACTATGCGTTGATTCCTACCGCGGAAGTGCCGCTGACCAACCTGATGCGCGACGAGATCGTGGAAGAGGATAGCCTGCCGGTTAAACTGACCGCGCATACGCCATGCTTCCGTTCTGAAGCGGGTTCTTACGGCCGTGACACACGCGGTCTGATCCGGATGCATCAATTCGACAAAGTTGAAATGGTGCAGATTGTCACGCCGGAACAGTCAATGGATGCGCTGGAAGAGCTGACAGGTCATGCGGAGAAAGTGTTGCAGCTGCTGAATCTGCCATATCGTAAGGTTTTACTCTGTACCGGCGATATGGGCTTTGGATCGACCAAAACCTACGATCTGGAAGTCTGGCTGCCAGCGCAGAATACCTATCGTGAAATTTCATCCTGTTCCAACATGGGTGATTTCCAGGCGCGTCGTATGCAGGCGCGTTACCGCAACAAACAGGAAAAGAAACCGCGTCTGGTTCATACCCTGAATGGCTCAGGACTGGCCGTAGGCCGTACTCTGGTCGCGGTGCTGGAAAATTATCAGCAGGAAGATGGCCGCATCACCGTGCCTGAAGTTTTACGCCCATACATGAATGGCGTCGATGTCATCGGCTAAGCGATTCACCATTCTTAAACCCGGCCATGGCCGGGTTTTTTTATGCCTGTTTTTGAAATAAAGGATTTATTGAGACGGAATTTATTCACAAATAAACGTTATCGATACCAGGTGAGCCGGAACGTTTAAAAATCCAGTTTTTCATAGAGATAGCGCTCAGCAGCATACCGCTTAACACAATTGTAACCCACTGAAGATTAGTAAATTAAATTGTCCCACAGCAAAATGTGCTGCTGTCAATTTCGTCCCATTGACTTTAAAAAAGCCAGTGGCAAACTGCGCGCAATTTCCTTCATTTTGCTCTGGTTTTTATCTCCTATGTCAACCTGGTCACGCCCCGTGATACTGCTGCTTTGCGGCCTGATGTTAATGACTGTCGCCATTGCCGTGCTGAATACGCTTGTTCCACTGTGGCTGACGCATGACTTACTGACAACCTGGCAGGTGGGCATCGTAAGTTCCTCTTATTACACCGGCAATCTGGCTGGTACATTGCTGGCTGGCTGGTTAATCAGGCATTACGGGTTTAATCGCAGTTATTATCTGGCGACCGGACTCTTTGCCGTGGCAACGATTTGCCTGGTAATGATGGAAGGTTTCTGGGCATGGAGTTCGCTTCGTTTTGTCGCGGGCACAGGCTGTGCACTGATGTGGGTCGTCGTTGAAAGCGCACTTCTCTGTAGCGGAACCGTCCGCAATCGTGGACAGCTACTGGCTGCCTATATGATCGTTTATTATCTCGGCACTGTAACCGGTCAGTTACTGGTCAGCACCCTCTCAACAGAATTGCTGAGCGTGGTACCCTGGGTCACTTCGCTGGTGTTCTGCGCGGTACTGCCGCTGGTCTTCACACGGGTATCAGCCACCGGTGAAGCGGCTGAAGCGGCACCGGCTCGCATCTGGCCGATGCTTCGTCGTCGCAGTTCACGGCTCGGCATCAATGGGTGCATTATCTCCGGTATCGTTTTAGGCTCGCTTTATGGCCTGATGCCGCTTTACCTGTCGCATCAGGGAATGAGTGATGCCAGTGTCGGCTACTGGATGGCGTTACTGGTCAGCGCAGGTATTGTCGGGCAGTGGCCAATTGGTCGCCTGGCCGATCGTTTCGGCCGCTTGCTGGTGCTGCGGGTGCAGGTCTTTGTCGTAATCCTGGGTGCGATGGCCATGCTAACCAATGCCGCAATGGCACCAGCGCTGTTTGTTCTGGGGCTGGCAGGCTTCACACTCTATCCGGTGGCGATGTCCTGGGCTTGCGAGACAGTCGCACATCATGAACTGGTTGCGATGAATCAGGCACTGCTGATGAGTTATACCGTTGGCAGTCTGGCTGGACCGGTAATGACCTCTGTTCTGATGCAGAACTATTCTGACCGGCTGCTGTTTGTGATGATCGCCGCAGTGGCGCTTATCTATCTGCTGATGCTGATGCTGCTGCGTAAAGCGGACCAGCAGGCGACGCCAGTGGCACATGCCTGATGGCTGAACAGTAAAAAGGGAGCTTAACGCTCCCTTTTTTGTGACCGATGACCCGTCCTGAATAGCGTTGACACATTTACCCGGTGTTTTCAGGAGAATGTGATGAAACAGTATGTTAAACGTACACAACGCGATTACTCTCTGTCTTTTAAACTGGCTGTCGTTGAGCAGGTTG
>NZ_VWVM01000007.1 GCF_008632075.1 Candidatus Pantoea gossypiicola
GCACTTCCATCTCAACCAGTTCCAGCAGCTCTTCATCATCAACCATGTCGCACTTGTTCAGGAACACGATGATGTAAGGAACGCCAACCTGACGACCCAGCAGGATGTGCTCACGGGTCTGTGGCATTGGGCCATCAGTTGCAGCAACAACCAGGATCGCGCCGTCCATCTGCGCAGCACCGGTGATCATGTTTTTCACATAGTCGGCGTGGCCTGGGCAGTCAACGTGTGCATAGTGACGAGTCGGGGTTTCATATTCAACGTGTGAAGTGTTGATGGTGATACCACGAGCTTTCTCTTCTGGTGCGTTATCGATCTGATCGAATGCACGAGCCTGACCGCCGTAAGTTTTAGACAGTACGGTAGTGATAGCTGCAGTCAGAGTGGTTTTACCGTGGTCGACGTGACCGATGGTGCCCACGTTTACGTGCAGTTTGTTACGCTGAAATTGCTCTTTCGCCATGGCGATAATTCCTTACGTTGTGCCTTCACCATCTGGGTGAAGGCATCAGTTCAAATTTAAACCGTAGCTTATTTGCTACGAGCTTCAATAACGGCCTGCGCTACGTTGTTCGGCGCATCGTCATACTTCAGGAACTCCATGGAGTAAGAAGCACGACCTTTGGTCAGAGAACGCAGCTGAGTTGCGTATCCGAACATTTCAGACAGCGGAACTTCAGCGTGAATCTGAACGCCAGTAGCGTTAGATTCCTGCCCTTTAAGCATACCACGACGACGGCTAAGGTCACCGATGACATCACCCGTGTTCTCTTCTGGCGTTTCAACTTCAACCTTCATGATAGGCTCAAGCAGAACAGGTGTCGCTTGTTTAAAGCCTTGTTTGAAGGCAATAGACGCGGCCAGTTTAAACGCCAGTTCTGAGGAGTCGACATCATGGTAAGAACCGAAGTGCAGACGCACGCCCAGATCCACAACCGGATAACCAGCCAGAGGGCCTGATTTCAGCTGCTCCTGGATACCTTTGTCAACCGCAGGGATGTATTCGCCAGGAATCACACCACCTTTGATGTCGTTGATAAATTCGTAACCTTTCGGGTTCGAACCTGGCTCCAGTGGGTACATGTCGATAACAACATGACCATACTGACCACGACCACCAGACTGCTTGGCGTGTTTACCTTCAACATCGGTAACTTTGTTGCGAATCGCTTCACGGTAAGCAACCTGTGGTTTACCCACGTTTGCTTCAACGTTGAATTCACGCTTCATACGGTCAACGATGATGTCGAGGTGCAATTCACCCATACCGGCGATGATGGTCTGGTTAGATTCTTCATCAGTCCATACGCGGAATGATGGGTCTTCTTTCGCCAGACGGCCCAGAGCCAGACCCATTTTTTCCTGGTCAGCTTTGGTTTTTGGTTCAACGGCGATAGAGATTACCGGCTCCGGGAACTCCATGCGCTCAAGGATGATGACGTTCTCTGGGTCACACAGGGTATCACCAGTGGTCACATCTTTCAGGCCGATCGCAGCGGCGATATCACCCGCACGGACTTCTTTGATTTCTTCACGCTTGTTAGCGTGCATCTGAACGATACGGCCCAGACGCTCACGGTTTGACTTAACCGGGTTGAACACGGTGTCACCTGTGTTAACAACACCAGAGTAAACGCGGAAGAAGGTCAGGTTACCCACAAACGGGTCGGTAGCAATTTTGAACGCCAGTGCAGCAAACGGCTCGTTGTCGTCTGAGTGACGAACAGCCGGCGTGTCTTTACCGTCGTCCAGCATACCGTTGATCGCGGTAACGTCAGTTGGTGCTGGCAGATATTCAACAACTGCATCCAGCATCGCCTGAACACCTTTGTTCTTAAATGCAGAACCACAGGTTACCAGGATGATTTCGTTGTTTAGAACACGCTTACGCAGAGATGTTTTGATCTCTTCTTCAGTCAGTTCTTCACCGCCGAAGAATTTCTCCATCAGCTCATCAGAGCCTTCAGCAGCGGCTTCAACCAGCTTCGCACGCCATTCTTCAGCCAGTTCCTGCATATCAGCTGGGATATCTTCGTAAACGAAGGTTACACCCTGGTCTTCGTCGTTCCAGTTGATGGCTTTCATTTTCACCAGGTCAACAACACCGGTGAATTTCTCTTCTGCGCCGATAGCCAGCTGCAGAGGAACTGGAGTTGCGCCCAGACGAACTTCCATCTGGTTAACAACTTTCAGGAAGTTTGCACCCATGCGGTCCATTTTGTTGACGAACGCAATGCGTGGAACTTTGTATTTGTTAGCCTGACGCCATACGGTCTCAGACTGTGGCTGAACGCCACCAACTGCACAGTAAACCATTACCGCGCCATCAAGAACACGCATAGAACGTTCTACTTCGATGGTGAAGTCAACGTGTCCTGGGGTGTCGATGATGTTGATGTGGTGTGGTTCAAACTGCTTAGCCATACCAGACCAGTAACAGGTGGTCGCAGCGGAAGTGATAGTAATACCACGTTCCTGTTCCTGCTCCATCCAGTCCATAGTTGCTGCGCCGTCATGTACTTCACCGATTTTGTGGTTTACACCGGTGTAGAACAGAACACGTTCGGTAGTGGTAGTTTTACCGGCGTCGATGTGCGCACTGATACCGATGTTACGGTAGCGAGCAATGGGTGTTTTACGAGCCATTTTATTCCTCGGTTTTTCGGACGTTCAAAATTAGTCAACCCCAGCGGGTTGGCCATTTGGGCGCCCGCTGGTTTAACAATAACTACGCGACTGTTACCAGCGGTAGTGTGCGAACGCCTTGTTGGCTTCAGCCATACGGTGAACGTCTTCACGTTTCTTCACTGCAGTACCTTTGTTCTCTGCAGCATCAGAAAGTTCGTTCGCCAGGCGAAGAGCCATTGATTTATCACCACGTTTACGAGCAGCATCTACGATCCAGCGCATTGCCAGGGCATTACGACGAACCGGACGGACTTCAACTGGTACCTGATAAGTAGAACCACCAACGCGACGTGACTTAACTTCAACAGTCGGACGCACGTTTTCCAGTGCTACTTCAAAGGCTTCCAGGGAGTTTTTACCTGAACGCTGAGCCAGGGTCTCAAGCGCGGTATAAACAATTGATTCTGCAGTAGATTTTTTACCATCTACCATCAGGATATTTACAAATTTGGCCAGCAGCTCTGATCCGAACTTAGGATCTGGCAGAATTTTACGCTGACCAATGACGCGACGACGTGGCATGGAAATACTCCGTTGTTAATTCAGGATTGTCCAAAACTCTATGAGTTTATTTTGACATTTAATTTAAAACGTTTGGCCTTACTTAACGGAGAACCATTAAGCCTTTGGCTTCTTCACGCCGTACTTGGAGCGAGCCTGCTTACGGTCTTTAACACCTGAGCAGTCCAGCGCGCCACGAACGGTGTGGTAACGCACACCTGGCAGGTCTTTTACACGACCGCCACGGATCAGGATCACGGAGTGTTCCTGCAGGTTATGACCTTCACCGCCGATGTAGGAGGTAACTTCAAAACCGTTGGTCAAACGCACACGGCAGACTTTACGCAGTGCAGAGTTTGGTTTCTTAGGAGTGGTGGTGTACACACGAGTACAAACGCCACGTTTTTGCGGGCAAGCTTCCAGCGCCGGCACGTTGCTCTTTGCAACTTTGCGGACGCGTGGTTTGCGAACCAGCTGGTTAACTGTTGCCATTAAATAGCTCCTGGATTTGCTTTTGCTTCGTAAACACGTAATAAATCGCCTCGTAGAATTACGAGGAGGCAGAATTTTAGGGCTGAGTCAAAAGGGTGTCAAGAAATAACCAGGTTTTAGCCGATTACCAGACCATTTGTTGCTGATGCCTGCTCGTTAGCGTGACAAAGCCAGTATAGTCTATTGACTGCACGCTGGTCGAAATTTGTTCAGTGAGTCCGCGCGCCTGGACATCCTCAGCAAGCACCCACAGCGTGGCTTCACATTCTGATAGCCGCATCAGTACGCGACTGCCCGCTAAGGCAGCCAGCACGCCATCCTGCAGTAGCAGCAGGTCATCACCCTCACCCGCGATTAAAAGCAGGGTTTCGAGGTCACAGTGTGCCGGTGAATGTATTAAGGTGTGCAGCATTAACGTCTCTTAAAAAGTCAGAATGCGATCGTAGCTGGCCAGCGTCTGCCGCAGCGCCGGCGCGTCCAGTAGCGTAACATTCAGCAACCGGTGAGCGTCAATCGCTAATCCACGTGCTATCAGCGATGTCCGGCAGAGATAGCACTGTTCAATGTCATACAGCGCCAGCACGCCAAAGGTCGCGGCATAGTGACGACTCTTAATCGCCTCAGGCTGCTGGTGCTGATTAAGCTGCAGCACGCCATCACCAATAAAAAACAGGCCGATATCTTCACTGAGTGCGCCCGTAGCCAGCGCAGCATCCAGCCCCTCGCGCCCTGCGCTGCTACCGTGCGGTGCCCGGGTAAAGACAAATGCGACACGATTCATCAGAACTGCACCATACGTTCACAGCTCAGCGCCGCTTCTGCCAGCGCACCCAGCCCGCTCAGTGTAAAACCCGGCTGCAGGTTACTGCCCGCCAGCTGGAGTCGGGCCGCTTCCTGCTGATCGCTGACGCCACGCCGTAGCGCAGCCGCTACACAGATGTTCAGTGCCACACCCTCCTCCTGATGTAATGCCTGCCACGCGCGTACCAGATCAAACTCATCGCTGGCCGGTGCCGTCAGCTGGTTAGCGTTCAGCACGCCTTCGCGATAAAAGAAAACGCTGTCAAGCTGATGGCCTGCCGCCAGCAGTGCGCGGGCAAACAGATATGCACTGGTCGCCTGTTGCGTACCGTAAGCCGGACCGGTGACCAGCAGGGTATAGCGCATTACCGATCCTGTCCCTGAAAGTCGCCATTTTTAAACTGGCGGATGTAGAGATAGACGGTGTGCTTCGAAATGTTCAGCCGATCGGCCACCTGGTTGATGGCATCTTTGATATCGAAGATTCCCTTCTCATACAGGTTCAACACAATCTGGCGATTCTTGGCGTTGTTGGACACATTGCGATCAGCGCTGACCTCTTCAATGGTGAACTCCAGCGTCTGCATCACCAGATCATCGACCGAACTGGCAAAGTTGACGTTGGAGTCAACCTGCTGCATTTCTGGCGGCATAAAGGTCGACATGATCTGTGAGAAAGGGACATCCAGGTTCATGTTGATGCAGAGCAGGCCAATGACCCGCTGCTGACGGTTGCGAATCGCAATGGTGACCGACTTCATCAGCACGCCACTTTTAGCACGTGTGAAATAGGCACGTGAAACATTACTGTCCGCGCCATGCATATCATGCAGCATACGCAGGGCCAGATCGGTAATCGGCGAACCGACCTTACGGCCGGTGTGTTCACCATTGGCGATACGCACGGCCGAACACTTAAGGTCTTCCAGCGAATGCAGGACAATTTCACAATGCGAGCCGATCAACATCGCCAGGCCATCCACGACAGCCTCGTACGATTTCAGAATATCGTAATCAGTTTCTTCGAACGGGCGCTGCTCCAGAAGATCGAAGTCGCTCAGTTCACCCGGATTGAATGGATTAGACATTGAAGAGTATCACCCTGAATGGCTGGAGCCTGTCACAGCGGCTTATGGGCAGACTCAATATTGGGATAATTAGGCAGGCATTAGTCTGGCAAATGTCGTCGGCTTATGCCAGAGGTTTGTCGTGAAGCTAAAATGAAACCGCCGCCCGGAGGCGGCGGTCAACAGATTACTGCGCTTTTTCTGCAGCAGCAGGCGCAGGAGCCTGTGCTTTTTCATCTGCTTTTGGCGCGGGTTTGATATCAAGCAGTTCAACATCAAAGACCAGGGTGGAGTTAGCCGGAATGCCCGGAACGCCATTTTTACCGTAAGCCAGATTCGGTGGGATCACCAGCTTGATTTTGCCGCCTTTCTTCACGTGCTTCAGACCTTCAGTCCAGCCTGGGATCACACCGTCCAGACGGAATGAGAGTGGCTCGCCACGGGTATAAGAGTTGTCGAATTCATTACCGTCGATCAGCGTACCTTTGTAGTTAACCACGACAGTATCGCTATCTTTAGGTGCGTCGCCGGTACCTTCTTTCTCAACTTTATATAACAGGCCGCTTTCGGTTTTCTTCACGCCGCTCTCTTTAGCAAATTTGGTCGCGAAAGCGTCGCCCTTTTCAGCGTTCTCTTTCGCATCTTTTTCCATTTTCGCTGAGGCTGCGCCTTTCACGCGGCCTTCAAAGGATTGCAATGTCTGCTCAATCTCTTCGTCAGACAGTTTGCTCTTGCCACCAAACGCATCCTGAACACCAGCAATCAGCTGCTGCTTATCCAGTTTGATACCCAGTTTTTCCTGTTCCTTCAGGGAGTTGTCCATGTAGCGACCCAGTGAAGCACCCAGTGCATAGGCAGACTGCTGGTCTTCATCTTTGAAGGCCGCATTCTTAGGTGCCTGAGGCGCGGACTGTGGCGCGGCGGCTGGTGCAGCCTGTGGTGCCGCAGCGGTGTCTGCTGCCATTGCCATTGATGCATTCAGTGCAACAGCCATGGTGGTAGCTAACAATGTGACTTTAAACAGTGATTTCATCCATTCTCCAAAACCGAAGCGTCTAACCTCGGGAAACATTGCGGACTTCAGAGCCCACACTATAACTTTACGTGGCAGTGTCGAACACTCCCACAATGTAATTACCCGGTCTACCTCCGACCTTTATAACATCGGGAAGTTTCATCAGAGATGATGCCGCGCTGCCTTTTTTCAAGCGCAACGCCTCCGGGCGTAAAAAAAACAGGTGATTCCTGGCATTCAGGTCGTAGAATCACGCCCCGAGTCGCACCTTAACAGAGGAACAGGTCATGCAACAATCTGAGTGGGAACAGCGTCTGGAGACGTTAGAGAGCAAACTGGCCTTTCAGGAGATGACCATTGAGCAGCTGAACAGCGCGGTGGTTCAGCACGAGCTGGAGATGAACAAGATGCGTGAGCAGATGCGCATTTTAACCGACAAGCTCAAAGCAAATGCGCCATCGATGGTCGCCTCGCAGTCTGAAGAGACGCCTCCGCCACACTACTGATGGTGGGCGGTATCTGGCCCTGGTTCTGCCGGGCCGGATCAGAGTATCAGCCAAAAGAAAGGCCACCCGGAGGTGGCCTTGAAAGGTCTGGTGAGACTTAGTGGCTGCAGCCGCAACCGCCAGTACCACAACCGCCTTTACCGTGGTCGTGGCCGTGATCGTGGTCATGATGATGGCCATCTGCACCGTGAACGTGGCCATGAGCCAGCTCTTCCGGTGTGGCTTCACGGATAGCAACCACCTCAACATTGAAGTTCAGGTTCTGACCCGCCAGCATGTGGTTACCATCAACCACGACGTGATCGTCTTCCACTTCGGTGATTTCTACCGGTACCGGACCCTGATCGGTCTCTGCCAGGAAGCGCATGCCAACCTGCAGTTCGTCAACGCCCATGAAGACGTCTTTAGGTACGCGCTGCACCAGATTGTCATCATATTGACCGTAAGCATCGTTTGCCGGGATATGCACGTCAAACTTGTCGCCGGCAACGTGGTTTTCCAGCGCATTTTCCAGACCAGAAATCAGGGAACCATGACCGTGCAGGTAGTCTAACGGTGCACTCACCGGTGACTCGTCAACTAACACGCCGTCTTCTGTACGTACCTGATAGGCCAGGCTTACCACCAGGTCTTTTGCTACTTTCATGATATCTCCTAACCGTTGAGAGCTGAGATCCCGTCTCATTGGTCTATTCTTGCGTGCAATAACACCAACCAGAAAGGTTCGGGGTTGAGTACAAGAGGGGTTTCACTTTCTCTTGCGACTTCAGCCTTAATGGCGTCAATTGTAACGGAATTCAATCCCGCTGTAAGTTTAAGCGTGAAAAAAGCTGCCCGATTCCACTATTCAGGATGAAAAATGCCGATAACCTGCTCGTTAGTGCGAACCTGATCGCGCGCCTGCTTATCTGCCTCACGCATCTGATGACCACACTTGACGCACTCCACCACATCCACATTGTTTTCACGCCACATTGCCAGCGTGTCCTTCTCCTGGCAGTGCGGGCATGTCGCACCAGCAATAAAACGTTTACGCATGAGCTTCTACCTGTTTAAAAAGGTTATTGATCATCGTCCCAGCCGTCGATCTGCCGCTTTTCGCGCTGCATTTCGCGCTGGAAGATATCTTCCAGTTCACGCCGGGCTTCACGGACGCGTGAGGCCTGCGCCGCGCTTTCAGAGAGCGTCGGTACCAGCTCGCGCAGCATCCGCATATCAAGCCGGCGGAAATGCTGCTGGGCGCGATGCGCCTGATGGGGATGCATCCCCAGCGACATTAATGTTTTACGGCCCAGCTCCAGCGCACTGGAGAATGTCTCACGCGAGAACTGTGTAACGCCTGCCTGTAGCAGCTCATGCGCTTCCACACGGCCCCGGGCGCGCGCCTGAATCTGCAGCTGCGGAAAATGCTGCTGGCACAGGTGCACGATAGTCATCACATCTTCCGGCTCATTACAGGTGATCACAATCGACTGCGCGCTGGCTGCACCGGCGGCACGCAGTAGCTCCAGCTCTGTGGCATCACCGTAATAGACCTTATAGCCATATTTACGCATCAGACTCACGACACTGATGTCGCGCTCCAGCACGGTAATGCGTTTGTTGTTCGCCATCAGCAGGCGGCCTATCACCTGACCAAAGCGACCAAAGCCCACCACAATCACCTGCGGCTGATCATCTTCGACAAAGTGTTTCTCTGCATTTTCGTCCGGCTCATTAAAGCGGCGAGCCAGCAGTCGGTCGATACCCTTCATCAGCAGCGGCGTGGTCATCATCGACAGCGTCACGGTCACCAGCAGCATCGGCAACTGGTCGCCTGAGAAGAGTTTCGCCGACGAGGCCGCTGAAAAAAGCACAAAGGCGAACTCGCCGCCCTGACTCAGTACGCCAGCAAACTGCTGTCGCTCGGAACTGCGCAGACCATAAATGCGCGCCAGCAGATAGAGCACCAGCGTTTTCACCGCCACCAGCGTCACCACGCCCAGCAGGATGGTCACAATATGGGTATAGAGCACACCGAGGTTGAGCGCCATGCCCACCGAAATAAAGAACAGGCCCAGCAGTAACCCCTTAAACGGGTCGATAGCGACTTCCAGCTCATGCCGGTATTCACTTTCTGCCAGCAGGATCCCGGCAATAAAGGTGCCCAGCGCCATCGACAGGCCCAGCGCATCCATAAACAGCGCCGAACCCAGCACCAGCAGCAGCGACGCCGCGGTAAAGACCTCACGGACACCTGATGCGGCGATATAGCGGAAGATAGGCCGCAGCAGATAACGCCCACCCACCAGCATCCCGGCAAACGCCAGCACTTTCATGCCGACCTTCATCCAGTCGATATGGCCGCTGTCGGTTCCGGCCAGCAGCGGGATCAGCGCCAGGGCCGGGATCACCGCGATATCCTGAAACAGCAGCACCGAAAAGCCCAGCTGCCCCGCTTCGCTGCGGTTCATACCTTTATCCATCATCAGCTGCAGCGCCATGGCGGTCGAAGACATCGCCAGACCAATCCCGCCGATGATTGCCGCCTGCCAGCTAAAGTCGGTCAGCCATAATAAGCCGCCCAGAATGGCTGCTGAGAAGATCACCTGCGCTGCGCCGACGCCAAAAATGGAGCGGCGCAGCGCCCACAGCTTTGCCGGGTTCAGCTCCAGCCCGATAATAAACATCAGGAAAACCACGCCAAGCTCAGAGAAGTGGAGAATCTCATCGACGTCGCTGATAAAGCCTAATCCCCAGGGGCCGATGGCGATACCCGCCACCAGATAGCCCAGAACTGCACCAATACCGAGGCGAGCTGCCACCGGTACAATCAATACCGCCGCGACCAGATAAATCACCCCGGCGGTCAGCAGCGTTTGCCCTTCCATCTATACCCCTCCATTCGGCAGCGGTGCTGCCAGCCACTCGCCATAGGCGCGGGCATAATTTTTCATCAGTTCAGGACTCTGCCGACGCGCCCAGTAGACGATCATCGGCGGCATCCAGTGCATGCGGCACATCTGCGCAGTCAGCTCAAAAGGCCGCATAATGTCATTGAGTGAATAGCGGTTCAGCCCCTGCTGTTTAAAGGCGCTCTCCGGCTCCCCGGTCGTCACAACGCTGCGCCAGTACTTGCCTTCCAGCGCATTGCCATCCACGCCATTGGCAAAACCGCGCGACAGCACCCGATCCAGCCACTCTTTCAGCAGGGCCGGACAGCTATAGGTATAGAGCGGATGTTGAAAAATGATGACATCATGTTCACGCAGTAGCTGCTGTTCATGATGAATATCGATAAAAAAATCCGGATAGGTGGCGTACAAATCGTGCACGGTGACGTGTTCCAGTGCCTGCGCCGACTGCAACAAAATCCGGTTAGCGACGGAATCCTGTAATTCCGGATGAGCAAAAAGCAGTAACACGCGGGGTGGCTGCGACATCCTTTCCCTCCAAAGCGTCGTCATTGGTGCGGTTTTCGGCTACCATGCACGACGCAGCAAAATCTCATTATGTTGCCAGTAAATTAACATATTCTGACGATACGGCGCTTACATGATTGTCTTCTCTGCCTTACAAATTCGTCGCGGCATCCGCGTCCTGCTCGACAACGCCACCGCCACCATTAATCCCGGTCAGAAGGTCGGGCTGGTGGGTAAAAACGGCTGTGGTAAATCCACGCTGCTGTCGCTGTTAAAAGGTGAGATCACCAGCGATGCCGGCACCGTCACCTTTCCTGCTCACTGGGCGCTGGCCTGGGTGAATCAGGAAACTCCCGCGCTGGATAAAGCTGCACTGGAGTACGTGATTGATGGCGATCGTCAGTTTCGCCAGCTTGAAGCAGAACTGGCGGACGCCAATCTGCGCGACGATGGCAATGCCATTGCGCTGCTGCATGGCAAACTGGACGCGGTGCAGGCGTGGAGCATCCATGCGCGCGCCTCCAGCCTGCTGCATGGTCTGGGCTTCAGTCAGGAACAGTTGCAGCGTCCGGTCAGCGACTTCTCCGGCGGCTGGCGTATGCGCCTTAACCTGGCGCAGGCGCTGATTTGCCCCTCCGACCTGCTGTTGCTGGATGAACCCACCAACCACCTCGATCTCGATGCGGTCATCTGGCTGGAGCGCTGGCTGAAGAGCTATGAAGGCACGCTGATCCTGATCTCGCACGATCGGGACTTCCTTGATCCGGTCATCGACAAAATTATTCATATCGAACAGGAGTCAATGTTCGAATACACCGGCAACTACAGCTCCTTTGAGCGACAGCGCGTCGCCAAGCTGGCTCAGCAGCAGGCGCTGTATGAAAGTCAGCAGGAGAAAGTGGCGCACTTACACAGCTACATTGATCGCTTCCGCGCCCAGGCCACCAAAGCGAAGCAGGCGCAGAGCCGCATCAAGATGCTGGAGCGGATGGAGATGATTGCGCCGGCCCATGTCGATAACCCGTTCAGCTTCACCTTCCGCAAGCCGGAGAATCTGCCCAACCCGATTCTGAAGATGGAGAAGGTCACCGCGGGCTATGGCGACCGTATCATTCTCGACGCCATCAAGCTCAACCTGGTTCCGGGATCGCGCATCGGCCTGCTGGGACGTAACGGGGCGGGTAAATCGACCCTGATCAAGCTGCTGGCGGGCGAGCTGGAAGCGATGGACGGCAGGATGGGGCTGGCGAAAGGGATCAAGCTCGGTTACTTCGCCCAGCATCAGCTGGAGTACCTGCGGGCTGACGAGTCGCCGCTGCAGCATCTGTCGCGCATTGCGCCGAACGTGCTGGAGCAGCAGCTGCGCGACTATCTGGGTGGATTCGATTTCCGTGGCGATAAAGTCACTGAAAACACCGAACGCTTCTCCGGCGGTGAGAAGGCGCGACTGGTGCTGGCCCTGATTGTCTGGCAGCGCCCTAACCTGCTGCTGCTCGATGAACCTACCAACCACCTGGATCTCGATATGCGTCAGGCGCTGACCGAAGCGTTGATCGACTTCGAAGGGGCGCTGGTGGTGGTGTCGCACGACCGTCACCTGCTGCGTGCCACCACCGACGATCTTTATCTGGTGCACGATGGCAAAGTGGATGTGTTTGAGGGCGACCTCGAAGATTATCAGCAGTGGCTGAGCGATCTGCAGAAACAGCAGGCGCAACAGGATGCAGCACCGAAGCAGGATAACGGCAACAGTGCCCAGGCGCGTAAAGATCAGAAGCGCCGCGATGCCGAACTCCGCACCCAGACGCAACCACTTCGCAAAGAGATCGAGAAGCTGGAAAAGCAGATGAGCAAATGGCAGAGCCAGCTGGCCGATGCCGAAGCGCAGCTCTCAGACAGTGCGATTTATGATCAGCGCCGTAAAGCGGACCTGACCACCGCGCTGCAGCGTCAGGCCGAGAGTAAATCTGCGCTGGAAGAGGTTGAGATGGCGTGGCTGGAAGCCCAGGAACAGCTCGAACAGATGATGTCCTCATAAAAAACGCTCCCCGCTCGCGGGGAGCGTCTCTTTCAACGCGGTTTATCGCCCAGCACCGTCGCCCGCTGCATGATCCGCCGGGCAGGATAGTAGTCGGCATTAGCATAATGCTGCGTGACCCGATTATCCCAGATAGCCAGATCGTCTGGCTGCCAGCGCCAGCGCACCTGAAACTCGGGTTTGGTGGCATGCGCAAACAGGAAGCCCAACAGCGCATCACTCTCCTTCTCGCTTAACTCCACAATCCGCGTGGTAAAACCCTCATTCACAAACAGCGCTTTTTTGCCGCTGACCGGATGCGTGCGGATCACCGGATGCTGCACTGGCGGATGCTTAGCCACCGCCTGCTGCCAGCGCTGATGCTCCTCTCTGGTTTTGCGGTACTTATACTCCTGAAACGACTTTTTGAAGTCATGCTCGGCACTCAGGCCTGCCAGCAGCTGCTTAAAGGGTTCTGAGAGTGCCTCGTAAGCTGCAATGCCGCTGGTCCAGAGCGTGTCACCGCCCGCCTCCGGCAACACTTTTGATGCCAGTAAAGCGATAGCTGGTGGCGTGTCGATAAAGGTAACGTCGGTGTGCCAGTTGTCGTTATCCGGCGGATTATCCTGATGCGTATCCAGTACGATTATCTCCTCAACGCCTTGTGCGTGGGGATAGACCGGATGGATATGCAGGTCGCCAAAGCGGATCGCCAGGGCGCGATGCTGTTCCGGCGTAATTTTCTGGTCACGCAGAAACAGCACCTGGTGGCGCAGCAGGCCATGGTAAAGCTGTTCAAACTGCGCATCACTTAATGGCCGGGAGACATCCAGATTTGAAACCTGTGCGCCGATATAGGGGCCAAGCGGGGTAAAACTGAGACGTTCATTCATGACTGTTCTCCACTCCAGGGCGTCAGACGGCGCTGCAACGCGCGGAGCCCAAGTTCTAAGCTAAAAGCGATAAAGGCGATTACCGCTATACCCGCGAGCACCACATCGGTGGCGAGGAACTCACCCGCTGACTGCACCATAAAACCGAGGCCGCGCGTGGCGGCAATCAACTCCGCTGCCACCAGCGTTGACCAGCCCACTCCCAGACCAATGCGCAGACCGGTCAGAATTTCTGGCAGCGCACCTGGCAGGATCACCCAGCGCAGCAGCTGCCAGCGGTTAGCCCCCAGCGAACGAGCCGCGCGAATACGTACCTGCTGCGTGTTACGCACCCCGGCCAGGGTAGAGAGCGTCACGGGCGCGAAGATCGCCAGATAGATCAGCAGGATTTTCGAGGTCTCACCAATGCCGAACCAGATCACCATCAGCGGCAGATAGGCGAGTGGCGGAATCGGACGATAAAGCTCAATCAGCGGATCGAGCAGCCCGCGAGCGACCGGGCTAAGGCCCATCAGAATCCCCACCGGAATACCGATAGCGGCAGCAGCCGTCAGCGCAATCAGCATCCGCGTCAGGCTGGCGGCAAGATGCTGCCAGAGCGTGGCATCCATAAAGCCCTGTGCGCTGGCAATCACCAGCAGCTTGCTGAACACCTGCTGCGGCGACGGCAGGAACAGCGGAGCAATCAGGCCCAGCGCGGTGACGCCCCACCAGAACAGTAACAGCAGAGAGAGGCTCAGCACGCTCAGCGTAAAGGCGGTTGAAAACGGCCAGCGCAGCCTGCGGCGCACCGGCAGAGACTTATCGTGGATTAACGCGCTCATGCAAACGCCTCCCGCTGATCAAATACCCGGCTCAGCACATATTCGCGCTGGGCGATAAACTGCGGATCGGATTTGATGCTGCGGCACGACTCTCCCGCAGCAAAACGGCGGCCAAATTCGGGCCGCAGCCGCTCCACGATGCGGCCCGGTCCTGGCGACAGCAGAATCAGTTCACTGGCGAGGAAAATCGCCTCTTCGATATCGTGTGTAATCAGCAGAATCTGTTTACCACTGTCGCGCCATAGCGTCAGCAGCAGTGTCTGCATCTGCTCACGGGTAAAAGCATCCAGTGCGCCAAACGGCTCATCCAGCAGCAGCAGTTGCGGATCGGTGGCCAGCGCGCGGGCAATACCTACCCGTTGACGCTGACCGCCGGACAACTGCCAGATGGCGCGCTTTTCCGCCCCTTCCAGCCCGACCTGCCTGATGAGTTTCCGTGCTATGCCCTCACGTGCCTGGCGCGGCATCCCCGCCAGCTGCAGCCCAAAGGAAACGTTATCCAGCACGTTGCGCCACGGCAGTAATCCTTCATGCTGAAACACCACGCCGCGCTCCGCGCCTGGCCCGGTCACTGGCTGGTTATCCAGCGTGATGCTGCCCGACTCCACCGGCAGGAATCCGGCCACCAGATTAAGCAGCGTGGTTTTTCCGCAGCCGGAGGGACCGAGCACGACCAGCAGCTCCTGGCTATCCAGTTGCAGATTGATATCCTGCAACACAGGCTGTCCGGCATAACGGGCATTAAGGTGAGCGATGCGCAGCATAGTGCCTCCTTACGGTTTAACTAATGGCTCGACGAAACGGGAGGTCACGTAACTGCTGTAGTCATTATCAGCCTGCGGCACCCGGCCCTGCGCTTTCAGGAACTGCGCGGTATCGACGATCGCCTTATTGACCGGCTTGCCCAGTTGCTCAACCTGCTGCTGCGCCGTCAGGTAGGTATTACCCTTGACCAGACCCGGCACCTGCGCTTCCGGCACCCCGCTCAGGCGTGAGAGTTTGCTGAGGTTATCGGGCTGCTTCAGCCAGCTGTCGGGACTGTTAAGATAGGCCTGCTGCGCATCAATCGCGCTGCGGGCAAAGGCGGTCACGATCTCCGGGTGCTGTTCGGCAAAATCTTTGCGGACTACCCAGACATCCAGCGTCGGTGAACCCCAGCTCCCCACTTCCGCAGAGTCGGTTAACACCTTGCCCTCTTTCTCCAGCTCATTGACTGCAGGAGCCCAGACATAGGCACCATCAATATCGCCACGCTGCCAGGCCGCGATAATTGCTGGCGGCTGCAGGTTTACCAGCTGAACCTGCGACGGCTTGATGCCCCAGTGTTTCAGTGCAGCCAGCAGGCTGTAGTGGGTAGTTGAGATGAATGGCACCGCGATGCGTTTGCCGATGAGATCGTTGGGGGAGGTAATGTTCTTTTTTACCACCAGCGCTTCAGAGTTGCCCAGCTGAGAGGCGAGTAAGAACGCTTCAATTGGCAATTTCTGCGCTGCTGCGACCGCTAACGGACTGGAACCAATGTTGCCAATCTGCACGTCGCCGGACGCCAGTGCGCGTAATACCCCTGCACCGCTGTCAAACTTTCGCCAGTCAACGCTGGCCCCGCTCTCTTTTGCAAAACTGTTGTCGGCCTGGGCCACTTTCGCGGGTTCGGCTGAGGTCTGGTACGCCACGGTGACATTGACCGCATCAGCCTGAAACGCCAGCAGCGCCAGCGCTGCGGCTAAAAAAGTTAAACGTGTTGCTGCCATGATCATTACCCCACCGTTTTTATCGTGGAGGCAGTGTCTATGGCCGCTATAGTTTCATAAAGGAATTAAAAATTATCCCTAATAGAAATAAGTTCTTAGATCACTATCTGCAAAGCTAAGTTAAAAATCACAAATACTGAAAATAGCTAAAGTAAGCAAAAATGTCAGGCGCTCACATTGTCCCTGTGCTATTGATATGCGTTCCCAGTTTTTGCCTGTTAAGGTCTCTGTATTCGATGTCGATCGAGAAAGTCGCTCAGCTGGCTGGCGTCTCCAAAGCCACGGTATCGCGCGTTCTCAACGCGCATCCCGGCGTAAAGCCCGATACGCGTGAGAAAGTTCTGGCGGCAATCTCTGCCTGCGACTATCAGCCCAATCTGCTGGCGCGTCAGCTGCGTACGGCGCAAAGCAACATGCTGCTGGTGCTGATCTCGGATATCACTAACCCCTTCTGTTCACGCGTGGTTCAGGGCATCGAGGCCGAAGCGGAACTGCATGGCTATCATATCCTGCTCTGTAATTCGGCCTCGCAGCTTCAGCGTGAAGCCGCCTATCTGAGTCTGCTGACCGGCAAAGTGGTGGATGGCGTGATTACCATGGATGCGGCCTCCGGCTTACAGGATTTGCAGGCGCTGATCGCCGGAGCCCCCTGGGTGCAGTGCTGTGAGTTTGATCCTGAGATCCCCGCCTCCTCGGTCAGCATTGATCATCTGGAAGCCGCACGCGACACCATCCATTACCTCGCCGGTAAAGGACGTAAGCGTATCGGGCTGGTTAACGGCGACATGCGTTACCTCTACTCACATCATCGTGAAAAAGGCTACCGGCAGGCGATTGAAGAGCTCGGGTATGCGTGGTCCGGCGTTTCTTATACCTGCGAGATCTCCCCTGAAGCGGGCAGTCAGGCGATGCGGGAGTTGATGGCGCTGCCGGAACCGCCGGATGCGGTGTTTGCGGTGTCAGATGTACTGGCAGTGGGCGTGGTTCATGCGGCGCTGGAGGCAGGGCTGCGCGTGCCGGAAGATCTGGCGGTCGTCGGATTTGATGGCGTGCCGTTTACCCGCAGCCTGAATCCACCGCTGACCACCATCGAGCAACCGATGAATCAGCTCGGCGCGCGCAGCGTGCAGTTGCTGCTGCAGAAGATCCGTAATCCGAATGCACCAGTCATCCGTGAGGTGCTGCCCTGGACGCGCGTTGAACGCGCATCCAGCTGACTCAGTACCAGATTAACAGCACGCAGGCCGCAGTCAGCAGCCCCATAGCAAGGTTAAAGATTTTCCAGGCGCGACGGCTGCGCAGAATGCGGCCGATCATCGCGCCAAATCCCATCCAGATCACGCCTGACACCAGATTAACCAGAAACATGCCGACGCTTATCGCCATCACCGAATGGCGATAAGCATCACCCGCCAGACTGAAGCTGGCGACCGCGCCCAGCGCCATCAGCCAGGCCTTTGGATTGATCAGCTGCAGCAACCCACCCTGCCAGAACGGCATCGGTGCATCCGGTGCCTGATCGGTTTCCAGCTTTTCATAGCTGGACGTTGCTATCTTCCACGCCAGCCAGAGCAGATAGAGGCTACCGGCGATCTTCAGCACCAGGTGCAGCGAAGGATAGAGCAGGATCAGACCGCCAACGCCAAAGGCCACCATCAGCAGCATCACCTGCATACCAATCATGATGCCGATCATCAGTGGAATGGTGCGCAGAAAGCCAAAATTAGCGCCAGAGGCGGTGAGTAACATATTATTAGGCCCGGGCGTGATCGCCGCGACCCAAAGAAAGCCCAACATTGATAAGAAAAGACTCAGTTCCATGGCAATCGGGTACTCCTTACCCCTGCAAGAAAAAACTTATCGAAGCTAACAGTGTGATATGGAACAGACAAGCTTTTACCACATGAAATTTACCGGACCGGAAAACGAGCAATTCACGCCGCCTGACAGCCTGCGTAACGCCCACCTGCAGACAATGCTGCCGCGCCTGCTGCGTCGCCGTGTCACGTTCGTGCCTCACTGGCAGCGACTCGATCTGCCGGATGGCGACTTTGTCGATCTCGCCTGGAGCGAAGATCCACAACAGGGGCGGCATAAACCGCGTGTCGTACTGTTTCATGGGCTGGAGGGCAGCTTTCACAGCCCCTATATTCATGGCCTGATGAACATCTGCCGTGCGCGCGGCTGGCTGGCAGTGGTGATGCATTTTCGCGGCTGCAGCGGCGAACCTAACCGGCTCAATCGCATCTATCACTCCGGCGAAACGGAAGATGCCCGCTTTTTTCTGCACTGGCTGCGTATCCGCTGGGGCCAGGTGCCGACCGCCGCCGTCGGTTTTTCACTGGGCGGCAATATGCTGGGCTGCCTGCTGGGCCAGCAGGGCGCAGCTGCTGAAGTGGAGGCGGGCGTCATTGTCTCCGCCCCGCTGCAGCTGGAGCCGTGTAGCGTAAAACTGGAACGCGGCTTCTCACGCTTCTATCAATACTATTTGCTGGCGCAGCTGAAGAAAAATGCCCGCCGCAAACTGCACGCCTGGCCGGATACGCTGCCAGTCAATCTGGCGCAGTTAAAAGCGCTGCGGCGACTGCGCGATTTTGATGATGCGATTACCGCCCGCGCCCACGGTTTTGTCGATGCGGCCGATTACTATCATCGGGCCAGCGCCATGCCCTGGCTGCAGCACGCAAAGAAACCGCTGCTGATCATCCACGCCAAAGACGATCCTTTTATGAGTGATGAGGTGATCCCGCACAGCAGCCAATTATCTGCCACTATTACGTATCAACTGACACCACACGGCGGCCACGTCGGTTTTGTCGGCGGGACGTTACGCCAGCCTGAAATGTGGCTGGAACAGCGCATCCCGCAGTGGATCGCCCCTTTTCTGGATAACTGATCTCGTGATTATTCCCTGGCAACAGGTCTCACCTGAGACCCTTGAAAATCTGATTGAAACCTTTGTGCTGCGTGAAGGCACTGACTATGGCGAGCATGAACGTAGCCTGCTGGACAAGGTGGCTGATGTGCGACGCCAGCTGGAAACCGGTGAAGTGGTACTGGTATGGTCGGAACTGCATGAATCGGTCAACATCATGCCGCGTAAAGAATTTCGCGGCTGATGCACCGGCGGGCATTTCATGATAACAATGCTCATTGCCCGACCACACAGGGAGCTTTTCTATGTCTGCTCGTCATCCCATTATCGCGGTGACCGGTTCCAGCGGCGCAGGAACCACCACCACCAGCCTGGCGTTCCGCAAAATCTTCCAGCAGCTTGACCTGCATGCAGCGGAGCTGGAAGGTGACAGTTTTCACCGCTTTACCCGCCCGGAAATGGATATGGCGATTCGTAAGGCGCGCGATTTAGGACGTCACATCAGCTACTTTGGCCCGGAAGCCAATGACTTTGGCCTGCTTGAGCAGAGCTTTAAAGAGTATGGCCACAGTGGACAGGGGCAGTCGCGTAAATATCTGCACACTTACGATGAGGCGGTGCCCTGGAACCAGGTGCCCGGCACTTTTACGCCCTGGCAGCCGCTACCGCAGAACACCGATATTCTTTTTTATGAAGGATTGCATGGCGGTGTGGTGACGGCGCAGCACAACGTGGCGGAACAGGTCGATCTGCTGGTGGGCGTGGTACCGATTGTTAACCTGGAGTGGATTCAGAAACTGGTGCGCGACACTGGCGAGCGCGGTCATTCACGTGAAGCAGTAATGGATTCGGTGGTGCGGTCGATGGAGGATTACATCAACTTCATTACGCCCCAGTTCTCACGTACCCATATCAACTTTCAGCGCGTTCCAACCATCGATACCTCCAACCCGTTCGCTGCCCGCACCATTCCGTCACTGGATGAGAGCTTCGTAGTGATTCACTTTCAGGGACTGGAGGATATCGACTTCCCCTACCTGCTGGCGATGCTGCAGGGGTCGTTTATCTCGCACATCAATACGCTGGTGGTGCCTGGCGGCAAAATGGGTCTGGCCATGGAGCTGATCATGGGGCCGCTGGTGAAGCGGCTGATGGAAGGTAAGCGGATAGAGTAAGAGGTCAGCAAAAAACCCTCAGACAGCAGATGCCTTTCGCAAAAATGTAAAACCGGCTTTTCTGCGGATAAAGGCTTGCTGCTGAGCAGGCTTCAGGGAGCATACGCCTTTCGCAAAGACGCAAAACCGCCATCCCTGGCAGGCTCAGCGCGGGCCATCCCTGGCCCGCTATGCTTTGCTACAGGTGTATGCTCCCTTCGCTTCACGTCCGGCAGCCACATCCGGTTTCAGGGAGCTCGCTACAGACAGACCCTGATCACAAAGAATCTGACAGCAGCATATAAGCTCAACACGCAGGGAACCGGGTCAGAAGAGGAAAGCATCCCACGCCAGGGACAAAAACGCCGGGAGCGTTTTTGAACAACGCAACGCGTTGGCCCGGTCACGGGCGCACCTCAGGGATGAGGTGCGTAATTGCGTGGGCCGAGCGCCCAGGGATGGTTTAAGCGACTTTCCGATCTGGCCCGGTTTTCTGCGCAGGCTCGATCTTACCGCCGCCCAATGTTGCACGGGCCGTTAATGGTCGTTTTCAGATACTACAGCTCAATCACCTCATAGCTATGCGTAATCGTCACACCTTTACCCAGCATGATGGCCACAGAGCAGTATTTCTCTGCCGAAAGATCGACGGCGCGTGAGACCGCTTTATCCTGGAGCGCTTTGCCACTCACGATAAAATGCAGGTTGATGTGCGTAAAGATTCGCGGTGCTTCTTCACGACGTTCTGAGGTCAGTTTTACTTCACAATCAGCCACATCGTTGCGGCCTTTTTGCAGAATTGATACCACGTCAATCGCGCTGCATCCACCTGCCGCCATCAGCACCATCTCCATTGGGCTGGGCGCTTTATCACCCGAATTGCCATCCATCAGTATCTGATGGCCGGATGAGGATTCTCCAAGGAATGTCAGCCCTTCTACCCATTTCACTCTTGCCTGCATGATTTTTGCTCCGGAATACGCTGTTTTGTCGCCAGAGTACGCTTTCACCTGGTAAACAGCAATCCAGAGAAATCCGCCTGTAGCTGAAGCGAGACAACAGAAGACAGTCGGCAAAAGCTGTGCTACAAACAGTGCTGAAAATATTTTTCGTCACCCGATGGCGAAGCCGGGAAGAATGAAGCGCACTGCGCCTGATGCGGCCCGAATAATTTCCTGAAAAGGAAACGCTTGAAGCTTTCACCGCCTGACAGGGAAAACTGCCCCCTGTATTTTGGGCACGATTACAACAGAGGATAATAGCGAATGGTTCTCGGCAAACCGCAAACAGACCCTACACTCGAATGGTTCCTGTCCCATTGCCATATTCACAAGTATCCATCCAAAAGTACGCTGATTCACCAAGGTGAAAAAGCAGAAACGCTTTACTACATCGTGAAAGGTTCCGTCGCGGTTCTGATTAAAGATGAAGAAGGCAAAGAGATGATTCTTTCCTACCTGAATCAGGGCGATTTTATTGGTGAGCTTGGCCTGTTCGAAGAAGGTCAGGAGCGCAGCGCCTGGGTACGTGCGAAAAGCGCGTGCGAAGTCGCGGAGATTTCTTACAAGAAATTCCGTCAGCTGATCCAGGTGAATCCCGACATCCTGATGCGACTCTCCTCGCAGATGGCGCGTCGCCTGCAGGTCACGTCTGAAAAAGTGGGTAACCTCGCTTTCCTCGACGTCACCGGACGCATTGCTCAGACCCTGCTTAACCTGGCGAAGCAGCCAGATGCCATGACGCATCCCGACGGCATGCAAATTAAAATCACTCGTCAGGAAATTGGCCAGATTGTGGGTTGTTCACGTGAAACCGTGGGCCGTATTCTGAAGATGCTGGAAGATCAGAACCTGATCTCCGCACACGGTAAAACCATCGTCGTTTACGGCACCCGCTAACTCCTGTCATCCACGGCGTGATGGCAACATCACGCCGTTATTGTTTGTGTTGGGCCGATGTGGCGTCGAATCATTTATCATCCTGAAGTTAACTACGCCTTGCGGCAAACGCTGGTGCTCTGCCTGCCGGTCGCGTTGGGCTGGCTGGCTGGCGACCTGCAAAAAGGTCTGCTGTTCTCATTAGTGCCCGCCTGCTGCAATATCGCCGGTCTCGATACTCCGCATAAACGCTTTTTCAAACGTCTGATTGTGGGCGGCAGCCTGTTTGCCCTCGGCAGCTTTCTGATCCAGTGGCTCACCCTGCATGCGATTCCACTGCCGCTGATCCTCTTCGCTATGCCTTTGCTGCTTGGCGTCACCGGTGAGATTAGCCCGCTGCACGGCCGTCTGCTGCCCGGTACGCTTATTGCCGCCATCTTTACCCTCAGCCTGATTGGCCGCATGCCCATCTATGTCACTCCGCTGCTCTATATCGGCGGCACACTCTGGTATGGGATATTTAACTGGTTCTGGTTCTGGCTGTGGAAAGAGCAGCCGATGCGGGAGAGCCTGAGCCTGATTTACCGCGAGCTGGCCAACTACTGTGACGCCAAATATACCCTGCTGACGCAGCTGACCGATCCCGAAAAAGCGCTGCCGCCGCTGCTGGCTCACCAGCAGAAAGTGGTCGATCTGATCAACACCTGTTATCAGCAGATGCACATGCTGTCGGCAAGCCGCGATCACAGCCATAAGCGGCTAACGCGCGCTTTCCAGGTGGCGCTCGATCTGCAGGAGCATATCTCGGTCAGCCTGCATCGGCCGGAAGAAGTACAGAAGCTGGTAGAGCAGAGCCATGCTGAAGCGGTGATCCGCTGGAATGCCAAAACCATCTCGGCCCGGTTGCGGGTGCTGGCAGATAACATTCTTTATCACCAGTTACCCGACCGCTTTGCGATGGATAAACAGCTCGGCGCGCTGGAGAAAATCGCCCATCAGCATCCCGATAATCCGGTGGGTAACTTCTGCCTTTATCACTTCAACCGCATTGCGCGGGTGCTGCGCACCCAGAAGCCGCTTTACCAGCGCGATTTGATGGCAGACCGCCAGCGCCGCCTGCCGCTGTTACCGGCGCTGCGCAGCTATCTCTCGTTTCGCTCGTCGGCGCTGCGTACGGCGGGTCGCTTTGCGGTGATGCTGATGCTGGGCAGCGCGCTGGCGCTGTTCTTTAATATCCCCAAACCCTACTGGATCCTGATGACCATTATGTTCGTCAGCCAGAACGGCTACAGCGCCACCCGCGTCCGTATTCAGCACCGGGCGTTGGGCACCTTTGCCGGCCTGGTCATCGCGGCCGCTACGCTGCGGCTGGCGGTGCCGGAGTCCCTGGTGCTGTTGATCATGCTGGCGATAACCTTTATCAGCTATCGCTTTACCCGCCAGTTCTATGGCTGGTCGATGATTGGCTTTACGGTCACGGCAGTTTACTCGCTGCAACTGCTGTCACTGAATGGTGCGCAGTTTCTGCTGCCGCGACTGATGGATACGCTGATGGGCTGTCTGATCGCCTTTGGCGGGATGCTGTGGTTATGGCCGCAGTGGCAGAGCGGCTTACTGCGGCAGAACGCCCACGACGCGCTGGAAACCTACCAGGATGCACTGCGGCTCTTGCTGGGCGATGAACAGTCGCCAGAGAAACTGGCTTATCAGCGAGTGAAAGTGAATCAGGCACACAATGCGCTGTTTAACTCGCTAAATCAGGCGATGCAGGAACCCGCGTTCAACTCGCGCTATCTGACTGATATGCGGCTCTGGGTCACCCACAGTCAGTTTATTGTCGAGCATATCAATGCGATAACGATTCTGGCGCGCGAGCACACGATGCTGACCGCCTCGCTGGCTCAACGCTATCTGCAATCCTGCGAAATTGCGCTGCAGCGGTGTCAGCAGCGGCTGGAATATGATGGTGAAAGCTCACAGGTGAATCTGCTGGATGACCTGGAGAACATCAGTGAGGGACCGATTACGGTGGTGGAGCAGCATGTGCGGCGCATTCTCGATCATCTGAGCGTGATGTACACCATTTCATCGCTGGCGTGGAACCAGCGACCGCAACATGGCCGCTGGCTGATCAGACGCTTACGTAAAAACTAAGCTAGCCGTTAAGCACTTTGCCGACGGCGGTGGCGAAGCGGCTCATGCCCTCTTCAATGTCGGCCGGTTCGATGATCAGCGACGGGGCAAAACGCATCACATCGGTGCCAGCTACCAGTACCATCACACCTTCAGCGGCAGCGGCATTCAGAATGTCGCGCGACCTGCCGGCATGCTGAGGTTTAAGCGCCGCGCCAATCAGCAGACCTTTACCGCGAATGTCACTGAACAGGTCATACTTTGCGTCGATGGCCTGCAGCGCCGTGACAAAGTGCTGGCGACGCATCTCCACGCCCGCCAGCACCTCCGGCGTATTGATAATATCCAGCGCGGTTTCGGCAATGGCACAGGCGAGCGGGTTGCCGCCATAGGTGGTGCCATGCACGCCCGGTGCCATGGTCGAAGCAATCTCGTTGGTGGTCAGCATGGCGCTGACCGGGAAACCGCCGCCCAGCGCTTTGGCTGAGGTCAGGATATCGGGCTGGACGCCATAATGCTCATAGGCGAACAGCTTGCCGCTGCGTCCCATGCCGCTCTGCACTTCGTCCAGTACCAGCAGCGCCTGATGCTGATCGCAAAGCGCACGCAGTCCCTGCATAAATTCCTGCGTCGCAGGCATGACGCCGCCCTCACCCTGAATCGGTTCAACCACAATGGCACAGGTGTGATCGTCAATGACCGCTTTTACAGCGTCCAGGTCATTGAACGGTACGTGGACAATATCCGCCGGTTTCGGACCGAATCCGTCAGAATATTTTGGCTGGCCGCCCACCGTAACGGTAAACAGCGTCCGGCCATGAAAGGCATTATGAAACGCGATGATCTTACTTTTGAACGGACTGTGACGTTTGCAGGCGTAATAGCGCGCCAGTTTAAACGCAGCTTCGTTGGCTTCGGCACCGGAGTTGGCGAAGAAGACGCGATTGGCAAAGGTCGCCTGAATGAGCTTACTGGCGAGACGCAGTGCCGGTTCGTTGGTAAAGACATTGCTGGTGTGCCACAGCGTCTCGCCCTGGCTTTTCAGTGTTTCCACCAGCGCAGGATGGCAGTGTCCAAGTGCGGTAACAGCAATACCACCCGAGAAGTCGATATACTCTTTGCCCTGCTGATCCCATACGCGACTGCCCTTGCCTTTTACCGGCACAAACTGCGCAGGTGCATAAACAGGCAAAATAACGTTATCGAACGTCTCCCGCGTGACCGCCATTTTTTCCGCTGCCATTAGTGACCCCATTTGAATGATTGTTGTGCGACATTGAAATAATAATCACAAAATATGCATAAAAAATCATTCAAAGGCAACTTATTGCGTAAGGAAATTGCGCAGCAGCTGATGTCCCTGCTCGCTGAGAATGCTTTCGGGATGGAACTGCACGCCTTCCAGCGCCAGGGTTTTATGGCGGAATCCCATAATTTCGTCAGGCTCGCCGTCACGCACCGTCCAGGCCGTCACTTCGAACGCCTCGGGCAGAGAATCGCGCTGCACAATCAGGGAGTGATAGCGGGTCACAGTAAGGGGATTATTGAGATGGCGGAACACGCCCTGACCGGTGTGCTGAATCGCAGAGGTTTTGCCGTGCATTACCTGTCGTGCTCGCACGACCTGCGCGCCATACGCCTGCGCGATCGCCTGATGGCCCAGACAGACACCCAGCACCGGCACGTTACCGGCGAAATGCCGAATCGCCGCCAGCGAGATACCCGACTCTGACGGCGTGCAGGGGCCTGGGGAGATCACCAGATGGGTCAGAGGTAACGCTGCCATCTGCTCCAGGGTGATGGCATCATTGCGCACCACCTGAACCTGCGCGCCCAGCTCACAGAAATATTGATAAAGATTCCAGGTAAAGGAGTCGTAATTGTCGATAAGCAGCAGCATGACGCGTCCAGAATGATAAATCGCGCCGCTATTCTACGCGGTTAAGCCGCCTCACTCACCACTTTCGCAAACACCTGCTCCAGCGGCGTCAGATCGCCAGCTACACCCGCCTGATTAGCGGCTTTCCAGCTCTCTGCGTCCGTCTCTTCCCACGACAGCAGATAACCGGCATGCAACGCCAGCTGTTCAAAGAAAATGCGCTGTGCCCGGCCATTTCCATGACGGAAAGGATGCAGCATATTGATTTCGCAATAGTAATGGGCGATGCGCTGGATAAACGCGTCACGCGGCAGCTCAGCGAGTCCTTTCTCCTCTTCCAGCGCGGCCATCAGCGCATTGCCTTCCTTTTCGATATATTCAAAATGGCAGAACGGCGTTTCATCACGCCAGATATCGATGGTGCGCAGTTCGCCGGCCCAGCTGTAAACGTCCTGGAACAGCGTGCGGTGGATCTGGCGCAGGTAAGGCAATCCGGGATTACGCGGTCCCAGCTCCAGCGTGGCGGCACGCGCTGCACTGAAGCTCAGCTCCGCCTTGCGCAGTTGGGCGGCATCATGAATATCGACCAGATTTTTCAGCACCATGTCATGCTGCCACAGGTAAGGATCCTGGGTCACTGCGGTATTAGAGTCCATATTGCCTCCTCAGTGAGGCCAGGCGTGCAGCCGCATCTTCACTGTTCAGGCTGGTTTCATTCAGCGCGAAGCCTTCCAGCTTACAACTGGCCTGATAACTGGCGCTACGCCGCTGTTGCCACAGTGTGACCTTCTGTTTTTCGGTGAGTTTGTTCGCCATACCGCCTCCTGCTCAGGTTTTTGCCCTAAGTATAAGAGCAAATTCTGGCTTTGCCGGAAGCGGCAGGCGATCGCCATCCGCAGATGGCGACAAAAATCGTTAAGGCAGGACTTTGGCGGAGAGGATAACTATCGGTTTGGACGGCACATTCTGGTACGGACCCACATCTTTGGTCGGAACCTGAGAAATTTTTTCAACCACATCCTGACCTTTCACAATCTTACCAAATACGGCATAGCCGAAGTCTCGCTGGCCGTGGTCGAGGAAGGCATTATCCGCGACGTTGAGAAAGAACTGGCTGGTGGCACTGTCTTTATCGGCGGTACGCGCCATAGAGATGGTACCGCGCAGATTACGCAGTCCATTGTCAGCTTCGTTTTTAATTGGCGCGTTGGTCTGCTTCTGCTGCATATCCGTGGTGAAGCCACCACCCTGCACCATAAAGCCGGGGATCACGCGATGAAAAATGGTGTTGTTGTAAAAACCGTTGTTGACGTAATCAACGAAGTTTTTCACAGAAACCGGCGCTTTCTGGTTATTCAGTTCGAGTTCGATATTGCCGGCGGAGGTGGTGAGCAGAACGTGGGTGTCACCTTTTGCAGCCAGCGCCTGGGCGGAAACGGTAGAGAGCGCTAACAAGGTGATGGCCGCTGTTAAAGTACGTTTAAACATGAAAGATTCCTTACCTGGGAGAGCGGGCACAAAAACGTGATTGATTGTAGAGAGACTCGATTCTATGAGCCAGCGTTTTACTTATATTTACGCTGTTACGGCAAATGCGCTGAGCAAACGTTAAACAACCCTAATTGCGTGATTAAAATCACACAACACATGAAATATAGATCTGTAGTTTCACTGCTTGTTTATTAAGATCACAGTTCCGTTTACACTTTCTGACACTTTTTGGCACCCGGTTCTCAACAGGTTCAGAACATGACAAACCGTAATCGTATTGGCCTTACCTGGATAAGCTTCTTCTCCTACGCGCTGACCGGCGCGCTGGTGATCGTTACCGGCATGGTAATGGGCGATATCGCGAAAGATTTCCAGATTCCCATCTCCAGCATGAGTAATACCTTCACCTTCCTCAACAGCGGCATCCTGGCGGCGGTCTTCCTGAACGCCTGGCTGATGGTGATTGTGCCACTGAAGCGCCAGCTGATTTTCGGCTTCGTCCTGATGGTCCTGGCGATCATCGGATTAATGACCAGCCGCGATCTGACCATCTTCTCGCTCTGTATGTTTGTGCTGGGCGTAGTCAGCGGCATCACCATGTCGATCGGCACCTTCCTGATTACCCACATGTATGAAGGCCGTCAGCGCGGTTCACGGCTGCTGTTTACCGACTCCTTCTTTAGCATGGCGGGCACGCTGTTTCCGGTGCTGGCTGGCATTCTGCTGGCGCGTCAGTTGCCGTGGTACTGGGTCTATGTCTGCATCGGCTTCATCTACGTCGCGATCTTCATCATGACGCTGTGTGTGGAGTTTCCGGTGCTGCGCAAGCCTGAAAACAGCCCGACCGTTGAGAAAGAGAAATGGGGTGTGGGCGTGCTGCTGCTGGCTGTCGCGGCACTCTGCTACATTCTCGGCCAGCTCGGCTTCATCTCCTGGGTGCCGGAATATGCCACCAAAGTCATGGGCATGAACATCAATGATGCCGGACAGCTGGTGGGCAGCTTCTGGACGGCGTATATGGTCGGCATGTGGGCCTTCAGCTTCCTGCTGCGCTTCTTCGACCTGCAACGTATTCTGATGGTGCTGGCGGGTCTGGCTACGGTGCTGATGTACTGGTTCGTCAGCAGCAGCGATGCCGGCATGCTGAAATGGATCATCATGATTCTGGGCTTCAGCTCCAGTGCGATCTACACCACCATCATCACCCTGGGTTCGCTGCAGACCAAAGTCGCCTCACCGAAGCTGGTGAACTTCATTCTGACCTGCGGCACCGTCGGCACCATGCTGACCTTTGTGGTGACGGCACCTATCGTTGAGAAAAGTGGTGTGCATACCGCACTGGCGACCGCCAACGCGCTTTACGCCGTGGTATTTGTCATGTGTGCGCTGCTCGGCTTTGTCAGCCGTCATCGTACTCACGGTCACGTCACGCATTAATCCTTCAGGGCGGCGAGTGATTGCCGCCCTGCTCGTTAACGCCGGAAGTCTACGCGCTCCCGTTCCCGCCAGTAAATCTCGCTTTCTGCAGGCTTCGTCTCCGCCACGACCACACCGCGACGCAGTGAATAGCGCACCGGGACCTGCCTTCTTACCGCATCAAAACCGCTCTCTGCTGGCAGTATAATCAGACTGGCCTCGTTGCCGCTCTGAATGCCATAGCCTGCAAGCTGCATCGTCTTTGCACTATTGTGCGTAATCAGATCCAGACCTGCATCAATCTGCTCATAGCCCATCAGCTGACAGACATGTAATCCCATATGCAGCACCTGCAGCATGTTAGCGGTGCCCAGCGGATACCAGGGATCAAACACATCGTCATGGCCGAAGCAGACGTTAATCTCCGCCTCCAGCATCTCTTTCACCCGCGTAATGCCGCGCCGCTTGGGATAGGTGTCAAAGCGGCCCTGCAGGTGAATATTGACCAGCGGATTGGCGACAAAGTTAATGCCCGACAGCTTCAGCAGCCGGAACAGTCGTGAGGCGTACGCGCCATTGTAAGAGTGCATCGCGGTGGTATGACTGGCCGTCACGCGTGCGCCGTTGCCGTCGCGATGGGCCAGCGCCGCCACGGTTTCCACAAAGCGCGACTGTTCATCATCGATCTCATCGCAGTGAACATCGATCAGCCGGTCATAGCGGTTAGCCAGCGCAAAGGTTTTATGCAGCGACTCAACGCCATACTCGCGGGTGAATTCGTAGTGAGGAATGGCACCGACAACATCCGCGCCCAGTCGCAACGCCTCTTCCAGCAGCGCTTCGCCGTTGGGATAAGAGAGAATGCCCTCCTGAGGAAATGCCACTATCTGAATCGTGATCCACGGTGCCATCTCTGCTTTCAGCTCCAGCATCGCTTTCAGCGCCGTCAGTGAGGGGTCTGACACGTCAACATGGGTGCGCACAAACTGAATGCCGTTGGCGATCTGCCACTTCAGCGTCTGCAACGCCCGCTGCTTCACATCTTCGTGGCTGAGCAGCGCCTTGCGCTCGGCCCAGCGCTCAATTCCTTCAAACAGCGTACCGGACTGGTTCCACGCCGGTTCGCCCGCCGTCTGGGTGGTATCCAGATGAATATGTGGCTCAATGAAGGGTGCGCAGGCTAAGCCGCCTTCGCCGTCCAGCGATTGCTCCACCGGAGAAGGCTGCTGCGGCTGGGCTGAGATGCGGGCTATTTTTCCGTCGGCGATTTCGATTTGCCACAATCCTTCCCGCCAGGGCAGACGCACATTATTGATCCACTTAGGTGACAGCATGGCTGATTCCTTATCCGAAAAACCGGTGTGGTTAAAACTAACACGATTCATACCCTCATCAGCAATGCAGGATATTCAGCAGGTTAGCTGCGCCAGATAAACCCAATTAAAATCAAACATATACCTCTTAATGGGTATATGGCGTTGTGGTTGATACATATCAATAAGCGTCAGATAGGGCGCGCTATTGTAGCCGCAGATATCGTAAATTTGAGGCAAAAATGAGCAAGCACAATGTCGTCGTTATCGGTAACGGCATGGTCGGCCACCGCTTCATAGAAGAGTTACTTGAGAAAGCGGAACCCGACCAGTTTTCGCTGACCGTCTTTTGTGAAGAACCCCGCGTCGCCTACGACCGTGTCCACCTGTCCGCTTACTTCTCCCATCACACCGCCGAAGAGCTGTCGCTGGTTCGTGAAGGCTATTACGACAAACATCAGGTCAATCTGCTGCTGGGCGAACGCGCCATCACCATTAACCGTGATGAGAAGCTCATCCACTCCAGCACCGGTCGCGCGGTTTACTACGATACGCTGATTTTTGCCACCGGCTCTTATCCGTGGATCCCGCCGATTAACGGTGCCGAAGGCAGCGACTGCTTTGTCTACCGCACCATCGAAGATCTCAACGCTATCGAAGCCTGCTCGCGCCGCAGCAAACGCGGTGCGGTCATTGGCGGCGGCCTGCTGGGACTGGAGGCGGCGGGCGCGCTGAAAAATCTGGGTATTGAAACCCACGTTATTGAATTTGCGCCAGTACTGATGGCAGAACAGCTCGATCAGCAAGGCGGGGAACAGCTGCGTCGCAAGATTGAGCAGATGGGCGTGCGGGTCCACACCGGAAAAAACACCCAGCAGATAGTGCATCATGAGCACGGCGGTAAAACGCTGCAGTTCGCCGACGGCAGTGCGCTGGAAGTCGATTTCATTGTCTTCTCCACCGGCATTCGCCCGCAGGATAAACTGGCAAAACAGTGTGGATTGACCCTGGGTCCGCGCGGCGGGATCGCCATTGATGACCAGTGCCGCACCAGCGATCCCGCCATTTACGCCATCGGTGAGTGTGCCGCCTGGCAGAATCGCGTCTATGGCCTGGTGGCACCGGGTTACAAAATGGCGCAGGTCGCCAGCGACCATCTGCTGGGCCGTGACAATACGTTTACCGGCGCGGACATGAGCGCCAGACTCAAGCTGCTGGGTGTCGATGTTGGCGGTATTGGCGATGCGCGTGGCACCACGCCAGGCGCTCGCAGCGTGGTCTGGCTGGATGAAAGCAAATCGGTCTACAAACGCCTGATTATCAGCGAAGATCAGAAAACCCTGCTGGGTGCGGTGCTGGTGGGAGACACCAGCGACTATGGCAACCTGCTGCAACTAGTGCTGAATGGTATTCCGCTGCCGGATAACCCGGAAGCGCTGATTCTGCCTGCGGGCAGCGGAAATAAACCGGCTATCGGCGTCGATTCCCTGCCTGACAGCGCGCAAATCTGCTCCTGCTTCGACGTCAGCAAAGGCGACATCATCAAAGCGGTTCAGGGTGGCTGTCACACCGTCGCCGCGCTGAAAAGCAGCACCCGAGCCGGTACAGGCTGCGGCGGCTGTATTCCGCTGATTACTCAGGTACTGAACAGCGAACTCAGCCGTCAGGGCATCGAGGTCAATAACCATCTTTGTGCCCACTTCGCCTGGTCACGCCAGGAGCTGTATCACCTGATTCAGGTGGAAGAGATTAAAACCTTTGATGAGCTGCTGGCCCGCTATGGTCAGGGTTACGGTTGTGAAATATGCAAGCCTGCGGTGGGCTCCCTGCTCGCCTCCTGCTGGAACGAATACGTACTCAAGCCGCAGCACGCGCCGTTGCAGGACAGCAACGACCTCTATCTGGGTAATATCCAGAAAGATGGCACCTATTCGGTGATCCCGCGCTCGCCCGGCGGTGAAATCACGCCGCACGGACTGAAAGTGATTGGCGAGATCGCCGAACGCTATCAGCTCTATACCAAAATCACCGGCTCGCAGCGCATCGGCTTGTTTGGCGCGCAGAAAGACGATCTGCCCGCTATCTGGTCGCAGCTGATCGAGGCCGGATTTGAAACCGGTCAGGCCTACGCTAAAGCGCTGCGTATGGCGAAAACCTGCGTCGGCAGCGCCTGGTGCCGTTACGGCGTGGGCGACAGCCTCGGCTTCGGCGTCATGCTGGAGAACCGCTATAAAGGCATCCGCACACCGCACAAAATGAAGTTTGGTGTCTCCGGCTGCACCCGTGAATGCGCAGAAGCTCAGGGCAAAGATGTCGGCATTATCGCCACTGAAAAAGGCTGGAACCTCTACGTCTGCGGCAACGGCGGCATGAAACCGCGTCATGGCGATTTGCTGGCGGCAGATCTCGATCAGCAGACGCTGGTCAGCTATCTCGACCGCTTCATGATGTTCTATATCCGCACCGCCGACCGCCTGCAGCGCACCTCACTGTGGCTGGAGAGTCTGGAGGGCGGCATCGATTATCTGCGTAGCGTGATCGTGGATGACAAACTCGGCATCAACAGCCAGATGGAGCAGCAACTGACCGCGCTGCGCGCCAGTGTTCGCTGTGAATGGCAGGCGACGCTGGAAGATGAAAGCCAGCTGACGCGCTTTGCCCACTTTATCAACTCGCCGCAGCGCGACCCTGCAGTGCAGCGGGTGGCAGAGCGCGACCAGCATCGTCCGGCACGCCCTGAAGAACGTATTGCCGTAACCCTGATTGAGGAGACCGAATCATGAGCCAGTGGAATCCGGTGTGCCCGCTGACGCAGATCCTGCCCGCCACCGGCGTCTGCGCGCTGGTCAAAGGTCAGCAGGTGGCTATCTTCCGCCCGCGCGACGATGAGCAGCTTTATGCCATCAGCAATATCGACCCGTTTGCCGATGCCAGCGTGCTGTCACGCGGCATTATCGCCGAACATCAGGATGCGCTGTGGGTGGCCAGCCCGCTGAAGAAACAGCATTTTCGCCTTAGCGATGGCTACTGCATGGAGGATGAAACCCGCTCCGTGGCGGCCTGGCCGGTGCGGGTCAATGCCGGACAGGTTGAAGTCTGCCTGTAACGCCTGTCAACAGCCCGCCTCCGCGGGCTTTTTAAGGATCTCTGATGGACTACTTTCCCTTGTTCTGCCGCCTGCAGGGCCGTCGCTGCCTGCTGGTCGGCGCGGGTGATGTGGCGGAGCGAAAAGCGCGTCTGCTGCTGGAGGCTGGTGCCGATCTTTGGGTCGGTGCCCCTGATTTCTCCCCTGCCTTCCTGCAATGGGCACAGCAGAAAGCCGTCACCCTGCTGCCAGGGCATTTCGATCCAGCGTGGCTGACCGGCTGCTGGCTGGTGGTCGCCGCGACAAGCGATGACGTGGTCAATCAGCAGGTGGCAGAGGCAGCTGAAAAGCAGCAGATCTTCTGCAATCTGGTAGATGCACCACAGCAGGCCAGCGCCATTATGCCGTCGATCATCGACCGCTCGCCGCTGATGGTCGCCGTCTCTTCCGGGGGACGCGCGCCGGTGCTGGCGCGGCTGCTGAGGGAGAAACTGGAGGCGATGCTGCCGCAACATCTGGGCCAGCTGGCACAGCGGGCGGGAACCCTGCGCGATCGGGTGAAAAAGCAGTTCGGCTCACTCAATGCCCGACGCCATTTCTGGGAGCGCTTCTTTCACAGCGAGCGGCTGGCCCAGACACTGGCTAACGGCGACAGTGAACGCGCGGATCAGATTACCGACGCGCTTTTTAGCGCAGATATCGCCAGTCAGGGTGAAGTGGCGCTGGTCGGTGCCGGTCCGGGCGATGCCGGATTGCTCACACTCAAAGGCCTGCAGCTGATGCAGCAGGCGGACGTCATCGTCTATGACCGGCTGGTTTCCGATGAGATCCTGAATCTGGTGCGCCGCGATGCCGAACGCATTTTTGTCGGGAAACGCGCCGGATATCACTGCGTACCGCAGGATGCGATCAACCAGCTGCTCTGCGAACAGGCGCTGCGCGGCAAACGTGTGGTGCGCCTGAAAGGCGGCGATCCCTTTATCTTTGGTCGCGGCGGTGAAGAGCTGGAAGCGCTGGCACAGCTGAAGATTCCGTTTAGCGTGGTGCCGGGCATCACCGCGGCATCAGGCTGTGCGGCCTACAGTGGCATTCCCCTGACCCATCGCGATCATGCGCAGAGCGTCAGGCTGGTTACCGGCCATCTGCAGAAATCCGGTACGCTCGCCTGGCAGACGCTGGCGGCAGAGCAGCAGACACTGGTCTTTTATATGGGGCTGGCCCAGGCCGGAGAGATTCAGCAGCAGCTGATAAAAAACGGGATGCGCAGTGATATGCCTGTGGCACTGGTGGAAAACGGCACCAGCACGCGTCAGCGCGTGGTCACCGGGACGCTGAACGAGCTGGAGGCGTTAGCCGGTCAGGTGAACAGTCCCAGCCTGATGATCATCGGCAGCGTGGTGAGTCTGCGTGACAGCCTGCGCTGGTTCTGAATCGGCAAGTAAAAAAACGGCGGACATGATGCCCGCCGTCCTGTTTTTCTGCTCAGCCATTACGGCATCGCGACAAAGCCTACCGCTTCGTAAACCTTCTTCAGCGTTTCCTGCGCCTGTGCGCGTGCTTTCGCCGCGCCATCACGCATCACCTGCTCCAGCAGCGCTTCATCGTTGCGGAAGCTGTAATAACGCTCCTGCAGCTCGGAGAGCATGCCTGACACGGCATCAGCTACTGCACCTTTAAGGTGGCCATACATCTTGCCTTCGAACTCCTGCTCCAGCTCGGCGATGGTTTTACCGGTCACGCCTGACAGAATATCCAGCAGGTTAGAGACGCCCGCCTTCTCTTTCACGTCGTAGCGCACCACTGGCGGCTCTTCAGAGTCAGTAACGGCGCGTTTAATCTTCTTCACCACCGCTTTCGGATCTTCCAGCAGGCCGATCACGTTGTTGCGGTTGTCGTCAGACTTGGACATTTTTTTGGTCGGTTCCAGCAGCGACATCACGCGCGCGCCAGACTTCGGAATGAACGGCTCCGGCACCTTGAAGATGTCGCCATAGATCGCATTGAAACGATGCGCGATATCACGGCTCAGCTCCAGATGCTGCTTCTGATCTTCACCGACTGGCACCTGATTGGTCTGATAGAGCAGAATGTCTGCCGCCATCAGAACCGGGTAGTCGAACAGCCCGGCGTTGATGTTCTCTTCGTAACGCGCTGATTTGTCCTTGAACTGCGTCATACGGCTCAGTTCACCGAAATAGGCGTAGCAGTTCAGGATCCAGCTCAGCTGCGTGTGCTCTGGCACATGCGACTGAACAAAGATGGTGCTTTTTTGCGGGTCGATACCACAAGCCAGATAGAGTGCCAGCGTATCCAGCGTCGCTTTACGCAATGCAGCAGGATCCTGACGCACAGTGATCGCGTGCAGATCAACAATGCAGTAAATGCAGTGGAAATCATCCTGCATCTGCACCCACTGACGCAGCGCTCCCATATAGTTGCCAATGGTCAGTTCGCCGGACGGCTGTGCGCCGCTGAAAACGATGGGTTTCATACTTGAGTCCTGATATTTACAGCCCCAGTGTGGGCAAAAGTTCGTCGAAAGAGTCGAGGGTTAAATCGGGCTGGCTGGTGGCAATCGGCTCGCCATAGTTATAGCCATAGGTCATGGCCACATTGGGCACGCCCGCCGCCTGCGCCGCCTGGATATCATTGCGAGAGTCGCCAACAAACAGCAACTCGTTCGGCAATACGCCGAAGGTGCCCAGCACCATAAAGATCGCTGCAGGGTGCGGTTTTTTAACCGGCACATCATCACCACCGATAATCAGCGAAAACGCATCGGCAATGCCAAGCGATTCAAGCAGCGGTGCCACAAACGGCGTCGGCTTGTTGGTCACAATCGCCATCGGCAGCCCGGAAGATTTTAGGGCATCCAGCGTCTGCTTCACCTGTGGGAACAGTGTGCTGCCCGCATCCACGGTGTCGGCGTAGTGGCGGTCAAACAGCGCGCGTGCATCGCGCTGCTCTTCCGGCTGCGGCTCACGGCCCAGCGCGAAGGTCAGCGCGCGGGCCATCATGATATCGGCACCATTGCCAATCCAGGTTGAGACACGCTCAAGGCCCGCCCGTGGCAGGCGAAGATCGTTCAGCGTGCGGTCGATCGCATCGGCAAGGCCTGGCGCGCTATCCACCAGCGTGCCATCGAGATCAAACGCCAGCGCACGAATATCAGTGAAATGAGCCATTGGCTTTCTCCAGTTCGTTGCGCATATCGTCGATCACTTTTTTATAGTCAGGATGTCCGAAAATGGCAGAACCCGCGACAAACATGTCGGCACCGGCAGCCGCAATCTCGCGGATATTGTCGATCTTCACGCCGCCATCCACTTCGAGACGAATGTTATAGCCGCTCTGATCGATACGTCTGCGCGCTTCACGCAGTTTATCCAGGGTACCGGGAATAAATGACTGACCGCCAAAACCAGGGTTTACGGACATCAGCAGAATGATATCCAGCTTATCCATGACGTAATCGAGGTAGCTCAGCGGGGTCGCCGGATTAAACACCATACCCGCTTTACAGCCATGCTCTTTAATCAGTTGCAGGGTGCGGTCAACGTGTTCGCTGGCTTCGGGATGGAAGGTAATATAGGTGGCACCGGCTTTGGCAAACTCCGGGATCAGCGCATCCACCGGCTTCACCATCAGGTGCACATCGATAGGCGCAGTGATGCCATAGTCGCGCAGTGCTTTCAGCACCATCGGACCCATGGTGAGATTAGGGACGTAGTGGTTGTCCATTACGTCGAAGTGAACCACGTCACCTCCGGCCGCCAGCGCTTTGGCTGTGTCTTCGCCCAGCCGGGCAAAGTCCGCCGACAGGATTGAAGGGGCCAGCAAATATTGTTTCATCCGATTCTCCCACTGTTGTGCGCCAGCACTCAGGCTGGCGTAATGCGTTGGTCGCGGACGAAACAGACTAGCGATAAAGTGCCAGTAGTTCGTCGACCTTGGTGCGACCGGCTATGCTCCGGCTGATAGAACGCCGGGCTTTGACCACATGTAACACTGCATCCTGATACCATAAACGCGTCAGTGCAGTGTCGTGGTTAGAAATCAGTACCGGAATCCGGTGCTCCGACGCAGCCAGCTGTGCCGCTAACGCCGCCAGATTCTCCTGCTCACGCAGGCTGAAGCTGTTGGTGTGATAAGCCGTAAAATTGGCCGTTGCCGACAGTGGTGCATAAGGCGGATCGCAATAGACCACTGAGCCTTTACCGGCACTGGTCAGGGTAACATCGTACGATTCACAGACAAACGTCGCTTTTTGCGCTCGCTCGGCAAACCATAACAGTTCGGCTTCCGGAAAGTAGGGTTTGCGATAGCGGCCAAACGGCACGTTGAACTCACCACGCAGGTTATAGCGGCAGAGGCCGTTGTAACAGTGACGGTTCAGATAGAGAAATAACAGCGCGCGCTGGTAGGCGTCGGTGCTGGTATTAAATTCGGTGCGCCGCTGGTAATAACAGATCTCGTTGTTACCTTCGGGCGTAAACAGCAGCTGCGCGTCACGGATGAAATCCGCCGTGCGCGTTTTGACAGTGTTATAGAGATTAATCAGGTCACTGTTGATATCAGCCAGATGGTAGCGATCAAATTCAGTGTTCAGAAACACCGAGCCCGCGCCAACAAATGGCTCGACCAGACAGTCGCCTTGCGGCAGATGACGATGGATCTCTTCTACTAAGGGAAATTTTCCCCCTGCCCATTTCAGGAAAGCGCGATTTTTTTTCATGCTGTCGTGGTTATTACATCTTATTGTGAGGCTGTGGCTGGACCGACAGCAGATCTGCGCTTAAAACGGGGCCAGAGCCTGGCCCCACATCCGCTATTGGCTGGCTTCTTTCTTCACCTGGCTGACGGGTTTTACCCATGGGTTCTTCGCACGCACGTCTGCAGGCAGCGATGCTACAGCGCGTTTGGCATCGGCCGGTGTGGCATAGGAGCCACTCACCAGCACGTACCACGACTGACCGTTACGGGTGGTTTTGTAGACGTGATAGCCACTCAGATTCTGTTGCTTAGCCCAGGCATTCAGGCTTTCCGGCTTCGACGCACCGCTCAGCTGCAGAGTATAACTTCCACCTGGCAGTGATTTGCTGGCTGAACTGCTGCCCGCTGCCGCGGAACTCACTGGCGTACGCGCTGGCGTGGTATGCGTTTTGCTGTCACGGGTTACAGGCTTCGACGCTGTTTTATGCGATGAATCGTGCGCCGAACGAGCAGCCGTATTTGATTTGTTCGGTGTCTGACGGACTGAAGGTGCGGTGACAGGATTGGCAGCCGTTCCGGCATTGCCGCTGACCGTTGCTGGCGCCGTTGGCAGTGAACTGCCGCTCTGCGTGCCCATCGCGGCACTGTCAACCTGCTGCTGCTGATTAGTCAGCGCGCTGTTCAGATCGCCGGGCAGTGTGACACGCTGCTGATTCGCGGGCGCATCAACCGGTGCGGCCTGCGTAGGCGTTGAAGCCACAGGCGGCATTGAGATATCGCGCTGCGGATTAGAGGCAGCATCACCGCTGGTGGCGGGGGTAGTCTGCGCATCTGATGGAGGCGTCTGCCCACCGGACAGGGAAGAGGAGCCGCCCAGGTCAATATTCTTTTCGCTGCCGGAACCGCCATTGGCGGCAGGGGTTGTGCCCGCCGTGGCCGGTTTTTTCTCATCCGGGCCATTCAGCGCCGAACCGATCCCCAGCACCAGTAACAGCAGAACCAGGATTCCGACGCCCATCATGATACGCTGGCGCGAAACCGGTGTTTTGGCCGCAGTAGAGGACTTACGAGGGCGCGAGGGACGGCGGTCGCTGGCGTCAGGCTTTAACTCGTCTTCCGGTTTAAACTCATCCATTTTGGCTCCTCCGTAAAGCGGCATTCCGCACTGCGCACCCTGCGCGCCGCGTCACCACTCAACTGCTTAATCTCAGGGTTGCTGACAATCGTTAATTGCAGCCAGCACCATATCATGTGCCACGCCACCACGCACTTCAGAGCGGCCAATCGACAGCGGGAGTATCAGCCGCAGTTCGCCCGCCAGAACTTTTTTATCGCGCATCATGTGCGGCAGATACATCTCTGCACTCATCGCCTGCGGCCCATGCACCGGCAAACCGGCACGCTGGAACAGGGCAATAATGCGGTCGGTCTCCTGCGGCTGGAACTGTCCCAGACGTTCAGCCGTACGTGCTGCCATCACCATGCCCGCAGCAATCGCTTCACCGTGTAGCCAGTTGCCGTAGCCCATGTGTGCTTCAATCGCATGACCAAAAGTATGGCCCAGGTTAAGCAACGCCCGCTGACCGTTTTCACGCTCATCGGCCGCCACGACCTCAGCCTTCAGTTCACAACAGCGACGAATGCAGTACGCCAGCGCCTGTTCATCCAGCGCCAGCAGCGAATCAAGATTCTGCTCCAGCCACTGGAAAAACGCACCGTCGAGGATAATGCCGTACTTAATGACTTCCGCTAAGCCAGACGCCAGTTCACGCGCAGGCAGCGTCTTCAGACAGGCCGTATCAATCACCACCGACGCGGGTTGATAAAATGCGCCGATCATGTTTTTGCCCAGCGGATGGTTAACGGCCGTTTTGCCGCCAACCGAAGAATCAACCTGCGACAGTAAGGTGGTCGGTACCTGAATAAAGCGTACGCCACGCTGATAACTGGCCGCAGCAAAACCGGTAAGATCGCCAATGACGCCGCCGCCTAAGGCGACAAGCGTCGTATCACGACCGTGCGGCTTTTGCAGGAGTGCGGTAAAAACCTGATCCATCACGGCCAGCGTCTTATATTGCTCGCCGTCGGGTAAGATCACCTGATCCACTTTTACACCTGCCGCCGTCAGACATGCTGTCAGCTGGTCAAGATAGAGCGGAGCCAGCGTCTGGTTTGTCACCACCATGGCGTTTTCGCCCGCGGTCAGCGGCCAAAAAGAAGCCGGATCGTTAAACAGTCCGGCGGCAATAGTGATGGGGTAACTGCGTTCCCCCAGTGAGACGGTGATCTTCTCCATGATGCCCGATACCTGTTAAAAAGCCTTCGAACGTTGGATCAACTTTTTTCCAACATGTGGATAATCTGATTCGCCACCACTTTCGCACTCTGATCATCTGTGCGAATGGTTACATCGGCGATCTCTTCGTAGAGCGGGTTGCGTTCGCCAGCCAGCGCTTCAAGCACTTCGCGCGGCGGTGAATCCACCTGCAGCAACGGACGTTTTTTGTCACGTTGGGTGCGCGCCAGTTGCTTTTCGATGGTGGTTTCAAGATAAACCACAACACCGCGGGCGGAGAGACGATTACGCGTTTCCCGGGATTTGACGGAACCACCGCCTGTCGCCAGGACGATGCCTTGCTTCTCGGTCAGTTCGTTAATGATTTTTTCTTCGCGATCGCGAAAGCCAGCTTCGCCTTCGACATCAAAAACCCAGCCCACATCCGCTCCGGTGCGTCGCTCAATTTCCTGATCGGAATCGAAGAACTCCATGTTGAGTTGCTGAGCCAACTGACGGCCAATAGTGCTTTTGCCGGCACCCATCGGCCCAACCAGAAAGATATTGCGTTTCTCTGCCATTTTGTCGGTATTACTAAGAATTCGTTAATGATACCCCGCGTTCAGCATTTGCTGGCGGGACAGGAACTGAGACCTCATGAGCGTTAGCAAGAGTCAGATGAAAAATTATCTCAACACTCAAGGCTGTTTGGCAACCGATTATATTGCCTTCAGCACATCCATTTCTGAATTGGCCTGTGTTCGCGAAACTGTAACGCGCCAGCGCTGCGTCTTTACAACGCTGCTTACAGAGGAGTTTTCTGATCTGTTTGCCGGGATTTACCCTGCATAGACGGTTACACCGTATTGAAAATCGCTAAACCTTGTAAGCTAATTCCTCTCCTGCGTCAACGCAGATGGCCTTAAGGAACGCATTTTCCGTTTTATCCCGCCGTAAGCGCTGCTTCCCTGACCAATCGCGGCGTTATGAAGATCACCAGCTCTCTTTTTTTGCGCTGTTCAGATTGCTGACGAAACAACCCGCCAATCAGCGGCACATTTCCCAGCAGCGGCACCTTATTTTCTCCATGACTGCGCTGCTGCTGAAAGATACCCCCTAACGCCAGTGTTTGCCCGTCACTGACCGTGACCTGCGTCTCAATTTCCTGTTTATCAATGGATAATATGTCGCTGTCGCCGGTTCTGATGCTGCGACCCGGCATGTTCTGACTGAGATGGATCTTCAGCTGGATGCGGCCATTCCCGGAAATCGTCGGTGTTACCTCCATGCCCAGCACCGCTTCTTTGAACTCAATACTGGTAGCTCCACTGTTTCCCGCCGACACTTCATAAGGTATCTCCGTACCCTGCTTAATCGACGCGGTCTGCTGATGTGAGGTAAAGAGGCGTGGACTGGCGATGATTTCAATCTGGTTTTCCTGCTCCAGCGCACTTAATTCCAGATCCAGAAGTTGGCCGCCGATGCGCGCCAGCGCCATACCCATGCTGATGCCGGGCGAACTGACCGCCAGCGGAATATCCAGCCGTGGATGATGCAGGATGTCAGTCACGGCGGCGTCACCGGCCTGCAATCCCCACTTCACACCCAGCTCCTGCAGATGCTCTTCGCTGATTGTGACGATATGCGCCGATAGCTCGATCTGCTCCAGTGGCAGGTCCAGCGCCCGTATCCAGCGTTCCGTCTCTTTCAACGCTGCCGCCGTATCGCGCAGTAACAGGGCGTTGGTGCGTTTGTCGACCGTTACGCTACCGCGCTCACTCATCAGCGACTGCCGTTCACTCACCAGACTGGCATGCACCTCGCTGGCACTGGCGTAACGCAATATCACGGCGCGCTGTTGCAAAGGCTCACGCTGCAATCGGGCCTGCTGCTCAGCCTGTCGCGTCTTCTGCTGTTCCTGTTGCCAGCTTTCAGGATAGACCAGCAGGACATTATCCTGTTCTATCAGCGTCAGCTTGGCCATGCGCGCCACCAGATCCAGCGCCTGATGCCACGGCAGGTTATCAAGCCGCAGCGATAACGCCCCTTCAACTTCTGGTGCAATCATCAGGTTAATCTGCTGATAGTCAGCCAGCGCCTGCAAAATGCGCGCTACCGGCGCGTTATCAAATGTCAGGCTGAGAGGCTCGTCATCAGCGGCGTAGACCGGCAGCAGGCAGCTTATGAGCAGCAGAGTGGCTATCCTTTTCATGCGAACGTCCTTTTAAGTAAAACGAAGTCTGTTGTGCTGTGCAGCTATTCGGTACCGCTAAGGAGAGACTGCGGCGGGTCATATCAGCGAGTTGCCAGGGCGACAGGGGAAACGGTTTACCTGTGCGGACCGCGATGCTCTCTCCCTTCGGGTTCAGCAGCCAGGCATGAAAATGCGTCTCACGGCCAATGATCCCCTGCAGACGCCAGCCGGTAAGCGGTTCCATGAGCGCCTCACAAGCTGCATCGGCAACAGGCCGGAACGGATCACGCGCCAGCACACCGCCACAGCACAGCAGTAAAATCAGCAGGCTAAGGCGCATCGTCAGGCTCCAGCCAGAGTTGAGCCACCAGATGCTGCGGCTGCGCCAGCAGCTGAAAATGCACCGGAAACGCCAGGGAAGCATCGGCAAGCTCGGCAAAAAGTGACTGAAACGCCGGCCACTGCAGATGCAGGGTCAGCGTGCGTGAAGGAGAATCCGGCTGCCACTCTTCCAGCTGATAACGTCGTGTCGCCAGCATCGCTTCCACTGCCCGGCCCGATGCGCCCGGTGCAGGCCTGGCAATCTGCATCGACTCCAGCTGCCCTTGCAACTGCGCAATATCCGGGTTCTGACCCCACTGCTGCTGGCGTTGCTGCAGGATACGGTTCAACTGCAACAGTTTCTGCTGTTCAGCGATCAGTGCCTGCTGCTGTGGCCGCAACCAGAAAGCCCACGAGATCAGTAACAGGCCGGATGAGAGGGCGGCGAGCAAGACGTAACGCGGACGTGCAGCCATCTGCCACCAGCGATCCCACCACTCATTCATTAGCCATCTCCTGCACCTCTGCCCGCAATGAAAAGCGATAATGACTATCAGCCTGACGCTTAACGCTGCCCTGCCTCACCTGGCCAAACAGGGCGATGGTGGTTAACTGCTCACGGAAATGCTGGACCGCCGCCATATCCTGCGCCAGCCCCTCCAGCGTGAGACGATTGTCGAGCTTCTCCAGCCGGGTCAGCCAGGCGGTGTCAGGCAGTAACGCGGGTAAATCGATCCAGAACTGATGCCATGCGGCCAGTTGCACAGACTGCTGGCGCTGCTTCGCCTGCTGTTTTTGCACTACCGTGAGCTGCGCCAGTAACGTTTTCTGCTGCGCCAGTTGTGCGTCCAGGTTTTGCAGTACCTGCTGCTGCTCCCTGCTAGTCTGCGCCACCTGCTTACGCGCCTGACAGATGCGCCAGCTTTGCTGTATGACTCCCACCAGAACAGCACCCAGCATCAGTGACAGCACGATAAGGCTCTGTCGCCGCTGCTGTTGCTGACGGCGCTGCCGCCACGGCAGCAGATTCACGGCGACCATCATTTATCTCCATCGCGTATCGCCAGCCCGGCCGCCAGCGCAAAGGCACCCGGACTTTCCGGTAACGGCGGCTGTTTATAACGGAACAGATCAAAGGGGGAAAACGCGCGAGCGTCAGCGGGCAGCGCAGAATTATCGGCTGAGCACCAGGCGACAGAACGGGCATCGGGGAAAGACTGCTGCTGCAGTGCCGCAAGCGAAGTGGCTTCGCCGTTCTCAGCCGCGGTATGCACATCGCTCCAGAGCCACCGGTTATCCTGCTGCAGCACCAGTACCTCACCCTCCTGCAGCGCGGCCTGGTGGGCTAACCGCCTGAGCGCTTCGGTAGTCAGTTCAAACACCTGCGGCTTTAAACCCGCCTGCAGCAGTGGCGCTGCCCACTGGTCTATAATCTCCAGCCGGGCCGCCGTGACGCAGAGCTGACCGCTCTGTGCATCGGCCCGATAATCCAGCGCCAGCGCAGCAGGCTCCAGCGGAAAGAGACGACGTGCGGCCGCCTGCACGTAGTGCCCCAGCGCAGGCTCATTGAGCGACTGTGCGGGCAGGGAGAGCTGACGCTGCAGTACCAGCCGGGTGGGCAGCGCGACCCGCAGCGAGTAACGACGCGGCAACCGCTGACGCCAGGCTGTTAAGGCTGCCACTAATTCAGGCGAACATTGCAGCACGCCGTTTCTTAACGTATCTTGCGGCAGCCGCTGCTGCCACCAGTGGCGTAGCTGCCAGCCATCACGATGCGGCTGGAGGGCCAGGGCACAAATCTGCCTATTCTGAATATCCAGCCCAATTTGCCAGGTATGAAAAGCCATGCGCGCGATCTCCTTATCGTTCGGGAAAGATGGACATATCAAAGCGTCTGGCTTGCCTTTATACTACCGCGCGGTTGTTTATAAACTGCTCAAACGACAAGAGATGGGAAATTCCAGGTGAAGTTCGTAAAGTATTTATTGATCCTTGCAGTGTGTTGCATCCTGTTGGGAGCTGGCTCGATTTATGGTTTATACAAATACATAGAGCCGCAGCTGCCCGACGTAAACACGCTGAAAGATGTGCGTCTGCAAACCCCGATGCAGGTTTACAGTGCCGATGGCGATTTAATCGCCCAGTATGGCGAAATGCGCCGTATCCCTTTGACTCTGCAGCAAGTGCCACCTGTGATGGTGAAAGCGTTTATTGCGACCGAAGACAGCCGTTTCTATGAGCACCATGGTGTTGACCCGGTGGGTATTTTCCGTGCGGCCAGCATTGCGCTGGTTTCCGGTCACGCCTCACAGGGTGCCAGTACCATCACTCAGCAGCTGGCCCGTAACTTTTTCCTGAGTCCGGAACGCACTCTGATGCGTAAAATAAAGGAAGCGTTCCTGGCGATCCGCATTGAGCAGTTGCTGAACAAAGATGAAATTCTTGAGCTTTACCTGAATAAGATCTACCTCGGCTACCGTGCTTATGGCATCGGCGCAGCTTCTCAGGTCTATTTTGGTAAGCCGGTTGACCAGCTGTCGCTGAGTGAGATGGCGATGATTGCCGGTCTGCCAAAAGCGCCGTCCACGTTTAACCCGCTTTATTCACCGAGCCGCGCCCTGTCGCGCCGCAATGTGGTGCTGGCGCGTATGCTGGATCAGCATTACATCACGCAGCAGCAGTATGACGAGGCACGTAATACGCCGCTGGTGGCGAAGTATCACGGTCCGGAAATTGCCTTCTCTGCCCCCTATCTCAGCGAGATGGTGCGTCAGGAGATGGTGAAACGCTACGGCGACGATGCCTATACCGACGGTTACAAGGTCTACACCACTGTTACCCGCCGTCTGCAGGAAGCCGCTCAGACCTCGGTGCGCAATAACGTCATGGCTTACGATATGCGTCATGGCTATCGCGGCCCGACCAGCGTCCTGTGGAAAGTGGGTGAACCTGCCTGGGATCAGACAAAGATTGAGAAGGCGCTGAAGCCGCTGCCGGTCTATGGACCGTTGCATCCGGCCGTGGTCACAGAAGCACGCAGTGATGAAGCGACCGTGATGCTGAAAGATGGCAGCAATGTGTCGCTGGCACTGGCGGGTGTGCGCTGGGCACGTCCTTATAAGTCTGACACCGTGCAGGGCCCGACGCCGAAAAGCGTGACGCAGGTCCTGCAGGCTGGCCAGCAGATCTGGGTGCGTAAAGTGGGTGACGACTGGTGGCTGGGCCAGGTGCCGGATGTGAACTCGGCGCTGGTCTCACTGGATCCAAATGATGGTGCGGTGCGCGCGCTGGTGGGCGGTTTCGCCTTTAACCAGAGCATGTTTAACCGTGCGACCCAGGCGCTGCGCCAGGTCGGTTCTAACATCAAACCTTTCCTCTATACCGCTGCCATGGATCGCGGCCTGACGCTCGCTTCCATCCTTAACGATGTGCCGATTTCCCGCTGGGATGCGGGTGCGGGTGCTGACTGGCGTCCGAAGAACTCCCCGCCGACGTATGATGGCCCGATTCGTCTGCGTCAGGGACTCGGCCAGTCGAAAAACGTCGTCATGGTACGTGCGATGCGTGCGATGGGCGTGGACTACGCCGCAGAGTATCTGCAGCGCTTTGGTTTCCCGGCTCAGAATATTGTGCACACCGAGTCGCTGGCATTGGGTGCGGCCTCATTCACACCGTTACAGGTGGTTCGCGGCTACTCCGTGATGGCAAATGGCGGCTTCCTGATCGATCCCTATTTCATTACTAAAATTGAGAACGAACAGGGCGGCACCGTATTTGAAGAGAAACCGAAGATCGCCTGTCCACAGTGCAATCTGCCGGTCATCTACGGTGAGACCAAAAAAGCGCTGGCATTAAATGAAGAGAGCGTCGAGAACGTTGCCGCCTCAAATAACAATCAGAATCAGGCGGTTCCTCAGCCTGAACTGGAGCAGGTTCCGGCGCAGGCACAGCAGGGTGAGCAGCAATATGCGCCGCACGTGATCAATACCCCACTCACCTTCCTGATTAAGAGCGCGCTGAACAGTAATATCTTTGGTGAACCAGGCTGGATGGGAACCGGCTGGCGTGCCGGGCGTGACCTCAAGCGTAATGATATCGGCGGTAAAACCGGTACCACCAACAGCTCGAAAGACGCCTGGTTCTCAGGTTACGGCCCTGGCGTAGTGACTTCAGTCTGGATCGGTTTTGATGATGCGCGCCGCAATCTGGGCCGCAGCACGCTCTCCGGTGCCATTCCCGATCAGATTTCGGGCTATGAAGGCGGTGCGAAGAGTGCACAACCGGCATGGGATGAGTACATGAAGAGCGCGCTGGACGGTGTACCGGTACAGCCATTAACCCCGCCGGATGGCGTGGTCACAGTGACTATTGATCGCAGCACCGGCAAGCTGGCCAATGGCGGTGGCAACACCCGTCAGGAGTACTTCATCAATGGTACCCAGCCAACCGAATATTCGGTGCATGATGTGGGTACGACGATTATGGATAACGGCGAGAGCCACGAGCTGTTCTGATGTGATATCTGTAGTATGAAATGCCCTGAGGCTGGTCGCTTAACGTGACCAGCCTTTTTTATTCAGACAGATTTTACTTTAATGCTACGTTTCTGCAGGGAATGTTCATCTCCCGCTCCGAACTATCAGCCATACTCCCTGTTAATATTTAGGCTACTACGCTATTCATTCTCTGCGTCAAAATTACACCCTGTTAACGTACACCTATTACTCTACTTTCTTCAGAGAAAACAGGTGATTATAAAAAATGCAAGGGGTGCGAATAATAGTGCTGTTAAAGGCAAAAAAAATCGGTCACCAGGTGACCGATTTTAATTAACCCTTATACTAATAAGGTGAAAATCTGACAAAAGGCTCCAGAATTCGAGCCAAAAAAGATAAGACTATCATTATTATAAACATCGCCACATTGGCTTTCCCTGATGCCAGCAAAAAACTCAATAGTGTGTTAACTCAAAACTGAAGTCAGTTTAATAGTAAAGACATTAGTTAACATGAGCAATATTGACTCTTGCGCATTGTATATTCTCGTGATAAGAATGAAACCCAGCGATGATCTTGCCCTCACATTAATTGAATCATTTATGGATGCATTTATATATGGAAATTAAAATAGGCCACACTGAAGACGCTAAGACTGAAGAGTATATTATTCAGCGGCTTTGGCAGCATAATGAACGCTTTACCGAGATCAATATGAAAACGCTGAATGTTATCCTGTATGACGATCAGCAAAATATCCAGGGTGGGCTGCTAGCCCATACCTGGTGCGGCACACTGGATATTCATTACCTCTGGATAGATGATGCCTGGCGACGGCTTGGCACAGGTCGTCAATTGATGCAGGCTGCAGAAGATGAAGCGCGTAATCGAGGCTGCCATATGTCAGTAGTTGATACGCTAAGTTTTCAGGCGCGTGGTTTCTACGAAAAGCTGGGTTATCGCGTTTATGGTGAACAGGAAGGCTATGCTCAGCGCTACGCACGTTATTATCTGGCTAAAAGATTATAATCTTAATATTTTGAGCGAGGCGCTATGGACAGCCCATATCGTAATATCGATCAGTTTATTGATGCATTCGTCGCAACAGTGAATCTATTACCTACCCCCTGGGGTCTTAAAGATGCAACATCCCGGCATCTCTATATGAATAAAGCAGCCAGGTTATATACGGGTACACCCGCGAATTTTTTATTAGAGGGTAAAAGCGATAGCGAATTCCCTACGCGCTGGAATGATTGCGCTGATCAATTCCTTGAACACGATCAACGAGTAAAAGTGCGAAGAGACTGTGTGACGGTTATCGAAACCCACTACTGGTATGGCAAGAATTACCTCATGCCATTTATTAGCGATAAATATCCTATTTTCGGTAACCGAAAGCAGTTACTCGGCTACATCTGGAATGCACGCCCGGTAGATAACTTTAGCACGCTGAGCTTTATTGATTCAAAGAAAGTGTCTGTAATGACGACGCAGCTTGAGCATCCACTTTTTACGCCAGCCGAACTGGATGTCATCTTTTTGCTGCTAAGACGATTCAATGTTAAAGAGATCGCCCGCATTTACAACCTCAGCGTAAAAACTGTCAGTAATCGCATCACCACGCTGTATCAAAAAGCAGGTGTGCATTCGCTACAACAATTTGAAGGCTACTGCCGTGCGGAGTCACTGGAGAATTATCTGCCAGAGCGGTTTCTCAGCACAGGCGTTATTTATATATAAACGGTAAGGAAACCATGTCGTGAGTAAATTTGATGATTATCCACTGAGCCCTGTCCCGGCAAATAGAAGACTCTCACTGCTGAGCGTGGCTATTGTGCATATGGGTATGCTGACTGCGCTGGATCAGTTTATGCTCGGCGCGGTTCTGGGCAACAGCATGACGCTGGCAGAGGCGTTTACCGCAATCACGCTGGCCAGCCTGCTGTTTGGCGTGCTGACTTTTGCGCTCGGCTATGCAGGAATGCGTGAGGGACTGCCGGGGAGCTTGCTGGCGCGCTGGTGTGGTTTTGGCCGCCACGGCTCAGTGCTGATAGGCATGCTGGTTGCAATCAGCCTGCTGGGCTGGTTCGGCATTCAGAATGCGGTATTTGCCCGCTCGCTGAGCTATGCCCTGAACGGCAAACTCAGCTTTGCAGAGTCGGCCGCACTCTCAGGTACCGTGTTGACGTTACTGGTTACCTTTGGCTTTAAGGCGCTGCGCTTTACCGCACGCATTGCGGTTCCGCTTTTCATCGCGCTGGTCGGCTGGATTTTCTGGCACGCATTCCACGGCCAGTCTGGCCAGAACATACCGCCGGTTATCGCCAGCCAGGCCATTACTGTAAGCGCCGCGATGACCATGGTGATTGGCGGCGCAATTCTTGCCAGCCTGATGACGCCTGACCTGACGCGCTTCTCACGTAACGGCAAAGATGTGTTTGCCATCACGCTGCTGACCATTATGGCGGGCGAATATGGGGTCAATGGCGTAGCTATTCTTATTGCCAGAGAATTGCAGACCTCAGATATCATCGCGATTATTACGCAAACCACCAGCTCACTGGGTTTGCTGGCTGTCGTTTTTTCGACCCTGCGCATTAATGACCTGAATCTCTATTCATCCACGCTGGGCATCGCTAACGCGATTGAAGGCGTGACCGGCTATAAACCACGTTATCAGATGATTACGCTGCTGCTGGGAATGCTCGGTACACTCTGTTCAGTTTTCGGGATTCTCGATCGCTTTGTCGATTTTCTGGAACTGCTGGGCGTCATCTTCCCACCGATACTGGGCGTAATGATCGTTGACTACTACGTACTGAAAACTGAACGACAGACGCTGGCGCTCAGTCGTACCAGCGATGCCTTACCGGCAACCTCCCAGCTTATTGGCTGGCCCGCGCTGATCGCCAGCGTCGCAGGTGCAGCCACGGGTCTGCTGGTTGAGCGCGGCGTACCGGTGCTTAATTCAATGCTTGTCGCGTGTGTCATTTACCTGCTGACCGCGCCACTCTTAAAGCGATCATCGTCCTTACAGGAAAAAGTTACTGCTGAATAAAGCAAAAACGCGCCTGTAGCAGGCGCGTTTCTTTTCTCAGCCGTTAGGCTTCAGTAATTCAGCCGCCCCTGTTTCACCAGCCATTCGCGTGCCATAAACAGCGCACTGACATTGCGTGCCTCGCGGAAGTCGGGTTCGTCCAGCAGCGACAGCATATCGCTTAGCGGCCAGCGGTGGACAATCAGCGGCTCCGGCTCATCGCCTTCCAGCTTTTCAGCGTAGAGACCTTCCGCTATCACAATATTCATCTTGCTGGAAAAATAGGAGGGGGCCATGGTGAGCTTGCCCAGCGTGGTGAGCTGTTCGGCACCAAAACCCACCTCTTCTTTGAGTTCACGCACCGCCGCTTCATTCACGGTTTCACCTGCATCGATCAGCCCTTTAGGAAAACCCAGCTCGTAGGTTTCCAGTCCGACGGCATATTCCTGAATCAGGATCAGATGGTCATCGATAATCGGCACAATCATCACCGCTTCACGCTCAGAGGGCTTCATCCGCTCATAAACGCGATGCGCCCCATTGCTGAAAGCCAGATCGACCGACTCAATAGTGAATAACCGTGAACGTGCCACGGCGGTGATATTGAGGATGTCAGGTTTTTTTGGAGTTTTCATATCAGCCTCAAATTATTCTGCGCCGGCTATCTTGAGCGAATTAGCATACCTAACCACAGGCAATTGTGCGACAGTCACACAGTGCCGTTATCGTTGCACAGACTATAGCGATTGAATAACAGCCTTTGGTTATCAGTTAAGACTAAATTTGCATTAGTCAATATGCTGCGATAAGTTTCAGATAATACCGATATTTAATCCAGTCTGTGCCAGTTACCATTCGGACAAGGCAGGGTTTAACAAATGCCAGTCAGATATACGTTGGCACTATTTCATCGGGTGCCTGACTCCTCAGGGTTATATAATCTTCCGGAATGCCTCTTTTATAGTGAGCATAACCGGAGGCGAAAGTTTAAAGTGAAGGCAGCATTTTGGCTGAATTGAGCAGAGCATGAGCACAATCTTTATGATCCTGGCCATAGTGCTGACCTGTTCAATCCTGGCAGGTATTGGGTTCTGGTACGCTATGCGGCATCGCCCGCCGTTGGCGAAACCGCTGCCATTCATCAGTCCGCCCTGCCGCAAACTTTCTGCCCAGGAGCGTGAGGCGGTCGATAAATATGTCGCCGCGCTGGAAAAGCAGCCCCGTACCACGCTGACTACCGATAAGCGCAGCGCGCCTGAACGTCTGACACTCACGGCGCAGAGCAACAATGTCTATCCGGTTACCCGCGCCATTACCCGCTATGGCCTCTCAACTGACGATCCCCATAAATGGCGCTACTATCTGGATGAAGTTGAAGTTCATCTGCCGCCGCTGTGGGAACAGTACATTACCGACGAAAACTACGTTGAGTTAATCCGCACCCAATCTATTCCACTGGTGATCTCACTGAATGGTCACTCTCTGGTGGATTACGCCGTCGACCAGCAATCGCTGCCAACACTGATGCGCCCGGTGTCGACCAACGCCTCTATCCGCAAAGCAGAAACGGAAAACGTTGAACTGCTGCAGGTGCGCAAAGAGACAGCGGAAGAGTATCGGCTGTCGCGGCCAGACGGCACGCGTGAAGCGGTGATGATCTCCCTTGCCTTCTTACTCTTTTTCTTCAGCCTGTTAGTGCCCACCACACTGATGATCTGGCTGGTGCTGACGGGCGCAGTAGCGATCGCGGCCAGTCTGTGGCTGCTCTATCGCGTTCCCGGTGAGCGTGGACTGCGTGATATCCACTGCCTGCGCGGCGCGCCAAAGCGCTGGGGCCTGTTCAGCGAATCAAACCAGGAGCAGAGCAACATTACGCTGGGGATTATTGACCTGGCCTATCCCCCGCACTGGCAGCCCTATGTGGCACACGATCTCGGTCAGGTGACGGATGTTGAAATCTACCTCAACCGCCAGGTAGTGCGTCAGGGACGTTTCCTGTCGCTGCAGGATGAGGTCAAAAACTTCCCTATCCAGCGCTGGCGGAAAAACGTGGTGCTGGCCTGTGGTTCACTGATGGTGCTGACCATGCTGGTTACCTGGATCCCGCTTGGTATGCCGATTAAGCTCAGTCTGGCCTGGGCCAGAGGCACCGACAGTCTGGAGGTCAACAGCGTCGATAAGCTCAGCAGCGTGCCGCTGAATATTGGCGATAACCTCACAGTGAGTGGCACCGGCATGTGTTCCGTGCCGGACAACTACCAGAGCAACCGCAGTTACGCCTATATGCCGTTTGACTGCTCAGCGGTCTACTGGAATAACGCCACGCCCTTGCCACAGCCACAATCGGACATCATCGATAAAGCCGCCGCGCTGCTGGAGACCACCACAAAACAGCTGCATCCGGAAACCAATACCGATCCCAAACTCAATCCCCAACTGGCATCCGCGATTCAGAAATCAGGCATGATCCTGCTGGATGATTTTTCCGATCTGGTGATGAAAACGCAGGATCTCTGCAATCAGCCGCAGGACTGTATGCGCCTGAAAAATGCGCTGGTAAACCTGGGCAATGCCAAAGACTGGGAAGCGCTGATGCGCCGGGCAGATTCCGGTCAGCTAAACGGCATGAATGTGCTGCTGCGGCCGGTGAGCGCGGAAGCGCTGGAAAATCTGGTCAATACCGCCACCTCGACCTTCTTTTTCCGCGAAACCCGTCGTGCGGCAGAAAATCTCAACAGTCCACCGCCAGGGGGATTCCTGATCGTCAGCGACGAGGGTCGCCAGCTGGTGAATCAGCCACAGCCCACCGTGTCACTGTTTGATCTTGACCCACCGTCTCAATGGCGCGAGCTGCAACGTATTTCTGCCATGCTGCTGCATACGCCGTTCAGCGCCAGCGGCATCATTACTGGCATTTCTACCGATGCCAACGGCACACGTCACATCATGCTGCACAATGAACCGGATGCTATGGCGCAGTGGCGCTATCTCGGTACCGTATTGCTGCTGCTGGTGCTGCTGACCTGCGGCGTGATCAACGGGCTGCTGGCGCTGCGCCGCATGCACCGTAATCGCCAGCGCATGATTGATATCCAGCAATACTATGACAAGTGTTTCAACCATAACCTCAGCACTTTGCAGAGCGTGCGCTCGATATTCTGAGCCCTGCCCTTCTGTGCTACCCTGTCGCCCGGTTTTTTACAGGGTCTGACACTACAATGCTCAACTGGTCTGAGATTGATACCGTGCTGCTCGACATGGATGGCACGCTGCTGGATCTGGCATTCGATCGCCACTTCTGGCTGGAGCACGTCCCTGAACAGCTCAGCCAGCAACGCGACATCACCCGTGCAGCAGCCGACGCGATCATCACGGAAAAGTATCAGGCCGTCGCCCATACGCTAAACTGGTATTGTCTGGATTACTGGGCAGAGGCGCTGTCGATGGACATCCGTGCCATGACCTGGGGGATGCGCAGCCGGATTCGGCTGCGTGACGATACGCTGCCTTTTTTGCAGGCCCTGCGTCGCGCCGGAAAGTCCACGATTCTGTTGACCAACGCGCATCCTTTCAATCTGGACGTCAAACTGGCGCAGACAGGTTTAGCGCCGCACCTTGATTTATTACTTTCCACCCATACCTTTGGGTATCCGAAAGAAGACCCGCGTTTATGGCAGGCGGTACAACAGCACACCGGCTTTTCTGCGCCGCGCGCACTGTTTATCGATGACAGCGAAGTGATTCTGGATACGGCGAAGCGATGGGGCATCGGTGAGTGCTTAGGCGTGAAGAATCCCGATTCGGGTCGTCCTGAGCAAATCTTTCAGCGTCACCGCGCCACGGACGATTACCGGACGCTGATCTGAGTCAGGAGCAGCAATGAAAGAGAAAAGCAGCGAAGAGGTCCGTCTCGACAAGTGGCTGTGGGCGGCGCGCTTCTACAAAACCCGGGCGATGGCGCGGGAGATGATTGAAGGCGGCAAGGTGCATTACAACGGCCAGCGCAGCAAACCGGGCAAAGTGGTAGAGCTGAATGCGGAACTGACACTGCGTCAGGGCAATGATGAACGCACCGTGGTAGTGGCTGGCATCACCGCGCAGCGGCGTCCCGCCAGCGAGGCCCAGCAGCTCTATCGCGAAACCGATGCCAGCATTGAAAAACGCGAAAAAATGGCGCAGGCGCGCAAGATGAATGCGCTGACTATGCCCCATCCCGATCGGCGACCTGATAAAAAAGAGCGTCGCGATTTGATGAAGTTTAAATTATCGGGCGATGAATAACGCCGTCTTCGCTGACGCACCATCGCCCCGTTCCAGTGAGAGAAAAACTATGTCAGTCCAGGATCAACTGCACCGTTATCTGTTTGAAAATGCCGCCGTGCGCGGCGAGCTGGTGAACGTCTCTGACACCTGGCGTGAAACCGTGAAGAACCACGACTATCCGGCACCGGTTAAAACGCTGCTGGGTGAGATGCTGGTCGCCACCAGCCTGCTGACCGCCACGCTGAAGTTCGATGGCGAAATCACCGTGCAGTTGCAGGGTGACGGCCCGCTGTCGCTGGCGGTGATCAACGGTAACAATAATCAGGAACTGCGCGGCGTTGCACGTATCAAAGGCGACATCCCGGACGACAGCACCCTGAAAAGCATGGTCGGCAATGGCTATCTGGTGATCACCATCTCCCCTGAAAAGGGTGAGCGTTATCAGGGCGTGGTCGGGCTGGAAGGTGACACCCTGGCAGCGTGCCTGGAAGATTACTTCATGCGCTCAGAGCAGTTGCCCACGCGCCTGTTTATCCGCACCAGCGACAAAGGCGCTGCCGGTATTCTGTTGCAGGTACTGCCTGCGCAGGATACAGAGAAAGAGGTCTTCGAGCACCTGGCAACACTGACCGAAACCATTAAAACGGAAGAGCTGATCGATCTCCCTGCGAATGAAGCGCTCTGGCGTCTTTACCATCAGGAAGAGGTCACCTTTTACGATCCGCAGCCGGTGATCTACAAGTGCACCTGCTCGCGTGAACGCTGTGGCGAAGTGCTGACCACGCTGCCGCAGGAAGAAGTGGATGAGATCATCGCGGAAGATGGCAAAATCGACATGCACTGTGATTATTGCGGCTCAAACTACGTGTTTGACGCAGTAGACATTGCGGGCATCCGCAGCCACTCCCATGAAAATAACGACCGTCTGCACTGATTCATCGGGCGGCGTCTGCCGCCCCTTTTCCCTGCCCCTGCCTATCCCCATAATTTTTCAGACAAATTATCTTTTTTTACTTTCATAATATCTTTTAAACGTTCGAAACATAGCCTTAACGCGCCCTGAGTCGCATTTTTAGATCACTGCCCTTTTTCCCTCTTCGCAGAAGAGTAAACTGCGCGCGATCGTGCAAACGCCCGGACGCCTGGGGCAGATGCCCTGAATAGCCCGGTTATCTTTGCAGGCTGTCGTAACGACGCGCAGTAAACCGTCAGTGATTCACCGCACCCGATGCAACAGCCGGTGGCACGATCCCAACCTATCTCTGCTTTGCAGAACAGACACCGATTTAAGGAGCAGTAAAATGCGCGTTAACGGCCTGACCTCGCAAGACCTTGCCGCTTTGGGCATCGTGGATACCACGGAAGTGGTTTACAACCCTGATTACGACACGCTCTTTCAGGAAGAGACGCGCCCGGACCTCGAAGGTTTTGCACGTGGCACCCTGACGCAGAGCGGTGCGATTGCAGTAGACACCGGGATTTTCACCGGGCGATCGCCAAAGGATAAGTACATTGTGCGTGACGACACTACGCGCGATACCCTGTGGTGGAACGATCAGGGTACCGGTAAAAACGACAATCAGCCCCTGTCGCAGGAGACCTGGAACGCGCTGAAAAGCTGCGTTACCCGCCAGCTTTCCGGCAAGCGTCTGTTTGTGGTGGATGCGTTCTGTGGTGCCAATGCCGATTCACGTCTGAGCGTACGTTTCGTCACTGAAGTTGCCTGGCAGGCGCACTTCGTGAAAAACATGTTCATCCAGCCTACAGACGCTGAGCTGGCCGACTTCACGCCTGACTTTGTGGTGATGAACGGAGCCAAATGCACCAATCCGGACTGGCAGGCGCAGGGTCTGCACTCGGAGAACTTTGTTGCCTTCAATCTGACGGAACGCATGCAGCTGATTGGCGGCACCTGGTACGGCGGCGAGATGAAGAAAGGTCTGTTCGCCATCATGAACTACCTGCTGCCGCTGAAAGGCATTGCTTCAATGCACTGTTCAGCTAACGTCGGTAAAGCGGGTGATGTGGCGGTCTTCTTTGGTCTCTCCGGCACCGGCAAAACCACACTCTCCACCGATCCTGACCGCCAGTTGATCGGCGATGATGAGCACGGCTGGGACGATGATGGCGTGTTTAACTTTGAGGGCGGTTGCTACGCCAAAACCATCAACCTTTCTGAGCAGGCTGAGCCGGAGATCTACCGCGCCATTCGCCGCAATGCATTGCTGGAAAACGTGGTGGTGCGCAAAGATGGCAGCGTTGATTACGCCGACGGCAGCAAAACAGAGAACACCCGCGTCTCCTATCCGATTAATCACATCGACAATATCGTGCAGCCGGTCTCAAAAGCGGGCCACGCGAAGAAAGTGATTTTCCTGACCGCCGATGCGTTTGGCGTGCTGCCACCGGTATCACGTCTGACACCGGAACAAACGCAGTATCATTTCCTGTCAGGCTTCACCGCCAAACTGGCGGGTACCGAGCGTGGCGTCACTGAGCCGACCCCGACCTTCTCCGCCTGTTTTGGCGCGGCATTCCTGACGCTGCATCCGACGCAATACGCTGAAGTGCTGGTGAAGCGGATGGAGGCGTCCGGTGCACAGGCTTACCTGGTGAATACCGGCTGGAACGGCAGTGGCAAACGCATCTCACTGAAGAATACCCGCGCCATTATCAATGCGATCCTGGCGGGTGAGCTGGATGATGCACCGACAGAAACGCTGCCAATCTTTAATCTGCAGATGCCGGTTGCGCTGGGCGAGCTGGACAGTGACACGCTCGATCCGCGTCGTAGCTGGGAGAGCGAAGAGAAGTGGACCGCTGCCGCCGAAGGTCTGGCACAGCGCTTTATTGATAACTTCGATAAGTATACGGATAACGCCGCAGGTGCTGCGCTGGTGAAAGCTGGCCCGCAACGCTAAAAGAACCGGCGCGGCAGTGATACTGCCGCGCCGCTTTTTATCAGCCAGACACGCTATTGCTGCTGTTATTGTGGCTCAGCGCCATCGTTTCCACTAACGGCAACCAGGCACGAATACGTAACCCGCCGCGTTCGCTCTCGCCAATCTCCAGCGAGCCCTGATGGGCATCAATGATACGCTGCACAATCGCCAGACCCAGACCGGTCCCGCTGGTGCTGCGGGCGCTGTCGCCCCGCACAAAAGGCTGGAACAGATGCGCCAGCTGATCCGGCTTGATACCAGGACCGTCATCTTCTACCTGGAACCAGGCACGATGCAGTTCCCGTCCGCTACTGACTTTTATCCAGCCATTGCCGTATCGCGCGGCGTTGACTACCAGGTTAGCCAGTGCGCGCTTAATCGACAGCGGATTGATATCCAGCATTAACTCTTCCGGCATCACCGCATTTTCGATTTCACGCTCATAGCCGCTTTCAGCTGCCACGACTTCGCCCAGCACGCTGTTAAGATCTGCGCGCTCGGTCTGCATCTCCTGACCGGTACGCAGGTAGTCAATGAACTGTTCAATGATGGCGTTGCACTCTTCGATATCTTTATTAATCGATTCGGCCAGATAGCCATCCTGCTCACTCATCATCTCGGTGGCGAGACGAATGCGGGTCAGCGGCGTACGCAGATCGTGGCTGACGCCCGCCATTAACAGCGTACGGTCATCCGCCAGCTGCTTCACCCCGGCCGCCATCTGATTAAAGGCACGGGTCACCGATCGCACTTCTGACGCGCCATACTCACGCAGCGGCGGCGGAATAATCCCGCGTCCGACCTGCAAAGCGGCGTGCTCCAGATCCACCAGGGGCCGGTTCTGGATGCGGATAAAGAGCCAGGCTCCGCCTATCGCCAGCAGCATGATCGCCAGGGTATAGCGGAACAGCGGTGAGAAGTCGCCCTGATGAATCTCTGTCAGCGGCACCCGCACCCAGATATCGGGCGACAGCCAGGTTTTCAGCCAGACCACCGGCGAGTTTTTATTCACCTCCACCCGGACATCGGTCGGACCGCCGAGCTGCTGCCCCATCTGCTCGCTCAGGAATTCATAATGCTGCGCCCAACGCAATCCGCTCTCCTCTGCTGCTGCATTGGTGTAGAGCGAGATCCCCAGTTCGCGGTAGATTTCCCGGCGAAACGCCGGGGGCACTTCCAGCTGCGTGCCATCTTCCAGCTGCAACCGGTCGGTCATCAGCATACGAACTTCGTAAGCGAGCACCTTATTGAACTGTTGCAGACTGGGAAGAATGGCGAAGTTCAGCACCACCAGATAGGTCGTCACCAGGCTGACGAACAGCAGGGTAACGATCAGCAGCAGGGTGCGGGCAAACGAACTCCGTGGCGAGAAGCGCAGTCGCTTCATGCTTTACTGCCGTCCGGCACAAAGACGTAGCCCAGCCCCCAGACGGTCTGGATATAACGCGGATGCGCAGGATCCTCTTCCACCATACGACGCAGGCGGGAGATCTGGACATCGATCGAACGTTCCATGGCGCTGTATTCACGGCCACGCGCCAGGTTCATCAGTTTGTCACGGGACAGCGGCTCACGCGGGTGGCTTACCAGCGCTTTCAGCACTGCAAACTCACCGCTGGTCAGCGGCATCGGCTCATCTTCACGGAACATCTCGCGGGTGCCGAGGTTAAGTTTGAATTTACCGAAGGCAATAATCGCCTCTTCCTGCGACGGTGCGCCTGGCAGTTCATTAGCCTGACGGCGCAGCACCGCGCGGATACGCGCCAGCAGCTCACGCGGATTGAAAGGCTTGGGAATGTAGTCGTCAGCGCCAATCTCCAGCCCCACGATACGGTCCACCTCTTCGCCCTTGGCGGTCACCATAATAATCGGCATCGGGTTGCTCTGACTGCGCAGACGACGGCAGATAGAAAGGCCATCTTCGCCCGGCAACATCAGGTCGAGTACCATCAGATGAAAGGATTCACGGGTTAACAGACGATCCATCTGCTCGGCATTAGCGACACTGCGCACCTGAAAGCCCTGCTCGGTGAGATAGCGTTCAAGCAGTGCACGCAGACGCATATCATCATCGACGACCAGAATTTTGTAGTTCTCTTGCATTTTCAACTCCCAAAGGCGCTATTGCCTGAGCCAACATTGTTAAAAAAAGATGCCTTATAGTGACAGTCATTATTGGTTTATATTCTAGCCAAAATTGTTACAAAGCATATTAAACAGGAGCTTATATTTGAATTAAGGCGATTGTGGGGTCTTTTTAACATGTTTACCTCCGCCTGGCTTCTGATACGGCAAATCTGAAAAAATGACCCTGTTTCTCTGTATCGCTGGCGTCAGAAGCGAGCCAGTTTTTAATCGATGAATCAATTCAGTGAGTTAGCAGATAATTTGACTTAATAATCAGCCATCACTGTAGATAAACTCCAGATAATCTATCTCAACAGCGAAGCGGCAGCATAATATTCCAGTAAACCTGCCTGACGCCTCATGCTCATCTCGGATTAGTTTCAGCAACACGCTCAGCAAGGCCAGTTTAAATTAAAGTCCTTTAAATCAATCAGTAAAGCCAACTTTTCGCCCCTCTCGTTTTGAACCAGACTCCTCTGGCAACATTCGATGTCTCAACGGGGAATACACAATGAAAAAAACAATTTTACTGCTGAGCGCGCTGGCATTAAGCAGCGTCAGCCCAGGTTATGCTGCCACAGCAACCGGTGAAGCCGCCGGCGCAGCAGCGACAACCACTGCAAAAGGTAACTCTGACGCCATCGGTGTAGGTGCAGTCGCAGCCCTGCTGGGCGTTGCGCTGGCCACTATGGGCGGCGGCGGCGGTGACGGTCACAGCACCGGCACCTCGACCACTACGGCGACTCACGCCGGAAAATAAGTTTAAGCACCCTGCTGGCTTCAGATTACTGGTTTCATTTTGCATCACAGCATTAACCCTTTCGCCGCCGGGGAAATCAACGTGGGTTTTAGCCTTTAAAAACCCTTTCCCCGACTCTTTTTTGCCGTGCCCTCTTTGCCTTACACTGTCGCTCCTGAGATCTCTGTGGCCGGTATAGCATGAAAACCCGACTTATTACCCGCGAAGGCTTCGATAAGCTGAAAGCGGAACTCGACTATTTATGGCGTGAAGAGCGACCGGAAGTGACGAAAAAAGTCACCTGGGCTGCCAGTCTTGGCGATCGCAGTGAAAATGCCGATTATCAGTACAACAAAAAACGGCTGCGCGAAATTGACCGCCGCGTTCGCTATCTGACCAAAAGTCTTGAACAGCTCCGTATTGTTGACTATTCACCCCAGCAGGATGGCAAAGTCTTCTTTGGTGCCTGGGTAGAAATTGAAAACGATGAGGGCGACCTCAAACGCTTCCGCATTGTGGGCTACGATGAGATTTTTGGCCGCAAAGATTACATCTCTATCGACTCCCCCATGGCGCGGGCGCTGCTGAAAAAAGAGGTTGGCGATGCCGCCACCGTTGAGACGCCAGTGGGTCCGGCACTGTGGTATGTCAACGCGATTGACTACCCGCAATAACGATTCAGATTATCGCTGAAAGCCGCCCGTGTCTCTGGCAATTTTGATTATCAATCCGTATAACTGTCGGCTATTTCTCAACCCGGAAAGCAAGACAGTCCTGATGATGAAAGTTCTGAGCCAGATAATTGCCAGTGAGCTACAGGCGCGACCAGAGCAGGTTGACGCCGCCGTTCGCCTGTTAGATGAAGGGAATACCGTGCCGTTTATTGCACGCTATCGTAAAGAGGTAACCGGCGGCCTGGATGATACCCAACTCCGCCAGCTGGAAACCCGCCTCAGCTATCTGCGTGAACTTGAAGAGCGACGCCAGTCGATTCTGAAGTCGATTGACGATCAGGGAAAACTGACTGACGACCTCGCCCGCGCCATCAATACCACCCTCAGCAAAACCGAGCTTGAAGACCTCTACCTGCCCTACAAACAGAAACGCCGCACGCGTGGACAGATCGCGATTGAAGCAGGTCTGGAACCCCTGGCGGACACTCTGTGGCAGGATCCGTCGCACACCCCTGAGCAGCTGGCTGAGCAGTATGTCGATGCTGATAAAGGCGTCGCCGACGTCCGTGCCGCGCTGGATGGTGCCCGCTACATCCTGATGGAGCGTTTCGCTGAAGATGCGGCGCTGCTGGCCAAAGTCCGTAACTACCTGTGGAAAAATGCCCACCTGGTCTCACGTGTAGTGGAAGGCAAAGAGGAAGCGGGCGCGAAGTTCCGTGACTACTTTGATCATCACGAAGCGCTGAGCACCGTGCCGTCGCATCGTGCGCTGGCGATGCTGCGTGGCCGCAACGAAGGTGTGCTGCAACTCTCACTGAATGCCGATCCGCAGTTTGATGAAGCACCGCGTGAAAGCCACGGCGAAACCCTGATTGCTGAACACCTGAACCTGCGCCTGAATAACGCCCCTGCCGACAGCTGGCGTAAAGCCGTCGTGAGCTGGACGTGGCGCATCAAGGTAATGCTGCATCTGGAAACCGAACTGATGGGTACGGTGCGTGAGCGTGCAGAAGATGAAGCGATCAACGTTTTTGCCCGCAACCTGCACGACCTGCTGATGGCAGCCCCGGCTGGGATGCGTGCCACCATGGGACTGGATCCCGGCCTGCGTACCGGCGTTAAAGTCGCTGTGGTCGATGCCACCGGTAAACTCGTGGCGACCGATACCGTTTATCCACACACCGGACAGACCGCCAAAGCGGCTGCCGCTGTTGCCGCGCTCTGCATTAAGCATCAGGTCGAGCTGGTGGCAATTGGCAACGGCACCGCTTCACGTGAAACCGAGCGTTTCTTCCTGGATCTGCAGCAACAGTTCCCACAGGTCACGGCACAGAAAGTGATTGTCAGTGAAGCTGGCGCATCGGTCTACTCAGCCTCTGAACTGGCGGCGCTGGAATTTCCGGACCTTGATGTTTCGCTGCGCGGCGCGGTGTCGATTGCCCGCCGTCTGCAGGATCCGCTGGCCGAGCTGGTGAAAATCGATCCGAAATCAATCGGTGTCGGTCAGTATCAGCATGATGTCAGCCAGAGCCAGCTGGCGAAGAAACTCGACGCTGTAGTCGAGGATTGCGTGAACGCCGTCGGCGTTGACCTTAACACCGCCTCGGTGCCACTGCTGACCCGCGTCGCAGGCCTGACGCGCATGATGGCGCAGAACATTGTCGGCTGGCGTGATGAGCATGGCCGCTTCCAGAACCGCCAGCAGTTGCTGAAAGTCAGCCGTCTTGGGCCAAAAGCCTTTGAACAGTGTGCGGGCTTCCTGCGCATCAACCACGGCGATAACCCGCTCGACGCCTCCACGGTCCACCCGGAAGCCTATCCGGTGGTCGAGCGCATTCTGGCCGCTACCGAACAGGCGCTGAGCGACCTGATGGGTAATGCGGGCAGCCTGCGCAATCTCAGCCCGCGCGATTTCATTGATGAACGTTTTGGTTTGCCGACCGTCACCGACATTATGAAAGAGCTGGAGAAGCCGGGCCGCGATCCCCGTCCTGAGTTCAAAACCGCGCAGTTTGCAGAAGGCGTGGAAACACTGAACGATCTGACGCCGGGCATGATCCTCGAAGGTGCCGTCACCAACGTCACCAACTTCGGTGCGTTTGTGGATATTGGCGTGCATCAGGATGGCCTGGTTCATATCTCGTCGCTTTCAGACCGCTTTGTGGAAGATCCACATCAGGTGGTGAAAGCGGGCGATATCGTCAAAGTGAAAGTGATGGAAGTCGATCTCCAGCGCAAACGTATTGCCCTGACCATGCGTCTTGATGAGCAACCGGGCGAAGGCAATGCCCGTGGTGGCGCGAGAAACACCGCCCCGCGCGAAGAGAAACGTCCGGCCGCCGGTAAAGGCCGTCCACGTCCGGTTACTTCCTCAGCGGGTAATAGCGCGATGGGTGATGCGCTGGCCGCGGCATTCGGTAAAAAACGCTAAGCTTTTCAGGGAGCCACATCTGGCCCCCTTTTCCCTCCCTCTCCCCCGGTTGAAAATCCCCATCATCGCGCTACGCTAAAAAGACGCCTGTCATAAAAACAACACCTGCTGTGGCACCCAATTCACAATGGAAACGATCACCGATCTGATTGAGAAGATTTATGCTGGCACATTCCCGGAGGCGACCTTTGCGCGCCTGCAGGCTGACATCGCTACCGCCCGCGAGACGATTAAGCTGCCCCGTAAGGCACACTGGGATGAACAGGATGTGGTGCTGATCACCTACGCCGATCAGTTTCGGGAAGCCGGTAAACCCACGCTCAGCACCTTTTCCCGTTTCTATCAGCAGCATCTGCAATCCACGTTTCCGCTGGTTCACCTGCTGCCCTTTTTCCCCTGGTCGTCCGATGACGGCTTTTCGGTGATTGATTACCATCAGGTCGATCCGCAGTGCGGCGACTGGCAGGATATTGCGCGACTGCATCAGGAAACCCGGCTGATGTTTGACTTCGTCTGCAACCACATGTCGTCGCAGAGCGCCTGGTTTAGCCACTTTCTGGCGCAGGATCCCGGCTGGGACGATTTCTTTATCAGCATGCCGCCCGCCACCGATCTCAGTGCCGTCACGCGACCGCGCACTTCGCCGCTGCTGACGCCGTTTAAGATAGCCGATGGCGACACCCGCTTTATCTGGACCACCTTCAGCGCCGACCAGATAGACCTTAACTTTGCCAATCCTGAGGTGTTGCTGCGCATGGTTAACGTGCTGCTCGACTACCTGATCCGTGGCGCTGACTATGTACGTCTCGATGCGGTCGGCTATATGTGGAAAACGCCCGGCACGCGCTGTATTCATCTGGAAAAAACCCATCAGCTGGTGAAGCTGTTTCGCGCCATTGCCGACCATGTCGCGCCTGGGACGGTGATTATCACTGAGACCAACGTGCCGCATCAGGACAACATCAGTTATCTGGGCAACGGGCACGATGAGGCACAGATGGTCTATCAGTTTTCACTGCCGCCGCTGGTCCTGCACGCCATTCATACCGGATCGGCGCGCGCGCTGCGGCAGTGGGCCAGTTCGCTGGATCTCAGCAGCAACGACACCACCTTCTTCAACTTTCTGGCATCACACGATGGCATCGGGCTGAATCCAGCGCGCGGCATTTTGTCTGAAGTAGAGATTGTGGCGCTGGTGCGCGATCTGGCACTGGAAGGTGCGCTCGTCTCCTATAAAAACAATCCTGACGGCACCACCAGCCCCTATGAAATCAACGTCACCTATCTGGATGCGTTAAATAGCGAAGCTGACGATGACGCCACGCGACTGAAACGCTTTTTGCTGGCCCATGCGATTCTGCTGGTCTTTCCTGGCGTACCGGCTATCTATATCCAGAGCATTCTGGGCGGTCGTAACTATTATGATGGCGTGCGGGCAGCCGGGCATAACCGGGCCATTAACCGGCAGAAGTATGATTTGCAGCAGATTGAGTCGGCGCTGGCAGGCGGTGACTGGCTGCGTCAGCAGGTCTACACCCGCCTTGGGCAGTTGATTCAGTTACGGCGTCGCCAGCCTGCGTTTCATCCTGATAATCCGATGACGATCTTTGACAGCGAAAACGCCCTGCTGGTGCTCAGCCGTCATCAGCCGGAGAGCGGCGACGGGCTGCTGTGCGTGTTTAATCTCAGTGGACGGTCAGTAATGACGCAGCTGCCGGTGGCGCATACGTTGCAGGATGTGGTAAGCGGAGAGAAAATTGATGGCACCCAGCCGGTTAAGCTGGATGCCTGGCAGTTCATGTGGCTACGTTAATTACTTGTAGACTTCAGCGGTAGCGCTGAATTTACCGTGTTCGCGACCCGCGATCACCAGGTAATATTTACCGCCTTTCTCGTCAGCAAGCTTAGACAGCACTTTTTTAGCATCCATTGGCGAGGTGGTTTCCGCCGTGGTGTTAACGGTGCCAATCTTCTGCAGGTTCATTGTCTTAACTTCTTCTTTGGTGACTTCTTTCGCTGCCATCGCAGAAAATGAAATCGCGCCCATCATCATTGAAGCCACAACCCATTTAAAAACCTTCATTATGTTTACCCTCATTCATGATCCATTGTGAGATGTAAGCAGCCGCTAAACGCGTAAGGCAGTATGGAACGGCATAGTCATTTCCGTGACTAATCACATAAAATTGCAGCGGCCTTGCTCACAGAGAGAAGTATTGCTGCTGTCAGCGATTTTGCCAATATAAAGCAGCACTATCCCGGTAAATTACTGATAAAATTAACAATATGCTGACATAAGTTGTCAGGATGGGAAATAAAAGGTGCATGCGCTGCTTTTTCGATAACGACCGAAGGCGAATCTGGCAACATTTCATCAATCTCAGCGGCTATCCGGCGCGGCACCAGCCCATCCAGCGCCCCGTAGAGTCGCAGGAACGGCAGCCTGATTTGCGGTAGCGCGTCGCGCAGATCGACCTGGCGCAGGATCTCCAGACCGCCATCCAGTACCGCCACCTCCGGCATCGGTTGTGACAGCACCACCTCTTTCAGGTGTCGCGCATCAGCACGCGCGGTTTCGGTGCCCAGCGTCTGCAGCGCCAGAAAGCGCTCCACCGTGCGCTGGAAATCGTTGCTGAGCATCTGCTGGAAGTTCTGCAGCGTCTCCGGTTTAATGCCGGGCCAGTTCCCGGTGGCAGTGAAACAGGGTGACGACGCCACGGTAATCAGTGCAGCCAGCTTTTCTGGCGCTGTCAGCGCAAGCTGCGTTGCCACCAGTCCGCCCAGCGACCAGCCCACCACAATCGCCTGCGGTGGCAGCAAAGGCAGTAACTCTTCTGCCATCTGCGCCAGCGTCAGTGCACCAAAATCACCGCTGCGGCCATAACCCTGCAGATCGACCAGATGCAGGCGATAGTGCGTACTGAGTCGCGGAATAATGCTTTGCCAGACTTCGGCGTTCAGTCCCCATCCGTGCAGCAGCACAAGATCGCGTTTTCCTTCCCCGCAGGTGTGCCAGTAGAGCGACGTCATCAGTTACTATCCCGAAATTGATAAGGAGGTCGCTATGCTAGCAATGCCCACCCTGTGTTGGCTATGCCGGATGCCGTTACGGATAGCCCGGCACGGCATCTGCAGCTTATGCCTGCGCGGATTACCGCCGTTGCCATTGCTCTGCCCGCGCTGCGGATTACCGGCAGGCTCAGCAAAAGTCGCCTGTGGCCGCTGCCAGCTTAAACCGCCTGCCTGGCAGGCACTGGTCTGCGTCAATGACTACTGTTCCCCGTTCAGCCAGTGGGTTAATCAGCTTAAGTTTTCTCACATAACCGCACTCAGGGTGATGCTGGCGCGGCTGCTTTTGCTAAGCTGGCTGAATGCTTACCGGCGCGGAAGTGTGCCGCGTCCCGATCTGCTGCTGCCGGTTCCGCTGCATCAGCGACGACGCTGGCAGCGTGGCTTTAATCAGACGGTACTGCTGGCCGCTCCGCTGGCGGACTGGCTGGGCTGTGAATGGCATGAAGGGCTTTCGCGCAGGCGAAGGGGTGCACTACAGCATCAGCTCAACGCCCGACAGCGCCGCACCAACTTACGCGGTGCCTTTCGCCTTGAAATGGCGGTGCAGGGACGCCATATCGCCCTGCTGGATGACGTCATTACGACCGGCAGTACCGTAGATGAAATCAGTCGTCTGTTACTTGCGCAGGGCGCGGCCAGCGTGCAGGTCTGGTGCCTGTGCCGTACCTTGTAGAGCGTCATTGATGGGCGTATTATAACCAACTAAATTAGTCAACTATTGAGCAATCGACATGATCCGAATTACTGACTCTGCCCAGGAACATTTTTCTAAACTGCTATCCAAACAAGAAGATGGCACCCAGATTCGCGTATTCGTGATTAACCCGGGTACGCCAACAGCCGAGTGTGGCGTCTCTTACTGTCCGCCCGATGCGGTTGAAGCGACTGACACCGAACTGAAGTTCGAAAAGCTCTCTGCCTACGTTGATGAGCTGAGCAAGCCCTATCTGGAAGATGCGGAAATCGACTTCGTTACCGACAATCTCGGTTCACAGCTGACGCTGAAAGCGCCGAATGCCAAGATGCGTAAAGTCTCGGATGATGCGCCAATGGTTGAGCGCGTAGAGTATCTGCTGCAGGCACAGATCAACCCACAGCTGGCCGGCCACGGTGGCCGCGTGTCGCTGATGGAGATCACTGACGATGGCTACGCTATTCTGCAGTTTGGCGGCGGCTGTAACGGCTGTTCGATGATCGACGTGACCCTGAAAGACGGTATTGAGAAAGAGCTGCTGGCTGCCTTCCCGGAACTGAAAGGCGTGCGCGATATTACCGAGCATCAGCGCGGCGAACACTCGTTCTACTGATGATAAAGCGCGGCAGCCTGACTGCCGCGCTATTTTTAAAGCTCTTCTTATTTCTCTTTCTTTCCTGACTGACGCTGCTGGCTGACCACCTTCAGCAGTGCATTCACTTCCTTATCCGCAAAGATCTCCTCCAGCGTTTTGCTTAGCTTGCGTCGCCAGTTCGGATACTGATCCACGGTGCCCGGCACGTTCACCGGCGTGGTCATGCCGAGCCAGTCCTCCGGTTGCAGGCCCAGCAGCGCACTGTCGGTATCCGCCAGGAAGCGATGAATCGCGCGGTTCAATGCAGGCGTCATAGCCAGCTTCTCTGCCTTCTTCTGACTGCGTGCCGGTAAGGCACCCGCCTGATGCAGCGCATCCAGCAGCGCCTGCTTCTGCGCGGCACGCTGCTGATGTAATGCTTTCACCGCATCGCCCGGATAAAGACCCAGCTTCTCGCCCAGTTCCAGGTCGCCCTGCTCCCAGAAGCCGGTCAGCGTCGGCAGATCATGCGTACTGGCGCTGGCGATAGACTGACGCGGGTAGTCCTGCGGCGCGCGATAGCGTTCATCTTTCTCCTGCTCAAACCAGAGCACCTTCCATGAAAAGACACCGCTTTTGCGCAGCAGGCTGACGATCTCCTGAGGCACGGTGCCAAGGTCTTCTCCAATCACCATACAGCGCAGCCGGTGGCTCTCCAGCGCCAGGATAGCCAGCAGATCGTTGACCGGATAGGCTACATAAGCGCCTTTATCCGCCGTCTCTCCGGCTGGCACCCACCACAGACGCAGCAGCGACATGACATGGTCGATACGCAACGCGCCGCAGTCACGCATGTTGGCGCGCAGCATGTCGATAAAGGGCTGATAAGCGCGCGCCTGCATCACATGCGGATCCATCGGCGGTAAGCCCCAGTTTTGTCCCAGCGGCCCCAGACGGTCAGGCGGTGCGCCCACCGAGGCCTTGAGGCGATAAAGCTCCGGGTCGTGCCAGGTCTCCGCACTGCCTTCCGCCACGCCCACCGCAAGGTCACGGTAGAGACCGACGCTCATGCCCAGCGCCTGACTGTGCGCCCAGCAGCCTGAGAACTGCTGCTGCGCCAGCCATTGCAGCCACTGCCAGAAGGCGATCTCCTCTTCATGCTGCTCACACCATTGCTGCACTTCCGGTGACCGACTGTTGCGCCACGCCTCTGGCCAGGCAGGCCAGCCGCCCTGCTGCGACTTGTCCGCCTGCCGCGCCAGCTGAATGCCGTCATAGGCAGCCTGATAACGCAGGCTGTCACCGCCTTCACGCACAAAGGCCGCAAAGGAGTGAGGCTCTTCGCTCTGGCTGTCACGCGTCTGAAAGTGTGTCCAGGCGTGGCGCAGCGCCGCCAGCTTCAGCGCCATCACAGTTTCATAGTCGACCCGCTCTGCCTCACGCGCTTTGGTCAATGCCTTTTGGGTTTTAGCGCTTTTCCACCACTTCTGCGCCGCCGCGCTTTGCTGAAAATCGGCCACCTGACTGACGTCGATATAGATGATGTTCAGCCAGCGGCGCGATGACGGACTATACGGACTGGCAAAACCGGGGCTGGCAGGATAGAGCGCATGCAGCGGATTCAGCCCGACGAAATCGCCGCCGCGCTCAGCCAGTTTTACCAGCAGATGGTCGAGATCGCCGAAGTCACCGATGCCCCAGTTCTGTTCAGAGCGCACGGTATAAAGCTGAACCAGTGCACCCCAGCGTTTTTCCCCCGCCTCCAGCGCCGGAGGCAGATAGCAGCGCCGCGGCGCGACAATAATCTGCGTCTGCCAGCTTTTCTTTCCTTTAGTGAGCGTCAGCTGGTGATAACCCTGGGTCAGCGGTCCCGGCAGTGTAAAAGGCTCACCGGCGGTTAACTCGCCGCTGTGCTGTTTGCCCTTTTCGGTCTGCAATTGCCAGTGGTAAGTGCCACTGCCCTGAGGCGTCAGCTGTCGCTTACTGCTGCCGCTGAACACCGCGACCGGCGGCAGCGGGGATTTGCTGGCCTTCTGCGGTTCTGCCATCACCGCCAGCAGCGCGCGTTTGGTCTCATCGCTGACGGCCTCTTTCCTGCCGTTAACGTCGATGTAATCCAGTGAAATGCCTGCGGCACGGGCGGCCTGATCGAGTGAATTTTGCTTCATTGCTGCTCCTTAGCGCGGTGCCTGCCAGATACGTTGCTGATAGTCACGAATGGAACGGTCCGAACTGAACATGCCGGTTCGGGCCGTATTGAGGATGGCGGCGCGGGTCCAGCCTTCGGGGTCACGCCATAGCGCTTCCACCCGTTGCTGCGCCTCTATATAGGCCTGAAAGTCGGCCAGCACCAGCCAGGGATCGCCGTGTTTCGTCAGGCTCTCCAGCATCAGGTCAAAGGCGTGCTTATCCCCGTCGCTGAATTTGCCCTTCTCCAGCGATTTCAGTAATTCGTCCAGCGGCTTGTTCTGCTTACGCACCTTTTTCGGGTTGTAGCCTTTTGCTTTAAGCGCTTTCACCTCATCCACGGTGTGACCGAAGATAAAGATGTTCTCCTCGCCCACCTGTTCGGCAATCTCGACGTTGGCACCATCCAGCGTGCCAATCGTCAGCGCACCGTTCAGCGCCAGCTTCATGTTGCCAGTGCCGGAAGCTTCATAACCGGCGGTGGAGATCTGCTCAGAGAGATCGGCCGCCGGGATCATCTGCTCGGCCACGGTGATACGGTAGTCGGGGATAAACACCACTTTGAGTCTGTCGCCAATCCGCGGATCGTTATTCACTACCTCCGCCACTTTGTTAATGGCGTAGATGATATTTTTGGCGAGGTAGTAACCCGGCGCGGCCTTAGCCCCGAACAGGAATACCCGTGGCGTAAAGGTGACATCTTCCGGGTTATTACAGAGCGTCTGATAGCAGTAGAGGATATGCAACAGGCTGAGATGCTGGCGCTTGTACTCATGCAGACGCTTGATCTGCACATCGAACAGCGCAGCCGGATTCACGATGATGCCGGTATGCCGCGCGATATACGCCGTCAGCTGCGCTTTGTTCTGCTGTTTGATGCTGCGATAGCGCTGACGAAACGCCTGATCGTCGGCATAGGCCTCCAGACCGGTCAACGCATCAAGGTTATTGGCCCACTCCGTTTTCAGCGTCTCATCAATCAGCCCGGCCAGCGCCGGATTACACTGCTTCAGCCAGCGACGCGGCGTAATGCCGTTGGTGACGTTATGGAATTTTTGCGGCCAGAGCTGGTGATATTCCGGGAAGAGATCGCTGACCACCAGACGGGAGTGCAGCGCCGCCACGCCGTTGACCGCAAAGCCACTGACGACGCAGAGATTGGCCATCCGCACCTGACCGTCAGCGACCACCGCCAGCTTGTGCCACATCGCTTTGTCATCCGGCCAGCGCTGCTTCACCCGTTTTTTCAGCCGCTGGTTAATCTCTTTGATAATCAGCATGTGGCGCGGCAGCAGACTGCGCATCAGCTTTTCATCCCAGCGCTCCAGCGCCTCCGGCATCAGCGTGTGGTTGGTGTAAGCAAATAACCGGCTGGTGATCTGCCATGCCGCATCCCAGCTCAGCTGATGCTCATCCAGCAGCACACGCAGCATCTCCGGGATAGCGATGGTCGGATGGGTATCATTGAGCTGGATGACTTCAAAATCCGGCAGGCTGTGAATACTGCGCCCCGCCAGATGGTGACGCCGCAGGATATCCGCCACCGCACAGGCGCACTGGAAATATTGCTGCATCAGGCGCAGCCGCTTGCCAGCCTGATGGTTGTCATTGGGATAAAGCACTTTGGTGAGCTTTGCCGCTTCGATGCCGGGCTGCTCCGCCTGCAGGAAATGGCCGTCGTTAAAGGCGGTGAGATCAAACGGATGCGCGCTTACTGCCTGCCACAGGCGCAGCGGCAACGTTACGCCGTTGCGGTAGCCGGTGACCGGCAAATCCCAGGCCTCGCCGCGCAGCGTAAAATCGGGATGCCAGCGTACGTCACCGTTTTCCAGCTTTTCTACCCGACCACCCATCGCGACGTCGACATCCAGCGCTGCGTTGTGACGGAACCAGGGATAGCGCTCGCGCTGCCAGTCATCGGGCGCTTCAATCTGCTTACCCTCGTCAAAAGACTGGCGGAACAGGCCGTACTGGTAATTCAGTCCGTGGCCGGTGGCGGACTGCCCTACCGTTGCCATTGAATCCATGTAGCAGGCGGCCAGTCGTCCCAGCCCGCCGTTGCCAAGCGCCGGATCGACCTCCTGCTCCAGCAGTTCGGTTAAATCGAGCTGCTGCTCAGCCAGCGCCGCTTTAACCTCGTCATACCAGCCGAGATTCAGCAGATTGTTGCCGGTCAGACGGCCAATCAGAAACTCCATCGACAGATAATTAACGTGGCGCTGCTGCACAGCCGGACGCGGAGCCGGTTGCGCGGCCAGCAGTTCTGCCAGCGCCGCGCTCACCGCCTGCCACGCCTGGTGTGGGGTCATCTGTTGTGCAGAGAGGAGACTTAACTGCTGCCACTGGCGGGTAAATGCGGCGTTAAAACGGGCTTTATTAAATTTTTGCTGCGGCATATCACTCCCTTCTGTTACGCAATGAGGTGAAGCAAAAATAGAAAGCGCACGGGCTGGTAACCGGGTACCAGCAACCGTTAAGTAAAGACGGGAGTGAGGAAAAAAGCGACAGCAATCAAAGAAAAACGCCAGCCGGGCGGCTGACGTGGCAGGAATCAGCAGAGTTCGAGGTGAACCTCATGCTGCTCAATCACTTTCATGACGCTGGCGGGCGGCATTTTGTCGGTGTAGAGATAGTCCAGCAGACTCATGTTGCCAAGGTTAACCATGGCGTTCCGACCAAACTTTGAGTGATCCACCACCAGCATCACGCAGCGTGAATTTTCAATGATGGCGCGTTTGGTGCGGACTTCGTGATAGTCGAACTCCAGCAGCGATCCATCCATATCGATGCCGCTGATCCCCAGGATGCCGTAATCAAGCCGGAACTGGGAAATGAAGTCGAGCGTCGCTTCACCCATCACCGCGCCATCGCGGGTCCGTACTTCACCGCCTGCAATAATCACCCGGAAATCGGGTTTGCCCATCAACAGCATCGCCACGTTGAGATTGTTGGTCACCACACGTAAATCGCTGTGGTTGAGCAGCGCGTGCGCCACCGCTTCCGGCGTGGTGCCGATGTCGATAAACAGCGTAGCCCCATCCGGGATCTGGCTGGCAACACGCTGAGCAATCCGCGCTTTTTCCGCTGACCACATCATTTTACGATCGTGCCAGGCGGTATTCTCTGAGCTGGAAGGAAGCGCCGCGCCGCCGTGGTGACGCTGAATTTTATTCTGATCGGCCAGATCGTTGAGATCGCGACGAATGGTTTGCGGGCTGACCTCAAAGTGATCCACCAGCTCCTCAGTACTGACATATCCCTGACGACGGACTAAATCGATAATCGCATCATGACGTTGCGTCTGCTTCACGTTCCTCTCCTGTTAACCCGCTTATATCCTGTCTAACGACGCGTGACGTTACGCGTATCCACCAGCGCCATTGCCAGCCCGACGACCAGACCGGCGACGTGCGCCGCGTTAGCAATCGCCAGACCAAAGACGCCGAACCAGCCAATCACCAGCCAGACCAGCGCAAAACCGATCAACCCCCTTTCAAGATAGACGCCGCTGTCAGGATCGCGCTCGCCGCGCAGCCAGCAGTAACCCATCAGCGCATAAACCACGCCCGACAGACCGCCAAACCAGATACCGCTGAACTTCGCCTGCAGCCAGCCGCTGAGCAGCGCTGAAATCAGCATAATCACGAACAGTTTGCCACTGCCAAGGCGCTTTTCGACCGCGCCGCCGAGATACCACCACCACATCAGATTAAACAGGATGTGCAGCAGTGAAAAGTGCAGCAGCGCATGGCTGAACCAGCGCCAGACCTGCAAATGCTGGTCGGCATCCGGCCAGGAGAGCCAGGCCATCACGGTCTGATCACCCATCACCTGCATCAGAATAAATACGGCGATACAGAGCACCATCAGGGACAGGGTCAGCGGACCGGCACGCTCACGGATGTTCGCCCAGATATTGCTGCGCTCATAGCGCAGGCCGCTGTCGGTCTTGCCGCTATGCCAGCTGGCGGCCTGATAGCGCGGATGGTTAGGGTCGTGCAAAAACTGCTGAAGTTCGTTTTCGACCACTGAAATCTTACTTTCATCATCCAGCATGACGACGTAGTGATTTTCATGCTCAATGCGCAGCGTGATGCCCTGCGTCGCCATGTAGTCCACAAACGCCTGCGCCATGCGCGGCTGATTAAACTGGGTAATGCGCATCAGTAACTCTCCATGTGACGGGCGGCAATCTATTCACTGCCGAGGGCAACCTGCTGAGGAAAGGCAGCACGCCAGGCATCAAAGCCGCCATCAATGCTGTAGGCCGCGCTGAAACCCTGTCCCAGCAGATATTGCGCCGCGCTTTTGCTGCTGTTGCCGTGATAGCACATCACCAGCACCGGCAGGCTGTGGTCTGCGCCACTGACAAAGTCGCTGAGGTTGGTGTTGGTCAGATGCAGCGCGCCTGCCGCATGACCCAGGGCATAACTTTGCGGGTCGCGGATATCTACCAGCAATGCACCCTCAGCCAGATGCGCCTGCGCCTGCTTCACGTCAATACATTCGAACATTTCCATAAAATCTCTCATAACAGCGTCGTAATGGTGCGTAGTGTAACCCGAGAATCCACGCCGATAACCTGACAATCGTTACGGCTATCTGTTTTTTTGGTGGGCAGAATGTTAGCTATATCACGCAAAAATGTTTTTACCCGGTTAAAGACTGGCGTAAATGTTGGTTTGCGATTATGATTATGCTCGAAAACGAACATTAGAGAACTATTCCGAACATCGGAGGAGATGACGTGGAAACCAAAGACCTGATCGTGATCGGCGGCGGCATCAACGGTGCCGGCATTGCAGCAGACGCTGCAGGACGCGGACTGTCGGTGTTAATGCTGGAGGCGCGGGATCTGGCTTGCGCGACCTCCTCTGCCAGTTCAAAACTCATTCACGGCGGCCTGCGCTACCTTGAACATTACGAATTCCGTCTGGTCAGTGAAGCACTGGCTGAGCGCGAAGTTCTGCTGAAAATGGCTCCCCATCTGGCATTCCCGATGCGCTTCCGTCTGCCGCACCGGCCGCACCTGCGTCCGGCGTGGATGATCCGCACCGGCCTGTTTATGTATGACCATCTCGGTAAGCGTACCAGCCTGCCAGGCAGTAAAAGTCTGCGGTTTGGCGCGGATTCGGCCCTGAAGCCGGAGATTACGCGCGGATTCGAATATTCTGACTGCTGGGTTGATGATGCCCGTATGGTAGTACTGAACGCGCAGGAAGTGGTGAAGCGTGGCGGTGAAGTCCGTACCCGCACCCGCGTAACCCGTGCCTGGCGTGAAGGTGGCTTGTGGAAGGTTGAAGCGGAAGATGTCGATACCGGAAAAACCTTTACCTGGCAGGCGAAAGGCCTGGTCAATGCCGCAGGCCCATGGGTTAAGCAGCTGTTTGATGACAGCCTGAAGCTGAAATCGCCTTACGGTATCCGCCTGATTAAAGGCAGCCACATTGTGGTGCCGCGCGTTCATACCGAGAAGCAGGCTTATATTCTGCAGAACGAAGATAACCGTATCGTGTTTGTTATCCCATGGATGGATGAGTTCTCTATCATCGGCACCACCGATGTGGAGTACAAAGGCGATCCGAAAAACGTCAATATCGACGATAACGAGACCGAATATCTGCTGAAAGTGTTCAACGGACACTTTAAAAAGCAGCTGACCGCTGACGATATCGTCTGGTCTTATTCCGGTGTCCGTCCGCTGTGTGATGATGAATCCGATTCACCGCAGGCGATCACCCGTGATTATACGCTGGACGTGCGCGACGATAATGGTCAGGCACCGCTGCTTTCCGTTTTTGGCGGTAAGCTGACCACCTATCGTAAGCTGGCTGAACATGCGCTGGAAAAACTGGTGAAGTACTACCCGAACGCGGGTCCGGCCTGGACCAAAAACTGCGTGTTACCGGGCGGCAATATCTCCGGCACCCGTGAGGATTATGCAGCCAGTCTGCGTCGTCGTTATCCATTCATCAGCGAAAATATGGCGCGCCACTTCTCGCGCACCTACGGCAGCAGCACGGAAACTCTGCTGGCTGGCGCGAAAAGTCTGGATGACCTGGGTGAGAACTTCGGACACGAGTTCTACGAAGCGGAACTGCGTTACCTGGTACAGCATGAGTGGGTGCGTGAACTGGATGATGCTATCTGGCGTCGTACCAAACAGGGTATGTGGCTGACCAAAGAGCAGCAGGCTCGCGTTGCTGAGTGGCTGGCAGCGAAAGCGAAACCGGTCCTGTCGCTGGCCTCCTGAGAGAACAGTTAAACCGCAAAAAGCAGGCTTCGGCCTGCTTTTTTTTTGGCGGTTTGCCAGATAGATAGTTGGGCTCAATTCAATGCTTACAGCCAGGGTAAATGCTAGATTAAAATTGAACATTGATCACACTTTTTTTTGATAATCAGTCACGACCAGCAATATTCACCCTTGTAACTTTTACTTCATTCATCACCGTCTAAAATTAACGCTTCGCTTATCTCTCCTTCTCTATCGTTACCTTAAATCTAACGTTCAGCTTTTTTGCTTAATTGAACGATGCATTAAGAAAGCTCAGACTTCTCTCAGCATAAACGAAGCAACAGCGATTCTAATCAGGAGGTTGAAATGAACACAGGCCAAACGCCTGCCCGGGAGTGGAACACACGCCGCAGTGAAAAAGCGCGTCGTATAGCTTCCTTTCCCCTTGATGGCAAAGTCATTCCTTCAGAAAGAGCAACCGAAGCCCTGGAAACACTTATTGCACCAGGCGACCGCGTGGTACTTGAAGGGAACAACCAGAAACAGGCTGACTTCCTGTCCCGCACCCTGGCAGCGGTGAACCCGGCGAAGATCCACGACCTGCATATGATTATGCCAAGCGTCGGCCGCAGTGAGCATCTCGATATTTTTGAAAAAGGCATAGCCCGCAAACTCGACTTCTCTTTTTCCGGTCCGCAAAGTCTGCGCATGTCTCAGCTGTTACAGGATGGTCAGCTGGAAATCGGTGCTATCCACACCTATATCGAACTCTATTCCCGTCTCTATGTTGACCTCAGCCCGAATGTGGCGCTGATTGCCGGATACAAAGCCGACCGCAAAGGCAATCTCTATACCGGCCCGAGTACCGAAGATACCCCGGCACTGGTGGAAGCCGCCGCGTTTCGTGACGGTATCGTGATAGCCCAGGTCAATGAACTGGTCGATGACGAAACCGACCTGCCGCGCGTCGATATTCCTGGCTCATGGATCGACTACATTGTCGTTGCTGACAAACCGTTCTTTATCGAACCGCTGTTTACCCGCGATCCTCGCCTGATTAAACAGGAACATATCCTGATGGCGATGATGGCGATTAAAGGCATCTACGCCGAACACCAGGTGCAGTCGCTGAACCACGGGATCGGATTCAACACCGCCGCAATTGAATTGCTGCTGCCAACCTATGGCGAGCAGCTCGGCCTGAAAGGCAAAATCTGTAAACACTGGACGCTGAACCCGCATCCGACGCTGATCCCGGCGATTGAGAGCGGCTGGGTCGAGAGTGTGCACTGCTTCGGCGGTGAGCTGGGAATGGAAGAATATATCCGCGCCCGTCCCGACATCTTCTTTACCGGCAGCGACGGCTCAATGCGCTCAAACCGCGCCTTCTGTCAGCTGGCTGGCCAGTACGCGGTCGATATGTTTATCGGTGCCACCCTGCAGGTTGATGGGCTGGCCAACTCCTCTACCGTGACGCGTGGTCGCCTTTCCGGTTTCGGCGGCGCACCTAACATGGGCCACGATCCCCATGGCCGTCGTCACGCAACGCCCGCCTGGCTGAACATGATCACCGAGCCAGACCCGATGCAGCGCGGTAAAAAACTGGTGGTGCAGATGGTCGAGACCTTCCAGGCAGGCGCGAAACCGACCTTCGTTGAAACCCTTGATGCGGTTGAGGTCGCCAAAACCTCCGGTATGCCGCTGGCACCGGTCATGATTTACGGCGATGACGTGACCCATGTGCTGACCGAGGAAGGCATCGCCTATCTCTATCGCGCAGAAAGTCTTGAAGAGCGTCGCGCTATGGTTGCGGCTGTTGCGGGCATTACCGACATCGGTCTGGGTGTGGATGCGGCACGCGTCGCAGCCCTGCGTAAAAGCGGCAAAGTGGTCTACCCGGAAGATATGGGTATCCGCCGCTCTGACGCCACCCGTTCACTGCTGGCAGCGGGCAGCGTCGCTGACCTGGTTGAATGGTCAGATGGCCTGTACAACCCACCTGCTAAATTCCGGAGCTGGTAAATGAAACTCCTGTCACAGACTCAAGCCGAGGCGCAGTCCAGCCAGCTGGCGACAATGGCGCGCGATTGTCTGATCGATGAAGCACGCCTGAGCCCTAAGCCGGGTCTGGTCGACAGTCGGGGAAACGGCGCGCATCAGGATCTGACGCTGGCGCTGATGGAGCGTTCCGCTCATAGCCTGATGCCCGCCTTTCTGGCGCTGGCCCGTCACAGCTGGCTGCGTCCCGCTGATATCGCCCTGCGCGAAACGGTAGGCCGCCTGGGCCGCGACGGTGAGCAGCAGATGATGGCGGCAACCGGCGGCGTTAACACCCATCGTGGCGCGATCTGGGCGCTGGGATTGCTGGTGAGTGCCGCGGCCATGCATGGCGGCACTGCCAGTGCCGACCAGCTGACCCGCACCGCCGCCGCACTGGCCAGCCTGCCCGACCGGGCAGCGCCAAAGCTGTTCAGCAAAGGGTTAAAAGCGACGCACCGCTATCAGGTGCCCGGCGCACGCGAAGAGGCACAACAGGCGTTTCCTCACGTAATGAAGCTGGCGCTACCGCAGCTGCTGGCCAGCCGGGCGGTGGGTGCCAGTGAGAACGAAGCCCGCCTGGATGCGCTGATGGCGATCATGACCTCGCTGAGCGATACCTGTGTGCTGTCACGTGCGGGTATGACCGGGCTGGACGCCATGCAGCAGGGCGCACGCGCCGTGCTGCTGGCGGGTGGCTGCCGCACAGCCGCAGGTCAGTTGGCGCTGTCGCAGCTCGACCGGCGCATGCTGGCGCTCAATGCGTCACCTGGCGGGGCCGCCGATTTGCTGGCCGCGACGCTGTTCATTGATCGGGTCTGCTCGCCTGAACATTCTTATTTTTAGAGGCCATTATGGAACACATCACATTATCTTTACCTGCTAACCGCCTGCTCAATGGCAGAGCGCTGGCCGGGGTCGTTGGTTCCGGTGATATGGAAGTGCTGTACACCGCAACTGAAGGCCAGACACTGAACATCGACATCACCACCTCACTGGATAACAGCGACGCTCGCTGGAAGGCGCTGTTTGACCGCCTGAACTTAATAAACGGCCTGCCCGCCGGAAAGCTGATTATTCACGATTTCGGCGCGACACCCGGCGTAGCGCGTATCCGTATTGAACAGGTTTTTGAAGAGGTGAGCCATGCGTAACGATGCCAGTTTTATTGAATTACGGGCCCGTGAACGCGCCCATGCGCTGCTGGATGCAGGCAGCTATCGCGAACTGCTTGATCCCTTTGAAGGCATTATGTCGCCATGGCTGGCCCCGCAGGGCGTGGTTCCTCAGTCCGATGATGGCATGGTCGTGGCACGCGGCACGCTGAATGGTCAGCCTGCCGTGGTGGTTGCCATCGAAGGCACCTTCCAGGGCGGCAGCATGGGCGAAGTCTCCGGGGCGAAAATGGCGGCAGCGCTGGAGCTGGCGGCGGAAGACAACCGCAACGGCATTCCGACTCAGGCGGTGCTCTGCCTGGAGACCGGTGGCGTGCGCTTACAGGAAGCGAATCTTGGCCTGGCGGCGATTGCGGATATTCACGCAGCGATTGTTGATCTGCGTCGCTACACCCCGGTTATCGGCATCATCAGCGGCACCGTTGGCTGCTTCGGCGGAATGTCTATCGCTGCCGCGCTGTGCAGCTACCTGATTGTCACGCGCGAAGCCCGTCTGGGGCTGAACGGTCCGCAGGTGATCGAGCAGGAAGCAGGCATTGAAGAGTATGACTCACGCGATCGCCCCTTTATCTGGAGCATGACCGGCGGCGAAATCCGCTACGCCAGTGGCCTGGTTGATGCGCTGGTGAATGACGGCATCAACGCGGTAAAAACCGCCATGAATGAGTTCATTGCCAGAGGCGTTCCGGCTCAGAACCGCAGCGATAACTATGCCGATTTCCTGTCACGTCTGTCGCAGTTCGATACCCGCCAGCAGGCGGATACCGCGCAGATTAAACAGCTTTTCGCCCGGGAGGAGAAATAATGACTCAGACAAGCAGCCGCGGTGCAACCTGGCTGGAAAAACTCGCACCCAATGCACAGCGTCTTAGCGGCCTGTGTGCCTCTGTTCAGGTGGCTGACGGCCAGCTCAATGGCGAAAACGTCCGCTTTATTGCCGTCGTGCCCGATCCACAAAACCACTATCCGCGCGCCGCGCAGGGTGAAGTCGGTCTGCTGGAAGGCTGGACGCTGGCGAAAGTGGTGAATGAAACGCGGGAAGCAGACAAAAACAGTGCTGTGAAACGCCCGATTGTGGCGGTGATCGATGTGCCAAGCCAGGCCTATGGCCGCCGCGAAGAGGCATTCGGTATTCATCAGGCGCTGGCGGGTGCGGCGGGTGCCTATGCGAATGCACGTCTTGATGGTCATCCGGTGATTGGCCTGATTGTCGGTAAAGCGATGTCCGGTGCGTTCCTGGCCCACGGCTATCAGGCTAACCGACTGATTGCGCTTAACGATCAGGGTGTGCTGGTGCATGCCATGGGCAAAGCATCGGCGGCGCGTATTACGCTGCGTTCCGTGGAAGCGCTGGAAAAACTGGCTGCGACCATTCCACCGATGGCTTACGACGTGAATAACTTCGCCACGCTGGGCCTGCTCTCCGATCTGCTGAACGTGGGCAATCCTGATGCGCCGTCTGACGCCGATGTGGCGATGGTCGAGATTGCGCTGCACAAGGCGATCAGCGACGCACGCCAGGATCCGAGCCTGAAAAGCCGCCTGGGTGCATCCAATCGTCATAGCTCCTCCCTGGTTCGCGAACGTATGCGCGCGACCTGGTAATTAAATAAAAAATAAACCTGCCGAAACCGGTCTGACGGGGCGCATCGTTCATTGCGCCCCGGAGCAGTGGCCGTGTTCAGAATTATAAACATCGCTGTTTTTTAAAGAATTTTTCTTAAATACAGGTGATTTATGATTTATATAATTGTTCATGCCCTTGCTCCGATCTTTGTCATTATGCTGCTGGGTTTCTGGGCCGGTAAGGCCGGAATGGTCAACAACAAAGATGTCTCTCTGCTCAATATCTTCGTGATGGATTTTGCACTGCCCGCCGCGCTGTTCAGCGCGACGGTTCAGACACCGTGGGCCGGGATTGTGGCGCAGTCGCCCCTGATTGTGGTCCTGACCGGGGCGATGTGGATCACCTATGCGGCGATCTATTTCCTGGCCACCGGTGTATTTAAAAAGACGCCACAGGATGCAGCGGTACTAACGCTGACCGTCGCCTTACCCAATTACGCGGCGCTGGGTCTGCCGATTCTGGGCAGCGTACTGGGCGAAGGGTCAACCACCTCGCTCTCAGTGGCCGTCTCTATCGCCTGCGGCTCAGTGCTGATGACGCCCTTCTGCCTGCTGATTCTGGAACGGGAAAAAGCGCGCAGTGCGGGTGAAAATGTAGGCTCGACGCTGACCATGCTGCCGGTTCTCATGTGGCGCTCCGTTAAAAAACCGATCGTCTGGGGTCCGCTACTGGGTGTGGTGCTGTCAGCACTGGGCGTTAAAATGCCGGAGCTGGTGCTGGCCGCGATTAAACCGCTGGGCCTGGCGGCTACCGCCGCTGCGCTGTTCCTGACGGGTGTCATTCTTTCTGCACGTCAGCTGAAACTCAACGCCGTCGTCGGCGTCGGTACTGTGGCTAAGCTGCTGATTCAGCCTTTTATCGCCTGGGGTCTGGTACTGGCGCTGGGGCTTAACGGTTCAGTGGCCATCACCGCTATCCTGATGATTGCGCTGTCGGCCGGTTTCTTCGGCGTGGTGTTCGGCAACCGCTTTGGCGTGCAGTCGCCCGATGCTGAAGCCGTGCTGCTGTTAAGCTCAATTCTGTGTATTTTATCGTTACCGCTGTTCATCACGCTGACATCAGGAATGTAATATGAGTGCGCCGCGCCCCCACGATCTGCTCTGGCTGCGTCACAGCGACGCGTTAGCCGCGATTAAAGAGAACTGGGTCAGTCAGTACTGGCACCCCGATCTGCCGGTGGTGGTACGGCGCGACCACCGTGAATCTGGTCTGATTCCGGTGGGTGTGCGCGGTGAACGACGTGAGCAGCGCGCCGCCGGCTGGATTAATCCAGCCGATATTGTCCGGATGGTGACGCCAGAGAGTCTGACAGAACGGCCATGGCTGCTGGATTCACCCTTTACCGCTTATGCGCCGGTTCGCGCGGCGATTGCGCTCAGCGAGTCTCTCTGGCCCTGGCATTGGGGCATTACCGGCAGCACCGGTTATGCGCTGGCGACGCAACGGCCCATGCTGCACGCTGCCAGCGATCTTGATTTGGTGATCCGCGCCCCGCAGCCGCTGCCGCGCGATGTGCTGCAACAGTGGCAGACGCAGACCGACTCGCTGGACTGCCGGGTAGATACCCAGGTGGAAACGCCGTCTGGCGCATTTGCGCTGAACGAGTGGCTGCGTGAGGGTCGCGTGCTGTTAAAAACCGATACCGGACCGATACTGACCGCTTCACCCTGGAGCAGGGAAAATTAATGAAAATACTCTTTACCTTTCCCGGCCAGGGCACCCAGCGTGCCGGGATGCTGCAGCATCTGCCCGACGGCGACGCGGTGTTAAACAGCGTGCGAGCGGTACTGGGCGACGAGACAGACCGGCTCGACAGCACTGATGCGCTGCGCCACACCCGCGCCGTGCAGCTCTGTTTGCTGATTGCCGGCGTCGCCTGGGCGCGCGAGCTGATCCGCCGTGGGGTGAAACCGGACATCGTCAGTGGTCTGTCAATTGGTGCGTTTCCCGCTGCGGTGATCGCCGGTGCGCTCGATTTCAGCGATGCCCTGCGGCTGGTTGCGTTGCGCGGCGATCTGATGGAGCAGGCTTATCCGCACGGATATGGCCTGACCGCCATCACCGGCTTAACGCTGAATCGTCTGGAAAAGCTGCTGGCTGGCAGCAATACCTACATCGCCAACCTGAATACGGAAACGCAGATTGTGATCGCCGGTCGTGACGAGGATATGGCTGTCGTGGCGCAGAAAGCGCTGGATGCCGGTGCCAGCAAAGCGATCAAACTCGCGGTGAGCGTGCCATCGCACTGCGCGCTGCTGGACAAGCCCGCCGCCGAACTGGCGCACGCGTTTGAGTCAGTCAGCCTTTCGCGGCCCGATTGCGCTTATCTCAGTGGCTCAACTGGCCGGGTGATTTGGGAACCGGAGAAGATTGCTGACGATCTCGCCTTTAATATGGCGCGCACGGTGCAGTGGAGTGATGCGATGGTTTCCGCTAATCAGCGCGATGCCCGACTGGCGATCGAGATGCCGCCGGGCAATGTGCTGACCGGCCTGACATTGCAGGCGGGCTGGCAGGGAGAAGCGATCTGCATGGAGCGCAACAGCGTCGAGGTGGCGCTGCATCTGGCTAAACGGCTCAGTCAGTAAGGCTGCGGGCATACATCCGCCCTTCTGCCGCCAGGGCCAGCAGGTCATTATCGCGTTCGCGACGATGTGAGTAGACAATCGAGATCTGCTGACGCATCTGATAAGGATCAGCGAGCGGCAGCAACTGAATGTTGTTTTCATACACCTTCTTCATTCGTCCCGGAATCAGCGCCAGGCCAATGCCCGCCTGCACCAGGCTTATCATTGAGAAGATGTCATTCACCTGAGTGACCATGCGCGGTTCAAATCCGGCTATCTGAAACGCCTCCTGCGAACCGGTATAGGTGGCAAATCCCTCAGCCAGTGAAACAAAATCGCGGTCGGCAAAATCACGCAGATCCACCGGGCCGATTTCCTCCCGCATCTCCCCGGCTGGCGCAGCCAGAAAGATAGTGTCTTCAAACAGCGGAATCACATCAAAATGCGCATCGCTGAGTTCGCCCTCATCGGTGGCGATCAGAATCGCATCCAGCGCGTCATCTTCCAGCATGTTCAGCAGCATCTGATTGGATCCCATGGTCAGATCAAGCTCCAGCGTGGGCCGACGCAGTTTCATGCCCATGATCAGTCGGGGAATGGTTTCAAGCGTCAGCGAGTAGAGCGTGCCGAGCCGCAGACGACCTACACCGATGCCCGCCACCTTGCGTGCCTCTTCAATACCTTTCCCCATCAGGGTGGTCACGTCGCGACAATAGTCCAGCAGTGTCCAGGCGGCAGGCAACGGCACCAGATTACGGCCTTTGTGAATAAACAGCGGGCAGTCAATACCCTCTTCCAGCGTGTGCAGCGCACGATGCACACTGACACTGCTCAGCGCCAGCGCTTCCGCCGTACGGGCGATATTTCCTTTGCTCATAAACATCATAAAGACGCTGAGCTTGCGGAAGGTAATTTCCTGATTGATGTTGTCACTCATGGGCTGCGGTTGCCTGTCGGGTCGTTTTGCTTTTCCGCATAGTAGCGATTCTCAGCCAAAGTGTAATGATCTGGTTCGCTCTATGGGCAGATACAGGCACAGAGGTCATAAGAGGCTGAACCTTCTGAAAAAGCAACGGGATGGCGGGAGTGTCAGGCGAAAAGATGAGAAGGCGGCCGGTTACCCGGCCGCAAAGAACGTCAGAAAGGCATACTGTCCGGCACTACAGCCTTATGGGTGTAATGTTCCAGATCTCATCGGCGTACTCCTGGATGGTACGGTCCGACGAGAAGTAGCCCATGCCCGCGATATTTTTCGCCGCACGGCGCTGCCACTCATCCGGTTTACGGTAGAGCGCATCCACTTTATCCTGGGTATCCACATAGCTGCGATAATCCGCCAGTAACTGGTAGTGATCGCCGAAGTTAACCAGAGAGTCGAACAGATTGCGGTAGCGACCCGGATCCTGCGGACTGAATACGCCAGAGGCAATCTGAGTCAGCACCTGATGCAGCTCTTCATCCCCTTCGTAATAGTCACGCGGGTTGTAGCCGCCCTGACGCAGCGCTTCGACCTGCGGCGTGGTATTACCAAAGATAAAGATATTTTCTTCCCCGACGTGATCCAGCATCTCAACGTTAGCGCCATCCAGCGTACCGATCGTCAACGCGCCGTTCAGCGCAAACTTCATGTTACTGGTGCCGGACGCTTCCGTCCCTGCGGTCGAGATCTGCTCAGAGAGATCGGCCGCCGGGATAATGATCTGCGCCAGACTCACGCTGTAGTTCGGGATGAAGACCACCTTCAGTTTGTTCTTCACCTGGGGATCGTTGTTGATCACATTCGCGACATCGTTGATCAGATGAATAATATGTTTGGCAACGTAGTAGGCCGATGCGGCTTTACCGGCGAAGATATTCACGCGCGGTACCCAATCCGCCTGCGGATCGGCCTTGATACGGTTGTAACGGGTGATCACATGCAGCACGTTGAGCAACTGACGTTTGTACTCGTGAATACGCTTGATCTGGACATCAAACAGCGCATTCGGGTCGAGCACCACATCCAGATTTTTCGCTACCCAGTCGGCCAGCCGACGCTTGTTCTGGTGCTTGGCAACCGCGACTTTTTCAATAAACGCCGGATAGTCGATCTGTGCTTTCAGCTCATCCAGCTGGCTGAGATCGGTACGCCAGTTGCGGCCAATTTCCTCATCCAGCACCTCTGACAGCGCCGGGTTTGCCAGCGCCAGCCAGCGACGTGGGGTGACGCCGTTGGTTTTGTTGCAGAAGCGGCCCGGGAACAGACGGGAGAAGTCGGCAAACAGCGACTGGACCATCAGGTTAGAGTGCAGCTCTGACACGCCATTCACTTTATGACTGACGACGACGGCCAGCCAGCCCATGCGTACCCGGCGTCCATCGTTCTCGTCGATGATTGAAATGCGCGACAGCAGATCCAGGTCATCAGGATAGTGATCCTGAATCGTCTTGAGGAAGAAGTCGTTAATCTCGAAAATGATGCTGAGGTGGCGCGGCAGGATCTTACCGATCATATCGACCGGCCAGGTCTCAAGCGCTTCAGTCATCAGCGTATGGTTGGTATAAGAGAAGACCTGACAGCAGACGTCGAAGGCGCTGTCCCAGCTGAATTTATGTTCGTCGATCAGCAGGCGCATCAGTTCGGGGATCGCCAGCACCGGATGGGTATCATTCAGGTGAATGGCGATTTTGTCTGCCAGGTTGTCCCAGGTCTGGTGCATCCGCCAGTGACGATTCAGGATGTCCTGCACGGTCGCGGAGACCAGGAAATATTCCTGACGCAGACGTAGTTCACGGCCCGAATAGGTTGAGTCATCCGGGTAGAGGACGCGCGACACGTTTTCAGAGTGGTTTTTATCTTCCACCGCCGCGAAGTAGTCGCCCTGGTTGAACTTGCCGAGGTTGATTTCGTTGCTGGCCTGGGCACCCCACAGCCGCAGGGTATTGGTCGCGTCGGTGTCAAAGCCCGGAATGATCTGGTCATAGGCCATCGCCAGGATCTCTTCGGTCTCCAGCCAGCGCACTTTGCTGCCTTCGTGCTGAACGCGACCGCCAAAGCGCACTTTGTAACGGGTATTGAAACGCTGGAATTCCCACGGATTACCATATTCGAGCCAGTAATCCGGCGACTCTTTCTGCTCACCTTCCACAATGTTCTGTTTGAACATGCCGTAATCATAGCGGATGCCATAGCCACGGCCCGGCATGCCCAGCGTCGCCAGTGAATCGAGGAAACAGGCCGCCAGGCGACCCAGACCACCGTTGCCCAGCCCCGGATCGTTCTCCTCTTCCATCAGCTCGGCCAGATCCAGACCCATCTCATCCAGCGCCTGGTTGAGATCGTCATAGATCCCCATCGCCAGCAGCGCATTCCCTAATGTGCGCCCCATCAGGAACTCCATCGACAGGTAATAGACCTGGCGGACATCCTGTGAGAGTTGGGCACGGCTGGAACGCAGCCAGCGCTCCACCATCCGGTCGCGCACCGCCAGCAGCGAGGCATTGAGCCACTCGTGCTTGTTGGCGATCGAGGGATCTTTGCCGATAGTAAACATCAGTTTGTAGGCAATCGAATGCTTTAAGGCATCAACCGTCAACGTTGGTGAGGCGTAAGTGAAAGGTGCATTCATATCCAGTTTTCCCAATCCGTTACATCAAACGTTGGTAGAGATCACGGTAGGCCTGTGCGGCCACCTGCCAGCTAAAGTCCATCGCCATCGCCTGGCGCTGAACGTAACGCCACAGTGAAGGACGGGACCACAACACAAATGCGCGCCGGATGGCCCGCAACAGCGACCAGGCATTGGCATCTTCAAAGCTGAAGCCGCTGGCAATACCGTCGGCCAGGTTCTCCAGAGAACTGTCATTAACGGTATCGGCCAGCCCGCCAGTGCGGCGTACTAACGGCAACGTACCATACTTCAGACCATAAAGTTGTGTCAGGCCACAGGGCTCAAAGCGACTCGGCACCACGATCACATCCGCGCCACCGACAATACGGTGAGAGAACGCTTCGTGATAGCCAATCTGCACGCCGACACTGCCCGGATGCTCCGCCGCCGCCGCCAGGAATCCCTGTTGCAGTTCGGCATCACCCTGTCCCAGCAGCACCAGCTGTCCGCCCTGCGCCAGCAGACCAGGCAGCGCTTCCAGTACCAGGTCCAGGCCCTTCTGTTTGGTCAGACGGCTGATCACGCAGAATACTGGTGCTTTATCATCCACCTTCAGCCCCATCGCCACCTGCAGCTGCCGTTTGTTTTCCGCTTTCGCCTCCAGCGTGTCGCGGTTATAGCGCGCGCTTAGCAGCAGATCGTGCGCCGGGTCCCAGATAGAGGGATCGACGCCATTAAGGATCCCGCTAAGCCGGCCTTCCAGCATCCGCTGCGCCAGCAGGCTTTCCATGCCATAAGCATATTCGGCAGAGGTAATTTCATGCGCGTAAGTCGGACTCACCGCCGTGATGTGGTCAGCGTAAAAGAGTCCCGCTTTCAGGAAGGAGATCTGTCCGAAGAACTCCAGCCCATGCATGTTAAAGAACGACCACGGCAGGCCAATCTCATCCATGTGATGGGCCATGAACAACCCCTGGTATGCCAGGTTGTGCACGGTAAAGACGGATTTAGCCGGACGTCCACGCGCTTCCAGATAGGCGCAGGTCAGGCCAGCATGCCAGTCATGCGCATGCACGATCCCGGGACGCCACATAGAATCCATGCCGCACGCCAGTTCACAGCCGACCCAGCCCAGCAGCGCAAAACGCAGATAGTTGTCGACATACGCAAACTGCGACTCGTCATGGTAAGGACTGCCGGGGCGATCGTAGAGGCCAGGCGCATCAATTAAGTAGATGCCCACACCATTGAATTCACCAAATAGCAGACGTATATGACCGGCAAATGTCTCTCGCTCCGTCACTACCTGGAGATCAGGTATGCCTTTGCGCAGTGCGGGAAAAGCGGGCAACAGTACCCGTGTATCCGTGCCGCCCGCAATCTGCGCCTGAGGTAATGCCCCGACTACATCAGCCAGTCCGCCCGTTTTCAGCAGCGGGAAAAGTTCTGAACAGACATGTAAAACCTGCATCCTCGACCTCATTAAGTTATCCGGCACGCTCCGCGTGCCGATTGCGTAAGTTCCGCTTATCGCTTACAGCCCCGCTTTGGCCAGTCTGGCCAGCATGGCGCGGGTGACCAGTACGATCCCTTCATCCGAACGGTGAAAACGACGACTGTCTTCATCGGGGTTTTCGCCAATAACCATGCCTTCCGGCAGTTCGCAGGCGCGATCGATCACGCAGCGACGCAGGCGACACGATCGGCCCACTACCACATCGGGCAGCAGTACAGTTGAATCAATATTGCAAAACGAGTTAACGCGAACCCGGGGGAACAGCACTGAATTGACCACCACCGAACCGGAGATAATGCAGCCGCCCGAGACCAGCGAGTTCATGGTCATCCCGTGACTGCCGGAACGATCCTGAACAAATTTCGCCGGCGGCAGCGGCTCCATGTGAGTACGGATAGGCCAGGTGACGTCATACATATCCAGCTCAGGCATCACCGAGGCCAGATCGAGATTGGCGCGCCAGTAGGCCTCCAGCGTTCCGACGTCGCGCCAGTAAGGCGGCGCGTTGTCATCATTCTGGACGCAGGAGAGCGCAAAGGAGTGCGCATAGCCTTCGCCGCTTGCCACCACTTTCGGCAGGATATCTTTGCCGAAATCGTGGTTAGAGCCTGGCGTCTGCAGATCCGCTTCCAGCAGTTCATAGAGATAATCCGCGTTGAAGACGTAGATCCCCATGCTGGCGAGCGACTGCGTGTCATCACCTGGCATGGTGGGCGGTTTCGCGGGTTTCTCCACGAAGTCGATCACCATGTTCTCCTCATTCACCGCCATCACGCCAAACGCCGTGGCTTCATGCACCGGTACCGGTAAACAGGCGATGGTACATTTCGCCTCGTTTACCACGTGATCCAGCAGCATGCGTGAATAATCCATCTTATAAATGTGGTCCCCGGCAAGGATCACGATGTACTGCGCCTGATAGCGGCGAATCACATCAAGGTTTTGCGTCACGGCATCGGCCGTTCCGCGATACCACTGTTCGGTCGAAAAGCGCTGCTGCGCTGGCAGCAAATCGACAAACTCATTCATCTCTTCATTGAAGATCGACCAGCCACGCTGGATATGCTGAGTCAGGGTATGGGACTGATACTGGGTAATGACGCCAATCCGCCGGATACCGGAGTTGACGCAGTTGGAGAGGGCAAAGTCGATAATGCGGAACTTGCCGCCGAAATGCACCGCCGGTTTGGCACGTTTGGCCGTTAAATCGACCAGCCGCGTGCCGCGTCCGCCGGCAAGGATCAGAGCAACCGTCTGTGTAGGGAGCTGGCGGGCCAGCATCAGGTGTTCTGTTCTATCTAACTTAACCATGTCTGACTCCTTATGATTGCTTTTGGAACACGCACACACCGTGTGCGGGACCATGCCAGACAGTTAGCAGGATGGGGTTGTCGTCCCCGGCGAAAGGAGGAAGGGCACGCCATTCTCCGTCTGGTAACACGATGTCATTCACCGTATCCGTGGCGTTTATTGTTATTAACCAGCGGCCGGACAGCAGGATCTGCAATCTGTGCATCCCCTGTGCCCATTCATCGTGCTGCAGTGGCTGGCCACCGGCATTGAGCCACTGCACATTGTCGTCACCGTCCTGCCACCAGCGATCTGCGGTCAGCGCCGGGATGCGCTGGCGCAGAGCAATCAGTGCGGCGGTGAATCCGACTAATCCCTTCTCATCCGCCTGCCAGTCAAGCCAGCTCAGAGCGTTGTCCTGACAGTAGGCGTTGTTGTTGCCGCGCTGCGTATGGCCGCGCTCATCGCCCGCCAGCAGCATTGGCGTGCCCTGTGACAGCAGCAGCGTGGTGAGCAGTGCCCGTACGCTGCGACGGCGGCGTTCGATCACGTCAAAGCTGACGTTCAGCCCCTCTTTACCGTGGTTGTGGCTGTAGTTATCACCGTGGCCATCACGGTTATCTTCCCCGTTCGCTTCGTTGTGTTTACGTTCGAAGCTCACCACATCCCACAGCGTAAAGCCGTCATGGGCGGTGATCAGGTTAACCGTGGCGTGTGGCGGCCGGTCATCATGCTGGTAGAGATCGCTGGAGGCGGCAAAGCGGCGGACAAAGTCGCCGTTGCTTACGTCGCCGTGCAGCCAGTAACGACGTGCGGTGTCGCGAAACTTATCGTTCCACTCGGCAAAAGGCGGCGGAAAACGGCCAACCTGATAGCCGTCAGGGCCGATATCCCAGGGTTCCGCAATCAGCTTGACCTGAGAGAGCAGCGGACAGGCGCGTATCGCCTCGAAAAAGGGTGCATCACGCTGGTAATCGGGTGTACGGCCCAGTACCGGTGCGAGGTCAAAGCGGAAGCCGTCTACGTGGCAGACCCGTACCCAGTAGCGCAGCGCCTCTAAGGTCCATGCCATCACCTGCGGATGGTGGATATTCAACGTGTTGCCGCAGCCGGTCCAGTTCTGATAACCGCCCTGCTCATCGAGCCAGTAGTAGCTGGCATTGTCGATACCGCGCATTGAGATCGTCGGGCCAATCTCGTCCAGTTCAGCAGTATGGTTGAACACCACATCCAGCAGCACTTCGATACCCGCGGCGTGCAGGTTTTTTACCGCCTGCTGAAACTCCTGCAGCGGCGTCACGCCTAGCTGTCCAGAGGCGTAACGCGGATCGACCGCCCAGAGCGCAAAGGGATTGTAGCCCCAGTAATTGCTCAGGCCGAGCCGGAGCAGGCGCGGCTCGCTGGCAAAATGGGCCACCGGCAGTAGCTCCAGCGCCGTAATGCCGAGATCGCGCAGGTAGTTCACCATAACAGGATGACCCAACGCCGCGTAAGTCCCGCGCAGCGTTTCCGGAATTTCCGGATGCTGCTTCGTCAGGCCGCGCACGTGCGCTTCATAAATCACCGTGTTACCCCACGGGGTGCGCGGGGCGACGTCGTCCTGCCAGTCGAAATCTTCCGCCACCACCCGTGACTTTGGCGCAATGGCCGCGTTGTCTTGCGGATCGGGCTGCGCTTCGCCACCCTGAAACAGCGGGTCATCCGGAACATCGCCTTCCACCGCGCGGGCGCAGGGATCAACCAGCAGCTTTGCCGGGTTAAAGCGATGTCCCCGCTGCGGCGACCAGGGGCCATAGACCCGATAGCCGTAGCGCTGTCCCGGTTTTAACGCCGGAACATAACCGTGCCAGATATCCCCACTGCGGCCAGGCAGGTCAAAACGCTGTTCTGCGCCCTGTTCATCAAACAGGCAGAGCTCTACGCGCTCCGCATGCTGTGAGAACAGGGTGAAGTTAACGCCTTTACCATCGTAACTGGCACCCAGCGGTTCGGGATCGCCGGCAGTAATAGTCATTCAGCCTCCCGCACCAGCCAGACTGTTGCCAGCGGTGGCAGATCAAGACTCAGCGACTGCGGTCGTCCGTGGCTTTCCTGCTCATCGGTATGCACCCGATGAATACGCACGTCACTGCCGTGATACTCATGCTGATCGGTATTCAGCACTTCACGCCAGTAGCCAGGCTGATTAACGCCAAAGCGATAGCCCGGACGCGGCACCGGGGTAAAGTTACTCACGACGATCACTTCATTGCCTTCACGATCGCGGCGGACAAAGGCGAAGACGGAGTGTTCCGCATCGTTGACCACCAGCCACTCAAAGCCTGCCGGATCGAAGTCGAGTTGATGCAGCGGCGTGTAGTACTGATAGGTGTGGTTGAGATCGCGCACCAGACGCTGCACGCCGTGATGCCAGTTATCGCCGCCTTCCAGCAGATGCCAGTCCAGGCTGACGTCGTGGTTCCACTCGCGGCCCTGAGCAAATTCGTTGCCCATGAACAGCAGTTTCTTGCCGGGGAAGCCCCACATCCAGCCGTAGTAGGCACGCAGGTTAGCGAACTTCTGCCAGGCGTCGCCCGGCATACGATCGAGAATGGAGCGCTTACCGTGCACCACTTCGTCATGCGACAACGGCAGCACAAAGTTTTCGGTGTAGTTGTACATCATGCCGAAGCTCATCAGGTTGTGATGGTGCTTGCGGTAGATGGGATCGACCTGCATGTAGTCGAGCGTGTCGTGCATCCAGCCCAGGTTCCATTTGAACCAGAAGCCCAGCCCGCCGCCTTCGGTCGGACGCGTCACGCCAGGATAGTCGGTTGACTCTTCAGCCATGGTTACCGACCCGGACGCCACCGTACCGAGCGTGCGGTTGGTGTAACGCAGGAATTCGATCGCTTCGAGGTTCTCACGGCCACCGAATTGATTCGGCACCCACTCCCCTTCGTTGCGGCTGTAATCGCGGTAGATCATGGAGGCGACCGCATCCACGCGCAGGCCATCAATGCCAAAACGTTCGGTCCAGTAGAGCGCATTGCCCGACAGGTAGTTGCTCACTTCCCGGCGACCAAAGTTGTAAATCAGGGTGTTCCAGTCCTGGTGGAAGCCTTCTCGCGGGTCGCTGTGCTCATAGAGCTGCGTGCCGTCGAAGCGCGCCAGACCGAAATCATCGCTAGGGAAATGACCCGGCACCCAGTCGAGCAGCACGTTGAGGCCCGCTTCATGGGCGGCGTCAATAAAGGCGCGGAACTCATCACGGGTTCCAAAACGGCGGGTCGGCGCATACATGCCCAGCGGCTGATAGCCCCAGCTACCATCAAACGGATGTTCGTTAATCGGCAGCAGTTCGATATGGGTAAAGCCCATCTCTTTGACATAAGGCACCAGCTGTTCAGCCAGCTCTTTGTAGCTCAGCCAGAAGTTGTTGTCGGTGTGACGACGCCAGGAGCCCAGATGCACTTCATAGATGGAGATGGGCGCGTCAAAACCGTTGGCGGCTTTACGCTCCTCTTTCATCTCAACCGGCTCTGGCAGGCCACAGATCATCGACGCAGTTTGCGGGCGCATCTGCGCTTCAAAGGCGTAAGGATCCGCTTTGATGCGCAGATCACCATTGGCGTCGATAATTTCATATTTGTAGAGCTGGCCGTTAACCGCGCCCGGCACAAACAGCTCCCAGATGCCCAGTTCCTGACGCAGACGCATCGGATGACGGCGGCCATCCCAGAAATTGAAGTCGCCAACCACTGAGACGCGACGGGCGTTGGGTGCCCAGACGCAAAAGCGGGTGCCGAAGACGCCATCAATGACGTCGCCATGCGCGCCCAGCGTCTCGTAAGGACGCAGGTGTGTTCCTTCCGCCAGCAGCCACAGATCCATCTCCTGCAGCAGCGGGCCAAAGCGGTAGGCATCATCGACCAGGTTTTGCTGGCCGTGCCAGTTCACCGCCAACTGGTAGCGGAAATGATTTTTACGGCGCGGAATCACGCCACTGAAGAAGCCGCGTGCATCCTCGCACACCAGCTGAGCCAATTTGCGTCCGGTGGAGGTTTCAATGACCCACACTTCGAGCGCTTCGGGGAGCAATGCCCTGACTTCCAGGCCTTGCTGAGTTCGGTGCATCCCTAGTAACGAAAAAGGGTCGGCATAATTACCCGCAAACAGGGCATTGATCGCATCGCGATCGGGAAGCTCTGACATGACTTTCTTCCTGTGATAATTGGCAGCCGAAATGAACGCAACATAGCCTGTCGCGCTTCACCTGCGCTGCTCTTCATTGAGCCATACGTACAACGACAAAGAAGTCAGGCCATTCCGTGGGAAAATTTTTTTGTCGTGTACCACAACCATTTAGTCCGGAAAGCACAAGGGTGACCTGTGGCACATCATGGTTAAATCATAGCTTGGTCGCGGCAGTTGCCATGGACTTAAGCAAAATATTCTTTAGCGAGCGGCAAAAAAGGGAAGCTGATCACTTAGTAAGCGAAACGGCAGGTTGCTTCGTGTACGAAACAGATAAAAAAGGCCGTATAAATCCGCGCATTAGTGCCATTTATGCTGCCCGTAGCGTCCGGATGGAAGACGCTGCTTTTATCACCGGACTGGAACAGCGTCTCTGCCGCCGGACAATGTCAGACACCCGGCATGATGAGCGCAGATGGCGATGGAGAAAAGCTACCTGATAACGTGTTGTAAAGCGATGGTTAACAGCATGTTTCTTGGTTTGGCAGGGATTGGTTTATCTACTAAGCAAGAAGTGAATCTGCTTCACGATCTTAAATTTTTCCCTAAATAGCCATTCTTCTATTTTTTCTTTGCATTAGCATGCGAATAGAAATAACAGAGGCAAAGGAATTGCTATGGCTTTATACGGAAAGTTTATAATCAATAATGCTGATTATTCACCACTGATTTTTCCGGGATTAGGAACTTTTTTAGCGTTTTCTGGTAATGACATCTACCGTAATAGAGGTGGCTGCGGAATGATAATTAATAAAGGGCCATTACCTGCCGGGCATTACTACATCGTTGACAGACCTTCTGGAAATTGGGTGAATAGCGTCAGAGCCTGGGCTATTGACGAAATAAAAAGTGCATTTAAGTATCATGTTGACCATTCAGAATGGTTTGCCCTTTATCGTGTTGATAACACAATAGACGATAGCACATTTTTTCGGGGCGTTACCCGGGGCGGTTTCAGACTCCATCCTGGTCAGGTCTCAGAGGGCTGTATTACTCTTGCCTCGCAATCAGACTTCAATATGCTGAGAAATGCGCTGTTAAGAACGTCAAGAATCCCGGTTCCGGGTACAGATTTAAAAGCTTATGGCACCATTGAGGTAATCACATATGGCGACATTTGCCCGTAAATCAGGGAAGGCAGGCTACTTCCTTCTGCTTTTAGTTTGCGTGGGTCGGGCTATGGGTGAACCCTATAACTGGATTAACTATGATTTCGTTTTAAAGATAGGAAATCTGCTTTATGGATCCGGTGAAATTGGCGCAGAGGCAATAGATGATACGTATTTCTATATTAGCTTTCTCACTAACATATTTATCAGCATGGTGTTTTTTTTCATGACAATGAAGTTGATCAGAAAAATAAGGAGATATTAGCATGCCAATTCCTGCTTATATGTGGCTCAAAGATGATGGTGGTGCTCATATTAAAGGTTCTGTTGATGTACGGGATCGCGAAGGCAGTATTGAGATTGTGGGTTTCAGCCATGGGCTGAATATTCCTGTCGACAGCGCTAACGGCAGGATTACCGGCAAGCGTTCACACTCACCGATAATGATCGAAAAGGAGTTTGATAGTTCCAGTCCTTATCTGTACAAGGCGGTTGCGACGGGTCAAACACTGCAAAGTGCGGAAATCCGCTGGTACAGAATCAACCATGCCGGTCAGGAAGAGTGTTACTTTGTTATGACTATCGAGGGGGATAAACATTACTGGTGTGAATCCCGGCGTGCCAAACGCTAAAATGTCAGGTAATGCACAAATTAATCATATGGAATCAGTATCCATGATGTATGACAAAATTACATGAGGTTATGTTGATGGCAATGTTCAGTATAACGATGACTGGAATGTGCGGGCATAGAGGATTCGGAAGAAAGGCATTAGTAAAAAAATAAGTGACTATTAAGAATATAAAAACCTGGTTCTAAACATCCTCGCACCTCTTTAAAATGATGCGCAAGCTTAGTTGAGTAGCCTTGTTAATTTAAAAAACTTACAGACCCTAAACCATCTAAAAAAAGCCAAGCCAACAATAGAAAAATTTTCACTTTGTTAACTCCGTAATCACAGAGGGTCAACACAGTAATAATTATTAATCTATACCTTTTTTTGAACATCATCACATTTTGGAAACGAAGCGGTGAAAGTTAGTAAAGCATGATTGAAAATCATAAAAGTTAGTCGTATTAAAGAAAATGACATCCATTAAGATGTCTAACTGAATAAGGAAATTAATTATGGCAAAACATTGGTCAGGACAACCATGTCCGAAAACAGGAACTTATGGCCAGTATCACGACACTGACAATTCATATGCAGGAACTGCCTATGATCGTCATGTGAAAAAAGACGATCCATTCCCACCAAGCAAAAATAATCATCACTTTAAAGAAAAGTGATATCGAAAAGAAAAAGCCCCGCGGGGCTTTTTCTTTTTTATCATAACGCTATCCTTTTTGCTCGCCATTAAAATGCATTTGCTTCGCAATGAATCTGCATTACCATGATTGATAGATGATTTCCGGAAGTTTCAGGGCGTTACGCCAATATTGGCGGATTCGATCTTACGAGCACATTTTTGAAGAAGTCATGTAGCACGTTATGCAGCAATAGAATTTCTAAATCGCTGTAATGCAATTATCTGACTAATGACACTCATAACTGGCACAATATGTCATAAATCGCAGAGAACCTTTCCACTGAGACCCAGAAAATCATCCAGAGGCTTAATGAACACAAAAAAGCCCGTAACCATCAATGATGATTACGGGCTTTCGCATAGCGACCAGCGGTTAGCCGATCATTTTGTGTTATTCAATCGGCATGACTTAGGCGATATCTGCTGGTTAGTCGATTAACAACCGCAGCATGCGACGCAGAGGTTCGGCAGCGCCCCATAACAGCTGGTCGCCTACCGTGAAGGCAGAGAGATATTCCGGTCCCATGTTCAGTTTACGCAGACGGCCAACCGGCGTAGTCAGCGTGCCGGTAACGGCGGCAGGCGTCAGTTCCCGCATCGTCAGCTCGCGATCATTTGGCACCACTTTGACCCACTCATTGTGAGAGGCCAGCAGTTGCTCAATTTCAGCCAGCGGCAGGTCGCGTTTCAGCTTCAGCGTAAACGCCTGGCTGTGGCAGCGCAGCGCGCCGACGCGCACGCATAATCCATCAACCGGGATAACCTTTGAAGTAGCGAGGATCTTGTTGGTCTCCGCCTGGCCTTTCCACTCTTCACGGCTCTGACCGTTTTCCAGCTGTTTGTCGATCCACGGAATCAGGCTGCCTGCCAGTGGTACGCCGAAGTTGTCGGTCGGTAAGGTGCCGGAACGGGTGAAGTCGGTCACGCTACGCTCGATGTCGAGGATGGCGGAGGCCGGGTTCTGCAGCGCAGGCGCAACGTGATCGTGCAGCATACCCATCTGGGTCAGCAGTTCGCGCATGTGCCGCGCGCCGCCGCCAGAGGCAGCCTGATAGGTAGCAACCGACGCCCACTCAACCAGATCCTGCGCAAACAGGCCGCCCAGTGACATCAGCATCAGGCTGACGGTACAGTTTCCGCCGACAAAGGTTTTGATACCACGGTCGATGCCCTGGCGAATCACAGCATGGTTAACCGGATCGAGGATGATGATGGCATCATCCTTCATGCGCAGCGTGGAGGCCGCATCAATCCAGTATCCCTGCCAGCCGCTGGCGCGCAGCTTTGGATAGACGTCACTGGTGTAGTCGCCGCCCTGGCAGGTGATAATGATATCCAGCGCGCGCAGCGCCTCAATATCAAATGCATCCTGCAGGGTGCCCTGCTGTTTGCCCGCAAACGCGGGTGCCGCCTGACCATGCTGCGACGTCGAGAAGAAGACCGGATTGATTGCATCAAAATCACGCTCTTCACTCATGCGGGACATCAGCACTGAGCCAACCATACCGCGCCAACCAACAAAACCTACGTTCTTCATGTCGTGTCCGTCTAAGGCAGTTACACCTGCTTTTCATTTCAGAGGAGAGAGCCGCGTGCTATTTTCACGCCGCTCTGCGTAATAATAAGGTTTACCTATGTCCCCTCACTCTACAAAATGCAGGCCGGGTAGCAAGTGAATTAATTCGATTACGCTAACTTTTTCAGCAGCGTAACTAATAACTCCGTTTTTTCGCGAACAACATGGCGTAGAACCGATGACTGAAATGATTTCAGCAACAATATTATTGTTGTTAATTATGGACCCGCTGGGCAATCTGCCGATTTTTATGTCGGTTTTAAAGCATCTGGAGCCGAAACGGCGGCGGGTGGTGCTAATCCGCGAAATGCTGATTGCCCTAATCATCATGCTGCTGTTTCTGTTTACCGGCGAACGCATCCTGGCGTTTTTGAATCTGCGCACTGAGACCGTGTCGATCTCCGGCGGGATTATCCTGTTTCTGATCGCCATCAAGATGATTTTTCCGTCGGCCGAAAGCAGCAGTTCTGGCTTACCGGCGGGCGAAGAGCCGTTCCTCGTACCGCTGGCAATTCCGCTGGTGGCCGGGCCATCGCTACTGGCCACATTAATGCTGCTGTCGCATCAGTATCCGCATCAGATGTCGCATCTGGTAGGCGCGCTGCTGATCGCCTGGGGCGTAACGGTCGCTATTCTGCTGATGTCAGGTCTGTTCCTGCGTCTGCTGGGCGATAAGGGTGTGAATGCGCTGGAACGTCTGATGGGATTGATACTGATTATGCTGGCGACCCAGATGTTTCTGGACGGCATCCGGGCCTATCTGAAGCTGTAGGGAAAGGTCTGCGCTTCCCGTAATGCCGGGGAAGCGCAAAAACGGCATGATTAAGAGAGCAGTTCGAAAGCAATCATCCCTACTACCGCGCCCACAGTCCCGAGAATGGTCTCCATCAGCGTCCAGGTCTTCAGCGTTTCCGCTTCGCTGGCCCCGGTGAAGCGACCAAACAGCCAGAACCCGGCATCGTTCACATGGCTGATGATGATAGAGCCACCGCCGATGCAGATGGACAGCGCCGCCAGTTGCGCGCCGCTGTAATGCAGCGGTTCAATCACCGGCATGATTAGCCCCACGGTGGTCAGACAGGCGACCGTCGCCGACCCCTGAATCACACGCACCGCGCCCGACAGGATAAAGCAGGCCAGCGCAATCGGCAGACCTGCGCCGGTCAGCGTATTACCCAGCACTGGCCCCACACCGGAATCCACCAGTACCTGCTTGAACACGCCGCCTGCGCCAATCACCAGCAGGATAATCCCGGCCGGTTGCAGCGCGCTGCCGCACACCTGCATCACCCGCTCTTTATTCATACCCTGGCGGTAAGCCAGGCCATAAATCGCCACCAGCAGCGCCAGCAGAATGGCAGTGAAAGGATGGCCGATAAATTCCAGCCACTCGTACAGCGTGGTGCCTTCGGTCGTGAAGCGTGCGCCGATAGTTTTCAGGCCGACCAGCACCAGCGGGAACAGGATCAGTGAGAGGCTGAAGCCAAAGGACGGCAGCTTGCTCTCATCGACATCCGGCTGATGATCTTCCGGCGGTGCGCTGAACGTCACGTGATTGCCGATGAAGTTGCCAAACAGCGGCCCGGCAATCAGCATGCCCGGAATCGCCGCGCAAAGACCCAGCAGAATCATCCAGCCGAAGTCCGCGTGCATCTGTGAAGCCAGCAGCATTGGAGCCGGTCCGGGCAGCAGGAACGCCGCCGCCGCGGCCACACCGGCAAACAGCGGAATCACCAGCTTCACGAGATTGCCGCCGGTACGCCGCGCCACCGCAAACGCGATGCTGATTAACAGCACCACCGCCACCTCAAAGAAAAGCGGCAGCGCGCAGATCAGACCGGCAATCCCCATCGCATAATGGGCGCGGCTCTGACCAAAGGTTTTCAGCATTCGGATAGCGATTTGATCCACGGCACCGGTTTCATGCAGGATTTTGCCGAACATCGCGCCCAGCGCGACCACAATGGCGAGGAAGCCGAGCGTGCCGCCCATCCCCTTCTGCATAGTTTCCGCGATTTTGTTCAGTGGCATGCCGGAGAATAACCCGGCACCGATGGAGACTAACATCAGCGCGACAAAGGCGTGCATCCGTGCCTTCATCACCAGAAAAAGCAGCAGCAGGACAGAGCCTGCTGCGGTCAAAACGAGTGTTGCGGTATTCATCTCTAACCCTGGCTGATAGCGTCCTGGATAGTCGCAACCGTAGCCGCCACCACCTCGTCCAGTGAATGGGCGATATCCACGACCAGGACATCCGGCTCATCACTGCCCGGCTCTTCCAGCGTGGCAAACTGGGTTACCAGCATCTGCGGCTTGAAGAAGTGGCCTTTACGCGCCTTCAGGCGGGCTTCGATGGTGTCAAAATCGCCTTTCAGGTAGACGAAACGCAGGTTGTCATTGCCCTGACGCAGAATGTCGCGATAACTTTTTTTCAGGGCTGAGCAGACAATGATGGAGATCGCCTGGGTGCGCTGCATGGCAAACGCGGCATCATTCAGCGCCTGTAACCATGGCTGGCGATCGCTGTCATCCAGCGGATGACCATCGGCCATCTTCAGGATGTTGGCGCGCGGGTGGAGAAAATCACCGTCAAGAAAGGCCGTAGTGAGCTGGTGAGAAACCTGGTTGGCGACGGCAGATTTTCCGCTGCCTGAAACGCCCATCAGGATAAAGACGTGATGTGACGGGGATTGCGTTGTCATTTTTCTGCTCCGGCAGGTGAGAATTTGCCAATGTTACCGATAACAATGTCGTTTCTCATTCTCCTGGCCGGTTAACAGCCTGGCAACCTTTTTACCAGGAAAAGCATGAAAGTGTGAGCTGACTCATAAAAACGCCACAATCAGATGCTACCACCCTCACTGATCTCAAAACCGATATCCCGCAGCGGATCATCACTGCTCTCACCGGCAATACGCGCCAGCAACATTGCCGCCGCTTCACGCCCCATGCGGTCCCGCGGCGTCAGCACTGTCGCCAGCTGTGGTGTGACGACCTGACTGATATCATGGCCGTGAAAACCCGCAATCGCCATCTGAGTGGGTACCTGCAATCCCTGGCGCTGACACTCAAACATCGCACCGACCGCCAGGTCATCATTGGTACAGAACAGGCTATCCGTTTCAGGATAGAGGCGTTGCGCCTCACGCAGCAAATCGCCACCGGCGCTGAATGATGAGGCATCCTCCATCATCACGCTGTGCGGCGTCAGACCTGCTTCGCGCATGGCGATTTCATAACCGCGCTGCTTTTGCAGCGTACGTTCATCAAGACGTGCGCCGAGGTAGACGGTGTGACGATGCCCTTTACTGAGGATCGCCTGCGTCATCTGCCGGGCCGCTTCGACGTTATCAAAGCCGACCGCCATATCCAGGCAGGGTGTAACGCTGTCCATCACCTCAATCACCGGAATACCGGCCACTTCCAGCATACGCAGCGTGCCTGGCGTATGGGTACGTTCGGTGAGGATAACGCCATCAATGTTCCAGCCCAGCAGCGAGCGCAGTTGCAGCTCCTCTTTTTGCGGGTTGTAACCAAAATGGGCGACCAGCGTCTGATAGTTGGCTTCGTCAGTGACGGCTTCAATGCCGCGCAGAACGTCAGCAAAGACCTGGTTGGTGAGTGATGGCAGCAGTACGCCGATGGCACGGCTGGTCGCGTTAGAAAGCATATCGGGGGCGCGATTGGGGATATAACCCAGCTCATCCAGTGCCACTGCAATCTTGTCCCGCAGAGCAACAGAGACCTGCTCAGGATTACGCAGGTAACGGCTGACGGTCATTTTTGTAATGCCGACGCGATCGGCAACGTCCTGTAATACCGGTCTTTTCTTCTTCATCGTAGCGCCTGGGATCGCCCTGAAAGCTAAAGTACGATGAGTCTATCACTTTTCTGTCACAAAATTCCTAACCGGGCGCGACGAGTCGCGCCCGTTATCTGCTTAGACGGGTGGCAGATCAAACAGCAGAACTTCGGCAGCCGAACTGGCTTCAATCGTCAGCGCGCTTTCGTCCCAGATCGCCAGGGCGTCGCTGGTGGTGACCGCGTTACCGTTAACGGTGACATCACCTTTCACGACCTGAATCCAGATACGACGTCCCGCATCAATCGCGACGTTATCCTGCTCACCGGCTGCCAGTACCCAGCGCGATAAGGTCATGTCCTGATAAACTTTCAGCGATCCTTCACGGGCATCCGGGCTTAACACCAGCTGACGTCCCTGCACATCCGGGAAGCGGCGCTGATCGTAGCGTGGCTCAATGCCGGTTCGCTCAGGAATGATCCAGATCTGATAGAGGTGCAACGGTTCGCTTTCGCTGGCGTTATATTCCGAGTGACGCACGCCGGTACCGGCGCTCATGATCTGGAACTCTCCTGCCGGGATCTGCTCTTTGTTGCCCATGCTGTCCTGATGCTCAACCGTACCGGAGAGCACGTAGGTCAGGATTTCCATATCTTTATGCGGATGGGTGCCAAATCCCTGACCGCCATCGATCACATCTTCATTGATGACCCGCAGCGCGGAGAACCCCATGAAGTTCGCATCGTGATAGCTGGCGAAAGAGAAGGTATGCCAGCTATCCAGCCAGCCATGGTTTGCGTGACCGCGTTCTTCAGCTTTGCGTACATAGATCATGTTCAAATCTCCTCAATGTTTTTTATAGTGTGTCTATGAGGCGGTTTGATTGATAGCTGAAAAACTTCACGCCTCTGTTCAAATTCATTGAATGAGTGTGAAGCAGTGGCTGAAAAGCATTGAAGAAGTGCAGGCAAAAAAAAGCCAGCATTTAAGCTGGCGAAATAATACTGGAAGCAATGTGAGCAATGTCGTGCTTTTCCAGGCTGTCGGGCGACCTACCGGAAATGCATGGCAATAATAATCATTATCATTCGCGTCTGTAAAGTCATTTTCACATTTTTAGCTTGATTAACGATCTGAATACCTTGATGTTTAAAAGGTTTTTATGGGCTAAAGGAGCGACCATGGGTGAAATCGTTGTCCGCCACGTCATGCCAGAAGATGCTGCTGCGCTGCACAGGATTTACAGTCAGCCAGATACTCAGGCCAGCACGCTGCATCTGCCTTACTCATCGCTGCAGATGTGGCAGACCCGCCTCGCTACGCCACAGCCCCATTCGCACCTGCTGGTGGCCTGTATTGATGAGGACGTCGTCGGTCAGTGTGCGCTGCACGTAGAAGAGCGGCCCAGACGCCGTCACACTGCCTCGCTGGGGATGGGCGTTGGATGAACGTTACCGGAAGCGTGGCGTCGCCACTGCGCTGATGCATGAAATGGTCTCGTTGTGCGACAACTGGCTACAGGTGAGCCGGATGGAGCTGACAGTGTTCGTCGACAATGCTCCGGCCATCGCCCTTTATCAGCGTTTTGGTTTTGAGATTGAGGGAACGGCGCGCGGGTTCGCCATGCGGCACGGTGAACTGATCGATGCGTACTCTATGGCGCGGATCAAACCCTGACCTGTGATGATGAAAAAGGGCACCTGCTGGTGCCCTTTGTGCTGAAAACCCTGGCACAGTGCGCTGTCAGTCAGCGCCTGCACAGGAAACGAGGTCAGTTTTGTATCAGTAACCCGCACTCAAATCATCAATGCTGCGCGGGTCAGACGCGCCATACAGCATGCCATCCGGCCCAATCATGATGCTCTGGGTACTGCCCATCGCAGGCAGCACCTTCACATGCTGACCTTTGGCTTCCAGCAGACGCAGCGTATCGGGACTGAAGCCCTTCTCCACCCGCAACTGATCCGGCAGCCACTGATGGTGGAAGCGCGGCGCGTTAGTGGCTTCCGCCACGTTCATCCCGAAATCGATGCTATTCACCACCATCTGCAACACCGTGGTGATAATGCGGCTGCCGCCCGGACTGCCGGTCACCAGCCAGGTTTTGCCCCCTTTAGCGACGATGGTTGGCGACATCGATGACAATGGACGTTTCGCCGGTTGCACCGCATTCGCTTCCCCGCCCACCAGCCCGTAGACATTTGGCGTGCCTGGCTTGGCAGAGAAGTCATCCATTTCATTATTCATCAGGATGCCACTCTTGCCCGCCACAATTCCGCTGCCGAAATAGGTGTTCAGCGTGTAGGTCACCGCAACGGCATTGCCCTGCTTATCCACCACCGAGAAATGGGTGGTCTGGTTGCTTTCGTAAGGTTCGAGCTTGCCCGGTTTAATCTCACTGGAAGGTCGTGCCTTCGCCACGTCGATCTGCTGCGCCAGCGTTTTAGCATAGGCTTTACTGGTCAGCGCCTGCCACGGCACCTTCACGAAATCGGGGTCGCCGAGATATTCCGAGCGGTCCGCGTAGGCATATTTTTCCGCTTCCGCCATCACCTGCATGGCGTCAGCGCTGCCAAAGCCCATCTTCGACAGATCGAAGTTCTCCAGGATATTGAGGATCTGCACGATGTGGATACCACCGGATGACGGCGGCGGCATGGAGAAGACTTCATAACCGCGGTAGGTGCCACTGATGGGCGTTCGCTCGACCGCGCGATAGGCCGCCAGGTCAGCTTTATTGATCAGCCCGCCGTGTTGCGCCATCTCGCCGGCGATCTCATCCGCGATTTCACCTTTGTAAAAGGCATCCGGCCCCTGGCGGGCTATCAGTTGCAGACTGTGAGCCAGGTTTTTCTGCACCAGCCGATCGCCCTTCTGCCACGGCGTGCCGTCCGGTTTGTAGAAGATCGCTTTACTGTTGGGATGGGTAATCAGCACCTCTTTGCCGTAGGTTTTCAGGTCATCCGCCAGCGCATCGTTGACCGGAATACCGTCACGCGCCAGTCTGATGGCCGGTGCCAGCAGAGTGCTCAGCGGCAGGGTGCCATATTTCTGCGCAGCCAGCGCCAGTCCGGCGACGGTGCCTGGTGTACCGGAAGCAAGGTGTGACGTCAGTGAAAGCTTACTGTCGGCGTTGCCCTGCTTATCCAGAAACATGTCGCGCGACGCGTGGCCCGGTGCCATTTCACGGAAATCGATAGCGGTAGCGCGGCCAGACGCGGTGCGCAGCAGCATAAAACCGCCTCCGCCCAGGTTGCCCGCCTGAGGATGGGTCACGGCCAGCGCAAAGCCCACGGCGACCGCGGCATCCACCGCATTACCGCCCTGACGCAGAATGTCTACGCCCACCTGGGTTGCCAGCGCATCCACCGATGCCACCATGCCGTGCTGCGCTTTTACCGGGTGAAAGGTATCACTGTCTACGCCGTAGGAGACCGGCGGAGCCTGAGTGGGGGCGGCGTTCGCGCCTGCCACCACGGTAAAACTCATCACCAGCGACCAGCTAAGCTGACGCACTGTCTGCTGCATTTTCATCCTGCCACCACCCCATGTTGTTATTTACATTTTTTTATCATTTCTGCAAGTGCCTACAAATACAGCAAAATAACCGGGGTTAAGTCAAATCAGGAATACATCTGAAAGTAAGGTCTGTGATATCGCGTAAACTTATGGGTGCGACCCTGATATCGGTGTGCGCCGTTGTGCACCCAAAAAACCTGTCGCGATTAAGGAAGGAGGAAAGATGAAAAAGTGGATGATTGTTTTAGCCGCCCTGCTGCCTTTCGCCAGTCAGGCGAACACGCTGAACAGCACCAACGATCCGAATAAACCGGGTTATAACCCGAGTCAGCAGCGGATGCAGTCGCAGATGCAGAGCCAGCAACAGCAGCAACAGCTGAAGCTGCGCCAGGATCAGCAGCGTCAGACGCAGGACATGCAGCGTAAAATGCAGGAGCAGCGCAACAGCGCCCAGCAGCGGGTGATTACTACGCAGCCGGGCCAGCAGAAACAGAACTAATGAAAATCGGGGCCGATGATGTCGATGCTGTCGGTACAGATGGCATCGACGCCCCACGTCAGCAATTCCCGCGCCCGGTCCGGGCTGTTCACGGTATAGACCAGAATCTTCAGGCCCGCGCTTTTCAGCTCTGCAACCCGCTGCGCAGTCAGCACTTTATGGTTGAGGTGGATGGAGACGCACGCCAGCGCCGTGGTCTTTTTCCGCCACTCTGGATCCCAGCTATGCGACAGCAGGCCACGCGGCAACTGCGGCTCGGCCTGCATCGCGGCTTCCAGCGCCTCAAAAGAGAATGACGAAAGCAGCGGTGCGGTCTGATCCTGCCACAGGATCGCAGCAGCCTGCGCCACGGCGCGTCCGGTTTCGGCGTCGCTGCCGGTCGTCGGCTTGATTTCGATGTTCGCCATCATCTGATGCTGACGACAGCGTGCCGCTACCTCATCCAGCCGCGCCAGCTTTTCGCCGGTAAATGCGTTGCCAAACCAGCTGCCCGCATCGAGCTGCGATAACTTCTCCCACGGCAGCTGACCTGCTACGCCCCAGCCGTTGCTGGTGCGATCCAGCGTGTCGTCATGCAGCAGGAAGAGCTGCGCATCCAATGATAATTTGACATCAAATTCAATCATCTGATGACCATACTTTGCGCCGACATCAATTGCCGCCAGGGTGTTTTCCGGTGCCAGTTTACCGCCGCCGCGATGGGCAACGATACGGGGATAAGGCCAGTGTTGTGTGCTCATTCCAGACGCTTTCCATGGGTTGAATCGAAGAAGTGTAACGCATCTGACGGCAGATGCAGCCACAGCGTACTGCCAGGCTGCGGCCGTTCGCTATGGGCTAAGCGTACCACCAGTGGCGTGTCGCCGATGCGACCGTGTGCCAGATTATCCGCGCCCAGCATCTCCAGCGTATCGACGCGTAGCGGGATACCGCCCTGCTCACGGCAGCTGAGCTGGATATGCTCTGGCCGGATACCCAGCACCACCGGCCGGTTAGCCCATTTCGGTTTTGTGTCACTGAGCGGCAGTGCATGCGAGGCGTCGAGGTCAAAGCGTGAGCCGTCACTGCTGAACTGGCCTTTTAGCAGGTTCATCGCGGGCGCGCCGATAAACGCGGCAACAAACTGGCTGGCGGGACGCTCATACACGTCGACCGGCGTGCCGATCTGTTCGACCACGCCTTTGTTCATCACCATCACCCGCTCCGCCAGCGTCATCGCCTCGACCTGATCGTGCGTCACATAGAGGCTGGTGGTCTGTAAGCGGCGATGCAGTTGCTGCAACTCCAGCCGCATCTGCACCCGCAGGCGGGCGTCGAGATTCGACAGCGGTTCATCGAACAGAAACACTGCCGGTTCACGTACGATGGCGCGGCCCATCGCCACGCGCTGGCGCTGTCCGCCCGAAAGTTCGCGAGGCCGACGCATCAGCAGGTGATCCAGCTCCAGACTGCGCGCCGCGTCGAGCACCCGCTGTCGGATCTGCTCTTTGCCCATTCCGCGGATTTTCAGGCCATAGGCCATGTTCTCCTCCACCGACATATGCGGATAGAGCGCGTAGTTCTGGAACACCATCGCAATACCGCGATCTTTCGGCTCTTCCTGGGTCACGCGCCGGTTGTCGATATAGATATCGCCGGAGGTGACGCGCTCCAGTCCGGCCACCATGCGCAGCAGGGTCGACTTCCCGCAGCCGGATGGCCCGACCATCACCATAAATTCGCCGTCATTGATGGTGACGTTCAGCGGCTGAATGATCTGATTTTTGCCATCGTAGGATTTGGTTACTGCCTGAAGGGTTACGCCTGCCATCTTATTTCTCACTCTCAACCAGACCGCGCACAAAGGCACGCTGCATGACTAACACCACTAACAGCGGTGGGATCAGGGTTAATAACATTGCCGCCATCACTTCGTTCCACTGGGTCGGCGAGCCGCTGCTGGAGATCATGCTTTTGATCCCCGCCACCGCCGTGCCGAGGCTGGCGTCATTGATAATCAGCAGCGGCCAGAGATACTGGTTCCAGCCGTAGATAAAGGTGATCACGAACAGCGCCGCCAGATTGGTTCTGGAGAGCGGCAGCACGATGTCGATAAAGAAGCGCATCGCGCTGGCACCGTCGATGCGCGCCGCTTCAACCAGCTCATCCGGCAGTGACATAAAAAACTGACGGAACAGAAAGGTGGCGGTCGCTGAGGCCATCAGCGGCAGGGTTAAGCCACTGTAGCTGTCGAGCAGATTAAGGTCGGCAATCACCTGAACCGTGGGGAAGATACGCACCTCAACCGGCAGCATCAGGGTGATAAAGATCAGCCAGAAAAAGAGCGTGCGCAGCGGAAAACGAAACCAGACCAACGCAAACGCCGACAGCATCGACACGGTGATTTTGCCGAAGGTAATGCCCAGCGCCATGATCATGCTGTTGAGCAGCATCAGACCAAACGCCGGTCCGCTGCCGTTAACGCCATGGGTCCAGATTCGCGAGATGTTCTCCCACAGGTGCGTACCCGGTACCAGCGTCATCGGCACCTGATAGACCGCCTCGTTATCCAGCGTCGCCGCCACAAAGGCGACATAGAGCGGGAACAGGATGGTGAGCACGCCCAGCACCAGCACGATGTGGCTGAAGAGATCCAGCCCGCGTCGATTCTCAATCATTGGTATTGCACCTTACGTTCAACAAAGCGGAACTGGAGCACCGTCAGCCCGATGACCAGCAGCATCAGCACCACCGACTGCGCCGCGGATGAGGAGAGATCCAGACCGGTAAAACCTTCGCGATAGATTTTGTAGATCAGCGTGGTGGTCGCCTGCACCGGCCCGCCGCCGGTCGCGGCATCAATCACCGGGAAGGTATCGAAGAAGGCGTAGATCAGATTCACCACCAGCAGGAAGAAGCTGACCGGCGTAATCAGCGGCAGAGAAAGGTTGAAGAAGCGACGCACCGGCCCGGCACCGTCGATGGCGGTGGCTTCCACCAGCGATTTCGGGATAGATTGCAGTGCGGCGAAGAAGAACAGGAAGTTGTAGCTCATCTGCTGCCAGATCGACGCCAGCACAATCAGGAACATCGCCTGACCGCTGTTCTGCGCATAGTTCCAGTTGTAGCCGATGTGGTTCAGCAGATAGCTGAACAGGCCCAGACCGGGATTAAACAGAAACATCCACAGCACCGCGGCCACCACCGGGGCAACGGCGTAGGGCAGCAGCAGCAGGGTCTGATAGAGGCGGCGCAGTCGCACCACATAATCCACCAGCGCCGCCAGCAGCAGTGAAAACAGCATGCCGAACACCGTGACCATGCCGCTGAATTTTATCGTGGTCCAGAACGAATCCAGATAGTAGGGATCAGCAAACAGGCGTCTGAAGTTTTCCAGTCCGACAAAGCGGCTGGAGAGGCCAAAGGGATCGAGGCTTTGCAGCGAGTACCACAGCGCTTCACCGGCAGGCCAGAGAAAGAAGACCGCGGTGATCAGTAACTGCGGCAGCACCAGCAGATAAGGCAGCAGGCTGGTGCGAAAAACCGGGCGGGATGAAGACATGGCGTACCTGACGTCAGAAAAGAGGGGCCAGCCTGGGCTGGCCAGGGAAGAGATTACTTCACCTGCTGCTGGAAGCGACGCAGCAGTTCGTTGCCGCGTTTGACCGCGTTATCCAGCGCGCTTTGCGGCGACTGTTTACCGGTCCAGACGCTCTCCAGCTCTTCGTCAATCACGGCACGGATCTGCGGCATATTACCCAGACGCATCCCTTTAGTGAACGGCAGCGGCGGCTTGTTCATCATCTGACGGGTGGCGATATCTGCACCCGGATTTTTATCGTAGAAGCCCTGCTGTTTCGTCAGCTCATAGGCGGCGGTGGTAATCGGCAGGTAGCCGGTTTTCTGGTGCCATTCCGCCGCGATTTCCGGTTTCGCGAGGAACTGCATGAACTCCGCGACGCCTTTATACGTTGCCGGATCTTTGCCTTTCATTACCCACAGGCTGGCTCCGCCGATCAGGGCGTTCTGCGGCGCGCCTTTTACGGTATCGTCATACGGCATCATGCCGACGCCGAAGTTGAATTTTGCGTAGTGGCGGATATCAGCCAGCGAACCGGAGGAGGCGGTAGTGATGCCGCAGTCGCCGTTGTAGAACTTCGCAGTCGGCTCATCTTTGCGGCCAAAGTAGGTGAAATCCCCTTTTTTGTTCATCGCTTCCAGCATTTCGATGTGACGCACCTGCACCGGTTTGTTGAACTCCAGCACCGCATCCAGGCCGTCAAAGCCGTTATTTTCCGTGGCGACCGGCAGCGCATGCCAGGCGCTGAAGTTTTCTATCTGGATCCAGCCCTGCCAGCCGCTGGCGTAGCCGCAGCTCATGCCCGACTTGCGCAGCGCGGCGGCATCCGTGGCCAGCTCCTGCCAGGTTTTTGGGGGCTGATCCGGGTTCAGACCCGCTTTTTTGAAGGCGTCTTTGTTGTAATAGAGCACCGGCGTCGAGCTGTTAAACGGTTGAGAAATCAGTTGGCCTTTGCTGTCGCTGTAGTAGCCCGCAACCGTCGGTACGAACTGCTTTTCATCAAAGGGGATACCGGCATCTTTGAAGACCTGATGCACCGGCACAATCGCCTGTGAAGCCATCATGGTGGCCGTTCCCACTTCATAAACCTGCAGCACCGCAGGCGCTTTGCCGCTGCGCACTGCCGCGATCCCGGCCGCCAGGCTCTGCTCGTAGTTACCTTTGTAGGTCGGAACGATTTTGTAATCGGGATGGGTCTGGTTAAAGCGCTGAGCCAGCGAATCGACTTCTTTGCCTAACTCGCCTTCCATGGAGTGCCAGAAGGGGATCTCAGTGGCGGCCATGGCATGGCTGCTAAGCGTCAGACCGAGCAGCGCGCTCATCAGGCTACGACGAAAGGTAACGACGGACATAGAATTTTCCTGTGCAGGTAAATACGCGTGAAATCACGGATTTCTGGTTCGCGGAGTAACATGACACGGGGAAATGACGGATTAATAACAGGCAGATGACAGGCGGGTGACAGACTAAAGCGAGGAAAAGAGGACGCTGGCAGCGCGACGGCAAAACGCCCATGCTGCCAGTTTTTAGTGACATAAATTGCAGAGCGATTAGAAGCTGAAAATGCCTGACTGCGACTTTCACTTCACTGAAGTCGAAGGCCGTAGTCGGCACTACCCACACCGACACTCAAGGCCGTCGGCGGCACATTCCGCATCACTTTCAAAGGCCGTGCCCCATCAGGCACCTAAGTAAGCGCTGCGGACGGCTTCGTTGGAGAGCAATGCTGCACCAGTGTCTTCGAGCACCACATGCCCGTTCTCCAGCACATAGCCCCGATCCGCCAGCTTCAGCGCCTGATTCGCATTCTGCTCCACCAGGAAAATCGTCATCCCCTCGCTGCGCAGTTGCTCAATGGTGTCAAAGATCTGCTGAATAATGATCGGGGCCAGTCCCAGCGACGGCTCATCCAGCAGCAGCAGGCGCGGCTGGCTCATCAGCGCGCGGCCAATCGCCAGCATCTGCTGTTCGCCACCTGACATCGTCCCGGCACGCTGGATTTTGCGCTCTTCCAGCCGCGGAAAGAGTTCATACACACGCTTAATCCGCGTCAGATACTCCGGACGGCTGGCAAAAAAGCCGCCCATCGCCAGGTTCTCTTCCACCGTCATGCGCGAAAACACCCGCCGTCCCTCTGGCACGATGGCGATCGCTTCACGCATAATGCGCGCCGTTTGCCAGTCGGTAATCGCTTTGCCATCAAAGGTGATAGTGCCCTGAGTCGCACGCGGCTCGCCGCAGAGCGTGCCCAGCAGCGTGGTTTTTCCGGCACCGTTAGCGCCAATCAGGGTGACAATTTCGCCCTGATTGATATAAAGGCTGACGTTGTGCAGCGCCTGAATTTTGCCGTAATGGGCGCTGACGTTCTCAATGGTTAACATCGCATTTGCCATCTCAGGCCTCTCCTAAATAGGCACGAATGACATCCGGATTGTTACGAATCTCCTCCGGCGTTCCGTTAGCCAGCGGCGTTCCCTGATTAACCACGTAAATACGATCAGAAATACCCATCACCAGCTTCATATCATGTTCAATCAGCAGCACCGACACCTTGTGTTCACCACGCAGTTCCGCAATCAGCGCGTCCAGCTCGTGGGTCTCTTTGGGGTTAAGGCCCGCCGCCGGTTCATCCAGCATCAGGATCGCCGGGCGCGTCACCATGCAGCGCGCAATCTCCAGCCGACGCTGTTGACCATAGGCCAGATTGCCCGCCTGACGGTTTGCCAGATCCAGCAGACCCACCCGCTCCAGCCAGGTTGCCGCACGATCCAGCGCCTCACTCTCACTGCGGCGAAACGCCGGCGTTTTCAGCAGGCCGGAAAACACGCCACTTTTCAGATGCTGATGCTGCGCGACCAGCAGGTTCTCAATCACGGTCATCTCACGGAACAGGCGCACGTGCTGGAAGGTCCGCACGATGCCCATTCGTGCAATCTTCTGGCCCGGCAGCCCTTCCAGATGCTGCTCACGCAACGTAATCGTGCCGCCGGTGGGTTTGTAAAAACCGGTCAGGCAGTTGAACACGGTGGTTTTGCCGGCACCGTTTGGCCCAATCAGTGAAACGATCTCCTGCGGACGCAGCTCCAGCGCCACATTGTTCACGGCTAACAGACCGCCGAAGCGCATCATCAGGCCTTCAACGGCTAATAAAGGCTGACTCATGCTTCTTCTCCTTGTTTACCGGTTCTGAGCTTCAGATGCGGACGCTTCATCGGCAACAGGCCCTGCGGACGCCAGATCATCATCAGCACCATCAGGCCACCCAGCACCAGCATGCTGTATTCATTGAGGTCGCGCATCAGCTCGCGTGACACTACCAGCAGAATGGCGGCCAGAATCACCGCAAACTGCGAACCCATCCCGCCCAGTACCACAATCGCCAGCACAAAGGCGGATTCGACAAAGGTAAAGGATTCCGGGCTGACAAAGCCCTGACGCGCCGCGAACAGACTGCCGGCAAAGCCGGCAAAGGCGGCACTGATGGTAAAGGCGGTCAGCTTAATGCGGGTCGGACTCAGGCCCAGTGAACGGCAGGCAATCTCATCTTCGCGCAGCGCTTCCCAGGCCCGGCCCAGTGGCATCCGCAGCAGCCGGTTAATGACGAACAGGGTCAGCACCACCAGCAGCAGCGCGACCAGGTAGAGGAAGATGATGCGGTCACTGGGATCGTATTTCAGCCCAAAGAAGTTGTGGAAGGTATCCCAGCCGCCTTCGCGCGGGGTACGGCCAAACTCCAGACCAAACAGCGTCGGTTTCGGGATCTGGCTGATGCCATTCGGGCCGCCGGTCAGGGCGGTATTGTTCAGCAGCAGAATACGCACGATCTCACCGAAGCCCAGCGTCACAATCGCCAGATAGTCGCCGCGCAGTCGCAGTACCGGGAAGCCCAGCAGCAGGCCAAACAGCGCCGCAATCATGCCGGAGAGCGGCAGGCACTGCCAGAAGCCAAGACCGTAATAGTGGTTCAGCAGCGCAAAGGTGTAGGCACCGATAGCGTAGAAGCCGCCATAACCCAGCACCAGAAGGCCAGAGAGTCCGACCACCACGTTTAAGCCCAGACCGAGCATCACGTAGATCAGCGTCATGGTAGCGATATCAACGGTGCCGCGTGACACCAGGAAAGGCCAGGCGACTGCGGCGATAATCATCACCGTCATCACCAGCTTCTGCTTCGGCGTCGAGCCATCCAGACCGGGCAACACCAGTGCCGGGCCAGACACTTTCTTCAGGCTGCTCTGCCACACCGGACGCAGCAACTGGAACAGAAACACCACCGCACAGCCTGCGGCGATCCAGTTCCAGCGCACGCTACCGGCGTTCTGCACCACCAGATTCGTGCCGTCCAGATTCAGGCGCAAACCCATAAAGAAGGTGGCCAGCACCAGCAGCATCAGGGAGGAAATCAGGGCATTGATAAAAGAGGTCTTCATACTTTTTCGACCTCCGGACGCCCCAGAATGCCGGTCGGCATCACCAGCAGCACCACAATCAGCAGGGCAAACGAAACCACATCTTTATATTCCGTGCTGAGATAGGCTGACGTCAGCGCTTCAGCGATACCCAGCACCAGTCCGCCAATCATCGCGCCAGGAATACTGCCAATTCCGCCCAGCACTGCGGCGGTAAAGGCTTTCATGCCCGCCATAAAGCCAATGAAGGGGTTGATCGAACCGTAGAACTGGCCCAGCAGCACGCCTGCGACTGCCGCCATTGCGGCCCCGATCACAAAGGTCAGCGAGATCACGCGGTCGGTGTTAATGCCCAGCAGGCTGGCCATTTTCAGGTCTTCCGCGCAGGCGCGACAGGCGCGGCCCATGCGGGAGTAACGAATAAAGGTTGTCAGCGCCAGCATCGCCAGGAAGGTCACCACCCAGATTACGATCTGCATGGTGGAAATGGTGGCGGCAAACCCGTTGCTCTCACCGACCGTCCACTGTCCGGTGATCAGGCTCGGCAGCGCCAGGTCGCGTGAGCCCTGTGTCAGGCTGACGTAGTTTTGCAGGAATATCGACATCCCGATGGCGGAGATCAGCGCAATCAGACGCTTGGATGAACGCACAGGCCGGTAGGCGACGCGCTCAATGCTCCAGCCGTAGGCGCTGGAGATAATGACCGCCATCACGAAGCCAGCTGCAATCATCAGCCAGGTGGTGTCGATGCCCATCATCATCAGGGCGGCAATCACGATAAAGGAGACATAGCTACCGATCATGTAGACTTCGCCGTGCGCGAAGTTAATCATGCCGATAATGCCGTAAACCATGGTGTAACCGATGGCGATCAGCGCGTAGGTGCTACCCAGGGTCACACCATTAAACATCTGCTGAATAAAATAGAGGAACTGCTCGGACATACCTTGACCCTTACTTAACCGATCGCAGGCGATCGGGGTACAAAAAACGCCTGGCAGACGAGCACCAGGCGTTCGTGTCGCTGGTCAGGGAAAACCGGTTATCCGGCTTCCCGCTCACCACAAAACAGCCTGGTTTACTTCACAGCGGTCGAGGTGCCATCGGCATGCCATTTGAAGACGCCGAATTCAAAGCCCTTGAGATCGCCCTTCTCATCCCAGTTCAGGTTGCCCATCACGGTTGGCACCGCTGCGCCTTCCTTGAGGTTTTTCACGATAGCGTCCGGCTCCGCGCTCTTGCTGCGCTCCATACCGGTTGCCAGCGATTGCAGAGCTGCATAGGTGGTCCAGACGAACGGGCCGGTTGGATCCAGTTTCTTCGCTTTCAGCGCGTCAACGATCGGTTTGTTGGTTTCAACCTGGTCGTAGCGTTTCGGCAGGGTCACCAGCATGCCTTCAGAAGCCGCACCGGCGATGTTCGACAGTGAGGCGTTACCCACACCTTCTGGTCCCATAAACTGGGTTTTCAGGCCAGCAGCACGTGCCTGACGCACGATCTGGCCCATTTCCGGGTAGTAGCCGCCGAAATAGACGAAATCGACGTTCTCTTTCTTAAAGCGCGCCACCAGGGTAGAGAAATCTTTGTCACCTGCGGTGATCCCTTCAAACATGACGATGTTCGCGCCCTGCTTTTTCAGGCTCTCCTGCACGGAACGCGCCAGACCTTCGCCATACTGCTGTTTGTCATGCACCACGGCGATACGCTGCGGTTTCAGCTCGCTCATTACATATTTCGCGGCAGTCGGTCCCTGATCGGAGTCGAGACCAGTGGTACGCATAATCAGTTTATAGCCACGGGAAGTCAGGTCAGGTGCGGTCGCGGCCGGGGTGATCATCAGCACGCCTTCATCTTCATAGATGTCAGACGCAGGCTGGGTGGAAGAAGAACAAAGGTGGCCGATGACGTAATGAATGCCGTCGTTAATCACCTTGTTCGCGACCGCAACCGCCTGTTTCGGGTCACAGGCGTCGTCATATTTCACCGCCACCAGCTTGTTGCCGTTAACACCACCTTTGGCATTGATATCTTCAATCGCCTGCGTTGCGCCGGCAAACTGCATGTCGCCGTACTGCGCTACCGGACCTGACATTGCGCCGACAATGGCCACTTTGATATCTTCAGCCAGCGCCGCATGGCTCATCGCCAGTGCTACACATCCCGCCAGTAATGCGCGACCTTTCATTTTCATCCTGACTACCCCATTTGTTTTGTCGTGTATGTTGTGAGTGCTTGCGTTGCCAGATAAAGTCGAAAACTGATTAATGATGAATGAGTTAGCGTACTTTTCTGACATTTATTAGTAATAAGGCTTTATTTTTCAGGTTATTAAACAGGAAGTTTCTTCTGTAAATCAACTGACACATTCAGAATTGACCGGGTTAAACAGCATAATACACTGGATGCAACGGCCGGTTTATGACCACTTTGCCAGCGTGTTATGCTGGATTGATCGCCCGCCATCCCGGTTTACTCCTATTATCCTGGCACCCGGGCCATCTTTTGACCTGTTTTATTGCTGAAAATGTGGTGGCACTCTGGTTGTATACTTTCGCTACACTTTCCCCTTTTTTAGAGGTTTTTGTTATGAAGCTCACTATCCAGCGCCTGACCGCGCTGACGCCGCAGGACCGCATTGATCTTGGCAAAGTCTGGCCGGATCTGGAGATGGAAAAACTGGAACAGGGTTTAAGTGAGTCTCACCGTCTTTACGCGGCGCGTTTTAACGACCGTCTGCTGGCGGGTTTGCAGCTGGAAATCTCCGGCATCCACGGCAAGGTTCACCGGCTGGCGGTGCGTGATGTCACCCGGCGACGCGGGGTAGGACAATATTTGCTGGAAGAAACGATCAGACAAAATGGTTCAATCGCGGACTGGTGGATTGCCGATGATGGCAGTGACGATCAGCAGGTACGCGCGGCATTTATGCAGGCATGTGGCTTCAGGGCGCAGAGTGACGGCTGGATACGGGCGGCAGATTAGCCAGACGCAGAAAACAAAAAGGGCGACATCATCTGTCGCCCCTTAAGGTGTTGAAGTGCATTACGCTTCAATCGCCATACGCAGTTTCTTCATGGCGTTCTTTTCCAGCTGTCGGACACGTTCGGCGGATACGCCGTATTGATCGGCCAGCTCCTGCAGCGTGGTTTTATTGTCTTCGTCCAGCCAGCGGGCGCGAATGATGTGCTGGCTGCGCTCATCCAGACCTTCCATCGCATAGCTCAGCTTGTCAGCCGCGTGCGCATCCCAGTTGTCCTCTTCGATGCCATCGGCAAAGTCAGAGGTTTTATCCTGCAGATACAGCACCGGTGCCATAGAACGGCCTTCGCTGCTCTCGTCGTCGGCAGACATATCAAAGGTCATATCCTGCGCGGCCATACGCGATTCCATTTCGCGTACGTCTTTGCTGCTTACGCCCAGCTCGCGCGCAACCATCTCGACTTCGTCCTGATTGAACCAGCCCAGACGCTGCTTGGTTTTACGCAGGTTAAAGAACAGCTTACGCTGTGCTTTGGTGGTCGCGACTTTCACGATACGCCAGTTACGCAACACGTATTCGTGAATCTCCGCTTTAATCCAGTGCACGGCGAATGAAACCAGACGCACGCCCACTTCAGGGTTGAAGCGACGTACCGCTTTCATCAGGCCGATGTTACCTTCCTGGACCAGGTCAGCCTGTGGCAGACCGTAGCCGGAGTAATTACGAGCGATATGAACTACAAAGCGTAGGTGTGACAGGATCAGCGTCTTTGCTGCTTCCAGATCGCCCTGGTAATGCAGCCGTTCAGCCAACGCTTTTTCCTCTTCAGCCGAGAGCATCGGCCAGGTATTCGCAGCCCGGACGTAAGACTCCAGGTTGCCAAGAGGAGCAATAGCTAAAGTTTGCATTTCTTTGGTCATTCAAACCCTCACAAATTCAGTGGAATTGCCGCACATTTCCCTGCGCAGACGATACATTACGTCAACGTCGCGCGAGATCCGAAAGCAATCTGTGCTACTTAGAGTGATAAAGTTATCCACAAGTTCAATTATAGCAGTGAATATTTTACACACAGATGACAGGAAGGGAAGAGGGGGAAAATCCTCTGCACCCACCATCGGTAGCAGAGGACCATTATAACAAAAAAATGTTGCAGGCGTTTACTGCGGCGTAAATCGACGTAAATGTTGTACCGTCGCCAGCCAGGCAGCCACCCAACCGATGATGGCCGCAATCATCAGCAGCAGTAATGCTTCATCCCAGGAGAAGCCTTCCAGCGAGAAGGTGGTACCGAATACCGTTGCCACACTGGCAACGACCGACTGCAGACGCAGCACCAGCACTTCCGACAGCAGCAGCGACAGCACCGCCCCACTGAAGCCCAGCAGCGCCCCGCCGTAGAGGAACGGACGCAGGATAAAGCCATCGGTGGCACCAATCAGCTTCTGCACATTAATGGTGTCGCGTCGGGCAAAGATGCTGAGGCGGACGCTGTTACCGATCACCAGGAACACCGCCACAATCATCAGCACGCCAATCATTGAGGCAATCTGCCCCACCAGCCCGGTCAGGGCCGCCAGCCGCGCAAACCAGCTGTCATCCATTCGCACTTCATCCACGCCCTGCACTTTGCTCACCCGATCGCGCAGGCTCTGCATGGTGTCTGAGTTCTGGAAGTTGAGCTTAGGCGTGATGATGGCCACCGCAGGCAGCGGATTCTGCTCCAGCATATCCATTGCGCCACCAAAGCCTGACCAGTTACGGAATTCGTTCAGCGCCTCTTCCCGCGTCAGGTAGTTGACGTTATCCACGCCTTCAACCTGCCTGAGCTGTGCCACCACGTTTTCTGCCGCCGTGTCATCCAGCGTTTTAGAGAGATAAACGGTCAACTGCGGTGCCGGATACCACTGCGTGGCCGCCTGGCTGACGTTTTTCCACACCATGTAGCAGACGCTGGGCAACGTCAGGGAAATGGCGATGACCATCACCGTCAGCAGCGTCGCCAGCGGCTGACGCCACATATCAGAAAGCGTTCCGCGCAGCGCATAGCGCCACTGCTCCTGCCAGCCGCCTTTCAGCGCTTTACTTTTTGACTTCGACGGCTGCTTCGCTTTCGGTGCAGCCGGACGTTTAATACGTTTATTGACCATCGTGGCCTCCGTGCAGACGACCCTGATTCAGCGTCATCATCCGATAGTTGCGTCGGGCGATCAGGCCGCTGTCATGCGTTGCCATCAGGACGGTGACGCCGACGCGGTTGAACTCTTCGAACAGGCGCAGAATGTCTTCTGACAGCGCGTCGTCAAGGTTACCGGTCGGTTCATCGGCCAGCAGCACGGCCGGCTTGTTCACCACCGCACGGGCGATGCCCACACGCTGCTGTTCACCGCCCGAAAGCTGAATCGGAAAACTTTTTGCTTTGTCGAGCAGGCCCACTTTATCCAGCGCCGCCGAGACGCGACGACGGATATCCTCGCCGCTGGCACCGGAAATAATCAGCGGGATCGCCACATTGTCATAAACTGACCGATCCATCAGCAGGTGGTGATCCTGGAAGATCATGCCAATCTGACGACGCAGGAAAGGCACCTCACTGTTACGCAGCCGGGAAATGTCATGACCGCTGAACCAGATTTTTCCGGCACTTGGGCGCTCAATGCCACAAATCAGCTTCAGCAAGGTACTTTTACCGGCACCGGAGTGGCCGGTCAGAAACGCCATTTCGCCGGGACGCAGATGAAAATCTACCCCCTGCAGCGCCTGACGTCCGCCGAGATATGCCTTACTGACCTCTTCAAAGCGAATCATCCTAATTAGTCCTCTCGGGCAAACAGTGCCTCAATAAAATCTTCCGCCTTAAACGGCCGTAAATCTTCAATGCCTTCACCAACGCCGATGTAGCGAATCGGAATACCGAACTGGTCGGCCACCGAGAAGATCACGCCGCCTTTGGCGGTGCCATCCAGCTTGGTGAGCGCAATACCGGTCAGGCCGACGGCTTCATTAAACAGTCGGGCCTGGCTGACCGCATTCTGTCCGGTGCTGGCATCCAGCGTCAGCATCACTTCGTGAGGCGCGGAATCGTCCAGCTTTTTCATCACGCGGGTGATTTTTTTCAGCTCTTCCATCAGGTGCGATTTGTTCTGCAGACGACCAGCAGTATCCGCAATCAGCACGTCAACGCCACGCGACTTCGCGGCCTGAATGGCATCGAAGATCACCGAAGCGGAATCTGCGCCGGTGTGCTGCGCAATCACCGGAATATTATTACGCTGGCCCCACACCTGCAGCTGCTCAACCGCCGCGGCGCGGAAGGTATCACCGGCCGCTAACATCACGGACTTGCCCTCGGCCTGATACTGGCGTGCCAGCTTACCGATGGTGGTGGTTTTACCCACGCCATTGACGCCCACCATCAGGATGACAAACGGCGTTTTGCCTGAGACATCCAGTGGTGCATCCACTTTCGCCAGAATCGAGGCCATCTCTGCTTTCAGCAGGCCATAGAGCGCTTCCGCGTCACGCAACTGCTTGCGGTTTGCCTGCTGGGTGAGGTTGGTGATGATGCGGCGCGTGGTATCCACGCCCACATCAGCAATCAGCAACTGCTCTTCCAGCTCGTCAAACAGGTCATCATCAATCTTTTTGCCACGGAACAGGCTGACAAAACCGGAACCGAGGTTCTGACGGGTTTTGACCAGGCTGCGCTTCAGGCGGGCAAAGAAACCCTCTTTGCCGGGACGCTCCTGCTCCTGCACGATGAGCGGCGCGGCGGCCAGCGGCAGATCGCTGACGGTGTCGGATACTGTGTCTGCCTGTTCTGCTTCAGCGTCATCCAGTGCCAGTGCGGTCAGCTCTTCCTCAGTCAGCGGCGCGTCTGCTTCGCTATCCTGCGTTTCAGCGATCGCTGCGTCATCCCGTACCTGTGGCGTAAGCACTTCGCTGCTTGACGATGCTTCGCTGTGCGGGGTTTCGACGATCTCTGCATCGCCTAGCGCCAGCGCCGTCAGCTCCTCTTCGCTTAACGGTGCATCGGTTTCGCTGTGCGGAATGTCAACGATCTCTGCGTCACCGAGCGCCAGTGCCGTCAGTTCCTCTTCACTTAACGGCGCGTCTGCGGGTTCCGCGTCAGCGATCGGCGTGACCACATCGTCGGCGTCAATGACCGGCGTCGCGTCATGTTCAGGTGCGGCAACCTCCAGTAACGCTTCAGGGTCGGCCTCAATCGGCTCAGCCTCATCCAGCACCGCAGGTGCTGACTCATGCGGCGCTGCCGCAGTGACTTCCGCCTCACGCTGCTGTCCGGCCACCGTTTCGGTGATGACGACAGTCTCTTCCGCTTGTGCTTCAGCCTGGCTTAATGCCGGGGCTTCCTGTTCTGTCTGCTGCTGTGCGGGTTCAGCGACCTCGGATGACTGCTCCTCCGCTGCAGGTTGTTTCTCTTCCTCTTTGCCAAATCCCAGCCAGGAAAAAAAGCCACGTTTTTTCTCTTTTGCCATTGTGTGACGACACTCCTCGATGGCTTTGTCCCGGTCGCGCGTGGTTTCCAGGGGTAAATCAATGAAATTGGTCAGCGCCAGACCGGCGTAAACCGCAGAATAATGCATGACTTCAGCAACTCAGTAGTCTAACACTTTCCAGCCAGCTCACCACAGCACCCTTTTTTAACGTTTCTTCTCACCGATTCGCCCGTTAAACTACGCAACAAATTATGACGAGTTGTGAGCAAGATGAATAAAAACCCCCGCAGTACAGGCGGTGCCGGGCAGATTCGAATCATTGGCGGTCAGTGGCGCGGACGCAAATTGCCGGTGCCAGACAGCGCCGGACTGCGCCCCACCACCGATCGGGTACGTGAGACGCTGTTTAACTGGCTGGCCCCGGTGCTGCCAGAGGCGCGCTGCCTTGATTGCTTTGCCGGTAGCGGCGCATTAGGACTGGAAGCGCTGTCGCGTTACGCGGGATCGGCGACGCTACTGGAACTGGAACGTCCGGTGGCACAGCAGTTAACAAAAAATCTGCAGACGCTGCGCGCCACGAATGGCACCGTGGTTCAGACCAATACGCTAAACTGGCTGGCACAGGCGGGTACACCCTTTGATGTGGTGTTTATTGATCCCCCGTTTCGTCAGGGATTGCTGGAGCAGACGCTACAGCTGCTGGAGCAGAATAACTGGCTGGCCGATCAGGCGCTGATTTACGTCGAAAGTGAAGTGGAAAATGGCGCACCACCGGTGCCGCCTGAGTGGGATCTTTATCGCGAGAAAATAGCCGGACAAGTGGCTTATCGTTTGTATCAACGTCAACAGGAGACGCAGGATGTTACTTAATTTAGGGCGTCTGTTGATGCTATGCGTGTGGGGATTTTTACTGGCTAATCTGGTCCATCCCTACCCGAAGCCACTGACTTATTTTATCAACGTTGCACTGATCTTCATGATCCTGATGCATGGTCTGCAACTGGTATTACTGCGCACGACGCAGACCAAAGATGCACCGCCTATTGACCGCGTGACTCAGGCGAAAGTGTTTCTGTTTGGCGTGTTTGAACTGGTTGCCTGGCAGAAGAAAAACTTCCCACGCAAAAAGTAGTGTCGGGCGGGCGCAACGCCCGCCTTACTGCATGGGCGTGAAGCTGATAAAGCGCGTGCCCTGCATCTTCAGCTCCCCTCTCGCGCCTTTATCCAGCTGATGATACTCCCCCTCTTTAAGCTGCACTTTAATGTCGCTGTCACCGTTCAGCGGATGAAACAACACCTCATACCGCATCTCTTCCCCGGCGATGACTTCACGCTGCCGTGATCGACGATTGGGTGAAGGAAACTCACGTTTGGTTTTGACCTCAGCCTGCAGAGCACGCGTGGGGGAAGCGTCATTCACCGCAGCCTCACGCCGTTGCTTAATGAACTGACGACTCGCCAGCACGGCAATAATCGCCAGAACGATGATAAAGATTAACGGTGGTTTGCTCATAGCGCTCTCATGCCTGTTAAATCAGGCGGCAAAGCATACAACCAGAGTTGCCTGATTGTCACATCTCAGAGGCTTAACCTAAACTGGAAGTGATATTTTGGGATCTTTTACCATTTGAATAAAAAAGGGAGAAACAATGCTCTGGTCTTTCCTCGCTGTACTTTTCTCCGGCTGGCTCTATGTCGATGCCACCTATCGCGGCCCTCAGTGGCAACGCTGGCTGTTTAAGCCCGTCACGCTGCTGCTGCTGGTCGGACTCGCCTGGCAGGCTCCGGTGCTGCAAACCACGGACTATCTGATTCTGGCCGGTCTGGTTGCGACGCTGGTCGGTGATGCGTTAACGCTGCTGCCACGTCAGCAGATGCTCTATGCCGTCGGGGCGTTCTTCCTGTCGCACCTGCTCTATACGCTCTGCTTCGCCGCCAGTATGACCATGACCTTCTTCTGGCCGATTCCGCTGACGCTGCTCATCATCGGTGCCGCCCTGGTTGGCATCATCTGGAGCCGACTGGAGGATCTGCGCTGGCCTGTCTGCACCTTTATTGGCATGACGGTAGTGATGACCTGGATAGCGACCGAGCAGTACTTCTTCCGCCCGACCGATTACAGCTTCTCTATCATGGTCGGTGCCGGTCTGCTGCTGCTGGCCAACGCGGTCTGGTTTATCTCGCACTATCGTCGTCGCTTCAGTGCTGACAGCGCGATTGTGGCCGCCTGCTACTTTGCCGGTCACTTTATGATCGTGCGTTCACTGTGGGTCGTCTGAGAAATTAGTCTTGACTCTGGAGTTCACTCCAGAGTGTAGGATAAGGGATGGGCAGCGTTGCTCATCCCGCGACTCTTACACTCCGGAGGTCATATGCATCAACATCACGCCTGTGGCTGCGGCAAACCGCGTGCCAGCCACGCCGCAGCAAAACCGCTGTGCCAGGTTCGTCAGGCCCGTCCACTCTCTCTTTCTATTCATGCTGCTACGCCCGTGACGGCGGATACGGCAGGCTGCTGCTGTGACGGCAACAGCAGCCCTGGCAATGAGGCCAACACTGCTGAGGAAAGCGACCGGCGAGGTTCCTGTCACTTTAGCTGGCAGGTCAGCGGCATGGATTGTCCGGGCTGCGCCCGCACCATTGAAACCGCCGTACGCCAGATAAGCGGCATAACCGACGCACGTGTGCTGTTCAGCAGCGAGAAGCTGGTGGTTAACGCTGATAACGATGTACAAAGCGCCGTTGAACAGGCGGTAAAAAAAGCCGGTTTCCAGCTTGTTACACCCTCGGAGACGCCGTCCGCAAGCTCGCGCGGGCAGCAGAACCGGATACTGATGTTACTGGCGCTGCTGGTGCTCGCCAGCAGCGTACTCAGCCACTTCGCACCCGCCTGGGGCGATCGGCTGTTTGTACTGACCACCCTGGTCGGCCTGGTCCCGGTCGCGCGCGGTGCCTGGCAGCGTCTGCGCAGCGGATCGCCTTTTACCATTGAGACATTAATGACGCTGGCGTCGGCAGGCGCGCTAATCATTGGCGCACATGCTGAAGCCGCCATGGTGCTGGTGCTGTTTCAACTGGGTGAACAGCTGGAAAGCTATGCTGCCTCCAGGGCACGCAGCGGCGTCACCAGCCTGATGGCGTTGCGGCCTGAATCGGCGATTCGCCTGGAACAGGGCAAACGCAGTGAGGTGCCACTGGCGGCGCTGCAACCGGGTGATGTGATTGAAGTCGCGGCGGGCAGCCGTTTGCCAGTCGATGGCCGTTTAATCAGCCCGCTCGCCAGTTTCGATGAGAGTGCACTGACCGGTGAGTCACTGCCGGTCACCCGCGCCAGCGGTGAAGAAATCATGGCCGGTGCCACCAGCGTTGACCGGCTGGTAACGCTGGAGGTGGTATCGAAACCGGGGGAAAGCGCGATTGACCGTATCCTGCAGCTGATTGAGGAAGCGGAAACGCACCGTGCGCCGGTTGAACGCTTTATCGACCAGTTCAGCCGCATCTACACGCCGCTGGTGATGCTGCTGTCGCTGCTGGTGATGGTCGTGCCACCCCTGCTCTTCGCAGGCGACTGGCAGCCGTGGATCTATAAAGGACTGACCCTGCTGCTGATTGGCTGCCCCTGCGCACTGGTGATCTCTGTGCCAGCCGCGATTACCTCCGGGCTGGCTGCGGCAGCGCGTCAGGGGGCGCTGATTAAAGGTGGTGCGGCGCTGGAACGCCTGAGTTCGCTGCGCAGGATGGCCTTTGATAAAACCGGCACGCTGACGCTGGGTAAGCCGCAGCTGACGCAGATCCTGCGGTTTGGCCCAGCCAGCGAGTCAGAGATGCTGGTGTTAAGCGCCGCTGCGGAACAGGGTGCGACCCATCCGCTGGCCAGCGCTATTGTGTCGGCCGCGCAGGCACGTAACCTGGTGATTCCTGACGCGCAGGATCAGCAGGTGCAGGCGGGACGCGGCATCTGTGCGCAGGTCTCAGGCCAGCAGATTCAGCTACTGACGCCAGGCCATACGCCCGGTCTGACGCCGGAACAAAGCGCGCAGATTGCGCAGCAGGAAGCTGAAGGTGAAACGCTGGTGGTATTAATGCGCGATGGTGAGGCGCTCGGTGCGCTGGCCCTGCGCGATCAGCTGCGTGACGATGCCGTGGAGGCGTTAAGGGCGCTGAAAAAGCTGGGTATTGAGAGCCTGATGCTGACCGGCGATAACCCGCGCGCCGCAGCAACGATTGCCCGCCAGCTGGATATTGATTATCGCGCCAGTCTGCTTCCTGCCGATAAAGTCGCGGCGATTCGTGAACTGAGTCAGCAGCAGCCGCTGGCGATGGTCGGAGATGGTATTAACGACGCGCCGGCGATGAAAGCGGCGACGCTGGGCATTGCGATGGGTAGCGGCACCGATGTCGCGCTGGAAGCGGCCGATGCAGCCCTGACGCGTAATCAGCTCAGCAATCTGGCACCAATGATTGCGCTGGCGCGTCGTACGCGGCGCATCATCCGCCAGAATATCGGCATTGCGCTGGGGCTGAAGGCGATTTTCCTGGTCACCACCCTGCTGGGTCTGACCGGACTCTGGCTGGCGGTGCTGGCAGATTCCGGTGCGACCGCGCTGGTCACCGCCAACGCGCTGCGGTTACTGCGTCGTCGCGCCTGAGTCAGAGGCTCTGTCTGAAGAGTGCGGTTAACGGCGGCCGGAACGGCGGCTGTTAACCGGCCATACCTTTGCGGATCAGAAACTGATAGGGCAGCGTGTCGGTCTGCTGCGCCAGCAGGCCATGCTCCATAAAGCGGCAGAAGCCGGGAATATCGCGGGTCGTTGCCGGATCATCGGCGATGATCAGTAACGTCTCGCCATCCTGCAGGCTGCGTACGGTTTTGCGCACCATCATCACCGGTTCCGGGCAACGCAGGCCACGGGCGTCCAGCTGATGGTCGGCAGAGGAAAAGGCATCGCTCATAATCAACTCGGTTCAGGTAAGGGGCGCTCATTCTAGCGCGTGCTGGCGGTGAAGCAAGGCGATAACGATTGCGGTAAAATTAACCATTGCATAAAAAGCACAACGCGGTAATATGCCGCCGCTTTTTGCTCATAAAACTGCCAGGCGCTGCCCGAACGGCGTCCCGCAATGGGTTCCCTCACCCCAACATTAAAAAGGTTGAATATGCTCGCATTTTCTTCACGGCAGCGCATGCATGCGCTTTTCTGGTTATCGCTGTTTCACCTGCTGGTGATCACCTCCAGTAACTACCTGGTCCAGTTGCCAATCTCCATCTTTGGCTTCCACACCACCTGGGGTGCGTTCAGCTTCCCGTTTATCTTCCTGGCGACCGATCTCACCGTGCGTATTTTTGGCGCACCGCTGGCCCGACGCATTATTCTGGCCGTGATGATCCCGGCGCTGTTTATCTCTTACGGTGTCTCGGCGCTGTTCTATCAGGGGGAATGGCAGGGCTGGCAGGCACTGGAAGTGATGAACCTGTTTGTTGCCCGTATCGCCTGCGCCAGCTTTATGGCTTATGCGCTGGGTCAGATCCTCGACGTTCATGTCTTCAACCGTCTGCGTCGTCTGCCTCAGTGGTGGATAGCACCCGGCTGTGCCATGTTCCTGGGGAATATCAGCGATACGCTGGCCTTCTTCTTTATCGCCTTCTATAAAAGTCCCGATGCGTTTATGGCGCAGCACTGGGTCGAGATTGCCCTGGTAGATTACAGCTTCAAAGTGCTGATCTGCATGGTCTTCTTCCTGCCCGCCTACGGCGTACTGCTCAATGCCGCGCTGAAACGTCTGGCTGAACGCCAGACCACCCGCCAGGTCAATTTCGGCTGAGCCTGGTTTATCAGGCGTTATTGTTGCAGGCAGTCTGGACACGGACAGCGCGGAACAACCGGAGCGTACACGTAGTACGTGAGGATTGTGAGCACTGCCCATGTTCAGAATGACAAATAAAATAGTCTGATTGGCCAGGCTCTAATAGCCCATACGGTTTCCACTATTTTCCGCTAAGATCTTCTGACAATCATCAGGTTGCGTTTGCAACCTGATTCCTGTTGTATTAATGCCTGACTGGAAACTTAAAAAAGGGATTCTGATGCGCAACCTGGTGAAATATGTAGGAATGGGGTTACTGGTACTTGGCCTGGCGGCCTGTGACCAGAAGAAAGATGAAGCGGCGAACGACAATGGCGTCAGCGCCAGTCAGTCGGCGCAGACCGTCACGCTGATGGATGGCAAACTGAGCTTCTCACTGCCACCAGGCATGTCAGATAAAAGCGGTAAACTGGGTTCGCAGACCACGAACATGCACGTTTATGCGGATGAAACCGGTGCCCGCGCCATTATTGTGATTGCCGGTGACCCGACCAGTGATGGGCTGGATGTGCTGTCGAAGCGCATGGAACAGCAGCAGCGTAACCGCGACCCGCAGCTGCAGGTGGTGTCGAACAAATCTGTGACGCTGAAGGATCAGCCCGCACAGCAGCTGGATACCGTGATTTCTGCCAACAACCAGACCTCATGGTCTTCTGTGGTTCTGGCAAAAGTGGATGGCAAGCTGGTGACGCTGCAAATTACGCTGCCAGGCGATAATCAGCAGCAGGCGCAGAGCGATGCTGACAGCATTGTGAAAAGCATTACGCTGAAGTAAAACAGCTGAAGTAAAACACAAGGCTGGCATCCCACCGGGAAGCCAGCCTCAGACTGCTGACAAACCCACATCAGGGTGAGTCTGGCAGCAATGAATAAGCTCAATGCGCAGGGAACACGGTCAGAGGAGGAAAGCGTCCCGCGGCAGGGACGGCGCGGGCCGAGCATGCCATGGATGGCGGTTTTTGCGTCTTTCCGATCTGACCGTGTTCCCTTCGCAGGCTCGGTCTTACCGCTACCGAGCTGGACTTTGTCAAAAATCTCAAGGCTGGCATCCCACCGGGAAGCCAGCCTTTGTTCAGAGCACGTTATAACCCTGCATTTTCCCGGATATATTTCCGCGCTTTCACCGCATACTCAAACGGATTGGCCAGTGCCGGATCCTGCTCCGCTTCCACCACCATCCAGCCTTTGTAGCCGTAATCGTCCAGGATTTTAAACACCGGCTTAAAGTCGATCACACCATCGCCCGGCACGGTAAAGGTGCCCTTTTTCACCCCTTCCAGGAACGAGAGATGATTCTCGCGTACGTCGGCGACCACCTCATCACGCACATCTTTAAGATGTACATGGAAGATGCGCGGCAGATATTTTTCCAGTACCGCCAGCATCTTCTGCTGGGAGCCTTCGGAGTAGTAGACGTGGCCGGTGTCATAGAGCAAACCGACCTGCTCGTCGGTCATCGCCATAAACCGGTCGATCTCTTCCGTGGTCTGAATACCAGTGCCCATGTGGTGGTGCAGCGTCACGCGCATCCCCTTCTCTGCTGCGATGCGGGCCAGTTCGTTATAGCCCTCTGCGGTTAACCGCCACTCTTCATCGCTGAAAATCGCTTTCTCTTCGAATACCGCCAGCGTGGTGCCCTGAATACTTTTACTCTGCTCAGAACAGCCAATCACCCGTGCGCCCATCGCATGCAGGAAGTTCATGTGCTCGATGAACTGTTCAATGGTTTTCTCTTTGTCGCCATTAGCGAAAAAGGTGCTGAACCAGGCGTTGCAGATTTCGATGCCGCGAATGTCAAGCATCGGTTTCAGAATCGCCGGATCGCGCGGGTATTTACTGCCCACTTCGCTGCCGGTAAAGCCCGCCAGCGCCATCTCACTGACGGTCTGCTGGAAGGTGTTCTCACTGCCGAGATCCGGCATGTCATCGTTGGTCCAGCCGATCGGCGCGATCGCCAGTTTTACGTTCTCTTTGTTCATCTTCTTATTCCCAGGCGGAGAGCGGCAAAGCCGCATAGAGGGCTGATCAGTTATAGAAAGCAGGACGCGGCGGCATCTCTACCGGCTCAATCGCACCACTGCTCTGTGCTTTGATGCAGGCATCGGCGGCCACCGAGGCAGCAAAGCCATCCCAGGCAGAAGGACCGGTAAGCTGACCCGCTTTGATGTCGTTGATAAACGCCTGCAGCTCAACGTCATACGCTTCGATAAAGCGATCTTTCCAGTCCACCAGAATGGTATTCGACAGGCGGGCATCCTTGCGCAGCTGCACCGAAGAAGGCTCTGGCAGGCGGGCAATGCCCTCTTCACCGACCACTTCACACTGAATGTCATAGCCATAAGCGCAGTTAACGAAGATCTCGACGTCGATGCGAACCCCTTTGTGGGTTTCGAACAGGACGATCTGCGGGTCTTTCAGCTGACCATGGGTCTTCGACGTCACGCGCGGGAAGATCACCTGCACCGTTTTATAGTCGTCACTGGTCAGCCAGCGCAGCACATCCAGCTCGTGGATCAGGGTATTCGTGATCGCCATCGGCGTGGTGTAGCTCTCTGGCACGGTCGGGTTACGGTGTGCGCAGTGCAGCATCAGCGGCTCACCGATATCGCCATCGGTGATCACTTTTTTCAGGGCGCGATAGCCCGCATCGTACGGACGCATAAAGCCAACCTGCACCAGGCGTTTACCCGCCTGAATCTCTGCATCCACCACCCGGCGGCAGCCCTCGGCGCTCATCGCCAGCGGCTTCTCACAAAAGACCGGTTTACCGGCGGCAATCGCCGCTAAGGTGAACTCTTCGTGGGTCGGATCCCATGAGGTGACCAGCACCGCATCGACGTTGGGAGAGTGAATCACATCGTGACCATTTTCAAACACCTCCGCCTCAATGTTAAGGCGTTGCAGTGCAGCCCGCGCGCCGTCGACATTGATGTCAGAGACGGCAACCACCTGAGCCCCCTGCAGCACATGACTGCAGCGGCGAATATGTTCCTGACCAATTGCACCTGTACCGATGACGCCAAGTTTCAAAGTCATAATTACACCTGTGTAGGGTTCGTACGGAGAAGAGGAAAACGGGCCGCAGCACGGCCCGGAAATCAGTATTTGCGCGCCTGATCCAGATGGCTGTTGAGCTTGTCCGCCACCGCCTGAGCGCGTTCGGTTTTCGACGCCTGCGCCACGCCGACGTGCCACCAGCTGAAATATTTGTGGATCATGGTTTTTGGCAGCACTTTGATGTCGATAAGGGTGGAAACCGTCTGGGTGCGGGCATCTTCCAGCGCCGCTTTAAGCTGTTCCAGGCTGGTAACGCGATAAGTTTTGCAGCCATAACCGGCAGCAATGGCCGCGAAGTCGACCGGGATAAAGCCACCGTCCAGCCTGCCGCTTTCCGCGTTACGGAAACGGAACTCGGTGGTGAAGCTGTCCATACCGTGTTCCATCTGCAGGTTGTTGATACAGCCGTTAGTCATGTTATCCAGCAGCACGACGTTGATCTTCGCCCCTTCCTGAATCGAGGTGACCAGTTCAGAGTGCAGCATCATAAAGGAGCCGTCGCCGACCAGCGCATAGACCTCGCGTTGCGGCTGCGCCAGTTTTGCCCCCAGCGCGGCATTGACTTCATAGCCCATGCAGGAGTAGCCATATTCGACGTGGTAGGCGTTGTAATCTTTGGTGCGCCAGACGCGCTGCAGGTCGCCCGGCAGGCTGCCTGCGGCGGCTACCACGACCGCATCTTTCGGCAGTTGCTCGTTTAAGGTGCCGAGCACGCTGCTTTGCGTCAGCAGTGACTGAGTCAGGCGGTTAAATTCAGCGAACACCGCTTCGCGGTCGAGATGGTCAGCAATCTCCGGCACAAAGTCGCCATCGTGATATTCCACCTGATAGACGCGCTGCGTCTCTTTCAGCAGCTGGCTCTGCGCCTGCTCAATCTGGTTGCCCCAGTCATTGCTGTAGTGCTGTGAGGCCAGCGCAGCGGTGAGCGCGGTCAGCCCTTCACGGGCATCGGCCAGCAGCTGCACGCCATCAAGCTTGTAACTGTCGAAGTTGCTGACGTTGATGTTCAGGAAGCTGACATCGGGATGCTGGAAAATCCATTTGGATGCGGTGGTGAAGTCGGTGTAGCGGGTGCCGATGCCGATGACTAAATCGGCCTCTTTCGCCAGCAGGTTAGCGGCCAGACAGCCGGTTTCGCCTACGCCGCCGACATTCAGCGGATGGTCAGAGACCAGCGTGCCCTTGCCCGCCTGCGTCTCGGCAAAGGGGATCTGATAGCGCTCGGCAAACTGGCGCAGCGCCTCGCCCGCTTCAGAGTATTTCACTCCGCCGCCACAGATAATTATCGGCTTGCGCTTACGGTTAATCAGCGTCAGAGCATCCGCCAGCTGCGCCGCGACCGGCAGGCGGCGATCCAGACGGTGCACGCGTTTCTGGAAGAAGTAGTCAGGGTAATCCCAGGCTTCGCCCTGCACATCCTGCGGCAGCGACAGCGTGACTGCGCCGGTTTCGGCCGGATCGGTCAGCACGCGCATGGCATTAATACAGGCGGACATCAGCTGCTCAGGGCGGCTGACGCGATCCCAGTATTTGCTGACGGCGCGGAAGGCGTCGTTGGTGCTGATGCTGAGATCGTAGCTCTGCTCAATCTGTTGCAGCACCGGGTCGGGCTGACGGGTGGCGAAGACGTCGCCAGGCAGCAGCAGCAGAGGAATGCGGTTAGCGGTCGCAGTGGCGGCGGCAGTAATCATGTTGGCCGCACCCGGTCCTACAGACGAACTGCAGGCGATAATCTGACGGCGCAGCGACTGACGGGCAAAGCCAGTGGCAGCATGGGCCATGCCTTGCTCATTACGCCCCTGCCAGACCACCAGATCGCCGCTATCCTGTTCCAGCGCCTGGCCCAGCCCCAGCACGTTGCCATGGCCGAAAATCGCGAAGATGCCTTTGACGAACTTCGTCTCAGTGCCATCAACATCGATGAATTGATTATCAAGAAATTTAACCAGCGCCTGTGCCGTGGTCAGTCTGATTGTGCCCATGTTTCTTCCTTACATGCTGGTGGACCCCGACTTCCGCGACAGCGCGCCAGGCGTTGTCATTGGCGGAAAAGCGGCCGGAATAACTGAAACGTGAGGCGATTATAAACAAATATATTTTTCATAAAATACGATTACAGAAGAAACATTTCATTTTGCGAGTGAGATCAAATTTAATGATGGCAACAGGGCTGGCGGGCGATCACGACGGGGAAATCTGGAACGTTTAGCAGAGAGTCATTCAGGATGAAAAAATTCATTTCAACGCAGCAGCTTGCCTGACTGGTGTACGAATTCCTGCGATCCCCCTCACAACCCTGACATACCGTACATCCTGGCAGTGGAGACCACGCAGGCGGGTGGCAATCAGGAGTTTTACCTGGTTCACAAAATTGCGATGGATATTTCATTTCATATTGAATATGGAATTTTTATTCCTCATACTCCCCTCATAGCCAGTCAGATACCCACAGACCCGGAAGCAGAGCCTGCCTGGATCGGTCTTTTCGCCCGCCAGCTCTGCGAATCACAGAAGGAAACCACAGGTATGAGTACACAACAGAAGCCGCTTGATGTGATTTGTATCGGGCGCATCGCCGTTGATTTTTATGGCCAGCAGATTGGAGCACGGCTGGAAGATGTCACCTCTTTTGCTAAATATCTCGGCGGATCGTCGGGCAACGTCGCTTATGGCACCGCGATTCAGGGGCTGAAATCGGCGATGCTGGCGCGGGTGGGGGATGAGCATAATGGTCGCTTTCTGCGTGAGGAATTACAGCGCGTAGGCTGTAACACCGATGCCCTGATCACCGATGCAAAACGCCTGACTGGCATGGTGATCCTGGGGATTAAAGATGAAGAGACTTTTCCGCTGATTTTCTACCGTGATAACTGTGCTGATATGGGCCTGGTGCCGGACGATATCGACGAAGCCTTTATTACTTCGGCCCGCGCGGTAGCGGTCACCGGCACGCACTTATCCCATCCGCAGACCCGTGAAGCGGTGCTGAAAGCGCTGGATATCGCCCGCCGCAATGGCCTGCGCACGGCGCTGGATATTGATTACCGCCCGGTGTTGTGGGGACTGACCTCTCTGGGCGATGGTGAAACGCGTTTCATTGAGTCCTCTCAGGTCACGCAGCAGTTACAGGAAGTGGTGCACTATTTCGATTTGATCGTCGGCACCGAAGAGGAGTTTCATATTGCCGGTGGCAGCACCGATACCCTGACTGCGCTGAAGAACGTGCGTCAGGCGAGCCAGGCGACGCTGGTCTGCAAACGCGGTCCGCTGGGTTGTGTGGTGTTTGAAGGTGAAATTCCGGATAGCTGGGAACAGACTCAGCTGCACACTGGCGTACGCGTCGACGTGCTCAACGTGCTGGGCGCGGGCGATGCCTTCATGTCTGGCCTGCTGCGCGGCTGGCTGAATGATGAAGGCTGGGAGCAGGCGTGCCGTTATGCCAATGCCTGTGGCGCGCTGGTCGTGTCGCGCCACGGCTGTGCCCCTGCCATGCCAACCAAAGCGGAGCTGGATGATTTCCTGAGCCGCGACACAGAGGTGAAACGTCCCGATCTCGACAGTCGTCTGAACCATCTGCACCGTGTGACCACCCGTAAGCAGCAGTGGCCGGAGCTGAACGTGTTCGCCTTTGACCATCGCAAACAACTGGCCGATATGGCGCAGGAAGCGGGCGTTGATGAGAGCCGTATTCCACAGCTTAAACTGCTGCTGCTGGAAGCTGCTCAGCAGGCGGCCAGTGAGGCGGGATTAGAGAACAAAAGCGGCATTCTGGCGGATACCACCTATGGTCAGAAAGCCCTGAATGCCATCACGGGTAAGAAGTGGTGGATTGGCCGCCCGATCGAGCTACCCAGCTCACGTCCACTGCGACTGGAGCATGGCAATATCGGCTCGCAGCTAATCGACTGGCCCGCCGAACATGTCGTGAAATGTCTGATCTTCTATCATCCGCATGACAGTGCTGAACTGCGCAAAGAGCAGGATGATCTGGTGCTCGACGTCTGGAAAGGCTGTAACAAAAGTGGCCATGAGCTGCTGCTGGAAGTGATTCTTCCCGAGAGCAATCCGGATAAGAATGAAGCCTATTACCTTGATATATTGAGCCATTTCTACAGTCTGGGTATTCAGCCGGACTGGTGGAAACTGCCTCCGCTATCCGCAGAGAGCTGGCAGGCGATCAGTCGTCTGATTGAGGAGCAGGATCCTCACTGTCGCGGCATTCTGTTGCTGGGTCTGGATGCGCCCGAAGAGAAGCTTAAAGCGGGCTTCGCTGCGGCGGCCAACGCGCCATGGGTGAAAGGTTTTGCGGTGGGTCGCACCATCTTTGGTCAGCCTTCGCGCCAGTGGTTGCAGGGTGAACTGGACGATCAGGCGCTGATTGAGACCGTAAAAGGCAACTATCTGCGGCTGATTGCGTACTGGCGCGCTGCCCGCGCGTGATTTGCTGCTCTGCCAAAGGCTGTCTCAACCGCGATGGCCTCAGACTGCTGACTCACTCAAATCAGGGTGAATGTTGCAGCAACGAATAAGCTCAACGCGCAGGTAACACGGTCAGAAGAGGAAAGCGTCCCGCCGCCCGGAAAAAAACGCCGGGAGCGTTTTTGAACAACGCGAAGCGTTGGCCCGGCAACGGGCGCACCTCATGGATGAGGTGTGTAATCGCGCGGGCCGAGCGGCCATGGATGGCTTGAGCGACTTTCCGATCTGACCGTGTTACCTGAGCCTGTGCGGACTCATAGCAGGCAGAGACAGACTTTTTAGTAATATCATGCCATCCCAACCGGGATGGCGTTTTACTGGTTACCCCTCTCCCCTTCTGTCATTTCATCCCGTTTTTCACCCTGTCATTGCCCGCCTGGGCGCGCTAAAGCCAATCTGTGAACCATTTCATAAAGCCATGAAATAAACCGCATCGTTGACGCAAACAAATGAAATTTTCCATCCATCTGATACTATAGCGCTCATTATGCAGCCATTATTCTAATGATACGGGCAGAAGTGATGAACAATAATCCCACCCAACTTTCTCTCTTGCAGGACGATATTCGTCGCCGCTATGAAACGCTGAGCAAGCGTCTTAAACAGGTTGCGCGCTACATCCTTGATAACAGTAACAGTATTGCTTTCGACACCGTCGCCTCGATTGCCCAACAGGCCGATGTGCCGCCGTCGACGCTGATCCGTTTTGCAAATGCGTTTGGCTTCAGCGGCTTCAACGAAATGAAACAGGTTTTTCGTCAGCACCTGATGGAAGAGACGGTCAACTATACCGAGCGCGCACGTCTGTTCCGTCAGACCTCAACGGACGACAGCGCCAGTGCGCCTGAGAGCCCGGCGGAGATCCTCAACGTCTTTACCATGGTGAACAGCCAGGCGCTGCAGCAGCTGGCGATGCAGGTGAATCCTGAACAGCTGAACAAAGCAGTGAAACTGCTGAATGAGGCTGAGAACATCTATGTAATTGGCCTGCGTCGCTCGTTCAGCGTCGCCTCCTATCTGGTCTACGCGCTGCGCCATCTGGAGCGGCGTGCTTTTCTGATCGATGGTCTGGGCGGGATGTTTACCGAGCAGCTCAGTCTGGTTAACCCGAAAGATGTGGTGATTGCGATCAGCTACTCGCCCTATGCGCGTGAAGCGGTCGAGGTCGTCGAAATGGGGGCCAAGCGTGGCGCGCATCAGATCGCCATTACCGATAGCCAGGTCAGCCCGCTGGCTGCCTTCAGCGATGTCTGCTTTGTGGTACGCGAAGCGCAGGTCGATGGCTTCCGTTCGCAGGTCGCCTCACTCTGCCTGGCACAGACGCTGGCGGTGTCACTGGCGCTAAACAACGCCAAAACGTCCTGAGTTGCAAACAACAAAAAGGGCAGCCCGATTGGCTGCCCTTTATTACAGGCATTCGCGGATAAAACCGCTGAGCCTTATTCTGTTCGTGGATAGCTGTCGCTGTTCACCCAGGCGTGATCTTTTTCCCAGCTGAATTTCCACAACCGTACCGGCCCTGCCATCACGTTCAGATAGTAGTTGTTGTAGCCCGCCAGCGTCGCCACCGGATGATAGCCGCGCGGCACCATCACGACGTCGCGATTATAGGGTGCCATACAGGCATCCAGTGAGCGGTCGTCGGTGTAGACGCGCTGCATCGCAAAGCCAGGTTCCGGATCGAAACGGTGATAGTAGGTCTCTTCCAGGTAGGTTTCGTTTTCACTCTCCTCCTGATCATGCTTGTGGCTGGGATAGGAGCTGGTATCGCCTTCATTGGTATAAACCTCCACCACCAGCAGGCTGTCAGCAGGTTCAGTATCAGGCAGGATATTATGCACCAGACGCTGGTTGCGCCCTTTTCCGCGATGCTCAACGCCGACATCGGCTGGCGCAATCAGTCTTGCAGGCAAATTGCCCTGACCGGGCGCGTTACAGACGGCCAGCTCAAGATCGCTGTCAGCATAAACTTCCACTTCATCGTCATGCGGCACATACACGGAATACGGCGGCACGCGTTCGAAAGGCGACATGCGCTTACCGATCCCGGGAAACTCAGCATGGCGTGTTTTCACCGAGGCCAGCCCGGCCACCAGCACCAGACACAGCTCTTTATCACCGCTGGTCAGGCGCAGGGTTTCCCCTTTTTTCAGCAGATAAGCATCAAAACCAACATAACGCCAGCCAGCGCGCTCAGGCGTCACATGCTGGATACGCCCCTGTGCGTCAGGGGCCTGTGCTTTCGACAGTAAAGACATCCTGATCCTCCTCTCTGTCACGATTGACGCTGCGTCAGGCTCGCGGGCGAGGTGCCAGCGAACAAAGCGACCGGCAGACTCTCCTGCCGGTCGCGATCAGCGTTGAAATAGATCAGCCTAAGGTTGGCATACTGAATTCAGACACGGTCTGCTGACCGGACGGCCAGCGCACGGTGGCGGTTTTCATACGGGTATAGAAGCGCACCCCATCCGGCCCGTGAACATTGAGCGCGCCAAACACCGAACGTTTCCAGCCACCGAAGCTGTGGAATGCCATCGGCACCGGAACCGGCACGTTAACACCGACCATGCCCGCTTCAACGTTCTGCACAAACTCACGCGCGGTGTGACCGTTGCTGGTGAAAATGGCGCTGCCGTTACCAAACTCATGGCTGTTGACCAGTTGCAGCGCGCTGTCGTAGTCCGGTGCGCGCATGATGCTCAGCACTGGCCCAAAAATCTCTTCACGCCAGATCACCATGTCAGAGGTGACGTTATCAAACAGCGTGCCGCCAACGTAGTAACCTTCGGCGTGACCCGCAACCTGCACGTTACGGCCATCAACCACCAGCTTCGCGCCTTCCTGCTCGCCTTTGTCGATGTAACCCAGCACCTTCTTCTGGTGTGCGGCTGAGACAACCGGTCCCATCTCATTTTCATCGGCACCCTGATTGATTCCCGGGCCAATACGCAGCGCTTTCACCAGCGGCGTCAGACGGGCAATCAGCTTGTCAGCAGTGTCATCGCCCACCGCGACAACAACCGGCAGCGCCATGCAGCGTTCACCGGCCGAGCCAAACGCACCGCCCATAATCGCGTTAACGGTGGCATCCAGATCGGCATCCGGCATAACGATAGCGTGGTTTTTCGCCGCGCCAAACGCCTGCACCCGCTTGCCGTGGGCGCTGGCGGTTTTATAGATATGCTCAGCCACGCCGGATGAGCCGACGAAGCTCACCGCAGCGATGCGCGGATCTTTATAGAGCTGCTCAGCATCTTCGTTAGAGCTGTGAACCACGTTGAATACGCCATCCGGCAGACCCGCTTCCGTCAGCAGCTCGGCCATGCGCACGGCCGCAGAGGGATCCAGCGCCGGTGGTTTCAGAACAAAGGTATTACCGCAGGCCAGGGCGATCGGGAACATCCACAGCGGCACCATTGCGGGGAAGTTAAACGGCGTAATGCCTGCCACGACGCCAACCGGCTGCATCAGCGAAAAGCTGTCAACGCCGCCGCCGACGTTCGGGGAATATTCACCTTTAAGCAGATGGGGAATACCGCAGGCAAACTCAATGACTTCAATGCCGCGCGTCAGTTCCCCTAACGCATCAGACCAGACTTTGCCATGCTCAGAGACAATCAGCGCCGCCATCTCATCACGATGCTGCTCCATCAGGGCTTTAAAGTTGAACAGAACGCGGGCGCGACGCAGCGGCGAGGTTTTTGACCAGGCAGCAAATGCGTCATGCGCGACACCAATCGCCTGGGCCACTTCATCAGCGGTACTTTGCGTCAGTTCACGTACCACTTTGCCGGTTGCCGGATCGTAAACAGGAATGGTTTCGTTGCTGGCGCTGAACGTCGTTTTACCGCCAATAAAGTTACCTATGATTGTCATGATGTTGCCTCTTAAGATGGTTAAGTTCCCTGCAGACGGACCCTGTGGCCTGCCACACTGCCTGACCAGGCAAACCTGAAAGCGTGCTATGAAGCTATTACAGTGGAATAAATTTTTCAAATAGTTCTTTTTGGAAAATTTGCTTTTAGCGGCACGGATCGCATTTTTGCCGCTTTCCAGCGTTTGAAAACGTCCCGATGGCCGGAGGCGTTTACTCGCGCTCAGCCTTAGCCTGACAGGGGAACAGCAGAGGCGGATAGAGCGGGTATCCCTGCGAAGTTGATCCAATGTTTATGCATCAGACTGAAACGGAATATGAAATTAATGCGAGACCGATCTAATAATTTGCATTTCATAATTCACTATTAATGAAATAAATGTTTTCTTTAGTCCATCCTTCTCCTGTCCCGGAGTCAGCGCATGGCCATCGATCCCACCCGTTTCTGTATCAACCGCAAAATTGCGCCCCGGCTCTCGCTGGAGGCCTTCTTTCAGCTGGTTCAGCGTCTGGGGCTGAGCAAGGTCGAACTGCGTAATGACATGCCGGGCGGCAGCGTCACCGATGATCTCAGCACCGATCAGCTGCGCGCCCTGGCCGATAAGTATCACATCGATATCGTCACGATTAATGCGCTCTATCCCTTTAACCGCATTGATGACGCGCTGCTGACGCGGGCCGAGTCGCTGTTACAGACAGCACAACAGATCGGCGCAAAGGCACTGGTGATGTGTCCACTGAATGAGGGGATGACCGTGTCGCCTCAGCAGACGCAGGCGGCGATGCAGGCGCTGGTGCCGCGCTTTGCCCACTATGGCATTCAGGGGCTGGTAGAACCGCTGGGGTTTCCGGTCAGCTCACTGCGTTCGATCGTACAGGCGCAGGAATTGATCGCAGAGGCAGGCGTGCCCTTCAGGCTGCTACTGGATACCTTTCATCATCATCTCTATGAACAGGCTGAACAGGAATTTCCGGCAGGTATCGATATTGACCAGATTGGGCTGGTGCATCTTTCAGGCGTGGAAGATCGGCGTCCGACTGCCGAACTGACCGACGACGAACGGATCATGTTGAGTGACAACGATGTGCTGAAGAGCGTGGTGCAGGTTAAACGGCTGGAAATGCTCGGCTACAAGGGCGTCTACGCCTTTGAGCCGTTCTCCGGTCAGCTCAACAGCTGGACCCCGGCGGAGATTGAGCGCCAGATTCGCCACAGTATTGAACTGCTGCAGGCCTGAAGCCTGTTGCAGCCATAATTTATACGTTTATCTGTGTCTGAAAAGACGTTATGGCCCGCTGCTGGGCCATTTTTTTTATCCTGACGAATCCCCGGTTACGGGCTCTGAAGCCTGACGCCGCTGCAAACGCAGCGTGCAGAAAAACGCGATACAGACCAGCAATCCCGTGAGCAGATAGACGCGTGAAACATCTGCATAATTCATGATGAATCCGGCCAGCGGCCCGGTTACTCCCAGCGACAGATCCATAAAAGCGGTGTAGGTCGCCAGGGCGCTGCCCTGATTCTGCTGCGGCACCACCTTAACCGCCACCACGCCGAGTGCCGGAAACACCAGTGAAAACCCGGCACCGGTCAGAAACGCGCCCGCTTTTGCCATCCAGGGATCACCCGCTGCGGCGACCAGAAAGAGTCCGGCAGCCTCAACCGCCAGACAAACGCTGGCGACCCGAAGGCCACCGTGGCGGTTAATCGCATTCGGGAACAGCAGGCGCGCTCCGACGAAAGCACCGCTGAACAGGGAGAGCGCAAAGGCGGCCCCTTCCCAGCCTTTATCCTGATAGAACAGCGTGATAAAGGTGGCAATCACGCCGAAACCTGCCGATCCCATCGCCAGAATTGCGCCAAAGCCAGCAATTTTCCCCAGTACCGCCCGAAACGGCAGCGGTCTGGCGCGGCTGGCTTTTACCGCCGGACGCGGGACCGCGCAGACGATGCCGACCACGCAGATGGTCACAATCACCAGTGACAGCCACAACAGCCCACCCGCCCGGAAGATCACTACGCCCAGCGGCGCGCCTATCGCCATCGCACCATAGGTGACGATACCGTTCCAGGAAATCACGCGGCCAATGTGCAGTGACCCCACCCGCGCCACCCCCCACAACGAGGTGCCGGTGCCAGTAAAGCTCTGACCTACCCCCAGAATTAACCGGCCCACGCAGAGCAGTATCAGGCTCCCCAGCGGGGATGCGATCAGCGCCGCCAGCAGAATACACAACCCGCTAATCAGACAGCCCACCAGACCGGTCACCACCACTTTCTTTGGTCCCCAGAGATCGGCATAGCGCCCGGCATGTGGCCGGCTCAGCAGCGTCGCCACATATTGCAGACTGATCACTACGCCCGCCCAGAATGCGCTGAAGCCCAGCTGGTCATGCACCCAGCCAGGCAGGACCGCCAGCGGCAGACCAATGGTGAGATAGCTGGCAAAGTTGTAGGCGACGATAGAGAGGATGAGCAGCGAGATATTCAGGCTTCCGGATGGGGCGTTCTGTTCCGCTGCAGGCTGTTCAGGCATAGGTTCTCGCGCGTAGTTGGCTGAATGATAAGGTTTATCCTTTAACTATACCCGCTTTCGCCACTGGCGCATCACACTGGCACGGTTATCGGGCAGGAGAAAGCGGCGCAAAAACAGGAACAGCAGGAGGTCACAGCCCTGCCGTCATAGCTGAGTGCGATGGCGCTGATTATCTCGCTGTTATGCCGCCGCGCTTTACCGTTTCTCTGATAAATCAGATTGTTAATTTTCTTTCAGCTACACTTCCAACAGCCAGATTACGTCACGGGAGAGGCAATGAGCGAGCTGCAACGGGAAAAGATCGGACAAAACATTCTGATAAAACTGGCGATGCTGGTCATCATTCTTGCCGGGGTTCGGGCCGCGTCCGATATTCTGGTCCCGCTTCTGCTGGCGGCGTTCTTTGCCATTGTGCTCAACCCGCTGGTGACGATGCTGATGCGTCGTGGCTTCCGCCGTGGGCTGGCGATTGGACTGGTCATTACCGTGATCTTCTGCGGTATTCTGCTGCTGGGTGCCATCATCGCCAGCTCAATGAGTGAGTTTTCTGACCTTTACCCGCAACTGCGCGCCACCATGGAGCAGAAAATGACGGTGCTGCAACATCTGGCGGCGGGCTTTCATCTCAATATTTCTACCAACGCGCTGGTACAGCGTTTCGACCCGAATACCATGATGAACCTGGCGAGCGTGGCGCTCAGCGGCTTTTCGGGTGCGATGACCAATACCGTGCTGCTGGTGCTGACCGTGGTCTTTATGCTGTTTGAGGTTCATCACCTGCCTTACAAAATGCGTAATGCGCTGGTAAATCCCAAAATTCGCATCGCCGGGCTGCATAAGGCGCTGAAAGGCGTGACGCACTATCTGGCGCTGAAAACCCTGGTGAGTCTCATCACCGGCATCGCTGTCTGGCTGAGTCTCTATCTGCTGGATGTAAAGTTCGCGCTGCTGTGGGGTGTCGTGGCATTTATCCTCAACTATATTCCGAATATCGGCCCGATAATTGCCGGCATTCCGCCCTTCCTGCAGGCGCTGTTACTGAACAGCCTGTTTGATGCCGCGATGGTGGCAGCGCTGTTTACTGCGATTCATATGGTATTCGGCAACATGCTGGAACCGCGCCTGATGGGGCGCGGCCTGGGCTTATCAACGCTGGTGGTGTTCCTGTCACTGGTCTTCTGGGGCTGGCTGCTCGGACCGGTTGGCATGCTGCTCTCGGTGCCGCTGACCAGCATCACCAAAATCCTGATGGAGACAACGCCGGGCGGCAGCCGTCTGGCGATTATGCTGGGCACCGGACGACCTAAACGCGTTCGGGGATTAACCAAGTAGCCGCTGCTGGACGTGCTGCAGATGGCTCTCCATCGCCTGGCGAGCCGCGGCTTCATCGCCCGCCACAATCGCGTCGGCGATCTGCTGATGGTCAGCGTTCATCGCCTGCGCGAAGCTGTTATCGGCATAATGGCGTTCCAGCCGCTGCACGTGTGGGCTGTGACGCCGGTTCCAGAGCTGCTCCAGCAGGTCGCGTAACACGTCATTGCCACTCATTTCGCCGATCAGCAGGTGGAAGCGCTTGTCCTGCTCCAGAAACGCCGCGTCGTTTTCATTGTACTGCTGCAGTTCAGCGGTCAGCGCCAGCAGTGCCTCCCGCTGTCCGGCGGTGCCGTGACGGGCGGCAAATCCTGCCAGCATGCCTTCAAAGGCTTCACGCGCCTGCAAAAGGTCCTGCAGGCTGCAGGTTTCACTCTCCTGCGGGATTGCGGCCTGCGGCAGCGGCTGAGCGACGTAAACACCGTTGCCGGTACGGATATCGACCCAGCCGGTCATCTCCAGCGCAATCAATGCTTCACGCACTGACGAACGGCTGACACCCAGCTGTTTTGCCAGCTCGCGTTCGGGTGGCAGCAGGCCTCCCGCCACAAAATCACCGCGCGTGATGCCGGCCATAATAGCGTTTGCGATCTGACGGTACAGGCGCTCCGTTTTGATAACTGGCAGGCTCATTACCTTCTCCTTTATTCCGCATAAACCGCTCACTTGCCGGATACAGTTTGTCATGCTGCGATCCGGATCACGGCCCTGTTTTGCTCACTATCATACTCTTGGCCCAGCGGCCTGACCACTGGGCCACATCACAGTTGAGGAGTAAAAATGGAACATACATGGCGATGGTACGGCCCGAACGACCCGGTCTCCCTGGATGATGCCCGTCAGGCGGGCGCAACCGGTATTGTGACGGCGCTGCACCATATCCCTAACGGCGAAGTGTGGCCGGTTGAGGAGATTAAAGCGCGTCAGGCGCTGCTGGCGGAAAAAGGTCTGGTCTGGTCGGTTGTGGAGAGCATTCCGGTTCATGAGGCGATCAAAACCCAGCGCGGTGACTACCTTCGCTATATCGCCAGCTATCAGCAGTCGATACGCAATCTGGCCGCCTGCGGCATTGATACCGTCTGCTACAACTTCATGCCGGTGCTGGACTGGACGCGCACCGATCTCGCCTGGACGCTGCCGGATGGCGCAAAAGCGCTACGCTTCGACGCCGATGCTTTCGCCGCCTTCGAACTTTATCTGCTGCAGCGTCCGGGTGCGGAACAGGATTACAGCGCGGCTGAACAGCAGGCTGCCGCTCAGCGCTTTGCCGCCATGAGCGCTGAAGATAAAAGCACGCTGGTGCGCAATATTATCGCCGGTCTGCCTGGTGCTGAAGAGGGCTATACGCTGGAGCAGTTCCAGGCACAGCTGGCGCAGTATGACGGCATCGACAAAGCAACACTACGCGAGCATATGGCGACCTTCCTGCGCGCCATTGTGCCGGTTGCCGAAGAGGTGGGTATTAAACTGGCGGTGCATCCGGACGATCCACCGCGCCCGATTCTGGGCCTGCCACGCATTATCTCTACCCAGGAAGATATGCAGTGGCTGAAGGAAACCGTGGACAGTCTGCACAATGGTTTCTGTTTCTGTACGGGTTCCTATGGCGTGCGTACCGACAATGCGCTGGTTGAGATGGCGGAAACCTATGCCGACCGCATTAACTTTGTCCACCTGCGCGCCACAAAACGCGAGGATAACCCCAACAGCTTCCATGAAGCCGCGCACCTGGCGGGCGACGTCGATATGGTCGGTGTCATCAGGGTCATTCTGGCGGAAGAGCAGCGCCGTCGCCAGGCAGGCAATCCGCGAGCGATTCCGATGCGCCCCGATCATGGCCATCAGATGCTGGATGATCTGCATAAGCATACCAATCCCGGCTATTCTGCCATTGGCCGGCTGAAAGGACTGGCTGAACTGCGTGGCGTTGAAGTGGCGCTGAAACAGATCTATTTTGCTGAGTGAGAAACACATTTACCCTGCGCCCGCTCTCAGGCGGGCCAGGGTCTCCCCTGGCTCCCGCAGTGATTCGCCCTTTTGCCGCGCCTGTCGCTCCTTCTCATCAGATTTTTTTGCTGAATGCCAATGAAGGCAAAACAACCTGTCATTAAATGCAAAGTCTGGTCGATAATTGACCTGAATCAGTTCAGCTGATGGCAAAAACGCTAATCTGCACCGCCCGGAGAAATGCTATGCTGCGCCACTGATTAGCCCCTCCATATAATACCAATAATATCCAGAGGATTTAGCGGTGCCGCTACTGAAACGAAAACGCGACTACGCCAGGCTGGTGATTATTATCTCCGGCGTGCTGCCTCTGATTATTGGCATTTTTTTCACCGCCCTTGATGCGCGACACACCGTGCGGCAGCAGCAGGTGAGCGCAGCAAACACCCTGTTATCTCAGGCCGAGAGAATGAGCGACAGCGCGTGGAATATGATCACTGAGCTGCGCCAGTTTCAGCATCAGTCATGCAGCCAGATTGAAAACCAGTTGCAGCGCATCGGTTCGCTGAATCCCTATTTTCGCGCCGTCGGTAAGATGGAAGAAAACAGAATTGCCTGCTCTTCAGCCTATGGTACAAAGCCTGGTTCTCTGAGCGATATGATCATGCGTGACGCGCCGGTCACCGGAAAAGCGTGGTGGAGCCTGTCGATTGCAGGAACCGCGGGAGTACCGGATCGTCCGGCAGTGATTTTTATGCGCGATCTGCCCGATGGTGAGGGGTTCTGGGCTGTGATTGATGGCCAGTATCTGATCGATTTTATGCGCGCCATCAGCAGTACCCATCTCTATCATTTCAGCATGGAGTTTAACAACGGCGCGCCGATCTCGTTTGGCGATCCGCAAATCGCTCTGTCCGGCTGGTTTCAACCGTTGATTTATCAGGCCAGCTCCAGTCGATATCCGCTCTCTGTCACCCTTATTGCCTCACCCTCTGAGCTGATCTCGGCCTGGCGTCAGGTGATGTTGATCATCATGCCGGTGGCGATAATTTTCTCTATTCTGCTAATGATGCTGATGGCGAACTGGCTGCAACGGCGTATCTCCTGGCGCGATGAGATTCGACGGGCCATCGCCAGCGGCCAGTTCAGAGCGCACTATCAGCCCGTCTATGACAACCGGCAGCAGCGCTGTAGCGGCGCAGAAGCGCTGCTGCGCTGGACAACACCGGACGGTAACGGCATCCGGCCCGATATTTTTATCGGTGCCGCTGAAGCGGAAGGCATGATTGTGCCGCTGACCCGTCATCTGCTCGATTTAATTGCAGAGGATGTGCAGGCGTGGCAGGTTGAGCCAGGCTTTCATCTGGCTATCAACGTGGCGGCCGATCATCTGCAGCATCCGGATTTTGTCGACGATATGCTGCACTTTGCTGACCGGGTTAAAGATAAGCAGTTCCTGATTACGCTGGAGCTGACCGAGCGCAGCCTGATCAAAGACGGCGTTGAGGTGGCACGCAAACTGGAGCAGCTGCGCGGTTGCGGAATGAAAGTCGCGATTGATGATTTTGGTACCGGTCACTGTTCGCTGAGTTATTTACAGACCTTCACGATGGATTATCTGAAGATCGATCGCGGCTTTATCAACGCGATTGAATCGCTGGAGGGCAGAACACCGGTGCTGGATGCAATCATTCAGCTCAGTCATGAGCTTGAGCTTGAAGTCCTGGGGGAAGGCGTCGAGAGCGCATTGCAGTTCAGCTATCTGCAACGACGCGGCGTAGTCTTTATCCAGGGCTATTATTATGCCCGCCCGATGGACAACGCGGCGTTGATCACCTGGCTCGCCAGACAGGGCGAACAGCCGGTTAAAGCGAATCACGCCTCTGAGACTCATCAGACCGTCAGCCTCTGAACCGCACCTGAACTTAACAGGCTCACCACGCAATATCGGCGTCTGAGCCTCTTTGTTAAGCCGCCGGGCTTACTGCCATCCTGCACTGTAAAGCGCCCCCCCTGCGGCGTCGGTATCGCCGCTCATCACCCTCAATCTGCTGAAAAAAACGCCGGTCGTCACGCAGCGTGATAATTTTTTTGCGCAGCTAATTAGCCGTATCAGTGGTAAAAATAGCCTGTATGTAGCCCAAACATGACAGATATCACACAAAAACGGTATACTCTGTCGCTGTTCGCAATAATCACAACAGTAATTATTGTGTCAGTGGGCGCGTAAACCGCGCTTATTTGAAGCTATGCTTAAATTTCTCAACGCAGCGGTCTGATGACTCACCGCGGCTCGCGCCGTTGAGGACTTTCGTGTTCCATTACAGGGTAATTCTATGAAATTGCGTAGGAAGCGTGTAAAACCAATTGGGATCGATGATGTGACCATCATCGATGATGCCCGTTTACGTAAAGCCATCACCGCGGCCTCTTTGGGGAACGCGATGGAGTGGTTCGACTTCGGTGTTTATGGCTTTGTGGCCTATGCACTGGGTAAGGTTTTCTTCCCGGATGCATCACCAGGTGTGCAGATGATCGCCGCGCTGGGTACCTTCTCTGTCCCCTTCCTGATCCGTCCGCTGGGTGGTCTGTTCTTCGGTATGCTGGGCGACAAATATGGTCGTCAGAAAATTCTCTCTATCACCATCATCATCATGTCGGTTAGTACGTTCTGTATCGGCCTGATACCCTCCTATGCCTCCATCGGCATCTGGGCACCGATTCTGCTGCTGTTAGCCAAGATGGCGCAGGGCTTCTCGGTAGGCGGTGAATATACCGGCGCGTCTATCTTTGTGGCCGAATATTCGCCTGACCGTAAACGCGGCTTTATGGGCAGCTGGCTCGACTTTGGTTCGATTGCGGGCTTCGTGCTCGGCGCGGGCCTGGTCGTGCTGATTTCCTCTATTATCGGGGAAGCGAACTTCCTTGAGTGGGGCTGGCGTCTGCCGTTCTTCGTCGCGCTGCCGCTGGGCATTATCGGTCTTTACCTGCGTCATGCGCTGGAAGAGACGCCGGCATTCCAGCAGCACGTGGACAAACTGGAACAGGGCGACCGTGAAGGTCTGCAGGATGGTCCGCAGGTTTCATTTAAAGAGATTGCGACCAAACACTGGCGCAGCCTGCTCTCCTGTATCGGTCTGGTTATCGCCACGAACGTCACCTACTACATGTTGCTGACGTACATGCCGAGCTACCTGTCGCACAACCTGCATTACAGCGAAGATCACGGCGTGATGATTATCATCGCCATCATGATTGGTATGCTGTTTGTTCAGCCGATGATCGGCATGATGAGTGACCGTTTCGGCCGCCGTCCGTTTGTCATCATCGGCAGTATCGCCCTGCTGGTCTTCGCGATTCCCGCCTTCATGATGATCAACAGTGGCGTGCTGGGCCTGATTTTTGCCGGTCTGCTGCTGATGGCGGTGATCCTCAACGCCTTTACCGGTGTGATGGCCTCCTCACTGCCTGCGATGTTCCCGACGCACATCCGCTACAGTGCGCTGGCGAGTGCGTTTAACATCTCGGTACTGGTTGCCGGTCTGACGCCAACGCTGGCCGCCTGGCTGGTAGAAACCACCAACAACCTCTACATGCCAGCCTACTATCTGATGGTGGTCGCGGTGATTGGTCTGATTACCGGCCTGTTCATGAAAGAGACGGCGAACAAGCCACTGAAAGGTGCCACGCCAGCCGCCTCAGACATGGAAGAAGCGCGCGAAATCCTGCAGGAGCATCACGATAACATCGAGCACAAAATCGAAGATATCGACGAAGAGATTGCCCGCCTGGAAGCGAAACGTAAAAATCTGGTGCAGCAGCATCCGGATATCAACGAGTAATCGTTCTGCTCTCCCGCCGGGCGGCGGGAGAGTTCTTTTCCCCTCTTATTACCGCACACAAACCTTCATGCCTCGCAGACAAAGAGAGTAAACTGTAGCCACTTTTTTCACCTGCGTAAGAATGAAAATGTCTGATTATTCCCTTATCCAGCGCCCAAGACGATTGCGCGCCAGCGCTTCAATGCGTGAAATGTTTCAGGAGTCTTCCCTGAGCCTGAACGATCTGGCTCTGCCTATTTTTGTTGAGGAAGAAGTCGACGATTACAAAGCGATTCAGGCGATGCCTGGCGTGATGCGTATTCCGGAAAAACGCCTTGCTTATGAGATTGAGCGTATCGCCAAAGCGGGCATTCGCTCGGTGATGACCTTTGGTATTTCGCACCATACCGACGCGACCGGCAGCGATGCCTGGAACGAAAACGGTCTGGTGGCACGCATGTCCCGCATCTGCAAAGACACCGTGCCGGAAATGATCGTGATGTCTGACACCTGCTTCTGCGAATACACCAGCCACGGTCACTGTGGCGTGCTCTGCGATCATGGCGTCGATAACGATGCAACCCTGGCCAATCTGGGTAAGCAGGCGGTGGTTGCCGCCGCAGCCGGTGCGGATTTCATTGCCCCGTCAGCAGCGATGGATGGTCAGGTTGAGGCGATTCGCCGGGCACTGGACGCGGCGGGCTTTACCCAGACCGCCATCATGTCCTACTCCACCAAATTCGCTTCATCGTTTTACGGCCCGTTCCGTGAAGCCGCCGGCACGGCGCTGAAAGGCGACCGTAAAACCTACCAGATGAACCCGATGAACCGTCGTGAAGCGATCCGTGAATCGCTGCTTGATGCGGCCCAGGGCGCGGATTCATTAATGGTGAAGCCGGCAGGTGCCTATCTGGATATCCTGCGCGACATTCGTGAACGCACCGAACTGCCGCTGGCGGCGTATCAGGTGAGTGGCGAATACGCGATGATCAAATTTGCCGCGCAGGCCGGTGCCATTGATGAGCGCAATGTGGTGCTGGAAAGTCTGGGTGCGATTAAACGCGCCGGTGCGGACCTGATTTTCAGCTATTTCGCCCTTGATCTCGCAGAACAAAAAGTGCTCTGATCCCCTCCTCATAAAGAGCGTGGTTGCTATGTCACGCTCTTCTTCTTCGCCGTAAGGCAAACACCAGAACCTGGCTTCAGCTAAAACAATAAAGGTCTCTGAGATGAAAGCACCTGAAATTCCTGCCGACGAGGCACAACGTTTATCGCAGTTGCGTGCGCTGAACATAATGAACACGCCAGCGGAGGAGCGGTTTGATCGTTTAACCCGCCTGGCGCGCCGCCTGTATGACGTTCCTATCGCATTAGTCAGCCTGCTGGAAGCTGACCATCAGTGGTTTAAATCCGCTCAGGGCTATGAACCTAAAGGATCGCCCCGCAACATCTCATTTTGCGGCCACGCCATTCTTCAGGATGAGATCATGATCGTTGAAGATGCGCAAAAAGATGCGCGTTTTTATGATAATCCGCTGGTGACCGGCGAGCCGCACATTCGCTTTTATGCCGGCTGTCCACTGCGTGCGCCGGGCGGTGCCAAAATGGGCACGCTCTGTATTATTGGCCGTGAACCGCGCCAGTTTACTGAAGAGGATCAGGCCACCATGCGTGACCTGGCCGCGATGGCTGAAGCGGAACTGGTCGCCTTTCAGACCGCCACCTGTGATGAGCTGACCCAGATTACCAATCGCCGCGGCTTTATGACGCTGGGGCAGATGGTACTGAATGAGTGCCTGATGAAAAACCGGCCCGCCTGCCTGACCTTTCTCGATCTCGACAAGTTTAAGCAGATTAACGACACGCTAGGCCACCGTGAAGGCGACCGCGCGCTGATGGACTTTGCCGATGCGATGAAGGTGGTGTTTAAACACTCCGATCTGTTTGCCCGTCTGGGCGGCGACGAGTTCGTGGTGCTGTTTAACGGCCTGCAGCAGCAGCAGAGCGAAGCATTGCTCGCACAGTTTGACCGTTATCTGCAACAGCAGTCAGTCAGCCTGAATCGTCGTTACCGCCTGCAATTCTCGTCCGGCGTGGTGGAGTTTGACGCGGCGCATCCACAGTCGCTGGAGCAGTTGCTGCACGACAGCGATAAGCAGATGTACCTCAGGAAAAAGCAGAAACGCGTAGCGGTTTGAGATCAGGCACCACAGCGCCTGACTGTTCATCGCCGCGCCAGATCGTCGAGCAGCGCCTGATTAAACTTTGCCGGTTCTTCCATTTGCGGCGCGTGTCCCATACCGGGAAATTCAATTAAGCGCGCGCCCGGAATACGTTTTGCGGTCTCTTTCCCCAGCACCGCATAATTCCCCAGCCGGGCTTTCACGTCTGCAGAAGCGATATCACTGCCGATGGCCGTGGTGTCTGAGGTGCCGATCATCAGTGTGGTGGGCACCTTCAGATCGCCGAATTCATAAAATACCGGCTGCGTGAAGATCATGTCGTAGATGAGGGCAGAGTTCCACGCCACCTTCTGATGGCCCGGCCCGCTGTTGAGCCCGGCCAGCATATCAACCCACTTGTCATAGTCAGGTTTCCAGCGCCCGACATAGTAGGTCTGCTGCTCATACTTCTTAATGCCCTCCGCGCTGAGCTTCAGTTCGCGCTGATACCACTGATCCACCGAACGCCACGGTGCGCCTTTGGCTTTCCAGTCCTCCAGCCCAATCGGATTGACCAGCACCAGCTTCTGCGTCTGTTCCGGGTACATCAGCGCATAACGCGTTGCCAGCATTCCGCCCGTGGAGTGACCGATGATCACCGCCTTCTCCACGCCCAGCCGGGCAAGCAACTGATGAGTATTTTCAGCCAGCTGTTGAAAGCTGTATTGATAGCTGGCGGGCTTGGTCGAGCTGCAGAAGCCAATCTGGTCGGGCGCGATAACGCGATAGCCCTGCTGAGTCAGCGCGCGAATGGTCTCTTCCCACGTTGCGCCACAGAAGTTTTTACCGTGCATCAGCACCACCGTTTTGCCATTGGCCTGTTGCACCGGTTTCACATCCATATAGCCCATACTCAGCGGTTGCTGCTGGGACTGAAAATCGAAATGCTGCAGAGGATAGGGGTAATGAAATCCTTCCAGCTGTTCGCCATAAACTGGCGCGGCACTGGCGGGGGCATGCGCAAATAAAGCCAGCGAGGTGAGCAAAGCGGCAAGCGGTTTTTTCAACACGTATGTCGGGCTCATCCGGGGTTCTCCAGGTTAAAGGTGAGTCGTAAGCCTGGCATGTCGCGGCAGAAAATCTATTGATGGTCCGTGCTATGCCGTTGAAGTCATAGACGCTGGCAGCGTTAGCTGCGAGGCCGAAAGCGAAATAATATGCTCGCGCTTATCGTTATCCGACCTGGGTCAATGACTCCCCTTATAATTAACAACAAACCAATTACAACTCATCCTTTTTATTAAAAACTACTGTTCATATGAATATCTTCAGAGATAACGATTCAAATACTGAAAGAACTTTACGCAAAGAATAAGCACGTTAAGATAAATAATCTATAGTCCCTGTGAATTAAACAGGGGAGAACAGCCATGAAAGAAAACAGATATAACGAAAGTGTAATCGTCTCTATCACTGAGTGGATCAATAATAATCTCGACCAGCGTTTAAGCGTGGATGATATTGCAGAAAAAGCCGGGTATTCGAAATGGTATTTACAGAAACTCTTTGCCCGTTATCATAATGAAACGCTGGCGCGTTATATTCGCAAGAAAAAACTTAATGCCAGTGTAAATGATTTAAAAAACAGCCGCACGCCAATCATCAGCCTGGCGCTGAAATACCATTTTGAAAGCCAGCAATCTTTTACCCGCTCGTTTAAGCAGATTATGGGCTGCACGCCAAGCGCCTGCCGTAAACGTCTGATGAGTGAAGAAGCGAAGCAGCAGATGGCTGACGTTGACGACCCCTGCGCGCTCTGCAGCTACGTCCGGCCAGGCAGCATTAAGCAGAGCTGTGGCGTAACAGTCCGGCCTGTTACGCGCTCAGCGCGCGGCTATGCGCAGGCAGATGCTTACTGCGATATCAGTTAATCAGGATTCATCCGGCTGATAATATTGCACACCAATCTTAATACGCTCACGTCCCTGGGTGACGCGATGACGATTGGTGTCGCGCAGTGAATAGACGCAGCCGCAATATTCCTGCTGATAGAAACTCTCGCGCTTACTGATTTCAATCATGCGCGCCGATCCGCCACCTTTACGCCAGTTAAAATCCCAGTACATCAGATCCGGATACGCAGCCGCTGCACGGACACCACAGCTATTAATCTGCTTCATATCTTTCCAGCGTGAAATACCCAGACAACTGGTCATTACCGGGAATCCATTCTCATGGGCATAAAGTGCCGTGCGCTCAAAGCGCATATCAAAGCACATGGTGCAGCGTTCACCCCGTTCCGGTGACCACTCCAGCCCGCGCGCCCGCTCAAACCAATTATCCCGGTCGTAATCCGCATCAACAAACGGCACGCCAAATTTCTCAGCAAAGCGAATATTTTCCTCTTTGCGCAGCTCATACTCTTTGAGCGGATGAATATTCGGGTTGTAGAAATAGATAGTGTATTCAATGCCGGAGGCCAGCATCGCTTCCATCACTTCCCCCGAACAGGGTGCGCAGCAGGAGTGCAGTAAAACTTTTTTATGACCACCCGGCAAGGGCAGCGGCTGACGCTGGAAAGGTTCAGACATAAGCACCTTCAATCAATAGCAGAAAGGCGGAAGTGTAATGCCGCAGGCGGTCAGTTGCAAAATCTGACCTGCAGCAAGCGGCTTTGCGTATTCGTGCCTCTGCCGCGGTTTCCCGTTTCCGCACCAACCTGCTGATCTCTGATGCTTTCTTTTCGCAGCCATACTTTGCGACCCCGGCGATAAACGGAAGTGTGATCGGACCCACATTGATATCGACTATGTTTACATAACATTAACAATATTGACACTGAAAAACCGCAAGGAGACTCGCATGGCCGCGGCTAAAAAATCGGGAAATCACCAGAACCGTTTTACCTGGTTCGTCTGTTTTATGGCGGCGCTGTCCGGCCTGCTGTTTGGTCTGGATATCGGCGTCATCGCAGGTGCCTTACCATTCCTGGCGAAGGATTTGCAGATTACTAACCATCAGCAGGAGTGGGTGGTGAGCTCAATGATGTTTGGTGCGGCGCTGGGTGCGCTGGCGGCGGGCTGGATGTCCTCAACGCTGGGACGTAAAAAAAGTATGCTGGCGGGCGCAACGCTGTTCATCATTGGTTCGCTCTGGTCTGCCTTTTCACCCGATGTAGAGTCGCTGATCTGTGCCCGTGTGATGCTGGGGCTGGCGGTAGGTATCGCCTCTTACACCGCGCCGCTCTATCTGGCGGAGATTGCGCCGGAACGTATTCGTGGCTCAATGATTTCGATGTACCAGCTGATGCTGACTACCGGCATCGTGGTCGCTTATCTCTCCGACACCGCGTTCAGCTACAGCGGCAACTGGCGCGGAATGCTCGGCGTGATCGCTATTCCGGCGGTGATCCTGTTTATCGGCGTGCTGTTTTTGCCCAACAGTCCGCGCTGGCTGGCAGCGCACGGACGTTTCAACGAAGCGCAGCGCGTGCTGGATCGGCTGCGTAACAGCAGCGAGCAGGCGCGGGAGGAGCTGGAAGAGATCCGCGAAAGTCTGCAGGTAAAACAGCGCGGCTGGTCGCTGTTCCGCTCTAATGGCAATTTTCGCCGCGCGGTCTGGCTGGGGATGCTGCTACAGGTAATGCAGCAGTTTACCGGGATGAATGTGGTGATGTATTACGCCCCTAAAATCTTCAATATTGCCGGTTTTTCCAGCACCAGTGAGCAGATGTGGGGCACGGTAATTGTCGGGCTGGTCAACATGCTGGCCACGCTCATTGCCATCTTTTTTGTCGATCGCTGGGGTCGCAAGCCGATGCTGACCACCAGTTTTCTGGTGATGGCGGTGGGCATGGGCGTGCTGGGCACTCTGCTGCACATCGGCGTTGAAACGGATTTCCGCAAATACTTTGCGGTCGCGATGCTGCTGATGTTTATCGTTGGCTTTGCAATGGCGGCCGGACCGGTCATCTGGCTGCTCTGTTCAGAGATTCAGCCGCTGAAAGGGCGTGACTTCGGCATTACTGCTTCCACCACCACCAACTGGGTCGGCAACATGATAGTGGGAGCCACTTTCCTGACGATGCTGGATCAACTGGGTAATGCCAACACCTTCTGGTTATACGGCGCGCTCAATCTGGTGTTTATCGTGCTGACGATGATGCTGGTACCTGAGACCAAACATGTGACGCTGGAGCACATTGAACGCAACCTGATGAAGGGTAAGGCACTGCGGGACATCGGGGCGTAACCGCCCCGTTTCAGCTTACCATTGCAGCTGGTGGCCGGCGTAATCGACGTAGTGATGACCCCCGCGTCCGCGCCACTGGGTTAACTGCCGGACGATACCGGCCGCACTCTCCTCTGCCGTCAGCGGCGCACTCTCGCCGCCCATATCCGTTTTCACCCAGCCGGGATGCAGCGTCAGCAGCGTCCCGTTCTGAGCTTCAACGGCGGGGGTCAGCGTGCGGCTCAGCATATTCAGTGCGGCTTTGCTGGCCGAGTAAATCGGCATCTGTGCGTCCGGATTTTCATTCAGGCTGCCGAGCTGGGATGAGGTCAGCGCCAGTACGCCCTCTGGCTTCAGCAGCGGCAGCAGAATCTCTGCGCTGCGAACCGGTGCTATCGCATTCGTCAGGAACAGATGCGCCAGCTCCTGATCGTCACTCTGCGACACCTTCTGGTGCGAAGGCCCGGAAATTCCGGCATTGATCAGAATCGCATCGAACGCTTTGCCACTGAGCTGGCCGGCAAGCTGCTGAACCGCCGCTGCGTCGGTCATATCCAGCGCCTGCCAGTCGATACCGGGCCTGTTTCCCTGCTCCGGAACGCCACTGCGATGGGTGGCCGTAACCTGCCAGCCCTCACCGGCAAACGCCTGCACGACCGCCAGACCGATACCGCGTGAAGCACCAATAATCAGAACTTCTTTTTGCTGCGCCATATTCACTCCTCGTTAATTGTCTCGCTACAAGCTTAACGGTATTTCCGCCCGGACAGCGACCCGCTATGCTTTTTAACCTGACGATCGCACTGAGGGTAAAAACCCATGGCGCAATGCCGTTGATGGTTTTCCATCATAAAATCGCTTTATCTTTTACTTTTAACCGGTTAGAAGAGATAAACAGTCTGACAGGCAGCAGCTAATCGCCATTGACGCGTGGAGTCTGAATGAAAAAGCTCACCTTAGAGGTGGTGGCAAAAATGGCGGGCGTCGGGATTGCGACGGTTGACCGGGTGCTGAATGAGCGCGGCGGCGTCTCGCTGGAGACCAGCCGCAAAGTCCTGAAGGCCGCGCGCGAAGCGGGACTCCGGCGTCTGCTGCCAGAGGAGTATCAGCATCCGTGGCAAATCGAAGTCTTCCTCAGCAACAACGGCTCATCCTTTTTTCAGCAGCTCACCACCTGTTTCAGTGAGATCGCCAGTCAGCTTGGCTATCGTCGCCTGAAGCTGCACAAAACCCTGGTGGCCGAAGCGCAGCCCGAGCAGCTGGCACAGAGCATTGTCGCCCGCAGCAGCACCCGCGACGGCATCATTGTGTTTGCACATGACTCACCGCCCATCTACCGGGCACTGGCACTGTGCCGCAGCCGCAATGTGCCGGTGATCACCATCGTCACCGATCTGCCCGACGCCGACCGCCTGTGTCATGTTGGCATCGACCAGTATCAGGCAGGCCGTACCGCGGGCCTGCTGATGAGTAAAACCCTGAACCAGCCCGGCGACATTCTGATGGTCAGCGGCCGCTTTGATTATCGCGCTCATCGTCAGCGTATCGCCGGCTTCCGTGAAGCTATGGAGCAGCGTGCGCCGCAGCGTCATCTGCGTGAGGTGCTATCGGGTCAGGATCAGCGGGAAACCATCCGCAGTGAGCTGGCCCGCAACCTGCGTTCGTCACAGGCAATTGCCGGGGTCTATAACACCGGCATGGGCAACACGGACGTCAGCGATACCCTGCGCGCTCATCAACTGCTGGGTAAATGCACCTACATCACCCATGAGCTGTATGATGTGACTCGTCAGCTACTGCTGAACGATGAAGTCGCGTTTACCCTGGATCAGCATGCCCGGCAGCATGCCCGGTTAGCGATCGATCTGATGCTGAGTCATCTGGAAACCGGCTTTCAACCGGATGTGTATCAGGCGGGTAAAGTCGCATTCAGGCTGTTTACGGCGGAAAATATCGAGTGACGGGGGATTGGTTTCCCCTGATGAAGTCACATCATCAGGGGAAACCGATCGGGCTTTTTAATCCTGCGTGTCCCGGCTTTTCGTGTCCGGGCTGTCGTCATCATTACCCTGACTCTTCTCTACTTCCTGCGGATGGCCCATCGAAAGTGCTGTGGCGCTGGCCGGATCAAACAGTGACAGACTCTCAATCTGGTCAACCATGATCACTTTACGGAACGACATCGCATCTTTGGGCTGCGAGTCGAGCGTGATCTCATGCTCGGCGTACCACTTGCTGTAGTTATGCTCTACCGCCAGCTTCAGCGTTTTGCTGTCGCGATAGCCGCTCAGCATCGGGATCAACACGATGTTTTTCGTGCTCTCATATTCAAAGGTCGAGGCATGCACCATGCCGATGTAAATGCGGCGCGACTTCAGCGTAATCCACGCCAGTTCGCCCTCTTCCATGCACTGAAACAGCAGTTGTTCCACGCCGTTGGAGCGTGACAGCCGCTGATAGAGGTCTTTACGCCCTGATACATTCAGGCGTGCACTGCCCGCCCAGTTTGAGCGATAGAGGCAGAGCAGAATGGCGAAGGCGAGCATAATGACAACCGGTGCCTGAATGCCCAGGAAACTCCAGTTCATGAACTCCACCTGCCACTTCAGGTGCACGCCGGGGATCATCTGCAGGGCATTGGCGATACCGGACATACAGAGCAGCAGCAGCCAGACGATGCCGGTGGCGAATACGCCCTGCAGAACAAAAATACAGCCGTAGAGCGCGACCAGAAAATAGACATCCCAGCCTGACGAGCGGCGGATTTTAAAGCGGCTGTTTAAATCACGGCTGGTGTACCAGTAACCACTGACCATCAACACCATAAATATTGCGGTACCCACCTTACACTCCCTTTAACGTATTCACATGGCGGGCAAAATCTTCGTGGACTTCCTCACTCAGCGTATTGACCGAGATATTGCCGTTCTCATCAATAATGATGCGCTCACCTTCCGCGATGGAGTCGTTGATATCCTGACGGGTCATGATCTGCAGAAACTTCTCGGGGCTGGCAAAGACCGACTTAACAAATTTGAACATAGCGATCCCATTGTTGGCCTGAAAATTGAAGTATGTGACCGAATCCACACTCTCGCCTGTTTAATTTCAGGTGAAATTTCTTAAAATCAATTAATTAGCGAAGCGGTATTCACCCAGCCTGGCCTGTTTTTTGCAGAAATCTTCAACGTAACCAGCAGCCTGCCGCAAAAAGCCGCCTGTTTATACCGGTCTGGTATGCAGCAACGCCGAATCGCCTCTCCGCCGGTAAGCGCTAAGCTCAATGGTTAGCCCTTTTCTGTCACCCTGTCTGAAACGCATCGAGGAAGGTTTGCATGAAATTACGAACACTGGGCCGTACCGGTCAGCGCGTCTCTGAAATTGGCTTTGGCGCATGGGCCATTGGCGGGACCTGGGGAGAAGTGAGTATGGAGGATGCCAAAGCCGCGTTGAACGCTGCGCTGGATGCAGGCATCACCTTTATTGATACCGCCGATGTCTATGGCGATGGCCGCTCCGAAAAGATCATCGCAGAGGTGCTGAATCAGCGCGGCGGGGAACGCCCGTTTGTGGCGACCAAGCTGGGGCGTCGCCTTTCACCGCACGTGGCTGAAGGCTACAACGCCGAAAACCTCAACGCCTTTATCGAACGCTCACGGGAAAATCTGCAGACCGAAACGCTGGATCTGGTGCAGCTGCACTGCCCGCCAACCGAAGTCTATTACAACCCGGATGTGTTTGCGGTAATGGATGAGATGGTGGCGGCCGGTAAAATCCGTCACTACGGCGTTTCCGTTGAGAAAGTCGAAGAAGGCCTCAAAGCGCTGGAATTTCCCAATGTCTCGTCAATTCAGCTGATCTACAACATCTTCCGCCAGCGTCCGGCAGAACTGCTGCTGCATGAGGCGAAACGTCGGGATGTGGCGATTATCGCCCGCGTGCCGCTGGCTTCAGGCCTGCTGACCGGCAAAATGCGTGCCGACAGCGTGTTTGCCGCTGACGACCATCGCGCCTTTAACCGTAATGGCGAAGCGTTTGATAAGGGCGAGACTTTCTCCGGCGTGCCGTTCGAGGTGGCGCTGGAAGCGGTTGAGGAGATTCGCCGCTTTGTCACAGGTGACACCACCATGGCGATGTTTGCATTGCGCTGGATCCTGATGAACGAGGATGTCAGCGTGGTTATCCCTGGTGCGAAAAACCGTGAACAGGCTGAAGCCAATGCCCGCGCCAGCGATGTCGATGCGCTCTCTGATGAGACGATGGCGGCGCTGAAGCAGATCTATCAGGAGAAGATCGCGCCTCACGTCCACCAGCGCTGGTAATCGCGCGTTACAACGCCTGGGCACAGGCCCAGGCAGAACTCCACGCCCACTGGAAGTTATAGCCGCCCAGCCAGCCGGTGACATCGGCCACTTCACCAATAAAGTAAAGCCCCGGCACTGCACGCGCCTCCATGGTTTTTGATGAGAGCTGCGTCGTATCCACCCCGCCCAGCGTCACTTCCGCTGTACGATAGCCCTCTGTGCCATTCGGCTGGATGCGCCAGGCGTGCAGTGTCTGCGCCAGTTCGGTCTGCTGTTTGCTGTTGAGCTGCTTCAGAGTGATATCCGGTACCACCTTCAGCGCCTGTAAGACTTCCACCAGGCGCTTCGGCAGAATTTTCGCCAGACTGTTTTTCAGGCTGAGATTCGGATGTGCTTCACGCTGTGCCGTCAGAAACGCCTCAAGCGGCGTGGCGGGCGACAGATCGATAGTGACGAATTCACCCGGCTGCCAGTAGCTGGAGATTTGCAACACCGCCGGACCGGACAGGCCGCGATGGGTAAAGAGCATCGCCTCTTTGAAGCGGGTGCCATCCTGCGCGTCAATCGTGGTTTCCAGCGCGACGCCTGACAGCGTCTGCAACTGCTCCAGCAATGGCTTGTGCAGGGTAAAGGGCACCAGCGCCGCCCGGGTCGGAAAGACGCTCAGGCCGAACTGCTCTGCAATTTTGTAGCCAAACGGCGAAGCGCCCAGGCCCGGCATTGACAGACCGCCGCTGGCGATGACCAGCTTCTCCGCCTGAACCGTGCTGCCGTTGAGTTGCAGGGTGTAGCCGCTTTCATCGCGCGCCACACTAAGCACTTCACTGCGCAGCCGCAGGGTGACATTGCCCTTGTCACATTCGGCCAGCAGCAGATCGACAATCTGCTGAGCCGAGTCATCACAGAAGAGCTGACCCAGGGTTTTCTCATGCCAGGCAATCCCGTGACGATTGACCAGATCGATAAAATCCCACTGGGTATAACGCGCCAGCGCCGATTTACAGAAATGGGGATTGTGCGACAGATAGGCCGCTGGTTCGGTATAGAGGTTGGTGAAGTTGCACCGGCCACCGCCAGACATCAGAATCTTACGTCCCGGCTTTTTGCCGTTATCCAGCAGTAACACGCAGCGACCCCGCTGTCCGGCCTGGGCGGCACAGAACAGACCGGCGGCACCGGCACCAATGATGATAACGTCAAACTGTTCCACTGCGGTTCACTCACTTAACTGGAAAGGCGCAGATTGTAGTGATCTGCTCACTGAGACGCCAGCGTCAAAAAATTGCCGTAAATGTGTCATATTGTATCTGCTTAATATCTAACCCTTTTTAGCTGAGTTACCCTTCAGCCTTACGACGAAAGGTCAAATTAACGCTATATTTTCCTTTCCCATACAGCACGTTGTCGCGGATAATGCGCCGCGTTCATGTCCTCCAAAAATGGCGTAACGTTTATGCTACATCTGTTTGCTGGTCTAGACCTCAGTACTAGCCTGTTATTGGTTCTTGCCCTGCTGTTTGTATTGTTTTACGAAGCGATCAACGGTTTCCACGACACGGCCAACGCAGTTGCGACGGTCATCTATACGCGTGCCATGCGTGCCCAGCTTGCTGTGGTGATGGCGGGTGTATTCAACTTCCTTGGCGTGCTACTCGGTGGATTGAGTGTTGCTTACGCTATTGTTCATATGCTTCCCACCGATCTGTTGTTGAATGTTGGATCGGCTCACGGTCTCGCCATGGTGTTTTCTATGCTGCTGGCGGCGATTATCTGGAACCTCGGCACCTGGTATCTCGGTCTGCCGGCCTCCAGCTCCCATACGCTGATCGGTGCCATTATCGGTATCGGTCTGACCAACGCCCTGATGAGCGGAACCTCGGTGGTTGATGCGCTCAATATCCCGAAAGTCCTGAACATCTTCCTTTCTCTGATCCTGTCGCCGATTGTTGGCCTGGTGATCGCAGGCGGCTTAATCTTCATTCTGCGTCGCTACTGGAGCAATACTAAAAAGCGTGCGCGTATTCATATGACGCCTGCTGACCGCGAGAAGATCGACGGCAAGAAAAAGCCGCCGTTCTGGACCCGCATCGCCTTGATTGTTTCGGCAATTGGCGTGAGCTATTCGCACGGCGCGAATGACGGTCAGAAAGGCATTGGCCTGATCATGCTGGTCCTGATTGGCGTGGCTCCGGCCGGTTTCGTGGTGAATATGAATGCCTCCGGTTATGACATCACGCGTACCCGCGATGCGGTCAATCACCTGGAGCAGTATTACCAGCAGCATAATGCCTCGCTGACGCACATCATCCAGATGGCACCGCCTAAGCTGCCAACGCCGGAAGAAGTGCCAGCGACCAGCCCGCAGGAGTTTCACTGTGACAGCGCGCGCGCGCTGCAGGCAGTTCAGCGTGCTCAGGTGTTGCTGAACAACCTGCAGAGCTACGACCAGCTGACGGTTGATCAGCGCGGTCAGATGCGTCGTCTGCTGCTGTGTATCTCAGATACCGCTGATAAAGCGGCCCGTCTGGAAGAGACCTCGCCAGATGACAAGCGTTTCCTCAATAAGCTGAAAAGCGACCTGCTTGGCACCATTGAGTATGCGCCGATCTGGATTATTGTGGCCGTCGCGCTGGCGCTGGGCATCGGCACCATGATTGGCTGGCGTCGTGTTGCCACCACCATTGGTGAGAAGATTGGTAAAAAAGGCATGACCTACGCACAGGGCATGTCAGCACAGGTGACAGCCGCGCTGTCGATTGGCGTCGCCAGCTATACCGGCATGCCCGTCTCCACTACGCATATCCTCTCTTCATCCGTAGCCGGTACGATGCTGGTGGACGGGGGCGGACTGCAGAGCCGGACCATCAAGAATATCGCCATGGCGTGGATCTTCACCCTGCCGGTCTGTATTCTGCTGTCAGGTTCGCTCTACTGGATAGCCTTAAAACTGGTGTGATACCAGCAGACAAAAGGGCGACGTAAGTCGCCCTTTTTTAATGCCAGATCGCCAGCGCCACCAGACTGATCACTACCAGTCCGCACAGTGCACTGGTCAGAAGAAACTGCCCCCGCACCCGCTCGCAGCGCCGGATAAACTCATCGTCATGATGATCAAGATAGCGCTTTGCCCAGATATAAGTGACCAGCCGCACCTGCTTGCTCGGCTGACCGTGAGAGGTGAAGAATCCCGCTCCATCGACATACTGATACAGCAGCGGATCACAACCCCGTAATACCGCCAGCAGCGCACGCAGCGATGAAAAATAGCGCGCCATATTCACGATACACACGACACAAAGAGCCCAAAAAAGCGCAATAGTGCTGATCATATTCTCCCCCTCCCGGCTGGCATCGCAGCAACAGACCCAGCGTCAGACACTGTATCCGCCTGCAGAAAAAACCAGCCACTGAATCACCGGACTGCGAAAATTTTCGACCCCCTGAGCGGCTGCGAACCGGACCGCCTTTTTTCAGTGTAGGAGAATTCTTTACATTTTTTCCAACGATGATTTTCGTTCAGCGCGAGTAAATCTGTCATAGCCTTGATCTTATTCATAAGCCAGGCGGCAACGGCAGCATTTGCCGTGAGAGAAGGCTATACTCAGAACATAACAACATCATCACCTGCAATGCAGGTAGACACTTTGGTGGCGCTCATCGCCCGCTCGCGCAAAGGATTTCGCTAAGCTGTGACGCGGCAGGAACACCGGATGCCATCCTTAATCTCGTGAAAGGAGTTTTATCATGGCTTATAAACACATCCTGATTGCAGTAGACCTTTCTCCCGAAAGTCAGTTACTGGTGGATAAGGCCGTCTCGCTGGCTCGACCGTACGATGCCAGAATTTCCCTGATTCACGTTGATGTGAATTACTCCGACCTCTACACCGGCCTGATTGATGTCAACTTAGGGGATATGCAGAAGCGTATCTCTGAAGAGACGCATGCGGCACTGAAAGGATTATCAGATGCCGCAGGGTATCCAATCAGTGAAACGCTGAGCGGCAGTGGTGATCTCGGCCAGGTGCTGGTTGACGCGATCAAAAAATATGACGTTGACCTGGTGGTGTGTGGTCATCACCAGGATTTCTGGAGCAAGCTGATGTCTTCAGCCCGTCAGTTGATCAACACCGTGCACATCGACATGCTGATTGTGCCGTTACGCGATGAAGATGAAGCGTAACCGCTGTGATTAAAGCCGGTGCAAGCCGGCTTTTTTATCGGGCTGAATAGCGTTATTCTGGCCTGCTATTTAAGCGCCTGATTCCCCGGCAACGCCACCTGGATTGCTTTTTATTAATAAAGATATCTGCCAGCCTGACTTTACACAAAACTAAATATCCGCTGCTTTATCATTTCTGATCTCTGTTTATATTACCTCCTTTTAGCGCTGTAATTACAGTTCCATACATAAATCCAAAGCCATCGTTACATTGCTCATTCATCCAGTCGAAAATGATAGAAACTTTATTAATAGCAAAGCGTAACTTATCAAAATCTTACTATAGGAGAAGGTTAATTTATCCGTTATCTTTCGCTGGCTTATCTGCTGCGCAGGCAACGGATAAAGCAGAATAATGATTCCCATTATTTAAAAAACCAATAAGGATATTAAAAATGAGAGAGATTAATCAGACAGAAATTGCTGCCGTTAGCGGCGCGGGCCTGACTGAATTTCTGGGTGAGGTTAACACCGCACTGACTGAAGTATCAGGTTTATATGACACCACCGTCGCATCAATCAAGGAAAGCACTGATCTGGGCCAGACTCTGGGTCTGACTTACAAAGCGATTGGCCTGAACTTCGCCAAAAGCTTTTTGAACGCATTTTCAGGCTTCCTGACTAAATTAGCGGCCTGACCGAATCAGTAGCACCGCATTAACGCGACAATGCGCGTGCGGATAATTAAAGCCTGCCTGATAATACTTCAGACAGGCTTTTTTATTTAGCAAAAATATTATGCCAGGTCGCTTTCAGACCGGGCATACGGAGATAAGCGGCAGGAAAATTATTATGACCTGAAACAATCGCTTCAGATCGTCATTCGTCTAAAGCGTACTGACCAGCGGCGGATAAATATCAAAACGATGGCTTTTCGTCACCACAGCCGCCTGCGTCACTACGCCCGCCAGCGGCGGTGCATAGTCTGGCCGTTTAACCACGATACGTTTCTTCGCCAGCCGCCGGGCCGGTTCCAGTAGCGCATCCGCATCTTCATCCGGCCCCACCAGCGACTGAAAGACCCGCATCTCCTTTTTCACCAGCGCACTTTTCTGGCGATGGGGATACATCGGGTCAAGATAGACCACATCCGGCTGCGGCGTGATATCGCCCAGCGCCTGCGCACTGGCTGCATGAATCAGCGTCAGGCGTTCGCGCAGCCAGGGACCAATTTCCGCATCCTGATAACCGCGCTGCAGGCCATCTTCCAGCAGTGCAGCCACCACCGGATGACGTTCCAGCATTCGCACCCGGCAGCCCAGGGCCGCCAGTACAAACGCATCACGTCCCAATCCGGCCGTCGCATCCACTACATCCGGCAGATAGCCGCCTTTGATGCCGACCGCTTTGGCAACAGCTTCGCCGCGTCCACCGCCGAAGCGACGGCGATGTGCCATTGCTCCGGTGACAAAATCAACAAAAATACCGCCCAGCTTTGGCTCATCACGCTTGCGAAGCTCAAGGTGCGTCGGTGTCTGCACCAGTGCCAGTAGCGCATCTTCATCGTGCTCCAGCTGCCAGCGCTGCGCTAAACGTGATAAGGCGCCGTCTCCGGCGCCTGACTCATCGAGCAAACAGATTTTCACGAACCGACTTATCCCTGAATGCCGTAATGTTCCAGCATCGCATCGAGCTGCGGCTCACGGCCACGGAAGCGTTTGAACAGCTCCATCGGCTCTTCAGAACCGCCACGCGTCAGGATGTTATCCAGGAATGACTGACCAGTTTCACGGTTAAATATGCCCTCTTCCTCGAAGCGGGAGTAAGCATCCGCCGCCAGCACGTCCGCCCACAGATAGCTGTAGTAACCCGCTGCATAGCCACCGGCAAAGATGTGGCTGAAGGCGTGTGGGAAACGGCCCCACTCCGGACTCGGAACGACCGCCACGCGGCTTTTCACTTCGCGCAGGGTTTCCAGAATCTGCGCGCCTTTCTCCGGATTAAACTCGGTATGCAGACGGAAATCGAACAGGCCGAACTCCAGCTGACGCAGGATAAACAGCGCGGCCTGATAGTTTTTCGCCGCCAGCATTTTATCCAGTAGCGCTTTCGGCAGCGGTTCGCCGGTCTCAAAATGACCCGAGATAAATGCCAGCGCGTCCGGCTCCCAGCACCAGTTTTCCATGAACTGGCTTGGCAGTTCGACCGCATCCCATGGCACACCGCTGATACCGGAAACGCCAGGCGCTTCGATGCGGGTCAGCATATGGTGCAGGCCGTGACCAAACTCATGGAACAGGGTAATCACTTCGTCATGGGTAAACAGCGCAGGTTTGCCTTTCACCGGACGGTTAAAATTACAGGTCAGGTAGGCAACGGGCTTCTGCAGGCTGCCATCGGCTTTACGCATCTGGCCCACGCAGTCATCCATCCAGGCACCACCACGTTTGTGCTCACGGGCGTAAAGGTCGAGATAGAAGCTGCCGCGCAGTTCACCGGTTTCATCAAACAGATCAAAGAACTTCACGTCAGGATGATAAACCTCAACGTCGGTACGCTGCTTCGCAGTGATACCGTAAATGCGTTTCACCACTTCGAACAGACCAGCGACCGCACGCTCTTCAGGGAAGTAAGGACGCAGCTGCTCATCGCTGATGGTGTAGAGATGCTGCTTCTGCTTTTCACCGTAATAAGTGAGATCCCACGGATTAAGCTGCTCAACGCCATGCTCTTTCTGCGCGAAGGCGCGCAGCTGCTCCAGCTCTTTTTCACCCTGCGGACGTGCGCGTTCAGCCAGATCATTCAGGAAGTCGATGACCTGAGACGGGCTTTGCGCCATTTTGGTCGCCAGCGATTTATCCGCGTAGGAGTCGAAGCCCAGCAGCTGAGCCAGCTCGTGACGCAGCGCCAGCTCTTCCGCCATGATGGGGCCGTTGTCCCATTTACCGGCGTTCGGACCCTGATCGGAGGCGCGTGTCGCATAGGCGCGATACATCTCTTCGCGCAGTGCCGCGTTGTCGCAGTAAGTCATGACAGGCAGATAGCTTGGGATGTCCAGCGTCAGCAGCCAGCCCTCCTGCTCTTTGGCTTCAGCCTGGGCTTTTGCCGCTGCCAGCGCGCTTTCCGGCATACCGGCCAGCTCGCTTTCATCGGTGATCAGCTTGCTCCATCCCATAGTGGCATCGAGCACGTTGTTGCTGTAAGCCGAGCCCAGCTCAGAAAGGCGCGCGGCGATTTCGCCATAGCGCTGCTGTTTATCTTTTGGCAGACCGATGCCAGAGAGTTCAAAATCACGCAGGGCGTTATCGACCGCTTTCTTCTGCGCCAGATCCAGTGCCGCGTATTGATCGCCCTCTTTCAGGTTGCGATACGCCTGATACAGCCCTTCATGCTGACCGACCCAGGTGCTGTACTCAGAGAGCAGCGGCAGCGTCTGTTCATAGGCTTCACGCAGCTCCGGGCTGTTTTTTACCGAATTAAGATGGCTGACCGGGGAGAAAATACGGCTCAGGCGGTCATCCGTTTCAGCCAGTGGCTGAACCAGGTTATCCCAGGTGTAGGGCGCACCCTGCGCCACAACTTTTTCAACTTCTGCGCGGCACTGGGTCAGCACTTCCGTCACAGCAGGCACCACATGTTCAGGCTGGATGGCAGAAAAAGGGGGAAGCGTAAAAGATGTCAGTAGCGGATTGGTCATAGCGCAGTCCTTTATCGATGTATGGGGCGCAGCGGGTCGCGCAACGCAATCTAAGTAACATGCGGCTTAGTGTAGTGAAAATCAATGGGGTCAGGACGAGATGGGGAAGAAACGCGCGTAACCGGATAAGCCAGACGAGTGAGGTGAACAGCACCGGCCTGAAGCAACAGATACCAAGCCGTCACTGATTTGCAGAATGCGCATCCGGCCGTAGCAGACTTATCAGCCGTACCGCGCGTATTCCACGGGTCGTTCCATTACGTCACATTGACAACTTTTATCTGATATAACATCACTGCATTCGCGGGTATTAACGGCGGGCGTCCTTTCTGCCCATAGGCAAGTTCAGGAGGCACAGCAACCTGCTCTATGCCATGATTATTCATCGAACGGATAATCGATTTAAATAATGCAGGATATTTGTTGAGTGGCAGTACCAATACCTTACCTTTTTCATTCATGTCATTAATAACTGTTCCATTCCACAAGCTTTCACGGATAACCACGGCAACTGTATCTCCTTCGCTGATTTTACCCGCGCCTTTTTCCAGCACTTTATAGTAGTACCCCATGGCACTGCGTTTAACACCGGGTTCTTTTGAGAAGCGTTTAAGGAAGCGATTACCTTCATCCTGGTCTGTAGAGGAATTATCGGTCTTTTTTTCTGACATTGCATAGAGCTGATAAAGCACTGCAGCCAGTTTCTCTTTTTTGACCGTTAACTGATTATTCATCATGTCGCTGGCTCCACGCAGTACCACTGGCCATGCAAGGTGGTAGCCGTCGGCGGCCTTTTTGCTAATCATGCCTTCCATTTCCTGCCCCCAGTAAGCGCCAACGGCATAATCTCTGATTTCATCTGCGCTTTTTGGGGTAAAAGCGGCTGGGGTATTACGGCTGGACAAAAGCGTCGCAATTTTCTCATTTTTAGCTGCTATTTCTTTATCGGCTTCGCTTTTCTTCACTCTCAGGTCAGTCAGCAGCTTTTGACTCTCCATGAGCTTTTGCTGCAACGCGTTAATTTCCTTTATCCGCACATCCGCTTCCCGATCGATAGCAGCCAGCTTCTCATCTTTAACGGCCAGTTCTTTATCAGCCTCGCTTTTTTTTACTCTCCAGTCAGCCAGCAGCCGCTCACTCTCATTAACCTTTTGCTGTAATGTATTGATTTCTTTTATGCGCATATCCGCTTCCTGATCGACAGTCGTCAGTTTCGCGGTTAATGCGACGATATCATCCTGGCTTTTTAATAGTGCCTGCTGAAGCTTTTCAGCTTTTTTCTGGATCACCGTGGCAGATTGATCGCCGATTATTTTGTTTTCAGCTGACGTTACCTGATCCTTATTCTGCGCTGTTCCTGCTAATGAAAGAGGCACGGGCAAGAGATGAGGACACAATACGGGTGATACAGTGGCCATTTTACTTTTTTTCTCAACGGACGGGTTTGCATCAGCGGGTTCACGATGAAAAAGATGGCCACCCGGCTTTTTGATTGCAGCCTTTACCCGATGATCATGCTGTTGAAATGCATTGGCTGCATGACTCACTTTTTGCTGGGGCACAATCATAGCTGGTGGTAAACCTTCATCGCCGACAGGGTTCAGCCAGGCGTCTGGTTTGTTCGTCCTGATAATCGCATCGAGAGAAGCCATCGCTTCCTGCTCATTCGCTTCCGCATACTTGTTTGTACTGATACCTGACATAATCAGCAGAGTTAAAGAGATAAGTTTTAAACCATCGCTCTTCACTGGAGATTTTCTCCGTAACTAATCAGAGCCTGCTGAAGATCCTGTTCAATATCATGGCAAAGCTTTTGCGTTTTATATTTATAAAGTGCATCGACCGTCTCTTTTGTCTGACTATTAATATCCTGACGTAGTGAGCTATAAAGTGAGGCATTCTTCAGTAGCCCGGAAAATGCAACACGTCTTTTTTCATACATAGCGGCATTGATTTTCCCCAGAGCGATCAACTCGCGCTGGCACTGCTCTACCGGACCCTCTGTTTTAATTACAGGCTGGACGGCATTAACAGACCTGGATGAATCCTGCACATTTACGGCTAGTTCCTTTTTTGCTCCGCTATAACTGCTCATTCGTTCTGACCTGATACTCTGACATCCTGTCAAAATGACTCCTGCAGCAATCATCATGCTGCATATAAGAAACTGACCTGCGGGGCTCTTGTCACTCTTTTTAGCGGAAATATTGACTGCAACTATTTTTCTGACAATCAGCATCTGAAGAAAAGAAAATAACAAAACGAATCTAGTCTCTCGCTCTTTTTTATTAAATAATTTCATTATGTCAGCCTCATCACTCAATTAACGAAATATCCCCGAAGAAGGGCAAAATGACGGCTGAATAACAGCCGGTTCCACCCGGAACTGACAGGACGTTATTCCAGGTTTACCTGCTTAGGTTTGAAACGACTGTCAGCATAAAAACTTAAGCGCGCCTGATCGGATAGTTTATTTGCCAGCGTCTGATTGCCCTGGTAACGAGCAATACGAATAGCCGAATCGTAGACACCGGCATCATTATGAACCGCCAGATAAGCCTGCGCCCAACGCGCATATTCCTCCAGAAGTTGTGAATTATGATCCCGGTTGTATCTTAATAACTCCTGAGTATGACGATCGAAGTCATAACGTTCATACTGCGTCAGCGACATGCTCAAAGGTAAAGCTGGTGGTATTGACTGCAGATTGTAACGTTCTGCTAAGGTTAATTGCTGCTGAATCTTTAGCCCGGCCAGAAAATCACAGGCTGTCAGTAATAACCCGACAGATAAAACAATCAGCAAAACCTTAATGACACACATCCGACGAGGCTGAACAAAGATCGTCCGGTGCTGATACAGCATTTCAGGCTGGCTAATTCTGACCAGCAATAAAAATACGAGCAGATGAGATGCTGATTGATAGAAGGGATACTCCAGCAGGACGTGCAGGCTAATGGGCAGTAAGAGTACAGCCACAGCGAGTGTGGGAGTGTGCTCATTGGTCAGCGCAGTCATATGCCTTTTTTTACTTGCTCTCAGTACGTTTAAAGCCGGTAAGAAGCAGGCTACAGCGGCAAGCAATAAGCCGCTCAGTGCCAGCGGTCCGCCCTCAACCAGCACATACAGCAATTCATTATGTGGGTGCCGGATGGTATAGCTGGCGATGCCGGTGCCAAAGTTTTGGCGTACTGCCGCAAAAGACGCTTCAAAACCGCCTAACCCAACGCCTGTCCAGGGATGCTGAAGGATCAGCGATAAAGATCCCTTTAACATATTTAAACGCTCAGAGCTTGAGCCAGCATGAAGTAAATCCGGCCCGGATACACCCGTTTGATGCAGAGTGTCAGCAGCAACGGACGCGACAGGGGAGAAGAACGTTAGTGGTAAAAAGAACCCTGCAGCACAGACAATTATCACCATAAAACAACATACTTGTCTGATCAGTGCGGCTCGATCTTTATTCGTTATCAGCAGGCACCACAGCATGCCGCTCGCGATCAGAAATAATGAGGCAGTCATGGTACTTCCCGCTCGTTGCATTAATCCACCGGTAACATTGACCATCAAACCCATAAGGATTAATAGCAGGAGCACCAGCCAGCGAATCGGTACCGACAGGTATTTTCGGAAAGTCAGCGGAGCGTGATCATTGCGTTGTCGTAATTCAGGGGTTAATGCACTCAGCAGGAAAAGCGCCAGCAATGCGCCATACAGGCCGACACGACTTCCCGACAGCAGTAATACCCACAACATGACACCCTGCAGGAACAATAAAAGGGCAGCCGACCAACGGTATAGCTTTACCTGTCGATAAAAAAAGTAAACTGTTACCGCATATCCTGTGGCAACGTAACTGGCTAGCAAATTAGATTGCTGAAAAATACCGTAGGGTTTACCCGCCACACGGCTGATATTGTATTCCATTAATTGCTGTGCCAGCGACGGCCAGCCCCACTGAAATAAACTTAACAGGCACTCCAGCAGTGCGGAAACTATAATCAGCATCAATATTGCGCGCTTTGCATGAGTACTCAGATGTATCTGATACAGCGACAAACTGAAAATTAACGCCCCCCAGATTGCCGCCAGCCGCGGTATGGCATTGCTGTAATTAACGGCTGGCGTCCAGCATAAGGGCAGCGTCATTAATAGCGCGGCCAGCACCCCTGTGCAGATTTGTGTACTGAACAGGATTTTTTTATTACGCAGTGCAGTGCTTAGCATCAGCAATGCACTTATCAGTAACATTACACTCCATGTTATTATATTTAGGGGTAATAATAGCCCGGACCCTCCCATATTTTTAATATAAATATGGTTCAGCAAAAGAAAATACACCGCCACTATAAAAATTAAAGTAAAAATTAAAAAACGGTCCCAGTAATGTTGCGTGCTGGAGAATGTTTTCGGTGTCAACTGTTCAGTTCCTTTGCTGATGCGGCTTAGCTTATTCATAAGAGGCGATAATAATTTCAGTCGCTGAGTAATCCCCGGCATCGATGCGGCCATTTTTTTGCAGCGTCACTGAAAAATTGAACCTATCTGCAATATTTTTTCCGGTGATAGGCACCTCAACACCGGTGAACGCATCCTTACCATTTATTTCGGCCTTTCCTGTCAGTGAATCAACAAACGATCCTCCGCCATCCAGACTGAAGGAAACAACGCCAGGTTTTTGGCTATTTTTAGACGTTGCAGTAACAAGCAACGTTGTGGAAAGCTTGCAGGTAATCGTGCCGGTAATCGTCTTCTTTTGCCCGGCAACTTGCCAGCTGTTGAGCGTGCCAAAATCAATCGTTGTGGGAATAGTCAGATCACAGGTTTGATTCTCAGGAGGAATGACACCGCAGACACTGCCAGGCCATAGCATGCCATTATGCTCGGCAGTCGTGGGTTGCTCTGTCAGATAATAGAGTCCGACGCAGGAGGCATTTTCATTTTCGATGCCGAATTCTGCAGTGAAAGGAATCGGATGTGCTTTATTATAGGCTTCTGCCACTTCTTTTGCAGTATTATAGGACTGAGCTTGAATACAGTTATCCGACACCATACATGTCCCGTAAAGTCCGGGTGGATGTGTTGAGTATTTTACATCAGGCCCGACATAACAGACGTGTTCACCTTTACAGGGATTGGGTGCGTTATCCTCTTCTGTCCATGCGACAATTTGTTGCGTAACATCATTTCCGTGACGTGAAATAGCCCTGACATAGGCTCCGGCATGGGCGTATTCACTTAAACCAATCACGCTAAAAATAAATATCATCGCTAATGAAATTTTAATTTTCACTTTCCTGATCTCTAAGATTATTATTCATAGCTGAGGCTAATCACAGCCTGAGCCGTAAACTCACCCGCCTCAATAGTATGGTCTGAAAGCGCTTCAGGTGTAGCCTGTAGCCAGGCAATGAAATGAAATGCCATATCCCCTTCGGCTAACGCAAAAGTATCACTTTTTTTATTAATCTTAATTTGCCTGCCATCTCCGGCAGATTTTATCCCCACCGCAATCCCTTTTGCCTCGCTTTGTGGTGATAACGCCAGTAATCCCGGTAGTGAGTCCTCTTCAGGCCCGGTAAAAGTAAAACGCACGGATTTTGCCTGGCTAATATCGCAGTGACTGAGTCGTAACGTAAACGGCGCTTCCGGTGAAGCGCCCTGATTATAAAACTGTCGATAACTCACCGGTGGAAATAAGACTGAAATCCCGGACTGATCCTCCTCATTGATATCGCAGGGTGGAGCCAGCACCGTGACGTTAATATTAACCTCACCGTAAAGATTGCTGTCACCCGCCCGAACCGGAGGTAAGTAAAGGAGCGGTATAAGCAAAATCATTATCAAATAGCGGCCATATTTACTCTCAGAATTAATCATAACTCACCCCTACGTAGACAACAGCTTGCCAGGCTCCTTCCTTCAGGCTGGCATGGGTACGTTCAGGCAATAAATAATAGGTAAGCACTGAATCGCCATTTTTGACTCGCAGAGGTTCAGCCTGTTGATTCAGAGGCACAGCTTTATGACGGGCATCCTCAAGCCGTAGCCCGAATCCCTGCGCACCATTAACAGCAATTAACGCGTGGTTATCAGGATCTGCGGCACTCATAAAATTGACTCGGATAAAAGGCAACCCGTCGCCAATGGCTCTGTTCCCATCACGGCCAGGCTGCGAGATAGCTTCAGGATCAAAACAGTCATGCAATTTCAGATGAAATGCACGACCCGCACCTCGCTCTCCGGGATTGATTAACTCACCACTGCTGAGCGTGCCTAAATTGACCGACTGCTCAAGCGTATCGCTGTCGACATTGCAGGCTCCTCGTGCCAGCGCGCCACTGACATACAACACGCCGGTATCGCCATCGACAACATCATTTTCTCCCGCATAAGCAGCCTGCCCTGTGGCCAACATCAGCACTACTAAGGACAACGGTTGCATTACTTTTTGCACCCAGTGAGAGACACCTTTCATTCTTTGCTCCCTTCCCTCAGCGAGCGGAATTAGCAACCTGACATTGACTGCCTGCGCAATGGAAGTTGAGATCAACACTGCCGCCATAGTCGTTGATATAGGTCAGAGTGGGTTCACTCCCCAGAGCATCTGCGATTGCACCTAGTGAGGCACTGCTTCCAGGTGCAATCATCAGCGGTCTGAATCCGCTCACCGGTTCACGGGTAGCGTGACTATGCGCAGCAACCAGACTGATGTAGTAGGGGGTTGGGTTATTCACGACTTCATTCTGACCTTGCCGACTGAGCTTAAGCTTTTGTTGAAATGCGGTCGCTGTCCCATTAGCCAGCTGAAGTGCTTTAGGCCGGTAGAAAAATTTTACCCGTGTCTGTAATGCAAGCTGCAAGGTATTCGGCGTTTTACTCCGTGGCGGAATCTCGCGCAGATTAAAATAAAACAGGGTTTCCCGGTCCTGAGGCAGTTGCATCGCTGCGGGCATCGCACGAATCTCTAACTGACTGGAAGCCCCTGGTTCCAGCCGCTGCAATGGCGGTAAAATCACCAGCGGTGAGTTGATTTTTTTGCCGTTACTGTCTTCCAGCCAGGCTTGCGCCAGAAAGGGCAACTGGGTATTTTCATTGTGAATATTCAGCGAAATTGCATGCTCATTACCGGGAAAAATTACCCGGGTCCGGTCAAGCGCGATTGCGGCGGAAGCGGGTTGACCAAAGAATATCCCTGCCAGCAGACTGACACCCAGAAGGGCGTGTTGATTACTGATGCGCATTATTTCTCATCTCTCGTTGGGTGTTATTTACTCTCATGCTGCTTTTTATCCTGGCGATCCCGATTCAGAATGCAGGGGAGTAGCAGTGCCGGAACATTAAGTTGTGGTGGCAATGTCACCACGCACTGTGTGCGCCCACTCCAGTTCACATCCATCTGTTCGCCCGGGTTCATTCCATTCAGCCAGGTTATGCCATCGTCCCCGACCATCCCGGTTTGTTGGCCCTTTTTATTCATCACGATGGCACCAAACGGCGGTGAACCTCCGTCTTGCAAGCCGATGGTGACCATGGCTTTTTTACCGGTCATCACATCAAAGCGACGAAACCCGATTGCACCGTCAGTCAGTGTGGCTTCTGTTACCGACGAAGCGCCGGAAATGTCAATATCATCAGCCAGATGTGTAATATCAACGGCAGCACGATTGCGGTAATAGCTATTAACATCACTCAGTACCGCAGCGCCGGTAAAATTGGTGGTGACGGTGTTACCGAACCCGTGAACCGGCAGTCCGGAAATGCCCTCAGCACCAATCATCAACCGGGTACCACCGGGTTGATTAACCCGGTGCAGTGCCGCGCCATGCAGCGTTGCTGTCATGCCGCCACGGGCAGACAAGCTGGCAGAAGCATAACGACCGGCCTGGTAATCAGTGCTGGCACTGATATCAGCAGAATCGCCTGAATGAGTGAAGGATCCGCTCGCCCCCTGACTCTTCTGGTTACCGTCAGCGCTAATCTGGTAGCTATCACGTTCACTTAATCGGTTGGAGTAACCGACGCGATGCAGTGCTACGCCATCATTCACACTTGTGGTGTAACTGATGCCGCCCTGCTGACCCAGCGGCATGGAAAGCGAGACAAAGCCGCCTTTGTCCCAGGAGCCCAGATACTGATTGCGAAAAAGAGACAATGAAAAGCTCAGATTCTTAAGTTTCCAAAAATCAAAATATTTCGATAGCATCACGGAGTAACGAATATTTGCTGGCTGGTTATCCCAGAATGTCTGGCGACTAATATTGAAATAACTGCTAAGGCCAATACTGCGAAATTGTTTATTGAATGACACGGTATACATCTGTTTACTGCCACCCGTTTTCAGCCCGGATTCGCGCGCATCCAGATATTCACTCAGGCTCATATAACTGCGTTCTGAGAAGCGATAGCCAGCGAATGTCACCTGACTGTCAAGTGAATCAAACGTTTTTGAATAGCTGAGACGGTAAGAGTTACCCTGTGTTTTTCCTTGTTGAGAAAGTTCGGCGCGGGAAGTAGAAGCATCTAATGACATCGCACCCATCGCCAGCAAATCACGTCCAATACCGACTGAAAGTGAGTTGTAGCTTTCACTGAACAGGCCACCGCCATACAATGACCAGCCATTGTTTACGCCCCATGAAAACTCCCCGGTTCCGAATACCGGCCCGCTAACGCGGTGACGCATATCATCAGGTCTTCCGGTAGCGAGTTTATAGCGCACCATACCAGGCCGCGTCAGATAAGGAACGCTGGCAGTATTAACCTGATAGTGTTGTACAGAGCCATCCTGTTCCTGCACGGTGACATCCAGCATGCCGCTGGTCGCGTCATTCAGGGTCTGGATCTGGAAAGGACCGGGTGCCACCTGGCTCTCATAGATGACGCGTCCCTGCTGACTAATCGTGACCCTGGCATTGGTTCGGGCGACGCCGGTCACCTCAGGCGCATATCCGCGCAGGTTTGGCGGCAGTTGATTATCATCTGAAGCCAGACGAATACCCGTAAAGCGTGGGTTATCGAACAGATCGGAGCTCAGGTAATCTTCACCCACCACCAGTTTCGCCCGCAGGCTGCGAATAGCACGATAAAGATAATAGCGGCTCCACTGAAACGATTGATTCGTTGTATCGCCATTATGGAAACGAGTCATCTGCCAGTCGGCACGTAGCCGCCATGCGCCCGCATTCGCGCCCACCGTGCCGTTACCGCTGGCAGAGTAGCCGGAACGACTCTCACCTTGTCCCTGGGTACGCTGCACACTAGCAAAATAGTCCAGCAGAATGCCCGGAATACCATCATCCCAACGGGAAGGTGGATCCCAGTCGTCGCTGGTGTATTCCAGATAGGCCTGGGGAATACTCAGATAGAGCGACGCCGTTGCCAGCTCTCCTCTTACACTCATTCCTTTTAGTGCAGCGTTGTCGACTTTCAAACATTGACCGTCATGCCACCAGGTTAACTTTTGATAGAGGTTTTCTTTTAGGCCTAATCTATTAACCAATGATCGTGTTAAACAGGCTTCACTCCCCTTAGGATCATTGTCAGGGACGTAAAAGGTAATGCTTTGCGCTGGCAGGCTGGTTTTATTGATATGCACCGTCATGGTATAGGTGCCTGGCATAACATAGCCTGCCCGGGAAAACTCACCCAGGTCGATATTTTCCCGATCTTTGACATCCATTACATCGGTGTTGAATTGCACATCAGCCTCATCTGCAATGACCCACCCCGGAGCAAAGCACAGGATTGTCAGGCAGCTGAATAGACTGCGGCACACAGGCGAGGGACGAGTCAACAGAGAGAACATCAGAAATAGTTCAGTCGGAAGTGAATAGCAGAAGAATAAGATCCTTCACGAAGCGGCTGATGGTTGCTGACCAGACGCAGAGTATAGTGCAGCACCTGCTCGCCGTTATGCAGTACAGCCTGAGGCAACGGCACGCCAGGGTGCGCAATATTTCCATTCTCGTCAGCAAGTTGCAGAGCCATGCCCTGCGCCGTACCTGCCAGAGCAAAGTCGTCACCATCCGTCTGACCATCAAAGCTGACGGCAAAGCGTTGCCAGTTGGGCTGGTGAGGATCGATGCGCTGAAGCCGACAGTCAATCAGGCGAATAGTGAAGGGTATTGCCTCTCCTGCACCTGTATGCTCGATTTCTGCTGGTCTGATCCGCCCCATAGAAATAACTTGCATGCGGCTATCTGGTGCGATGGTACAAGGCGTGTCGAGAATATCACCTGAAACATATACGGTTGTTTCGTCATTTGCTTCAGCGTAAATAAGCTTGCAGTAACTGAAAAGTGAAATCACCAATAGTACAGCGAACATTCTTTGACGATTCATTTATTTTATCCCGACAGAAATAAAGCCAGGGTATGTCAGTGACATACCCTGCAAGGTACTTATTGGTATGTGAAGGTCACGTTGGATACAGAGGTGAAATCACCTGGCAGGACTTCTGACGCACCATCACCTTTGAGGAATGCGGCGAATTGCAGCGTGTTAGAACCTTTAGCCAGTGCTTGTTTAGCTGTCGCTTCTCCCAGTTTGACCAGGCTATCGCCATGAGCAATGGCGATACCCGCACCCTTAGCCTGCCCGCCACCCAGCGCCAGCAGAGAGCTATCCTGACTGTCTGCTGTGCCAGTAAAGGTTACTGACACGTTTTTCATCGTCGTAACATCACAATCCTTAAGGTTAAACTGGAAATTGACAGGTGATGATTGCCCCTCGTTTTCCAGCACGTGAGCGGCAATATGCCCCAGTTTGACTTCCTGACCTTGTGATCCGGCATCCAGTGAGCAGGGCGTTTCAGTAATTGAACCGGTAAAGGTCACATCAGTACTGTCTGTTGCGGTTGCGGCCATAACTGCGCCAGAAAAAATAAAAGCGGCCATACCCATAGCTGCGACAATCGCATTCTTTTTCATTTGTTTTCCTTGATTTAACGTTTAAAACACAGTGAATTTGCCTTAACGGCCTTGCCAGCCCGGCACGATAAAACACATGCAGGCAAATCTGTTTTCTCTATTCAGTTATTCAATCTACCGAGCCAGTTTAATTACTGTCACCGGAGATAAAATCCCCACGTAGCAGAAAATGAAAATAATCATCTAATGAAAGTCAATCAGACAATCAAGCTCAGTCACAAACTCTCTGAGTGGAATAAAATAATCACTTTCATTATCGTGTTGCTGTAAGCAAAGGCCCAACTTACTACGAATATAGACATATTCACAGTTACCGGGAGGAGACTCTCGAAACAAATTCAGAAAACTAAGAATGTCATCAATTTCTGTGAAACCGTAAGCCTTCAGTCTTTCTCTGATATTTTCACTTGAAAAAGCATGCCTTCGTGTTAATTCCAGGTCCATTTCATCAAAGTTCCTCTTCACGATCGAATTCATTTAATGAAATTCGCTCATTCGGCAGTAATTGTATAGCCGCTTTGCGCGGCCCGCAACCGGGCTAAAATTGAGCGTAAATAGTTTTCTTCGATTATTAAAATAATAATGATCGATATTTCCGATCAAATTAAGAAAATAAAAAAACCATAAAAACCAATAAAATTATACATTTACAAATAAAAATCCCGAAAATTTATAAAGAATAAATCACACAAAAAAACAGATTACATTCAAATATGAAAATCAAATTAAATAAAATTACTCAAAAAAGTTTCCGTTATATTTAATAAAATGACACCTAACATAAACAAACATTAAACGACAAATCCTTTGGCAAATCAGACTCGAAAAGTCATCACCCGCAAAAATTCCCTTTGCCATGAAAAATAAAATTGCTGTTATCTTTCAGGCAGAAATAGCGCCTCTGGGATTCGTCGACAACAGCGCTTCGTTAAAAAATCTTTTGAATTTTTATTGATAAAAATCAATATCTATGTATTCATTCATCTTTTTACCTGAGCAGCTTCAGGCATTAACTGACAGCGGACTAAGCGATATCAGACTGTCGGTTACCGTATCCCACAACAAATAAAATCTGCCTCACATAAAATAAGGCGTTACGACGCGTTGACGCCCGCTCTGCATTAAGCAATCGAATTACCCCCCCAGACAGGTGCTGCGTAATGGGGAGTGATCAACATCTTCTCTAACTTTTTTCAACTGATGAAGTTAAAGGAGGATGATGTAACGCGGGCGGGTCTGCGTTGCGTTTTCGCGTACGTTGTATGCCGCGAGGCATGCTGGAGATTTCGGACGGTTTCAGGAATAGCGGGCTGATCGCGTTGTACCCGGATTATTTTGCTGACGTATAATCCCGATTTGTTATCACGCTTCTGGTCCATCGCCAGGCCATCCCTGATATAATCGCGGATTCTCATGCTTTTCCTGCGTCGGTTGCTGTGCGTCGTTCTGTGGGTAATACGTGAGGTAATAATTGGTATAAATTGATTTTTCATCAATTAAAACCTTATACTTTCAACAGGATAAACAATGCTGAGTTATCGCCATAGCTTCCATGCGGGCAACCACGCCGACGTACTGAAGCACACCGTTCTGAGCCTGATCATCACGGCGCTGAAAGAGAAAGAGAAACCGTTTTTCTACCTGGATACCCATGCGGGTGCAGGTCGCTACCAGCTGAGTGGCGAACACGCCGAGCGAACCGGTGAATATCTGGAAGGCATCTCGCGTATCTGGCAACAGCCCGATGCACCGGAACTGCTGCAACCCTATTTTGACGCGATCGGCGCGCTGAATCGTGGCCCCTCGCTGCGCTACTATCCCGGCTCCCCGCTGATTGCCCGTCATCTGCTGCGTGAAGATGACAGGCTGCAACTCACCGAGCTGCACTCCAGCGACTATCCGCTGCTGCGTAACGAATTCAGCAAAGATAATCGGGCTCGCGTCGACCGTGCCGACGGTTATCAGCAGTTAAAATCGAAACTGCCACCGCCGTCGCGTCGCGGTCTGGTCCTGATCGACCCGCCGTATGAGATGAAAAGCGACTACCAGGCGGTAGTGAAAGGGATTCAGGAAGGCCATAAACGTTTTGGCACCGGCGTCTTTGCGCTGTGGTATCCGGTGGTGTTACGTCAGCAGATCAAACACATGCTGCGCGACCTGGAAGCGACAGGCATTCGCAATATTCTGCAGATCGAGCTGGCCGCCCGTCCGGACAGCGATCAGCGCGGCATGACCGCCTCCGGCATGATCGTGATTAACCCGCCGTGGAAGCTGGCCGATCAGATGACTACCCTGCTGCCGTGGCTGCACAAGAAACTGGTTCCGGCCGGTACCGGTCACTTCGTGGTGAATCAGATCGTTCCTGAATAAACCGATTATGTGGATTCTGCTGGCAGGCGCGCTGGGCGCGCTACAACCCGCCCGGCGTCTGGCGCTACTGCTGTTAGCGCTCGCCGCGCTGCTCGGGTTTTATCGCGACGTTCTGACGTGGCCGGTGCTGCCACTGCTGACCGGGGTTGTGGCACTGGTCGCGCTGCGCCGCTTTGATCCAATCCGTTCCCGGCAGCACATCCTGAGTGAAGCGCTGCTGGTGCTGATGTCGCTGGGATTGTTCCTCCATCTTTTTCCCGGCTTTCACAATCCGCTCGTCGTTGATGAGGTTAAGGTGGGCGCACAGAGTCTGCCATTCAGCTTCTCCTTCAACTTCGATAAAGCGCTGATCCCCTTTGTGCTACTGGCCTGCCTGCCGACGCTGTTCCGCGCCCGCGCCTGTCCGCCGCGTTATCCGTGGATCGCTGTACTGGCATTAATCGCCGCCGTGCCGCTGCTGCTGGGTAGCGCCGTGCTGCTGGGCGGTCTGGCCGTGGAGCCTCACTTTCCGCCCTGGCTGCCCGCGTTTATGCTGGCCAATCTGTTCTTTGTTTCGCTGGCCGAAGAGGCGCTGTTCCGCGGCTATCTGCAACAGCGGCTGAGGGATGCGCTGGGTGGGATGCCCGCGCTGGTAATCAGCGCGCTGGTGTTCGGGCTGGCGCATGTCACCGGCGGCGTGCTGCTGATAATTTTCGCGACGCTGGCCGGGCTGCTTTATGGTCTGGCGTGGCACTGGAGCGGCCGCTTATGGCTGGCGACCGCCCTGCACTTCGCTCTGAATATCACCCATCTGCTGCTGTTTACTTATCCGGCGCTGCATCACTAAACCGTAAACACCGCCAGGTCCGAGGCCAGCTCGGTGCGGGGGAAAATGGTCTGGCACTCCGCCAGCAGGCGGCTCATGTCCTTTGCAAGATAGCGGGAGCTGAAATGGGTGGCGATCATCCGCTTTGCCCCGGCGCGCTTTGCCACCTCCGCCGCCTGCAGGGTCGTGGAGTGCCCGCGCCCGTTGGCTTTCTCCATCATCGCCGCCTCCAGCGTGGTTTCATGCACCATCAGGTCAACATCCGCTGCCAGCTGCAGCGCGACCTCCGTAGGTGCCGTATCGCCAAAGATGGCCAGCTTTTTGCCGGGTGTCGCCGAGCCAAGGTAGTCAGCGCCGTTAATGACCCGCCCATCTTCCAGCGTCACACATTCCCCCTGCTTCAGCTGCTGGAACCATGGGCCGCGGGGCACCCCTTCGGCTTTCAGCCGCTCGGCATCCAGCAGGCCAGGTTTGTCGTGCTGTTCAATGCGATAGCCAAAGCACTCCACCGGATGGCTCAGTGGCCAGGCACTGATACGAAACTCACCGTCATCCAGTGTCCAGCCCGCCTCAATCTCAACGATGTTCAGCGGATAGTCGGTGTAAGAGCCGCTGATCGACAGCGCCGTCTCAACAAAGGTCTTTAATCCTCTGGGGCCATAAACCGTCATCGGTGAGGTCAGTCCGGCCATCGACCGGCTGGTGAGTAAGCCCGGCAGCCCGAAAATATGATCGCCATGCAGATGGGTGATAAAAATCTTATCCAGCTTGCCCGGTTTCAGGCTGGAGCGCATAAACTGTAACTGCGTGCCCTCCCCGCAGTCGAACAGCCAGGTTTCACCACTCAGCGCGCGGGTAAAAGCAATGGAGGTCACGTTGCGTTGCAGACTGGGAGCACCGCCGCCGGTGCCAAGAAAAGTAAGGTGCATGGTATGCTTCCCTGTAAGCGAGTGAAAAAACAGAACCCTATTACAATCATAGGCGCAAACTTTGCGTCATTTCGCCCCGCAGCGTTACACTCAACCCCAATTTTTTATGCAACCGGATGGATACTTCAATGACCCGACATTTCGACTATCTCGCCATTGGCGGCGGCAGCGGCGGCATCGCCTCGATTAACCGTGCGGCTATGTATGGCCAGAAATGCGCCCTGATTGAAGCTAAAGAGCTGGGTGGCACCTGCGTGAACGTGGGTTGCGTGCCGAAAAAAATCATGTGGCACGCCGCGCAAATCGCCGAAGCTATCCATCTCTACGGGCCGGATTATGGCTTCGACACCACCGTCAATCGCTTCGACTGGGCCACGCTGGTCAAAAACCGCAGCGCCTATATCGATCGCATCCACAGCTCTTATGACAACGTACTGGGTAAAAACAAAGTTGAAGTGATCAAAGGCTTTGCCCGCTTTGTCGATGCGCACAGCGTTGAAGTTAACGGCGAGATTATCACGGCTAACCATATTCTGATCGCGACCGGCGGTCGTCCGGTTCACCCTTCTATTCCGGGTGCGGAGTACGGCATCGATTCCGACGGCTTCTTCGAGCTGGACGCGCTGCCTAAACGCACCGCGGTTGTCGGCGCGGGCTACATCGCGGTCGAACTGGCGGGCGTGGTGAATGCGCTGGGATCGGAAACCCATCTGTTCGTGCGTAAACATGCGCCGCTGCGCAGCTTCGACCCGCTGCTTACCGAGACGCTGGTCGAAGTGATGAACAGCGAAGGCCCGGCGCTGCACACCGAAGCTATTCCGAAGGCTGTGATTAAAAACAGCGATGGCAGCCTGACGCTGCAGCTGGAAAACGGCAGCGACTACACCGTGGATTGCCTGGTCTGGGCGATTGGCCGTGAGCCTGAAACGGACAATCTCAATATTCAGGCCGCGGGCGTGGCGCTGGATGAGAAAGGCTACATCAAGGTCGATAAATTCCAGAACACTAATGTCTCAGGCGTCTATGCCGTGGGCGACAACACCGGTGCGGTTGAGCTGACGCCGGTTGCGGTGGCTGCGGGCCGTCGTCTCTCTGAGCGTCTGTTTAACAACAAGCCGGACGAGCATCTGGATTACAGCAACGTGCCGACCGTAGTGTTCAGCCATCCGCCGATTGGCACTGTGGGACTGACCGAGCCGCAGGCGCGCGAACAGTATGGCGACGATCAGGTGAAGGTCTATAAATCGTCGTTTACCGCCATGTACACCGCAGTCACCCAGCATCGTCAGCCGTGCCGCATGAAGCTGGTGTGTGTGGGTGCCGATGAGAAGATCGTCGGCATTCACGGCATCGGATTCGGTATGGATGAGATGCTGCAGGGCTTCGCCGTGGCGCTGAAGATGGGCGCGACCAAGAAAGACTTCGACAACACCGTGGCGATCCACCCGACCGCAGCGGAAGAGTTTGTGACGATGCGTTAACCCGCACCGGGCTTCAGAAACAAGACAGGCGACTTAAGGTCGCCTGTTTTTTTATGCCGCGTCCATATCCGCTTTCTGACCGTGCAGTGCAGCACCGCGTCAGTGCAACTCAGCTTACGCGATCCAGCCAGCGTACATACGCCTGATCCCACAACGCCGCGGGCGTGCCCGCTTTGCCCAGACCAAATCCATGCCCGCCTTTGCTGATCTGAATCAGCTCAACCGGCACGCGGTTACGGCGACAGGTGTCGCGCATCAGCGCGGTGTTAAACGGATTGGAGGTGTGATCGTCCTCGGCCTGCGCCAGAAACGTCGGCGGATACTGCCGGGTCACGAAGTTCTGTACCGACCAGTTCGCCTCATCCTGCGGGGTGGCATTTTTGCCAACCATCATCAGATGCGTGTTGGTATGCTGATAAGGCGCTTCCAGGGTGATGACCGGATAGATCAGGCCAACACTATCGACTTTCGGCACCACTTCATCCAGCGGGTCGATGGCCGGATAAGATTCAAAGTCCGGCCGCGCCGCCGCCAGCCCCAGCAGATGTCCGCCTGCCGAGAAGCCCAGTACATGCACCTTGCGCTCAAAAGAGCGTACCAGCCGGATGGCGCGCTGCGCATCCTGCAGCGGTGCCAGCCGCCCCGCCTGCCACTTCTCATGCGGCAACCGGTAGCTGAGCACATAGGCGGTATAGCCACTGGCGTTCAGCCAGCGCGCTACCGGCCAGGCTTCACGGCCCATGCCGATCCAGCGATACCCGCCGCCTGCGGCGATTAATACCGCTTCGCCATTGGGATTTTCCGGTTTAAAGCGCTGAATCGCCGGGCTGACGATATTTGACCAGGAACCGCTGCTGTTAATATGCAACTGGCCGGATGGGCCGCCGCCGCCGGGCGGATCGTCCGGCCAGAGGGGGATAATGTCATCACGGGCAAATAATTTGCCGGTGGTCATGGAGAGCCCAAGCGCTCCCGTGCCGAGAATAAAGCGTCGACGCGTAATCATAATGCCTGTTGTGTGATGCCAGAGTAATGAGCAAGCCATTGCGGCAGGCTACCGAAGAATTAACAGATGCAAGTCTGGTGCCATGGGGGGCGATTATGTACGCAATGGCCCCTGAAAAGCCATAAAAAAACGCGCCCGGCAGGCGCGTTTTTATCTTATCCGGCAGGCTTAATCTTCCTGCTGGAATTGGGCCATCACGGCCTGTTCACACTGCTGTTCGTTGACGCGCAGTTTGGCCCGTTCATCGTCGCCAAGTTGCAGCCAGGCACTGGCCACTTCACGCGCGGACTCTTCATCAAATTCCGGCTGATTCATCGCCGACGGTGACTGGCCGCCCGCCACGGTCGATTTCATCTGCTCGACGTAATGATCTGCAGTGGCGACCTTTTTCTCGCCGCTGACAATGTGGCACAACTGACTGGCGTAAACATTCTGCTCAGTATCAGCGTCGTCCGCTGCCAGCGCGCTGCCGGAGGCAAGGAGGCTTAGCAGCACTATCTGAGTGACTTTCATTTTTAACTCCTGTTGATTCGGGTTAAACCTTGTGCTGAAGGGCTTCGAGGCGCTTCTGACGCCAGTTCAGCAGCGGCGTCACGGTGGTGCCATGAACCACCACGCTGCAGACCACCAGCGTTAACGCCATATTCGTCATAATTTCCATCTGCGGGCCTTGCATGCCATGCGTCCAGGCATAGGCGATGTAGTTCAGACTGCCAATCCCCCGTATGCCCAGCCAGCCAATCAGCAGGCGCTGCCCGAGCGGCAGTCCGGCGCGCAGCGTCACCAGCCAGACGGCCAGCGGTCGTACTACGGCAAACAGCACCAGCCCAATCAGCACGCCGTAGATGTTCCAGTGCTGCGCCAGTGTGACGCCCAGCACCACCATCATGCCAGCCGCCAGTAAACGTTCAATAGTATCGCCAAAAGAGAGCGCGTCGCCTACTACAAACCCAATCGACTTCACCATATTGTTGTTGCCCTGATGCGCCAGGCGTTTGTTAGGGTTCACCAGCGCCTCAGAGGGCAACACACGCTCGTCGTCAGAGAGATCGTCAGGCTGATGGCGACGGAACACGCCCAGCTCGGCACGGCGTAACCCCAGTCCGGCGGCGAAGGCGGCGAGGAAGCCGGAGGCACCCAGGTACTCTACCAGCGAATAACTCAGCGCAATCAGCGCCAGCGCCAGGAAATCATTGGGTGCCACGTCGCCATTGGCATTGCGCAGTCGGGTCGCCAGCATGCCGATCAACTGCCCCAGCACAAAGCCAATAATCAGACCGCCACCAATCGCCCAGAGCACCTCGACCGCGCCCCAGTGCGCCAGCATCGCGCCACTCAGGCTCTCGCCATTAAACAGCAGCAGCGCCAGCATCAGCAGGGGTAATGCGGAGCCATCGTTCATGCCCGCTTCACTGGAGATTGCTACGCGCAGCGAATCATCATCCTGCGCATCGTTGACCGAGATTAAGCTCGCCAGCACCGGATCGGTCGGCGCGACAATCGCCCCAAATGCCAGCGCAACCGGCCACTCTAATCCCACCAGGAAGTGCGCCAGCAGAGTCATCGCGCCGACGGTGAGCAGCATAGCGGGAAACGCCAGTTTCAGCCCGGTGTGCCAGCAGTTGTTCTGCAGCGGCTGACGCAGCTTAAGACCGGTGATAAACAGCGAGGCCGCCATAGTGATTTCGGTGATATGGGCCACGGCTTCGGAATGAGTGACGATATCGAGGTGGATAACATCAAATCCCCACGGGCCGCACAGCATGCCCGCGATAAGGAACAGACCAAATGAGGTGACAGGCCCCCGGTGAATCCAACCGGAAGCCAGCGACATCAGCAGCAGAAGGCCGCCCGTCGCTGCTGTCCAGGCTAAAAAGTTCATAACGCTCCAGAATATTTCGGGTTTATGAATAAGCCTGGCACATTTTTTGACGGGCAAGGTGTCAGTTTTTCAGGTGACGACTGGCTAAGCGGACCGCCAGCGCCGCTGCACCGGCTAAGGTTGCGAGCGCAACGACGCCATTCCAGCCCCAGTGGGCCAGCGCCAGACTGCCCAGCGCCGCTCCGGTCGCCATACCGATAAACACCACGGTAAACAGCAAGGCATTCAGGCGACTGCGTGCTTCTGGTGCCAGGCCATAGACCAGCGTCTGATGCGCCACCAGCGTGGCCTGCACGCCTAAATCAAAGCCGATGGTACAAACCACAATCAGCGCCAGCTGCGCGGGCATGGGCAATAACGGCAGCAGAAACATCAGTGCAAAAGAGATCGTCACCAGCGCGGCACCGGCCTGCGTCACCCTTGCCGGACCAATGCGGTCAGCGAAACTGCCCGCCAGCGGCGCTGCCATAGCGCCTGCTGCACCGGCTAACCCAAACGCTCCGGCCACGGCACTGTCGAGATGAAAGCGGTCGCTAAGCATTAACGCCAGCGTCGACCAGAAGGCGCTGAAGGCGACCGATAGCAGACCCTGAGCCAGCGCAGCGCGGCGCAGCGTCTGATGGTGACGCCACAGATGCACCAGCGACAGCAACAGGCGCGGATAGCTCACCGAAGTACCGGGTGCAAAGCGCGGCAACACCCGCCACAGCGTCAGCGTAATCAGTAGCACCGCCAGCGCGGCGATCATATACAGGGTGCGCCAGCCGAAATACTCTGCTACGACGCCGCTGACCACCCGCGACAAGAGGATGCCTACCAGCAGCCCGGTCATCACCGTGCCGACGATTTTACCCCGCCTGTGTTCCGGGGCCAGCGCCGCCGATGCGGGCACAATATCCTGCGCCACGGTGGCGGTCAGCCCGGTAATAAAACTGGCAACCAGCAGCGCGCTGAGTCCGCCGGAAAAGCCACACAGTAGCAGCGCTGCGACCAGCAGTAAGCCTTTGATAAAGATAATAGTGCGGCGGTCGTGACGATCGCCCAGCGGAGCCAGCAGCAGAATACCCAGTGCATAGCCCGCCTGAGTCAGCATCGGCACCATGCCGACTGCGCCGATACCCGCATTGAACTCCTTACTGATGATATCCAGCATCGGCTGGCTGTAGTAAATCGATGCGACGCTGAGCCCGGCTCCGGCGGCCAGGGTAAACACCAGCGGCGTGGAGAGCGATTCATTTTGCGTCTGAGTCTGTATGGCTGACATGCTGTAATCCTCGTCATTTCGTGCAACCATTAAAGCGCATCACGGTTATACGCGGTAGACTGATACCAGACAAAACCGTTATGCGTGGTACGTATGAACAACTCTAACAGCAGCGATCGCATCGACCTGATGCAGACGTTTATCCGTATTGTCGAGAGCGGTAGCTTGTCCGCCGCCGCGGCCCAGCTCGGCACAACACAGCCTACCGTCAGCCGTCGCTTACAGACCCTGGAGCAGCGGCTGGGCCTCAAGCTGATCCTGCGCACCACTCATGCGCTGAAGCTCACCGATGATGGCGAACGCTGCTACGCCCAGGCACGGCAGCTGCTGGCGACCTGGCATGCACTGGAAGATGAGCTGACCGGTGCCAGCGATGACCCGGTCGGTACGCTGCGGGTTCGTGCGCCGCACGCCTTTGGTCAGGATCAACTGATCGCGCCGCTGGTGGACTATCTGCACCGCTATCCCCGCCTCAATATCGAGTGGATGCTGAATGACCGCACGCCCGACTTTATGGCGGAGAACGTGGACTGCGCCATTCAGGTCGGTGCGCCCACCGATCCCTCGGTCGTGGCGATTCTGCTGGCCGAAGTGCCGCGCATTGTGGTGGCGGCCCCGCACCTGCTGGCGCAGCATCCGCCGATAGAACGGGTGGAACAGCTGCGCGATCTGCCGTGGCTGGCGCTGACCAGCTTTTACCGTAATGAAGTGGCGTTGCAGAAGATTGACGACGGCCAGCCGGTGAACCTGGCGATTACGCCCCGGCTGAGCAGCGACAGTTTATATGCGGTGCGCAAAGCGGCACTGGCCGGGATGGGGGCGGCGATTGTCTCTTCGTGGGCGGTGCAGGACGATCTGACTGACGGCAGTCTGGTTCAACTGATGCCCGCCTGGCAGGCCCCGCCGCTGCCGGTGTGGCTGACCTATCCCTGGGCGAGTTACTACCCGGCCAGGCTGCAACACTTTTTTGCCATGATCAAAGAGGTGATGCCGCAGCTGGCGGGCACGCGCCCGGCGTCGAAGCCAGCAGGTCGTTCAGGGGGAGCAGAGCGGAAGGGATAAAGCAGGCGACCGCCTCAGCGGGTCGCCAGGTGATAAATTACTTTTTATCGTAGCGCGACATCTTGTCCAGCCAGCCCATCACAAAGGCCGAGAGCACGAAGGTCAGGTGGATAATCACGTACCACATCAGCTTATCATTATCGACGTTGCGCGCTTCCATAAACACCCGCAGCAGGTGAATCGAAGAGATGGCCACGATAGAAGCCGCGACTTTGTTTTTCAGCGAGCCGGAGTCCATCTTGCCCAGCCAGCTCAGCTTCTCTTTGTCTTCGTCGATATCAAGCTTGGAGATAAAGTTCTCATAACCCGACAGCATCACCATCACCAGCAGGCCGCCCACCAGCGTCATATCCACCAGCGACAGCAGCCGCAGGATCAGATCGTTTTCCGCAATGCTGAAAATGTTGGGCAGCAGGTGGAAAATTTCCTGGAAAAATTTAATGGTCAGCGCCAGCAATCCCAGCGAAAGTCCAATGTAAACCGGAGCCAGCAACCAGCGCGATGCATACATCAGGTTTTCGGTAAAACGTTCCATACAATCCCACGAATAATCAAACAGGTCCGGAAGTATAACCGATCCACTGTGAAGTTATTTCAGCCCTTCGTCAGAAATTTCAGGGACCGGCGGCAGCGGCAGTGAAAGACGAAATGCCGCGCCACCTTCGGGTCGGTTCTCTGCCCAGATCTGGCCGCCGTGGCTCTCGACAATGGTTTTACAGATTGCCAGACCCAGCCCGACGCCCGGCACCGCCGACTCTTTATCACCGCGCCAGAACTTATCGAATATCCGGGTTAAATCCTCTTCCGCAATGCCCGGTCCGCTGTCCCAGACCGCAATCTCCAGCCGTGTCGCAGCACGCCAGGCGCGGATTCCACGCGGCGCGCTGTTACCGGCATACTTCAGGCTGTTCTCAATCAGGTTGGTGAAGACGCGTTCCAGCAGCGTGCTGTCGCCTTTAATCAGCACGATGTCATCCGGCAGATCGAGCTGAACCTCATGCCCTTTCAGCGACGGTGCCATGCTGCTCAGCGCGCCGCCGATCACCTCTTCCAGCGCCAGCCACTCTTCACGCAGGTTGAGGCCGCCCGACTGAATGCGCGCCATATCCAGCATGTTGCTCACCAGCCGGATAGTGCTCAGCGTCTGCTCGCGGATCTGGCTGGCCTGCGGCACATATTTTGAGTTGTCGCTGGCCAGGTCGAGCATCAGCATTTCCGCCTGGCCAAACAGCACCGTCAGCGGGGTGCGCAGGTCGTGCGACAGCGCCGACAGTAGCGCATTGCGCAACTGCTCTCGTTCCGCCGAAAGCCGGGACGCCGCCTCGCTGTGCGACAGCGCCATCCGCTCCAGGGCGTTGGCAATCAGTACCGTAAAGGTTTCTACCAGCCGCTGCTGTTCAGGGATCATCAGCTGACGCAGGTTCTGCGGCTCCACCACCAGCAGACCCCGGCAGTGCGCGCCGCTTTTCAGCGGCAGGATCTGATAGGGCACCGCCGGTAAGGTATCGGTGCCCGCGCCCGCAGGCTGGCCTTTGCTGTAACTCCATTTCGCAATGGCGCGATCCGGCTCGCTGGCCGGTAACGCCTCGCCCACGGGTTGCAGCTCGCCCTGCTCATCCGGCAGCAACAGCAGGCAGCGCGCCTGTAGGGTGGCATCCAGCACCCGCTGGCTGGTGGCGGCGATATCCTGCGGCGTCAGCGCGCTGCCCAGCGATTTCGCCATCTCATAGAGCTGGCGCGCCCGCTGTTCGCGGTAGCGCGCCACCCGCGCCTGATAGCGCACCCCGGCCGTAAGGTTGCCGACAATGACGCCCACGGCCAGCATCACGCCAAACGTCACCAGATATTGCAGGTCGGAGACCGCCACCGTGCCGGTGGGGGCCACAAAGAAGAGGTCGAAGGCGACGATATTCATCACCGTGGCGATCACCGACGGCCAGCGGCCATAGCGCAGCGCCACGATCACCACCGCCAGCAGGTAGATCATCACGCAGTTGGCGGGATCGAAATTGATCAGCACCGACTGTCCGGCTGCGGTGACGACGATGCAGAGCACCAGCGCCATCATCACGCCGCGCAGCTGAATGCGCCATTTGTCACTGGTGACGCGGCCTTCCGGCAGCGGATGCGGCGCATCCTTCAGCGGCTCATCCAGTGCGACGACCAGCAGGTCGAGATCGGGGCCGAGCTGGCCCAGCCGTTCGGCAAAACTATCACGCCGCCAGCGCCGCTGCGGGCGACGGCCAGTGACGATTTTGCCCAGGTTATGCTCGCGGGCGTAGCCCAGCACCGCTTCCGCTTCATCCGGTTCCGAGAGCGTAGCCGTTTCCGCCCCCAGCTCCTGCGCCAGCTGTAAGGTGCGCAGAATCGCCCGCCGCCGCGCTTCCGGCAGCCGGTTAAGCCGGGGCGTTTCGACATAGACCGCGTGCCATTCACTGCCGAGCCGTGCTGCCAGCCGGGCGGCGGTGCGCACCAGCTTTTCACTGCCGCTGTCATCACCAATGCAGAGCAGGATGGCATCGCGGGTGTGCCAGACGCGATCCCGCCCCTGCTGATCGCGCCAGGCACGCATCTGGTCGTCCACCCGATCGGCGGTGCGACGCAGGGCCAGCTCACGCAGGGCGAAGAGGTTACCTTTGCGGAAAAAGTTTTCGATGGCGCGTTCCGCGCGGTCGCCAATGTAGACTTTGCCCTCTTTCAGCCGCTGCCGCAGGTCGTCGGGCGGCAGATCGACCAGCACCACTTCATCGGCGCTGTCGAAAAAGGGATCGGGCACGGTTTCGCGCACCTGAATGCCGGTGACGCCGCCGACCACATCGTTGAGGCTTTCAAGATGCTGCACGTTCACAGTGGTCAGCACGTCGATGCCCGCTTCCAGCAGCTCCTCGATATCCTGCCAGCGCTTGGGATGGCGCGAGCCCTGCACGTTGGTGTGCGCCAGCTCATCCATCAGGATCACCGCCGGATGGCGGGCCAGCGCGGCATCAAGATCAAACTCCGCATGACGCGAGCGGCCGGTTGCGCGCCGCGGCAGCAGGGTTAAGCCTGTCAGCAGTTGCGCAGTTTCCGGCCGCTCGTGGGTTTCTACCACGCCAATCAGTACATCCAGACCCTGCGCACGCAGCCGCTGTGCCTCCTGGAGCATGGCGTAGGTTTTGCCCACGCCCGCACAGGCACCAAAGTAAATCTTCAGCTGTCCGCGATGACTCTCGCGGTTAGCCTGCAGCAGCGCGTCGGGATCGGGACGCTGGGGTTCGTGGTTCATCGCTTCCTTAGAGCCTATGCCAACAGGCGTAATTGTTGCAGACAGTCTGGACACGGACAGCGCGGAACAATCCGTAGTACACGTAGTACGTGAGGATGACTCGCTGCGCTCGCCCCTTCAGGGCCGCCCTGACAGGCGTTCAGGTTGCTAAAGCAGCCTGTGTGAGCACTGCCCAGGTTCAGACTGACAAATAAAATAGCCTGATGGGATAGGCTCTTAACACCATTACAGTTCGTTGAGCGCCATGTTCAGCTGCAGCACGTTGAGGGTCGGCGTGCCGAGGAAGGGCATCAGCGGACGATGCGTCATCTTTTCAATCAGCGCCTCGACCTGCGCGACCGGCACGTTGCGGCTGGCAGCGACACGCGGAGCCTGCCACAGGGCAGCCTGGGGCGAAATATCCGGGTCCAGCCCGCTGGCGGAAGCCGTCACCAGCTCCACCGGCACGGCTGCAGGTGCCTGTGGGTTGGCGGCCCGCAGCGCCGCGACGCGGTCGGCGACCGCTTTATCCAGCGCCGGGTTGCTGGCGGCCAGATTGCTGCCTCCTGAGGCCAGCGGGTTATAAGCTTTATCACTGGTGGCTGAAGGACGCCCCCAGAAATAGCCGGGCTGGGTAAAGTTTTGCCCAATCAGCGCGGAGCCGTGCGCCACGCCATCTTCTTCCAGCAGTGAGCCATTGGCCTGGGCCGGAAACAGCCACTGCGCCAGTCCGGTGGTGAGGAAAGGATAAACCACGCCGGTAACAAGCGTAAGCAGCAACAACAGTAAAATTGCCGGACGTAACTGACTCATTTTTTTCTCCTCAGGCCATGCCTGAAAGCACTAACAGCAGATCGATCGCTTTGATGCCGACAAACGGCACCAGCAGCCCACCCAGACCGTAAATCAGCAGATTGCGGCGCAGCAGCGCAGCGGCACTCAATGGGCGGTAGCTGACGCCTTTCAGGGCCAGCGGGATCAGGAAGATAATCACCAGGGCGTTAAAGATCACCGCCGACAGAATCGCGCTGGCGGGCGAATGCAGCTGCATCACGTTCAGCATGTTGAGCTGCGGATAGGTCGCTGCAAACGCCGCCGGAATAATGGCGAAATATTTTGCCACGTCGTTGGCGATACTGAAGGTGGTCAGGGAACCGCGCGTCATCAGCATCTGTTTACCGATGTGCACCACTTCCAGCAGTTTGGTCGGGTTCGAGTCGAGATCGACCATGTTGCCCGCCTCTTTTGCCGCCTGCGTACCGGAGTTCATCGCCACCGCCACATCCGCCTGCGCCAGAGCAGGCGCATCGTTGGTGCCGTCACCGGTCATCGCCACTAACCGTCCTTCTGCCTGATACTGGCGGATCAGCGCCAGCTTGGCTTCCGGGGTCGCCTCGGACAGGAAGTCATCCACGCCCGCTTCCGCCGCAATGGCCGCGGCGGTCAGCGGGTTATCACCAGTGATCATCACCGTTTTAATGCCCATCTTGCGCAGTTCGGCAAAACGCTCTTTGATGCCGCCTTTCACGATATCTTTCAGCGCCACCACGCCCAGCACGTTAGCGCCCTCTGACACCACCAGCGGCGTGCCGCCACTGCGTGCCACTTCTTCCACCTGCGCATTCACTTCGGCAGGGAAACGACCGTGGTTCGCTTCGATATGGCGACGCACTGCATCGACCGCACCCTTGCGGATCAGCCGGTCCTGCACGTTCACGCCACTCATGCGCGTCTGGGCTGAGAACGGAATAAAGCTGGCACCCATGCTGCTGAGATCGCGCTCACGCAGATTAAAGCGCTGTTTCGCCAGCACCACGATACTGCGGCCTTCGGGTGTCTCATCGGCCAGCGAGGCGAGCTGCGCGGCGTCAGCCAGCTGCTCTTCGCTGACGCCCGGCGCGGGCAGGAACTGGGTCGCCTGACGGTTACCCAGCGTGATCGTACCGGTTTTGTCGAGCATCAGCACATCCACATCGCCTGCGGCTTCCACCGCACGGCCACTGGTCGCAATGACGTTCGCACCCAGCATGCGGCTCATCCCCGCCACCCCAATCGCCGACAGCAGGCCGCCGATGGTGGTCGGGATCAGACAGACCAGCAGCGCTACCAGCACGGTGATACTGACCGGCGTACCGCCCCATGCGGAGAATGGCCAGAGCGTGACGGTCGCCAGCAGGAACACGATGGTCAGTGACACCAGCAGGATAGTCAGGGCGATCTCATTCGGGGTTTTACGGCGTTTCGCGCCTTCCACCATAGCGATCATCCGGTCAAGGAAGGTTTCGCCCGGGTTGGCACTACAGGTGATCACCAGCCAGTCAGAGAGAATACGCGTACCGCCGGTCACGGAGGCGAAGTCACCACCTGACTCACGGATCACCGGTGCAGATTCACCGGTAATGGCGCTCTCATCCACAGAGGCACCACCCTCTATCACTTCACCATCGCAGGGAATAATGTCGCCCGCTTCGACCAGCACCGCATCGCCTTTGCGCAGCGCATCGGCACTGACCTGCTGCCACTCCGCGCCATAGCGCGCCGCTGACAGTTTTTTGGCAAAGCTGGTCTTTTTGACCCCTTTCAGGCTGCTGGCCTGCGCTTTACTGCGCCCCTCTGCCAGCGCCTCCGCCAGGTTGGCGAACAGCACGGTGAACCAGAGCCAGAGCGCAATCGCGCCGGTAAAACTGGCGCTGCCGCTGATGCGGCCGGACAGCATTGCCAGCGCCAGCAGCGTGGTCAGCACGCTGCCGAGCCAGACCACAAACATCACCGGGTTACGGAACTGTACCCGGGGATCGAGCTTTTTCACCGCATCCCAGGCCGAGGTACGCAGCAGGGCTGCGTCAAATAACGCCTGTTGTTGACGACTCATGAGGATTGTCCCTGAACAAGTTGCAGATGCTCAGCCACCGGGCCCAGCGCCAGAGCAGGAATAAAGGTCAGTGCACCCACCAGCAGCACTGTGCCGATGAGTAAGGCAATAAACAGCGGACCGTGGGTTGGCAGCGTGCCGTTACCCACCGGCTGCACTTTTTTCACCGCCATCGCACCGGCTATCGCCATCACCGGAATGATGATGCCGAAGCGGCCCAGCAGCATGCAGACCGCCAGTAGCAGGTTCCAGAACGGCGTGTTAGCACTCAGTCCGGCAAAGGCGCTGCCGTTGTTGTTGGCCGCCGAGGAGAGGGCGTAGAGCACTTCGCTGAAGCCGTGAATGCCGGGATTCGCCATTGCGCTGCGACCAGCGTCGGTCATCATCGCCAGCGCGGTGCCGATCAGCACCAGCGCCGGGGTGACCAGAATCGCCAGCGCGGTCATTTTCATCTCCCACACATCGACTTTTTTACCCAGGAACTCCGGGGTACGGCCAATCATCAGTCCGGCGATAAATACCGCCAGCAGGACAAACAGCAGCATGCCGTAGAGACCGGCACCCACGCCGCCAAACACCACTTCGCCCAGCTGCATCAGCCACATCGGCACCATGCCACCCAGCGCAGTGAAGGAGTCATGCATGGCATTTACCGCACCGCAGGAGGCCGCGGTGGTAATGACCGCGAACAGGCTGCTGTTAAGAATGCCAAAGCGCGTCTCTTTGCCTTCCATGTTGACGGCGCTGTCGGCCCCCAGCTGGAGGAAATGCGGGTTGCCCTGCAGCTCGGCCCACATCACGACGGCGACCGCCGCGACAAACATTAGCGTCATCGCCCACAGCAGCATGTGGCCCTGCCGACGATCGCGCACGCTTTCGCCAAAGGCGAAGCAGAGCGCGGCCGGGATCAGGAAAATGCTCAGCATCTGCACCAGGTTGGTCAGCACCGTCGGGTTCTCAAACGGATGGGCGGAGTTGGCGTTAAAGAAGCCGCCCCCATTGGTGCCCAGCATTTTGATCGCTTCCTGCGACGCCACAGGGCCCATCGACAGCGTCTGCTGTACGCCTTCCAGCGTGGTAAAGCTGTGGTAAGGCGCGAAGTTCTGAATGCTGCCCTGACTGACAAAGAACAGCGCCATCAGCAGGCTGATCGGCAGTAAGACATAGAGCGTGATGCGCGTCAGGTCGCGCCAGGCGTTACCCAGGGTCGCAGAGCTGCGATTAGCGAAACCCCGGATCAGCGCAAACGCTACGGCGATCCCGGTTGCGGCAGAGAGGAAGTTCTGCACCGTCAGGCCCACCATCTGACTGAAATAGCTCAGGGTGCTTTCGCCGCTGTAGGACTGCCAGTTGGTGTTGGTGACGAAGCTCACGGCGGTGTTGAGCGCCAGATGCCAGCTCAGGCCAGGCAGCTGCTGCGGATTCAGCGGCAGCGAGCCCTGCATCAGCAGTATGGTCAGCAGCACCACGAAGCCCAGCGCGTTGAACAGCAGAATCGCCAGCAGGTAGTGCGGCCAGCGCATCTCCGATTGCTGCGCGCCCAGCAGTCGCCACAGCGGTGCTTCAAGACGGGCAAACACTGGCTTGTCGGCCACTAATGCGGCCAGACCCCGGCCAAACGGCTGCGCCAGCACCATCAGCAGCACCAGATAAAATGCGATGAGTAAAAAAGCATTGGCCGCCATCAGAAGGCCTCCGCATTTAACAGGGCATAGATCAGATAGCCCAGTAACAACACCACCAGCACAATGCCGGTTATTACGCCCACGCTCACAGGAACCTCCAGAGGATTGGATTTATGGCTTAGCTTGCGCGGAGGCGTATAAAGAAGGGGTTAAAATGCAGCGGGCAGGCGTAAAAATAGTGTAAAAATGGCGAAAAATCAGGCGACTTCCAGCGCCCAGATCCGATTGAGATCGACGTTGCCCCATAGCGTACTGTCCTCTGCGCCCACAATGCTGTCGGTGCAGAAACTGTCGCCGAGGTCGAGCTCCTCCGGTTTCACTTCACGCTGAGCGTGCAGCGACCAGAAGACGTGCACACAGGGACGCATCAGCGACTTTTCCCCCGCTTTCACCACCAGCGCCACCCGGCCGGAGGCCAGACGGACCAGCGAACCTACCGGATAGATGCCGATAGTGCGCACGAAGGTGTGCAGCAGGCCCGGATCGAAGTGGCCGCGCCAGCTCAGCATCTGGTGCATCGCCTCTGCCGGTGTCCAGCCGTTGCGATAGGAACGGGTTGAGGTGACTGCATCGTAGACATCACACACCGCCGCCATCCGGGCGTAGAACGAAATCGCTTCTCCTTTCAGGCGATGCGGGTAGCCGCTGCCATCATATTTTTCATGATGATGCAGGGCGATATCGAGCAGATCGTCATCGGCGTCGGCTTCAATCAGCATCTGCGTGCCCACCACCGGATGCTCGCGCATAATCCTGAACTCCTCTTCCGTCAGCTTGCCCGCTTTGTTCAGGATCGCCAGCGGCACAGCGGCTTTGCCGACATCATGCAGTAAACCGCCCATGCCCACCCGACGCAGCTGCTGCTCATCCAGCCCGAGTTTTTTACCCAGCGCAATCATCAGCCCGCAGACCGCCATGGAGTGCAGATAGGTGTAGTCATCATGATTTTTCAGCCGCGCCACGCTGAGCATCGCTGAGGGTTCACGCGTGATCGAGCTGGCGATTTCATCCACAAGATCCATCATATAATCGAGCTTCAGGCCGTTACCCAGCCGCGCTTCGTTAAACATCGCCAGTACTTTCGGTTTGCCCTGCTGAAAGATCAGCTGTGCCTGGTCCATCTCCTGAAAAAAGGGGGTGCGGCCAATGGTTCTTTTCGCGATCGAGGTGGCGATCGGTGCCTGCACGGATCGATCAAGGTCGATCCAGAGCTGGCGGATCCCTTCACTGCGTAACGTGGCAATTTGTCGTGGATCGGTGATCAGCATCTGATTATGAATGCGCTGGTCCTTTATCCACCAGACCTCCAGCTTGTGGATAAACATCCCTGGCCGCAGTTCATCAATGGTAATCAGCTTTATCACGCTATCACTCCTTACGATCAGCGGGTAGTAAGGTGATATCGGCAGCTGGACAAATATTCTTCAGGCTGTTTTGTGCGGAGGCAGCGTGCGGACAAGTGGTCAGAGGAGAGGCATCCTGCCTCACGCTCTGTGCAGCATGGTTAAGTCATTGTTGCCGTTACACTACGCGGGTGAGCGCAGGCTCTCCACGGGCAATCGCCAGCATGTTCTCAAACACCAGGTCCGCCATCGCCGCCATGGTTTCGCGGGTGCTGCTGGCGATATGTGGCGTAATCACCACATTGTCGCGCTGGCGCAGGGCGTCAGGCACCTGCGGCTCCTGTTCAAACACATCCAGTCCGGCACCCGCGATCTGCCCGGTTTCCAGCGACGCCACCAGCGCCTGCTGATCCACCACACTGCCGCGTGCGATGTTAATCAGATAACCCTGCGGGCCCAGCGCCTGCAGCACATCCGCGTTAATGATGTGACGCGTTGCGGCCCCGCCTGGCAGCGTGAGCACCAGAAAATCGGCCTGCTGCGCCAGCGCCACCAGGCTCTCATGCCGGGTAAAGGGTACGTCGGGACGTGAACGCGGGTTGTAGTAGTGAATCTGCATATCAAACGCCTGCGCACGTCTGGCTACCGCCTGGCCGATATTGCCCAGCCCGACGATGCCGCACACCTTGCCGCCGATTTTGCTGCTCAGCGGAAAGCGCCCCTGCGACCAGTACCCGGCGCGCGTGAAGCGATCGGCCTCACTGATGCGGCGCGCCACATCCAGCAGCAGCGCCATGCCCAGATCGGCGACGCAATCATTCAGCACCTCGGGCGTGTTGGTCACCACAATGCCGCGCGACCGGGCGGCTTCCGTATCAATGCTGTCATACCCGACGCCGTTACTGCAGATCGCTTTCAGGTTGGGCAGCGCGGCGATCAGCGCGGCGGGTGCGCCCATTACCGCATTTCCGCTGGTAACCAGTATGTCGATATCTGCACCCTGTTCAGTCAGAAAGGCTGCCTCATCCTCCGCCTCCCACAGTCGAAAGGCGGTGAACGCGTTTTCGATATTCTCAATCAGCTCGGGTGGCAGAAACTTACCTTTTATCAGCACCTTATATTGCTTTAATGCCATCTTCTTTCTCCTGATTATTACAGGCCGCCGGGCGAGCGCGCTCATCGCCCACGCGTTCAATCGGTCCCATCACCAGCAGGAACAGCAGCGCCGCGACCACGCAGTGTGCCGCCACAAACGCCAGTCCGATGCTGTAGCTGCCGGTCAGCCCGACGATGATGCCGAACAGCAACGGCGTGGTGAAACCGGCGATATTGCCGATGCCGTTAAAAATGGACCCCGCCAGACCCACTGCCTCTTTCGGCGCAGTATCGCTGATCACCGTCCAGGTGCCTGCGCCCGCCGCGATGCCTTTGCCGAAAAAGGCGAAGGACATAATGGCGATGATGCCGCCATTACCGGGAATAATCGCCGCCAGCACCAGGCTCGACGCCATCAGCATGCCGACGATGTAGGGTGTTTTACGCGCCCAGGAGACGCTCCAGCCCCGGGCAATTAATTTGTCTGACAGGTAACCGCCGCTGATCCCGCCGAGAAAACCAAACAGCGCCGGAGCAATGGTGGCGAATCCCGCCTCCATAATGTTCATGCCGCGCGCCTGCACCAGATAGATCGGGAACCAGGTAATGAAGAAGTAGCTGAGCGCAATGATGCAGTACTGACCAAGATAGGCGCACCACAGCATGCGATTGGTGAACAGCTTTCTGAACATCGCTTTGCTGACCGGTGGCCGGGCCTTTAGCGTCTGCGCCGCGTCGATATCCACCAGCGCCCCGCCATCGATGATGTGGCGCAGTTCACTTTCCGATACGCCGGGATGGTTGCGCGGCTCGCGCATCCAGGCTGCCCAGACAAACACCGCCAGCAGGCCGATGCCGCCCAGCACAAAGAACGGCCACTCCCAGCCGAAGCGCGACACCAGCCAGCCTGACAGCGGTGAGAAAATGGCGACGGCAAAATATTGCGCCGAACTGAACAGCGATGATGCCCGTCCTCGCTCAGCACCAGGGAACCACATAATCACCACGCGCGCATTAGCGGGAAAGCTGGGTGCCTCAATGAGTCCCAGCATAAAGCGCAGACCAAACATCAGCATCAGCGCGCCGGTCATGCCGCTGGAGAATTCGCCCACAAATCCCATCGCCAGTGTCGAGACCGACCAGAGCGCCAGCGTGACGCCATACACTTTTTTGGCTCCGAAGCGGTCAAGGAACAGTCCGCCGGGGATCTGACCGATAACGTAGGCCCAGCTGAAGGCAGAGAGGATCAGTCCCAGTTGGATCGCTGACAGGCCGAACTCCTCTTTGATCGCCGATCCGGAGATCGAGAGGATCGAACGGTCGGCATAAGCCACGACCGACAGAAACAGGATCAGGCAGAGGATCCCGATGCGGACATGCGTTGTCCGTTGAGGCGTTGGGTCTTTAGTCATGAGCTGAATTCCTTAAAAAGCGGCAGGTTGTGCCACGAGGTTTTTTTCAGGAATAACGCTGAGATTTCCCGCTTCTGGAAATATAGATAGGAGGCTAACTAAGGGTCATTGTGCGGATGTTGAGATCGTCTGGTCCGAATAAACGATTTTCTGGCAACTGCCACAACTGCCCGTGCGGCGCTGCACAAAAGCGCGAAAAGCTGCGGCGCTTTGCCGCAGAGTGTGCGCCCGATCGGGGTTTTAACCGACGCTGACAGCTATGACGCGGCAATTTCACGGCAAAATGTGGCGACGCTAGCAAGTGTGAAAAGGGCCGGTTGTCAAAGCTGACGGCAGTTCTTAAGCTGCAAATGATCCTGCTTTTCTATTTTTAGAATAAATGAAAAATCCATTCCATCCGGTAACCTCTGGAGTCCGCAATGAAAAAACGTGCATGGGCATTACTCTTTCTGCTCTCTCTTTCCACGTCAGCGCTGGCAGAGAAGATTGGCGTCTCGATGGCCTATTTCGACCAGAATTTCCTGACCATTATTCGCCAGTCGATTGAAAAAGAGGCGAAAGCGCGTCAGCTGGATGCGCAGTTCGAAGATGCGCGCGGCGACGTCGGCCGTCAGACCGATCAGGTGCAGAGCTTTATCAGCGCCGGAGTGGACGCGATTATTGTCGATCCGGTCGACTCCGCCAGCACCCCAGCGCTGACGAAACTGGCGCAGCAGGCGCACATTCCGCTGGTCTACGTTAACCGCACGCCCGGCGACAAAACCCTGCCACCGGGCGTGGTGTTCGTCGGATCTGACGAGCGCGAATCGGGCACATTGCAGATGGAGGCACTGGCAAAACAGGCCGGTTACCGTGGCAATGTCGCCATCATGATCGGTAATCTCAGCGATGCGGGCGCACTGCAGCGCACCCGGGATGTGGAGCAGGTGGTGGCAAAGTATCCCGACATGAAAGTCGTGCTGAAGCAGACAGCCAACTATGCGCGCAATGAAGGCATGGATTTAATGCTCAGCTGGCTGTCGAACGGCGAACAGATTGATATTGTCGCCGCCAACAACGACGAAATGGCGATTGGCGCGACGATGGCGATTGCGCAGGCGAAGCCGAAGAAGACCATTCTGGTGGGCGGTATTGATGCCACGCCGGATGGCCTGAAAGCGCTGGCGAGCGGCAAACTGGCGGTTACGGTTTTCCAGGATGCCGTGGGTCAGGGCAGAAAATCGGTTGAGGTGGCGCAGCAGATGATCAAAGGCCAGAAAGTAGCGTCCCATCAGTGGATCCCGTTTGAGCTGGTCACGCGGCAGAATATGCAGCAATACAGCACGAAAAATCCGTGATGCCGAACGGCGCGGCCGTGTGCTCGCGCCGTTTATTACGCGTCGTTAAGCAGCTTCGCCATCATCACGACATCGCGCAGCTGCCCGTCACGCAGGGCGGCCTGGCGCTTCACCCCTTCCCGCTCAAAGCCCAGCCGCTGATAGAGCCGCAGCGCCCGGTCGTTGTCGTGAAATACCTCCAGCTCCATACGGGTAATGCCCAGCCAGTTGCGGGAATAGTCCATCGCGGTACGGATCAGGCGTTCACCGACGCCGCGTCCGGCAAAGTCAGGATGTACCCCCAGCCCAAAGCTGATGCAGTGGCGGGTGCGCGGCTTACTGTCGACAAACAGCGTCAGTTCACCAGCCAGCACGCCGTCGATTTCGGCGACAAAGGCGATAAAGCCCTCGGCATCCATTCTGGCAAATTTTTTCTCCCAGAGGGCGACGCTGGGAAACGGCAATTGCAGTGTCCAGGGGTAAACGTCCGGGTGACTGTAAAGCCGCTGATAAGCGGCAGCATCCTGCGGTTCCCGTGCCCGTATGACAATTTCCATATTTTCTCCTGTTAGCCGAATGGGGTTCATGCACTAAGCTGTAGCTCTTTACCGGACGGAAAGAGTATCGCTATGTTGTATCGCCGTTTTGAGCGTTTTATCAATATATTTCAGGACGCACCCACCGATTCGCCCCCCTCAACGGTCTGGTCGTTTTACCTCTACTACCTGCGCCAGGTCTGGCCCAGTTTTGCCGCGCTGCTGGTGGTAGGGCTGGCGTCAGCCCTGATTGAAGTGTCGCTGTTCAGCTATCTGAGCCGCATTATCGATATGGTCAATCACTCCACGCCGGCCACCCTGTTTCGGGATAACTGGCCGATACTGCTGTGGATGGGCGCGGTGGCACTGATTCTGCGGCCGGTTTTTATCGCCCTGCACGACATGCTGGTGCATCAGAGCATCAGCCCGAGCATGACCAGTCTGATTCGCTGGCAGCATCACAACTACGTGCTGCGTCAGAGCCTTAACTTCTTCCAGAGCGATTTTGCCGGGCGTATCGCCCAGCGCATTATGCAGACCGGCAGTTCACTGCGTGATTCTGCGGTGCAGCTGGTAGATGCCATCTGGCATGTGCTGATCTACGCCGTGACCTCGCTGGTACTGTTTGCCGATGCCGACTGGCGGCTGATGATTCCGCTGATTATCTGGATGGTGGCCTACAGCGCCTCGCTGCGTTTCTTTGTGCCGCGCGTTAAAAAACGTTCGGTGGTCTCCTCGGAAGCGCGCTCAAAGCTGATGGGTACCATTGTTGACGGCTACACCAACATCGCCACCATCAAGCTGTTCGCCCACAGCGACCTGGAACGTCAGTATGCGCGCGAGGCGATTCAGGAGCAGACCGACAAAACCCAGCACGCCAGCCGCATGGTCACCAGCATGGATCTGACGTTGTCAGCGCTCAACGGCCTGCTGATTGTCTCGACCTCCGGCCTGGCATTGTGGCTGTGGAGCCAGTCGCTGATCAGCGTCGGGGCAATCGCACTGGCGACCGGGCTGGTGATCCGTCTGGTGAACATGTCCGGCTGGATCATGTGGGTGGTTAACGGCATTTTCGAGAATATCGGCATGGTGCAGGATGGCCTGAACACCATTGCGCAGCCGCTGAGCGTGCAGGATACGCCGCAGGCGAAGCAGCTGAAGGTGACGCGTGGCAACATCCGCTTTGAGGATGTGCGCTTCGATTATGGCGGTGGCCGTCAGGTGATTAACGGTTTTAACCTCGACATCAGACCCGGTGAGAAGATTGGTCTGATTGGGCCTTCGGGTGCCGGTAAATCGACGCTGGTGAACCTACTGCTGCGCCTCTATGACCTGAACGGTGGGCGGATTGTGATCGACGAACAGGATATCGCCGCCGTGACCCAGGAGAGCCTGCGCAGCCAGATTGGCATGATCACCCAGGACACCTCGCTGCTGCATCGCTCAATCCGTGAAAACCTGCTCTATGGCCGTCCCGACGCCACTGAAGAGGAGTTGCGACTGGCGATTCACCGCGCCCGCGCCGATGAGTTTATTCCGCTGCTCTCTGACTCGCTGGGCCGCACTGGGCTGGATGCGCACGTGGGCGAGCGCGGCGTGAAGCTGTCGGGCGGCCAGCGTCAGCGTGTGGCGATTGCCCGCGTGCTGCTGAAGGATGCGCCGGTTCTGATCATGGATGAGGCGACCTCAGCGCTCGACTCCGAAGTGGAAGCCGCCATTCAGGAGAGCCTGGAGTCCTTAATGCAGGGCAAAACGGTTATCGCGATTGCGCACCGCCTGTCGACCATCGCGAAGATGGATCGGCTGGTGGTGCTGGATAAAGGCGGCATTGCCGAGATGGGCAGCCATCAGGAGTTGCTGGCGCAGAACGGTCTTTATGCCCGACTGTGGCAGCATCAGACCGGCGGGTTTGTCGGCGTCGATTAATCGCCGCGTCGATAGGGTAAGGCGTCGCGCGCTTCTTCCGCCCAGCCGCGTACGCCTTCCCGCTCCTGCACCAGAAAATCTGCCACGGCCTCGCGCAGGCCGGGATGCAGCAGATAGTGCCAGGAGTGGGTAATCTGCGGCTCAAAGCCGCGCACCAGCTTGTGCTCACCCTGCGCCCCCGCATCAAATCGCGTCAGCCCTTCATCAATCGCTAAATCCATCCCCTGATAGAAACAGGTTTCGAAGTGCAGCCGGTCAAACTCCGCCAGACAGCCCCAGTAGCGGCCATAGAGCGTGTTGCTGTCGCGCAGATAAAAGGCCATCGCCGCCGGTTGCTGCTGTAAGCGGGCAATCACCACCACAATATTTTGCGGCATCCGCTCCGCCAGCAGGCTGAAGAAGTCGCGCGTCAGGTAGGGCCGCTGGCCTCGCACCGCATAGGTATTGGCGTAACAGGTATAGACAAAATCCCACTGATCTTCGCGCAGCTGACAGCCCGGATAGCGGTCAAACTCAAAGCCGCTTTGCGCCACCTGCTCGCGCTCTTTACGCAGCTGCTTGCGCTTGCGCGACATCAGCGTGTCCAGGAAATCCTGAAAATCGCGGTAGCCACGGTTATGCCAGTGATACTGACAGCCGAGCCGGGAGAGCCAGTCGGGCTGATCGGCCAGCAGCAGGTTCGCCTGCGCATCGGTAAAGTTGATGTGCGCGCCGCTTAAGCCGTGCTGCAACAGGCTCTCCGGCAGGGCCGATAGCAGCTGTGCGGCGGCTGAGGCGTCACCCAGCAGGCGCGCGCCGCTGACCGGACTGAAGGGAATTGCCCCCAGCCATTTCGGGTAGTAGCGGATCCCGGCGCGCTGGCTGGCATCCGCCCAGGCGTGATCAAAGACATACTCGCCCTGAGAATGATATTTCTGGTAGCCCGGCAGCGCGGCGCGCGTTACGCCCTTTTCCCGCCACAGCAGATGATCAGGCTGCCAGCCCGATGCAGGCCGCACGCTGCCGCTCTCTTCTAAGGTGAGCAGAAAAGCGTGGCGCAAAAACGGCTGGTCATCAGGCAACAGCGCATCCCACTCGGCGGCCGGGATCGCCGCCAGTGACGTCAGGTGAATCAGCGACATGAATTACTCCAGAGAACGTCGGGCAGAGCGTCAGTCAAGCAGGTTTTCCGCGCCAGCGAAAGGGTTAAGGCACGCAAAGTGAAGAGCAAAATGTGATTTTTTCTGTATCAGAGCTGTTGTTTTTGCGCCTTCACATTAAGGAGTGAAGACGCAGACTGGATTTACATGCTGGAAAAAACATTCATGATCACACCACCCGAAATAATCAACGCCATGGCGACAATTGCAGGTAAATCGGGTTTTTGCTTATACAAAATCATTGAGCAAAGGGTAACGCCAACAATGCCAAAACCACACCACAATGAATAGGCAACGCCTACCGGAATCGTACTCATCGCGTGGGTCAATGAAAAATAGCAAAGGCCGTAGGCACACACGACCAGTAGCGAGGGGGCTAGCTTGCTAAAGCCCTGGGTCTTTTTAATCATGGAGGTGCCAGTAATTTCGGCACCAATAGAGAGCGCAAGCCATAAAAATCCGAGGTTAAACATAACGTCATCCTTTCCTGATAATTAGCGACTTTATTGTCAATAACAGAAGTAACTTATTTAGCGTGGCTCTCTTCGCTCTCTTCGCTGCCCATTTTTGAAAAAATATTCATAATAATGATACCGCTCGCGATAACTCCCATGCCAATAATGGCGGCGACGTCCGGGTGCTGACCATATAAAGCCATCCCCAGGACAGAAACCACAAGAATACCGGTACCGGACCAGGTAGCATATGCCAGGCCGACAGGAATATTCTTTACGGCCCGTGACAGCGAGTAATAGCAAATACAATAAAGAATAACCAGCAAGCCAAGCAGAAATATTTTGGTACCTCCTTCACAACTGCCAAATAATTTAAGAGTTGATGTTGCTAAAGTTTCGGAAACAATAACCAGCAACATCCATAGCCAGCACTTTGTTTTTAAGCACATAAATTAAGCTCCAGGTTTTATATTAAAGATAAGGTGCTATTTTCTGTTGTTTACAAATTCCATAGCGGCATCGGTTAACCGCACTTCAGGAGATGATGCAAGCGCCGGATTATTTTTCAGGTCGGTGACGGTGAGATAACGCCGCTTGTTGGTCTTCGTAAGCGCTGCAGACTCGCCCCCCATTGCCAGTTTTTCCAGTAGTTCATTCATTGTGCAGAGCGTAATACCGCATTCTGTCAGTCGCGCCAGCGTGACCTGCATGTGTCGCTGATAAGCCGCATCAGGCTGCACGCCCAGTAGCTGATTAAGCTCACTGGTGGGATCGCAGTGATAGCGTAGCGCCATCACTGGCACCCCTTTGAGCAGAGCCTCATGCACGTGCCGGGCAAGCGGGTTTTGCAGAGAGCCATTCACCAAATCGGCTGCCAGCGGATAGTCGAGAAACGGCAGCAGCAGCGCCCGATACGGCGTGTTATGCAAGGTTTCCTGCCAGCTATTCGCCGAAAGCGTGTCTCCTATGCTCTGCCACTGATCGGCATCACTAATGCTTTTGTCCAGCAGGAGATGCAGACGGTATCCACACCTCGCCAGCCGGTTGCGAATAGCCTGCCGATAGCCTGCGGTGCCGGATATCATCACCAGTACCGGCTGCGTTAGTCGCTGAATAATGCGCTCGATCAGGCATTCAATCTGTTCATCATTCATGGCGGTCACCGGTCAAACAATCAAAGTGACCTGGCCGCCGTTTTTCAATCCGGCAGCATTGGCCTCTTCGGTATCAATATGAAACTCCAGCGCGAAGTCTTCCCGCACCCGCACCACCACTTCATCGAAAATCAGTTGACGCTCACCCTCACTGCGTACCCTGACCTTCTGCCCGTTAGCAACATTTAGCTGGCGGGCATCCTGCGGCGACATATGGATATGCCGCCAGGCACAGATCACCTTAGAGTTCAGTTCGACGTGGCCGGCCGGACCGATAAGTAGCGCGCTGCCTGCGTTCTCCAGCTGACCGGACTCACGCACCGGTACTTTAATCCCAAGCGTAAATCCATCGGCCACGGAAATTTCCAGCTGAGAAACCTGGCGGGTTGGTCCAAGCACGCGAACGCTTTTCAGTGAGCCTTTAGGGCCGACCACAGTGACACACTCCTGAGCGGCAAATTGTCCCGGCTGGCGCAACGGTTTAAACGGCGTAAGGATGTAACCTTCGCCAAACAGCGCTTCAACATCCTGCTGTGACAGATGGACGTGGCGATTAGAGATACCAACCGGGATAGCTGGTGAGACCGGATTCATGCGAACAGCGATTTTTTTATGGAGCAGAGTGTCGATCATGCCTTCTTCCCTCTTTTCATGGCTTTGTATTTCTCTTCCGTCCGATCAGACGCAGGTAGTGAAACTGACTCAATGGAAGCATTTATTTCCGGTGATGTCGGTACGATACCGTCAGCTTCGACCTCCACGGGTGCATTCACCTTCACCTCTGCATAGGGCGGATAGCCTTTTAACCGGCTGAGCGCGTCAGTCACGCTCAATTCCGGCCGGGCGATGACCAGCGAACAGGCCTGCTGACCGACGGCCATAAGAACAGCCACTCCGCGCTCAATGGCCGTACGAATCGCGCTGATCTCCCCTTCAAAACAGACGCTTACCCGCCCCGAACCCACCTTGCGGTAACCAATACAGTTTACCTCTGCGCATTTACAGGCAGCATCGACGACCTGAATAGCCGCCACAAATCCTCGTGTTTCAATTACACCTAAACTTTTCATTGCCAGCTCCTGTTAATGGCGGACCAAGCGAATATCGAAATCAAACTGCGTAAAAAAACTTTCCAGCTGGTTTAGCTCTTCGCCGGAGTAAGTCGGGTCCTGAGTGATGGGATAGGTCATATCAAGATGATCATATTTTTTACGTCCAAGCTGGTGATAAGGCAGCATGTCAATGCGGCGTATATTCCCGCGTTTCGCCAGTTTTTTTACGTAGTCAATCGCTCCGGTAATCGCCTCCCATGAGTCGTTATAACCGCGAACCAGCGGCATACGGATAATGACATTAGCGCCAGAGTCCACCAACCATTCCAGATTACGGCGAATACCTTCATTACCGATGCCAAATAATGCTTTATGCCGGTTGCTATTAATTTGCTTAATATCGAATAAGAAAGTGTCGGTTACAGGTGCTAGTTTTTGATAATTCGTCAGCGACGTGGTGCCCTGAGTTTCGACTGCGGTATTGATCATCATATTTTTGCACTCACGAAATAACGCGACAGCAAAATCAGTCTGCAGACTCATTTCACCACCACCAATGGTTACCCCACCGCCAGAAGAAATATAGAAATCATAATCCTGCATAATGACCGCCATTAATTCACTGACAGTCACGTCTCTTCCCATAATATCCAGTGCATTCCGGGTACAAACGTCCTGGCATTTACGGCATCCTATACATTCTTTATTTCGATTAACAAAGTGTTTCAATTTACCTTGCTCATCTTTCTGGAAATGAATGCCTGCCGGGCATACGCTGACGCAGTTGCCACAGTTGATACATTTATCCTGAGAAAACATCACCTGAAACTGGCTTGATAATCCTTCCGGATTCGCACACCATGGGCAGCATATATTGCAACCCTTAAAAAAAACCAGTGTGCGAATACCTTCGCCATCATAGATGGAATATTTTTGAATATTGAAAATACGCCCGGTTAGTTCTTTATCCACACCTGCCTCCTGAATAATCCTGAGGACATCCTTGTCCAGTAAGCCGTCTGCTATCAGAATTTTTCAATTACCGTACGGCTAATAATCTCGTCCTGGACTTCTTTACATAATTCAACGAAGTAGGCGCTATAGCCCGCTACACGGACAATCAGATCGCGGTATTTTTCAGGTTCCTGTTGCGCTTTTTTCAGTACATCGTTATCGACATAGCTGAACTGCATCTGGCCATTACCCAGAATCGACGCGGTGCGCAACAGTGTGATCAATCCGTTACGCCCTTCCGGCGTATCAAGCAGCCCTTTAAGAAATTTGAAGTTATGCACCATGCCGATATTCATGGTTTCCACATTCATCTTGCTTACCGACTTGATAATTGCTGTGGGACCATGCTTATCAGCTCCCTGGGTCGGACTGATCCCGTCGGAAAGCGGCATCCATGCCAGACGGCCATTTGGGGTGGCGTTAGTCAGCTCACCGATTGGTGTATTATTTGATATCGACAGGGTGCCGTGGCTAAGCGTCGAGTAAAGCATCTTGTATTTACGGCACTCACGCTCGGTCCACTCGGTGATATCCAGCGCGTACTGGTCAACAGAGTTATCATCATTGCCATATTTCGGCGCATTCAGGCAGTCGCGGCGCAACGCTTCATAACCTTCAAAGTTCGCCAGCAATGCGTCACGGATTTGCTCAAGGGAATATTTCTTATCCTCGTAGACCAGTTTGCGGATAGCGGCGAGAGAGTCGACGTAGGTCGCAAGTCCCGAGAAGATCAGACCCGGCCCGTGATTGATCATCGCACCACCTGCAGATACATCTCTACCTTGCTCCATGCAACCTTCAACCAGCAGTGACATTAAAGGCTTTGGTGCCACGTCTCGGTGAACACGCTGACTGATGACAGTGCCTATCGCTGACAAACGAATAATATGGGCAATCTGCTTTTTCACTGCCGCGTCAAACTGTTCAAAAGTGCGCAGATCACGCAGGTCACCGGTATCCAACCCTTGATAGCTGTCGAACAGCACCATCCGGCCACGGTTCAGCACAAACTCAATAGCAATAGGCCACTGGGTGTAGCCGGTTGAGGTCCACTGATAGATACGTCCGGATTTCTGTGGCTCAACGCAGCCCATCAGGCAGTAATCGCGGGCGTCTTCAAAATCAAAACCTTTACGCAGCATCATTTTGATATGCGAGTCATCAAAGTGACAGGCCGGGAAGCCCATCCCCGCTTTCACCACGTCGACGATTTTTTCCATATACTTCTGCGGCGACTGATTGTGAATGCGACAGGCCAGCGAGGGCTGGTAAACTTTGACAAAGCGTACGGCGTCCATAATTATCCAGGTCAGGTCGTTACAGGCATCGCCGCCTGAGCGCTTCTGGCCGCCGACGGTCAGATTGATAAACGGCTGATAACCCGCAAAGTATTTCGCCCCTAGTTCGCTGGACATCCACATCAGCTCGGCACACTTGATGATAAACGCCTGCATCATTTCCAGCGCACTATCGTGAGTCAGGCGGCCTTCGCGGATATCAGCTTCAAACATCGGATAGCAGTACTGATCGACGCGCCCCAGCGACAGACCCGTCTGGTTCTCTTCAATTTCGAACAGTGACTCCACCGTCCAGATGCTTTGCAACGCTTCCTGAAAGGTTTTCGGTGGATTTGCCGGTACATTCTGGTTGACATCAGCAATCAACAGTAGCTCCGTACGACGCTGAATGTTCTGTTCTTTCGCTGCCAGTTCCCGGGCATGGGCGGCGATACGATGCGCGTAATTGACCACGCCTTCGCAAGTTTCAATCGCGGCTTTGTAGTAGTATATGCGGTCAATATCACCCGGATTTTCCATGCTAAGCTGCGCGAGATGCGCTTCCGCATCGGCTTTAATACCGTTCATTCCTTTGGTGAATAGCAGCACGTCGTAGCCCGGGCAGGTATCGCCGCCGCCATTAATCTGGTGGTAGGAGAGATCGCTGACAAAAGTCTCGCCGCTGAATGCCCACACCCCGGCTTCGCGATACTGTGCCTCGCAGATCTCATCCAGTGAACGGCCCTTCCAGAACGGCACAATCTCTTCACGGATGGTTTTTTTATCTTCCTCGCTGATCTCAAAGGGGTCCTGCGGCCGGGTGCTCATAGTGTCGAGCTCATCGCGTACCCAGCGCCAGGCGATATCCGGCGAGAATGCGCCTGCTCGTGGCTTGCCGCACGGATGACCGACGATCAGCTCATCATCCTGGATCAGGATTGGTGCGGTTTCGCAGGCGTGTCGAAAGGCTTTGGCGCGCAACAGAATGGTCGGCATTCCCGGATTAGCTTTTACCACTTCGGTAAAGGCAAGGGCGCGATAGATTGAAACACTGGGGCGAACGGTCAGGTAGTGGCTACGCAGGCGTTGCATGCGCGGGGTAAGACCTTCTGATGTTGCCACTTCGCGACAGGCCGCAAACGGTGTGGTGGATACCTGTTGTACACCGCTGTACAAACGCACCGGCAGATGCAGGGCGCTGAGGTTCTGCTGAGCGCTGAGGAACATATCGGAGAGTTCGTTAATACGTGCATTTTCAAGGTCCGCGCCATGCAGCATGGCATCGAACATCGGGTAGCCCTCAATGGCACTGGCAGCACGTACTTCGCAAAGTGTAGCCAGCTTAAACCACAGGCTCTCGACAATTTCATACGCCTGTTGCGCAGAGAGCGCGCCGCGGGTGATATCGTTTTGATACCATGATAATAATGCTTTGTCGGCACCTTCCGGATTGACCGCGTAGCTACCATTATCCAGCTGCAGTGCAAGCTGGAACAAATAGAAGGTCTGGCAAGCTTCCTTAAAGTTTCGTGCCGGATGAGCCGGAATATGGTGCAGCATAGCGGCGCTTTCCCGCAGCTCGGCTTGCCTGTAGGGGTTGCTCTCTTCTGCCGCTAAATTCTCAGCGCTCTCTGCCAGTTTCTTCGCCAGAGTCATCAAAGCATCGCAGGCATAAATCGCTGCACGGCAGCCATTAACCTCGTCCATACCACTGCGGCTGACGGTATTACCCAAAACGCGGACTTTCTCTTCCAGTTGATGTTTGATCGCCAGCACACCTTTCCCGATAACCAGCATGTAGTCCGGGGAATCAATCTCACAATTCAGATTCAGGAACCGGAATACGGAAGGACGATGTGTGGCGATCTCTTCATGGAAAATGGCTCCATGCGGTTTCCGGCTCTGATTGCCGACGATGAGTTCGTCAGGATTGATGCTGACCGGAAGCCGGCGCATCAGCTCATAGAAGCGACGAGCCGGTTTAACCGCGGCAGGAACGCCTCCGATCTCACTATCCAGTTCGCTCAGCGTGGTAACATGTTCAGTGCAAAGGATGCTTTTGTTTGCCAGTAGCCGTTCTGCCAATACTTTGACGCGCGGTGTTAAAGTGTAGTGTGCCATAGGTAATGTTCTCCAGATCTTGTTATAAGCGGCCCTGAGTGGCGTTACCGGTCCATGCCCGGCGATAGATTTCGGTTAATGCCTGTGCGTCTGCCGTGCCTGGATTTGTCGGAGTACAGCTATCACGCAAGGCCTGACCGGCCATCTCTTCAAGTCGTCGTTCAAAATCCTCAGCATCAACGCCGGTATCTCGTATGCCAGCAGGCATCATCATTTCGTCCTTCAATGCCTGAATGGCGATCAGCAGGCTGGCGACGCCCTGACGGGTAGTGGCTGCCGGCAAATCCAGCAGATGTGCTAATCGGGCATATTTGCAGGCGGCATCGGTATCGCACGCACCCTGGAAATCCGCATTCCACGCGACCACTTCCGCCATCAGCAGCGCGTTGGCTCGGCCATGCGGTATGCGGAAAATAGCGCCAAGCGCGTGGGCCAGGCTGTGGGTAATACCGAGCGAAGCATTGGTGAAGGCCATTCCCGCCATACAGGAGGCGTTATGCATTTTTTCCCTTGCCAGCAGATCATGCCCGTTGCGCCAGCAGCCCGGCAGATAGCGGAAAACCTGTTGCACCACCTTCTCTGCCAGCGCATCGGAAAAGTCGCTGGCAGCCAAAGAGACATAGGCTTCCAGCGCATGGCACAGAACGTCCATGCCAGTATCTGCGGTAATCGCGGGTGGAACCGAAGCCACCAGCGCTGGATCGAGAATGGCAATATCTGGTAGCAGTGACGAATCGACTAACACCAGCTTTTCGTTATGCGCCTTTACGACAGAAAAGGCGGTGACTTCTGAACCAGTACCGCTGGTGGTGGGGATCGCCACAAAACAAGGCGGCTCTCGATAAGCGTCCGGACGCGTTTGCGCCAGGGCGAAAATGACCGCTTTGGCTGCATCGATCACTGAGCCGCCGCCCAGCGCGATAACAAGATCCGGATATGGGTTATCCATCAGCTTCATACCACGCACCACGGTGGCGATATCCGGGTCGGCCATCACGTCGTCCCAGACCTGAAACGCAAGATTGCGCTGGCGCAGCCTATGCGTGATACGCTCGGCCAGGCCAAATCTGACCATCGACTGATCGGTGACTAACAAGACCCTATGGGCTGGCAGCTCATCGAGGATGGAAAGCGCATCCTGACCAAAACGAATGCGAGGTTTCAGCGAAAATTCACTCATTGGACTGTTCTCTCCTTAGCGGTCCCGAAACACCTGCTCAACAATCGCAATGACAGACATCGCCTTGTAACGATCTTTATTGAGCGCCAGGTACTCTTCAACCAGCACAATGTCGTGCATACCCGCACCAACGTTATCAATGGCAGCCCAGGTGTGGTCTTTTATCGGCTGAAGGTCATCATCTAGTTTGCTGATCAGTAACAGGTTGCTTCCACGTAGCTCATCGCACTTTTGCGTGGCGACGACATGACCGACTACCTTTGCAAGCATCATTTTATCGCCTTATATCAGTAGTTTATTTAACAAGGCGTTCAAGCACCTGACGAATAACGCGTTCCACATTTTGCTCACTGATTTCGTCTGCTATACCAACGTTAGTGGTGGCAAAACGGTCATCTGCCCGGCCAGTATCAGATGCTGGGCTGGTTATCACCGATGTTGAGGAATGAAAGCGCTCATCGTTTAAGATGCTGTGATTCGGGTTATCGGCTGCGCTGACAGGAGTCGGATGCGATTGCGTGCCGTTGACTGGCGCGTGGAGTTCATCAATGGAGCGCACGCCATAGCCCACTTTGCGGATGTTGAGCAGGTTCATTGGCCCGACGTTGTCAGAGCTGGACCCTCCGCCTGCCGCGCCGCAGCCGAGGGTCAGGGCTGGCGTGATATTGGTGGTCGCGCCGATGCCTCCCAGCGCCGCCGGAGTATTGATCAGAATGCGATTAACGGGTTTTTCGAGGCAGAACTGACGAATCACATCCCGGTTACGCGTGTGGATCACCAGCGTATGGCCAAGCCCTTCGTTGGTAAGCAGTTCCACTACGCGATGGCAGGCAGCCTTCCAATCCTCTTCAATGTAAAAACCGAGCACCGGGCACAATTTTTCACGCGAGTATGGATTGCTATGTGAAACGAGGGTCTGCACGGCAATCAACACGCGGGTCGTCGTCGGGACAGAGAATCCGGCCATCTGGCTGAGACAGACAGCTGTTTTACCTACCATTTTGGGGTTGATAGCGCCGTTCGGACGCAGTAGCAGGGCCGCCAGTTGCTGCGCCTCATTTTCGTTCATAAAATACGCGCCCTGAGCTTCCAGCTCGCGATAAACATCGTCGTAAATACAGCGTTCGACGATGACTGACTGCTCAGAGGCGCAGATTACGCCATTATCAAAGGTTTTGCTGGTGATGATGTCTTTCACTGCCTGATGAATATCAGCGCTGCGTTCGATAAATGCCGGACCATTCCCTGGCCCTCCGCTGATGGTTGGGGTGCCGGAAGCATAAGCTGCGCGCACCATCCCCTCACCACCGGTCGCCAGAATCAGCGAGACGTCCTTGCTGTGCATCAGTTCTGAGGTGGCTTCAAGCGTTAACTGACTTATGCCGTCAACGCTACCGGCCGGTGCTCCTGCCGCCTCTGCAGCGCGTTTAACAATTTCAATGGCTTTCCAGCTGCACTGACGTGCGCCGGGATGAGGAGAAAAGATAATCGCGTTGCCTGATTTCAGCGCAATCAGCGTTTTGTAGATGACTGTAGAGGTTGGATTAGTCGAGGGCACCAGCGCACAGATCACCCCGAGTGGCACGCCCACATCCATCACTTTTTGTACAGGGTCGTCATGAATGATGCCGACGGTCTTCATATCCCTGATGGCGTCATAAACACGTAGCGAGGCGAAACGGTTTTTCAGCACCTTATCCTGCCAGTTGCCAAAACCGGTTTCTTCTGCGGCTATTTTCGCCAGCATCTCGGCCTGATTCGCCGCCTCCTGAGCCACGTTTTTTACAATGGCGTCTATTTGCTGCTGCGAGAAAGTAGCCAGAATAGCCTGTGCCTTTTTAGCATTACGCACCAGATGCCGGGCATGCTGTCGGGATTGCAAATCGTTATCCAGTTCACTCATGATTCTATCCTTTAAAAGTCTTGAGATGGCGCGGCCAACTGTCAGATCAGGCTTTGTGCTGAGACGCAATCTTTTCGATATCGTGATGCGGCCGGGCAATGACGCGAGAGGCAACCACTACCCCAACGCGCCTTGCTGCCGTAATGCCAGAGTCCACGGCGGCATTCACCGCACCGACATCACCTTTCACCATGGCTGTAACCAATCCGGATCCAACATTTTCATAGCCAATCAACTCGACGTTGGCGGCCTTGCACATGGCATCTGCCGCTTCAATACAGGCCGCCAGACCTTTGGTTTCAATCAATCCAAGTGCTTCTTTCATCTGATTTGCTCCGGTAATTCCGCCATTTGATATTGCGCGATAATTTTGTTGATATCGTTATGCGGGCGAGCGATAACCAGCGATGTCACCACTTCTCCGATGCGTTGCGCCGACTCCATACCGGAATCCACCGCCGCCTTTACGGCACCAACATCACCTTTCACCATCGCGGTGACCAGGCCAGAGCCAACATTTTCATAACCAATCAGCTCGACATTGGCTGCTTTACACATTGCATCTGCTGCTTCAATGCAGGCCACCAAACCTTTAGTTTCAATTAACCCTAATGCATCACCCATGTGCGTTCTCCTGTCCTCAAGCCTTGTGTTTAATGACGATTTTATTGATGTCGTTATGCGGTCGCGCAATAACCAGCGACGTCATCACTTCTCCGGTGCGCTGAGCGGATTCAACGCCGGAATCAACCGCTGCTTTCACCGCACCGACATCTCCCTTCACCATGACAGTGACCATGCCTGAACCAATATTTTCATAGCTAATCAGCTCAACATTGGCGGACTTGCACATGGCATCCGCTGCTGCAATACAAGCCACCAGACCTTTGGTTTCAATTAGCCCTAATGCATCACCCATGCTTTTCTCCTCCGGAGCAAATTTGTAAGTCGGGAAACCGCTGCTAATCGACATATACCGATTGAAGCGGCGCTCGGACCCACTATAGGCAGCAAGGGGTAAAGTGAAATTTAAGTTTGATGGCTGGTTATTTTCAGAATTTAACTCTGCAAATTAGCCTTTTAAGGCCGCTTTTTCATGCTTTTGTCCTGCCAGAGTTTCAGGACATCAACACAAATAGCGCGTTCTTTTGATAAGTATGAGAAAGCAATTTTGATGTAAAAATTCTGATCAATTTGTGTGCGCTCAGTGTTATCTGGATATCCGGGAACTGTGGTGAAAGTCATACTTTAATCAGAAGGGTAAATGCAAAAAGTGCGGTTTATGTTAGCCAGTCTGCATGGCAATAAAAGATGGAGAGATTAATCGATTTTGCTGCCCGATCTCAGGGCGCAAATAAAAAGCGGGGAGTTAATAGAGCTAAGTAAAATCGTCTTATCATTGAGTTTCTGAGCATTCAGAAACAGTCCATCCTGGCTATCTGACATCTCCAGCATAAAGTAATCGAAGATAACATCTGGAGATTCATCGATAGGCGACGCGCTGGATTTCCACTGGCTAATACGATACTGGCGATCTGTTGCTGAAACACGCCTGCTGGAATAACTGAATGTCACGTAACGCTGTAAATAATGCGAACCAGTCGCGGAGTCCGTATAGCCCTCAACGACCATTGAACCTTTTCCCTCAGGCCCAAAGTTGAAGTAAACGTTACCATTAACATTTTCATCTTCCATGTTTTCAAACCGCATAATAGTTTTGGAAGAGCAACTCATCATCCCGACGCGTGATGCGATAAATAACTTCCCGATACTGAATCCAGTTGCAGCTACAAACGCTAAAGCAGAAAACATAAAAAAAGCACGCGGAGTGACTTTCATTGCGATTTCCATGCATAGTAAAAATAGTTATCGCAGTAGCTGAATGGCTGAGCTTCATGGATGGCGCAACGGGCAAGAAAAAGTCGACCAAGGCCATTAGTTTCAAGCCTGTCGCTGTAGAAAAAAACAAAATGTTCCCCCTTATGGCACGCCAGGTTTAAACGCTGACGAACGACTTCAAAGTTTTTCCTATAAATAGCGGTGGCGACTGAATGCAGCATTTCGTCACTGGCCAGCAGCTCGCATGGCTGCGCGCTGATCCGGGTAAAATTCATCACGCGTAACGTATTCCTGTTCATTAGCGTAAAAATAACTAACAACATTGCAATACTTAGCAAGATGCTACCTGCCAGATACCAGTATCTGGCCTGTGTCTCACCAGAAGGTGGGATAACGACCTTTACCTTAGATGAAATCGAAGGCAGAGGCGTTGAAATTGGCTCGGGTGGTGTTTCTGTCAAGGGAACAGACTCAATCGTAAGTGGCTCGATAACAATATCAGGGTTAAGTTGCAGAAAACCCCGCGAAACACTGACGATGATATTATCCACGTCATAATGGCGCAAAGTTTTACGCAACATACTCAGATACTGATTCAGATTACTATTCGATGACGTTAATCCATTGTCGTCCCAGACTTTTTTAAGGACCTGATTGCGGCTTACAAGTTCAGTGTGGTGCAGGAAATAATAAAGCAGCGCGCCAGCAGTGATTGAGAGCTGGCTGTCCGGCTCATTACAATCCGGAAGCGTGAGTGTGTTGTCTGTGGCATCATAAATCACTCGGCCACCGATTTTGTAGCGCATAGCTGATTCACTCTGAATAACATTCTTCTGATTTATCACTTTCTTCCGATCAGCATGACCTTCACCTACATTTCTTCAATCTGAAAACTTTTTATGACTGGCCCGCTAAAGTAGCGTATTAACACATTCATGGCGCATCATTATGTTAAAAATTCACAATCTTTGTTAAACATTAATATTCCTGCACATGAGCTTAAATCTATGTATGTTTCTGACAAATTTCGCTTTCATAAGAATAAGCATACTGACCAGGCAATGTACCTTTTCTTGATTACCATCAAGATGAAAAGAATAAACGTATAAAAAGATTTTATTATTGCGCGCTGGCTCACAATTTATCATTGCAGCAGATCATAATCTACTGAACCACCATTAATACACTGTGATCAGTATGGCATTTATGTCTGACCGTCGAAATCGAACTGATTAACTTTATCAACATTCACTATTTTCATTAATAACATACTACTAATTTAGGAGTCCACGTACAGATATTGCCACTAAAAATTCATGGTAACAGTTAAAGGTAGTATCAATACAGGCAGTTATGGCACTCTCGACTTAGATTAAGTAAATCACCAGGATGGCTCCGGTCATGACTAAGCTTTAAAAATAACTGGAAAGTTCAAGAATGGCTCATCACTATTATGATCGTATAAGCTTTTTACTCAGATTGCTATCCGAGGCTAAAACCCCGTTATCCAGTGTCAGAATTTGTGAGAGCCTGCAGATAAAACCTCGCACATTACGCAATGATTTATCAGCCTACAAAAGCATGCTGTACGACAATGGTGTAGAAATTAAATCGCATCCGGGAAAAGGTTATCAACTGGTGATACTGAACAAGGAAAAATATAGCAGCCTACTTAATAAATTGAAAAAGGATGACCATCGCCATCAATTTGTTTCACCCATCTTTTTTCAGCGTCGCGTAGATTATATCATTCGCCAGTTACTTTCACGAAAAGAATACATTAAGTTAAATGATCTGGCAGATGAAATGTATATAAGTCGATCAACATTAAACAACTGTATAAAAGAGGTTCGCAAAGAAATAAAAACCTTTAATCTCTGCCTGCACATGAAAACAGCATATGGGGTAAAATTGATCGGAAGCGAGCTGAATATCCGTCATGCCATAGCCAAATATTTCATCTATAACAATGCACATCTCCCTTCCAGCACAAGTACTAAAACATCACGACAGAAAATTGCTAAAATCCTCAGAGATTGCTTACAGGATAATAATTTCCAGCTGACAGATACCGGATTCCACAATCTTATTATACATATTGAAATAGCACTAATGCGTATTGATCAAGGTGTTGATTATAATGATCATCCTGTAAATGCACCGGCACTTAAAATGCGTGATGAATACCGAATAGCCAGGCAAATTATCGATAACTGTGAGCGCTCTTTTGCGATCAAGTTTCCTGAGAGTGAGCAATATTTCATTGCCATTCACCTGGCCGGAAAGCGGAAGATCGATAACTATGATGTTACATTATCCTCTGACATTATCCATTTATTCGAAAAAATCACCTACAATATTAACAAGGAATTTTCAATTGATTTCTCAGAAGATTTTGAGCTTTTTCAATTACTGACGCTTCATATTATACCTATGATGGACCGCTTAAACCTGGGGCTAAAAATCAATAACCCACTTTTGGAGGAAATCAAAAGCGAGTGTGTCAAAGCATTTGAGATGGCAATCCTGGCTGGAAGTATTATCCAGCAGGAAACGATGTTGCAACTAAATGAGGCAGAAATAGGGTATCTTGCCATTCATTTTACTTTAGCTTTTGAACGCAAAGGTTTTCAGCCACATCCTTATAATCTTATGCTTGTCTGCGCCAGCGGAATGGGAAGTTCACAGCTGTTACTCAACAAAATAAAAAGGCGCTTCACGCATTCGATTGGCAAGATTAACGTTGTACAGCTCTATGAATTGTTAGATGCAGATTTAAAAGATTATGACGTTGTCATCTCAACTGTTGATATACCTTTTAAAATCGGGCTGCCTTTAATACGCACCACCTGTTTTCTTGGAGAAGGAGATCTAAATCTATTAGCGCAATGGATGAGTAGACAAGCGCCCGCCCACCCGTCAATTAGCCGATTTTTTAGTCCAAAACTTTTTTTTACCGATCTGAAAAGTACTGAGCGCTATCAACTACTGGAGGAACTTTGTCAGCGAGTAACTGAGTATGTCGCAGTCGGCTCCGATTTTCTTGAAAAAATTATCGAGCGCGAAAAATTGTCTGCCACAGCATTCGGAAATGCTATTGCCTTTCCACACCCTTTACATCCCTGTGGTAACACAACATTTGTCGCTGTCGCACTCCTTAAAAAATCTATTAGCTGGGACAGACACGAAGTTCGCTATATTTTCATGCTTAATATACGAAAAGGAGAAAAAGAACCATTACAGTGCCTGCATGAGGGGCTTATTTCACTTATGGATAATAGTAAGAAGTTAGCCGCACTGGATAAGAACCCTACCTACAACACGCTGATAAAATTGCTTACTCGTGAGACATTCCAGTCTGAAGATTGATCCTTTTTAAAAAATGCCGCCACTATTGTGGCAAAAGTGTGTAAGCCTGCGCAACTGCCGTTCGAATACAATCTTTGGTCACCAGGGTGCGTATTTTTCACCTTAAATTTTGCGTTCAAGACTGTAAAGCCTATTCAAATATGCAAAAAACTGGAGAGTAACATGCGCAGTTCTACGGCTTTTTTGGAAAATCACCTGATGCCGATCGTGACAAGGATTGGAAGTAATCGGGCGCTGATTGTCATTCGTAATGCTATGTGCGCCTGTATGGCGTTATTGATTATCGGCAGCACATCTATTTTATTGTCAAATATTCCATGGGAGCCGTTGGCACACTTTATGGCACCAGCCGCACCTATTTTTGATACCATATTTAATTCTACTACCGGAATCATGGGGTTGCTGACAGCCGCCAGCGTGGCTTACTACGGTGCCCTTGAATATAAACAGGATATATTTGTTACTATTGCAACGTCCGTTAGTCTTTTTGTTCTCAGCCAGTATCAATTAGTTAACGGTAATGAGTATCAGCTCAATATTGACGGGTTGGGAACGTCAGGCCTGATCAGTGCGATTCTTATCGCCTTTGTCACAATAAAGGCACTCTCACTCTTTAAACAGAAAAATATCACAATACGCATGCCAAAAGGAGTTCCTGACGCAGTAAGCGAGTCGTTCACCTCGTTACTGCCCGCACTCTTTTTGCTGGCGATTTTAAGCCTGCTGGTTGTTCTTTTTCACTTTAATATCAACGTAGCTGTAGCGTACTTACTGTCACCTGTCACTTATGTGCTGAATTCCGCACCAGGCTATGCTCTTTACCACATGCTGTGCGCGCTGGTCTTTTTCTGCGGTATTAATTCTCAGGTTGTTATTGGCATTGCTATGCCTTTTCTGATGCAGAATGGTGCGTTGAATGAAAAGGCTTTTCAGACCGGTGAGCAACTGATGTTTGCTGCAACAAATGCAACGGATGCAATGGTATGGGCGGGCGGTACAGGGGCAACGCTGGGCCTGGTGGTGCTGATGTCGTTTCTGGCTAAAAGCCAGTACTTCAAGAAACTGGGCAGAATGTCATTGGGCCCGGGACTGTTTAATATCAATGAGCCCATCATTTTTGGCACCCCCTTATGCTTCAACCCATTATTTATGCTTCCTTTTATTCTGACACCAGGGCTGATTGCTGGCAGCACTTTCCTGTTAATGCAGCATGGCATTATAGACATGCCTCATGTCGCAAACCTGCCCTGGACTACGCCTACTTTTATTGTCGGTTTCTTAATGACGGGTGGCAGCATGAATACAACGCTCTGGTCATTCATGATCGTTGTTATCTCCATGTTGATCTACTTTCCGTTTTTTCGTCTGGCGGACAAGCAACTCTATTTAAAGGAACAGCAGGACACTCTGTTACAGGATGAGGAAAGCAATTAATGGAACATATCAAATTAAATAATTTCCCCACTAATTTTTTATGGGGAGCGGCCACAGCCGCGTATCAGGTTGAAGGTGCAATTCATGAGGAAGGAAAAGGAGTTTCAGTGCAGGACAGCAGGAATTTTTCCAATGCGTTCCATGATACCACCGTCACATCAGACCATTTTCATCGCTTCCATGAGGATGTGGGATTAATGAAGGAACTGGGGCTGAAGTCCTATCGTTTTTCTGTGGCATGGACGCGTATTTATCCGGATGGCGTTAACATTAACCCACCTGGTATAGCTTTTTATAACCGGCTTATCGACGAACTGATTAGGAATGGTATTGAACCTCTGATTACGCTCTATCATTTTGATCATCCTCAGGCCCTGCAGGAATGTTTCGGCGGCTGGTATGGCGATGAGATGATAGAACATTTTTTACGTTTTGCAGCCACCTGCTTCAAGGCGTTTGGTGATCGGGTTAACTGGTTTATGACCCTGTGTGAATCAAATAATGTCGTGCTCTATCCCGATTTAATTGGTGGAGTGCCAGCCGGTGTAGAGGTGGAAGCCTGGCGTTTTCAGGTCAGCCGGGTTATGGCACTCGCAAATGCCAGAGTTATCCGCTTAGGTCGTGAACTATTACCCAATGCGAAAATCGGCCCCTGCATTGGCTATGCGGTTGCTTATCCGGCAACCTGTGCGCCACTTGATATTATGGCAGCACTGAATGAAGATGAATTCCGAACGTTTTATCCTCTTGATTTACTTTGCCTGGGCCGACAAAACACTGCTGTCGTCACTTTTTTCGCGCAACGCGGTTTAGATATTCGTTTACGACAGTCAGAACTTGACGAACTGACGTCTGTGAAGCCTGATTTTATTGCATTTAATTATTACCAGAGTGATGTTGCCAAAGCCTGTCCGTTAAATGATAAGGGGATTCAGCCTGGCTTTAATCGTGATGGAAAAAAAGGAGGTTTTACCTACCCTCGTTTTCCAGGTCTTTACGCCGGTGACAGCAACCCTTATCTGGAGCGTAATGACTGGGACTGGGAGATTGATCCGGTTGGGTTAAGAATCGCCTGCCGTAGGTTGTTTGACCGTTACCAGCTTCCACTCATAATCACTGAAAACGGCCTTGGCGCGTGCGATACGTTGATCGATGGGCAGGTCAATGACATTTACCGTATCGACTACCTTCAAAAACATATTTATCAAATGCAGTTAGCCATCACCGATGGCGTACCCGTTCTGGGATATTACCCCTGGTCTTTTATCGACCTGATGAGCACCAGCAACGGTTATAAGAAACGTTATGGATTCGTCTACGTTGATCGGGATGATAATGCTGTTAAAACACTGAATCGTTATAAAAAAGATAGCTTTCATTGGTATCAAAATGTTATTTCCAGTAATGGTCGTAATCTCAACAATAAACAAGGTTATTCAAAATGAAAAATATTCTACTAATGTGTTCAGCAGGCATGTCGACCAGTATTATGGTTAAAAAAATGACAGAGGCTGCGGCAAAGATTAATGCTGACGTCTCAATTAAAGCAATTCCTGAGCAGGCTCTTAGCGACCATCTCGCCAATACCGATATTATATTACTGGGTCCACAGGTGCGCTTTTTACAGGATAAAGTAAAGGCGGCTGCAAAAGACATTCCAGTCAGAGTGATAGATACGATGGATTACGGAATGATGGATGGTGAAAAGATATTACTTCAGACATTGAAAATTCTTGGAGAAAATTGATGGACACAGAACAAATCTGTTTTGAAATGATATGCCATGTTGGTGATGCACGCTCATGTTTCGTCGAAGCCATTCAGCATGCCAGACAGAAAAAATTCAACCAGGCTCGCGATTTAATTGAAAAGGGTAAGTTAAATTATAATCTCGGTCATGCGGTCCATGCCCGGCTCGTTCAGAAAGAGATGGAAGAAAATGTGAATCACCTCTCTTTAATCCTGGTTCATGCCGAAGATCAAATGATGAGTGCAGAAAATTTCAAAATTCTGAGTGAAGAGTTTCTCTTGTTATATCAGTTGTTACACGATAAGAGTTAATATGATACGACCGCATCCCTATCAATAACATCAGAAGCATGCTCTGTCTTCTGCATGCTTTCTGGCGACCACAAGTAAAGCATCTTTTTACTGGCACACAATTAATAAAAGAAATATTTAAGGCAAGACTTATGAAAAAGGCTAATTTCTTATTGATTTGTTTAATTTTTTTATTTTCTCCTCTGGCCAATGCCACTGATGTTTACATTTATCTGGTTCGTCACGGGCAAACGCTTTTCAATCTTACAGGTCAGGTGCAGGGATGGAGTGATTCGCCGCTCACTGAAAAAGGGATTTCTCAGGCAACACGTGCAGGAAAAGGATTATCAAATGTCGATTTTAAAACGGCTTTTAGCAGTGATGCTGGCAGAGCGCGAGCAACGGCCCGGATAATCCTTGCTGAAAACAAAAGCCCCAGCAAGCCTGATGTTACTGAGTTAACAGAGCTCAGAGAGTGGGGATATGGGGGATTCGAAGGACGTGATGATGCGGAATTGTGGCAGCCTCTTTTTGCTGCAAAGCATGTGGAGTTCAAAAAAGACTGGTCAACATGGGAAAACTTTACCGCCAGAATGAGTGACAAAGAAATCGCCGATGCGATTGCTCATAACGACAAGACTGGAATGGCAGAAAATTATGCGCAAATCACCGCCAGACTAAGGGAAGGGATCGAGAAAATTGTAAAAGAAACAGCAGAAAAAGGGGGCGGAAATAGTCTGGTCATATCTCATGGAAGCGCCATACCTACCCTGCTTTCTCTCTTTACACCTGAGCAATATCATGGCGAAAGTATCGGCAATGTCAGTCTGACAATTTTGCATTACCATGATGGAATTTTTACCATTAAAACCTTAGGCGACACACATTATATGCACGACTAGCGAGAGATAATCACCTGAGAAATACTGCAACGATCTGCTCTATGGATCGTCGAGACCAGCCCCGAGGATGGCGCTCAATGCCAGGGCTGTCTCTCCGCGCCAGCGAAAGGGTTAAGGCACGCAAAGTGAAGGCTGCATCGCCTGACTGCAGCTTCTATACTGCGACTTTACTTCCACAGGACTTCGCCATGGATCGACTCGATTGTGACCGGATGTTTGTCACGGTGCTGGAAACCGGCAGCTTTTCAGCGGCAGCGTTGCGTCTCGGTACCAGCAGCAGTCAGGCTTCTAAACTGGTTTCAAAGCTGGAGCAGCAGCTCGGCGTCCAGCTGTTTAAGCGTAGCACGCGCGCCCTCTCGCCCACCGACGTTGGCCGCAGCTATTATGAGCGGGTTAAAAACCTGCTCGATGCGTTTGAGACGCTGGATGCCAGCGTGCGTGAAAGCGCCACCACACCTACCGGCCGGCTGAAAATCAGCGCGCCTGGCTCCTTTGGCACGGCGGTGCTCTCTCAGGTACTGGTGGCGTTTGCCCGGCGCTATCCGCTGATTGAACTGGATGTCAGCTTTTCCGACCGGGCCGTGAACATCGTCGATGAGGGATTTGATATGGCGATCCGCATCGGCAACCTCAGCGACAGCAGTCTGGTCGCGCGCAAGCTGGGCGACGTGCATGTCCGCATAGCGGCCTCACCGATCTATCTTGAGCAGTTCGGTACGCCACAGCACTGGCGGGACATGGCGCAGCACCAGTGCATTATCGACACCAATTTCCGCGATCCCTGGCACTGGCCGTTTGTCAGCGGTGACGGCAGCAACGAGATTGTCACCATGCCGGTTCGGGGCCGTCTGCGCTTTGCCAACACCGAAGCCTGTCTGCAGGCAGTGATGGCCGGATTAGGTATTGCGCGTCTGCCCGGTTTCATCGCCACTCCTGCGCTGCAACAGGGTGATATTGTCCGGCTGCTGGATAACTTCGACACGCCGCCGCTGGGCCTGTTTGTGGTCTATCCACCCGCCCGTCATCTGGCGCACCGGGCGCGCCTGCTCATCGACTTTCTGGTGAGCCACTTTACCCACTTCCCGCCCGTGGGATTTCTTCCATAATGGAAGAAATGATTGTCTTTATAACCGGATTATCAGCCGTTTAGTCATCAGTTAAGCTGCTTCTCAAAACAGAGAGGAGTCGCGCGATGTTAGTAGAAGGCAAATGGAGTAGTGACTGGCATCCGGTGCAGGCTACCGATAAACAGGGCGGCTTCGTCCGTCAGACGTCCGGTTTCCGGCATTTTATCAGCAGCGATGGCTCCACGGCATTCGCCGCCGAACCCGATCGCTACCACCTCTATGTAGCGCTGATCTGTCCATGGGCGTCGCGTGCGCTGATCGCCCGTAAGCTCAAGGGGCTGGAATCGCTGATCGGCGTGACGGTGGTCGAGCCGCAGCTTGGCGCTCAGGGCTGGCGCTTCGGCAACTTTCCCGGCGCGCAGGCGGACCCGCTGAATAACGCGCAATACCTGCATGAAATTTATACCCGCGTCGCGCCCGACTATACCGGACGGGCCACTGTGCCGGTGCTATGGGACAAAAAAACCGCCACCATCGTCAGCAACGAGTCTGCGGACATTGTGCGCATGTTTAACAGCGGCTTTGGCGATCTGGCCGATAACCGCATCGACCTTTATCCCGCCGCGCTGCGTGCGGAGATTGATGCGCTGAATGAGAGCCTCTATCCGCGTCTGAATAACGGTGTTTATCGCGCGGGCTTCGCCACCACCTCAGTCAGCTATCAGCAGGCGTTTAATGACGTTTTCAGCCAGCTCGATGAACTGGAGGCGCTGCTCAGCGATGGTCGTACTTTCCTGCTGGGTGAACGGCTGACGGAAACCGACATCCGGCTGTTTGTGACCCTGATTCGCTTTGACGTCGCCTATCATGGCCTGTTCAAATGCAACCTGCGCCGGATCCGCGACTATACGCTGCTGAACCGCTATCTTAAGAGCATGTTGTCGGTCTCTGGCGTACGTGAAACGGTCAACATTGACCATATCAAACAGGGTTACTACTCGATCAAGGCGCTGAACCCGAACGGCATCGTTCCGGCGGGTCCTGATCTGAGTGAATACGGTTTATAAATGGAGCAATGATGGCAAAAGCACTGGTGATTTTTCTGCATGGCGTGGGCAGTAACGGCGACGATCTGGCACCGATTGGCCGTCACTGGGCGACGCTGTTGCCGGATGTGGTTTTTGCCTCTCCTAATGCACCTGAACGTTTCCCCGCCGGTTTTGGCTGGCAGTGGTTCAGCCTGGCAGACGTGACGCCAGAGAACCGGCCTGGTCGGGTTCGGGCGGCACGGGCCGCGTTTGATGCGACCCTCAGCGAAATCGTCGCGCAGCACGGCTTTGCCGACCGCTGGCAGGATGTGGTGCTGGTGGGCTTCTCTCAGGGGTCGATCATGGCGCTGGATGCGCTGGCGTCTGGCCGTTATCCGCTGGCGGGCGTGGTCGCCTTTTCCGGTCGCCTGGCGGTTGACGGCGAATTAACCCCGCAGGCTCATGTGCCCGCGCTGCTGATCCACGGTCAGGCCGATGAAGTCATCCCGTGGCAGGAGAGCGAATCTGCGGCGGCCCGGCTGCGAGCCGCAGCGGTGCCGGTCGACGCGCGCTTTGAACCCGCCACCGGCCACACCATTTCTGTTCAGGGTGCCATGCACGCCGCCGCGTTTATCGGGCAGTGCTTACAGGATTAACCCCAGTAGCGCGTTAACGCCTGCCAGGCATGGCGGGCAGCCACGTCGGGCGGCAGGCGTTTCAGCGCATCGTTAAAGACTTCAATCCCCACCGGTCCCTGATAGCCCGCGCTTTTGAGCTTATCGACAAAGCGCTCAACGTCGATAATCCCATCGCCGGGCAGCAGACGCTGGTGCTTCGCCATCGCCATCAGGCTCTGCTTATCCTGCGCGGGAACGGCGGCCATGTCACACAGCTGCACTTCATAGATGCGATCGGCGGGAATGTTATCCAGATGGGAGGCATCACCGCCCAGCGCACAGATATGGAACAGATCGACCACCAGCCCGATATTGGGCTGATCGAGCCGCTGCAATCGCTGCCACGCCAGCGGCAGCGTGTTATCTACGCTGCACCAGGCCATCGGCTCATACATAATGCGCATGTTGTATCGCGCAGCTTCAGAGGCCATCCAGCGCAGGTCATCGTCAATCTGATCGGCACAGCAATCTTCACGGGTGCTGGCCGGTGCCTGAATGGTGTCACAGCCCAGCGCCTGGGCAATCTGTATAAACTGGCGCAGCTCTTCGCGCTTCTGAGATCGCAGCGCGCTGGGTGCGCCGGTGAAATCACGCAGCACCTGCAGATTGGTAAAGCCGGGTCCCTGTCGTGCGCTGATCTCAGCCAGTGCCGCTGCACCGCCTTCATACGCGTCGACATCCTCGCGCCAGATCTCGACCTGATCAAAACCGGCGTCACGCGCCGCCTGGAGCTTCTGGCCGGGTTCACCGTTTAACAACACCAGGTTAAGGAAGGTGGGATTGGTTCGCATTGCTCGGCTCCTTAATCGTCCGGAATAATCGGTGAGGTTCAGCGTCAGCGCCGCGCATTATCCGATGCACGGCGCTGATGCCCGAAATCAGCATCTCGTAAGCGGTATGACGCGCACCGGGTCAACCCAGCAGCGTGACCAGTGCGAAACCGGCAAACGCCATCAGCAGCGAGCCAATCACATGCACCAGCGCGCTGGCCATCGCCCAGAAATACTTCCCTGATTGTAGCAACCCCATTAATTCCGCAGTGAAAGAGGAGAACGTCGTCAGCCCGCCGCAGAGTCCGGTGACGATTAACAGTTTCCAGATCGGGTCGATGTCGGGATGGCGGACAAACCAGGCCATCGCCCCGCCGATGACCAGACCGCCGATCAGATTCACCAGCAGCGTGCCGGGTGGCAGGTTGGGAAAGAGTGCATTAAAACGCATCGCGAACAGCCAGCGCAGTACGCAGCCGGCAGAGCCGCCGATCATCACAGCCAGTAACGGTTTAAACATGTCTTGCTCCTGATTACAGAGTAATGCGGGGCTGGGGGGAGGGCAGAGATAAACTGCGCCTGACACCTTAGCTCCCGCGAAAGGATTGAGTGTCAGGCGTCATCAGCCGGTGTTAAGCCCACCGGCGGTTGGGAAAGGTGGCACGCCATCACCTTGAGCCGGTGATAATACGACGCCCGTTTCGGGCTGGCAAGAGTGCGCGCAGGGCGGCTGAATCGCTTGACGATGTGACTATTACCGGGGTAATGCTGAAGGTTTACAGCCTGTTGCGGAGAGCCTATGCGTACCCTGATTTTTGATACTGATATCGGCGTGGATGACGCCTTTGCGCTGGCTTATGCGGCGCGGACGCAGCATCTGCTGGGGATTACCACGGTTTTTGGCAACGTGGCGGTGGGTCAGGCGGTGAAAAATGCCCGTCTATTCTGCGATAAAATGGCGATTAGCGCGACGGTCTGGCGCGGCTGTTCACGGCCGCTGGCGCTGGCCCCCTCTGCGCCCGCCAGGCTGCACGGGGAAGATGGGCTGGGCGATGCGTTTGATAATGCGTTTAGCGATCAGGCACCGGGCGCGGTGCAGTTTATTATCGACAGCGTGCGGGGGCAGCCGCATCAGATCACCCTGGTGGCGATTGGTCCGCTGACCAATATCGCCACGGCCATTAATCAGGCACCGGATATTATTCCGCTGGTGAAAGAGCTGGTGATTATGGGCGGTGCGTTTGGCACCGACGGCCACAGCGGCAACGTGACGCCCTTCAGTGAATTCAATATCTGGAAAGATCCGCACGCCGCCGATCAGGTACTTGCCTCGGCGCTGAACGTGGTGGTGATCCCGCTGGATGTCACGCACAAGGTGCTGATCAGCGGCGAAGAGGTTCAGCGTCTGAATCAGCCGGTGCTGAGCGCGATCTGTCGCCCTTACCTGGCTTACAGCCTGGCAAAAGAGGGTTTTGCGGGCATGGCGCTGCACGACACCCTGGCGGTGGCCTGGCTGACGCTGCCGCAGGCCTTTACGCTCACCGAAAGCCCGCTGCGGGTGATTACCGAGGGCATCGCCTGCGGTCAGACAGTGCGTAAACTGAACGCGCTGGCATCACGAGCCGATCCGTTTGCCGGTCTGCCCGCCCAGCGTATTGCGCTCGGCGTGGATGCCGACGCGGTGCGGGCGCACTTCTTTGAGACCCTCACCGCGCCCTGAATCACGTTACCTGTCGAAGTGAATCACGCCTTTGATCAGTTCGCGATTGTTGATGACCTGCACCTCAAAGGTTTCATCCAGCGTGGAGAAAGCCAGATGGTGATTCAGCATCATGTCGGCGCGCAGCTGGCCGCTGGCCATTAACGCACGCACCCGATCAAAGTCTTCACGGGTGGCGTTGCGGCTGCCCATCAGCGTGGCCTCTTTTTTGTGGAATTCACTGTCCGGGATGACCAGATCGCCTTTGTGCAGACCGACATAGACGATGGTTCCGCCGTGTCGCATCAGGTTGACCGCGTTATTCATCGCCGCAGGATTGCCGGTGGCGTCGATCACTTTCAGCGCCAGACGGCCACCAAACTGCTCGCGCAACGCATTATCGAACACCTCATCAGCCGGATTCAGTGCCGCCAGCCCGAGCTGGTCCGCAACATGCTGGCGACGGAATTCGCTGGTATCCGCGACGACCACCTGTGCGCCGCTGGCGGCGGCAATAGCGGCGACACCCAGTCCAATCGGCCCGGCACCCACTACCAGCACCTGCTCATCCGCCCCGATTCCGGCACGCCGCACCGCATGAGCGCTGATGGCAAACGGCTCAATCAGCGCGGCTGCTTCCGGTGCCACCTCATCTACCGCCAGCAGGGTGCTGACCGGTACGCTTAGATAGTCGCAGAAACCGCCATCCTGATGCACACCAATCACCGAGATCTGCTCACAGCAGTTGGTTTTGCCGCTCTGGCAGGCGTCGCAGCGCAGGCAGGAGATGTAGGGCATCAATGCTACCCGCTGGCCCGGCTGAAAGCCCTCAGCGCCACTGCCCAGCGCCACCACTTCCGCACAGATTTCATGGCCCAGCACCCGTGGATAGCTGAAGAACGGCTGATTGCCGGACCAGGCGTGGATATCAGTGCCGCAGATCCCGGCGGTAAGGATTTTAATCAGCGCCTCGCCCGCGGCAGGCGTTGGGGTGTCGCGAGTCGCCCAGACCATCTTACGTGGTTCAGCGATGACCAGTGCTTTCATTGTTGTCATGGTGATTCTCCGGTTGTCCTGCTGGCAGTTATGGCGAATCCTGCTCGCCGCGCGGCGTTCGTTTGCGGGAAGTGTGAAGCACGGCGATTTTTTTGGGCTTTGAATGGTTTTTAATGCATAAAAAACCGGAGAGTGAGATGAGTCACAGCCAGAATTTGCGTCAGAACGTGATCAACCAGATGCTGGAGAGCATTGCTCAGCGCCACATCTGTTCACCCCTGCCGCCGCAGGCGGCGCTGGCCGAGATGTTCAATATCAGCCGCACCACAGTGCGTCATACCCTGCACTATCTGCATCAGTGCGGCGTGCTGGATAAAGTCGATCAGACTTACGTTATCGTACGTGAACCGCGCGATGATGACGGCTTTAGCGCCTTAACGCCGCCGATTGAGCAGCAGGCCAGCCACTTCGAGCAGATGTTTTTTAATATGATTAATCAGCGGCAGCTGGTGCCAGGCGACACCTTCAGCGAGCTGCAACTGGCGCAGCAGGTGAAGGTCAGTCCGGTAGTGGTACGCGAGTTTCTGCTGCGCTTTATGCGCTATGACCTGCTGGAGCCGGTGAAACGCGGCCAGTGGCGGATGAAGAAGTTTACGCAGGATTACGCCGAGAAGCTGTTTGAGCTGCGCGAGATGCTGGAAACCCACGCCCTGAGCCGCTTCCTCAATCTTCCCGCCAGCGATGAGCGCTGGGTGCAGGCGCGGGATCTGCTGGATCGTCATCGATCAATGCGTGACACCATTGCCAGTAATTATCGCCACTTTGCCGCGCTGGACCGCCAGATGCATTCGCTGATTTTATCCGCGGCCAACAACCCGTTTTTTAATCAGTCACTGGAGATTATCTCGGTGATCTTTCACTCGCATTATCAGTGGGATGAGAGCGATCTCAAGCAGCGCAATATTGTGGCGCTGGAGGAGCATATGGCCATTCTCACCGCGCTGATTGGTCGTCAGGATATCGACGCACTCTGCGCCCTGCATAACCATCTGGCGACCGCCAAAACCTCGATGGTGCGCTCAATCGGTCAGTACAATTAAAAACCGATTAAAAACCACAAAGCATTAGCTCCCGCACGATTCAGAAACATCTTTGCAACATCCTTAACCCTTTGCTCGTAGTCTCGACTGCAACGTCACGGCGGCCTTTTGCCGCTGCGCGCAGACCCCTTCTCACCATAACGATAAGTACCCAGTTTCGGGAGAGTGCAATGGAAAAGAGTTCAGTAACCGGCCGCGACAGCGTGACCGGCGACACGCCACCAGGCCAGGATTTCGTGCCGATGCGCAGCGACGTGGTGCGTTCACCGCGCATCCGCAAAGTGCAGATCACGGCGATGTTGCTGCTGCTGTTCGCCGCCATCATCAACTATCTGGATCGCAGCTCGCTGTCGGTGGCGAATATGACCATCCGCGAGGAGATGGGGCTGAGCGCCACTGAAATCGGCCTCCTGCTCTCTGCTTTTTCACTGGCGTATGGCCTGGCGCAGCTGCCGTGCGGTGCGCTGCTGGATCGTAAAGGGCCGCGCATTATGCTCGGTATCGGCATGTTTATCTGGTCGCTGTTCCAGGCGGCTTCTGGTCTGGTGCATAACTTCACCCAGTTCGTGCTGGTGCGTATCGGCCTCGGCATTGGTGAAGCGCCGATGAACCCGTGCGGCGTGAAAGTCATCAACGACTGGTTCAACATTAAAGATCGCGGCATGCCGATGGGGATGTTCAATGCGGCGTCGATGATTGGACTGTCCGTAGCACCGCCCATTCTGGCGGCGATGATGCTGGTGATGGACTGGCGCGGCATGTTTGTCACCATCGGTATCCTCGGCATGTTCCTCGCGATCGGCTGGTATATGATCTACCGCGACCGCGACAACAACACCCTGAGCGCCGAAGAGATCCACTATCTGCAGGCGGGCAGCGTGGCGGCGCGTAAAGAGCCGATCAGCTTCAAAGAGTGGCGCGGCCTGTTTAAGCAGCGCACCATGTGGGGCATGATGATTGGCTTCAGCGGCATCAACTACACTGCGTGGCTCTACATCGCCTGGCTGCCGGGCTATCTGCAGTCGACCTATCATCTCGATTTGAAAAGTACCGGCCTGCTGGCGGCGATTCCGTTCCTGTTTGGGGCGGCGGGCATGCTGCTGAATGGCTATGTGGTTGATTCACTGGTGCGTCGTGGCTTTAACGCAGTGAAAACCCGTAAAGTCTGCATCGTCAGCGGGATGCTGCTGTCCGCCGGGTTTACTGCGGTAGTGACCCGCGCGACCGATACCACCAGCGCCGTGACGCTGATCGGGATGGCGCTGTTCTGCATCCACTTTGCCGGAACGTCGTGCTGGGGACTGATCCACGCCAACGTCACCGCCCGCATGACCGCCTCGGTCGGCAGCATTCAGAACTTCGCCAGCTTTATCTTCGCCTCGTTCGCGCCCGTCATCACCGGCTGGGTGCTCGACACCACCAAATCGTTCAGCCTGGCGCTGATGATTTGCGCCTGTGTGACGCTGGCTGGCGCACTCGCCTACCTGCTGCTGGTGCGCCAGCCGATTACCGACGGCGAATAATTACCGCTGACGGCGGCTACGTCAGCGCCGTCAGGGTGACGCCATATTTCGCACCGTAACGTTTAATCCCGGCCATTACCTTCTCTGTACTCAGAGGAGGCGGTGGTGGCAACAGCGGTGCCCGTTCACGCAGCGCCGAGTCGAAGCGGGCAAACGTTGCGAAATCACGCGGGAACCGTTCTTCATCCACCCCAATCAATGCCCCCTCGTCACGCGCATGGGACAACAGTGCCTGCCAGCGATCAATATCCGCCAGCCCGATGCTTTCAGTACCGTGAGAAAAGAGCATCATGTCGATGTTGCGGAACGGCGGCTGTTTTTCCAGGAAGCGTTGCAGCGCCGCTGCGGACGGTTCGGTACAGAATACCAGCCAGAACGGAATCGCCTGCTGCTGCTGCGTACACCAGGGATCCATCAGCAGGAAACTGTCCACTGTCAGCCGGGTCGGTAAAATACCCGCCGCCAGATACCAGTCGCGATAAATCTCCGCCACCACATAACTCATCGCTTCCGGGTCTTCGTAACGAATCTCCATCAGTTTCCAGTTCTGCGCTGCCGCCAGTTTTTTCAGTGGGGAAATCAGATAACCATCCAGGCCCCACTCCGCTTCCGGTACGTGGTCGGTGATGTCAGGCGGCGTCCAGCGCTCGCGGTCAATGCCGTAACGCGCCAGATATTCCGCTACCCGCGGGCCGCCCTGCAAATACTCTTTTTCGGTTGCGCCACCGAGCGCGCCAAACTGAAAGAACGAGCGATCGCTGGTGCGTGTCACCGGCCACTGGCGGGTGCAGTGGTTGATAAACAGCGTTGAACCCGCGGGCAGGCTCCCCATCAGAAACTCATTAAAAGCCAGCGGCAGTTCGCGCAGTTTTAACCGGAAATAGCGCATCTGGTCGAGCATCAAGCGATCCTGATTCGGGTCATGCATATGGTGTACCGCCAGCCGCGGCCAGGCGGCCAGCAGTGCAGCGGCTATCTCTTTACCCTGCTCAAAGCTCGCCATCGCATCATCAGGATCGCTGTTGGTCGCCCGCACCGGACAGAGAAAGGTCTGCGGCAGCCAGGGCACGCCCATCGCCGACGCCAGATGCACCAGCGCACCGTTCGACGAGCCGATAAACGCCGCCGGATAATCCTGCTGCGGGTACTCGCTGACCATCCATTCTGCGATGCCTTCCACATCCAGCTCGCCCGCCTGACGCAGGCTGATGCCTTCGGCCATGCCGCCCAGCGCATAGCCCCACTCGCGCAGCCCGGTCGGCAGACGGTTCAAGGAGGGTAGCAGCCGGTCGAGCGTCGGTGACTGGCTTGGGCTGGCAAAAGGTCGATCGTGGAGCGCATTCGCCAGCGCCAGCAGCATGGCGGCGGCCGAGTCAAAACGGGCGATGCCCTTGGGCGGTTTACTCATGCTCATTCTCCTGCTGAATACGCGCCAGAAACGGGCGAATGGCGTTGCAGAAACTCCACGGATAGACGTAGTGCAGCGTATGGGTGCCGTCTCGCAGCGTCAGGCGTTCGCTGTGCGGCATCAGGGCAGCAAGCTCATCCAGCCAGCGCGCCCGACAGATGGGATCGCGCGAGCCGCGCAGCAGCAGCGTCGGCGCAGTGATGTAAGTCAGACGATGTTCTATGCGATCGCGCATCATGGCGCGCATCGTGCCAAAGGCGCGCCATAGCCCCGCTTTAGCGTAATCGATACGGGCCAGCGGCCCCGGCGGACGGCGCGTTTCCAGGCGGCCATTACGCCAGCTGCGCCACAGCTGACGCGGCAGGCTGCGGGCATGACGATCAACCGTCGGCCCCTGCAACACCAGCCCCGCCACCGCCTGCGGATATTTCACCGCCAGTGCCGCCAGAATCTGACACCCAAACGAGTTCCCGACCCAGATGGCACGCTCAAACCCGTTGTGCTGTAGCCAGAGCCAGAGCGCGTCAGCCTGCTCATCCACGGACATAATCGGCGCAGAAGCAGGCAGCGCACTGGCCCCAAACCCCGGCAAATCCGGCACCAGTACGTGATAGTCGCGACCCAGCGCCAGCGCCAGCGGCTCCATCGCCCGGCCCGACATCACCAGACCGTGAACCAGCACCACCGGCAGTCCCCGATCTTCATTAGGCGTGACGCGGGTAAACATGCGCCAGTCGCCCACCTGCTGAAAGTAACCCGCCAGCCCGGCGTGATGACTGCGCGACGACACTGGCGGTGTCTGCTTCAGCTGTTGCCAGCGTTTCATACCCCAAAGCGTAGCTGCCACACCTAATCCCACGCCTGCCACAATCGCTGCCTGTTTTCGTTGATGCTTCTGGATCATCCGCTGCTCCTGATTTGGGGAGAATAATTTAGTGTAGGACGGGATCGGGTTGGCGGCGGGTTAATGGTGGGTTGGGGTGGGAGGTAAGTACGGCATTCCGAATTTCGCTACGTAACAAACACAGGGGGAACTCTCTCAAAACATTACTGGCCTGCTTACAACGCCGCTTAAAGTGCCTGAATTTCTATCTCAAAGTAGTTTACTATTCTGCCGAATGAGTAAAACTGTTTACACATCATTACCCCTTCATTAAAGTTAACTAAATAGAATTTTTTAGACGAATTACTTTGTTGGGCCAACCGGTTAAAAAGAGTGTGGCAAACAGAGAAGCGCCATTATTTAACTGCTAAATTTGGCGTGATTAAAGAAACATTACTTAAAGTATATGTTGAACTTGCTTACCCCGCTGGACAACTGGAAAATTTCATTGGAAAAAGACCGATACATTACCTATTCAGTTAATAGAAGCATCTTCAGCGAATAAGCTGAACTACAGGATCGGGTTCCTGTATGAATCAACACCAGCACGGAGAGATGAAAATGGATGCAGCTCTGCTGTGAATGATGCGCTCAGGTGGACGAAACCAGGCATGGGCAGAAACGATGGTTAATCTTGAGGCTCGTAAACTTGTAAATGTAGCGAATCGTGTTGCTTCATTTCATCTGAATCACGGGCTTTCACGCATTCAATTCGTTGAGGAAATTAAAAAAGTTATTGAAGACGAGTTTGCTGTGGCCCGCCGGGCCAGAACAGACGAAGAGTGTATGGTCTGCATCAATACGCTGCGAGCCGAAACTGAAAGCCTTCACGAGCAGGATCGTCTTCTCCGTACAGAGGTTGCCAGGCTGTATGTCAAAGTGGAATTTATTCGAGAGAATAACAAAATTGTCGGATATGTCATTTCAGTGGTAAACATCGTGTTGTCTGGCCTGACGATTGTTGGTGGGGTAGGTATGGTAGCGTCAATGAATCCAGTCGGCATGTTAGCTGGTGCTACGCTATTTGTTGATGGCATCAATGGCATTACCAGGGAAGCCAGCCATCTGCGTTATGGTGATAGTGCACATTCAGAAGGAATTTTTGCTGATAGCTCTATGGAAGCGGCAAAATTTATGGGTTTTACTCCTGAAACGGGCCTGGCGACTTATAAGGCCGCAACGCTGGTCTCAAGCGTGTATGGCATTACCGGTGCCATGCGCAAGCCCGAGGCGTGGAAACTATTCCGGTGGCTGCCTACAGATTATTTCCGTAAAGTTGAAACGATGAACAGGACGGAACTGACCATGAAGATCATTGACTATGGTATTAAGGGCAGAGTCATCTTTGAACTGATCAACAACCGTGAGAGCAGCGCTCAAACCCGTTGAGATCGAGTGTAACGCCATGCTTTGTAAGCTATTACCGGCGGCTGGAAAAATGCAGCAATCACCGCCCCACACGCAAGTCCTATACCACCGGAAAAAATTGACTCTGAGGAGCCAAAGGCGAGCAGCAGCACGAATACGGCCAGACAGAAGCTAATGCAACCGGTGGCGATGATAAACCGCCTTGCAAGATCGCCAATGGCTTCATTCAGGGTATCGCCAAAACGCTGAGTGTTACTCTTAATTTTACCCAATTCACGAGGCGTGAAACCTGAACGCAAGAGGTTGTCTTCGCTAACTTTCATATTTTTATCCAGAATTTTAACGCGTTACGGTTCTGTATATCAGATTATTAAGAGAAGGGCGACATTGACTGTGCCGGGGTGCATTTGTGTAGCCTTGATTTTCTATTCCATAGGGTTCTATTGCAAGCCCGGAACTTCCCAGCAAGCGTTATCGGGTTTCATTTGATGAGATCTGATGAGGTCAGCAAGAACAGCCTCCGCCGGAAGGATTCGTAATGTCGCACTCACCCATCTAATAGTAAAAAGGGAAAGTGCGTTGCTATTGAAGATAAGGGTTTAGTCTCTGTTGCACTGGCAGATTGAAAGCTGATTATTATTCGGCAGAATGATGGATTAAAAAAGAGTAAACCGATTGACCACTCAGGGAAGATATTTCATTTCGCCAGTTATCCCATCGTACTTTTTGACAGAAAAGAATCAAATTGCCGCTAAAAGCCCAGCGCAAAAAATCTGAATAGTGAGTACCCATGCTCTCCCATTCGAAAGAATGCGGTGCGAGATAATATACGCCTGCACGGTCTTTACCAAATTCACTGCCGTTGATTGCAATAAACATCATTAGCCACTAAAAGAGCCTCAAAAATCAGACATACATGAGATCACTGCCAATCCATAATGCACGGAGGCAAAAAAGGGGTCATTTCATCGCCCGAAAGCGCTTATAGCGGGAAAACGACAAGAGTGGCAGTAGCAGAACGGACGCACAGGAAGTGAAAAAGCGTAGGTTTAACTCAGCGAAAGCAAAAAGTGATAATCACAGGTCGATCCCTGACCGCGATTATCGAGGGTTTCTTGCGGGGTGCTTAGTACATGGCACCCGGCGGTACGTGTTTGAACGTCTCAACGTAAGCGCGGAACACGTGTTTAATGATGCGTTTCATAGAATACCTGATTCAAATTTAGTTGAAGATATACTGAAAAAGTATATCGCCTGTGCGTTTTAACAGCAAATAAATTTGAACCAGATCACAAAAATGCCGCTTTTATGTGCAAAAGCACTAGGCGGTGTAGCCAAGATGTTGCAACAGAATGGTAGAGCCAACGGCGATTAACACGACGCCGCCCAGCACTTCCGCCCACTTGCCCAGCACCGGACCAATAAAGCGCCCGACTAAGACGCCTGTGGTCGCCATTACCGTGGTAGCAGCACCAATGGTCAGCGCGGTGGTGATGATGTTCACCTGCAGGAAAGCCAGTCCGACACCGACCGCCAGCGCATCCAGGCTGGTCGCGACGGCGGTGGTTGCCAGTACCATAAAGCCGTGGCTTTGCGGGGCTTCGCAGGGTTCGGTGGCGGCTGTCTTACGGAAACCTTCCATCATCATACGGCCACCCAGGAACGCCAGCAGGCTGAAGGCAACCCAGTGATCCCACGCCATGATGTAACGGCTGGCGGCCAGGCCAAGCGCCCAGCCAATCAGTGGAGTCAGCGCTTCAATAGAGCCAAAAATCAGACCGGTACGCAGCGCTTCTTTAAAACCAGGACGATGCAGTGTGGCACCTTTGCCCAGCGCAGCGGCAAACGCGTCCATCGACATACCCAGCGCAAGAATTAAAGTGGCAATAAAGGTCATGATTTATTCACCTGGGGCGAAAAAGCGGCAATTCACGCTAAATTCACCACACAAAGTGTTCAGTTATGAAAAAGTGGGCGCAGTCTACCACGCAAACCTGAAGATAAAAAGACAGTAAAATCAGGGATTTAAGTATAGCAAAGGCTATAACTCTTATCATTCGCTATGAATGGCGCTAAGTCGATGGTAGCAAAGCATTTTCTGACCATTTATTTAACCGTGCAACGCCCCGGATGCAGGCATTACCACACGCCGCCATTGAACCCTGTCGCCGATTACCGGAAAATGCCGGGCTGATGAATTTGGGAAACCGGTTATGAATAACCCTTATGAGACGTTGATCGTGCCGGGTGGCATTTTGCTGCTGGGCTTTCTTTCGGCGCTGCTGCTGCCCGCGCCCGCTTTTAGCGTGACGGTGGCGCAGCATCTGTTGCAGATGTTCCATTTACAGGATCTGAATCAGCTCTACACGGTGGTGTTTTGCGCCTGGTTTTTAGTGCTCGGCGCACTGGAGTTTTTTGTGATCCGCTTTGTCTGGCGTCGCTGGTTCAGGAGCTGACCGCCTGCGCATCGACCAGCGCTTTTAGCCGTTCGGCGCTACGCGCATAACCTTCACGCGGCAGATGTGCCGCACCCAGTACCAGGCCCGCACCGCACTGCTCGGCCTGCTGATACCAGATCGACAGCGGCGACGGTGCCATGCCCCACTTTGCTGCCTGCTGCGCAATCATCTCATCCGGCGTAACGGCGGGTAAGCGGACAATCACCGCCAGCCCGGCGCGTTGCAGGTCGGGGAAGTGAGGATGGAGCGCCGCGATCATCTGCTCCAACCGCTCCTGATAAAGGCGCTTCATGCGCCGCAGATGCCGCATAAAGTGACCTTCCCGCAGAAACTCCGCTACCGCATTGTGCAGCAATCCCGAAGAGGCTGGCGCAAGTAGTGCACACACCTCGCCGAAGCGGGCCGTCAGCGCCGTCGGAACCACAATAAAACCAAGCCGCAGTTGCGGCGTCAGCGTCTTACTGAAGGTACCTATGTGCAACACGCGTCCCTCGCTGTCGAGCGCGGCCAGTGCCGGAGCCGCACGATGACCGGGCTGAAGCTCGCCGAGATAGTCATCTTCGATAATCCAGCGCTGCTCGCGACTGGCCCAGCTCAGCAATGCATGGCGGCGCGCCAGGCTCATGGTCATGCCAGGCGGCGCCTGCTGTCCCGGCGTGACCAGCGCGAAAGCGGCATCCGGCGCGCGGGCAATACCGGCCTCCACCTGTAACCCTTCAGCATCAACCGGCACGGCAACGGGCGTAACGCGCAGCGCGTCAACCGCGCGACGCGCCACCCAGAATCCGGGATCTTCCAGCCAGGCCGTTTTGCCCTGAAAATCCATCGCCAGGCCAATCAGACCCATCGCGCCCGCATAGCCGCTGGTAATAATGATCTGGTCCGCCTGACAGCGCAGACCGCGAGCCACCGACAGATAGGCTACCAGCGCCTGACGCAGCGCCAGGCTGCCGCGCGGATCGGGATAACAGGCTGGTCTGCTGACCTGCATGCGCGTCTGACGCTGCAGAATGCGCAGCCAGACTTTAATCGGGAACGCATCACTGGCCGGAATGCCCATCTGAAAGGTCAGCGGAGGCACTTCAGCCTCCTCTATGCCCGCCAGCAGCTGGCGTTCCGCACTGGCGATGGCCGATTTCAAGGGCGGTAGTGCGCTGACGAAGGTGCCCGCCGCGCCTCTGGCCTGCAGAAACTGACCATCGACCAGCATGTCATAGCTGGCTCGTACCGTGCCGCGCGCCACGCCGAGCTGCGCCGCCAGATCGCGACAGGAGGGCAGACGCGCACCGGGCTGTAAGCGCCCTTCCCCAATCGCCTGTTCAATCAACTGGCGTAGCTGTTCGCTGAGGCCGCGTGACGTACCGCGCTGGAGTGTCACCGTGGAAAGCGGCGATGGACCAGTCAGACTCTCATTTTTTGGCACTTTATCTGCTCCATTGAAAGGCCGAAAATCGCCTCATTAACCCTGAATGAGGCAACAAGATGAGCGAACGTATCGATTTCCACAGTGCAGCACCGGCAGGCATGAAAGCGCTGGGCGGCGTATACAGTTATCTGGCGCAAACCGATCTGCCGCTCACTTTACTGGAACTGCTGTTCCTGCGCATATCGCAGATTAACGGCTGCGCTTACTGCATTGATTTACATACCAAAGCGCTGAATAAATCGGGTATGGGCTGGGATAAGATCGTATTGACCCAGGTCTGGCACGAATCCGGCACGCTGTTCAGTGATAAAGAGAAGGCGGCCCTGCACTGGGCTGAATGCCTGACGCTGATTGCTCAACAGGGCGCGCCGGATGCCTGCTATGACACATTAAAAGCGCAGTTTAGCGAGAAAGAGATTGTCGATCTGAACATCGCAATTGGCCTGATGAACACCTATAACCGCATGGCGGTAAGTCTGAAAAAGCTGCCTGCCAGTGCAAATCAGTCATAAGTGAATCCGATGCGTGCACCGGCGTGCACGCATTTTCGGACTCACAAAAATGTAACATTATTTTTACACGAGCAGCTTTTCAGGCCCTCCTGACCCGATTCCTGTTATTCCTTCCTGCATAATAAATCGCTAAATTTCAGCTAATTAAATAATTCCGCACTGTTCATATCCTTTCCGACCCTGCACCAGCATGGGGCTTTTTCGCAACATACATTTTAGGTTAACTCACTGACTTCTCTCTAAAAAACCGCTAATACGCCACTCTCCGTGATGATTAATTCTTATGCTGAATCATTTCTGCATTTAAAAAATAAACAAATGTTTAATTCAGATGCGAGAATGTTATATTCGGATGACTAAGCATAACGTTCAGTTAACGCGTTATCACCGCTTAACCCTATACCTGAGACTTAACCTTTGAGAAATAGCGCAACGCGCTCGAAAGAAGCGTGACTATTTCGCCTGCGAAACTGTTGGGCTTCAGGTCAACAGAAGAGGAGATGTCGCCTCATGTGCAATTCAGCTGTAAACCTTGCGCTCGCGATGAGTGCCATGGCAAAGGACACCACTACTACCGCGCAGGAGCGTAAAGACGTTGACCTGCTGCTGATTGGCGCAGGTGTGATGAGCGCTACCCTCGGTGCATGGCTGCAGGACTTAGAGCCGGACTGGTCCATCGAGATGGTGGAGCGGCTCGATAGCGTGGCCGAAGAGTCATCCAACGGCTGGAATAATGCGGGCACCGGTCATGCGGCGCTGGCGGAGCTGAACTATACGCCTCAGCAGGCGGATGGCAGCATCGACATCTCCAAAGCGGTAACGATTAATGAATCGTTCCAGATTTCACGCCAGTTCTGGGCTTATCAGGTCCAGAAAGGCAACCTGCGCAACCCTGAAAGCTTTATTCACAGCACGCCACACATGAGCTTTGTCTGGGGTGACGACAATGTCGAGTTCCTGCGCAAGCGCTTCAGTGCGCTGCAGAAGAGCACTCTGTTTCGTGGCATGGCTTACTCGGAAGATCCGCAGCAGATTGCTCGCTGGATCCCGCTAGTGATGAATGGCCGTGACCGCAGCCAGAAGGTGGCCGCGACCTGGACGGAGATGGGCACCGATGTGAACTTCGGTGAAATTACCCGTCAGCTGATCGCCGCGTTACAGAAGAAATCGAATTTCCAGCTACGTCTGCGCCAGGAAGTGCGCGAGCTGAAGCAGCTCGCTGATGGTCGCTGGCAGGTCACCCTGCAGTGTCTGAACAGCGGCACGCGTCGCACACTGACGGCAGGCAAAATCTTTATCGGTGCGGGTGGCGCGGCGTTACCGCTGTTGCAGAAAGCTGGTATCCCGGAAGCCAACGGCTACGCCGGATTCCCGGTGGGCGGTTCATTCCTGGTCACAGAAAATCCGCAGGTCGTCGCGCAGCACATGGCGAAGGTCTACGGTAAAGCCAGCGTCGGTGCGCCGCCGATGTCTGTGCCGCACGTCGACACCCGCGTACTGGATGGCAAGCAGGTATTGCTGTTTGGCCCGTTCGCCACCTTCTCGACTAAGTTCCTGAAGCAGGGTTCGCTGATGGATATGTTCACCTCGCTGAACAGCAGCAATATGCTGCCGATGGTGAAGGTGGGACTGAAAAGTTTTGACCTGGTGAAATACCTGATGGATCAGGTACTGCAAAGCGATCGCGACCGGATGGACGCCCTGCGCGCCTATGTGCCGCAGGCGAAGCAGGAAGACTGGCGCTTAGTCACTGCCGGTCAGCGTGTGCAGATCATCAAGAAAGATGAGAAAGAGGGCGCGGTATTGCGTCTGGGCACCGAAGTGGTCGCTTCACAGGATGGCACGATTTCAGCGCTGCTGGGTGCCTCGCCAGGCGCATCTACCGCGGCACCGATCATGCTGGAGCTGCTGCACAAAGTCTGTCCTGAGCAGATGGCTTCGCCGGAATGGCAGAACAAAATCCGTGCGGTGATCCCTTCCTGGGGTCGCAAACTGAACGGCGACGTGGCGCTGACAGAGAAAGTGTTAGCTGAAACCAGCCGCATTCTGCATCTCGATTACTCGCCGGTCACCCCGATGGCGGCCAACGATGAAGGACGGGAAACCGCATTCGTCGTCGGTAAGTGATTCAGCGCCATTGATAAAGAGGCTCCGTACTGCGGGGCCTTTTTTATTGGCTGGTTGCCTGGTCGTACTGCGGATTCTCTATTAGGGTTAAGGCATCTTTTAGCTGCACGATCAGGAGGAAACTGCATGTCTTACTCCCCTGCTTTACCGGAATTCACGCTGCTCGACCGCTACTGGCGGGCGGCAAACTACCTCTCCGTCGGACAAATTTACCTGATGGATAACCCGCTGTTACGCGAACCGCTCAAGCCCGAGCACATTAAACCTCGTCTGCTGGGCCACTGGGGCACCACGCCAGGGCTGAATTTTATCTATGCCCATCTCAACCGTGTTATCCGTAAACAGAACCTGAATATGATCTACATCTGCGGGCCAGGACATGGGGGACCCGGCATGGTGGCGAATACCTGGCTGGAGGGCAGCTACAGCGAGATTTATCCGCACATCTCTCAGGATGCGGCGGGCATGCAGCGCCTGTTTAAGCAATTCTCGTTTCCGGGCGGCATTCCCAGCCACGCCGCGCCGGAAACCCCGGGCTCGATTAATGAAGGCGGTGAGCTGGGCTATTCGCTCTCCCATGCCTTTGGTGCAGCGTTCGATAATCCCGAGCTGGTGGTGCCGTGCGTGATTGGCGACGGCGAAGCCGAGACCGGTCCGCTGGCCTCCAGCTGGCACGGCATCAAATTCCTCAATCCTGAACGTGACGGCGCGGTGCTGCCGATTCTGCATCTTAACGGTTATAAGATTGCCAACCCTACGCTGCTGGGTCGCAGCAGCGATGAGGATCTCCACCAGTTGTTCAGCGGCTACGGCTATGAGCCGATATTTGTCAGCGGACATGAGCCGGAAAAAATGCATCCGTTAATGGCAGAAGCGCTGGATAACGCCTTCACTAAAATCACCACTTACCAGCGTGACGCGCGCACAGGCAACGCCAGCACCGACGTGCCCCGCTGGCCGATGATCATTCTGCGCAGCCCCAAAGGCTGGACCGGCCCCAAAACGGTCGACGGTAAGAAGGTGGAAGATTTCTGGCGGGCGCATCAGGTGCCGGTGGCGGCCTGTCGTGAAGATGACGGTCATCGCCAGATCCTTGAGACGTGGATGCGCAGCTACCAGCCCGACGACCTGTTTGATGAACAGGGTCGCTTAAAACCGGAACTGCAGGCGCTGGCACCGGAAGGCGATAAACGCATGGGTGCGTCACCCTATGCCAATGGCGGCCTGCTGCGCCGCGAGCTGGATACGCCTGCGCTGGCGGAATTTGCCTGCAAGGTCAGCGAACCAGGTACAGAGATGGCGCAGGCCACGGAGCATCTGGGCCGCTATCTCAGCGTGCTGTTCCAGAGTAACCGCGATAATTTCCGCCTGTTTGGCCCGGATGAAACCGCCTCTAACCGCCTGACGCCGGTGTTCGACGTGACCAGCCGCACCTGGCTGGAACGAACCGAGCCTTACGATGAGCAGCTGGCGCGGGATGGCAGGGTGATGGAAATCCTCAGTGAGCATCAGTGTCAGGGCTGGCTGGAAGGTTATCTGCTGACCGGCCGCCACGGGCTGTTCAACTGCTATGAAGCCTTTATCCACATTGTCGATTCGATGTTTAACCAGCACGCGAAGTGGCTGAAAGTGTCGCGTAAGCTGGGCTGGCGTAAGCCGATTTCATCGCTGAATTATCTGCTCTCTTCCCACGTCTGGCGACAGGACCACAACGGCTACAGCCATCAGGATCCGGGCTTTATGGATCACGTTGCCAACAAGAAAGCGGATATCGTGCGCATCTATCTGCCGCCCGATGCCAATACGTTGTTGTGGGTGGGCGATCACTGCCTGCGCACCTGGAACCGCATCAATGTGATTGTCGCGGGCAAACAGCCAGCGCCCCAGTGGCTGGATATGGCCAGCGCCGTGACGCATTGCGAAGCAGGGATGGGCGAGTGGCGCTGGGCGGGTACTACACCGGAGAATGAACAGCCGGATGTGGTGATGGCCTGTGCCGGTGATGTGCCGACCATGGAGACAATGGCAGCGGTGGATCTGCTGCGCGAGATGCTGCCTGAACTGCGCATCCGGGTGGTGAACGTGGTCGACTTACTGGCCCTGCAGCCGCAGGATAAGCATCCGCATGGCAAATCTGATGCAGACTTTGACACGTTGTTTACCCAGGATAAGCCGGTGATTTTTGCCTTCCACGGCTATCCGGCGCTGATACATCGCCTGACCTATGCACGTACCAATCACCGCAATTTCCATGTGCGCGGCTTCAATGAAGAGGGAACCACCACCACACCTTTTGATATGACGGTGCTGAACGAGCTTGACCGCTATCATCTGGCGCAGGAGGCGATTCTGCGGGTGCCGGGCCTGGCTGACGCCCATCCCGAGCTGCTGGAGGAGTTACAGCAGCGTCTGGCGGAGCATCATCGCTATGTCCGTGAACATGGCGAAGATTTGCCGGAGGTGCAGAACTGGAAATGGCCGTCCGCCACCGCACCCGGTGCACCCGATTAAGCGGCCAGCAGCGCGTCGGTCAGCATCCAGACGGTCGTCGCCACCAGCGACAGCGCCATCAGGCTGTTAAACAGCCGACGCTTCCAGGCAATCTGCAGATGGCTGCGCAGGCGATCGCCCAGTGCAGCCCAGATCAGGATGCAGGGCAGATTGAGCAGCATAAAGCCGATCATCACTGTCAGCACGCCGCTGCTGCCGGTGTAGAGCAGCGCGACGTTGGTGGCCATCAGCCAGGCTTTGGGGTTGATGGCCTGGAAGCAGGCACCGCCCACCAGCGTCATTGGCTGTGGTCGGGTTCGCGCTTCAGGCGCACCGGCGCGAAAAATTTTCCAGGATAACCATATCAGATAGGTACAGCCTGCCAGCGTCAGCGGCAGGCGAATCGCCGCCATCCAGTGCAGCAACACTTCCAGCGCCATCCCGGCAATCACTGTCTGTAACGCGCAGCCCACCAGAATGCCAAACACCATCGGCAGGGTCCGCCGCATGCCAAAATTGACCCCGGATGTCGCCAGCAACAGGTTGTTCGGGCCTGGCGTAATCGACATCACGGTAACGTAACTGAAGAAAGAGGGATCGAGCATCGTGGCTCTCCTGAAAGTGGACAGCGTTCTATGCTACGGCGGAGAAAGGGATGGTAACAGTGACACAAAATAACTATTGTTATGGTTACAGTTCCCATTAACAGCAATTGTATCCATCCACGTCGGAGGCTTCTGTGTCCCTTGCTCCCACTTCCGATCAGCCGCTCTATCAGCAGCTTGCAGACAGTTTCGCTGAGGCCATCCATCAGGGCACGCTGAAACCGGGTAAACGCCTGCCGGCGATCCGTCGCGTCGCGCAGTCACACCATGTCAGCGTCAATACGGTGCTGAATGCCTGGCAGATGCTGGAAGATCGCGGGCTGATAGAGGCGCGTCCGCAGTCGGGCTACTACGTGCGCGGCGTGTTGCCTGCCGTCACCCGTCACGGTCAGCATAAAGCCCGGGTACGCGACCCCAGCAGCGGTAAGCTCGACCTGATCGATAAGGTGTTTGCAGCGCAGAATCATCCCGACTACACCAATATTTCCCTGGCCTGCCCGCAGGACAGCGAGCTGTTTCCGGCGGCGCGCATCGCCCGGATTACCGCCTCACTGCTGCGCCGCCATTCCAACATCATCGGGCGCTATGCACTTCCGCCCGGTAGTGAGCGCTTACGGGAGGAGATTGCGCGACGGGCGCTGCACGCCGGGCAAACGCTCACCGCCGATGAGATCACCCTGACCCACGGCTGTATGGAAGCACTTCAGCTGGCGCTGCGGGCGGTGACACAGCCCGGCGACTGCGTTGGGCTGGAGTCACCGACCTACTTCTTCCTCTTCCCCCTGCTGGCGTCGCTGGGCCTGAAGGCGCTGGAAATCCCTACCGATCCGCAGCATGGCCTGTCGCTGGATGCGCTGGAGATGCTGCTTCAGGAACAGCGTATTAAGGCACTGATTGCGATGCCCAGCGTGCAGAACCCGCTGGGCTGCGGGATGTCGCTGGAGAATAAGAAGCGGCTGGCGAAGTTAGTGAATACTTACCACGTTCCGCTGATTGAAGACGGGCTATATGACGAACTGCAGTTCGACTGGCCGCTCTCGCCCGCCGTGAAAGCCTTTGATCGCGATGGCTGGGTGATTTACTGCACCAGCTTTACCAAAACCGTGGCACCCGATTTCCGACTTGGCTGGACCGCCGCAGGTCGTTTTCATGATGCGATTGCCCGACTGAAAGCAGTATCGTCGATGGCCGAATCCGCCCTGCTCTCGGAAACGCTGGCGGAGTTTCTTGCGTCCGGCGGTTACGACCACCATCTGCGCACGCTGCGCCGTCGCTACGCGGCCAATCTGGATGAGGCGCGCGGTCTGATCGCCCGTCACTTCCCGGTGGGAACCCGCGCCACGCTGCCGCGCGGCGGGTTTGTTTTCTGGGTCGAGTTACCAGGCAGCGTAAATACCACCGAGATGTTTGACAGACTGCTGCAGGAACAGATTTGCGTCACGCCTGGCGCGCTCTATTCGCTGAGTGAGCGCTACAACCATGCGCTGCGTCTCTCCTGCTGCTATCCGTTTGATGCGCGCTACACCCGGGCGATTCAACGCGCAGGTGAAATCGCCTGTGAACTGGCAGGCGTGCCGTGCGGCGAAGCTCAGGGTGTGCCGTTGCGGCCCCAGACGGTGTAGCCGCGACGTTCAGTCAGACGCTCATAATAGGTGCGCACCGCCGGATAGTCGGGATGATCGAGCGGCGTTTCAAACCAGCGGTTTACCGCCAGGCCAATCGGAATGTCTGCCAGGGTAAAATTGCGTCCGGCGACGTAGCGGCCGGTTTTTTCCAGCTGCTGATTGAGAATGCTCATAGTGTGCGCCCAGCCTTTGCTGGCTGCGGCCAGCAGTCGCGGGTCCTGATGGGCCGGTGAATTTCGCACCAGCGACATAAAGGCGTAGCGCCATGAGGTGTTGAGTTCGGTGGATTGCCAGTCCATCCACTGATCGACAGGCGCACGCGTCTGCGGATGCAGAGGATAAAGCCATTCACCGCCATAGGCGTTCGCCAGATAGCGCAGAATGGCGTTGGATTCCCACATTACAAAGTCATCATCTTTAAGCACCGGCACCATCGCATTCGGGTTGAGTGCCATGAATTCGGGCAGGTGCGTTGAACGGAAGCCGTCACCCCACTCTTCGCGCTGGTAATCAAGGTCCAGCTCGTCACACAGCCATAATACTTTGCGCACGTTGATTGAGGAGGCGCGTCCCAGGATCGTCAGCATTCACAGTCTCCGGTAAATTCTTTAACTTATTGATAACGCTGTTAGCTGTTATAAGCAATCATCCGGCAGAGAAAAGGCCACACTGAACCCAGAGCAAGGAGTCACAATGAAGGTCGCGTTTAAGCAAGTCGATGTGTTTACCTCATCAGCCTTTAACGGCAATCCGCTGGCGGTGATTATGGATGCTCAGGGGTTAAGCGACAGCCAGCTGGCGGCGATTGCCCGCTGGACAAACCTGTCGGAAACCACCTTTGTCCTGCCGCCTCAGCATAGAGAGGCGGACTATCGGGTGCGTATTTTTACCGTTGAAGGGGAACTGCCGTTTGCCGGTCATCCGACGCTGGGCACCGCCCACGCATTGCTGGAGGCGGGCTGGCCAGTCCGTACGCCGGGTGAAATCGTGCAGGAGTGCGGCGTCGGTAACGTGACGGTGAAGATAGATGACGCTGGCCTGGCATTTGCCGCGCCAGCTGCCACGCTGATGCCCTGGCAGGATGCGCGAATGAGTAACGCCTTAAACAGCAATGCGTTCGATCTGACGCAAAGCCCGACGGTAGTGGACATGGGGATCCGCTGGCTGCTCATACCGATGGTCAGCGCCGAAGCGGTACTGGCGCTGCAGCCCGATGTCAGTGAATTGCAGCGTCTGATTCAGCATGCGGGTGTCTCGGGCATCATGCCCTTTGGTCGTCTGCCTGCTGACGAGCCTGAACAGTATGAAGTGCGCGGTCTGCTGGTAGAGAATGGCAGCCTGACCGAAGATCCGGTGACCGGCAGCGCCAACGCCTGCCTGGCGCGTTACTTTGCGGCGGCGGGGCAAACCATCCCCTATCGCGTTCGCCAGGGCACGGCCCTGCAGCGCGCGGGAAGGGTGAGTGTGACCTTTGCCGGTGAGACCATCTGGATTGGCGGCACTACCGTGACCGTCATCGACGGCACTATTACGCTGTAAACATCGGCGGCGTCAGCGGGTATTTACCCTGACGCCGCCCGCGGTTAAATTCCCTGCCCGCCTGACGCTTCAATGCGCTGCGCGGTGATCCAGCCCGTTTCGTCACTCAGGATCGCGCTGATAGCGTCGCCGATATCATCCGGCAGTCCGACCCGCCCCAGCGCCGTCAGACCAGCAATCTGGTCGTTAAGCTCACGGGTATCACGCACACGTCCTCCGCCAAAGTCAGTCTCTATCGCGCCAGGTGCCAGAATATTGACGCGAATGCGGCGTTCACCCAGCTCTTTCGCCTGATAGCGCGTCAGGACTTCCATCGCCCCTTTCATCGACGCATAGGTCGCGGAGCCAGGATAGACCAGACGGGTCAGACCGCTGGAGATATTCAGGATGCGCCCCCCGTCGTTAATCAGCGGCAGCAGCTTCTGGGTCAGGAAGTAAGGCCCTTTGAAATGCACATTCACCAGTGCATCAAATTCCGCCTCGGTGGTCTCGGTAAACGGCTTGTAGTGTCCGTGACCGGCGTTGTTCACTAAATAGTCAAAGCGTTCACGCTGCCACTGCTGTTGCAGAACCTCTTTCACCTCACCGGCAAAGCGATCAAACTGGCTGGTTTGGCCAACATCCAGCGCCAGCGCCACGGCACGTCGTCCCAGTGCTTCAATTTCCTTTACAACCGCCTGCGCCTCATCGGCATGGCTGCGGTAAGTCAGAATAATATCTGTGCCTCTGGCAGCCAGTTTTAAGGCTCCGTTGCGACCTAAACCGCGATTTGCACCGGTAATTAACGCCACTTTCTGATTCATCTCACACACCTGTTGAAAAATTGAACACGGTTAAAGGATATTCGCGAATTATTGATCTATAAACAGGGTTAAATACGCATCACTGTTTCAATAAAAACAACAATCGGTGAACAACATGGACAAAATTCACGCAATGCAGGTGTTTGTGCGGGTGGCCGAAATGGGCAGTTTTACCCGCGCGGCAGAGAGTTTAGGCGTACCCAAAGGCAGCATATCGCGACAGATTCAGGCGCTGGAGAATCAAATGGCAACACGTTTGCTGCATCGCACCACGCGCCGGGTGCAACTAACCCAGGATGGTCTGGTCTATTACGACCGCTGCCTGGATCTGTTGTCGATGATTGACGATATGGACAGCCTGTTTCAGCATGAACCCGCCTCGCTCAGCGGTAAACTCCGGGTCGACATGTCAGTGGCGATGGCCACCGGTTTTATCCTGCCAAGGCTGCCGGAATTTCTGCAACACTACCCGGGCGTGGAAATTGAGCTGAGCAGCTGCGACCGTCAGGTGGATGTGATCCGGGAAGGCTTTGACTGTGTCATCCGGGTCGGTGAGCTGAAGGATTCAGGACTGATCGCACGAAAAATTGGTACTCATACCTTGATCAACTGCGCCAGCCCCGGCTACCTTTCGCGTTTCGGCATGCCAGTCCGGCTGGAAGAGCTGTCGCAGCATGCGATGGTGCATTACAGCCAGCAGCTCGGCCAGGCCTCACCGGGTTTTGAATATTTTGATGGCAGGCAGTGCCATTACGTTCATACCGGCGGTGTGGTGACGGTGAACAGTACGGAGACCTACCGCGCCGCCTGCCTGGCGGGACTGGGGATTATTCAGGTACCCGCCGCCGGGATTCAGACATTACTGGAAAGGGGCGAGCTGGTGGAAGTGCTGCATCGCTTTCCCGCCAGACCGATGCCGATCCATCTGCTCTATCCGCACCGGCGCAATGTGGCACGTCGCGTAAGGGTATTTATGGAGTGGCTGAGTCAGGTGTTACAGGAGTACGTCACCTGAGCGGCTATAATTTGATTTTAATGATAAACAGGACAGTGAAGGTCTATGACAGACAAGCAGGAAAACCCGCAGGATATGCAGCCAGAAAAGCCGCTTATCGATATTAAAACCGGCAATCACACCGTGGATGAATCGATTGTTCGCGTGTCCCGCTTCGCCGCCTGGTTCCAGGCGATTCCGGCGGTGGCGCACTTTATTCGCGCCCTTGACCGCTTTAATGACCGACTCGGCAGCCAGTTTGGCGCGGCTATTACTTATTTCTCGTTTTTATCGCTGATCCCTATTCTGATGGTGTCGTTCGCCGCCGTGGGTTTTGTGCTGGCATCGAATCAGGATCTGCTGACCGATATCATCAACAAAATCGTCAGCAGCATCAGTGACCCGACGCTGGCAACCACGCTGAAAAATACGGTGAATACCGCCATTCAGCAGCGTGCCACCGTGGGAATCACTGGTTTACTGCTGGCGCTCTACTCCGGCCTTAACTGGATGGGAAACCTGCGTGAAGCGATCCGCGCCCAGTCGCGCGACGTCTGGGAACGCAAACCGGATGACAAAGAGAAGATCTGGAAACGTTATATTCGCGACTTCCTGTCGCTGACGGGTCTGATGCTGGCACTGATCATTACCCTGTCGCTGACCTCGGTAGCGGGTTCTGCACAGGCGACCATCGTGAGTGCGCTGGGACTTGATGGCATCGACTGGTTACGGCCTGCCCTGACCATTATTGCCACGTCGATTTCTGTGCTGGCAAACTACCTGTTGTTCCTCTGGATTTTCTGGATCCTGCCGCGACATAAGCCGCGCAAGAAAGCACTGTTTCGCGGCACCCTGCTGGCGGCAATCGGCTTTGAGGTGATTAAGTTTGTGATGACGCTGACGCTGCCGAAGCTGGCGACCTCACCTTCCGGTGCAGCCTTTGGTTCTGTACTCGGTCTGATGGCGTTCTTCTATTTCTTCGCCCGTCTGACGCTGTTCTGTGCAGCGTGGATCGCCACGGCCAAATATAAAGACGACCCGCAGATGCCGGAAGCGGGCAGCGCATCCCGCAGCAAAGTATCGTAATTCGTTAACAACAGCGGAAAATGTCACCCCCCGGCTATTTTTTCACCCGATAACAGGATGAATAGCTGAGGGGTCACTTTTATTTAGCCCTTTCTTAGAGTATCCCGCCAGATATCGTCCGGTTTCCCCCGGTATCACCCGGCATTCGTCACACCACAGAAATTATCCTCTTTTTGGCCTCTGAAGCCAGACGCGGCGCGGGTTTTCATCATTGAATGCGCTCTGGCAGATGCGTAAGATTCTTTGTCTGTATTTACAAATAAGAAACAGTTATGCAAGCCTCCCTCACAGACACACTCGACAAACAGCAGGATCCCACGCCGGTTAACTCACGCAGTAAAGTGGTGATTGCCTCGCTGGTCGGTACGGCCATCGAGTTCTTCGACTTCTATATTTATGCCACTGCGGCAGTGATTGTTTTCCCGCACATTTTCTTCCCGCAGGGTGATGCTACGGTCGCCACGCTACAGTCGCTGGCCACTTTCGCTATCGCCTTTATCGCGCGTCCGATTGGCTCTGCCGTGTTTGGCCACTTTGGCGATCGCGTCGGGCGTAAGGCCACGCTGGTAGCCTCGCTGCTGACCATGGGTATTTCCACCGTAGTGATTGGTCTGCTGCCAGGTTATGAGACGATTGGCGTAATGGCACCGCTGCTGCTGGCGCTGGCGCGTTTTGGTCAGGGGCTGGGACTGGGCGGTGAATGGGGCGGCGCGGCGCTGCTGGCGACGGAAAATGCTCCGGCGAAGAAGCGTGCACTTTACGGTTCGTTTCCTCAACTGGGTGCGCCGATTGGCTTTTTCTTTGCGAACGGAACGTTTCTGCTGCTTTCGTGGCTGCTGACCGATGAGCAGTTTATGCAATGGGGCTGGCGCGTGCCGTTTATTCTCTCCGCCGTGCTGGTGCTGATTGGCCTGTATGTGCGCGTGTCGCTGCATGAGAGTCCGGTGTTTGCCAAAGTGCAGAAAGAGAAGAAGCAGGTTCGCGTGCCGATTGCGGCGCTGCTGGGCAAGCATCTGACCGCCACGATTCTCGGCACCTTTATCATGCTGGCGACCTATACGCTGTTCTATATTATGACCGTCTATTCAATGAGCTACGGCACCACACCAGCACCAGCGGGTCTGGGTATTCCGCGTAACAGTATGTTGTGGATGCTGATGCTGGCGGTGATTGGTTTTGGGGTAATGGTGCCGATTGCCGGTTTGCTGGCTGACCGTTTTGGACGTCGCAAGACGATGATTACCATTACGCTGATGATTATCGCGTTTTCGTTCCTGTTCCCGGCAATGCTGGGTTCCGGTTCACAGGCGCTGGTGATGGCGTTTCTGCTGCTGGGTCTGAGCATTATGGGGCTGACGTTTGGCCCGATGGGTGCGCTGCTGCCGGAATTGTTCCCGACCGAAGTGCGTTATACCGGTGCCTCGTTCTCCTACAATCTCTCCTCGATTCTGGGAGCCTCTGTTGCGCCTTACATCGCGACCTGGCTGAATGCCAATTATGGTCTGCAGGCGGTGGGGCTGTATCTGGCGTCGATGGCGGTGCTGACGCTGATAGCGTTGCTGGCCTGTAAAGAGACGCGTCACCAGACGTTGTATGACGTTTAATCCTGTTGGATGAAAGTCAGTGAAACCCGGCAGATGCCGGGTTTTTTTATGGGTTGGGTTTAGTCAATCTAAGGCTATTCAGGAAATATACATCGCCCCTAACGGCGAAGAAGTGCTGCCCAAAGGGCAAAAACAATCGCCTTGAGATTAGCCAGCATGCTCAGGGAGCATACGCCCTCCGCAAAGACGCGAAAGACGCCATCCATGGCGGGCTCAGCGCGGGCCATCCCTGGCCCGCGATGCTTTGCTACAGGCGTATGCTCCTATCGCTTTAAGTGGATTAGTTGTCTGTTCGAAAAAAGCTGAATCGCGTTTAAAGGCTAGTGATATTGGCAGCAATGAAGAAGCTTAAGGACACAGGGAACACGGTCAGAAGAGGAAAGCGTTCCGCGTCTGGGACAAAAACGCCGGGAGCGTTTTTGAACAACGCAAAGCGTTGGCCCGTTTACGGGCGCACCTCAGGGATGAGGTGCGTAATCGCGCGGGCCGAGCGGCCAGAGATTGGGCTTAAGCGCCTTTCCGATCTGACCGTGTTGCCTGTGCAGGCTCGGTCTCACAGCGAAGCCGGCAGTGCAGGCACCGTTCCAACAGCGAACTTCTCAGGCATTGTTAGCAAACAAAAAACCCCGGCAAGCCGGGGTTTGTTTTGCTGAAAACTGTGTTGCCGGTTATTAGCCCGCGACAGCGATACGCTTCATGTCGGTCATATAGCCACGCAGCTTGCGGCCAACGGTTTCAATCGGGTGCTGACGAACGGCTTCGTTAACGTCACGCAGCTGCGCGTTGTCGACCTGCGTGCCTTCAACCGCTTTACCCAGATCACCTGGCTGCAGCGTGGTCATGAACTCTTTCAGCAGCGGCACCGCAGCGAAGGAGAACAGGTAGTTACCATATTCGGCAGTATCGGAGATCACCACGTTCATCTCATACAAACGCTTACGGGCAATGGTGTTCGCAATCAGCGGCAGCTCGTGCAGAGATTCGTAGTAAGCAGACTCTTCGATGATGCCGGCATCGACCATGGTTTCAAACGCCAGCTCAACGCCCGCTTTAACCATTGCAACCATCACTACGCCTTTGTCGTAGTACTCCTGCTCTTCGATTTTGCCCTCATACTGTGCGGCGGTCTCGAAAGCGGTCTGGCCGGTCTCTTCACGCCAGGTCAGCAGGTTTTTATCATCATTCGCCCAGTCAGCCATCATGCCGGAAGAGAATTCGCCGGAGATGATGTCATCCATGTGCTTCTGGAACAGCGGTGCCATGATGGTTTTCAGCTGCTCTGACAGCGCATAGGCACGCAGTTTGGCCGGGTTAGAGAGGCGGTCCATCATCAGGGTGATGCCACCAAACTTCAGTGACTCGGTGATGGTTTCCCAGCCGAACTGAATCAGTTTTTCTGCGTAAGCCGGGTCAGTACCTTCAGCCACCAGCTTGTCGAAGCAGAGCAGTGAACCCGCCTGCAACATGCCACACAGAATGGTCTGCTCACCCATCAGGTCAGATTTCACTTCTGCCACGAAGGAAGATTCCAGCACGCCAGCACGATCGCCGCCGGTTGCTGCTGCCCAGGCTTTGGCGATCGCCATGCCTTCGCCTTTTGGATCGTTTTCCGGGTGAACCGCGATCAGCGTCGGAACACCAAAGCCGCGTTTGTACTCTTCACGAACCTCAGTACCCGGGCACTTAGGTGCCACCATGACGACGGTGATGTCTTTACGGATGCTTTCGCCCACTTCAACGATGTTGAAACCGTGCGAGTAGCCCAGTGCAGCGCCATCTTTCATCAGCGGCTGAACAGCCTGAACGACAGCAGAGTGCTGCTTGTCTGGCGTCAGGTTAACGACCAGGTCCGCCTGCGGGATCAGATCTTCGTAAGTACCCACTTTGAAACCGTTATCGGTCGCTTTGCGCCATGAAGGGCGTTTCTCCGCAATCGCTTCGGCACGCAGTGCATAGGCGACATCCAGACCAGAATCACGCATGTTCAGACCCTGGTTCAGGCCCTGCGCACCACAGCCAACGATAACGACTTTTTTGCCTTTCAGGAAACTGGCACCATCCGCGAATTCATCACGCGCCATGAAACGACATTTGCCTAATTGCGCCAGCTGGTTGCGCAGGTTCAATGTGTTGAAATAGTTAGCCATGGGTACTCCGGTAAGGTTGTGTTTGCTTTTTTTGTTCAGGAACGGCGCATCATGCAGCGCCGCGAATGACCCCATCATATGACAGGAATTCTGTTGCTTAAATTGATATATTAACAACGTCACATTGCAATAAATGCAACACCAACCACAGGCGATGCGCGCATGGATTTACGGGATCTGAAACTGTTTCTTCATCTGGCAGAAAGCTGCCACTTCGGGCGCACTGCGCGTGCTATGCACGTCAGCCCATCCACACTGTCACGCCAGATCCAGCGGCTTGAAGACGATGTCGGCCATGCGCTGTTTCTGCGTGATAATCGCACCGTGACGCTGACGGAGGCGGGTGAACGTCTGCGCCAGTTCGCCCAACAGACGCTGTTGCAGTATCAGCAACTGCGCCATGTGATGGATCTTAACGGTCCGTCACTCAGCGGCGAACTGCGCCTGTTCTGTTCGGTGACGGCGGCCTACAGCCATCTGCCGCCGATCCTTGACCGCTTTCGTGCCGAACATCCGCAGGTCGAAATTAAACTGGATACCGGTGATGCTGCGGATGCGGTGGAAAAAGTGCACTCAGGCGATGCCGATCTGGCGATTGCCGGACGGCCTGAAACCCTGCCCGCCAGCATTGATTTTATGCCACTGGGGCTGATTCCGCTGGTGCTGATTGCACCTGCATTACCCTGTGCCGTTCGCACCCAGGCCACCCAGCCGCAGCCCGACTGGTCAAAAATTCCGTTTATCCTGCCGGTGCAGGGACCCGCACGACGGCGTATCGATCTCTGGTTCCGCCGCCAGCGCATCCCGAATCCGGTGATTTACGCCACGGTATCGGGGCATGAGGCGATAGTCTCAATGGTAGCGCTGGGTTGCGGTATTGCGCTGTTGCCGGATGTCGTGCTGGAGAACAGCCCGGACCCGGTGCGTAACCGCGTGCTGATGCTGGAGAATGTGGAGTCTGTTGCGCCGTTCGAACTCGGTATCTGTGTGCAAAAAAAGCGGCTCGGAGAGCCGCTGATCAGTGCTTTCTGGAGCCAGCTGTAATCAGTGGCCTGACAGGAAGAAGCGGAACGCCGGGTTCTGGCTTTCGTCGTGAAAGTCATAACCCAGGTCGGTGAGATGCTCCTCAAAACGCGGCTCATCGCTGCCGAGCTCAAAAGCCGCCAGCACACGACCATAATCGGTGCCGTGGCTGCGGTAGTGAAACAGCGAGATATTCCAGTGGGTGCCCAGCGTTTGCAGGAACTTCAGCAATGCGCCAGGCGCCTCCGGAAACTCGAAGCTGAAGAGCCGTTCACGCAGCGGCTTGGAGGGACGTCCGCCCACCATGTAACGCACATGCAATTTCGCCATCTCATCATCTGAGAGATCGACCACCTGATAACCGCCGCGGGTAAGTTCGCTGATGATTTCGCTGCGCTCTTCCACGCCACGTGTCAGACGTACACCAACAAAAATGCAGGCTTTGTCCGCGTCCGCGTAGCGGTAGTTGAATTCGGTGATTGAACGTCCGCCCAGCGTCTGACAGAAACGCAGGAAGCTGCCCTGCTGTTCCGGGATAGTGACGGCCAGCAGCGCTTCACGCTGTTCGCCCAGCTCGCAACGCTCGGAGACGTAACGCAGACCGTGGAAGTTGACGTTGGCACCGGATAAGACATGCGCCAGTCGCTCGCCTTTGATCTCGTGCTGCTGGATGTACTTCTTCATGCCCGCCAGCGCCAGCGCGCCAGACGGCTCTGCCACGGCGCGAACATCTTCGAACAGGTCTTTCATCGCAGCGCAAATCGCATCGCTGTCGACGGTGATGATGTCATCGATGTAGGCCTGACAGAGCCGGAAGGTCTCGCTGCCGATACGCTTCACCGCGACGCCTTCGGCAAACAGCCCGACGCGCGGCAGATCGACCGGATGACCGGCGTCCAGCGCCGCCTTCAGACAGGCTGAATCTTCTGACTCCACCGCAATCACTTTAATTTGCGGCATCAGCTGCTTGATCAGCACCGCAACGCCCGCGGCCAGACCGCCGCCGCCCACCGGGACAAAGACCCGGTCGAGGTGCGCATCCTGCTGCAGCAGCTCCATCGCCAGCGTGCCCTGTCCGGCAATCACCGCCGGATGGTCAAACGGCGGCACGAAGGTGTAGCCACGCTGTTCAGCGAGCTCTATCGCTTTGGCTTTCGCCTCGTCAAAGTTGGCCCCAAACAGAAAAGCCTCACCGCCAAATGCGCGCACCGCATCAACCTTGATGTCTGCGGTCGCCAGCGGCATCACGATTAGCGACTTGATGCCCAGCTTCGTCGCGGAGAGCGCCACGCCCTGCGCGTGGTTGCCGGCTGATGCCGTCACCACGCCGCGCGCTTTCTGCTCTTCGTTCAGACCGGCAATCATCGCGTAGGCACCGCGCAGCTTGAAACTGTGTACCGGCTGGCGATCTTCCCGCTTCACCAGAATGGTGTTGCCAAGACGCGATGAGATTTTTTCCATAACCTGCAGCGGCGTCACCTGTGCGACTTCATACACCGGTGAACGCAGCACTGCGCGCAGATACTCCGCGCCGCACGGCGCGTCGGGTAGCGGTTGAGACTCGGCCATTGTCAGCCTCCCAGCTTGCTCTTATCGCGGACGGCACCTTTGTCAGCACTGGTCGCGAGTAATGCGTAAGCACGCAGCGCAAAGGAGACTTCACGCTGACGATTGACCGGCGTATACGCCGCATCGCCACGTGCCTGCTGCTCTTCACGGCGCGCGTGCAGTTCGTTATCCGGCACAGCGAGTTTGATGCCGCGGTTAGGGATATCGATTTCAATAGTGTCGCCATCTTTGACCAGCGCAATGGTGCCGCCGTTGGCCGCTTCAGGCGAAGCATGGCCGATAGAGAGGCCCGACGTACCGCCGGAGAAACGACCATCGGTGATCAGGGCGCAGCTTTTGCCCAGTCCCATCGATTTCAGATAGGTAGTCGGATAGAGCATTTCCTGCATGCCCGGCCCGCCTTTTGGCCCTTCGTAGCGGATCACGACCACGTCGCCTGCCACGACTTTGCCGCCCAGAATCGCTTCTACCGCATCATCCTGGCTTTCATAGACTTTGGCCGGACCGGTGAAGGTCAGAATCTCTTTGTCTACGCCCGCCGTTTTAACGATACAGCCATCTTCGGCGATGTTGCCGTAAAGAACGGCCAGACCGCCATCCTGTGAGTACGCGTTTTCGCGGGTGCGGATACAGCCCTCGGCACGGTCATCATCCAGCGTGTCCCAGCGGCAGCTCTGCGAGAATGCCTGGGTAGTACGGATGCCCGCCGGGCCAGCACGGAACATCTCTTTTACCGCCTGATCGTTGGTCAGCATGATGTCGTACTGATCCAGCGTTTCACGCATCGTCTGCTGCAGGATGTTGCGCGCGCTGCTGTCGAACAGACCTGCGCGATCCAGCTCGCCCAGAATCGCGTAGACACCCCCCGCGCGATGCACATCTTCCATATGGTATTTCGGGGTACTTGGCGCGACTTTACAGAGCTGAGGCACTTTACGTGACAGGCGATCGATGTCGGAGATATTGAAGTCGATGTCGCCTTCCTGTGCCGCCGCCAGCAGGTGCAGCACGGTATTGGTGGAGCCGCCCATGGCGATATCCAGCATCATGGCGTTCTCGAAGGCGGCCTTGTTGGCAATGTTCCGCGGCAGCACGTTAACGTCATCCTGCTCGTAGTAGCGTTTGGTCAGGCTGACGATGCGCTTACCGGCATTGATGAACAGCTCTTTACGATCGGCGTGGGTGGCCAGCAGGGAGCCGTTGCCAGGCTGCGACAGGCCGAGTGCTTCAGTCAGGCAGTTCATCGAATTGGCTGTGAACATACCGGAGCAGGAGCCGCAGGTCGGACAGGCAGAACGTTCGATCTGTTCGCTGTCAGCATCGCTGACGTTCGGGTTGGCACCCTGAATCATTGCATCGACCAGGTCCAGCTTGATGATCTGATCAGAAAGCTTGGTTTTACCCGCTTCCATCGGGCCGCCTGAAACGAAAATCACCGGGATATTGAGGCGCAGAGACGCCATCAGCATGCCGGGGGTGATTTTGTCGCAGTTAGAGATACAGACCATGGCGTCGGCGCAGTGTGCGTTAACCATGTACTCGACCGAGTCAGCAATCAGCTCGCGCGAAGGCAGTGAATACAGCATGCCGCCATGACCCATGGCAATACCGTCATCCACCGCAATGGTGTTGAACTCTTTAGCCACACCGCCTGATGCTTCAATCTGCTCAGCGACGAGTTTACCCAGATCGCGAAGGTGAACGTGGCCGGGAACAAATTGGGTGAATGAGTTAACCACAGCGATAATCGGCTTGCCGAAATCATCATCGGTCATTCCTGTCGCGCGCCATAAGGCACGGGCACCCGCCATATTGCGGCCGTGGGTGGTTGTGGCGGAACGGTACTTAGGCATGCTCTATTTACTCCAGTAAGAATTAGCTCGCGGACGTCAGATGACGTCCGCGCTGTATCTGATTATGGGTTAACCGGATCTAACCAGCCCCATTTGTCTTCGGTCTCACCCGTGAACAGACCAAAGAAGGCCTGCTGGATGCGTTTGGTGACCGGGCCACATTTGCCTTCGCCCACCTGAATGCGGTCAACGCTGCGCACTGGTGTGATTTCTGCCGCGGTGCCAGACATAAAGACTTCATCAGCCAGATAGAGAGATTCACGAGACAGAGTCTGCTCACGCACTTCAATGCCCATATCACGCGCCAGCGTAATGATCGCATCGCGCGTGATGCCCGGCAGTGCCGAAGAGGTAAATGGCGGGGTAAAGAGCACGCCATCTTTAACTTCAAACAGGTTTTCGCCTGCACCTTCTGAAATCAGGCCATTGGTATCCAGCGCAATGCCTTCCTGATAGCCATGACGACGGGCTTCGCTGCCCACCAGCAGTGAGGAGAGGTAGTTACCACCCGCTTTAGCAGCAGTTGGCAGAGTGTTTGGCGCTACGCGGTTCCATGAAGAGACCATCGCATCAATACCATTCTCCAGCGCTTCAGCGCCCAGATACGCGCCCCACGGGAAGGCGGCAATGATCACGTCAGTCGTGAAGCCGTCTGGCGGGTTTACGCCCAGGCCCACATCGCCGACAAAGGCCAGTGGACGGATATAAGCACTTTTCAGTTTGTTCACGCGGATGACTTCGCGGCACGCTTCCATCAGCTCATCAACGCTGCTTTTAATCGGGAAACGATAGATTTTGGCGGAGTCGTGCAGACGTTGCATGTGTTCACGATGACGGAACACAACGGGTCCTTTGTGAGAGTCGTAGCAGCGGACGCCTTCAAATACCGACGTACCGTAGTGCAACGCGTGGGACATGACGCTGACCTTCGCCTCTTCCCACTTAACCATCTCGCCATTGAACCAAATAAAGTCTGCTTTCTTCGTGCTCATTGTTATTCCCTCTCGCGGCTACGCGCGGATTTGTTGTGTTGTCTGTTGTTGAATCTGAACGCATGCAACGTCGATCAATTTACTTAACTGCGAAGACAGTAAATCGACGGAGCGCTGGCTGGCAACGGTCATTTCAATATTAATGTTTTCTGCGTTGGCGACTGAGGCCATGTTCATAGAACAGACCTGAAAACCGCGGTGACGCACAACGCGTAAAATGCGCTCTAATATTTCAGGGCGGAAACGGGCTTCGATAGACAATTGATGCTGGTTCATACGGTTTTCTCCATCATGTTTGCATTGCTGGCACCCGGCGGTACCAGTGGCCAGACGTTTTCATGCTCATCAATTGCAACATGCAGGAAGTAAGGACCTTCGCTGTTCAGCAGAGCATCAAGGGCGGCGTCGACCTGATCTTTACGGGTAATGCGCTGGCCGGGGATGTTGAATGCGCTGGCCAGCGTGAGGAAATCGGGATTGTCGGACAGGTTGGTTTCACTGTAGCGACCATCGAAAAAGAGCTGTTGCCACTGGCGTACCATACCCAGACGCTGGTTATCCAGCAGTACGATTTTGACCGGCAGCTTGCCGCGCTTGATGGTGCCCAACTCCTGGATGTTCATCATGATGGAGCCATCGCCCGAGACACAGATCACCGTATCGTCCGGGCGTGCAACCTGTGCGCCAATGGCAGCAGGCAAACCAAAGCCCATGGTGCCTAAGCCGCTGGAGGTAATGAAGTTCTCCGGCGCATCAAATGCCATATGTTGCGCTGTCCACATCTGATGCTGACCGACGTCGGTGGTGACGATGGCATTGGCCGGTTTGCGATCGGAAAGCTGCTTCAGCAGCAGCGGCGCATAGATCGCTTCGCCCGGATGGTCGTAGCGCCATGCGTGGCTGGCTTTCAGTGCCTGTACCTCATCGCGCCAGGCGTTGATAGACAAAGGCTGACTCAGAGCGGGCAGCAATTCGTTGAGATCGCCCTGCAGAGAGACATGAGCGCGACGTAATTTGTTTAACTCAGCGGGGTCGATATCGAGATGAATCACGCTGGCATGCGGTGCAAAGGTGTCCAGCTTGCCGGTGACGCGGTCGTCGAAACGGGCACCGACCGCGATCAGCAGATCACACGCCTGTACGGCCAGGTTAGCGGCTTTGGTACCGTGCATCCCCAGCATACCGAGATAAACCTCGCTCTGCGCATCGACGCTGCCCAGACCTTTCAGGGTCGCAACGGCAGGGATACCGGTTTCTTCTGCGAATGCACGCAGTGCCGGAACCGCCTGCGCCATGCCCACGCCGCCGCCAACATAGAGCATCGGTTTTCTGGCCTGGGTCATTATTGCCCGCGCCTCGCGGATGGCATGATGCGGCAGCGAGTCTTCCTCCTCCACCGAAACCAGATGCGGCGCGGGTTCACCCTGCGCAATCTGAATATCTTTAGGGATATCAACCAATACCGGCCCCGGGCGCCCTGACTGCGCCATGGCAAAAGCTTCAGCCATAATAGCGGGCAGCTCATCCAGCGACTCAACCAGGAAGCTATGTTTGGTGCAGGCAAGGGACAGCCCCAGTACGTCGATCTCCTGGAAAGCATCAGTACCGATAAATGCAGACGAGACCTGACCTGTTACCGCAACGATCGGCACGGAGTCCATCATGGCATCAGCCAGACCGGTGATCAGGTTGGTTGCGCCAGGGCCGGAGGTAGCAATACAGACACCGGTTTTGCCGGTAGATCGCGCATAGCCAATCGCGGCCATAACCGCCCCTTGCTCATGACGGCACAGTAGGTGTTCCACGCCGCCATCGTATAGCGCGTCGTATACCGGCATGATGGCGCCGCCAGGGTAACCAAATACGGTATCAACACCCTGCGCGCGTAAAGCCTGAACTACCCACTGTGCACCTGTCATCGCTATTCTCCTGTGTCCTGACCGGAACAACAGAATTTTATGCTACTGTTCATTGTTTGTTCCTTGTGGATTTACTGATATTTCCTCGGGTCGAAAAAAAACCCCCGGACCTTTCGGTGCGGGGGTTTTTTCGGATTCGAGGCTTGATTTTTAAGCCTTTCTTTCTCCAAGCGTTGCCCCGCACGGTAGGTTAATAACCACCACCACGCTAATCACGACCAGGCTAATCACTTGTAGAAGGGCTTTCATGTGTTGTTCGATTCTTTTTCGTGTTCGAAGTAATGCCTACAGAGTTATCATAGTCAGGGGCCATCGCACAACTTTTTTTACAGATTTATTTTAGCGCGTGGCGCGGAATCGTGACCTATCGATCTGTAATACAAGAAATAATGACATGATGATAATTATTCATCACTTTAGTGACGTAATAATATTTTGATGAATTTGTGTGCTGTCGCGCAGCGTTTTAAAACGCCATGAAACAACTTTCGATAGGGTGTGCGATGGCCCGAAACGCACTGATGATGTTCTCGCTTTTTTTTGATGCAGTCACCAGACTGGCGGCAATAAGGAGCGAGTATGTCATTGTCAAAAGTTCTGACCCGGGCAGCACTGGGGGTAGAAGCCCCGCTGGTGACCATTGAGGCACATATCAGTAATGGCCTGCCTGCCTTAACCCTGGTAGGTCTGCCAGAAACAACGGTCAAAGAAGCGCGTGAGCGGGTACGCAGCGCTATTATCAACAGCGGTTTCACCTTTCCGGCAAAGCGGGTCACCATCAATCTGGCCCCAGCGGACCTCCCTAAAGAGGGCGGACGGTATGACTTACCTATGGCGATCGCCATTCTGGTCGCTTCTGAGCAGCTTCCTGCCGACAAGCTGACGCACTATGAGTTTCTGGGTGAACTGGCACTCGACGGCGCGCTATGCGGTGTACAGGGCGCGATTCCGGCAGCCATGGTGGCAATTCAGGCTGGACGACAGCTGGTTCTCTCTGCTGAGAATCAGGCGGATGCTGGACTCATCCGTCAGGGATCGTCGCTGGTCGCCTCGCACCTCAGCGACGTGTGCACTTTTCTGCGTAATGAACTCACATTACCGACAGCTCAGTCCCCTGATCATCAGGGCGAGCCGCCTGCTGACGATCTCGCAGATATCATTGGTCAGGAACAGGGGCGCAGAGCACTGGAGATCACGGCAGCTGGCGGGCATAACCTGTTGCTGATTGGCCCGCCTGGCACGGGTAAAACCATGCTTGCCACCCGTCTGCCTGGCATCATGCCTTCTTTAACCGATCAGGAAGCACTGGAATGCGCGGCAATCGCCAGCCTGGTAAACAATAGCAGTACTCTGCACCGACAATGGCGCAGCCGGCCTTTCAGGTCGCCTCACCATAGCGCATCTCTCTATGCATTAATTGGGGGTGGATCGCTGCCACGCCCCGGCGAGATCTCACTGGCGCATAACGGCGTGCTGTTTCTGGATGAGTTACCGGAATTTGATCGCAAGGTGCTGGATTCTCTGCGCGAGCCATTAGAGTCGGGGGTCATCGCTATTTCACGTGCCCGCGCAAAAGTCACCTATCCGGCACGATTTCAGCTGATTGCTGCAATGAATCCAAGTCCAACCGGACATTATCAGGGACAGCATAACCGCACCTCACCTCAGCAGGTGCTGCGTTATCTCAGCAAGCTGTCCGGCCCTTTTCTCGATCGTTTTGATCTTTCGCTGGAAGTACCGCTACTGCCGGGCGGAATGCTTAGCGGTCAACGCCCTCCAGCAGAAACGTCTGAACGGGTTCGCCATCGGGTGGTCGCAGCGCGGGAGATTCAGCTGACCCGTGCAGGAAAAATTAATGCGCATTTAAACAATGCGGAGATTATGCGCTGGTGTCAGCCGGCTAAGGAGGATGCGGAGTGGCTGGAGTCAGTACTGGAAAAGCTGGGTTTATCTGTACGGGCATGGCAACGCATTTTGAAGGTAGCGCGTACCGTGGCCGATCTGTCGGGAGAGGCAGAGATCAGCCGGCACCATCTGCAGGAAGCTGTCAGTTATCGCACAATTGATCGTTTAATGATTCATCTGCATAACAGCCTGCAGTAAAAAAGGGGCTTTCGCCCCTTCTCAGTTAATCGTCGCTGTCGGTAAAGTCTTCGACGGTGTCCATCTGCGGTTTACCGCCGGACAGCGTATGAAAACGCTTAGGACGCTTAATGCGGGTCATATATTTAGACCATACACGTTCAGCTTCCGTTTGCGGCTCACGCACGCCACGACATACTTCTATAAACAGACGTTCTTCTTCGGTTGCAGGCTCACGCTTTGATAAATCCAGCTCATTAAAGGCGAAACCGTGGCGTTCAAGAAGCTGAGCTTCTTTAATAGTAAAGTCACCGTGGCGTGAGAAACCACGCGGGTAATGTTTGTTATCAAAGAAACGATTCTCTGTTGAGAAGCTTTCCGCCATGTTACACGCTCCTGATTTTCTAATGCCGTGCTGTTAATGGCGCGGAGTATTAGATAGGCTTGACAGAGTGTAAAACAAAACATTTAAATCTATACGACAAACATTTTTTGGGAGAACGCTGTGGATACGGAATTACTGAAAACTTTCCTGGAAGTGAGCAGAACACGCCATTTCGGGCGTGCTGCAGAAGCACTTTACCTTACGCAATCTGCTGTCAGTTTTCGCATCCGCCAGTTAGAGAATCAGCTTGGCGTTAACCTTTTTACCCGGCATCGCAATAACATACGTCTGACAGCGGCTGGAGAACGCCTGCTTCCCTATGCTGAAAGCCTGATGAGCACCTGGATGATGGCAAAGAAGGAGGTTTCTCACACTCAACAGCACCATGAGCTTTCGATCGGTGCCAGTGCGTCGCTATGGGAGGCTTATCTGACGCCGTGGCTACAGACGCTGTATGAGAATCGTGAAAGCCTGCATTTGGAAGCGCGCGTGGCACAACGACATCTGCTGGTTAAGCAGCTCCATGAACGCCAGCTGGATCTGCTGATAACCACTGAAGCGCCTAAGATGGATGAGTTAACCAGTCAGCAGATTGGTCATATCTCACTAGCGCTGTTCTGCGCCCGGCAGAGCGAGAAACGCGAAAAATATGATTACATTAAACTGGAATGGGGAGCAGATTTTCATCAACATCAGAGTTACCTTTCCGGGGCGGATGATGTGCCGGTACTGACCACAACGTCGGCGCATGTTACCCGTGAACTGCTGCATACCACCGGAGCGTGCGCGTTCCTGCCTGACTTCTGGCAAAGTGTTTACGGTGAGTTGATGGTGATTCCGGATACGCCCGTCGCCGTTCGTCCGCTCTATGCTGTCTGGTTGCAGAACAGCGATCAGCAGGCGCATATCCGGCAGTTGCTTAAATTCCCGATTCTGGTCAGGCAAAACAGCTAAAGATTGGCAGGCAGAGAAGTAAGCAGGGAAGGGAAGAGATGAGACCAGTTAGATTTAGCTGGTTCTTCTTTTTTGCCTTTCTGAAGGCAAAAAAAAATCCTTTGCCGAAGCAAAGGATCGTTTTCTGGCAGGGGCGGAGGGACTCGAACCCCCAACACCCGGTTTTGGAGACCGGTGCTCTACCAATTGAACTACGCCCCTAATAGGGTGGCGGAACGGACGGGGCTCGAACCCGCGACCCCCTGCGTGACAGGCAGGTATTCTAACCAACTGAACTACCGCTCCACCGATTCTTTCACGCTTATCAGCAACCGGCTGATAACCGTCTGTTCCCGTTATTTTCCCTGTCAGAGGAAAAGGAACAAATTTGATGCCTGGCAGTTCCCTACTCTCGCATGGGGAGGCCCCACACTACCATCGGCGCTACGGCGTTTCACTTCTGAGTTCGGCATGGGGTCAGGTGGGACCACCGCGCTACAGCCGCCAGGCAAATCTTGGTGCACGAAACGAATCTTTTACGTCATGACCGCGTTGCCATCGCTCAGCCACACCGGTCACATACCTCAGTATGCTCCCGCTGATGTCTTCGCTCTGCGCCCTGTCACGCCGCAAAATCTTTCATTTCCGCTAATTTTATCCGTCACAGGCTGAAAATCATGTCTCTCAAAAACGCCTCTGGCGTTGTAAGGTTAAGCCTCACGGGTCATTAGTACCGGTTAGCTCAACGCATCGCTGCGCTTACACACCCGGCCTATCAACGTCGTCGTCTTCAACGTCCCTTCAGGAC
>NZ_VWVM01000008.1 GCF_008632075.1 Candidatus Pantoea gossypiicola
CAACCTGCTCAACGACAGCCAGTTTAAAAGACAGAGAGTAATCGCGTTGTGTACGTTTAACATACTGTTTCATCACATTCTCCTGAAAACACCGGGTAAATGTGTCAACGCTATTCAGGACGGGTCAATCTGACAAAAAAAGGGCAAAAAAAAGGCCCTTTCGGGCCTTTTTTGTACTGAATGAATCAGTTACAGCACGTCGACAGCGTTAAGCTCTTTGAAAGCCTGCTCCAGACGCACGACCATTGAGGCCTGGGCAGAACGCAGCCAGACGCGTGGGTCGTAGTATTTTTTGTTTGGCTTGTCGTCGCCTTCCGGGTTACCCAGCTGCGACTGCAGATAGCCTTCGTTCTTTTTGTAGTACTGCAGGATGCCGTCCCAGGTGGCCCACTGGGTGTCGGTATCGATGTTCATCTTGATCACGCCGTAGCTGATAGACTCTTCGATTTCTGCAGCTGAAGAACCTGAACCGCCGTGGAAAACGAAGTCCAGCGCGTTGTGCGGCAGGCCATGTTTTTCACACACATATTTCTGCGAATCACGCAGAATGGTTGGGGTCAGTTTCACGTTACCTGGCTTGTAAACGCCGTGGACGTTACCGAATGAAGCTGCAATGGTGAAGCGCGGGCTGATTGCATGCAGTTTTTCGTACGCGTAGTTCACATCTTCTGGCTGGGTGTAGAGCGCAGAGGCGTCCATATGGCTGTTATCCACGCCATCTTCTTCACCACCGGTACAGCCCAGTTCGATTTCCAGCGTCATGTCGAGTTTCGCCATACGCGCCAGGTACTTGCTGCTGATCTCGATGTTCTCTTCCAGAGACTCTTCTGACAGGTCGATCATGTGAGAAGAGAAAAGTGGTTTACCGTTTTTCTGGAAGTACTCTTCACCTGCGTCCAGCAGACCGTCGATCCATGGCAGCAGTTTCTTGGCACAGTGGTCAGTGTGCAGGATCACCGGCACGCCATACTGCTCAGCCATCAGGTGAACATGGTGTGCACCCGCGATAGCGCCGAAAATGGCCGCGCCCTGTGGTTTATCAGTCTTAAAGCCTTTACCTGCGATAAATGCAGCACCACCGTTAGAGAACTGAATGATGATGGGCGCTTTAACCTTCGCAGCAGCTTCCAGTGCGGCATTGATAGAGTCGGTGCCGACGCAGTTTACGGCTGGCAGTGCGAACTTGTTCTCTTTCGCAACTTTGAAGATCTTCTGTACGTCATCACCAGTGACAACGCCGGGTTTTACGAAATCAAAAATTTTAGACATGATTGTGTCCTGTTTCGTGACCGTTGTTCCCGCTCGGGAACCTCGATTTAAACGCCCAGACGGGCAAGACTTCAGGCGATGCCACCAGGCATCGCCCCCAAAGGATTACTGCTTCGCACGCTCTTCCAGCATAGCAACTGCAGGCAGCTTTTTACCTTCCACGAACTCAAGGAACGCGCCGCCGCCGGTAGAAATGTAGGAAATTTTGTCTTCAATGCCGAACAGGTCGATAGCCGCTAAGGTATCGCCACCGCCAGCAACAGAGAAGGCATCGCTGTCTGCAATGGCGTTCGCCACGATCTCGGTGCCTTTACGGAAGTTAGGGAACTCGAACACGCCAACCGGGCCGTTCCACAGGATAGTTTTCGCATCCTTCAGGATAGCCGCCATCGCCTGGGCAGTTTCGTCACCAAAATCCATAATCTCTTCGTTATCCGCGACTTCCGAAACCTTTTTCACGGTCGCTGGCGCAGTTTCAGAGAATTCTGTGCCGACGCGTGAGTCAGTCGGAACCGGGATACCGTGCTGATCGCGCAGGCCTTTGGCCGCTTCAACGAAGTCTGGTTCATAGAGTGATTTACCGACTTTGTTATCGATAGCCACGAAGGTGTTCGCGATGCCGCCGCCCACAATCACGGTGTCCGCGATTTTGACCAGAGACTGCAGCACGTCAAATTTGGTAGAGACTTTAGAACCGCCGACGACAGCCACCAGCGGACGCTCCGGGTTGCTCATGACTTTACCCAGCGCTTCGAGTTCTGCAGAGAGCAGCGGACCCGCACAGGCGACAGGGGCAAATTTGCCGACGCCGTGGGTAGACGCCTGCGCACGGTGCGCAGTACCAAAGGCGTCCATCACGAAAACGTCGCACAGCGCAGCATATTTTTTAGACAGCGCTTCGTCGTCTTTCTTTTCGCCTTTGTTAAAGCGAACGTTTTCCAGCACAACCAGTTCGCCAGCGCCGACTTCAACGCCATCGAGGTAATCTTTTGCCAGGGTCACATTGGTGCCGCTCAGCTTCTCTTTCAGGTAGTTAACTACCGGCAGCAGCGAGAACTCTTCGTTGTATTCACCTTCGGTCGGACGACCCAGGTGGGAGGTAACCATCACTTTCGCGCCCTGTTTCAACGCCGCTTCAATGGTTGGCAGAGAAGCACGGATACGTGCATCAGACGTCACTTTACCTTCTTTAACTGGTACGTTCAGATCGGCACGGATCAGAACGCGTTTGCCAGCCAGATCCAGATCGGTCATCTTAATTACAGACATGGTGAACCCTCTCGTTGATTCTCATAAGTTTTGCCAGACGCAAACCGCGTCTTACCTGAAACCGCTTGCGGCCATCGCTAACGTCGTGTCGAGCATTCGGTTAGCAAAGCCCCATTCGTTGTCACACCAGACCAGGGTCTTGATAAGGTGTTGACCGCTGACCCGCGTTTGTGTTCCATCCACAATGGCACTGTGCGGATCATGGTTAAAATCTACTGAGACTAACGGTAATTCCGTATAGTCAACTATACCACGAAATGCCCCTTCTGCCGCGCTCCGCAACAGGGTGTTAACATCACACGCTGTCACCGCGTTATGCACAGAAACGCTGAGATCAATGGCCGTCACGTTAATCGTCGGGACGCGAACGGCTATCGCCTCAAAGCGATCGTTGAATTTCGGAAAAATACGGGTAATGCCGGCCGCCAGACGCGTATCTACCGGGATGATCGACTGACTGGCTGCGCGTGTGCGGCGCAGATCGCTGTGATAGGCGTCGATCACCTGCTGATCGTGCATCGCCGAGTGGATCGTAGTGACGGTACCGGATTCGATTCCAAACGCATCATCCAGCAGTTTAATGACCGGAATAATGCAGTTCGTCGTACAGGATGCGTTGGAAACGATGCGGTCGCTGGCGGTCAGCGCCTGCTGGTTAACGCCATACACCACCGTGGCGTCGAGATCGTTGCCGCCGGGATGAGAGAACAGCACTTTTTTAGCGCCCGCCTGCAGATGCGCTTCGCCATCGGCCCGTGAGCCATAGACGCCGGTGCAGTCCAGCACCACATCCACGTCGAGTTCACGCCACGGCAGATCGGCAATATCTGCACGGTGCAGGATACGCAGGGTATCACCGCCCACCCACATCACATCGCGCTCCTGACGGACGTCGAAAGCAAAACGACCATGGCTGGTATCGTATTTCAGCAGGTGCGCCATACCGGTGGCTTCTGCCAGCTCGTTAATGGCGACCACAGTGATCTCTGCACGTCGGCCCGTTTCATAGAGCGCGCGCAGGACGTTGCGTCCAATCCGGCCAAAACCATTTATCGCTATCCGTACCGTCATTTCTCTCCTGCCACGTCAGACTGAAAAAAACGTGCCGTTAGCCTGAGCGTTTCACTGCATTTTGTACAGGAGATTCTTACCCGGCATTGTCCGAAATCAGGGCAATATCCACAGCGACTGAAACGGTTCAGCCACAATAATAGAAGGAAGGAATAACAGGAATGACTGTGATCAATCTGACTGCTTAAATTTGGATCTGCGTCACAAATTCGGGCCATTGTCAGTTATTACTGGAGGAATAATAAATAAAGGGACGACAATTTCGCCCCTCTTGTTTCACTGCCAGACGGGAACGGACCCGCCTGGCCGGTTTTTACGCCAGCAGCGCCTTCGCTTTCGCGACCACGTTGTCGACGGTGAAGCCAAACAGTTCAAACAGCTGATCCGCAGGTGCAGATTCACCGAAGCTGGTCATACCCACGATAGCGCCGTTCAGTCCGGTGTATTTGAACCAGTAATCCGCGATGCCCGCTTCGATAGCGACGCGTGCGCTGACCGCTTTCGGCAATACAGATTCGCGGTACTCATCGCTCTGCTTGTCAAAAGCATCCGTTGACGGCATAGAGACCACGCGTACTTTGCGGCCTTCGCTGGTGAGTTTGTCCCAGGCACCGACAGCCAGTTCAACTTCTGAACCGGTGGCGATCAGGATCAGCTCAGGGGTGCCGTCGCACTCTTTCAGCACATAACCGCCACGTGCCACGTTAGCCAGCTGTGTAGCATCACGTTCCTGCTGCGCCAGGTTCTGACGAGAGAAAATCAGCGCGGTCGGGCCATCTTTACGCTCAATGGCATATTTCCACGCCACCGCAGATTCAACCTGGTCACAGGGACGCCACAGGCTCATGTTTGGTGTGGTACGCAGGCTCACCATCTGCTCAACCGGCTGATGCGTCGGGCCATCTTCGCCCAGACCGATAGAGTCGTGCGTGTAGACCATGATCTGACGGATCTTCATCAGTGCCGCCATACGCGCGGCATTACGCGCATACTCCACGAACATCAGGAAGGTGGCGGTGTACGGCAGGAAGCCGCCATGCAGCGCCAGGCCATTAGCGATAGCGGTCATACCGAACTCGCGCACGCCGTAATGGATGTAGTTACCCGCTGCATCTTCGTTGATTGGCTTAGACCCAGACCAGATAGTCAGGTTGCTCGGTGCCAGGTCGGCTGAGCCGCCCAGGTATTCCGGCAGAATTTTACCAAAGGCTTCGATAGCGTTTTGTGAGGCTTTACGGCTGGCGATCTTCGCCGGGTTCGCCTGCAGCTGCTCAACGAACTTCTGTGACTCTTCCTGCCAGTTAGCAGGCAGTTCGTTGCTGACGCGACGTTTGAACTCGGCAGCCAGTTCAGGATGTGCCTGCGCATACGCAGCGAATTTCTCATCCCATGCAGATTCTTTCGCCTGGCCCGCTTCTTTCGCGTCCCACTCAGCGTAGATGTCAGAAGGAATAACGAATGGCGCGTGGTTCCAGCCCAGCTGTTTACGGGTCAGTGCCACTTCATCATCACCCAGCGGTGCGCCGTGTGAATCATGCGTACCCGCTTTGTTCGGTGAACCAAAGCCGATAACGGTTTTGCACATCAGCAGTGAGGGCTTGTCGCTGACGCTTTTCGCTTCGTCGATCGCTTTAGCAATTGCATCCGCATCGTGACCATCAACGCCGCGCACTACGTGCCAGCCATACGCTTCAAAGCGCTTCGCGGTGTCATCGGTGAACCAGCCATCAATGTGACCGTCGATGGAGATACCGTTGTCATCATAGAACGCAACCAGTTTGCCCAGCTTCAGCGTACCGGCCAGCGAGCAGACTTCGTGCGAGATACCTTCCATCATGCAACCATCACCCATGAAGACATAGGTGTTGTGGTCTACGATGTCATGACCCGGACGGTTGAACTGTGCGGCCAGCGTGCGCTCCGCAATGGCGAAGCCGACTGCGTTTGCAATGCCCTGCCCCAGCGGGCCGGTGGTGGTTTCAACGCCCACGGTGTAGCCATATTCCGGGTGACCTGGAGTTTTTGAGTGCAGCTGGCGGAAGTTTTCCAGTTCGCTCAGTGGCAGATCGTAGCCGGTCAGATGCAGCAGGCTGTAGATCAGCATGGAGCCGTGGCCGTTAGAGAGGACGAAACGGTCACGGTCGGCCCACAGCGGGTTGGTTGGGTTGTGGTTCAGGTAGCCGCGCCAGAGTACTTCAGCGATGTCCGCCATGCCCATTGGGGCACCCGGATGTCCCGATTTCGCTTTCTGTACTGCATCCATACTTAACGCACGAATGGCGTTGGCAAGCTCTTTACGAGAGGGCATTTTCTACTCCAGGTCGGATTAATGCTTCGCGCCTTAACTTATTGTTATTAATGAGTTAGTGGGCAAAACAAGGAAAAAGTTGCCCATCAATGTACATGAAAATCGGGGCAAAAGTACATGCTGTAAAACGCTAAATGTAACCGCTTCGTATGGCTTTTCCGGCCAACTCTGCTAGCAAAGTCCAGAGTGGCACGCTATAACCAAATCGTTTATTCACCTGAGTGAGTTTCAGGTGTTTGTTTTTCTTACCTTGTTATGAATGGGATAGAGCATGAAAATCCAGAAAACGGTGTTAGCGCTTGGGCTGGCAACGCTGCTTAGCGGCTGTCAGGGTTTAGACAATAATGCGCTGATGCAGTCGGGCGCGCAGGCGTATCAGGCTTATTCCCTGAGCGACGATCAGGTTAAGCAGCTCAGCGATAAATCCTGTGAGCAGATGGACAAAGATAATCAGGTTGCGCCTGCAGGCAGCGAGTATCAGCAGCGCCTGAACAAGATCGCCGCCGCGCTGGGCGACAACATCAACGGCGTTCCGGCGAACTACAAGGTTTATCAGACCAAAGATGTCAACGCCTGGGCGATGGCAAACGGCTGTATCCGCGTTTACAGCGGCCTGATGGATATGATGACCGATAATGAAGTGGAAGGCGTTCTGGGCCATGAGATGGGGCACGTGGCGTTAGGCCATACGCGTAAGGCAATGCAGCTGGCGTATGCCACGACCGCAGCCCGCACGGCAGCGGCCTCGGTGGGCGGCGTGATCGGTTCACTGTCTCAGTCGCAGCTGGGTGAAATGGGTGAAAAACTGGTGAATGCACAGTTCTCCCAGACGCAGGAATCGCAGGCGGATGACTACTCTTACGATTTGATGAAGAAGCGCAATATCAATCCGGAAGGCCTGGTGACCAGCTTTGAGAAACTGGCGAAACTGGAACAGGGACGTCAGAGTTCAATGTTTGACTCGCACCCTGCTTCGGAAGCACGCGCCGAGCACATCCGTGAGCGTATTGCTGCTGACGCGAAGTAACGCATAACCAGGCGCATGCACCGTGCATGCGCCTGGAGAGTCTGGTCAGTATCCGTGGCCTAACGTTTGAATATCTGATCTACCATCGAACCTAAATCGAGTTTGTTCTCGTGCAGCGATGCTTCATCCATGTGCCCCTGAGGTGACATCTTATCGATTAACTGCGGCAGGATCACCGCCAGCGTGCCCGCGGCACCTTTCACGTCGGTTCCCAGCTTATCCGCCAGTGACTGCAGTTCCGCCTCACCAAACGCTGAGTGGATGTCGCTATGTTCTACCGGCTGATTTGACCCGGTGCCGATCCACGAACCAAACACCTCACCCAGCCCGCCCTGCTGGAATTTTTGCAGCAGCACTTCGATGCCGCCCTGCTCCTGTACCCAGTGCCAGACCGCCTGCAGCTGCCCAGGCAGATGCCCGTCACTCTGGTTACCCTGCAGCGCTCCCGCCAGTTCATCCAGAAAGCCCATAATTGCCTCCACGTTGAGAATTGATATCCGTCAGTTTAGTTGCTGATGCGCGGTTATGCCTGAGGCGCGTGCGGTATCAAAGGGGAGAATAAACAGGGGGAAGCGCATGGGAGTCGTTGGGAGTATTTCGCCGCATCCGGCAGCAGCGCAAAGCCTGACGGGTTGACCCGGCAGGCTCAGGACAGAATTAGCCCTTGTTCACGGCCTGAACATGCAGCATATCCAGTGCCAGCGTCGCCGCCGCCAGAGCCGTTAAATCTGCATGGTCGTAACCCGGTGCCACTTCGACCAGATCCATGCCGACAATGTTCATACCCTGCAGGCCACGAATCAGCTTAGTCGCTTTATCGGTGGTCAGGCCGCCAATGACCGGCGTGCCGGTGCCAGGCGCATGGGCCGGATCCAGACAGTCGATGTCGAAGGTCAGATAAACCGGCAAATCGCCGACGGTGCGTTTTACTTCGGCGAGGATATCGTCAACGCTGCGGTCATTGACCTGCGCCGCATCCAGCACGTTGAAGCCCAGGCTCTTGTCGAACTCGGTACGGATACCGATCTGCACGGAGTGCTGTGGATCGATCAGACCCTCTTTCGGCGCGGTAAAGAACATGGTGCCGTGGTCAAAGGTCGGGCCGTTGGAATAGGTGTCGGTATGGGCATCAAAATGCACCAGCGCCATCTTGCCGAAATGTTTTGCATGAGCGCGAAGCAGTGGCAGTGTGACGTAGTGATCGCCACCAAAGGTCATCATGCGCTTGCCATTGGCCAGCAGTTTTTCAGCATGGGCCTGTAACTTATCAGAGAGGTCCTGCGAGTCACCGAAGGCGTAAACCAGATCGCCACAGTCGACGACGTTCAGGCGCTGGCGCAGGTCGAAATCCCACGGCCAGCGACAGCCTTCCCAGGCCAGATTAGTAGAGATCTGGCGGATTGCGCCCGGACCCAGGCGGCTGCCCGGACGACCGGAAGTGGCAGCATCAAACGGCACGCCGGTGATAACCCACTCGGCGTCGCTGTCGTAAGGCTGGAAATTCAGCGGAAAACGCATGAAGCCAAAGGCGTTAGAAACCAGGGAGTTGTCGTACTGATTGCCAAGCGTGTTATACATAATTGCTCTCTCTATGTGCGTAAGACGGGCCAGGCCCGCAAGCCATTAAGGTTGAGATGAAAAAAATCCCCTCCGCGTCGTTAGGCCCGACGAGGAAGGGATTGAGTGGTTCAGATTATCGACATAGTTAACGGCAACTGCAATATGCGATTGCGGGCTGCCGAAGCCGATTACTCATCTTCTAAATAGGTGTATCCGTAGAGGCCGCTCTCAAACTCTTCCAGGAACTGCGCGCGCAGCTCGTCGTCGAGATCGGATCCCTGCACCTGATTGCGGAACAGCGCCATCAGCTCGTTAGGATCAAGCTGCACGTAACGCAGCATGTCAGCCACGGTGTCACCCTCATCCGAAAGCTGGACTTCAACTTCGCCATTTTCGCGTGCGTAGACATCCACCGCTTCGGTGTCACCGAACAGGTTGTGCATATTGCCCAGGATTTCCTGATAAGCCCCAACCATAAAGAAGCCCAGCATTGGCGGGTTATCAACGTCATATTGCGGCATCGGCATGGTGGTTGCGATACCGTCGCCATCGACGTAGTGATCGATGGTGCCATCAGAGTCACAGGTGATGTCGAGCAGCACGGCACGACGCTCTGGCTTCTTGTTCAGCCCTTCCAGCGGCAGGACCGGGAACAGCTGATCGATACCCCACGCATCCGGCATAGACTGGAACAGCGAGAAGTTAACGTAGATCTTATCCGCCATCCGCTCCTGCAGTTCGTCGATAATCGGACGGTGCGCACGGTTGCTGGGATCAAGATGCTGCTGAATGTAGTGGCAGATGCTCAGATAGAGCTGCTCAGCCCATGAACGCTGCTTGAGATCGTAAGTGCCAGACGCGTAGCCGGTATGGATATCAGACAGATCCATCTGGCTGTCGTGCAGCCATTCACGTAGCGAACGGCGGGTGTCCGGCTCGTGCATCTCCTGCCAGGTTTCCCACATGCTGAGGATCGGGCGCGGCGCATCCACATCCGGCGTTTCGGGTTCGCTGAACTCGTTACGCTCCACACCGATGATGTTGGAGACCAGCACCGTGTGGTGCGCGGTCACGGCACGTCCGGACTCAGTGATCACCGTCGGATGGTCCAGACCGTGCTCATCACAGGCAGAGCCAATCGCCCAGATCACATTGTTAGCGTACTCATTCAGGCCATAGTTGACCGAGCAGTCAGACTGCGAGCGTGTGCCTTCGTAATCGACGCCCAGACCGCCGCCGACGTCGAAACATTTGATGTTAACGCCCAGCTTCGCCAGTTCGACGTAGAAGCGCGCCGACTCACGCACACCGGTAGCGATGTCGCGAATATTGGACATCTGCGAACCCAGATGGAAGTGCAGTAGCTGCAGGCTGTCGATGCGACCTGCTTCACGCATGATCTCAACCAGCTTCAGCACCTGGGTCGCGGACAGGCCAAACTTCGACTTTTCGCCGCCACTCGATTGCCATTTACCGGAGCCCTGTGAAGCCAGACGTGCACGGATACCGAGACGCGGCACCACATTCAGACGTTCTGCTTCTTCCAGCACCAGCCGTACTTCTGTCATCTTCTCCAGCACCAGATAGACTTTGTGGCCCATCTTCTCGCCGATCAGCGCCAGACGAATATATTCACGGTCTTTATAGCCGTTACAGACAATCACCGAGCGCGTCTGACCGGCGTGCGCCAGCACCGCCATCAGCTCTGCTTTCGAACCCGCTTCCAGTCCCAGCGGCTCGCCACAGTGGATCAGCGACTCAATCACGCGTTTATGCTGGTTAACTTTGATTGGGTAAACCAGGAAGTAGTCGCCTTTGTAACCGTAAGATTCACGTGCACGCTTAAAGGCGGCGTTAATCGAACGCAGACGGTGTTGCAGAATCTGTGGGAAGCAGAATAAGGCAGGCAGACGCTGGCCCTGTGCTTCGCGCTCTTTCACCAGACGGGCTAAATCGACGCGCACATCCGGACGATCCGGATCGGGGCAGACACTGATGTGGCCCAGTTCGTTAACGTCGTAATAGTTGTTGCCCCACCAGGCGATGTTGTACGTACGCAACATTTTGCTCGCATCCTGATCGTTCATTGCAACCTCCTGCATGGAGCGGAGTGTACCCTGTTCGCCAGCTGACGAACCTTTGATATTCTTCATGTCGTCAGACATCGCGAACCTCAATTTTCCGTTGAAAGATAAAACTGTTAACCGGCTTTATGGCCGCTAATCTGAAAACCTGTTGCCACATTAAATGCACTGTCCTGTTCACCTGACATTGCCGTCAGCGCGATTCGCGCATGAGAGTTAAGTGTAAAACACCCTGGCCATCTCCGTTGAAACTGAGAACATTTAACCGATCACTATTGACCATGGATAATCTGCGTCGTTCCGCTGCGGGGACGCAGAGAAGAGACAAAACCGATCGAGCAGAGATAAAGATTAGCCGGCACCTGTGTCGGTAAAATTACCGCATCGGACGTCGTGTCGGCAGAAAAGAGGAACAGATGGGAAGCAGGAGAGAGCCAGCGCCACGCCGCAGCGCAGAGAATCGGAAAGAGAAAAAGCGTGGTTCATTACTTGTATCACCTCCGCATATGCCAGGGGCACATGGAAAACAACCTGGGTGAAAGCCAGATCAGAGTCCGACAGGCGCGACGCAGACAGTGGCGTCATCCTTGCTGCGGCTAGCGAAGCAGCGGCGTTTTATACCGTTTACGGAGCTAAAAAGCAAAAAGATTATCGGGTAATTACGTGGAGTGTCAGCAAATTATGCCGATAAAGGTGACAGGTAAAATGCCGAAACAGAAAAAGGGCTGGTAATTGGTTTATCCTCTATCCTAAAATAGCCGTCCAGATGGTTTTCCATCTAAACAGGTTAATATCCAGGCGGTGTTGGCCTGCTGTGCTGACACAACCTCACTGCTCGCGGCTTTGCCTGAAGGGGCGTCAGGTCAGATAACCTCACTGGCGCTATGCAGTCGAATTCAAACCATATTTAAGGTAAAGAACAGAATGGCTAAACACCTTTTTACGTCCGAGTCCGTATCAGAAGGACATCCCGATAAAATCGCCGACCAGATTTCCGATGCCGTGCTGGATGCGATCCTGGAACAGGATCCAAAAGCGCGTGTGGCCTGCGAAACCTACGTTAAAACCGGTATGGTGCTGGTTGGCGGTGAAATCACCACCAGCGCCTGGGTCGATATCGAAGAGATCACCCGTAACACCGTTCGCGAAATCGGCTATGTTCATTCCGATATGGGCTTTGATGCCAACTCCTGTGCGGTATTAAGCGCGATTGGTAAACAGTCTCAGGATATCAATCAGGGCGTTGACCGTACCGATCCGCTGGAACAGGGCGCGGGCGACCAGGGCCTGATGTTCGGCTATGCCACCAACGAAACAGACGTGCTGATGCCTGCGCCGGTGACCTATGCGCACCGTCTGGTGCAGCGTCAGGCTGAAGTGCGTAAAAACGGCATCCTGCCGTGGCTGCGTCCGGATGCCAAGAGCCAGGTCACTTTCCAGTATGACGATGGCAAAATTGTCGGCATCGATGCGGTCGTGCTCTCGACCCAGCATGCGGAATCCATCAGCCAGAAAGATCTGCAGGAAGCGGTGATGGAAGAGATCATCAAGCCGGTTCTGCCAGCAGAATGGCTGAGCGCCTCAACCAAATATCACATCAACCCAACCGGTCGCTTTGTGATCGGCGGTCCGATGGGTGATTGCGGTCTGACCGGTCGTAAAATCATCGTGGATACTTACGGCGGCATGGCGCGTCACGGTGGCGGTGCGTTCTCGGGTAAAGATCCCTCAAAAGTTGACCGCTCTGCAGCTTATGCAGCGCGTTACGTGGCGAAAAATATCGTGGCGGCGGGTCTGGCTGACCGTTGTGAAATCCAGGTTTCCTACGCAATCGGCGTGGCGGAACCGACCTCCATCATGGTGGAAACCTTCGGCACAGAGAAAATCTCGACTGAACAGCTGACGCTGCTCGTACGCGAGTTCTTCGACCTGCGTCCATATGGTCTGATTCAGATGCTGGATCTGCTGCACCCAATCTATAAAGAGACCGCTGCTTATGGTCACTTTGGTCGCGAACATTTCCCGTGGGAAAAAACCGACAAAGCGGCTCTGCTGCGTGAAGCAGCTGGCCTGTAAGATCAGCGACTGCTGATGAAAACCCTGCCCCTGCGGCGGGGTTTTTTATCGCCTTTTCAGCCCCACAGCTGACCGGAGAATTTTCTCTTTCTCATACAGACTGCACGCCATATTCGCGCAGTTCATGGCTATCGTCAGACGCTATAAAAACAAATCTGCCCGACATCTCTTTCACTCTGCAGCAAATTTTCCATTCTCAGCTACACTTCTTTTCGCTTTTTCTGACGACAAAATGTTAACGATTACAAATTGAAATGCTTTGTTTTTCTGATATTTAGGAATTAACGCACGTAGTTATTATGCTGAAAATGCGTTATTTTCAGCGTCGTCTGATAGCCACTAAATAGAGCATTGTCAGAAACTCAATGAGTGCTATACCTCACTGGTTAATTAATCTTTCCGGGAAAAATATGCTGAATTTCAGGGTTTCAGCGTGTGTAAGCGATTACACTGGTGTGATCAGACTCACTTTTTTCCCGCAAAAGGTTTTTTAACATTGATAAAAACAATGATGGATAAACCTGGAGGCTCCCATGCCTGGCAATACACACAAAAGCAGAACTTCAAATAAGGCGATGACCTTATTTGTCTGCTTTCTGGCGGCCCTTGCGGGACTGCTGTTCGGTCTGGATATCGGCGTTATCGCCGGTGCTCTGCCGTTTATCGCAAAGGACTTTAACGTTACTCCTCATCAGCAGGAGTGGATCGTCAGTTCCATGATGTTTGGTGCGGCGGTCGGTGCTATCGGCAGCGGCTGGATGTCTTCCCGCCTGGGCCGTAAAAAAAGCCTGATGGCCGGTGCGATTCTGTTCGTTATCGGTTCACTCTGGTCGGCAATGTCGCCGAACCCGGAAATGCTGATCAGCGCCCGCGTTCTGCTGGGCCTGGCAGTGGGTATCGCTTCTTATACTGCCCCGCTTTATCTTTCTGAGATCGCTCCGGAAAAAATTCGCGGCAGTATGATTTCGCTTTACCAGTTGATGATCACCATCGGTATTCTGGGTGCATACCTGTCCGATACCGCCTTCAGCTTTACCGGCAACTGGCGCTGGATGCTGGGCATCATCACCATTCCGGCACTGCTTTTATTGATTGGTGTTTTCTTCCTGCCAAACAGCCCACGCTGGCTGGCGGCACGAGGCAACTTCCGTGATGCACAGCGCGTACTGGATCGTCTGCGTGACACCAGTGAGCAGGCAAAACGTGAACTGGAAGAGATTCGTGAAAGCCTGAAGATCAAACAGTCTGGCTGGGGTCTGTTCACCAGCAGCAGCCACTTCCGTCGTGCGGTCTATCTCGGCATCCTGTTGCAGGTCATGCAGCAGTTTACCGGCATGAACGTCATCATGTATTACGCACCAAAAATCTTCGAAATCGCGGGCTTCACCAACACCACCCAGCAGATGTGGGGCACGGTGATTGTAGGTCTGGTTAACGTACTGGCCACCTTCATCGCTATTGGTCTGGTGGATCGCTGGGGACGTAAACCTACGTTGATTCTGGGCTTTATGGTGATGGCAGCCGGTATGGGCGTCCTGGGTACGATGCTGCATTTCGGCATCCACTCTGCGGGCGCGCAGTACTTCGCAGTAGGTATGCTGCTGATGTTCATCGTGGGTTTTGCCATGTCAGCCGGTCCGTTGATTTGGGTACTCTGTTCCGAAATTCAGCCGCTGAAAGGCCGCGATTTCGGTATCACGGTTTCCACAACCACCAACTGGATCGCCAACATGATCGTGGGTGCGACCTTCCTGACGATGCTGAATACGCTGGGCAACGCAAACACCTTCTGGGTCTACGCACTGCTTAACCTGTTCTTTATTCTGCTAACGCTGATGCTTATCCCGGAGACCAAAAACGTCTCGCTGGAACACATCGAACGTAATCTGATGGCAGGTAAAAAACTGCGCGACATCGGTTCACGCGATTAACATTACCCGATAAAAAACGCGGTAAAAAAACGGCGGGGTTTCACTGGAAACCCCGCCGTTTTTATTTGTTCAATCCATGACTACAGCGTGTTAACCCGACCTGCCGGCAATGGCTGCCGTATGCAGCAGAGTGCCAGCGCCATAATGAAAATAGTGGCTGTCTGATTATACGGCAGTACCGAATCGGTCAGTCCGCAGATAAACAGCGCCAGCATCGGCAGCGCCACGCCGCGCAGATCGCACTTCTTAAGCCAGCCGCCAGGCACAGTCAGATAGAGTAGCGCCAGCGATAGCGTACCGAGCCAGCCCTGTAGCGTGGTCACTTCCAGAAACTCATTATGCATGTTGTATTTAACGTTGGTGTAGCCTTCAACATTTAGTGGATAGTGCGCCATGATGAACTGACGCGCCTCGGTAGTGCGCGCATCCGGCGTGGCAAAACCGCCATGGTGCTCAATAAAGTTGACCGCCCCGCCCCAGATAGCCACACGTGCGCCCAGCGAGGTCGAGCTGTTTGATCCGTAGTTCTCAATGTCCTGCACCCCTTCTACCCAGCGGTTACTGGTCATCAGGATCAGCACGGCCAGCACGCCCACTAAGAGTGCGCTAACCCGCCAGTTGGTCAGCAGCGACAGCCGCCAGGTCTGCATCAGGAACAGCAGCCCCACGGCAATCAACGCAATCAGCGTTACGCGGGTGCCGCACAGGTAGAGCAAGGCAAAGGTCACCGCCAGCACAGCGATATCGGCAATCTTCCAGTATGCATGCGTCTCGTAACGGCTCAGCCACAGCCAGGCGCAATAGATAAACAGAATCATGTAGGAGGACATGGAGGCCGCTTCGGTGGTGAGCTTGATGCGGATATTCTCGGTATAGAGATGCTCATGAATACCAAAGCCCAGCGTAATCAGCAGACCGACCAGAATTAACACCTTTCCAATGCGCAGCGTGGTTGTTGAGACCCGATTGCCATAAATCGCCAGACTAAGCAGCACAAAGGCTCCCAGCAACAGCCGCTTCGCCCCCAGCAGATAGTTGCCGATATTGGTGATGGCATCGTTTGAGGGCGCGGTCTCAATCCCCTTTGTGTGTATCGCCCAGAACAGACGGAGCAGAGCGAAGATAATCAGCACAGCAAACAGGACGATATAAAAACCGTTCTCTTTAAACGCCACTCGTCTGCGCACCACGCCATACAGCACAGACGCGACGGAGAGATAAGAGACCAGATAAAATATTTTTTGCGGCAGGCCGGATACAAACATATTCAGTGCCAGTGCCAGACAGAGCGCAATAACTGAAGCATTAACCATTAACGTTAATCCATTACGGCTGCTTTTATTCGTCATGCTTAACCTCAGTCAGACGGTTAAACACACTCATCAGGTGCTTCATATAATTTTCCTCATAAAAACCGGTGATGCTCGCTTTAATAACCTGATGATCGGGAAAGTGGAAATCCCGGCTCATGCCGTTGAGAATAGCGGCAAGCGCCATGCTGTCATTGGTGGGGTAGAGCTGACCATTGAGACCGTTCTGAATAATTTCTGACGGGCCGCTGATGCAGTCGGATGAGACGCAGTAGACGCCCCGTGACATCGCCTCCAGCAGGATCAGCGGAAAGCCTTCAAAGTTCGAGGTCATGAGCAGACAGGTGACCTGTCTGATATGGCGAATGACGTACTCCCAGGCGTTCTCCTGCCAGCCATGCCAGGTAATACGATCCTGAATGCCGAGTTGCGTCACGTAGTGCTGACACTGCGTCAGGTCTTCTCCGTCACCTACAATCTCCAGCGTCCACGGCGCATCCAGATGCTTTAACGCATCAAACAGATCTTTAAGCTGCTTCTGCCGCTGAAAATGGACGCGACCGATATAGAGAAACTTCAGCCCCTGCGGCCTGCCGATAACCACCTCATTACGCCTGATCGGGTTGTAGATAACGTCAACGTCAGTAGCGCGTGCACCCAACTCCACCAGCTGCTCTTTGATCTGCTTACTGATGGCAAAATGGTGATCGGCCCGCAGCAGATAATGGGGACGGTAGCGCTCCCGCGGTGGCAGGTGCATCCAGCTCGAAAGAACGATTTTACGTCCTGAGAGCGTAATGGCCCGGCGTGTCATCAGACAGGGAATGGTGTTGAGGGTCAGGACATGATCGGGCTGATAACGACGAAAGAAGGCGGCTATTCTCAGCGTGTGAATAAGATTTTTAATTTTCTTATTCCGCAGCGTGCAGACGCTCTCTGCCAGAACGGCGTTGGCGGTCCAGGCGCGGGAAAGGCTCTCCTCTCCGCTGTTGATAATAAACAGCCCCGCTTCCGTTCCGGGTTCCGCATTCAGAGCGGTAATCAGCTGGCAGGTCACATTCTCCATACCGCCGCGGCCAGCCATGAGATCGGTAACCAGCACAATACGCTGTTTCCTGATGTTATTATTTTTCATTGCGTTGTCCGTACACTGTGCCTTCCGCTTCTGATCCATTCACTCTGCAGTGAACATTAGCAACAGGATATTCTAAAAAACATCGTAACCATATTTAATCCAGAAATTTCAGCCAATAGCAGGGGCGCGCCGGGCCACTCGCCCGCGGTAGATCCTATGGCTCGAAACTGGCGGATGAGTATAGTCGCTGCGCTGTCGTTTTCGCGGGTAACGTTGAGTTCCTGGGCGACGGCGATTATTCTGAGCGCCATGAAAACACCTCGTCTCCCCATTGCCCTGCAGCAGGCCGTGATGCGCTCATTGCGCCAGTCGCTTGAGCGTGCAAATCAGGCCCTGAAAACCCATTATCCGGAACCGAAGCTGCTTTACCAGCAGCGCGGTACAGCGGCGGGCACCGCCTGGCTGGCCGCCTGGGAAATCCGCATCAATCCGGTGCTGCTGCTGGAAAACCAGCAGGCATTTATCGATGAAGTGGTGCCGCACGAGCTGGCGCATCTGCTGGTGTGGAAACAGTATGGCCGCGTCGCACCACACGGCAAAGAGTGGAAGTGGATGATGGAGCAGGTTCTGGGCGTTCCGGCACGCCGTACCCATCAGTTTGAGATCGCCTCCGTGCGCAGTAACACCTTTGCTTACCGCTGCCAGTGCCAGCAGCATCAACTGACGGTTCGCCGCCACAATCGTGTTCTGCGCAAAGAGAGTGAATATCGTTGCGTACACTGTGGCAGCCTGCTGGTCGCAGGCGAGTTTGTCGCTTCCTGAGAACAATCCCCATTCCGCCCCATTCCACATTCTGTTAACCTGCCGCCCTTTTTTGTACCAGGAAGAAATCCGGAATATGTCTCGCATACTAAGTCTGGCGGTTGCACTGCTGTTTGCACCTGCCGCTGACGCCCTTAATCTGAATAACTATCATCAGAATAACTTCCAGCAGGCTAAAACCTTTGCGGCGGCGATTAACGCTGATGCACCGGGTTCATTCTACTGTGGCTGCAAGATTCAGTGGCAGGGCAAAAAGGGCATTCCCGATCTCAACAGCTGTGGTTATCAGGTGCGCAGGAATGCCAATCGCGCCGGGCGCATAGAGTGGGAACATGTGATGCCGGCGTGGGAGTTTGGACATCAGCGCCAATGCTGGCAGGACGGTGGCCGCAAAAACTGCAGCAAGGACCCCGACTATCGCCGCATCGAAACCGATCTGCACAACCTGCAGCCTGCGGTGGGTGAAGTGAATGGTGACCGCGGCAACTTCGCCTACAGTCAATGGAATGGCAGCGAGAAGCAGTACGGCCAGTGTGAGATGAAGATCGATTTCAAACTCAAACAGGCGGAGCCACCCGCGCGAGCACGAGGAGCTATTGCCCGAACCTATTTCTACATGCGCGATCAGTATCATCTGCGCATTTCGCGCCAGCAGACGCAGCTGTTTACCGCCTGGGACAGGCTCTATCCTGTCACAAAATGGGAGTGCGAACGCGACCAGCGCATTGCAAAGGTTCAGGGTAATCACAATCCTTATGTGCAGCAGGCTTGCCAGCGCTAAAATCCCTGCCCTACACTAGCTTTTTTCCCCATGACGCCGCTGCAATGCGGCGTCCGGTTTCAGGAACCTTATGCGCATACCTCGCATCTATCACGCCGGGCCATTAGAGATCGGCAGTGAAATTACCCTGGATGAAGATGCATCCAATCATGTAGGCCGGGTACTCCGGATGACGGCAGGTCAGCGTCTGGAACTCTTTGATGGCACTAATCTGACTTTTGCAGCAGAGATCACGCATGTTGATAAAAAGCGTGTAAAAGTATCGCTCACAGAGAGCCAGCCGGACGATCGCGAGTCGCCTTTACATCTGCATTTAGGTCAGGTGATGTCGCGCGGTGAAAAAATGGAATTCACTATCCAGAAATCGATCGAACTGGGCGTGAATGTCATTACACCCTTGTTTTCCGAGCGCTGTGGCGTAAAGCTTGATGCTGAACGTCTGGCGAAGAAGATCCAGCAGTGGCAGAAAATTGCTATTGCCGCCTGCGAGCAATGTGGCCGTAATCGCGTGCCGGAGATTCGGGAAGCGATGACGCTGGAAGCCTGGTGTGCAGAGGCTGACAGCGGTCTGAAGCTCAACCTGCATCCGCGCGCCAGTCACAGCATCAATACGCTGCCACAGCCCGTTGAGCGGGTACGACTGCTGATTGGCCCTGAAGGCGGTTTGTCTGCGGACGAAATTGCGATGACGGCCCAGTACGACTTTACTGACATTCTGCTTGGTCCACGGGTATTACGCACCGAAACCACCGCGCTGACGGCCATCACGGCACTTCAGGTGAGGTTTGGCGACCTGGGTTAAGCGATACTTTCAGCGGAAAGAGCGCAGGCATGATGTCCTGACCGATCGGCCCACTGCAGACCGAACCAGACGAGGCGGTAAACACCGCCTCACCGAGGAGATAATAATGATTAAACTTGGCATCGTGATGGACCCTATTTCGTCCATCAATATTAAAAAAGACTCCAGCTTCGCTATGCTGCTGGAAGCGCAGCGCCGTGGTTACGAAATTCACTACATGGAGATGCACGATCTCTCCATGCGCGGTGGCGTGGCCTCTGCCCGCACCCGTCTGCTGACCGTCGAGCAGAATCCTGACAACTGGTATCAGTTCGGCAGCGAGCAGGAGATCCCGCTGGCTGACCTGAATGTGATCCTGATGCGTAAAGATCCTCCTTTCGACACCGAGTTCATCTATGCGACCTACATTCTGGAGCGCGCAGAAGAGCTGGGAACGCTGATCGTGAACAAACCGCAGAGCCTGCGTGACTGTAACGAAAAGCTCTACACCGCCTGGTTTGCGGAGTTCACGCCTGAGACCCTGGTGACCCGCCGCAAAGAGCAGCTGCGCGCCTTCTGGCAGGAGCATGGCGACATCATCATGAAACCGCTGGATGGCATGGGCGGCGCCTCTATCTTCCGCGTGAAGCAGGACGATCCTAACTTTGGCGTCATCACGGAAACCCTGACCGAGCACGAAAGCCGCTTCTGCATGGCGCAGAACTATATCCCGGCTATCAAAGAGGGTGACAAGCGTGTGCTGGTCGTGGATGGTGAGCCGGTTCCTTACTGCCTGGCGCGTATCCCGCAGGGCGGTGAAACGCGCGGCAATCTCGCCGCCGGTGGGCGCGGTGAAGCCCGTCCACTGAGCGAAAGCGACTGGGAAATTGCGCGCCGTGTTGGCCCGACGCTGAAAGCAAAAGGACTGATTTTTGTCGGTCTCGACATCATCGGTGATAAACTGACTGAAGTTAACGTGACCAGCCCGACCTGCATTCGTGAAATTGAGGCTGCGTTCCCGATCTCCATCACCGGCATGTTGATGGATGCCATTGAGAAACGCCTGGGCTGAGCAAGACGCCGGGGCGAGGCTCCGTGATCAACCCAATACCGGTGCGGCCGTCACGTGCCGGTTATTTTTTTGGTACATCGTGTGAGAATGAATTTACAACATCACTTTTTGATTGCCATGCCTTCATTGCAGGACCCTTTCTTCAAGCGTTCCGTAGTCTATCTCTGCGAACATAACGAAGAAGGTGCAATGGGACTGATCATCAATAAACCCATGGAAAACCTGACGGTTGAAGGCATTCTGAAGAAGCTGAAAATTTCTGCTGACGATCGCGACCCGGCCATCAGGCTGGATAAGCCGGTTTTCACCGGTGGCCCGCTGGCGGAAGATCGTGGCTTTATCCTGCACTCAGCACAACGCACTTTTACCTCCAGCATTCGTGTCTCAGATAACACCATTATCACCACATCCCGGGACGTGCTGGAGTCCATTGGCACTGCGTCTCAGCCCACCAATGTGCTGGTCGCGCTGGGCTATTGCGCATGGGAAAAAGATCAGCTGGAAAATGAGCTGATGGAAAATGCCTGGCTGACCACACCAGCCAACAGCAATATCCTGTTCCAGACGCCGATTTCAGAGCGCTGGCGCGAAGCGGCGCGCAGTATTGGCGTCGATATTCACAACATGGCCAGCGACGCGGGACACGCCTGATGTCAACGCAAACACTGTTAGGTTTCGACTTCGGCACCAAAAGTATTGGTGTCGCCGTCGGTCAGGAACTCACGGGCAGCGCCCGTCCGCTGGCCGCAATTAAAGCGCAGGATGGCATCCCGGACTGGCTGGTGATCGAAAAGCTGCTGAAAGAGTGGCAGCCCGATTTCGTGGTCGTCGGCCTGCCACTGAATATGGATGGCACCGAGCAGCCGCTGACTGACCGCGCACGTAAATTTGCCAACCGCCTGCACGGTCGCTTTGGCATCCGGGTAGAGCTGCAGGATGAACGACTCAGCACGGTAGAAGCACGTGCTGGCCTGTTTGAGCGCGGCGGCTATCGCGCGCTCAACAAAGGGTCGGTCGATTCACAGTCTGCTGCCATCATTTTGCAGGACTGGTTCGAAAACCATTACTGATCTGCTTACTCAATCAGACCGGCTGCCTGACGCGCCAGCCGGCTCTGCTCAAACGTCTGCATACCGGCCTGTGCGCCGGTCTGCAGCAGCGCAGGGATCTGGTGCATCTTGCCCTCCCGGATCAGATTCGTGATACCCGGTGTGGCGATCAATACCTCAAACAGTCCGATCCGCGATCCGGTAATTGAAGGCACCAGCCGCTGCGCAATCACTGCTTTCAGGCTGCCCGCGAGTTGCGTACGCACCAGTTGCTTCTCCTCCGCCGGAAAAACATCCACCAGCCGATCCACCGCCTGCGCCGCGCCACGGGTATGCAGCGTCGCCAGTACCAGATGGCCAGTCTCCGCTGCCGTCAGCGCCTGACGGATGGTGTCGCTGTCGCGCAGCTCACCCAGCAGGATGACGTCGGGATCTTCACGCAGTGCCGCCTTTATCCCCAGCGAGAACGAATCGCAGTGCAGGCCGATTTCCCGCTGCTGAATCAGCGACTGCTGGCTGTGATGAATAAATTCAATCGGATCTTCCAGCGTAATGATATGACGCGCCTGCTGACGGTTCAGCGCATCGACCAGCGCCGCCAGCGTGGTTGATTTACCGCTGCCGGTCGCACCGGTCACCAGAATCAGGCCATCCTGCTGCTCCAGCAGCGTCGGTACAATGGCAGGCAGTTTCAGACTCTCCAGCGTCGGGCACGCCGTGGCGATGATGCGCAGCGCCAGTGACAGGCCATTGCGCTGCATAAACAGATTTGCACGCAGACGCTGGCCGCAGCTCAGGCTCAGGGCGAAATCAAGCTGCCCTGCACGCTCCAGCTGCTGACGCTGCGGGTCACTGAGCCAGCGGGTCATAAACTCTGCCATCCAGGCGACAGAAAGCGGACCCTGCTGCGGAATCGCCTCCAGCCTTCCCTGCCGCCGCCAGTAGGGCAAATGTCCGCTGCAAAGGTGCAGATCGGCGGCATTATGCTTTACACTAAGCCCCACCATTTCATCCAGATTCATAATTTCTCCTGACTATGACTTCAATCCAGCAAAACCTACAGCAAGTGCGGCAGCGAATCGCCGCCGCTGCCGCGCGTTGCGGCCGCGCACCAGAAGAAATTACCCTGCTTGCAGTCAGTAAAACCAAACCTGCGAGCGCGGTCGAAGAAGCCTATACCGCTGGCCAGATTGCCTTTGGTGAAAATTACGTTCAGGAAGGGGTTGAAAAGGTTCAGGCACTGGCCGCACATCCTGAGCTGGAGTGGCACTTCATCGGCCCGTTGCAGTCTAACAAAAGCCGTCTGGTGGCGGAAAATTTCGCCTGGTGTCACACCATTGACCGCCAGCGCATTGCGCAGCGGCTTAACGATCAGCGGCCCGCCTCGCTGCCACCGCTGAATGTGTTAATTCAGGTAAATATCAGTGACGAGAACAGCAAATCTGGCATCATGCTGGAGGCCGTTTCCGGGCTGGCGGAGCAGATCGCTGCCCTGCCGCAACTGCGGCTGCGGGGATTGATGGCAATTCCGGCAGCGGAGAGTGATTACCAGCGGCAGCTGGCGGTGTGTCAGCAGATGGCGGAAGCCTTCCTACAGCTGCAACAGCAGTATGCTGGCATTGACACGCTTTCGCTGGGAATGAGCGATGACATGGAGGCGGCAATCGCCGCAGGCAGTACGATGGTGCGTATCGGCACCGCCATTTTTGGCGCACGGGATTATGCGCACAACTCACAACAATAACAGAGGAACTTCATGTTAACACTGACGTTTTTAGTAAAAACGCTGATCGATCTCTACGTCATGGTGCTGCTGTTACGCATCTGGATGCAGTGGTCCCGCTGCGATTTTTACAATCCAGTGGCGCAGTTTGTCGTAAAAGTGACACAGCCGATTGTTAAGCCGCTGCGTCGCATACTGCCGGCTCTGGGGCCAATTGATACCGCCTCGCTGCTGCTGGCCTTTGTGCTGACCACGCTGAAATACCCGATTCTGCTGCTGATTCAGGTGGGCGTGTTCTCGGTTGACCCAACCAATCTCCTGGTCGGTCTGCTGTCGCTGGTGAAATCCGCCGGCTATCTGGTCTTCTGGGTCATTATCGTACGCTCTCTGATGAGCTGGATCAGCCAGGGACGTGGCCCGGTCGATTATCTGCTGGTGCAGTTAACCGAGCCGATGATGGCCCCTGTTCGCCGTATTCTGCCTGCGATGGGCGGCATCGATTTTTCTGCGATGATCGTCATCCTGGTGCTGTATGCCCTGAACTTTCTCGGCATGGACCTGTTCCCGGGTCTCTGGTATCTGCTGTAAATGAATCAAACTGGAACTGTTATGCAAAAAGTTGTGCTCGCAACCGGCAATCCCGGCAAAGTGCGTGAACTGGCGGAGTTACTCTCCGCCTTTGGTCTGGATATCGTCGCACAGACTGACCTTGGGGTTGAATCGGCAGAAGAGACCGGCCTGACCTTTATTGAGAACGCCATTCTCAAAGCGCGTCACGCGGCACAGATCACCGGATTACCGGCCATCGCCGATGACTCCGGCCTGGCCGTGGATGCGCTGGGCGGCGCGCCTGGCATCTATTCGGCGCGCTACGCCGGTGAAGAGGCGAGCGATCAGCAGAACCTGGAGAAGCTATTGCAGGCGCTGGAGAACGTCCCTGACGGTCAGCGCCAGGCGCAGTTCCACTGCGTGCTGGTCTATCTGCGTCATGCAGAAGACCCGACGCCACTGGTGTTCCACGGCAGCTGGCAGGGCGAGATCGCTCGCTCCGCCTCTGGCGACGGCGGCTTTGGTTACGACCCGATTTTCTTTGTCCCGGCGCTGGGTAAAACCGCGGCCGGGCTGAGCAAAGCGGAAAAAGGTGCGGTTTCTCACCGGGGTAAAGCATTGACGCTGTTGCTGGAAGCGATGCGTAATGCCTAATCTGCCGCCGTTAAGTCTTTACATCCACATTCCGTGGTGCGTTCAGAAGTGCCCCTACTGTGATTTTAACTCCCATGCGCTGAAAGATGAGGTGCCGCACGTTGAATATGTGCAGCACCTGCTGCGCGATCTGGAGATCGACCTGCCGCTGATCAATGGCCGGGAAGTGCGCACGATTTTCATTGGTGGCGGCACGCCCAGCCTGCTGAGCAGCAGCGCGATGCAGATGCTGATGGATGGCGTGCGGGCGCGTCTGACGCTCTCCCCTGATGCGGAAGTGACCATGGAAGCCAATCCTGGCACCGTGGAAGCGGACCGGTTCAGCGCTTATCAGCGTGCCGGTATCAACCGTATTTCGATTGGTGTACAGAGTTTCAGTCCGCAAAAGCTGCAGCGTCTGGGCCGCATTCATGGCCCGGAAGAGGCCGTCCGCGCCGCCGAACTGGCGGAGTCGCTGTCGCTGCGCAGCTTTAACCTCGACCTGATGCATGGCCTGCCCGATCAGTCGCTGGAAGAGGCACTCGATGATTTACGTCAGGCGATTGCGCTGAATCCGCCGCATCTCTCCTGGTACCAGCTCACCATCGAACCCAACACCCTGTTTGGTTCCCGTCCGCCGGTGCTGCCAGATGATGATGCACTGTGGGATATTTTCGAACAGGGCGATCGGCTGCTGCAGGCGGCCGGTTATCAGCAGTATGAGACCTCCGCCTACGCGAAGCCGGGTTATCGCTGCGAACACAACCTGAATTACTGGCGCTTTGGCGACTATCTGGGGATTGGCTGTGGCGCACACGGCAAGCTGACGCAGCCGGATGGTCGCATTGTCCGCACGGTGAAAACCCGTCATCCGCGTGGATTTATGCAGGGTAACTACTGCGAAAAGCAGTATGAGGTTGCCGATAGCGACAAGCCGTTTGAATATTTCATGAACCGCTTTCGCCTGCTGGAGGCCGCGCCGCGCGACGAGTTCAGCCGCTACACCGGTTTATCAGAAGAGGTGATCCGTCCGCAAATGGATGCCGCGATTGCCGCCGGTTACGTGACTGAAACCGCTGATCAGTGGCAGATTACGGAGAAAGGGAAGCTGTTCCTGAATTCGCTGCTGGAGCTGTTTTTAGCAGAAGAGTAGCAAAAGCGCCTCAGCCCGGCAGGCTGAGGCGTTAACTTATTTTTTCAGTGCGCGGGTGAGCTGTTTACGCTGATCTTCCAGCGAAATAACGCGATTACACACTTCGTGTCCGAAGTTCTGGAAATCCTGCTCCTGCTTACTCCACTCAGCCTGAATCGACTGTTGCAGACCGCCCAGATTGCCCATAATCGCCTGCAGCGGATTACTGCCGCCACTGCCCTGCTTACTGCCCATCTCATTCAGACTATCCTGCATCACGCCGCCCAGCGTTGACTGCACCAGCCTTTCGCCTTCGGCGCGCACCTGATCAATCGCCTGATGGTGGAACGTCAGACCGTCTTCCCGGTGTTCAATGATGCGGTTCATCTGCTGTTTCAGCTGGCCATTCAGCGTGGTCAGGCGATTACGCACGTTGCTGTCAGTGCCCAGTTTTTCAACGATGACCCGATCCAGTGCCGCACGTCCTTTCTCCAGACGGGATGTCGCTCCGCTGTCGATCCACGGCAGATCCCGACGCAGCGCGTTCTGATAGTCGATCGCTTTCTGCCGTTCAGCGATATCCAGCGAAACTTTCTGGCCATTGAACTGTACATCGCCCTGCGGCGAGATTTCTATATTGCCGTTAGCACCGACCACCTGCACGCTCTGCGGCTTAATCACCACATCGTCCTGTGGCTTAACGCTGCATTCGTAGGCTGCCTGAGCCTGAGTTGCTGCCACCAGCAGCACAGCAAGAAGCGCTTTACGCATCATATCTACTCCCTAAGATCGGGTCTGAAACCCGCCGATCGGGCCGCAGCCCGACACTGTGTGACGACTTAGTCCCACCAGACGTCAAAGAGTTCCGTCATCTGCACATCCTGCAGCTTGCGGTCTTCCAGCCAAATGCGTACCAGCGCACGATGCTCATCGGTGCATTTGCCGGTTTTCTGCAGGCAAACCAGCCCTTCCCACACCAGGTAGCCGCTGCCATCAAAGGCCAGGCCGTTAGGATCGATCGCTTCATTGATGAACTGGTTCAGCGTCTCATCAATTTCGCTTTCGCTGGTGCCTTCCGGGAAGCGCCAGGCAACGGAAAAGCCCAGTTCCTGAAACTCGTCAATGTGCAGTTTTTTACGTAAACGGCGGCTGCGTTGCGTGGCCATTATTTCACCCTCTCAAACATTAAATCCCATACGCCGTGGCCTAAACGCTGCCCGCGCTGCTCAAACTTGGTCAGTGGACGCGTCTCAGGACGCGGCACGTAATTCTGTTGCTCTGACTGGTTGCGATAGCCATCGATGCTGTTCATCACTTCAAGCATATGTTCCGCGTAGGCTTCCCAGTCAGTCGCCATGTGGAAAACGCCGCCCGGCTTCAGTTTACGCATCACCAGTTCGGCAAACGGCACCTGAACGATACGGCGTTTATTGTGACGCGCTTTATGCCACGGGTCGGGGAAGAAGAGCTGAACCATGCGCAGCGAGTTATCCGGAATCATTTTCTCCAGCACTTCCACGGCGTCGTGGCACATCACCCGCAGGTTCTGTACATCGGCTTCTTTGGCGGCGGCGAGACAGGCACCTACACCCGGCGCATGCACTTCAATACCCAGGAAGTTCTGATGCGGCGTGTTCTGCGCCATGGTCACCAGCGATGCGCCCATGCCAAAGCCAATCTCCAGCGTAACCGGAGCTTCGCGGCCAAACAGCGCGGGCAGATCGACAGGCTCAGGCTGATATTCCACCCCCATGACCGGCCACAGGGTATCCAGCGCCTGCTGCTGGCCTTTCGTTAAGCGACCCTGGCGGCGCACAAAGCTGCGGATCCGGCGCAATGGCCGCCCGTTCTCATCAAATTCTGGGGTGATGACGTCATTAATCATGTAAAAGCCTGCTGGTTAGCCTGTTCCGGGAAACGGGCATTATGCAAAGTTCATAAGCAGAAGCAAGCCTTTGCAATCTTCCGGTTTACACCCAGGTGCGCATGTGCTGGAATTCCTGCCTGAGTGTAGAGTAAACACGGAAAATTTCCTTCTTATGATGCAAGCGCCGCAGTTCGCGCAACAGGTGCTGGACTGGTATCAGCGCTTTGGTCGCAAAACCCTGCCGTGGCAGCTGGAGAAAACACCTTATAAGGTGTGGCTCTCCGAAGTGATGCTACAGCAAACCCAGGTTGCCACGGTTATTCCCTATTTTGAACGCTTCATGGCGCGCTTCCCCACGGTCACCGATCTCGCTGCGGCACCGCTGGATGAGGTGCTGCATCTCTGGACCGGCCTCGGCTACTACGCCCGTGCGCGTAATCTGCATAAAGCGGCAAAGCAGATTGTCGACGTTCATCAGGGCGAATTCCCGCGTAATTTTGATGATGTTTCTGCCCTGCCCGGCGTTGGCCGCTCCACGGCGGGTGCGATCCTGTCGCTGTCGCTGGGTCAGCACTTCCCGATTCTGGATGGCAACGTCAAGCGCGTGCTGGCCCGCTGCTATGCCGTCAGCGGCTGGCCGGGTAAAAAAGAGGTCGAAAAACGGCTCTGGCAGATCAGCGAAGAGGTCACGCCTGCCGAGGGCGTCAGCCAGTTTAATCAGGCGATGATGGATCTGGGGGCTATCGTCTGTACCCGCTCGAAGCCAAAGTGTGAAATCTGTCCGCTGAACAGCGGATGTGAGGCCTATGCCACCAGCAACTGGGCGAGCTATCCCGGCAAGAAGCCTAAGCAGGTGCTGCCAGAGCGCAGCGGCTGGTTCCTGATGATGCAGGATGGCGATGATGTCTGGCTGGAGCAGCGCCCGCCTGTGGGCTTGTGGGGCGGTCTGTTCTGCTTCCCGCAGTTCACCACCGAAGCGGCGCTGAATGACTGGCTGGCAGCGCGTGGCATCCATGCAAAACCGCAGCAGCTTACTGCGTTTCGTCACACCTTCAGCCATTTCCATCTTGATATCGTGCCGATGTGGCTGTCGTGGCCTTCTGCCGGGGCGGCGATGGATGAAGCAGGCGGTCTCTGGTATAACTTAGCGCTGCCACCATCTGTGGGATTAGCTGCACCCGTTGAGCGCCTGTTACACGAGTTGCGCCATCCCCGACAACTGGCTTTGGACAGTTGTGAGATTAATGAGGAAGAATAATGAGCCGCACCATTTTTTGTACTTTTTTACAGCGCGACGCGGAAGGTCAGGATTTTCAGCTCTATCCGGGCGACCTGGGTAAGCGCATTTACAACGACATCTCCAAAGAAGCCTGGCAGAAGTGGATGGCGAAACAGACCATGTTGATCAACGAGAAGAAGCTCAACATGATGAATCCCGAAGATCGTAAGGTGCTGGAGAAGGAGATGATCAATTTCCTGTTCGAAGGTAAAGACGTTCATATCGAAGGCTATACACCGCCAGAAGCGTAAACATTCCGGGCCTCATCGCTGAGGCCGGTTATCCAGGTCAGGCTTGCATTCCCAATGAATAAAAAATTAATCGCCCTGCTGGTGATAGCCCCACTTTTGGTTTCCTGTTCCGGGTCAAAGAATCAGCAATCCCACGAGGAGTGGGTTAAAGACACCAACGGCTTTGATATTCTGATGGGCCAGTTTGCTCACAATATTGAGAATATCTGGGGTATCAATGAGGTCCTGATCGCCGGACCTAAAGATTACGTCAAATATAGCGACAACTATTACACCCGCAGCCACATTAACTTTGAAAGCGGTAAGCTGACCATTGAGACAATTTCTGGCACCGATCCGATGGCCAGTCTGCGTCAGGCGATCGTGACGACCCTGTTGATTGGTGAAGATCCGGGTAATGTCGATCTCTATTCTGACGCCAACGACATCGAGATCAGTAAAGAGCCACTGCTCTATGGTCAGGTGCTGGATAACACCGGTCAGCCGATTCGCTGGCAGGGGCGCGCGGAAGCCTTTGCTGACTATCTGATTCAGAATAAATTAATGCGCCGCACCTCGGGTCTGCATGTGATTTACAGCATTTCGATTCCGATGGTGCCGAACCACCTTGACAAGCGTGCACACAAATACCTGCCGATGGTGCGTAAAGCCGCCGAGCAGTATGGTGTCGACGCTTCGTTGATCCTGGCGATTATGCAGACCGAGTCGAGTTTCAACCCCTACGCCGTGAGCCACTCTGATGCGCTGGGTCTGATGCAGGTGGTGCAGCACACCGCCGGTGTTGACGTGTTCCGCATGAAGGGCAAATGGGGCAAGCCGAGCCGCAGCTATCTGCTGGATCCGGAGAACAACATCGATGCCGGTACAGCTTATCTGTCGCTGTTGCAGCGCAGCTATCTGGGCGGCATTCAGGATCCGCTGTCACGCCGCTACGCAGTGATCACCGCCTATAACGGTGGTGCAGGCAGCGTACTGCGCGTTTTCTCCAGCGATAAAGATCGCGCGTTCTCAATGATTAACGGCATGTCACCCAGCAAGGTTTATTCGACCCTGGCGAACCAGCATCCGTCGGCGGAGTCGCGTCGTTATCTGTATAAGGTGAGTACGGCTCAGAAGAGTTATCGGGGATTTTGATCGGAGCCGCTGAAGCGGGGGGGTATTCGCTGCGCGAACGAGGCACGCTTCGCAGCGGCCTTGCTATGAAAAGGTTTCGCTTGCAGCAGGGTGGCACTGAGAAGGGTTTCGTTCGCCTGATCAGTTGGGCAGTTTCAGACACGCCTCTGCAGGCGACCGACAAGGGGCGCCAGTCGCCGCGCCCCTTGACCCCCGGCTCCGGCCTGCTTCACCGCCGCTTCGCGGTCCCTTCGCTTCTTCCGGATTTCTCACGGACCAGCGGGACGCGCCATCCCTGGCGCGAACCCACCTCTTCGCGACATCCCTGTCGCTCGTCCTGAAATCCCTCATCCGCTCAGCGGTTCTGACGGCCTCCCTCCCCCCCTGCTGTTATCTCTTCTTTCTGTGTTGGGTACTTTATCGCTGTGGGTTTTTGGCTTTGGCTTTGGCTTTGGCTTTAAGTCCAGCAGACAACACAGCACCACAGTTAACACAAAGAAATCACAGGCGGGGGATTGTCAGAGGCATCCGGAGCGCTGAGGAGCAACCGGAGGCGAGGATGAGCCGACAGGACGTCGGCGAAAGGACGGTTCGCGCCAGGGATGGCGCGTCCGGCCGGTCCGCTGGCCGCAGGGCGTGACGAAGGCACCCCGCAACGCGGGGCGCGGAGGCTGCCGGACGCCGGGATTGTTAAGGGGCGGGCGTCCGCCCCTTGACGCGTCCGCCTGCACGGACAACCTGAAACTGCCCATCGCCTGGCGGGCGAAACCTTCTCAGTGCCAGCCCGCTGCAAAGCGTGCCCCGCCGCCAGGCGAACGGAACCCCTCTCATAGCCCGTTCACGCAGCGAACAAAAGGCCTGGCGGGCCGCTACCCGCCTCTGCCCCCGCTCAGATCAGCGCCCCACCATCATATTGGCCACCAGACACTTACGTCCCTGCTCATCCTCTTCGGTGTAAACGCCCTGCAGCTCCGGCGAGAAGCCGGGCAGCAGATTAAGCCCCTCTTCCAGTGCCAGGAAGTAACGCTGCACTGCGCCGCCCCAGACTTCGCCTGGCACGACGCACAGCACGCCCGGTGGATAAGGCAGCGCGCCTTCCGCAGCGACCCGGCCTGCGGCATCGGCGATAGGCACCAGCTCCACTTCGCCGCGAATATACGCCTGATGCGCATCCTGCGGATTCACGCTGATTGGCGGGAACTCTGCGGCGCGGAACATCAGGCGCTGCAGATCTTTGACGTTATGACTGACGTAAAGGTCGTGCATCTCCTGACAGAGGCGACGCAGGGTATAGCCGGCATAACGTTGCGCGTTTTTGCGGTAAATCGTCGGCAGCACTTCGGCCAGCGGCGCATCTTCTTTTACGTGCTGCTCAAACTGCGCCAGCATCGCCACCAGATTAGCCATCTTCTCCGGACTTTCAGCCGGGGTCAGCAGGAACAGGATCGAATTGAGATCGCACTTCTCCGGCACAATGCCATTCTCACGCAGGTAATTCGCCAGAATGGTTGCCGGGATCCCGAAATCACTGTATTCCCCGCTGGCCGCATCAATGCCTGCCGTGGTCAGCAACAGCTTGCAGGGATCGACCCGATACTGATCGCGCGCGTACCCCACAAAACCGTGCCACTTCGCCTGCGGTTCAAAGCTGAAGTAGCGCAGATCGCGGGCGATCGTTTCCGTGGGCGCATCCTGCCAGCGCTGTCCATCAACGATCTCCGGCACAAACGGCAGGATCATTTCGCAGCGGTCCAGGATTGCTTTACGCGCCTGAATGCCCAGCGTGACGCACTCATCCCACATGCGACGCCCTGCTTCACCCTGATGCATTCTGGCGTTGATATCCAGCGCGGCAAACAGCGGATAAAACGGACTGGTGGAAGCATGCAGCATAAAGGCATTATTCAGACGCTTGTGCGGGCAGAAACGCCGCTGTCCGCGAATGTGGTTATCTTTTTTATGAATCTGCGAAGTCTGCGAAAAACCTGCCAGCTGCTTATGTACGGACTGCGTGACAAAAATGCCAGGATCGTTTTCATTCAGCTCCAGGGTCAGCGGCGAGCAGCCTTCCATCAGGGGGATGAACTGCTCATAGCCGAGCCACGCGGAATCAAACAGGATGTAATCACACAGATGACCGATGCGATCCACCACCTGGCGGGCGTTGTAGACCGTGCCGTCGTAGGTGCCGAGCTGGATAATCGCCAGACGGAAAGGCCGCGCCTCTTCTGCGCGCTGGGGCGCAACCGCCGCGATCTGCTCACGCAGATAAGCCTCATCAAAGCAGTGCGCGTCAATGCCGCCAATAAAGCCGAAGGGGTTACGGGCGGCTTCCAGATAGACCGGGGTCGCGCCCGCCTGAATCAGCGCGCCATGATGGTTAGATTTGTGGTTGTTGCGGTCAAACAGCACCAGATCGCCGCGGGTCAGCAGCGCATTGGTCACCACTTTATTAGCGCTTGAGGTGCCGTTGAGCACAAAGTAGGTTTTGTCGGCGTTAAACACTTTTGCCGCATACTTTTGCGCATCTTTAGCCGAGCCTTCGTGGATCAGCAGATCGCCCAGTTTGACGTCGGCGTTGCACATGTCAGAGCGGAAAACATTCTCGCCATAGAAGTCATAGAACTGTTTGCCCGCCGGATGCTTTTTGAAGAACGCGCCGCCCTGATGTCCGGGACAGGCAAAGGTGCTGTTTTGCATATCGACATAGCGGGTCAGCGTCCCGAAGAAAGGTGGCAGCAGCGCCGCTTCATACGCCTGCGCAGCGGCTTCCAGCGCAAGCCACTCTTGCGGCTCGCCATTCAGCTCACCGCTGACGCCGGGCAGGTGCATCACCTCTTCTTCAAACGCATTCGCGACAAACACCGGCAGATTAAAGCCGGTGTGACGCAGCAGCGCCAGCACGCCGCTGCGGGTATCTGCCAGCGAGACGACGACCGCCGCCACATCCGTAAAGTCGGTATTATCCAGCGTCACTACGTCACGCGCGGTGTTCAGGGTCAGGCTGGGCGCAACAGCGGCGCTGGCAGCAATTTTCAGTGGAGTCATAACAGGATCCCTAACGTCAGGGAGGACGTGCCAGAAGCACAATTATGGGGACAGCGCCCCGGCGAATAATTAACCGTCAGAAGGCATATTGCAGTGTAGAGAGCAGATCCACAGCCGCTGCCTGGCTGGCCTCACCGCATGGTGGATAACGGAGAGTGCGGAAAAGAGGAAAACCCGGTGAGCGCCGGAAAACGCGAACGGTAATCCGGGCAGGTGCGCGGTGAACCGGACATGGCGACGTCCTCTGTGGTGAACAAACAGGGTCAAAAAGTGGCGGTCATAATGTCATCTTTTTTCTGCACGAACAACCCGCCCCAAACAATTATTCAGTCACGCCATAAAAACATAACATCATGATTTTTATAGCCTATTTATCATAAAAATTAATAATACGACTAATTATATGAATTATATGCAGATTTATGCATGTGACTCGCTAGCGCTGTCAGCGCACTTTCCCCTGCCTGCTGCCTCCTTAACCCGAAGAGGCGGCCATTGCCCTACCGCATTGCCACTCGCGGGCGTAAACTTACCCTCTCATTCCCACTCTGCCGGAGGCTGCATGTTCAAGGCACTGGTCATTGAAAATGACGAACAAGGTTACCGTTCCCTGCTGAAAGATCTCCCCGAATCTCAACTGCCCGACTACGATGTCACACTCGACGTCAGCTACTCATCCCTGAACTATAAAGATGCCCTGGCTATCTGCAACAAAGGCCCGATTGTGCGCCAGTTTCCGATGGTGCCAGGTATCGATTTTGTCGGCCGCGTGACGGCCAGCCGCCATCCCGACTGGAAAGAGGATGATGTGGCACTGCTGACGGGCTGGGGCGCAGGCGAAAAACAGTGGGGCGGCCTGGCGCAGAAAGCCAGCGTCAGCGGCGACTGGCTGGTGCGCGTGCCCGCTTCTCTTAGCCCGCTGCAAACCATGGCCATTGGCACAGCAGGATTGACCGCAATGCTCTGCGTCATGGCGCTGGAAAAACAGGGTATCACGCCCGAACATGGCCCCGTGCTGGTAACCGGTGCCAGTGGCGGCGTCGGCAGCTATAGCGTCAGCCTGCTGGCGCGTCTGGGCTATCAGGTGATCGCCTCCAGCGGTCGCGCCAGCGACCATGCGTATCTTATCGATACGCTGGGTGCGGCATCGGTGATTGATCGCGAAGAGCTTTCCCATCCCGGTAAACCGCTGGCAAAAGAGCGCTGGGCCGCCGCAATAGACAGCGTCGGCAGTCACACTCTGGCGAACGTGCTGGCCGGCATTCAGCGTGACGGCGTGGTGGCTGCCTGCGGTATGGCGCAGGGACTCGACCTGCCAGCCAGCGTCGCACCTTTTATTTTGCGTGGCATCACGCTGGCGGGTGTCGACAGCGTGATGTGTCCGAAGCCGCTTCGTCAGCAGGCGTGGCAGCGGCTTGGCGAGCTGCTGGATAGCGATCGGCTCAGCAAACTGAGCCGGGTGATCCCGCTGAGTGAAGCCAGAGAAGGTGCGAAGGCCTTGCTGGAAGGCAGCGTACAGGGTCGTCTGATTGTCGACTGCCGCTGACCCGCGTTTAAAGGCGCGTACCGCGCGCCTTTATTGACTGGTTCGCTGCAGTCGTTTGATCAACCCTTCCAGCGCGAACTGCGTGCCCTGCTCCATCACGGATTTCGGATCACCGCTGAACTGATGGCACTCCGCATCGTCCCTGCCGTCGGGTAATACCCAGCCAAACCAGATAGTGCCCGCAGGCGTGCCATCTTCGCCACCATCGGGTCCGGCATAGCCGGTAATCGATAATCCCACCGGTTCGCCTGAGCGGGCGCAGGCTCCCTGTACCATTTCACGTGCCGTCTGCTCGCTCACCGCCGTGTGCTGTTTGAGCGTATCAGGATGCACGCCCAGCAGACGAATTTTGGCATTTTCGCTGTAGGTGACGAAGCCGCTGGTATAAAAGTCGCCGCTGCTTTCCACCGCGGCCAGTGTCATGCTGATCAGCCCGGCGGTACAGGATTCGGCGGTCGTCAGATGAAGTCCGGAGGAGAGTAAAATGTTACCCAGTTGCTCAGCGGTTTGATCTAATGATTTTGCCATTATGGTCTCCTAAGTCTTCTGTCCTGAACACCAGGTATAGCGCAAAATCAGTAATTAAAAGCACGCAAGGCAATGTTTTTAAAGCGAAACGGTCTAAATCCGTAGCTGAATATGTGGCTTCCCACTCTCTGCATGTGCCACCACCTGCAAATCAGCCTGATACCAGCGTGTCAGCGTCTTTTCAGTCATAACCGTCTGCGGTGAACCCTGAGCCACCAGTCTGCCCGCGTGCAGCAGCAGTATGCGATCGGCCCATAAAGACGCCAGATTAAGGTCATGTAACACGGTGCAGACGGTAAGATCACCCGTGTACGTCAGCTGGCGTAATAAACGCAGAGTCTGCTGCTGCCAGAAAAGATCCAGCGCCGAGGTCGGCTCATCCAGAAACAGCCAGCCGCGCGGTCTTCCCTCCTGCCAGAGCTGCGCCAGCACCCGCGCCAGCTGCACCCGCTGCTGTTCACCGCCGGAGAGCTGGCGGTAATCGCGCTGCGCCAGCGAATCACAGCCCGTCAGTTGCATGACGTCTGCCACAATCTGCGACGTCTGCGTCTCAGGCCAGGGCGCACGGCCCATCGCCACCACCGATTGCGCCGACTGGGCAAAAGTCAGGTTGTTCTGCTGCCGCATCACGGCCCGACGTCGCGCCAGCTGCTCACGCGGCCATGCGGACATCACACGATCGCCCAGCCGGCACTCACCCCGATCGGGCGTTAAAAATCCGGTCAGCATCCGCAACAGTGTTGATTTACCTGCGCCGTTAGGCCCGATGAGCGCCACCCGCTCTCCACCTGACAGTGTAACGTCAAGATTATCGATAACAGTTCTGCCGTTGCGCGCCAGACAGAGTCCCCTCGCCTCTAACCTTTCCATCATTCAAATCCTCGCTGCTGACGCAGGATCAGCCAGAGAAACCAGGGGCCGCCAATCAGGCTGGTCAGCAGTCCGACCGGCATCTCTGCCGGAACCACAAGGGTGCGCGCCAGCGTATCGGCCAGCAGCAGCAGAATCGCGCCCGCCAGCGCTGAACCGGGCAGCAGCCAGCGATGATCGCTGCCAAGACAAAAGCGCATCACATGCGGCACCACTAATCCAACGAAGCCGATTATGCCACTGACCGAGACAGCCGTGCCGACCAGTAGCGCACTGAGGATCAGCAGCTGATGCTGAGTACGCTTCACATCAATCCCCATATAGTGCGCATCCTCTTCACCTGCCTGCAGCAGGTTGAGATGGCGGGCACGGCTCTGTAACAGCAGCAACGCAGGCAGAATCAGCAGCAGGCAGATGAGCAGCGCAGGCCACTGCGCCTGGCTGAGGCTACCCATCCCCCACAGTGATAGCTGACGCAGCTGCTGGTCATCGCTCAGCCACGACAACACGCCGACCGCCGCACCGCACAGCGCATTAATTGCAATACCCACCAGCAACAGCCGGGAGAGATTGCCGTATGCCAGCCGACTGAAACTGAAGATCAGCAGCGTAACCAGCAGGCTGCCGATAAAGGCGGCGATCATCGGTAGCCACAATGCCAGCTGGGGTGGCAACGCCAGCGGAATAACGATTGCCAGCGCGACCGCCAGCCCCGCTCCGCTGCTGATACCCAGCAGGCCGGGATCGGCCAGCGGATTACGGAAAACACCCTGCATCACCGCGCCAGAGACCGCCAGCGCCATACCAAGCGCCACCGCCAGCAGCACGCGCGGCAGGCGGATATTCAGCCAGATCTGCCAGATGAGATCGCTGAGCGGTGCCTGCCACAGCGCCTGCACCGACAGCGACATCGCCCCCAGATTCGCCGCCACTACCATCGCCACCAGCAGAAAACTTAGCATCAGCGTCAGACCCCGCAGCGCATTGCCATTAATCATGGTTCAGCGATTCCGCAGCCTGACGCAATTTCACTATTGCCTGCGGCGTATCAAGGCCAAATCCCAGCAGCGCCTGGGTATCAACGATCAGCAGACGGTGCTGCTGTCCGGCTGGCGTCAGCGCCAGGCCCGGTAACTGCCACAGCTGCGCTTCACCGCCCAGGGTTTTCAGGCCATCCTCGCCGATCACTACCAGATCCGGCGCGGCGGCGATCACGCCTTCCTGCGACAGCGCCTGATAGTGCGGCACCGAACCCATGGCATTCTCCAGCCCGGCGCTGCGAATAGCACCGTCGGCTGCGGTCTGATTTCCGGCCGCCATCGTTTTCATGCCGCTGTTTGCCATGATGTAGAGCACCTTTACCGGCAGCGATTGCTGCGGCAACTGGCGAATCTGCTGCGTTATTTGCTGCGCCAGTGTCTGCGCTTCGCTTTCACGCTGCAGCGCCTGGCCCACCGTGATAATTTTCTGCGGGATCGCCTGCAGACTGTTGTCGCCGCTGACCGTCACCACCCTGACGCCCGCGCGGGCAATTTGTTGCAGTACCAGCGACGGCTTTGCCTGTGCGCTGGCGAGCACCAGCGTCGGCTTCAGCGCCAGGATACCTTCGGCATTCAGCTGGCGCATGTAGCCCACATCCGGCAGCCGGGCAGCCTGCGCCGGATGCAGGCTGGTGCTGTCGCGCGCCACCAGCTGTGACTGAGCATCCAGCGCGTAGATAATCCGGGTGACGTCACCCCCAATCGACACCACCCGCTCCGCGGCCAGTGAGGGCAGCGTCAGCAGCAGCCATAACAGACTCAGGCGTTTCATGCCGCCGCTCCTGGTGTGCGAAGTGCGTTCACCTGCTCACGCCAGCAGGCCTGTTCTGGCATGCCTTCCGTGCGCTGTCCGTAGAGCTGGGCGATCTGCGTGCCGTCAGCGGCGAACAGTTCCAGGCTGGTCACAAAGCCATCGCCGGTGGGTTTGCGTGTGACCCAGCTTTCGCTGATCTGGTCCGCCATCAGGTGCAGCGTGAAGCGGGGATTGAAGATGTTGAGCCAGTTATCCATGGGTACCAGCTTCTCTACTTTGCCGGTGAAAATCTGGGTACAGCCACGGTTGCCGACAAAAATCATAATCTCGTTGCCCGCCTGCTGTGCCATCTGCAAGACACGCCTGAGTGCATCGTTGCCGGTCTGCCAGGCGAGATCCTCACCCACTGCGCGGAACGCCTGCGGTCGTGAGGCCTGATGACGCTTTAGCAGGGCAAAAAACTGATGAACATCGGTCATGGCACGCCATTCACGGTCAATCGCGATGGCATCAATCCCTTCCGACAGGGTGGCTGCAGCTACCGGCTCAACTTCCAGCGGCATCGCAGCGGCGTCAGTGAAGTCGGCGATCAGCGCGTGCCATGCCGCCATATGGGTCTGCTCCGTCACATAGATTTTCAGCACCGCATCGCCGTGACGATCAAAGATCTGAATGCTGTGACGTACGCCCTGCGCACCCGACTCCTGCAGGGCAAAGGCGCTGAACCACTGTCCGACAAACAGACGCAGGTCGAGCGCACGGGGATTCAGCACCAGGCCGCCATGTGCGCCGATCTGCACATTCTGATATTCGCCCAGATGCTCATGCACCGCATATGCGTTACGGGTAATGCTTTTGGTCTCGCCGACCGCGCCCAGTGCCCTCAGCAGCGCCGGGAAATCGTGTTTCAGCGCCACGGCATCAACGCCGATACGCGCTTCACACAGTTCCGCTTCGCTGATACCCATCAGCGTGGCCAGGTCGCGGGCATATTTTTTCGGGTGTTCACCTTTAAGAGCGAGATAGTGCTGATAAATCGAGTCCATGGTTATGATTCTCCTGGTAATGCCCTGCACCAGCGCAGGGCGACGATAGTTAAAAATCGACATTAACACCTAACTGGAAAGTACGACCCGGCATTACGGCCAGTGCCTGATCGTTACGATCCTGTTGGGTGCCGCTGGTCAGTTCACGGCTGCTGAGGTAATCCCAGTATTTGCGATCGGTCAGGTTGTAAAGCCCACCGCTCAGCCTGACGTTTGGCGTGACGCGCCAGTAGGCGGTCATGTCCACCATGCCATAGCCCGGCACCCGCATGTAATCGGTACTGGAATCGGTCAGGCTATTACCGGTGTTGGCATAGCTGTTGCGGTTTGTGGCGCTGGCTTTCTTGCCCTTAACAAACGTGGCGGTGACGGCAGCACCGTAGCCGCGTGCCTCATCATCCCAGGCGAGTCCGACAATCGCTTTCATCGGGGCGACGCTTTCCAGATCGACGTAGCGGTCGCCAGCGTAAGATGACTTCGCCGCGCCCTGGGTGTAGCCAAACGCCAGATTGGCACTTAGCCCCTCGACCTTGCGGAACCAGCTGCCGAAGTTCAACTTGCTGCTGATTTCAGCCCCATAGATGTAGGCTTTGTCGCGGTTCTCCGCCTGATAGGTGGTATAGATGTTGCTGGGTACATTGACGAACTTACCCGGATTGGCCGCCCGGCTGTAGCGGGTAAAGGCGATGAAGTTTTTGTAGTCGTTGTAAAACGCGGCAGCATTAAGCGTCACGCCCTCCGCAACCTCGCCTTTTATACCCCATTCGTAGTTGTTGCTGGTCTCGGTCTTCAGATCGGCATTGCCAATCAGCGCATATTGCGCGGTGCCGGCATAGCTGGAGCCAAGGTTCCATGAGCCATAGAGCTGGGAGTCGTTGGGGAACTGCGCGCCACGGGTATATTGCAGATAAGTCATCAATGCCGGGGTCAGATTGTACTGGAAGGCGATCGAGGGCAATACCTGGGTGTCGCTGTTTGGCGAACCGTAGAGTGCGGAGACTTCGCTGGCGTCAAGCACACTGCTGTTCGTCGTCAGTGTCGTCACATCACGTGGGCGGGTGTTCTGGTACGCCACACGCACGCCCGGCACGATAGCCGCTCGGTGTCCGGCAGCATCGAAGCTAATGGTATCCTGCAGATAACCGCCAACGGTGTAGCTGCGACTGTTAGCCTGCGGCTGCATGATCTCAGTATAAGCACTGGCTGGCGGTGCCTGACGAAAAGGCCGTTCAGTATCGACCAGACGCGCATTTAACCCGGCACTCAGCTCATGCCGCCCGACGCTTTTAAGCGCGCGGGTGTCAAAGCCGTAGCTGTCGCTGTTGTAGTCGGAGTAAACGGTTTGCCAGGCGGTGGCGCTCGACGGCATCAGGGTGTTGTCATGTGCCTGGGTTTGCTGCCAGTAAACGCGGGTCGTCAGAGTGTCGATCAGATCATTGTAAGGAGTGTACTCATCCGCCAGGCTGATGCCCCAGCGTCGGGTATCGCTCTGCTGCTGCGCCGTTCCCCAGACCGTATTGCCGGATGTGCTCCAGCTGTCGTAATGGCTATGGTGCGTTTTGTGATAATAATCGAAAGTCGCGCTGAGCTTGTGAAGATCATTGGGCTGCCAGATGCCCGAGGTCATAAAGGCATCGGAATGCCAGTTAGCCGGATAGGCATCAACCGTGCCGCTGTTATTGCGGGTCTGTTGTCCGTCGCGACGACTGTAAACAAAGATTCCCCGCAGCGTATCATCGCCTGCTGCTGCCGTAATGCCGTTGTGCCAGCTGCGGCTGGCGGAGTCGTAGTCGCTTTGAAAACCAAAATAGTTGCGTTTACCGGGATTCAGATAGTCATCCGGGGATTTGTTACGGAACGAGACATTGCCGCCAATCGCGTTATTCGGCTGATCCACTGCCGTGGCACCCTTCTCAATGCCGATGTGGCCAAACATATAGGGATCGATGTAATCGCGGCCAATCCCAAAGCTGTCGAGACCGGCACGTCCCACATAGCTGCGGCCGGTGGCCTGAGGTAACGGAATGCCATCCACATCGAGACCAACGCGGTTGCTCTCTAAACCACGAATGTTGTAGCCAGTGTAACCGGCCCGGTCAAAGCCGCTCTTACCGGCTGAGGAACCGCCACTGGTGCCGGTGGCGCTGATCAGCGGTTCATAGCGCATGATCGATCCAAAATCAGTGGCACCACGTTGCTGCAAATCGCTGGCGGAGAGCGTGGTTTTGCTGCCCGCCGTTTGTTTGATCTCCGGTGCAGTCACCGTCATTACCGGTTCAGCACTGCTGCCATAGCGGTCGGAAAGGGTCAGCGTGGCAGGTTCACTGCCCGCAGCGTAGGTGCAGGTGGTATTGATAAAGGTGGCGAGCAACGCCAGCTCAGACAGACGCGGTTGCGTCAATCTCCGAAAACGTGGTGACATAGGCGCGAATTACCTGATTAATTGTTAGTATTCGCTCACTTGCTTGCTGCAACATAAAAAACGGCTCTGCATAAAAGCCGTAAAAAATCAGAACATCATGCGGGTGTAATCATTATCGCCGGGAATTTAATGCAACTGATAATCATTATCAATCTTATTTACATTAAGACATAAACCACAGCGCACAAATTGTTAACCCGAATGCATCTGCATTTATCAATACGTAAAGGAAGAGAGTTATGGCGCAAAAACCTGTGGTTGTTATTCACTACTGTATGCAATGCAACTGGCTGATGCGGTCAGCGTGGATGGCACAGGAACTTCTGCATACCTTCGCTGAGGATCTGGCTGAGGTCACGCTGAAACCCGGCACCGGCGGCATTTTTGAGATTACGCTGGATGGTCATCTGCTGTGGGAACGTAAGCGGGACGGCGGTTTCCCGGATGCGACTACCCTGAAACAGCGCGTGCGCGACATCTGTTTCCCGGATCGTACCCTGGGTCACATCGATAAGAATAAGAGTGAAATCAGCTGATTAACTGTGGGTGATTTTATCAGCCGCGTCGTGCAGCGCCCTAATCAGCGTCTGCAGCGCGGCTTCTGAAATCTCTTCCTGCGCCAGTCGTTGATTCAGAGCCACCTTCAGCCCGTGAATTGCCTGCTCCACAGCAGGAATGCTGCGGTTATTGACCACGATTGCCAGCGTAGAGAGACGCGTAATCAGGCTGGCTACCGTTTCGCGGTTATCCGCCAGCTGCGCCTCACCAGCCGCCGTCAGACGGTAAGCTTTACGCGCTGCCTGCGCATCCACCACCTGAATCGCCTCCATCTCTTCCAGCAGCGTCAGGTTGGGATAGATGATCCCCGGACTGGGCGAATACTCTCCCTTTGACAGCTCCTCAACGGACTTGATCAGCTCATAGCCGTGCGCCGCATTCTGCGCCAGGAAATGGAGCATCAGCAGGCGAATCTCACTCGCTTCCAGCATCTTTTCACGTCGTTTACGTCGTCCGCTGCAGCCGCCTGCGCGCGAAGTCTGTTCGTCAGATGAAGTGGAAGTCGGATGCTGTTTCATGACCTGCCCTGCTGAAAAAAAGGAGAGTGATGGTAGTCCGCCATCTGGCAAAACTCAATTGTCAGCGCGGCTTACTTCTGATGCCAGTAGGCCACCGCCCGCACGAAGTCGCTGTCGAGACCACGCTGCGATGTAAAGTAGTCAGACAGCGCTTTAACAAACTCCCCCTCGCCGGTCAGCCAGATAAAGTAATCTTCCGTCGGGAACGTGAGCTGATCCAGCCGGGTAATCAGCTGGCTGAGCTGCGCTTTTTGCATCTTACCGCTGCCCAGCCAGTTTGCCGTTACGCCTGCTGTATCCGATAAATAGTCGCGACCGGTCGCTTCATCGGTAAAGGCATAGAGATGCAGCGCCTGGGCGCGGGCGTCACGCTGACGGCGGGCAAAAGCGGGCAGTCCGGTTTCGTCGCAGACGTAAAGCTGGAATGTGTAGCCGGTCGGCACTACCAGCGAGCCACGTGGCCCACCAACAATCAGTTGATCGCCCACCTGCGCCTGCGCGGCCCAGTCACTGGCTACGCCCTGCTGATGAATATAGAAGTCGAGGGTCAGTGAAGACTCACCATCGAATTCCAGCGGCGTGTAATCACGTGCCTGCGGACGTAAACCTTCAGGCCAGACAATGCCTGCGTCGGTAATCTGTGGCAGAGCCAGTGTCTCACCTTCAGAAGAAGGGAAAAACACCTTGATGTGGTCATCAAAGCCTGGTGACGTAAAGCCTGCCAGATCGCTGCCGCTGAACCGGATGCGCCAGAATTTCCCGGCAATCCTGGTTTTACTGGCGACCTGAATATGACGGAAACGCAGTTCATTGCGGATGCGCTGCGGCGTACGCTTTTCGGCTGTTGTAGTCAAAATCTCTCTCCTGAAACAGGGTCTATGCCCGATAGTCAGGGGCATACCCGCCGTGATTAAACAATAATGTAATAACAATCATTCTCATCTGTAGCCACAAGATTAGCTATGATATATCTTCGGCACAAGAACGAAAAATGCGATTCTGCGACTTAAGATATATTTTAAACAGCGTCGTAAGAGAAGTAATGCGGACGGAAAGTGGCATGAGTGAGAAGCATGCGATGCAGCAGGCAGGTAAACAGTGTTTTAAAAGGCAGGCGAATGGGCCTCAGAGAGGACGCCGCAGATGCAGAGTGTGTGCAGGGTAATCAGGCGGAAGCTGTCCGACTCCTGAAGAGCCGGGCATCATCTCGCGCCGCCGGTTCTGGCAGCGCATCAACCCTTACAGCGTGTCGTTGAATCCGGAAAGGGAGGCATTACTGCTGGTGTGATCCGGCAGTTCACCATCACCCAGGATTTCATGCTGGGTAACCTGAGAGTGCGGATGCAGTCCGGCAGGCGGTGAGAAAGGCTCAGCCTGCTGCGCCATCGCCATTGCAGGCAATGCCAGGATCAGGGAAATCATTAAGCGTCGCATAGTTGTCTTCGATTGTCGTTTTGACCAGAAAAGGCCAGAAATGCAGATGAATGTTCCATCCCTGCCACAGAAGCACGATGATTCAGATATGACAGGGTTTCGGGGGAGAATTTTACGCCAGAATGGCGACTTATTTTATAAAATCGTGCGGTTTGTCACGGTTTATCGCACGAAAGATGCATTGGCAGGGCCAGAAGCGATTTGCCCTGCCCTGTCGACTACGCCTGCATCACCGGAATTGAAAAAACGCCGCTGAGCCAGTCGGGCTTACAGTGCGCAAAATCGAGACGCAACAGGTCTTTGCCCGGACGGCGTGAGACACCCAGCATGGGCAAATGCTGATAGTAGATATCCTCGATAAAGCGCGTCAGCTGCTCCGGCCTGCCGCTCCAGCGGATCGACGCATAAAGACCACACACCTCGCTCCAGCTGGCGGTATTGTCACCCAGCAATCCGGCATGTTGTGGTGCCAGCGCCTGAAACAGGCTGATATTCTGCTGGTCAGCAGAGCTATGGCCAGGACCATACTGAAAACCTAACCAGCCGTGCGTCGCATGGCTGCCCGCCAGCGCGACCAGATGCCGTGCCTGCTCTGCCACACGATGGTCGTCGTCGGCAATATACTCACCAAACCTGCACTCCCACTCCAGTGTCTCTCCGCACAGGTGCAGTTCTTCCTCACGTGCCACCAGCGTCGCACGCTCTGCCAGCGATCGCACCAGAATGCGACCATGGAAGTTTTTAACCGGCAAATGAGGAATACGGCGAAACGCGCCAGGCGTCAGCGAAAAGTGGCCTTTGAACACCCGCGTGAAGTTTTGCTGGTTATCAAAGCCAAAACGTACGGCGATATCGATCAGCGTCATGCGCGTCAGACGCAGCGCCATGGCCGCCATCGTCAGACGCCGTTTGCGGGTATACGCCGCCAGCGTCTGTCCGGTCATCTCCTTGAACATGCGCTGCATATGCCATTTGGAATAACCTGATTTCAGGGTGATTTGATCGATATTGAGATCGTCGGTGAGGTTGGCTTCTATCCACTCGACCAGATCGTTGATGTGCTGTTTTTTAATGGCCTGACTGAGCATGATGGCGATTTACGACGCGGGTTAGGACTGAAATTTTCGTTACAAAAGAATAACAAAAATTGCGAATCGGTGTAAGGAAAGGGTAAGACGCACGCGCCCGTTCGGGGCGATTCCGCATTAATTGCTTAGGTTACTAACTAAAAAAGGCTGACTGACGTCAGCCTCGGACAACTCAGAATGTAAAGCGATGGGAGCATACGCCAGGAGCAAAGCAGCGCGGGCCATGGACAAAAATGCCGGGAGCGTTTTTGAACAACGCAACGCGTTGGCCCGGCTACGGGCGCACCTCACGGATGAGGTGCGTAATCGCCCGCGCTGAGCATGCCAGGGATAGCGTTTTTGCGTCTTTGCGGAGGGCGTATGCTCCCTGAGCTTGCTCGTTATCAATACTCGCAGTCGTCACGACAATTAATGACTACGCATTCCCGCTGCAGTCATCATCATGCGGAACAGCGAGGCGACAACGCCCAGCGCCAGCACGCTGGCAGCGTAGATAAACACCAGCCACATTACACGCTTCCACCACGGTGCTTTCGTCTCTGCGTTTTCATTGTGGTCTTTCATGCTGCTGAGGCTTTTCATATCAATGATATCCTGCGTCTGCTTTGATTTTTCCACGGAACACGTAGTAGCTCCAGAAGGTATAGCCCAGGATCATCGGGATAATCAGCAGGCTACCCACCAGCATAAAGGCCTGACTCTGCGGAGGTGCCGCAGCCGCCCAGATGGTCACGGATGGCGGAATAATGTTTGGCCAGATACTGATGCCCAGTCCGGAGAAGCCCAGGAAAATCAGCGCCAGCGTCAGCAGGAACGGTGAATAGTGTGCCTCGCGTTTGATGGCGCGAACAATGCCCCACGAACAGAGCAGCACCAGCACCGGAACCGGCAGGAACAGGAACAGATTTGGCGTGCTGAACCAGCGATGAGAGATGTCCGCATGCGCAAACGGCGTCCACAGGCTGACGATGCCAATAATCACTAACAACGCAATCACCAGCGGCGTCGCCAGCGCGGACATCTTACGGTGCAGTTCATTCTCGGTCTTCATGATGAGCCAGGTACAGCCCAGCAGCGCATAGGCCACTACCAGACCCACACCGCAGAACAGCGGGAACGGCGCAAGCCAGTCCATTGCGGAACCGGCAAAGCGGCGTCCCTCAACCGGAATGCCATCCAGCAATGCACCGACCGCCACACCCTGACTGAAGGTGGCGATGATCGAACCGGCAATGAACGACTTGTCCCAGAATGCACGATGGCCTTCCACCGCTTTAAAGCGGAACTCAAAGGCGACGCCGCGGAAAATCAGACCAATCAGCATGGCGGTCAGCGGAATCGACAGTGCATCAGCGATGACTGCATAGGCCAGCGGGAACGCACCGAACAGGCCTGCGCCCCCCAGCACCAGCCAGGTCTCATTACCATCCCAGACCGGCGCAACGGTATTCACCATCATGTCGCGCTCGCCAGCATCTTTATTGAACGGGAACAGCAGACCAATGCCCAGGTCGAAACCATCCATCACGATATACATCAGGGTTGCGAAGACGATAATCACAAACCAGATAACAGAAAAATCGATCATCTTAGTGGTCTCCATCCTTAAAGGTGGCAGCGGAAAGTGGACGCGCTGGCGTTTTCTTCTGACCCGGTCCACCCTCTTCGGTGATATGACCTTCGCCGACAACCGGTCCCTGCTTAATCAGACGCATCATATAGTGATACCCCACGCCAAACACCGAGCTGTAGACCAGAATAAAGGCCAGCAGGCTGATGCTCATGTGCATATCGCCATGTGCGGAGACCGCATCAATAGTGCGCTGCACGCCATAAACCACCCACGGCTGACGACCGATTTCGGTGGTAAACCAACCAGCCAGAATCGCAATCAGACCCGAGGGTCCCATCAGCAGCGCAAACCACAGGAACGGACGCGACTCATAGAGACGTCCTTTGAAACGCAGCCAGAGGCTGACCACGCCCAGCGTGATCATCAGCAGGCCCAGCGCCACCATCACACGGAAGGACCAGAAAATCACCGTTGAATTAGGTCGATCCTCTTTCGGGAACGACTTCAGCGCCGGAACCTGCTTGTCCAGACTGTGCGTCAGAATCAGACTGCCAAGATAAGGCACTTCCAGCGCATATTTGGTGCGCTCCTGCTCCATGTCAGGAATACCAAACAGAATAAGCGGTGTGGCTTCACCCGGCGGGTTTTCCCAGTGACCTTCAATCGCCGCGATCTTGGCAGGCTGATGTTCCAGCGTGTTCAGACCGTGAGCATCACCAATCATTGCCTGAATCGGCGCGACGATCAGCGCCATCCACAATGCCATGGAGAACATCCTGCGGATGGCAGGATTGTTGTTGCCCTTCAGCAGATGCCAGGCCGCCGACGAGCCGACAAAGAAGGCACTCGCCAGAAACGCTGCCACCGACATATGGAACAACCGGTAAGGGAAAGAGGGGTTAAAGACGATTTTGAACCAGTCCTGCGGAACCACGATGCCATTCTGGATGATGTAGCCCTGCGGCGTATGCATCCAGCTGTTAGAGGCCAGGATCCAGAAAGTCGAAATCAGTGTTCCCAGGGCGACCATACAGGTGGCAAAGAAGTGCAGACCCGGACCTACGCGATTCCAGCCAAACAGCATCACACCCAGGAAGCCCGCTTCCAGGAAGAACGCCGTCAGCACTTCATAGGTCAGCAGCGGACCGGTGATACTGCCGGCAAACTCTGAGAAGCCGCTCCAGTTCGTCCCGAACTGATAAGCCATCACCAGCCCTGACACCACACCCATACCGAAGTTAACGGCAAAGATTTTGGACCAGAAATGGTAGAGATCGCGATAGGTTTGATCGCGGGTTTTGAGCCACATACCTTCGAGTACAGCCAGGAAACTGGCGAGACCGATGGTGATGGCGGGAAAGATAATATGGAAGGAAACAGTAAATGCGAACTGAATCCTGGCCAGATGAAAGGCATCTAATCCGAACATTGCTTACCTCTTTGCCACATAGAACACCATGTATTTACTTATTATTAACAACTTATGCCTGATGCGCTGACTTCTCTGCGCTTATTGAAATTCCCGCCGCAAATTTAGAACTATTCGCGACGAGGAAACAGAAACAGTGGGGTTAATGAAAACTATAACAGTCTTTGTTGATTTTGATCATTGTTTTTAGTGGGAATTACTTATTTAAAAATAAGGCCTAAAGGTTAATCAGAGCGTATTTATGTGTCGTTAATGTTACGGTATTTGTCACTTTAAAATTTCACATCGGCAAAGCAAATCCTGACTCAAAAAAAGCCTCAACCGGCTGTTTTCAGACGTTATTTTGTTATAAACCCTGATTTAAAAAAGGTCAAACCCGGCAGTGGAAAATTTAAATAATCTTACTTATTAACGAGTTATATCAGTAATTCGCTACCCGCGCCGCTTTGTTTATTTTTTTGCATTACCCTGGCTAATCCAGACCTGAATCCAGGTGAAAAATAGCCAGAGCGGCGCATTTAAGCGCTACCGGAGATGTTAATAAAATGGGTCAAAATGCCGTAATGAATTAACAGCGCATCCGAAGCAGCCAGTTATTCCGGGCCTGAGCCTGATGAAATGATTTAATAACCAGCAAAAAGGCGAGAAACCCGCTTGGGTTATTTTCGCTGCCGTTAGGTTATTCCGGTTTCAGGGAGTGAAAGGAGAGAAGAACAGATCATAAATCGCCTGCCAGCATCTCCACACTTTCACGACGAGATGGCTGACAGGCGAGGGTTTTACTCATCTGCAGATTTTTCGCGCTGTGCCAGAATCCGGCTCAGGTTCAGCTCCAGCCAGTCTGCCAGCCCCACAACCTGTTCACTGACTTCACGACCAAGCGGGGTCAGACGATATTCCACGTGCGGCGGTACGACATCGTAAGCGATGCGCTGCACGAAGCCATCTTCCTCCAGATAGCGCAGATTCTGCGCCAGCATCCGTTCACTGACGCCACCGACCGCCCGGCGCAATGCACTGAAGCGCAGCGTCTGGTCCTGGAGAGCCAGCAGAATCAGTACGCTCCAGCGGCTGGTCACCCGTTTCAGTACGTCGCGCGACGGACAGTTAACGTTGAGTAGTTCACCACGACTAAATTTTTCACTCAATTTTTCAGACATTTAAGCTGCGCACCTCAAACTAACAATTCTGTAAGTACTTACTAAAAATTAGTTTATACCCTAGTCTGGATTTCACCAACAGCCACAGGAGTCATCCCATGATTGCAGTCACAGGTGCCACCGGCCAGCTGGGCCGAATCGTTATCGATGCATTACTGAAAAAAGTTCCGGCAGCAGAAATCGTTGCCGCTGTGCGTACGCCCGCTAAAGCGGCCGATCTTGCTGCGCTGGGCGTGATTGTGCGCCAGGCCGATTATGGCCAGCCAGAGACGCTGGAGGCTGCTTTTGCAGGCGTGGATAAGCTGCTGCTGATTTCGGGCAGTGAAGTGGGCCAGCGTGAGGCGCAGCATAAAGCTGTCATCGACGCTGCAAAGGTTGCAGGCGTGAGCTTTATCGCCTACACCAGCCTGCTGCATGCAGATACCTCACCACTGGGTTTAGGTGTTGAACATCGCGCGACAGAAGCGCTGCTGAAAGCCTCTGGCATTCCGTTCGCGCTGCTGCGTAACGGCTGGTACACCGAGAACTACGCCGCCAGCATTCCACCGGCGCTGGCACATCATGCGTTTATCGGCGCGGCGGGTGAAGGCCGCATCGCCTCTGCTGCCCGTCAGGATTACGCTGAAGCGGCGGCTGAAGTGATGACCCGTGACGATCAGGCGGGCAAAGTCTATGAATTGTCCGGCGACGACAGCTATACGCTGGCGCAGTTTGCTGCGGAGATTGCCGCACAGAGTGGTGAGAAAGTCGATTATGTCAATCTGTCTCAGGCTGACTTTGCCGCCGCGCTGAAAGGCGCTGGCCTGCCAGAAGGTCTGGCAGAGATGCTGGCAGATTCCGATGCCGGTGCAGAAAAAGGTGGCCTGTTTGATGATTCGCGTCAGTTGAGCAAACTGATTGGTCGCCCGACCACAAGCTGGCAGTCGGTGATCCGCACAGCACTGGCGAACCATTAATCCAGCTCTCTCTGAGCGGGCAACCTGGCCCGCTCAGTTCTCACTCCTGCCCTGATTTACGTTGCGTATGCCATTTTCTGCACCCTTTGCGGTTGCGGTTTTTTTTACAAAATGTGAATAAATGCCAGTTTTCTTCAGCTTAAATTTTTTTATTCGTGTCGCTAAGAGATTCATCCGAAATGCGTTTTTTGTGAAATTCGCTATATTTGGTTGAATTGACTGGAATTTATTAAAAAAGCTCGATTAATCGACAATTTTTATTACGTTCATAGATATTCTGCATTGTTGTTCCGCAGGATGAGAGGTCTATAATTTCTCCTTTGTGCAACCACGACCGCTCAGGAGGCCGTTATTAATACCCATCGCCAGCAACAAAATGCACCTGAAGAGGTTCGTGCCGGGGCGGAAGTTGAGTATCAATACGATCCCCATGAACTGAAACTGGATCGCATGCAGGATTCTGAACCGGAACCGGAGCTGATTGAAGGCTTACCGGCGCCGGATGCGCTCACCCCTGCCGATCGTTATCTGGAACTGTTTGAACATGTCCAGATGTCGCGGATTTTCGAGGACAGCAAAACCTTCCCTGACTGTTCGCCTAAGTACGATCCGCTGGATGTGCTGATGCGCTATCGTCGACAGAAACGCAGCAGTGATTTCGACCTGTCACGTTTTGTTGCCGATCACTTTTATCTGCCTGGCGTAAACGAAAGTTTTTATGTCTCCAACCCGGATAAATCGCTCAACGAGCATATCGATGACCTGTGGCCGGTTCTGACCAAAATGCCGCAGCAACATATGCCGCACTCCTCGCTGCTGCCCTTACCTAAACCCTATGTGGTACCAGGCGGACGCTTTGGCGAAACCTATTACTGGGATTCCTACTTCACCATGCTGGGGCTGGCGGAATCGGGCCGTGATGACCTGCTGCGTCACATGGCAGATAACTTCGCCTGGCTAATTGATAACTATGGCCATGTGCCAAACGGCAACCGTACTTATTATCTCAGCCGTTCTCAGCCACCGGTGTTTGCGCTGATGGTCGAGCTGTTTGAAGAGGATGGCGTGCGCGGTGCGAAGCGCTATCAGGAACAGCTGATGAAGGAATATCAGTTCTGGATGGATGGTGCCGGCTCACTGATGCCAAACCAGGCCTATCGCCACGTCGTGCGGATGCCAAATGGCTCACTGCTGAATCGTTACTGGGATGACCGCGATACGCCACGTGATGAGTCATGGATGGAAGATGTCGAAACCGCCCGCGAATCTAAACGTCCGGCCAGCGAAGTCTATCGTGACCTGCGTGCTGGTGCGGAGTCGGGCTGGGATTACTCCTCACGCTGGCTGCGTAATCCGAAACGTCTGTCGAGTATCCGTACCACACAGTTTATCCCTATCGATCTGAACGCGTTCCTGTACAAGCTGGAACTGATGATTGCCACCCTGTCGCACGCCAAAGGCGAAGAGCTGACGGCGCTGGCGTGGCAGAAAAAAGCGGAAACGCGGAAACGTGCTATCACTCGTTACCTGTGGGATAGCACCGCTGGTGTATTCCGCGATTACGACTGGCGTCGTGAGCGTTTTGGTGCCTTTACCGTTGCCTCGGTCGTTCCGCTGTTTGTGGGTCTGGCGACGCCGCATCAGGCGCACCTGCAGGCAATCTCACTGCGTCATCTGCTGCTGAGTAACGGTGGCCTGCTGACTTCAATGGTGGAAAGTGGTGAGCAGTGGGATCGTCCTAACGGCTGGGCACCGATGCAGTGGATGGCCGTTGTTGGCCTGAATAACTACGGTGAAGAGACGCTGGCAAGTGAAGTCGCGGTAAACTGGCTTAATACGGTTAATAACTTCTATCAGCTGCACCACAAGCTGGTCGAAAAGTATGACATCAGCGGCGAACGTGCGCGTCCCGGCGGCGGCGGCGAGTATCCATTACAGGATGGCTTCGGCTGGACGAACGGCGTCACGCGTAAGCTGATGACGATGTATGGGCATTTAATGGCTGACTGAGTGTCGCAGCCTGCAAATCACTAAAACGCAAAAAGCCGGGCAATCCCCGGCTTTTTTCGTGCAGGCTTTCTGACAACTACTTCTTCGCTTCAGCGCCCGGCTGCGCCGCAAGTTGCAGGAACTGCTGAGTCACTTCCGGCAGATGCTGCAGCAGCCACTCCGCCATGGCCACTTCCTGATCGCGGATCTCGTTGAGGATGCGTACGCCCTGCGTATCGCCTACCTGCTCCGCCGCGGCGATCAGGCTGGTGTAGCTGGCGATTTCAGCGTTCTCAAAAACGTAACCACTGATGGCACCCTTCACCACTTCATCTGAGTTAAACATACCGCCAACCGCCTGGCCGGTCGCCGCCATTTTACCCATCACATCTTTCATCACAGAGTGATCGATACCGTGGCTGTCGAGCAACTGTTCCAGCAGGGTCAGCTGGTGCTTAGTCTCTTCCAGATGTTGTGCCAGACGCTGTTCCAGCGACGGATAGTGTTCAAGACGGCCTGACATCTTGCTCAGCATGCTTTCTGCCTGCTTTTCCATCGCATGCGCATCGCGCAGCCAGTCATGATAGTGTTCAATCGCAGTCATGTCTTACTCCTTAAGAGACAGTAATAGCTTCGGCTACCGAGGTGAGTTTCTCATCCGTTTGTTTCTCTTCATCCAGGGTCGCGGCCAGCAGCTCTGCCGCTTTGGTATAACCCAGCTTCAGCGCCAGCGCATGCAGCGTACCGTAAGTAGCAATCTCATAGTGCTCTACTTTCTGCGCTGCACCGATCAGCCCCTGATCGCGGATTTCGCCCTTTTCGACCGAGTCGATAATTTCCTGGGCCTCTTCAACCAGACCTTCAAGCGCATGGCATTTCATTCTTTTGATTTTGACTTCAGGTGTCACGTCTACCAGTTCATCCAGTCGTTCAATCTGAGCACGGGTCTCTTCCAGGTGCTGATTGAATGCAGCAATAAGGTTTTCGTCACTGGCTGCGCGCGCCATTTTAGGCAATGCACGGGTTATCTGTTTCTCAGCGCTGTATACATCGGATAGGTCATGGATGAACAGATCGTTTAACGTTTTCACTGTCATAAGATAGCCTCATTGATTAAAAAGCTGCGTCGTTAATAACGCAACGGCAGTCATGTCGTTGACACCTGAAAAGTCTAGTGGAGATTATTAATATCGCACGTTTCATCAGCCTGAATTTAAGACAGAAGTGGCATATAAAATGCATTTTCCTTTTCACAGCAGTCATTTAGCGGATAAAAGTTTTTATAGCTACGGCTTCGCTAGTCAGGTGGAATTTGTACAAATCGATAAATCTATGTATAAATTTTTTCAGATTGTGTGCATAAAAAAAGCGCCATTCAAAACTTAGTTGTACAGGAGTTTATTAATCGGTATAAGTTTAAACGATAGAAAATAAAAAAACCGGCAGGGAAAACCCAACCGGTTTAATTAACGGTGTCTCTCTGTGCCGATGATAAATCAGCGACATAATTCAGGAGGTAATTATCTTGCAGGCAAATAAAAAGAGAATCTGTACAGCCTGGTAAACGCACCAAACTACCGTTACGGCAGTATGAAAAGCGTTTAGCTTCTGCGGCTTACCTTACCTCCCTTACGCCCGGCTTCAATGGCACGTTCGGGATCGTTTTTAAAGTTCCCGCCGCTTTTCTGGCCGCCTTTTCGCCCTGCTTCCGCAGCACGCTCTTTGTCGGCTGCAAAATTTCCGGCCCCACCACGATATTGAGTCATTCTGTGTTCCTCTTTGAAATTAAAATCAGAATGTGCACAGTTAATGCTTCATCAGGCCGATTCAGCAACATAAATGTAGACAGAAAATCGGACCGATCAAGCGAGAAAAATAAAAAATCCTTCACACTACCCCATTATTGGTAGCACAACCCTCACTCGCAATGGTAACGCATTTCAACTATCGCTCAGTACTATTTAAAAAAGGGATACGGCGTAAAAAAAGATTGCTTACAAAAATCGCCGCGCCCTATTAATCGATCATTTTCGAAAAATGTCCAATTGAAAAAATAGTAACCGAAGCGGCACCAGGATAGCTTCACCAATAATAGTTAGTGAAGATGATCAATAAACGATCAATTTCCCTAAGCGAAGCGCTAAATACAATTTACCTCTTTTGTTTAGCGCTCAAAATTAAGCGAGACGCAAGGCATTGACACTGCTTGCTGAAAATAGCTGATTTCGATCGATAAATGATCAATTGTACTGATTTAATGAAAATTTTGAGCTGAATGACACGCCATGACAGATGCAAATATTCAGGCGCAAGCGAATCGATAGTTTGCGGTTAATCCGCAGATGAACATTCGGTTTTCGGAATAGTACTAAAAAGTGTTTTCTGTGGGAAAACGCATAGGTTTGGATGTCCTGTAGACGATCTATTGTGAAACATAATGGAGGGAATCAGACAGAGTCAGTCAGGTAAGAGTGTATATCCGTGGCCGTGCAGGGCAGATGTCTGGCAGAATCAGAGGGGATCAGATATGGCGGCATCAAAGGCGACACCCCGTTTCCCCTTTTTCTTAATGCGATACATTGCTTCATCAGCACGTGCCAGGGCGGTATCAAAGTCATCTTTTACCTCGACCTGGGATACGCCCACTGAAGCGCCTATATGCGCATGCCCGTTAGCCAAATCAAAAGGAGTAAGTACCGCGTCGAGGCAGGCATGCGCCAGCTGTCTGACCTGCGGATGGTTTAGCGCAAACGGCAATAGCAGGATGAACTCATCGCCGCCGAGCCGGCCAATGGTCACTTCTGCTGGAGAAAGCTCAGTTAATCGCTGACTTAACTGAATTAACACTTCATCACCGCTGCGATGCCCCAGCGTGTCGTTAACGTGTTTGAAGTTATCCAAATCAATAAAGGCTACGCAGAGTGGACCCTGCGCTTTCATTTCACAGAAATCATTTTGCAGGGCATGGCGGTTGTTAAGCAATGTGAGGGGATCGTGCAGCGCCAGCAGGGCAAGCTGTTCTTCATATTGCTTCTCTTTAGTCATGTCAATGTGAGTGCCAATGACTTTAACCGGCTCGCCGTGCGCGTTCCACTCACTGACCCGCCCCCGATCCAGCACCCACGTGATACTGCCATTTTTGGCAATCATGCGATGCAGCGCTTCGTAGTAAGGCGCTCTTCCGGCGATGTGATCGTTAAACGCCCGCAAAACTTCGGCGGCATCGTCGGGATGAAGGCTCTCTTTCCAGGACTCAAACGTGGCATCTGTCTCTTTCGGCTGGAAGCCCAGCATCGCACCCCAGCGCCGGTTAAAGATCACCAGTTTGCCGCTGGGAATATCAAGCTGCCACAGGAACAGTCCGGTGCCATCCAGCGCCGCGTTGAGTTTTGTTCGGGCGTCATGTGCTATACGCTTCAGACGCGCATTATGCTTTTTCAGGTTCTGTATCTGCAGACGCAGCGCTTCTTCTGACATGACCGTAAGACAGGATTAAGAAAGGTGTATTGTGCCTGTCAGACTGATTCTGTAAAGAGTGGCGAATAAAAGACGATTAGCCGCGGTCAATTGCAGGCTGGACAGCACATCAGGCGGTGCGGATCTGGCAACACAGCACAGAGGCGAAGCGCCAAATTGGTTTCGCCGTGAAATCTGTTTGCTTTGCTCCAGCGTTGGGAAACGAAATGCGCCGGACAGAAGTGAATTTTGGGAATGTCAGGGAGTCTGGCGAACCTTTCGATAACGGGTTCGCTCCAGAACGCAAAAACCCGCCAGAGGCGGGTTCTTTAAATTTGGTGCCCGAACCCGGACAAAAATGCCGGGAGCATTTTTGCATCGCGCGTCAGCGCGACCCGGAGGGCGAGCCACTGGATGTGGCGAGTGTATCGAACCTTCGATAACGGGTTCGCCTCAGAACGCAAAAACCCGCCAGAGGCGGGTTCTTTAAATTTGGTGCCCGAACCCGGACAAAAATGTCGGGAGCATTTTTGCATCGCGCGTCAGCGCGACCCGGAGGGCGAGCCACTGGATGTGGCGAGTGTATCGAACCTTCGATAACGGGTTCGCCTCAGAACGCAAAAACCCGCCAGAGGCGGGTTCTTTAAATTTGGTGCCCGAACCCGGAATCGAACCAGGGACACGGGGATTTTCAATCCCCTGCTCTACCGACTGAGCTATTCGGGCAACGGGGCGCATTAAACCAAAGCGGCCCGGCAGCGTCAAACGCTTTTCACCAAAATCACATCGACTGACGGCTTTTCCATCAACTTAAATATCGGGTTTGACCCGGCGCAAAAATCTCGCGGTCGGCTGAATAAATTTCACTCAGCGGAGCGGTAAAGGCTGCATTGTGCCGCGATTTTGCCGATATAGCATGCGAGACCCACACTAATAATAAGGATCGCCATGTTTTCCACCATTACATCAGGTATCGCTTCTCGCCACGGCTGGCAGAAGCGGGCACACTCAGCGGCCACGCTGAGCTCGCTCAACGGCTCCATTGCCATGGTTGAGTTCTCCCCCGATGGCACCATTCTCAGCGCCAATGCGCTGTTTCTGGCGCGCATGGGCTACACGCTGACGGAGATTGAAGGCCAGCACCACAGTCTGTTTTGTACGCCGGAACAGCTTCAGTCACGGGACTATCAGGATTTCTGGCTGCGGTTGAATCGGGGCGAAAGCTTCAGCGATAAATTTCTGCGCATGGCGAAAAACAGTCGCCCAATCTGGCTCGAAGCCAACTATGTGCCGGTGCAAAACCGCCATGGCCGGGTGATTAAAATCGTCAAACTGGCCACCGACATTACAGGTCATATCAACGATGCGCAGGAGCAGCGCGCCATCACCACCGCCATTGAACGGTCGATGGCGGTGATCGCCTTTAACCTCAAAGGTGAAGTGCTCAAAGCCAACGACAACTTTCTTAAAACCATGGGCTACCGTCGTGAGGAAGTAGAAGGAATCCACCACAGTCGCTTCTGTTCGCAGGCTGTACGCGACAGCCGCGAATATAGCGCGTTCTGGCAGCAACTCAACCGGGGTGAATTTGTCTCGGGTCAGTTTCCCCGGGTGAATAAACAGGGCGAGACGGTCTGGCTGCGCGCCACCTACAATCCGGTATTTGACGAGCAGGGCCGGCTCTACAAAATCGTCAAATTCGCCACGGATGTGACGGCACAGGTGGAAAAGAATCAGCAGGAGCATGATGCGGCGCAGCGGGCTTATCACACCGCAATGCAAACGGATGAAAGCACAAAGCTGGGTGCCGATGTCATCGCCAGCAGCGTGCAGACCATGAATGCGCTGGCGGGTGAACTGCAGGGGATCTCCGGTGATATTACCGGCCTCAGTGAGTCCTCCGATCGTATCGGCGCGATTGTGGAAGGCATCCGTCGGATAGCCGATCAGACTAACCTGCTGGCGCTGAATGCCGCCATTGAAGCGGCGCGGGCCGGCACCCATGGCCGCAGCTTTGCGGTGGTGGCTAACGAAGTCCGCACGCTGGCAGCCAACATTAACCGCGCCACTACCGACATTGAAAACCGGATTCAGCAAAATCATCTGCTGGCCAGCCGGGCGCTGAAAGGTATTGAGTCCAACCTGAAACGTGCCGACCAGGGCGTACAGCTGGCTCAGGAGGCGGGCGGCGTGATTGCAGAAATCCGTGAAGGCGCAACGGACGTGGTGCGCGCCATCGGACAGGTGACCAAAACGCTTAAAGTCTGATGCTCTGCGGGGGCCTTCGCCCCCTTTTTACGGTGTGGCCTGAGCGGGTGCTTCTGGCACCGGCGGAATAAAGATATGGTCCAGAATATCCCGCATCACGGGCGCAGCCGTTACCCCTTCCCCGCCACCATTTTCCAGAATTAACGCCACCGCCACTTTCGGATCATTAAACGGCGCAAAGGCGGTATAGAAGATATGGTCACGCAGCCGCACCGGAATCATCTTCGCGTTATAAGTCTGGTTCTGACGCAGGCTGAAAACCTGCGACGTCCCGCTTTTTGCGGCGATGCCATAAGGTGCCGTATGGAAATATTTATAACCGGTGCCGTCAGGCGCGTTAGCCATGCCAAACATCGCGTGACGCACCAGTGACCAGTAAGGTGAGTGAGGATCGCCAATCTGTGCTTCGCGCAGCTGCGGATGGTAGTTTTCAACCAGCGTGCCGCGCTGGGTTTTCTCCAGCAGATGTGGTGCGATAACCCGACCGTTGTTAATCAGCGCGACCATCGCTTTCACCATCTGAATCGGCGTCGCAATCCAGTAGCCCTGACCAATACCGACGGAGACCGTATCGCCCTGATACCAGGCCTTTTTATGCACCTTCTGTTTCCACTCGCGGCTCGGCAGCAGGCCGTTATACTCCTCATTCAGGTCGATGCCGGTCGATTTACCATAGCCAAACTGGCTGAGCATGGTGTGAATCCGGTCAATGCCCATCATAAACGCCACCTGATAGAAGAAGGTGTCGGCAGACTCTTCTATCGCGCGAGTGACATCCAGCATGCCGTGCCCGGTTTTCTTCCAGTCGCGATAGCGCCGGTCCGTCCCCGGCAGCGTCCAGGTCGGCGCACCAAAGAACTGCGTCTGTGGCGTAATCACATGGGTCAGCAGCGCCGACATCGCCATATAAGGCTTCACCGTCGAGGCGGGCGGATAGAGTCCCTGTGTGACGCGGTTGATCAGCGGCAGGTCTTTATCCTGCAGCAGCTTTTTGTAGGCCTGATAGCTGATGCCTTTCACAAACGGATTCGGGTCGTAGCTGGGACTGGAAACCATCGCCAGCACAGAGCCGTCGTGCGGATCCTCAATCAGCAGCGCCGCACGCTGCCCCGCCAGCAGGCTCTCCACATACTGTTGCAGATGCAGATCCAGCGTCAGCGTCAGGTTTTTACCCGCGACCGGCGGCACCTCTTTCAGCACGCGCACAATGCGGCCATGGTTATCCACTTCCACTTCCTGATAACCCGGCTTGCCATGCAGCTGCGCTTCGTAATAGCCCTCAATCCCCTGCTTGCCGATGTTGTGGTCCGCCGCATAGTTTTCGGCAATACCTTCCGCATTCAGCCGCTTGTAGTCGTTATCGTTGATTTTCGACACATAACCGATCACATGAGCGAGATCGGCCCCATAGGGATATTCACGATCCTGGTAGGTCTCAATGCTGGCACCGGTAAAGCGGAACTGATTCACCGCAAAGCGGGCGACCTGCTCTTCGGTCAGCTCTTCTTTCAACACGACCGGTTTGTAACGACTGCTCTGCTTCAGCGCACGGCGAAAGGTGTCGATCTCATCGGGTGTCAGATTTACGATCGGCGTCAGCGCCCGCAGCGTGGCGTCCATATTGGTGATTTTATAGGGCGTCAGCGTGATGGCATACCAGCTGACGTTGCGCACCAGCGGAATGCCATTGCGGTCATAAATCAGCCCACGCGTTGGGGCAATGGGGATCATTTTGATGTCATTCTGGTTGGAGCGCGTCTGGTAGTAGGCATGGTCGCGCACCTGCAAGCGAAAAAGGTTTACGCCAAGAAGGGTGAAACAGAAACAGACCAGAGCAAAGGCGATTGCGGCGCGACGGGCAAACAGCTTCTCTTCAGCGTCGAAGTTACGAAAGTTCATCAGGGGGCATTATCAGGAGATTAATTATTATCTGTTGTTGGGCACCATGATAAAGCGCGATCGCAGGCGTGCCAGCGCGAAGATGCACAAGCCTCGGCAAAAGTGTGTCATTTAATGTGAATGTTACCGGGAAAGCGAGGCGGGAAACTCAGATCCTCCGGCTAAGGAGGATCTGAACAGGCGATCGGGCAGCAGGCGGGAATCGTCACCCGCCGCATGCATTAATCACCCAGCAGGACAGACTCCAGCGCAATCCTGATCATGTCGTTGAAGGTTGTCTGACGCTCAGCAGCCGTCGTCTGCTCGTGTGTACGGATATGGTCTGATACGGTGCAGATGGTCAGCGCTTTAGCGCCAAACTCAGCGGCCACACCGTAGATACCCGCAGCTTCCATCTCAACGCCGAGGATGCCATATTTTTCCATTACGTCGAACATCTGCGGATCTGGCGTGTAGAAGAGATCGGCAGAGAAGATGTTACCGACCCGCGCTTCAACACCCAGGTTTTTTGCCGCATCAACCGCGTTACGCACCATGTCGAAGTCAGCAATCGCCGCGAAGTCGTGATCTTTGAAACGCATACGGTTCACTTTGGAATCGGTGCAGGCACCCATCCCGATCACGATATCACGCAGTTTTACGTCAGCACGTACGGCACCACAGGAGCCGACACGAATGATCTTTTTCACGCCGAAGTCCGTGATCAGCTCTTTGGTGTAGATGGAGCAGGAAGGGATACCCATTCCGTGCCCCATTACAGAGACTTTACGGCCTTTGTAAGTACCGGTGTAGCCCAGCATGCCGCGCACGTTATTTACTTCAACCGCGTTTTCCAGGAAGGTTTCTGCGATGTGTTTTGCGCGCAGCGGATCACCAGGCATCAGTACGACGTCTGCGAAATCGCCCATTTCAGCATTAATATGTGGGGTTGCCATTGTTTAATCCTTATTAAATTGCTGATTTACAGCATGTTCTTGCCATAGTCCATCTCGGACAGGCCAAAATAGTGTGCAATTGTCTGACCAATATCGGCGAAAGTCTCGCGGTATCCGAGTGAACCCGGCTCCACTTTCGGTCCGTAGATCAGAATCGGAATGTGCTCACGCGTGTGCTCCGTGCCTTCCCAGGTCGGATCACAGCCGTGGTCAGCGGTCAGGATCAGAATGTCATCTTCGCCAACCAGCGCCATCAACTCAGGCAGACGACGGTCAAACAGCTCCAGCCCGCCCGCATAACCGGCGACATCGCGACGATGTCCCCAGGTGGAGTCGAAATCAACGAAGTTGGTGAAAACAATCGCCTGATCCGGCGCGGTTTTCATCTCCTGAATCGTCGCGTCAAAAAGCGCATCCAGACCGGTCGCTTTGACCTTTTTGGTAATGCCCTGCTCAGCATAGATATCGGCGATTTTACCCACGGAGATCACGTGACCGCCCTTCTCATCCACCAGCTTTTTCAGCATGGTAGCGGATGGCGGCTCGACCGCCAGATCGTGACGGTTACCGGTACGCTCGAACTGACCCGCTTTGTCACCCACAAACGGGCGGGCGATCACGCGGCCAATGTTGTAGCCCCCTTCGGTCAGCTCTTCGCGGGCGATTTCGCACAGCGCATAGAGCCGCTCAAGACCAAAGGTCTCTTCGTGACAGGCGATCTGGAATACGGAGTCCGCAGAGGTATAGAAAATCGGCTTGCCGGTTTTCATATGCTCTTCGCCCAGCTGATCAAGGATCACCGTACCTGAAGAGTGGCAGTTACCGAGATAGCCCGGCAGGTCGGCGCGCTCAACCAGCTTGTCCAGCAGTTCCTGCGGGAAACTGTTCTCTTTGTCGCTGAAGTAGCCCCAGTCAAACAGCACCGGTACACCGGCGATCTCCCAATGGCCTGACGGCGTATCTTTACCTGACGAAAGCTCGCTGGCGTATGCGTACGCGCCGGTGATTTTTGCCTCAGGATCCAGACCCGCCGGGAAGCGGCCGGTCGACAGCTCGGCGGCTTTACCCAGCCCCAGCGCGGTGAGATTAGGCAGATGTAAGGGACCTTTACGTCCCTTGTCTGCCTCACCGTTAAAACAGGCTTCGGCGATATGACCCAGGGTATCTGAACCTGCGTCGCCGAATTTATCGGCATCTTTACTGGAGCCAATTCCAAAGGAATCGAGAACCATAATAAAAGCACGTTTCATGCAAGTCTCCTGCGCATTGGCGCGTGACAAGTCAAAAAAAAGCGATCAGATCAGTATACCCGAATGCATCGCGGCTGGCATCGGTTACTGGTCAGTTAGCTGAGATTGCTCACACGGCGATAGACAACTGGCGTCTCTGCCGGTGCTGAATCCCCGAGCACCAGCGCAGCTTTAACCGCTGCGGCGGCCTGCTGCCATTTGTCTTCGCTGCTGGCGTGAATCATCGCCAGCGGACGCTGTGCATCGGCACGTTCGCCCAGGGTAATCATGTCGCTCAGGCCGACGCTGTAGTCGATGCTGTCGCTGGCACGCTGACGTCCGCCGCCCATCGCCACCACCGCCAGGCCCAGCGCACGGGTATCCATGCTGCTGACGATGCCTGGCTGGTCGGCATAAACCGGTTTACTCAGCATTGCCGCGGGCAGATAAGTGTCATAGCGTTCGACGAAATCAGCCGGTCCCTGCTGGGCAGCGATCATGCGGCCAAACACCTCAGCCGCCTTGCCGTTATCCAGCACCGTCATTAGCTTCTGACGCGCGTCGGCGTCGCTGGCGGCCAGTTTGCCGGAGATCAGCATTTCGCTGCAGAGCGCCAGCGTCACTTCCAGCAGGCGCGGATTGCGCTGTTCACCGGTCAGGAAGCGCACCGCTTCGCGCACTTCCAGCGCGTTACCGGCTGACGAGGCAAGCACCTGATTCATGTCCGTCAGCAGCGCGGTGGTCTGGCAGCCTGCGCCGTTGGCAACGCCCACAATCGACTGCGCCAGATTTTCTGATGCTTCATAGGTTGGCATAAATGCGCCGGAACCCACTTTGACATCCATCACCAGCGCATCCAGTCCCTCGGCCAGCTTCTTCGCCAGAATCGAGGCGGTGATTAACGGAATAGAATCAACGGTGGCGGTGATGTCGCGCGTCGCGTAAAAGCGCTTATCTGCCGGGGCCAGCGAGCTGGTCTGGCCGATAATCGCCACACCGACCTGCTTAATGATCTCGCGGAAACGATCATCACTGGGGAAAATATCGAAGCCCGGAATCGCTTCCAGTTTATCCAGCGTGCCGCCGGTATGCCCCAGACCACGACCGGAGATCATCGGCACATATCCGCCGCAGGCGGCGACCATCGGCCCTAACATCAGCGATGTGACATCGCCGACGCCGCCGGTCGAGTGCTTATCCACCACCGGCCCGTTAAGGTTGAGTGATTTCCAGTTAAGTACCGTACCGGAATCACGCATCGCCATCGTCAGCGCAACCCGCTCCGGCAGTGTCATATCATGGAACCAGATAGTCATTGCCAGCGCGGCAATCTGACCTTCAGAGACGGTGTTATCACGCACGCCGTTAATGAAGAAGCGAATCTCCTCTTCAGTCAGCGCCTGGCCGTCACGTTTTTTGCGAATAATTTCTTGTGGCAGGAACAAAGTAGCCCCCTGGTTCAGGGAAATCAGGATGGAGAACAGGCGGTCAGCGACCGCCTGAAGGATCAGTAACCCGCTTTACTGGTGTCGCTGTCATGACCCAGGGTGTTGAGCAGGCTCGCCAGCAGGCTTGATGCACCAAAACGGAAATGGCGCGCATCGGCCCAGTCGGCACCCAGCGTCTCTTCGGCCATCTGCAGATAGATCGCAGCATCTTCAGCAGTGCGCACGCCGCCCGCCGGTTTGAAACCAACCTGCTGGCTGACGCCTTTGTCACGGATCACATTCATCATGATCTGCGCCACTTCCGGCGTGGCGTTAACCGGTACTTTACCGGTGGAGGTTTTAATGAAGTCGGCACCCGCATCAATGGCAATCTCAGAAGCCTGACGGATCAGCGCTTCTTCTTTCAGCTCACCGGTTTCGATGATGACTTTCAGCAGCACGTCCGCTTCAGCGCAGGCGGTTTTACAGGCTTTTACCAGATCGAAACCAATCTGGCTGTTACCGGCGATCAGCGCGCGGTACGGGAAGACCACATCCACTTCATCCGCACCGTAGGCGATGGCGGCGCGGGTCTCTGCCAGTGCAATATCGATGTCGTCATTACCGTGCGGGAAGTTGGTCACCGTAGCGATGCGGATCTCCGGCGTACCCTGCTCCCGCAACGTTTTACGCGCAATCGGAATAAAGCGCGGATAGATACAGATGGCGGCGGTATTGCCTGCCGGGGATTTAGCCTGATGACACAGGGCGATCACTTTTGCGTCGGTGTCGTCGTCATTCAGGGTGGTTAAATCCATCAGTTTCAGGGCGCGCAGGGCAAGAGGTTTAATATCGGTCATGAGGCTCTCCAAAGGATCGGGGTGCAACCCACCGGCTTGCCGGCGGAATGTTATAATAATAACACTCAGAAGCGGCCTGATATGTGCCAGCAGTCACATAGGGATAAGAAATTAGTGCAATCGTGCCACACTCTCTGTGACAATAATCGCAGATAACAGCGTTTAGTGGCCATTATACGCCAGCCGGCCCAATGTTACTATTGTCACATTCAAGCACAGATGAGGCAGATCCGGTCAGTTATGCAGCGCCGGGAAGGCGGGATCGAGCTGGAAGAGTTGCTGGCTGTTGTGCCACAACGCATCGGCAATCTCTTCGGGTGACTCTTCTCGCAGGCTGCAGAGCACCTCCCACACCTGACGCGCCCGTTCAGGGCGGTTTGGCTGGCCCTGAAAGCCCTGCAGCGGCATATCGGGTGCATCGGTTTCCAGTAGCAGCGACGAGAGCGGCAGCTGTGCTACGGTCTGACGGGTTTTGCTGGCGCGTTCATAGGTAATGGTCCCGCCAATGCCAATCGCATAACCCAGCTTAATAAAGGCCTGTGCCTGCTGCAGGCTGCCCGCGAAACCGTGCACCACGCCACGGCGCGGCAGATCGTGACGACGCAGAATCTGTGCCAGCTTGTCATGTGTACGGCGTGAATGCAGGATCACCGGCAACGCATAACGCTTTGCCAGCTTAAGCTGCGCCTCAAGAAAGCGTTGCTGCTTATCAAACTGCGGATTGTCGCGATAGAGATCCAGCCCGATCTCACCGATCGCCACCAGCTTACGTGGCCGCTGTTGCAGTAAGGTTTCCAGCTGCTCAAGATGCGCCTCAAGGTGATTTTCAATGACGATGGGGTGCAGGCCCAGCGCCGCGTAAAGCGGCGAATGCTCAGCAGCCAGTGCGCAGACGCGCTCAAACCGGCTGGCATCGATTGCCGGAATGATAATCTTCTCTACACCCGCTTCCGCGGCGCGCACCAGGCTGTCGGCAGCATCCCCTTCGAAAGGCGGAAAGTCGAAATGACAGTGCGTGTCGATAAACATCATGCCAGCGATCCTTTGTCATAATCTGCATCATTGTCCGCCAGCGGCGGCGTGATAATCAATCGGGTATCCGGTGCATTGGCGACCGGCGCAGGTGGCGTAACGATGCGCGTTGAGCTCATCGGTTCCGCATCGCTCAGCCACTGGCCCAGCGTGGCGAGGAAATAGCGGCCACAGCGCCGTCCCAGATGATAATCCTGATTCAGCGCGGCAACACGGCTGCCAAGGGCACTGCTGGCCAGCACATGCGGCGGGAAGATTTCGATAATGCGCAAATCGTCGGGCGGATTCTCGATAAACTGCTGAATTTCGCGATAGCTCTGCTCATGCTTATTCAGCACGTTGATCATCGGCTGTAGTGCCCCGGTGCTGAGCCAGCGCTCCATCCGCTTAAACCATTTCGGGGTATAGAACATCTGCGACGGCACGGTGCGGATCACCACAATGGTATCGGCCCCGCGACGGGCGGCTTCACGCACCGGAATGGCATCGCTGATGCCGCCATCGAGATAGCTTATCCCTTCCAGATTGACGCCCAGCCGGTAAAAACCGGGAATGGCACTGGAGGCTTTAATCAGATCCAGCCAGTTGTCGGCGGTGGGAGTAAAATAACCGGGCGTATAGTCGTCGCTACGGCAGGCGCACATATAAAACTCCCGGCCGCTGGAGAACAGCTGTTCCGCGCTGCTCATCGCCAGCGGAAATTCACTGCGGGTAATATCGATCAACCAGTCGAGATCGATCAGATTACCTCCGCGCACAAAACGCAGCGGATCAAAAAAGAGTTTACTGGTGGTATAGCGGGTAATCACGCGACGGGCGTAGCCGGGCTGACCACAGACAAAGGCAGAGAGATTTTGTGCACCGGCAGAGGTGCCGAGCATCAGTTGAAAAGGGTTGAATCGGGCACGCTGAAATTCGTCTAATACGCCTGCGGTGAAAATACCGCGCTGACCGCCGCCTTCACAGACCAGGGCTATTTTCTGAGCTTTGAAGGGTGTCAGGGCCAGAGGTTCAATGACGCCGAGTGTGACGGGAATGCGTATACCCACTGTGCGAACCTCATCAAAGGGTTCCGGGTATGCTGGAGGATGGGTCCGTTAAAAACAGCAGCATTCCGGAGAACCAGTCATCTATTCCTTTAACCGGCAGGCCAGCTAAACTGGCCTGCCATCGCAGCGATGTGAAGGTGTCCCTCTCTTCACGTCAGTCGCTGCAGATGACTGGTCTCCGCTCTATGCTTTGCGTTGCATTACACTGCAGGACTCATCGGCTAAAGCTTTTTACGGCCGGTAAACAGGCTGATGAGGAACAGGATAATACCAACGACGAAGACAACTTTAGCTGCCCATGCTGCTGTGCCCGCTAAACCGCCAAAACCTAACGCTGCAGCGATCAGTGCGATCACCAGAAAAATAATGCCCCAACGAAACATAAGCCTCTCCTTACCCTATTTAAATTCGAACTGCTTATTTCATCCCCGGATGGGTCTCTTTTATTTGTGCGGCCACAACCGTGACCGCACGCAAGCTTAAGATTTAACCGTCAGGTCATTCTTAACGCTTTTTACCCCTTCAATGGCTTTAGCGATGCTTTCTGCACGATCTGACTGTGCCTGAGTAGCAACATGCCCTGAAAGCTGAACAACACCGTCGGTAGTCTCAACTTTTACGTTGCGCGACGGAACAATGTCATCTGCTAATAGCTTAGCTTTAATTTCGCTGGTTGTAGCAGCATCGCCGGCATAACCTTTCACTGAAGAGGTTTTGCTGTCTCTGACGTGTAGTTTGTCGCTGACGGATTTAACACCTTCGATTTTCTGCACCACAGCCACAGCCTTTTCAGCCTGATCCTGTGAGGTGACGAAACCACTTAAGGTCACGACGCCGCTATGCGTTTTTACCGAGATATCCGTACTTTTAATTGCGTCGTCATCCACCAATGCCGCTTTGGCTTTAGCGGTGATGCCGCTGTCATCCATATAACCATCGACTTTTTTCATAGAACTATCGATTTTCGAACCCGCGCTGTCGGCTGTCTGTGACGCTTTCTGAGAAAGCGATTCGTCGGCCAGTGCGCTACCGCTGATCAGTGCTGAACCAATCATGGCGGCCATCAGGGTTTTAGCAATCTTAGTCTTGTTCATCGATATCTTCCTTCTATCAGTTAACTCACCCAAAACTGTGGGCGAAACAGAGGCACAGGTGCCGCTGCGTTACAGGACGTAAGGACAAGAGAAGTCTCTTCCGCCGTCCGATAAAATAATCATAGACGGCATTTTGCGATTTGCCTGGCTAACTGGTTGATCACACGTCAAAACAGAAGAAAAACGGGGTTTTTAGGAGGAGTCTGGAGTGGGAAAATCAGGGCCATTCCCTGCTGGAATGGCCCGGAAACAGGCGATTAGTGCTCGCGTGTTTTACGGAAACGGACGTCGGGATAACGTTCCTGCGTAATATTCAGATTCACCATGGTTGGCGCGATATAAGTCAAATTATCACCGCCATCGAGTGCCAGGTTAACTTCGTTTTTACGCTGGAAGTCCTCAAACTTTTTAGCATCGTCACATTCAACCCAGCGCGCCGTTGAGACGTTAATCGCTTCGTAGATCGCTTCGACGTTATATTCGCTTTTCAGACGTGCCACCACCACATCGAACTGCAGTACCCCGACCGCGCCCACGATCAGATCGTTATTATGCACCGGACGGAACACCTGCACTGCACCCTCTTCCGACAGCTGAACCAGCCCTTTCAGCAGCTGTTTCTGCTTCAGCGGATCGCGCAGACGAATACGGCGGAACAGCTCTGGCGCGAAGTTCGGAATACCGGTGAACTTCATATTTTCACCCTGCGTAAAGGTGTCGCCGATCTGAATGGTACCGTGGTTATGCAGGCCGATGATGTCGCCAGGATAGGCTTCTTCCACATGGGAACGGTCGCCCGCCATAAAGGTCAGCGCATCGGAGATGATCACATCTTTGCCGGTGCGCACCTGACGCAGCTTCATCCCTTTTTCATACTTACCGGAAACCACACGCATAAAGGCGACGCGGTCACGGTGTTTCGGGTCCATGTTTGCCTGGATCTTAAACACGAAGCCGGTGAACTTCTCTTCCTGCGCTTCCACGGTGCGGGTGTCGGTCTGACGTGGCATCGGACGCGGTGCCCAGGAAACCAGGCCATCCAGCATATGATCCACGCCAAAGTTACCCAGCGCGGTGCCGAAGAAGACCGGCGAGAGTTCGCCGCTCAGGAACGCTTCCTGCTCGAACTCGTGCGAGGCACCCTGCACCAGCTCCAGCTCTTCACGCAGCTGTGCCGCCAGATCGTCACCCACTGCGGCGTCGAGATCCGGGTTGTTCAGCCCCTTCACGATGCGCACTTCCTGGATGGTGTGGCCTTTACCGCTCTGGTAGAGGTAGGTCTCATCTTTGTAGAGGTGGTAAACCCCTTTGAACAGCTTGCCGCAGCCGATAGGCCAGGTGATCGGTGCGCAGGCGATTTTCAGCTCGCTCTCTACCTCATCCAGCAGCTCCATCGGATCGCGGATGTCACGGTCAAGTTTGTTCATAAAGGTCAGGATTGGCGTATCGCGCAGACGGGTCACTTCCATCAGCTTGCGGGTACGATCCTCGACGCCTTTCGCGGCATCGATCACCATCAGACAGCAGTCTACTGCGGTCAGCGTACGGTAGGTATCTTCCGAGAAATCTTCGTGACCTGGGGTATCCAGCAGGTTTACCAGGCTATCGCGGTAAGGAAACTGCATCACCGAGGTAGTGATAGAGATACCACGCTGTTTCTCCATCTCCATCCAGTCCGACTTGGCGTGCTGGTTAGAGCCACGGCCTTTTACGGTACCGGCGGTCTGGATAGCCTGTCCGAACAGCAACACTTTTTCGGTAATGGTGGTTTTACCGGCATCCGGGTGCGAAATGATCGCGAAGGTGCGGCGGCGTGCCACCTCTTCTAAAAAGGGATTAGACATGGAATTCTTCTCAATAGGCAGCGCAACGTACTGGCGCTGCTGATAAATCATGGTGGCCGGCAGAACCTTACCGGCGGGTAAACGGTGCCAAAACGACCTTTCATCGTTGGCGGGTCAGCGCGAAGTTACATTGGCGTGAAGTCCGGTTACCTGGTCAGCTTTAAGGCGGCATAGCATACAATATTTTGCGCGCGCGGCCTACAGGGAAGGGGGCGTGATTTCGCAGGCCAGGAATCGGAGAACAGCGGATGCGGCAACAGAGTCGGGCGGGTCTGCACCCGCCCCACTCTGTTATCCCAGTACCTTTCTGACACAGGCTTTGAAGATCTGCACACCAATCTCCAGCGAGCTGAGATCAAAATGCATATCGGGATGATGCAGTCCTGGCGTCAGGTTGGTGCCCAGCCCCCAGAAGCCCGCTTTCACTCCCGGACGCTTCACCGGATAGTAGAAAAAGTCCTCGCTGCCTGGCGTGGTTCGGGTCGGCAGTGCACCCTCTTCGCCCAGCACCTCAACGATGGCGGCGCGGATCACCGCCGTCGCCTCATCATCAATCTCGGCAGCCGGCATCTCTTTCAGCACGCGAACCTCGGCGCTGGCTCCCAGTGCCGCCACGCTGTGGGTAATGGCGCGCGTGACCTGCTCTTTCAGCTGCGTCATCGGCCCGTTCTCCTGCGAACGCAGATCCCACACCACGCGGGCTTCATCCGGCACCGAGTTGGTGACACCGGCATCGCACAGGAAGCGGGTCGCTTTGACGCTCCAGGTCAGGCCCGGTGACAGATGGAGGGCATTGACGGCCTGAACCGCCTGTACAGCGGCATCCAGTGCATTCACGCCAAGATGCGGACGCGCCGCATGGGCGGGCTGGCCCTTAATGGTCGCTTCCAGCGTGCTGCAGGCGGAGTAGAGCACCGCAGGCACCGCCTGGCCAACCACACACTCTTCCAGCGGACGCAGATGGAAGCCCAGAATCATCTCCACATCATCCAGTGCGCCACCTTCGATCATTGAGAGCGCACCGGCACCCAGCTCCTCGGCGGGCTGGAACAGAATCTTCAGCCGGCCACGTTTCACCGTGCCCTCCTGCAGCAGCGCCGATGCCGCTGTCAGCACCACTGAAGAGTGACCGTCGTGGCCACAGGTGTGGCGCGCACACGGCACGCCATCAATGATATGCCCCAGCGCATCCATATCCGCGCGCAGCGCCAGTACCGGCCCCGGTACCCCGCTGTCGATCTCCGCCACAATGCCGGTGGTGTTATTGATGTTGCGCGTCACCTTCAGGCCCGCTTTCTCGAGCTGATCGGCGATGTAGGCCGAGGTCTTTACCTCCTGAAAACCCAGCTCCGGAATTTCGTGCAAATAGTGATAATGCTCTAATACCTTAGTCACAGCGTTACTCCTGAATAAACAGACGCATAACAGACATTGCGATCAGCGCGTTGATGATGCTCACCAGCATCAGCAGCGGCCAGTATTTTTTGGGCACATCGGCCACGCCCAGCAGCCGTCCCATATATTGCAGCTGCGATCCCATCAGGAAAATCGCCGGCGCCAGAATGGTGATATCCGCGCCGGTCAGCAGTCCTTTGGTCAGCAGGCTTACCGCCACGCCCGTGCCCGCCGACGAGGAGAGCCAGGCGGTGAGCAATACTGTAATCGCCTCGCCCGGCAGGCCGAACAGCCCCATCACCGGCGCAAAGACATGCCCGAGAAACTGCATGATGCCGAGCAGATTCAGTACTTCTGCCAGCACATAGGCCATCACCACATTCGGCATCAGGTTGTGAATGGCAATGTGAAAGCCTTTGCGCGCGCCGGTCACAAAGACATCAAAGGGATTTGCACGGGTTGCAACTTTATTTTCCATCGACGAAATCCTTTTTATAAACACTGTTTAACACAGCGCGCGTTATCGCCGCACCGACAAATTTCAGCACGAACATTAATAGCAGCGGAATAATAATTGGCAGCGTCATGGAGGCGAACAGCGCTGAACCGATGGCGAAGTAATTATTGATTAATCCGGCACCGGAATATTGCCAGGCACTCATCACCACCAGCTCTTTTTTACCAATCTGTTTCTGGTCAGCCATCTCTTTGGTTAATGCTGCGCCCGCGTCGGTGCTTTGCAGATCAGTGATTAACGCCAGACCGCAACGACCCGGCAACCCCATCAGCGGCTTAAGCAGCGGCGTCAGCAAGCGATGTGCCGCGCGAATCGCGCCGTAATGCGTAAAGATTTCCAGCACACCCAGCGCCAGCATTACCGTGGGGGTCAGCGACAGGGCAAACAGGAAGCCCGCTTTGGCGCTGAGTCCGCCTGCACCGAGAAAGGTATTGCTGGCGGGATCTTTCATGGTGCCGAAGCTGCCGCCCAGCGTAGTGAAGTCAAACGCACCCAGCCATTTAAGGCCCTCGACGTTATAAAACAGCCCTGAAAAAAACAGAATGGCAAAAATTAATGCGATATAACTGCCTTTAGTCGCCGTCATTTTTACCGGATTAACCACACTCTCTTCTGACATTATTTTCTCCTGATAACATGGCCTGCCGCCCGTTCCCTGCCGTGACAAGTTTCAATATATGGAACTCAGTTCTAAGCAGGATTTATGCCAGAGCCGCTAAGAGAAAGGTTGTTAACGCTTTATTTCCCGACACAGCACGTTTAATCAACGCCATGACTCTTATCAGTCTCTGAAAATTATTTTTCAGACCACAACGTGATATTTCCGGGACGGCATCAGATTGGCGATATTTCGTCTGCTTCAGCAACTTGTTGCACCAGCAGAATAACCATTGTCCGCACTATCATGGTGCTGATCCCCCTGACGTTATTGCCTGATGTTGCGCGATACAGAATGAGAATTGGTCGCATTCAATTTCCGAAATAATTCTATTTAAATCAACCAGATAAATTGACTTATTTTGCGTAAAAGGCTTCACTTTACTAACATGTATGATGCATAATTCACCGCATCTACCTGTTTATTTAACATCTTCTTAAAAGGACTCGGCCATGCTGACTGCTGAAATGACTGGGCGTTTAAACGACCAGCTGAACCTGGAATTTTTCTCTGCCAATCTTTATCTGCAAATGAGTGCCTGGTGCAGCGACAAAGGCTTTGAGGGTGCCGCTTCCTTCCTGAAGATGCATTCACGCGAAGAGATGCAGCATATGCAGCGTCTGTTTGATTATCTGAGCGATACCGGCGCGATGCCGGTGCTGGGCACCATCGCTGCGCCACCGGTTTCTTTCACCTCACTGAATGAAATCCTGCAGCAAGCGCTGGAACATGAGCAGCTGATCACCAGCAAAATCAATGAGCTGGCACATGCCGCTATGACGTCACAGGATTACTCTACCTTCAACTTCCTGCAGTGGTATGTTGCCGAACAGCATGAAGAAGAGAAGCTGTTCAAAACTGTGCTGGATAAACTGGCGCTGGTCAGCAACAGCGGCAACGGTCTGTTTCTGGTTGATAAAGATCTGGGCCGTATGAGCACCGAGAACCACGCAGAATAATATCTTTCAGGTCGGTTCAGACTGCTGACAATTCCCTGGTGCGCTTTCAGGAAGCAATGATAAAGCTTAAGTAGCAGGGAATACGGTCAGAGGAGGAAAGCGTCCCGCGCCCTGGACAAAAACGCCGGGAGCGTTTTTGAACAACGCAACGCGTTGGCCCGGCCAGGGGCGCACCTCAGGAATGAGGTGCGTACTAAAAACGCCGGGAGCGTTTTTGAACAGCGCAAAGCGTTGGCCCGGCAACGGGCGCACCTCAGGGATGAGGTGCGTACTAAAAACGCCGGGAGCGTTTTTGAACAGCGCAAAGCGTTGGCCCGGCAACGGGCGCACCTCAGGGATGAGGTGCGTACTAAAAACGCCGGGAGTGTTTTTGAACAGCGCAAAGCGTTGGCCCGGCAACGGGCGCACCTCAGGGATGAGGTGCGTACTAAAAACGCCGGGAGCGTTTTTGAACAGCGCAAAGCGTTGGCCCGGCAACGGGCGCACCTCAGGGATGAGGTGCGTAATCGCGCGGGTCGAGCATGTCACGAACTGGCCTTAGCGTCTTTCCGAACTGACCGTATTTCCTGCTCAAGCACGATCTCACAGCGAAGCAGGTCCGGTTTTGCTGTTGCCCTTAACGGCCCCCGCTTCGGGGCCGGACTTTTCTTCACTGCCTCCTCAACACAGCTATCCCAGCCGGTAACTCGCCGCTTTCTCGCCATTCACCCACAGCTCACGACGTTCCCCCGGAGGCAGTAACAGCGCGATCTCCCGCCAGGCGGGCTGATAGTCGCCGCGTTTTTCCACCGTCAGATCGATACGGCTGGCGCTGCTGCACAATGTCCAGCTCAGCCACAGCGCATTGCCCTGCTGCCAGCCATGGCTCTCACCGTCGTCGTCAAAAATTTCGCCCTGAGTGGTTACGCCTTCCGGTGCCGGCCACAGCTGCCACTGCCGCACGGTATCGCGCCGCGCATCGGTCGTGGTTTCACACTCGCCCAGCGGGATTACTGCACCCGCCCGCACCAGCAGCGGCAGACGATCCAGCGGCGCATCCAGCGTGATGGTTTCGCCGCCCGCAAACGCCCTGCCGCTGTGCCAGTCATACCAGCCGCCCTGGTTGCGTGGCAGATAGACTTCCCGGCTGCGCGCGCCCTGCTCCACGACGCTGGCGACCAGCAGATCGCGCCCCAGCATAAAATCATCACACTCCTCATAGGTTTGCGGGTCCTGCTCGTGGTCGAGGAAGGTCGGACGCAGCATCGGCTCATCTTCCGCGCTGGCCTGCCACGCGAGGTTATAGAGGTAAGGCATCAGACGATAGCGCAGCCGGATCGCCTCGCGGATCATCGGTGTGACATCCGGGTACATCCATGGCTCGTTCACGGTGTGATCGTCATTCCACGAATGGATGGTAAAGCGCGGATGCATTACGCCATTCTGAACCCAGCGCACAAACAGCTCGGCATCCGGCTTGTCGCCCGAGAAGCCGCCGACATCGTGTCCGACGTTAAACAGCCCGGACAGGCTCATTCCCAGTCCCATGCGGATGTTGTAGCGCAGGGTCTGCCAGCTGGTACGGTTATCACCGCTCCAGGTCTGTACATAGCGCTGCATCCCGGCACAGCCGGACCGTGAGATCAGATAGGGTCGTTTGTCTGGTGCAAACTGCTGCTGGGCTTCCATCGAGGCGCGCATCATCAGCAACGGCATCACCGGGCGGATATGCTTGATCGCGATCGGCTGACCAAACCCGTGACAGCGCGCTTCGCCATCCCATACTTCATATTCGTTGTTGTCATTCCAGGTGGAATCGATGCCCTTTTCCAGCAGCTGTTGCGTCACATTCTCCTGCCACCAGCGCACCGCCTGCGGATGGGTGAAATCGAGGTGCGATCCCTCATCATCCCAGAACACCGAACGCTCAGGGCGATCCTGTTCCGAGTCACGAATAAATAGCCCCTGCGCCGCCACTTCCTGGTAGCGCGGATGATCCTGCAGCAGACAGGGCTTAATGTTGGCCGCCAGCTTCATTCCGGCACGATGAAACGCATCACTCAGCGCGTTGGGATTCGGGACTTTGTCGTAGTTCCAGTTGAAGACATAGCGTTTGTTATTGATCGAGGTGTAACCGGAAGAGAGCTGGAACGAGTCGCAGGGAATTTCATGTTCGCGACACAGGCGGATAAAGGATTGCAGCTGCTGCTGCGCGTCCGGCGCATCGGTGTAGTGCATGGTCGAACCGCTGTAGCCCAGGCTCCACTTCGGCTGAAACAGCGTGCGCCCGGTCAGGCGCACAAAGGCTTTGGTGACATCGAGCAACGTCGGACCGAGCATCATGTAGTAATCGAGATCGCCCGCCTCGGCGCGGTAACGGCGATAAGGCAGATGGTAGTTATCCAGCTCATTCCCCAGATCGAGCCAGCTGCTGCTGAGGTTGTCATAAAACAGGCCAAAGCTGACGCCATCACGCTGCGTCAGGGTAAACGGAATATGTTTATAGAGCGGATCGGTGCTGGCGGCGTTATAGCCCATCGCGTCGAGATTACGCATCTCAAAACGCCGGTTAACGCGGTTCAGGTCGCCGGTCTTCTCGCCCAGGCCATACACCCGATCCTGCGGCTGACGACGCTGATAGTGCTCCACTCCGTCGCCGTGAGCATTGAGCAGATAGGCACCGGTGTGACGATCGGCGGTCAGCGGTTGCCAGCTGGCACCCTCAAACTGCTCCCAGCTCAGGCAGAGCGGCTGATGCACCGTCACCCGCAGCTGTGATGTGCTGATGCGCAACTGCTGCGCATCGTGCTCCACCTGAAATGCGGGCAGCGTAAAGCCATCCAGCGCCTCGCGATCGCGTCCCTGCCAGGGCACATCATGCTCAGGCGCAATGCTCCAGGTGCGGTTCAGCGCCAGCTCACCGTCGCGCTTCAGCAGCACGCGCATCAGTTTCTCTTCCAGAACGTAAAGCCTCAGGAAATGTCGATCGTCGACCTTGAGTTCAACAAAATGATCGGCCTGCTGATGCAGCGTCCAGTTCTTCAGGGTTTTCATCGCGATATCCTTATGGGTTAGCAGGGCGCTGGCGGCGTTCGGCGATCAGCATCACCAGGAAAACGGCACCAATCAGGTCAAAGAAGCCCATCGCTACAAACAGCGGATTAAAGCCGATGGTATCGGCGGTAACACCGATAATCAGCGAGAAGATAAAGCTGGCGATCCAGGCGCAGGAGCCACGCATACCGTTAACGGTGGCCATCTGGCGGCGATCAAAGCGTTCCACCACCAGCGCACTCAGCATGCAGGAGATCACCTGGTGACCGAAGCCGCCGACGGAGATCAGGGCAATAGCCAGCCAGGGATCTTTCACCAGCGTCATCAGCGCCAGCGAGACCATCAGCAGCGCGCCGGTGACTGAACTGGCAACAATGGAATTCACGCGGGTCATACCAAACCAGCGCACATAGATTCTGGTGAGATAGCCACTGGCGACGCTGCCGAGGTCGGCGGCCAGGAATGGCAGCCAGGCGAACATCACGATCTGCTTAAGATCCATGCCGCGCTCATTGGCAAGATAGAGCGGCACCCAGAAGCTCAGCACCGCCCAGGCGGGTTCAGCCAGAAAAGCCGGAATGGCGATGCCGTAGAATTTTTTCTCTTTACCAATCACTTTCAGCGCGGTGAAGAACGGCAGCTTTTCACCGATCGCCTCGTTGTCCTGATTAATAAAGGCGCGTTCATCATCAGACAGGCGAGGATGGCTTTCCGGCGAGTGATAGCCCCACCACCAGAGTCCCACCCACAGCAGACCCAGACCGCCGGTCAGCAGAAATGCACCCTGCCAGCCAAAAGTAACGTGGGCAACGTAGATAATCGGTGGTGCCAGCATCGCACCAATCGAAAAGCCGACGCCCGCCCAGCCCGCCGCGACCGGACGCTCCTTTTTCGGAAACCAGTCACCGATCGCTTTGGCATTAGCGGGCGTGGCCGCCGCTTCGGAAGCACCCATCACAAAACGCAGCAGCGCCAGATGCAGCCAGCTTCCCGCACCGGCGTGCAGCAGACAGGTGACCGACCAGATCAGCGCGCAGATCAGGAAGCCCATCTTCAGTCCGATCACATCGATCAGCCAGCCGCAAATCGGCTGGAACAGGGTATAGGCGAGCTGAAATGCTGCTACAACCCACGAATACTGTTCGGTGGTCATGTTCAGACTGGTTTTCAGTTCCGGTGCCAGAATGCCGAGGGAGTTACGGGTGATGTAGTTGACGGTTACACCCAGCAAAAACATTCCCAGCATCCACCAGCGTAAATTTTTAATCACGCGCACCGTGCGTGACGCACTGATGGGTTTGGTTGTTGATTCGAGGCTCATTGTGCCACTCCTGATTGCGATTGATGACGCACACCGCCTGCTGGCGTACCGCGTGTCCTTTTATCGAACTTAGAAAAGTGGGAAACGTGGGTACAGCCACTTTTTTGCAACGCTTTTCATGGCAGGCTGAATCGCGATAAAAAATGGCACTGAAACGCTTATCTGACGCGATTCAGCAGACTATGAAAAATTTTTCACTGGCAGATTTGAAGGCGATCACAGAATGAAACAAAGGCTGAAAATCAGTGAGATTGCGGCGCTGAGCGGAGTCTCGATCAGTACGGTATCGCGGGTACTGGCCGGAAAAGCGAATACCCGTCCCGCGACGCGGGACAAAGTGCTGGCCGTGGCGCAGCAGCAGGGCGTGCTGGATAATCTGCACAGCGGTCGCCTGCTGCTGAATAACCTGATGGTCTTTGCTCCACCGCGCGCCTTTGACGTACGCAGCGACATTTTCTACTACAAGGTGATTCAGGGAATCAGCCAGGCGGTAGAGCCACATGAGGTGCGGCTGCGCTACTGCCCGCTGGAAGAGGTGGAGAGTAATGCCGCGCTGTTTATCGATAAGATGCAGCAGACCGAAGCCGCCCTGCTGATCGGCATTGATGATGAGCATATTCATCAGCTGGCGGCGGAGATGAACAAGCCCTGCGTGCTGATCAACGCCCGCGATCGCCGTATGCGGCTGCCGTCAGTCTCGCCGCATCATCAGCTGATTGGTGAATTCTCCGCGCGCTACCTGTTTGAGCAGGGACATCGGCAGATCCTGTCCCTGCACTGCCTGCGCCGCTATACCATGGAGCAACGCTTACAGGGGGTGCGCGACGCCTGGCACGCCATGAATCTGCGCTTTGACAGTCGCCAGCATCTGCTAACCCTGAACAGCTTCAGCAGCAATGAGGCGGCGGAACGGCTGGGTGAATATCTGCGCCACTGCCCTGACGCGCTGCGTCCGACGGCGATTCTCGCCAGCGGGGATTACATAGCCGCAGGTGCCGTCACGGCGCTGGAGCAGGCCGGCCTGCGGGTGCCGCAGGATATCTCGGTAATGAGCATGGATGGGTTTAACCTGGCCGCTATCCACGATATTCCGCTGACCTCGGTGCAGGTGCCACGTGATGAGCTGGGCGCAGCGGCAGTCAGAATGCTGCAGGAGATGCGGCTGAACCCTGGCACACCCACCGGCAGCCTGTTGCTGAATGGCAGGCTGGTGGTGCGCGAGTCGGTGCGCCGCATCCGCGATAATCTCAGCCATGCGCCGGTTCAGCAGCATGGCCTTTATGATTAACCCGGCGCGGATTCACCCAGCGTTTTCAGCCGCAGCTCTGACGGCTGAGGCCGTCCGAACAGGAAGCCCTGGAACAACGTACAGCCCTCATCCCGCAGCTTCGCGAACTGCTCATCGCTCTCCACGCCTTCAGCGGTAATCTGGATATCCAGACTGCGGCTCATGCCGGTAATCGCGCGGATTATCGCCAGCGCCTCGCGGCTGTCGCCCATATCGTTGATAAACGACTTGTCGATTTTGATTTTGTCGAACGGGAAGGATCGCAGATAGCTCAGCGACGAATAGCCGGTGCCGAAATCATCCAGCGCAATCTGCACGCCCAGCGCCTTGAGATTCTGCAGGGTACGGATATTCCCCAGCGAGTCATCCAGCAGCACCGATTCGGTGATCTCGACTTCCAGTCGCGCCGGATCGAGACCTGACTCCTTCAGCGCACCTTCAACCACCGGCACCAGCGAGCTGTTTTTAAACTGCAGCGGTGAGAGGTTGACTGAGACCGACTGCTCCCCTTCCCAGCTCGCCGCTTCACGACAGGCTTCATAAAGGGCAAAGGCTCCCAGCATATGAATCAGGCCGGTCTCTTCCGCAATCGGGATGAAGTCGTTGGGCATAATCAGCCCGCGGATCGGATGATGCCAGCGCATCAGCGCTTCATAGCCAATAATTGTGCGGTGATCGCCATTGGTAATAGGCTGATAGTAGAGCCGTAAATGCCCGCCGCTGATCGCATCGCGCAGATCGTTTTCAATCAGGCGTCGGCTGCGTGCCACATCATCCATCTCCAGCGTAAAGTGCTCATAGCGGTTGCGGCCATTACGTTTGGCTTCATACAGCGCCATATCCGCACAGCGCAGCAACTGCTCCGGCGTATTGGTGATGGTGGTGCTGAGTGCAATACCCACGCTCAGCCCGACCGCCAGATTATGACCTTCAACGTTGACCGGCGGACGAATCGCCTCGATCAGACGCTGAGCCACAATGCTCGCCTCCTCACTGTTTGCTACCGAGGGCAGCACGATAGCGAACTCATCGCCACCAATGCGCGCCAGCGTATCCTGATCACGCAGCGTGTTTCGCAGACGTTTAGCCACGCTGCGCAGCAGCTCATCGCCAATCTGATGGCCCAGCGCATCGTTCACATTTTTGAAATTATCAAGATCAAGGCATAGCGCGGCGGTCTGGCGCTGCGTCTGGCTCGCGGTGCGCAACGCCTCACTCAGACGCTGGCGGAACAGCATGCGATTCGGCAGGCTGGTCAGGTTGTCGTGGTGCGCCATATGGTGAATACGGGCATCGGCGGCGCGCTGGTCGGTAACATCTTCCACCAGCAGCATCAGGTAGTTGCGGCGCGCATCCTGGCCATTAATTGCGGTAGCGCGGGTATGCAGAATGCGTTCGCCGCTGGCAGTCATCAGCAACTGCTCACGCTCATGTATGCCCTCACTGCGCAGTGCAACGTCCGCCAGATTGTTAAAATAGTCACTAAGCTCAGGCGACATACATTCGTGCGGCCGCTTGTTAACGATCAGCGATTTCGCCAGGCCAAACAGCTGCTGGGTGCGGTCATTCACCAGCAGGATCTCGCGGGTGATCGCATCTTCAACAATCACGCAGGAGGGAATGTTGGCAATGATGTTGTCCAGGAATTTAGACAAGGCGGTTTTCTGCGTGCTCTGGGCTTCGGCCAGATCCCGGGCGCGCAGGATCTGCTGCTCCTGCTCACGGCCTTCCGTGCGATCGCGGGTGATCTTGGCGAAACCGATCAGCTTACCGTCATCATCATGGATCGCGTCGATAACCACATGCGCCCAGAACGCGCTGCCATCTTTACGGTAGCGCCAGCCCTCATCTTCAAAACGACCGGTTTTCAGCGCAATACCGAGATTCGCTTCCGGTATCCTGTTCAGCCGCTCCTGAGCGCTGTAAAACAGCGAGAAGTGCTGACCCACTACTTCATCCGCTTTATAGCCTTTGGCGCGCTGTGCGCCAGCATTCCAGTTCACCACCACGCCGTCGGTATCAAGCATATAGATGGCGTAATCCGTGACGCCCTCTACCAGCAGGCGAAAACGCTGCTCCTGCTCGCGCTGCTCGCTGCGGACGCGCTGCTGTTCGGTGCAGTCACGGGTGATTTTGGCATAGCCCAGCAGTTTGCCCTGATCGTCGCGGATCGTGTCGATCACCACATGTGCCCAGAACGCACTGCCATCTTTGCGGTAGCGCCAGCCCTCATCTTCAAAACGGCCGGTGCGATAAGCCGTTTGCAGGTTCTGGCTGGGGATATGATTGAGTCGATCCTGCGCGCTGTAGAACCGGGAAAAATGCTGGCCGACAATCTCTTCCGCCACATAGCCTTTGGCGCGCTGTGCGCCGGCGTTCCAGTTCACTACGTTTCCATCCTGATCGAGCATATAGATGGCGTAATCGGTGACGCCCTCAACCAGCAGGCGGAAGCGCATCTCCTGCTCCCGCTCTTTGCGTTGCTGCTCCTGCAGCCGGGTGCAGTCGCGGCAGACCGCAGCAAACCCAATCAGCTGAGCGGTCTCGTCGCGGATCGGATAGATGACCACGTGTGCCCAGAAGCTGCTGCCATCTTTACGGCAGCGCCAGCCTTCGTTTTCGTAACGTCCGGTGGTGGTGGCGATATCAAGTTCGCGCTGCGGCTGACCGCGTCGGCGATCCTCTTCGTTGTAAAACAGGGCGGCGTGCTGTCCAATAATTTCGTCTGGCCTGTAACCAAGGACGTGCAGACCCCCGTCATTCCAGCTGGCGACAGTTCCGTCCGGTTTAAGCATGGTGATCGCGTAGTCGATCACGACTTGTACCAGCATGCGATACATGACATCAGAGTTATTATCCATTGTTATTTGCCTGCTGCTCGGTAGCCCGGTAAAGGCTTAGGAATGTTCTTAAACGCGAGCCGAGACTAAAGCGGAAAAGGTCTGCGAAGACAAGCGTATTAAGAAGAATAACTAATCTTAACAGGGGAGTTATCGGCAGCGGCGAGCAAATGTTCAATGGCGTAATGATCGGGATAAGCGCCTGAGGTCAGGCGTTAAGGCAGGTTTTACAGCCAGCATGGTCAGAGCGCGAGGCTGGCTCGCGCTTAATCATTTCGCGACAGAAACGGCGTTTACAGGTCCATCTGTTGCTGTAAATGCATCGCGGCAATCGGCTGCCAGATTTCGGTTAACGCGCCCTCTTTGCCGGTAAACGGGTCCTGGGTCGGCAACGGCACTTTTTTCACCTGCTGCTGCGCCATTTTCAGCTTCGCGGGTTCGTCGCGCAGCGTCTCAGGCGACATGCCGCGCGGATAGGCACCGATCACCATAAAATCTTCGCTGGCGCTGACCTGGCGATGACCGACACCCGCCGGGATCAGCACCGCATCGCCTGCGCGCAGGGTGACCATCCGGCCACTGTCGCCGCCAAACAGCACTTCTGCCCAGCCTTCCGCAACGCCAAGCAGCTCATGGGTGTTGGGATGATAGTGGGTATAGGGGAAAATCGGATAGCGCCAGGCGGGTGGCCAGCCGTTTTCGTCGAAAGTTTTCTCAAACCACGCTGCGATCTCTTCCTCTTCCGGCACTACGCGCGGCCAGATAATCAGAGGTAACGGGTTATTAGGTACGCCGCCCGACGGAATGGCGAGCATCAGATGCTGAGGATTATCAGAAGCCCCGGCCGCGAAGGTGCCTGCGGCAAAGGACATCATTAACATCAGACTGGAGGATGAGGCACGCATACAGGTTCTCCGGTTTTTTTCTAAGTGTGGCAAACCCGCGGCACAATGCAATGTGCGCCGGACGACACAATTGAGATAATTGACTGATATTGCTGACTAAAGCCAAATGTGTCGTTAACAATAGGGCGAGACCGCCCCCGTACGGCGGCGGATAGCGGTTCTTACTGCGGCAAAGTGTTGCAAAATGTCAGGCGAGCCGGCACGCAGGTACGGCAGCCCGATGCCAGGGCACTCTTTTGATAAACTGTTATACAAAAATCGCACAGATCTGTTTCTGATATGCTTGACTGTTATCTGTTGTAATAGCTAACAGATGACAGTGAGGTAACCAATGGACGCTATTAAACAAATCCTGATTGACGAGATCGCCACGCTTAACCGCGAAGAACGTCGCGACAACTTGCCGCGCTTTAGCCTCTCGTTTCTGAAGAACCATCCCGGTCTGTGGGCTGTGATGTATCTCTGCTACGGCCTGTGCGTGGCGCTGATATTTACCACCGAGATGCTCGGCTGGCCCGCCTTCTGGTTTGCCACCGCATTTGTGCTGGTAATGAGCGTGCTGATGCTGCTTGATATCAACCCGAAATATCGCTTTGAAGATATCGATGCGCTCGATCTGCGTGTCTGCTACAACGGTGAGTGGTATTACGTTCAGCCGGTGCGCGAACAGGCTATCTCACGCATTCTGTCACTGCCTGAAACACCGGAACGGGTTAAAAGCGGTATCCAGCGTCTGCTGACGCAAAAAGGGGAAGTGGACTTTTATGATGTCTACTACCTGACCTGGGGCCACCAGGAAGCAGCGCGCGTCTAATCCGCCTGCGGTTCCGCCATTAACTGACCCAGCGTCGCTATTGCCGCCTCGGCCCGGCTATCCCACGGCCAGGCGGTATTCAGTCTGAAACAGTGACTGAACTGCTCTCCTGCCGAAAATAACTGTCCCGGTGCAATACTGATCCCCTGAGCCAGCGCCTGCTGGTAGAGCCGGGTAGTGTTGATGCTCTCCGGCAACGTCACCCAGAGAAAATAGCCGCCGCGCGCTTCGCTGAGCGTAGCCTGCGGCGGCAGCACCTTGAGCAACGCCTGACGCACCATCTGCTGTCGCTTCGCCAGTATCTGTCGCAACCGCTTCAGATGGGTGTCGTAACGCCGCGTGGCAAGAAAATCGGCCAGCGCCAGCTGCATCGGTGCGCTGGTCGAGAGCGTGCTCATCAGCTGCAGGCGCTGAATGCGCTGCGCATGCTGTCCCGCCGCCACCCAGCCGACGCGAAAACCGGCCACCAGCGACTTGGAAAACGAGCCACAGTGCAGCACGTTTCCCTGCCGATCCCAGGCCTTCGCGGGCAGCGGCGCAGCCTCACCCGTCCAGAGTTCGGCATAGACATCATCTTCAATTATCGGCACCTGATAACGTGCCAGCAGCGCCACCAGTTGCTGTTTGCGCTCCGGCGTTAATGTCACGCTCAGCGGATTCTGCAATGTCGTCATCAGCCAGCAGGCTTTTACCGGCCAGCGTTGCAGCGCCTCTTCCAGCTGAACGAGATCGATGCCCTGATTTGCATCCACCGGAATCGCCAGCGCCTTGAGTTTAAGCCGCTCAATCGCCTGCAGCGCGCCATAAAAACTCGGTTGCTCAATCACCACATAGTCGCCCGGCTCGGTCAGGGATTGCAGGCTGAGGTTCAGCGCCTCCAGCGCCCCGCTGGTGATGACAATTTCATCCGGCGACAGGGTGATGCCCTGACGCGCATAGCGCTGCGCCAGCAGCTGTCGCAGCGTGGCGTTGCCGGGCGGCAGATTATGCAGCGCATCGGTTGGCGTCAGATGATGAGAGACGTTCGCCAGCGAGCGCATCAGCTGACGCTGCGGAAAGAGTGCCGGATCGGGGAACGCAGAGCCAAACGGCACGATGGCGGGATCGCGCGTGGCCTGCAGTACATCAAACACAAAGTCGTTGATATCGACCTGCTCGCTGATCGCCACACTCAGCGGTGCGGGCGCTAAGGCACGCGGTGCCACGTAGTAACCTGACTGTGGACGCGAGACGATCCAGCCCTGACTCTCCAGCAGCTCATAGGCATGTAGCACCGTCATCAGGCTGACACCCTGCTGCGCGACCTGCTGACGCAGCGACGGTAAACGGGTGCCGGGCAGCCAGATGCCGGCCTCGATCTGCTGCTGAATCTCATCCATCAAGCGCTGGTATTTCGCCACGGGTCGCCTCTCCTTGTTTACCGCGAGTAGTCTGACCGCGAGACTTTACCACGGCAGGCGACCAATGACAGGCGGTGCGAATCGCTTATCGTACTGATTACGCTGATTCAGCTCTGATCAGGTGCGTCAGATCACCGCTACCTGGGGCGTCAGTGGCTGATCGGCTTCAACAATCGGACTCACGTTTGCCATCACCTCTTCCGTTTCCCCCACCACAAAGTTAGCCAGATCCGGTACCCGCTCAGGGGGAACCGGCTTGCCCAGCAGATAGCCCTGCAGCGTATTGCAACCCAGGCTGGTCAGAAAGGCTTGCTGCTCAGCGGTTTCAACGCCTTCAGCCACCACTTTCAGCTGCAGCGACTGTGCCAGCGCCACAATCGCCGATACGATGGTGGCATCTTCTTTCTGATCCTGCAGCTCATTAACAAAGGCCCGATCGATCTTAAGCTCACTGGCCGGCAGACGTTTCAGATAGAGCAGGCTGGAGTAACCGGTGCCAAAGTCATCAATTGAAGCTTTGACGCCGAGCTGAGTCAGCTCGGTGAGAATACGCACGCTCTCATCGGGATCGCGCATCGCAGTGGTCTCGGTCACTTCCAGCGTCAGCTGTTCGGCCGGAATCTGATGTTTTGTCAGCGCATCCACTACCGTCTCCACCAGATTCGATTGCTCAAACTGCAACGCCGACAGGTTCACCGCCACCGACCAGTCCGGGTGGCCCTGCAGATGCCACTGGCGCAGCTGACCACAGGCTTCATGGATTACCCAGTTGCCAATGTTGACAATCATGCCGGTCTTCTCCGCCATCGGCAGGAATTTATCAGGCGACAGCAGGCCACGCTTCGGGTGCTGCCAGCGCAGTAACGCCTCAAAGCCGAGGATCGGGCCGCCCGGCGCACAATATTTTGGCTGATAGAACAGGCGCAGTTCATCGTTATCCAGTGCCTGCCAGAGATCGTTATTCAGCTGAAGCTGACTCTGCGCCTGAAGGTTCATTGAGGGCTGGAAGAAGGTATAGCCGTTACGGCCATTATTTTTGGTGTGATACATCGCCGCATCGGCGTTGAACATCAGTTCGCGCTCATCCACGCCATCGCCGGGATACACCGCGATACCAATACTCAGCGAGACCATCAGCTCATAGCGTGAGATATCAAATGGACGATCCACCGCTTTAACCAGCTTATCGGCGATGGCTGCGGCATCATTTGGATCGTCGATCTCAACCAGCAGCACAAACTCATCCCCACCCAGCCGCGCCAGCGTGTAGTAGCCGGTCATCTGCTGACTCATCCGCTCGGTCACACCGACCAGCAGACTGTCGCCAATGTGATGTCCAAAGGCGTCGTTAACCGCCTTAAACCCATCGAGATCCATAAACAACAGGGCAAACTGCGTCTGCTCACGGTTCGCTTTGTTGATCGCCTGCTCCAGTCGATCCTCCAGCAGGATACGGTTCGGCAGCCGGGTCAGGTTATCGTGCAGCGCCAGCTGAGCCAGCTCGCGATTCGCTTCAGCGAGCGAACTGGCGAGAATCGAGGTTCGCGCCTGCATCCGTGCATCCAGCATCGAGACCAGCAGGGTTATGCCCAGAATTGAGAGGGTGACCACGGTGACCAGAATCGCCAGCCAGTTGCTGTTAACGCCCTGCCCGACCGGATGGCTGTGGACGGGAAACTCTGCCGCCATCATGCCGGTATAGTGCATACCTGCAATCGCACAGCCCATGACCACCGAGGCACCAATACGCAGCAGCGTGACCCGGCCGGTCTGACCCTCACGCAGGTTAAACGCCAGCCACAGCGCCGCGCCAGACGCGGCCAGAGCAATCGCCACCGACAGCGCCACCCAACCCCATTGCCAGACGATACCGGGCGAAAACATCAGCGCCGCCATGCCGGTGTAGTGCATCGCTGCGACACCACTGCCGAGGATCAGCGCGCCGCCCGCCAGACGCGGCAAAGGCAGATCGCCACTGCAGACCAGCCACAGTGCAAATATCGACGCGCAGACGGCGATGGCGGCGGAGAATGCGGTGAGTCCGGCGTTGTAGCTCATGACCATCTCCATGCTCATCGACAGCATGCCGATAAAGTGCATCGCCCAGATGCCAATACCCATGGAGAAACCGCCGCCGAACAGCCAGACCAGCGCCACTTTGCCGGTAGAATGTACCACCCGTCCCGCCATATCTAAGGCGGTAAACGAGGCCAGCATCGCGACAAGAACTGAGACGATGACGATAAAAGTGTCGTATGAGGTCGCTAACATAGTGCATTCCCGCGAAAGCCGTGCCGGTGTTGGGCAGAGGTTGTTAAAATTTGTATTAGTTATCGGCATAGACCGCGGGTTACTGAGCCGCGCACCCTGCATCCTTTCCACTCATTCTGAGTGATGAAATCTATCGTCGGTCTCAGCCAGATACCGACGCCACTGGCTGCCGCCGTGCGGGAAAACTGAACGCGTCAACCCGCTCCGGAGGCGTTGGCTTGCCAAGCAGATATCCCTGCAATGCATCAAAGCCTAAGCTTGTGAGCAGATGCTGCTGCTCTTCAGTCTCGACGCCTTCCGCTACCATGCGCAGGTTGAGACTCTGTGCCAGCGTTAGCATGGCGCTGACCACGGTCGCATCTTCACTGCCTGGTCGCAGGCAGTTGATAAAGCTGCGATCAATCTTAAGTTCACTGGCATCCAGATGTTTAAGATGCAACAGGTTGGCATAGCCGATACCGAAGTTATCAATGGCGACGCTGACGCCTGCCTGCTGCAACTCATGAATCCGCTGCTGACTGAAAGCGGGATCGCGCATGGCAATCGTTTCGGTGATCTCCAGCATCAGCGCGCTGCCTGACAGCTGATAACGCGTCAGTGTCTGCGTCAGTGTGCTCAGCAAATCACGCTGATGGAACTGCAGCGCAGAGAGATTAACCGAAACCGTCCAGTCGCTGTGTCCCTGGCTGTGCCAGACCCTTAACTGACGGCACGCCTCCTCGATCACCCAGTTGCCCAGTGTTACAATCTGACCGGTTTTTTCTGCGCGCGGCAAAAACAGCTCAGGGGTCAGCAAACCGCGCTGCGGATGCTGCCAGCGCAGGAGCGCTTCAAATCCCATTAACCGGGTGCCACCGGAACAGAATTTGGGCTGATAGAAAAGCCGCATCTGCTGGCGATCAATGGCCTCCCACAAATCGTTGGCCAGCTCAAGCTGATGCTGCGTTGCCGCGCTCATGGCGGGTTCAAACAGGCACCAGCCGTTTCGTCCACTGTGTTTGGTGTGATACATCGCCGCGTCGGCATTAAACAGCAGCTCCTGCCGGTTACGTCCATGCAGTGGAAAGATCGCAATTCCCGCACTGAGTGAAACGTGCAGTACATAGCGGTCAAGTTCAAATGGCGTACTGATCACTTTAACCAGTTTTTGCGCCAGCTGCCGGGCCGGATTGATATCACACTCTGCCATCAGCACAAACTCATCCCCGCCCAGCCGCACCAGCAGCATCGTGTTACTGAGCTGACTGCGCAGCCGTTCCGCCACCGCCACCAGTAACCGGTCGCCGACATGATGTCCCCAGGTGTCATTGACCGCTTTGAAGCCATCGAGATCCATATAGATCACGGCAAAGCGATCTTCCTTTAGCATCGCCTGTTTGATGGCAAGATCGAGCTGCTGCTCCAGCATCACCCGGTTGGGCAGCGCGGTCAGGTTGTCATGCATCGCCAGCTGACGCAGCTCCTGGTTAGCGCGATTGAGCCGGGTTGCCAGCCGTGCGGCGCGCACCTGAGCGTCCAGCATCGAACTCAGCAGGGTGATCCCCAGAATACTCAGCGTAATCAGCGAAACCCATACCGCCAGTCCCGGACTACTGACGCCATGCGACTGCATTGTACTGCCGTGGCGGAACGCCGCCGCCGCCATACCCACATAGTGCATGCCTGCAATCGCGATCCCCATCACTATTGAGGCCAGCCCACGCATCAGCAGCAGATGATGGTCACCCTGCCGCAGATGAAACGCCATCCACAGCGCCACGCCTGAGGCCACAAACGCAATCAGCACAGAGAGCGTCACCAGCAGCGTATTCCACTCAGGTTGCGGATCAATCAGCAGGGCTGACATACCGAGATAGTGCATCACCACCACGCCCCCACCCAGAATCAGCGTGCCGCGCAGTAGCCGCTGACGGGTGAGATGCAGGCCGCCCACCGTCTGGCCGAAGGCGAATATTGACGCCAGGATCGCCACCAGCAGCGAGAGGATCGTCAGCTGCGTGTCATAGCGCATCGTCATCGGCATCATCATCGCCAGCATCCCGATAAAATGCATGGCCCAGATGCCAATCCCCATTGCCGTGCCGCCAACCAGCAGCCAGAACCGCGCGCTCCAGCCATGGGAGACCGCCACCCGTCCGGCGGTGTCCAGCGCTGTAAAAGAGGCAATAAACGCCACGATCAGCGAAACGCAAATCAGAACGCTATCACAGGTGACAAGCAACATGTGCAACTCCTCAACGCCCGCAGAAAAGCAGGTGCTGTGTAAAGTCAGAAAAGTCATTTTAAAAACACCCAATGGGTGAAAGTTAATAAACTTCACTATTTCCTGGCCCTGAAGACCGGGCAAAACAGGTCCACAAACGCAAGGCATTTGTGACCTGCATTTTATTAACCGCCTGATGAATCTGGCGCTAAATCGTTATTATGTCTGATTGGTACAGGAACATATCACCGAAGCAGAAAGCATTCCAGAAACCGATAAAACAAGGGGTTTTGTTTTACCGTCTCGCTTTCGTGCCTTGCTGTAACTGGGTTATCGGCCAGAGAGACCTTTTGATTAATGAAAATTAAACGGCAGCACTTCGCGTAACGCTTTAACTGATCTATAGTAAGTAAAACTGATATAAATCATCATTCTTAAGTCTAAGATTTTTCTTAAGACTGCGGCACTGCCCGCCTTATTGTTTTTATTTCCTTACTTTGGGTTGAATCGTTAATAAACACCGGGTGAAAAAGCACTGACTCTCGATAATCCGTAAGGAAATATTATGAAACTCAAGCTTTTTCTGTTTGCCGCTGCAGGATTAACTGTTGCTGTTCCATCATTAACCCAGGCGGCTACGACCTCGGGAACCATCAATGCCACGTTGACGCTGACCACTGGTTGTCTGGTAAATGGACAGTCAGCCACGGCGGGCGTTAACTTCGGTACCCTGAACTTTGGTAGCAGCGCCGCCACCTTTGATACCCTGAATGCCACCCTGGTCGGTGCCGCCGGTAACGGTATTTTTGTGCGCTGCACTACCGGTCAGGATTACAACGTGGTGGTGACCAGCAGCAATGCTGCGCCAGCCACTATCTATGGCACCGCTTCTGCGTCACCGCGTTATCTGATTCTGGGATCGAATAATGCGCAGGGTATCGCCTATACCCTCTATAGTGACGCCTCCTTCACCACGGCGATCGCCAACAATACGCCTATCGCGGCCAGTGGCACCACTGACCCGACATTGGGTACCAACTACGCCATCTATGGCCGGGTGGTCGGTGGTGGCTTTAACCCCCTGATCCCTGCCGGAACCTATACCGATACCATTAACGTGGCCGTGAACTACTAACTGCTGCCGCAGGTAAATAAGGTTGGTTCTCTGGCGACCCTGCCTGACGATCGCACGCAGCCTGCTCCTGATGATAGTAAGTGTCAGCGCCTGGAGTCTGCCCACCAGCACCTTTCAGGTGACCGCCTCGGTGGTAGCAGGCTGCGTGATATCCGGTACTAATACCGGCGTTTTTGGCACGCTCAATTTCGGCACGCAGTCTGGCGTGGCGGCCAGTACCGTCAATGCCAGCTTCGTGCAGAGCACCGCCATTAACCTTGCCTGTACGCCAGGCACCACGCTGAGCATGAGCATTAACCAGGGCAGCAACTTCACCACTACCCGTAATCTCAAGCTGCCCAATTTCAGCAATACCGTTCCCTATACGCTCTTTAGTAACGCCAGCCGCACCACGGTCATCCCGGTGAACCAGGCGGTGTCGCTGAGCTATAGCAATGCCAATAACATTACGCTGCCGATCTATGGTCAGCTACAACTGCCCGGCACTGCGCGCGCCGGCGTTTATACCGATACGCTGACCGTCACCCTGACCTGGTGAGGTGATTGAAAACAAGGATATGATCATGAAGCCACTGCGCGCCCTGCTGCTCCTGCTGAGTTCCACTCTGCTCTCTCCGGCCTTCGCCGCCAACTCGGTGATGATCTGGCCCATTGATCCCGCCATTAATCCTGAAGAGAAAGCCAGCGAGCTCTGGCTGGAAAATCGCGGTAACAGCACGACCATGATGCAGATCCGGGTTTTCAGCTGGCAGCAGATTAACAGTCAGGAGCAGTATCAGACCCAGCAGCAGGTTGTTGCCAGCCCGCCGATGGTGCGGATGGAGCCGGGCCAGAAACAGCTGGTCAGGCTGATTAAACAGACGCCGCCTGCGGCCGGTAAAGAGCTGGCCTACCGGGTGGTGCTGGATGAAATCCCGACGCCGAACAATCCCGGCGAAAATCAGGCCGGACTGACCTTTCAGATGCGCTATTCGGTGCCGCTGTTTGTGTATGGTTCCGGGCTCTCCACCGACAGCGTCCGTCCCGCTCTGCACTGGCAACAGGTCAGCGAGGGCGGTAAGCGCTGGCTCCAGCTGACCAACAGCGGCAACGGCCACGCCCGGCTCAGCAATGTGGCGATTGGTGGTCGCAAGCTGGGCGAAGGCTTATACGGCTATGTGCTGGCGGACAGCACGCATCGCTGGCCGCTCACGGTGCCGGTCAGCGGCGAACTCACCGCAGAGGTTAATAAAAGCCAGTGGCGCAGCGCTGCCCGGAAGTAAGCGCTGAATGAGACCTTTTTCCCTGCCCCCCTGCGCGCTGGCGGTGGTCAGCGTGATTTACGCGCTTACGCCGGATCCTGTGCTGGCGGAGACTTACTCATCCCTGCCCCCGCCGCCCAGCCTGCAGAGCAGCGGCGCGGGTCAGCAATACATGCTGGAGCTGGTGATTAACCAGCAGGCAAACGGCAATATTGTGGCAGTGGAGCAGCGCGACGGTCATTTCTGGCTGCGCAGCAGCGATCTGCAGCGTGCCGGGCTGTCACCGGATAAGCTGGGCCAGCAGCCGCAGGTTGATGTCAGCGGCCTGCAATCCATCAGCGTGGAGTATGACGCTGCGCGGCAGCGCCTGCTACTGACCGTGCCACCTGACTGGCTGCCCGGCCAGATCATTGGTGAGGCGAAGAATGGACCGCGCTATCCAGGCCGTACCAGCAGCGGTGCGCTGATTAATTACGACCTGTACGCCAGCCGCACTGATACCACCGGTACCAGACTTTCCGCCTGGAACGAACTGCGGCTGTTTGGTGATGCCGGGCACGTCTCAACTAACGGCGTCTGGCAGCAGCAGCTGGAAGGCAGTACGACTTATCAGGACAACGGCTATATCCGCTACGACAGCTGGTGGAGCAATGAAGATGAGAACACGGCGGTAAGCTGGCGGGTCGGGGATCTTGTCACCGATTCGCTAGCCTGGAGCAGCAGCGTGCGGCTCGGCGGCATCCGCGTCGGCCGCGACTTCAGCGTCCGTCCCGATCTGGTGACCTATCCGCTGCCCGCTTTTTCCGGTCAGGCAGCCGTTCCTTCCACCGTCGATCTCTTTATCAACGGCTATCGTTCCAGCCAGGCAAACGTGCAGCCTGGCCCCTGGTCGATGACCAATGTGCCGTTTGTTAACGGCGCGGGTGATGCGGTGATCACCACCACCGATGCGGTGGGCCGTCGCGTCACTACCACCATGCCGTTTTACGTCTCCAGTAATCTGCTGAAATCTGGCCTGTCAGATTATGCCTTCTCTGCTGGCGCGATCCGCGAGAACTACGGCATCAAAAACTTCGATTATGGGCAGGCCGCCGCCAGCGGTTCTTACCGATATGGCATGACCGACTGGCTGACGCTGGAGAGTCACGCTGAAGGCAGCGAAAGCCTGGCGATGGGCGGGCTGGGCGGACAGCTGCGCGTCGGCAGCTGGGGAGTGGTCAACGGCGCGGTGGCGCAAAGTCAGCTCGATGGCGAGAGCGGCAGGCAATACAGCTGGGGTTATCAGTACAACAACAGCTGGTTCAACATCGGCACGCAGCAGACCCAGCGCAGCAGCGACTTCGGCAATCTGGCGCTGGTCGGCAGCCGTGCCGGAAGCCAGGCGGATAGCCGCTACGCACTGTCGCGCCGCAGTGCGCAGTACAGCGCCAGCGTCTCGCTGAACCAGTTTGGCAGCGTCGGTGCCGCTTTCATCGATATCACTGATGGCCAGGGCGACCGCACTCGCCTGTGGAACCTCTCATGGAGTAAAAACCTGTGGGGCAACAGCAGCCTCTATGTCTCCGCCAGCCGCGATCAGGAGGAGAAGAGCTGGACCGGTGCTATCTCGCTGGTCATCCCGTTTGGCGAACAGGGCAGCGCGGCTATCAGCACCGAACGCGATCAGCGTGGCCGCGACAGTCAGCGCATTTACGCCTCCAGCGCCATGCCCAGCGACGGCGGATTTGCCTGGGATGCCTCCTGGGCGAATCAGAGCGGTGACAGCGGCGATTATCGTCAGGGCAGTCTGCGCTATCGCAACAACCAGATCGACACGTCGGGGGGCTTCTATGGCGATGATGGCAACCTCACGCAATGGGCCGATCTCTCTGGCGCGCTGGTGTTAATGGATAACAGCGTCTTTGCCGCTAACGCCATCAACGACGCCTTTGTGCTGGTGAAAACAAGCTATCCCGACGTGAACGTGCGCTATGAAAATCAGTCGATGGGACGTACCAATCAACAGGGCTATCTGCTGGTGCCTGCCATCAGCAGCTACTACCCGGCCAAATATGATATCGATACCCTCGACCTGCCCGCCGATATGACCACGCCACGGGTTGAACAGCGCTTTGCGGTGAAACGCCAGAGCGGCTACCTGCTCAACTTCCCGGTGGAGAAACTGCGCGCTGCCAGCGTGATCCTGGTTGATGCGCAGGGCCAGCCGCTGCCGGTTTCAAGCCGGGTGCAGCGGCCTGGCCATCCCACCGGATATGTCGGCTGGGATGGCATCGTCTGGATGGAAGATCTTACCACCAGCAATCCGATCGAGGTGGTGACGCCCGATGGTCGCCGCTGCGAAACCGAGCTGCATATCGCCAGCGGTCAGCCGCAGGCGCTGAAAACCTATGGTCCCCTGACCTGCGCGCTGCCGGCTCCTGTTGCAGGTAGCGCCGCCGCCCCTGCTGAACCTTTTATGTCCGGAAATCCACTATGATGAGATCGCTGTTACTGGCTGGCCTGTTGCTGCTACTGCCGTCACTGAGCTACGCCGCCTGTACCCTGCCCGCCTCCACAGCAAGCTTTGGTTCGGTCACCACCTTTGTGGCGAATACCACCGTCAGCTCGGTCACCACCAATGCCAACGTCAACTGTGGCTCCGGCTCGTCGCTGTCGCTGCTCGGCAATAACCAGATAACCTTCCAGTTGACCGGCGCAACTACGGTCAGCGGCACGCGCGGCATCCTGAAGCGCAGCGGTGACACCGGCAGCGATAATGTGCCTGTGCGGCTCTGCACCGACAGTGCCTGCGCCACTGAACTGACTATCGGCGGCACGCCGTTTGTCTATGGATCGCAGACACTGATCAACCTGGCGGGATTGCTGGGCAGCCTCAACTTCGCCATTCCGATTTATCTGCGCACCGTTCCCGGTCAGGTGGTGGCCGCCGGAACCTATCAGGTGACGCTGAACATGGCGGTGACCTGGCGCGTCTGCACCAGCGTCAGTGTCGGTAATATTTGCCTGAGCGAGCAGAATGGCAGCGGCGTGATACCGATTAACATCACCGCTATCCTGACCAATGACTGTACGACGATCACCTCGCCCAATATCAGCTTTGGCAGCGCGCCGCTGGTGGGCAGCTTCTCCGCCGTCTCGCAGACCATTAACGTATTGTGCAGCAAAGGCAGCACCTATACCGTCGGGCTGAGCAATGGCAGCTATGCGGCGGGTAGCGTCAGGAATATGGCTAGCGGCGCAAACCGACTGAGCTATGAGATCTATAAAGGCACGACCAGCAATCGCTGGGGATCGGCAGGCACGGAACGCTGGAGCAGTACCACCTCGACGGCGGTATCAACAGATGGACTGACGCGCGGCTTTAACTACACCGCGCGTATCCTGACCACGCAGAACACGCCGCCTGCGGGAAACTACAGCGACAGCGTGGTGGTCGATTTGTCCTTTTAGAGAGAAGCGCTGGCTGGCGTCGCGCTGTGGCGCAACTGATACTGTTTCACCATCCGGCCAATCAACAGCGTCCCGATCAGCCCGCAGACGGCAGCAAAGGTCAGCCAGACGCCCGGCATCGCCTTATCACCGGTGGCGTGGATCAGATAGCTGGAGATGGCAGGCGTGAAGCCGCCAAACAGCGCCGTCGCCAGGCTGTAGGCCATAGAGAAACCCGCGGCTCGCACCTCAGCAGGCATAATCTCTGCCAGATAGACCACCATCGCCCCGTTGTAGCTGGCATAAAGAAACGACAGCCACAGTTCCGCTTCCAGCAGGTGGGCAAAACTGGCCGATCCCACCAGCCAGTGCAGCACCGGCCAGGTCGTCACAATCATCAGCAGGGTAAAGATGATCAGCAGCGGACGGCGACCGACGCGGTCCGACAGCGCGCCCATCAGTGGCAGCCAGAACAGGTTTGAGACACCTACGCAGAGGGTGACCAGAAACGCCTGTTTGTCGCTCATCATCAGCACGGTTTTACCAAAGGTCGGGGTAAAGGCGGTGATCATGTAGAACATCACCGTGGTGGTGACCACCATCAGCATGCCCGCCAGTACCAGCGCCCAGTTGCTGGCCACCGACCGCATAATTTCCGTCATGCTCGGATGGTGTTTACGTTTGCTGAACGCTTCGGTCTCTTCCAGCATCCGGCGGATGTAGAACAGGAACGGCACAATCAGGCAGCCGACCACAAACGGGATACGCCAGCCCCACTCCGTCACCGCCTCTTTCGCCAGCAGATGATTCAGCATCAGCCCCAGCATGGCGGCAAAAATCACTGCAATCTGCTGACTGCCCGACTGCCAGCTGACGAAAAAGCCTTTGCGACCTTTCGGCGCGACTTCGGCCAGATAGACCGACACGCCCCCCAGCTCAACGCCCGCCGAGAAGCCCTGCAACAGGCGTCCCAGCAGGATTAGAATCGGTGCCGCTGCGCCCAGCGTGGCGTAGCCTGGCACCAGCGCGATAGTCAGGGTGCCAATTGCCATCAGGCCCAGCGTCAGCAACAAGCCTTTACGACGACCATGATGGTCGATGTAGGCACCCAGAATAATCGCCCCCAGCGGGCGCATCAGGAAACCGGCACCAAAGGTCATCAGGGTCAGCATCAGGGAAGCGAACGGGTCATCGCCGGGGAAGAAGGTTTTGGCAATGGCGGTGGCGTAGTAGCCAAACACCATAAAATCGTACATCTCCAGGAAGTTACCACTGGTGACGTTGAAGATGGTTCGGGCAGCACTTTTCGGCGGCTTTTGTAAAGATGGGGCGTGACTCATAACGGCTTCCTGTTGTTTTTTAGCCGTTTTAGCCTGCCTGAGGCGAGATTAATGTGACCTGACTCACCATTGCACTTTACAATTCTGTGTACATAAGTAACAAAAAATTAACAATTCAAATCAGCCAGCATAAGTGAGCAGTTGTGGCGCGGATCTGCCTGATTTTATCTGGCTAAGCGCCGCCATAAAAAAAGGCGACCTTCACAGTCGCCTTTTCATGTTGCCGGATAACCCGCTATTTCTTCACGGTTTCCATACCCATCAGACCGATTTTCAGGTAGCCCGCCGTGCGCAGCTTATCCATCACGCTCATCAGCGTTTCATAATCTACCGACTTGTCTGCCTGGAAGAAAATGGTGGTCTCTTTGTTGCCCTGGGTCTGGCTGGTCAGCACGTTAACCAGCGAGTCGGGCGTGACCTGATCGTTACCGACGTAAAGCTGCTTATCCGCTTTAATCGACAGATAGACCGGCTTTTCCGGACGCGGTTGCGGCGCGCTGGTGGACGCGGGCAGATTAACGCGCACATCGACCGTGGCCAGTGGCGCGGCCACCATAAAGATGATCAGCAGCACCAGCATGACGTCGATAAACGGCGTCACGTTGATCTCATGCATTTCACCCTCGGTTTCCAGATCGTCGTTTAATCGCATGGCCATAACAACTTACCCTAAGCGCAGTTTCTGGGCGGTCGCAGGACGCGGAACCTCTGTGGCGACGGTGCCCAGATCGATATCACGACTCTGCAGCAGCATCACCTGCGCGGCGACATCACCCAGCGAGGCTTTATAGTTGGCAATCATGCGGGCAAAAACGTTATAGATGACGACGGCCGGGATCGCAGCAACCAGACCAATCGCGGTCGCCAGCAGCGCTTCGGCAATACCCGGTGCCACCACCGCAAGGTTGGTGGTCTGGGTTTTCGCGATGCCGATAAAGCTGTTCATGATGCCCCAGACGGTGCCGAACAGGCCGATAAAGGGTGCAACAGACCCAATGGTCGCCAGGAAACCGTTGCCACGCCCAGCATGGCGGCTGAAGGCGGCTACGCGGCGCTCAAGGCGGAAACTGGTGCGATCTTTAATACCGTTGGTATCTTCCACGCCAGCCGACAGTTCAAGTTCATTCTGCGCATCGTTCAATAGCACCACAGAGTGGCTGTGCCCGGTAAACGACTGGGCAATGCGGGCGGCGTCATTCAGATTGCGGGCTTCGCCCAGGGCCAGTTGCTCACGCTTCAGGCGACGCTTAGCCGCGCTGAGTTCGGCATATTTGCCGAAGAAGATCGCCCAGGTCACCACTGAGGCCACTAACAGGCCAATCATGACCACCTTTACCACGATATCGGCATGTTGATACATGCCCCAAACGGAGAGGTCCGTTTGCATCAAATCACTGGCTACCACGCTGCTTCTCCAACTTCTGATTCAGGGATGCGAAACAAGCGCAAATAATAGCAAAATGGCGGCGAATTGATAGTAGTTCTCATTAGTATTTACAAAGCTGAGCCGCGCTATTGACCTGTTGTTGAGCGGGTTCAGGCACGGTTTGTGAGGATGTTTCGAAAATGTGAAGCCGCATGAAAATTTATTAAAACAACGTTTCAAAATGTGATGAGATTCATTCAATCAGCATTGCTGCATTTTACTCAGACGCGTTTTCACTATGCTGGCTCCTCACGGCCCTCTGCGGTTAGCCCTGACCGCAGGCCGTCTTACCTCTGCGGGAGAAAATATAATGAGAATGATGAAAACATGTGTAGCCAGTGCCCTGGCGGCGATGATAGCGAGCGCCTGCGCCACGGCACAGGTGATCAAAGTGGCTGAAGTGCAGCCTGCCGGTTATCCCACTGTGGTTGCCCTGCAACACATGGGCGACAAACTGAAACAGGCCACCGATGGACGGCTGGAGATGAAGCTCTACGCCGGTGGCGTGCTGGGCGATGAAGATCAGACACTGCAACAGGTGCAGCTGGGTGCCATTGATATGATCCGCGTCTCGCTGGCCCCGGTTACCTCAATTGCCCCGGAAACCAGCGTGCTGACCCTGCCCTACGTTTTCCGCGACGTTGACCACATGCACAAAGTGCTGGATGGCGAGATAGGCCGCGAGATTGCCAACAAATTCGACAACGATCCCAACGCCCGCATGGTGTTCCTGGGCTGGACCGATGCCGGTGAGCGCAACATGATCACCAAGAAGCCGCTGGCAAAGCCGGGCGATCTCAAGGGCATGAAGATCCGGGTACAGAACAGCGCCATCTCGCTGGCGACGCTGAAAGCGATGGGCGCGAATCCGGTGGCAATGGGCGTCAGTGAAGTGTTCAGTGCGATGCAGACCGGCGTGGTCGATGGCACCGAGAACAATCCACCGACCTTTGTCGCCCATAACTACATGCCGGTCGCGAAGTATTACACCCTCAGCGGCCACTTTATCCAGCCAGAGATGATCCTGTTTTCAAAACGCGCCTGGGATCGCCTGAAACCCGAGGATCAGGCCTTGCTGAAAAAGCTCGGCAAAGAAGCACAGGATGAAGAGCGCCAGCTCTGGGCGACCTATACCGAAGAGTCGATCGCCAAAATGAAGGCGGGAGGCGTCACCTTCCAGCAAACTGACCGTGACTATTTCGTCAAAGCGACTCAGCCAGTGCGCGATCAGTTTGGCGGCAAATATCAGGATCTGATGACCCGGATCGCTGAGGTGAAATAACCCTTCCCGCGCCACGCTGCCGTGTGGCGTACTTAATCAGGTATCAATTATGTCTGCTTATACGCGTCTGATGGATGGGCTTTATCTGCTCTGCATGCTGGTGGCTGCCGTTGCGCTGTTAATCATGGTAACGGTGATCCCGATTGGGATCTTCGCTCGTTACGTGATGAACGGTGCGCTCTCCTGGCCGGAGCCGGTTGCCATTATCTGTATGATCATTTTTACCTTTATCGGCGCACCGGTGGGTCTGCGCGCCGGAACCCATATCTGCGTATCGATGGTCACTGACCGCCTGTCACCTGCCCGGCAGCGCCTGATGCTGCGCGTCAGCGATCTGCTGATGATTATCACCTGCCTGGTGATCTTCCAGGCCAGTTACAGCCTGTGTGAAGCGATGTGGATGCAGACCCTCGCCTCACTTCCGGCAGTGACCTACGGCGAGATGTATCTGCCAATCCCGATTGGCGCGATCTTCACCCTGCTGTTTGTTATTGAGCGCCTGCTGAGCGGCGATCAGAGCCAGCGGCCGATTGTCACGCTGGGCGGTACCCACTAACGCGGAGCAGAAAAATGGATGCATTGATCTTGATAGGCAGTTTGCTGGTGTTGCTGATGGTGGGTTTTCCGGTCGCCTTTGCGGTGGGACTGAGCGCCTTTATCGGTGCCTGGTGGATCGATCTGCCGCTGGAAGCGGTGGTAATTCAGGTGACTAACGGGATTAACAAATTTTCGCTGCTGACCATTCCGTTCTTCATCCTCGCAGGCGCGATTATGGCCGAGGGCGGCATTGCCCGTCGCCTGGTCAACTTCGCCTATATCTTTGTTGGCTTTATTCGCGGCGGGCTGTCGCTGGTTAATATCGTCGCTTCAACCTTTTTTGGCGCTATCTCTGGTTCGTCGGTAGCCGATACCGCCTCGATTGGTTCGGTAATGATTCCGCAGATGGAGGAGAAAGGCTATCCACGTGACTTCGCCGCGGCGGTGACCGCCAGCGGTTCGGTACAGGCGGTGCTGACGCCCCCCAGCCACAACTCCGTCATCTACTCGCTGGCGACCGGCGGCATGGTAACCATCTCTTCGCTGTTTGTTGCCGGGATCTTCCCTGGCCTGCTGCTCGGCGGTTGCCTGATGGTAATGTGTCTGGGCTTTGCCCATAAACGCGGCTATCCCAAAGGCGAGCGTATTCCGTTTCGTCAGGCGCTGAAGATTTTCTTCGATGCCTTCTGGGGTCTGTTTACCGTCGTGATCATTATGGGCGGGATCCTCTCTGGCATTTTTACCGCCTCGGAATCCGCTGCGATTGCCTGTATCTGGGCGTTCTTCGTCACCATGTTTATCTATCGCGACTTTAAATGGAGCCAGTTGCATATACTGCTGTTCCGCACCATTAAAACCGTCACCATCGTGATGGTGCTAATCGCTTTCGCGGCCGGGTTTGGCGCGGTGATGACCTTTATGCAGTTGCCGACCCTTATTACCGAAGCGTTCACCAGCCTCTCCGATAACAAATATGTGATCCTGATGTGTATCAATATCCTGCTGCTGGTGGTGGGCACGCTGATGGATATGGCACCGCTGATTCTGATCCTGACGCCGGTGCTGCTGCCGGTAGCGACCGCGCTGGGGGTCGATCCCGTTCACTTTGGCATGATCATGCTGACGAACCTGGGCATCGGGCTGATTACGCCACCGGTCGGCACCGTCTTGTTTGTTGCCAGCGCGGTCAGTAAACAGAAGATTGAGCAGGTCGTCGGGGCGATGCTGCCCTTCTACGGCATGCTGTTCATTGTCCTGATGCTGATTACCTATATTCCCGCTATTTCACTCTGGTTGCCGCGCCTGATGGGCGTCATGTAAGGCAATGGAAACCAGCTCGCTTGCGGGTCCCGGACTGCTGGCAAACTCGAATCAGGGTGCAACTGGCAGCGAGGGTTTAGCTCAACACGCAGGGAACACGGTCAGAGGAGGAAAGCGTCCCGCCGCCCGGAAAAAAACGCGAAGCGTTGGCCTGGCAACGGGCGCACCTCAGGGATGAGGTGCGTAATCGCGTGGGCCGAGCGAGCCAGAGATTGGCATAAGCGCCTTTCCGTTCTGACCGGGTTTCCTGAACTGGCTCGGTCTCACCGCTAACCGGGCCACACTTTGTCATCAATTTCAGGCCCGCTCGCGGGCCGGTTTTTTTCCTGCGGCGCACTCTGATAATCACCATTGAGTCTCAACCCTGCTTGCCGTTTCGTGATAACGTGAGGACTTAGTCTGAAGCGGTAAAGGCGACTCATGACCACCAGAAAAATTGATACCACGCTCGTCAGTGCAGGACGCAGCAAGCGTTATACCCAGGGCTCGGTGAACAGCGTCATTCAGCGCGCCTCTTCGCTGGTTTTTGATACGGTTGCGGAGAAAAAACGCGCCACCGCCGGTCGGGCAAAAGGCGAACTCTTTTATGGCCGTCGTGGCACCCTGACGCACTTTGCATTGCAGGATGCGATGACCGAGCTGGAAGGCGGCGCAGGCTGTGTGCTTTATCCCTGCGGCGCGGCTGCCGTGGCGAACGCGATCCTGGCTTTTGTCGAGGCGGGCGACCACGTACTGATGAGCGGCGCGGTCTATGAACCGACGCAGGACTTCTGTACTAAAATTCTCGCTAAGCTGCAGGTTTCCATCGGCTGGTTCGATCACTGCATCGGCAGTGAAATCGGTGAGCTGGTGCAGCCTGACACCCGGGTTGTCTTCCTGGAATCGCCTGCCTCAATCACGATGGAAGTGCAGGATATTCCGGCGATTGTGGCAGCGGTACGCGCGAAAGCGCCCGAGGCGATCATCATGATCGACAACACCTGGGCGGCCGGTATTCTGTTTAACGCGCTGGCGCACGGTATCGACATTTCGATTCAGGCTGGCACCAAATATCTGATTGGTCACAGCGATGCGATGATCGGCACGGCGGTTGCCAATGCGCGCTGTATCGACCAGCTGCGTGAGAACTCTTATCTGATGGGTCAGATGGTGGATGCCGATACCGCCTACATGGCGAGTCGCGGTCTGCGTACGCTGGGTACCCGTCTGCGTCAGCATGAAGAGAGTGCGATTCAGGTGGCAGAGTGGTTGGCGGCGCGCCCGGAAGTGGCTCGGGTGAATCATCCGGCACTGGCGCAAAGCAAAGGTCATGCGTTCTGGCAGCGGGACTTTAACGGCAGCAGCGGCCTCTTCTCGTTCATCCTGCAGGAAAAATTAAGCGCGCCCCAACTGGCGGAATATCTCGATCACTTCCATCATTTCAGCATGGCTTACTCCTGGGGTGGTTATGAATCGCTGATCCTGGCAAATCAGCCAGAAGAGCTGGCAGAGATTCGTCCGGCGGGCGGGGTGGATTTCACCGGCACGCTGGTGCGGCTGCATATTGGTCTGGAGCACGTTGATGATCTGCTGGCTGACCTGGAGGCCGGTTTTGCGCGCCTGACGCGCTAAGTCAGATAAACGGAAAGTAAACAGAAGATAAACCACGTAGCAGCGGCCCGCAGAGTTTACCGGGCACAGGCTCATTTGTTGTTAAAATTTATCCCGCATCGTTCAGCTTACCGGTGAGATTGCCGTGCTGCCTGAACGCAGACGGATTGTTCCTTGTGACGTGATGGAATCGCTAATGGGTGTTTTACACGAGATTGTCCAGGCGCTCTGGCATCAGGATTTTGCCGCGCTGGCAAATCCGGATGTAGTGTGGGTGGTATACGGCGTGATGTTCCTGACGCTGTTTCTGGAAAATGGTCTGCTGCCCGCCTCTTTCCTGCCGGGCGACAGCCTTCTGCTGCTGGCCGGGGCGATGGTGGCTAAAGGGGTGATGGATTTTGTGCCGACGATGGTGATCCTGACGACCGCCGCCAGCCTCGGCTGCTGGCTGAGCTATCTGCAGGGCCGCTGGCTGGGGAATACCCGACTGGTGAAGAGCTGGCTGATGCATCTACCGGCACAATATCACCAGCGCGCCTGGAATATGTTTAACCGTCACGGGCTGATGGCGCTGCTGGTCGGCCGTTTTCTCGCCTTTATCCGCACTATCCTGCCGACCATGGCGGGCATTGCAGGCCTGCAGAATGGCCGCTTTCAGCTGTTTAACTGGCTCAGCGGCGTGCTGTGGGTCGGCATTGTAGTTGCCTTTGGCTATGGCATCAGCCAGGTGCCGTTTATCAAGCGTCATGAAGATCAGGTAATGGCGATTCTGATGATACTGCCGATGGTGCTGCTGGTGCTCGGCCTGTCCGGCAGCATTGTGGTCATCTGGAAAAAGCGTCGCCAGAAACGCGCCTGACGCGCATCTGGCTTTCGGATCCGCCGCCACTCAGGCTGACGGATCCGCTACCGTCTGCCTGACACGACTCACCTCTTCCCCAGGCGTCACGCCGAAATAGCGTTTAAACTCCCGCGAAAACTGTGAGGGGCTTTCATAGCCCACCCGCACCGCCGCCGCACTCGCCTTCAGTCCATCGTGCAGCATCAGCAGTCGCGCCTGATGCAGGCGATAGCGCTTGAGATACTGCAACGGCGAGGTCTGCGTTACCGCTTTAAAGTTGTGGTGAAAGGCTGAGACGCTCATGTTCACTTCCGCTGCCAGCGCATCAACGCTGAGATTTTCCGCATAGTGATTCTCAATCCGTCGCAGGGCGCGCGCGATCAGGCTGAACTGCGTCTGTCGACTCACCAGCGAAAGCAGCGCGCCGCCAATCGGGCCGGTCAGCACATAGTAGATAATTTCCCGCACGATATGCGGCCCCAGTACGCGCGCATCGCGCGGCTGGGTCATCACATCCAGCAGCCGCTCCGCGGCGCACAGCATGGGTTGCGTCAGCCACGCCGAGTGAATACCTGAAGTCTGCGGCTGCGGCTGAAACTGATCGTCGTCGCCAATTTCAATCAGCAGATCCTGCAGGCTGGCGGTATCAACCCTGAGACACAGCCCGGCAATCGGGATCTCCGGAGAGGCCCAGGTTTCGCATTCCACCGGCAGCGGCACGGTCAGCATCAGATATTTGCTGGCGTCATACTGAAACACGGTGCTGCCGAGATAGCCGGTTTTGCTGCCCTGAAACAGGATGACAATGCCGGGCTGATACATCATCGGCGTACGGGGACGATATTGACTGGCATAAATCAGCGACACATTTTCGACCGGACAAAGACGGTCACGACCATGGGTCATTAAGGTGACTACCTGCTGTGCCAGCCGGTGACATAGTGCATCGTGCGCCATAGCGACTCCTTTTCGGGCAAAAATCCAGTGTGCCGTGCTACTGCCTGAACCGCCAGCAGCCTGGAGAATCAGGCAAGAAATTTACCGGATCGGGCAGAAGAGCAGACCCACTGTTGTTGCTGGCGCTGAGCAGGCTGAAAATTGTTGGCTAGACTTAAGCACAGTGAATTCTCACGGGTTAACCGCAACGGAAAGGAGCAACTATGGCAGACCAACCCATTATCAAACTGCGCGATGGCAATATGATGCCGCAACTCGGACTCGGTGTGTGGCAGGCCAGCATCGAAGATGCGCGTCATGCGGTGCTGAAAGCGCTTGAGGTCGGCTATCGCTCAATCGATACCGCCGCCGCCTATAAGAATGAAGAGGCGATTGGCCAGGCTCTGCAGGAAACCGACGTGCCGCGCGAAGAGATTTTCGTCACCACCAAACTGTGGAACGACGATCAGCAGAATGTTCAGCAGGCGATGGAAACCAGCCTGGAGAAGCTAAAGCTGGAGCAGGTCGATCTCTATCTGATGCACTGGCCGTGCCCGGAGAAAGACCACTACGTTGATGCCTGGAAGAAGATGATCGAACTGCAGCAGCAGGGGCTGACCAAAAGCATCGGCGTCTGTAACTTCCATGAAGCGCACCTGAAGCGTCTGCTGGATGAAACCGGTGTCACGCCGGTCGTGAACCAGATTGAGCTGCACCCGATGCTACAACAGCGCACGTTGCATGCGTGGAATGCGCTGCACCAGATCCAGACCGAATCCTGGAGTCCGCTGGCGCAGGGCGGTAAAGGCGTTTTTGATCAGGAGATCATCAAGTCGCTGGCGAAGAAATATGGTAAGACACCGGCACAGATTGTGATCCGCTGGCATCTGGACAGCGGTCTGGTGGTGATTCCGAAGTCGGTGACGCCAGCGCGTATTGAAGAGAACTTTAAGGTGTTTGACTTCCGTCTGGATAAGCATGAAGTGAGTGATATTGCGAAACTGGACAGCGGAAATCGTCTGGGGCCGGATCCGGAAACCTTTAACTAAGCGTTTCCCTGCCTTCTCATATACTCTGCCCTGCGGCTGCCGGGCAGAGAAGACTTAACGCGGTCAGACGGGTTATCCCTGCCTGACCGCGCTGTTATGCGGTGGGCTGCACCACCAGCTGCCCGGCAGTACCGCGATCGGCCAGTTCCAGCGTCTGACTGTAATAGACGAATGGGAAGTGATCTGACGAACTTTGCGGGAAGCTGACCATCAGTTCCACGCTGCCATCAACCCACACCGTATCTTTCCAGCCACGATCTTCGCCCATCGGCTGTGCGCCATTGACACTTTTGATCAGGAACATGACGCCCTGAATATGCAGCGACTGCGGCCGATCGGCGTGCAGGATCCAGCGCTCAAAGGTGCCCTGCTGCGCAGTGGTGTCAATGCGGTTCATATCCCAGAGCGCGCCGTTGATGCCCGGCATGCTGTCACCGATGCGGAATTCGCGGGTGCGCACCGCCACGCCATCCAGAATCTGGTCGGCCAGCAGCCGCATCGGGAGGTTATCCGTCACCAGCGGCAGTAAGCCGGTTGGGCGTAGCGTCAGGATCAGGGTCGAGGTCAGAATAGAGGATGGCTCAAAGAAACCGCGCAGCCGATCCATAATGCCTGCCGCCGTTCCCGCCGTAATCGACACTTCATCGCCCTGCGACATATCCACCAGCACTTCGCGACGTTCGCCCGGTGCCAGTGACAGACGCTGCACCGCAACCGGCGCAGGCAGATAGCCCTGATCGCTGGCAATGACCATAAACGGACGATTGTCGCTGAGCACCATCTCATAGCGTCGCGCATTCGAGGCGTTCAGCAGGCGCAGGCGCACCCAGCCGCGTGACACCTCAACATAAGGATTGCGTACCCCATTCACCAGCAGCGTATCACCCAGGAAACCCCCATCCTGCGGCGGGTCATAGACCGGCGTGGCAAAGTTATCGAGCCGCTTGTCCTGAATGATGATGGGGAAGTCATCGACGCCATAATGTTTCGGCAGCGGCAGCTGTTTGCCGATGTCATCTTCCACCAGCCACATGCCCGCCAGACCGTTATAGATATGCGGTGCCATGCGGTTTGGGGTATTGGCGTGATACCAGCAGGTTGAAGCTGCCTGACGAATCGGCAGTACCGGCGACCAGTCGACACCGGCCGACATCATACGTGGCGCGCCACCCATTAATGCACCCGGCAGCTGCAAACCGCTGACGGTCATGGAGACGGACTCATTCAGCCGATTGCTGTAGATCAGCTTAACGTCATCACCGCTGTAAACCCGGACGGTCGGGCCAAGGTAGAGGCCATTGATGCCCCACACCGGCACTTTGTTATTGTCGCCATTAAATGACCAGTGGCTGCGCTGCATCGTCAGGAACAGCGGCTGGCCGCGACGGGATTCCAGCAACGGCGGAACCGGAAGTGGCGTATCGCCATTGGCTGAAGAAGCGGCATGTGCCGCGTGAGGGAGTAAACTGGCGCTAAGCGCCGCTCCGGCAGAAAGCTGGATGAACTGACGTCTGCTGAAAGACATAAAACTTCTGACCCTTTACGCGTGGCGCTAAGCGCCGGCCCTGTTTTTATTGATCTGTTTTTGCTGTGCTGCGTTCACGGTGAGCCGGATAAGGCTCGCCGCGCGGCATCCATGCAGGATAGTTCGGCGAATGACTCGCCGGTCAGATTTTTCCGTTTTTTTCGCGTTCTGCGACTTCGGCGTTGAGCTCTTCCAGCTTCGCCGCCATCAGTTCGCGACAGTGAGTAGCCAGCTTACGCACCGACGAAGATTCGAATGCTTTTACATCAACTGGCGGCAGCATCTCAACAATGACCAGCCCGTTGTTCCAGCGATTGAGATCGATCTTGCCATGGGTATTGGAGACCACAATCGGAATGATCGGCACGCCCGCCGCTACGGCAGCGTGGAAGGCACCGGTCTTAAACGGTAGCAGGCCACGGCCACGGCTGCGCGTCCCTTCCGGGAACATCCAGATAGAGATGCGCTTGCGGTTAAACTGGTCCACCAGCTCACCGATGGTGCCGCGCGCTTTCGCCCGGTCATCGCGGTCAATCAGCAGGTTGCCGGTCAGCCAGTAGAGCAGGCCAAAAAACGGCACCCACAGCAGGCTCTTCTTGCCCACGGTTACCGTATAGGGCTGCACCATTTTGGCCGCGGTGACCATGTCGTAGTTGTTCTGATGGTTGGCAATATAGATCGCATTACCATAATTCTCCGCACCTTCCGGTTTGCGCAGATCGACTTTGAGACCAAACACCGTCGATAATTTGCCGAACAGATGGCCAAAAGTGGCGACGTGGCGCGGATCGCGTGGTGAAAAAAGACACCAGATACTGCCAAAGATACAGATTAGGATCGAATAAATGACGACGATAATGGCACGCAGAATCAGTAACATAGTTCCCTCATAGAGCCACGGCTGACGCAGGGTCAGCCGGGTTGTTTACGCTTCGCTATCCGGGCTCGCCGGACGCGCAGGGGCATCCAGTTCAACTCGATCAATTTTTTGCAGGCCGCGCGGTAACAGCGTGCCGCGACGTCCGCGATCGGCGCGGAATTTCTGTAGCTCTTCACTGCGCAGCAGCATTTTACGCTTGCCCACGTGCAGCGTGATCGCGCTGCCCGGCGGCAGGATCATCAGCCAGGCCAGTTTGTCCTGACCGGCAGCGGCTTCTGCTGACGGAATGGAGATGATTTTGTTGCCCTTGCCTTTCGACATCTGCGGCAGTTCGCCGACCGGGAACATCAGCATCCGTCCCGCCTGGGTGATCGCCAGCAGCATGTCATCTTCATGATGGACCGCCATTGGCGTCATCACGCGTGCATTGTCGGGCAGCGTTAGCAGCGCTTTACCGGCGCGGTTGCGCGATATCAGATCGCTGAAGGTACAGATAAAGCCGTAGCCCGCATCAGAAGCCATCAGCAGACGCTGGTCATCCGGCTCCATCAGCACCTGTTCAACTACCGCACCCGGCGGTGGCGTCAGCTTGCCGGTCAGCGGCTCGCCCTGTCCGCGTGCGGAAGGCAGCGATGTCGGATCCAGCGTATAGCTGCGGCCCGTGGAGTCGATAAAGGCCACCGGCTGATTGCTCTTGCCGCGTGCAGCAGCCAGATAGCTGTCGCCCGCTTTATAGCTCAGTCCGGCAGGATCGATATCGTGACCTTTCGCGCTGCGTACCCAGCCCATCTGCGACAGCACAATAGTGACCGGTTCAGACGGCACCAGCTCGGTTTCGCTCAGAGCTTTGGCTTCTTCACGCTCACACAGCGGCGAACGACGATCGTCGCCGTAGCTGGCGCTGTCAGCCTGTAACTCTTTTTTCAGCAGGGTGTTCATCTTGCGTTCAGAGGCCAGCGTTGCCTGCAGCTGATTGCGCTCTTTTTCCAGATCCGCCTGCTCGCCACGGATCTTCATCTCTTCCAGTTTTGCCAGGTGGCGCAACTTCAGTTCGAGGATCGATTCGGCCTGCGTTTCACTGATGCCAAAACGCGACATCAGGACCGGCTTCGGCTCATCCTCAGTACGGATGATCTCAATCACTTCATCAATGTTCAGGAATGCGACCAGCAAACCTTCCAGGATATGCAGGCGGCGCAGCACGCGATCCAGTCGGTAGTTCAGACGACGTTTGACCGTGTCGCGGCGGAACACCAGCCATTCAGTCAGGATCTCGTGCAGGTTTTTCACCGCCGGACGGTTATCCAGGCCGATCATATTGAGGTTAACGCGGTAACTCTTCTCCAGATCGGTGGTGGCGAACAGATGGTTCATCACCTGATCGAGATCGACACGGTTGGAGCGCGGCACAATCACCAGGCGGGTCGGGTTCTCGTGATCCGATTCATCACGCAGATCCTCCACCATCGGCAGTTTTTTATTGCGCATCTGGTTAGCAATCTGCTCCAGCACGCGCGCGCCTGACACCTGATGTGGCAGCGCGGTGATGACCACCTCGCCCTCTTCTTTCTTCCATACCGCACGCTGGCGGATAGAACCACGCCCGGTCTGATAAATTTTGCGGATTTCGTCACGCGGCGTAATGATCTCCGCCTCGGTCGGATAATCAGGTCCCTGAACAATGTCCAGCAATTGCTCCAGCGTGGTTTTCGGCGCGTCGATCAGTGCGATCGCCGCCTGAGCCACTTCGCGCAGGTTGTGTGGCGGAATATCGGTCGCCATGCCCACGGCGATACCGGTGGTGCCGTTCAGCAGAATATTGGGCAGGCGCGCCGGTAACATCTTCGGCTCCTGCAGCGTGCCATCAAAGTTCGGCTGATAGTCGACCGTGCCCTGACCCAACTCGCCCAGCAGCAGCTCGGCATATTTTGACAGACGGGATTCGGTGTAACGCATCGCCGCGAACGACTTGGGATCATCCGGCGCACCCCAGTTACCCTGGCCGTCGACCAGCGGATAACGGTAGGAGAACGGCTGGGCCATCAGCACCATCGCTTCATAGCAGGCGCTGTCGCCATGCGGATGGTATTTACCCAGCACGTCACCCACGGTACGTGCCGATTTTTTGAATTTTGCGCTGGCGTTAAGGCCCAGCTCGGACATGGCGTAAACGATACGTCGCTGAACCGGCTTTAATCCGTCGCCAATGTAAGGCAGTGCGCGGTCCATGATGACGTACATCGAATAGTTTAAGTACGCATTCTCGGTGAATGTGTGCAGGGCAAGACGCTCTGCTCCATCCTGAGTCAGTTCACTCATTAATTTCTCATCCTCACATCGTGGCCCACAACGGCGGGACACCCGGCGGTGGTTTGGCGAGGATAGTACCTTATTCCCTGGTGTTAGTCACAGGGGAAGCGCGGGACAAGAGGCGTCCCGCCGCGCGATTTCATATACCAGAGGCACGCCGGATTCAGATCGGCAAGTACCTGACCTCTCTGCTGAAGTGAATCAGGACTTTGCCCCTATCCACTGACGGGCAATATCACGATATTCACCCGTGGCGGTGCTGAGATGCACCCACTGATCGACATAGAGTTTCCAGCTGATGTCGTCACGCGGGATCATGTAAGCCTTCTCGCCATACTGCAGCGGTTTGTCGGGATTGATCGCGCAGAGCGTCGGGTAATGCTGCTGCTGAAAACGCGCTTCAGAGGCATCGGTGATCATCACATCCGCTTTGTTATCGACCAACTGCTGGAAGATGGTGACGTTATCGTGAAACAGCGTCAGCGAGGCCTCTGGCAGATGGCTGTGTACAAAGGCTTCGTTAGTCCCACCTGCCGGTTCAATCAACCGTACGTCAGACCGGTTGAGCTGTTCGATGGTCTGGAAACGATCTTTATCGCTGCAGCGCACCAGCGGGATTTTGCCATCCACGTCCAGCGGCTGCGCGAACCAGGCCGTCTGCTGGCGTTTCAGCGTGACGGAGACGCCGCCGACGGCGATGTCACACTGCTTTGCCAGAAAGTCTGACATCAGATTTTTCCAGCTGGTCTGTACCCACTCTACTTTTGCGCCGAGCGAGGTAGCCAGCGCGTTCGCCATGCTGATATCCAGCCCTTCATACTGACCATCGGGTCGCAGATAGCTGTAAGGTTTGTAATCGCCGGTGGTGCAGACTTTGAGCGTCTTAGAACTGAGAACGGTGTCGAGATGAGATTGCGCATGGACAGCACCGCTGGCCAGCAGCAAAGCGAGGACTAATTTTTTCATTCTGATTTTTTCTATGATTTTTTATGGTGAGTTTGCCCACCGATGGTGCCATAAACCGGCATATTGTTGCTGCTGCAGCAAAAGTGTTGTGATCAACCTCGCATTTTTCTGCGGCTGCGGCGCGCGTAAGCTGAGCACCATATTCAGGAAACGAGGCAACCTATTCATGAGCAAGATTTTAATTATCGATGGCGGCAAAACGTTTGCCCACTCTAAAGGCGAACTGAACCACACCCTGACCGATGTTGCGGCCAGCCAGCTGCGTGACATGGGACATGAGGTGTCAGTCACCGTGGCTGACAGCGATTACGTGATCGCCGATGAAGTGCAGAAATATGTCGACAGCGATGTGGTGATTTATCAGATGCCAGGCTGGTGGATGGGCGAACCCTGGACCGTGAAGCGTTACATCGATGAAGTCTTTACCGAAGGCCACGGTTCACTCTACGCCAGCGATGGTCGTACCCGCTCCGATGCCGCGAAAAAGTATGGTTCCGGCGGTCTGCTGCAGGGCAAAAAATATATGCTGTCGCTGACCTGGAATGCGCCGCTCCAGGCCTTTACCGACCCGGAACAGTTCTTTGAAGGCGTCGGCGTCGATGGTCTCTATCTGCACTTCCACAAGGCTAACCAGTTCCTGGGAATGGAAGCGCTGCCGACCTTTATCTGCAACGACGTGATTAAAGCACCGGACGTGCCACGCGATATTGCCGCTTATCGGACCCATCTTAGCCGCGTTTTTGCGTAAGATGATTGGGGGCTATCCCCTATTTTCCCACGAAAGAGGAATTCGCGAATGTTAACAGTCGTTGCTGAAATTTGTGTTAAACCCGGTCGCCGTCAGGCTGTGCTGGATGCAGTGAAAAAGCTGATCCCGCAGGTCTTAGAAGAAGATGGCTGCCATCAGTATGACGCGCTGCTTGATCATCAGGCGCAGGTGCCATGGAAGCAAAACTCGCCAGACTCTATTTTCATGCTGGAGCAGTGGGAAACGCTGCGCCATCTGGAGCAGCATCAGCAGATGCCGCACATGGATGCGCATCGCGCCATCATTAAAGATGATGTGGTGGATGTGAAGATTCTGGTGCTGGAGCCGAGTACCTGATTATTGCTGAAGCCTTAACGCCGGTTGTGTCGCTGGGGTTAAGGCTGGTGATAAATTCCGGACTGAGTCGCTGTGAGATCGAGCCGGCACAGGGATCAGGGTCAGATCGGAAAAACGCAAAAGCTGTCATCCATGACATGCTCGGCCCGCGCGATTACGCACCTCATCCCTGAGGTGCGCCCGTTACCGGGCCAACGCGTTGCGTTGTTCAAAAACGCTCCCGGCGTTTTTGTCCCAGGCCGCGGGACGTTTTCCTCCTCTGACCCTGGTCCCTGCGCGCTGAGCTAATGCATTGCTGCCAGACGTGCCCGAGTGCGAAATTTTCACCCATCTTAACCTCCGCTCTGCAATAGCGATTTTTTCTTTCTGACAGCCCGGTTCAGAGCATCTGACGCCGATCAATCTCGGTGCGGAGAAAATCGAGAAAGCAGCCGATACGCGAAGAGAGCGTGGTGTTACGGTAATAGACCGCATGCACCGGCAGGCGCAGATCGCGGGTTTCCGTGGTTAACACCTGCACCAGCCGGCCAGCGGCGCAATCTTCCCGACTGACAAAGTCGGAGAGCCGTGCGATACCCTGTCCTGCCAGCGCCAGCTGCCGGATGGTTTCACCGCTGGAAGCCGAGAGTGTTGGCTTGACGCGCATAAAATCACCATCGGGCTGCCAGATCGGCCAGACGTTGAGGGTGTCAGGATAGCTGAAGCCGATTGTCTGATGCTGCGCGAGGTCGGCAACGCTCTGTGGCGTGCCGGCTTTCGCCAGATAGGCCGGGCTTGCCATCAGCCGGATAGCACTACTGCCAAGCAGCCGGGCACGCAGCGTGGAGTCACGCAGTTCGCCAATACGAATGGCAACGTCGGTCTGCTGCTCCAGCAGATCGATCATGATATCGTCGGTATTCAGTTCGAGCTGGATTAGCGGATAACGGGCGCGAAAATCTTCAACCAGCGGCACAATCACATGCAGCATAAAGGGCGTGGCGGCATTTACCCGCAGCCGTCCTGACGGTATCTCACGTCGCAGTGCAATCTGCTCTTCCGCCTGCTCAACCGAGGCCAGGATCTGGCGCGCATGCTCCAGAAAAACCTGCCCCTCTTCGGTCAGCGCCAGCCGTCGGGTAGTCCGATGCAACAGCGTGGTCTGCAGCTTGCTCTCCAGCCGCGACAGCGCCCGGCTGATGCCCGAACTGGTCTGCGCCAGCTGGGATGCCGCCGCAGTAATGGAACCGCTGTCCACCACCGCCACCCAGGCGCGTAGCTCTTCCAGGGTAATTTTCACAATGGTTACTGTCTCTGCTCTGAATCTGCCGGGTTCTCTGAGGATGTTCAGGCTGAAGCACAAAGAGAACAGGACGCTTTCGCGTCCTGTTTTTTATACTTCAATATCGGCCATATCGCCTTTTTCCTGCAACCAGTTACGCCGGTCTTCGGAACGTTTTTTCGCCAGCAGCATATCCATCATGCGCAGCGTCTGGTCTACATCCTCTTCACTGATCGTCAGCTGTACCAGGCGACGGGTATTCGGATCCAGCGTCGTTTCGCGCAGCTGTAACGGGTTCATCTCACCCAGCCCTTTAAAGCGCTGAACGTTCGGTTTGCCCTTCTTGCGTTTCAGCTGTTCCAGCACGCCCTCTTTCTCATCTTCGTCCAGCGCGTAGTAGACCTCTTTACCGAGATCGATACGATAGAGCGGCGGCATGGCAACGTATACGTGGCCATTTCTGACCAGTGAGCGGAAATGTTTCACGAACAGCGCACAGAGCAGCGTGGCAATGTGCAGACCATCGGAGTCCGCATCCGCCAGAATGCAGATTTTACCGTAGCGCAGCTGCGACAGATCCTCGCTGTCAGGATCGATGCCGATCGCCACGGAAATATCATGCACTTCCTGCGACGCCAGCACCTCATCGGAAGAGACTTCCCAGGTGTTCAGGATCTTGCCTTTCAGCGGCATGATCGCCTGATATTCACGATCGCGCGCCTGCTTGGCCGATCCACCCGCCGAGTCCCCTTCGACCAGGAACAGTTCTGTTTTATTCAGATCCTGCGCGGTGCAGTCCGCCAGTTTGCCCGGCAGCGCCGGTCCGCTGGTGAGCTTTTTACGCACCACTTTTTTGGCTGCCCGCATACGACGCTGGGCGCTGGAGATTGCCAGCTCAGCCAGCATTTCCGCCGTCTGAATATTCTGGTTCAGCCACAGGCTGAAGGCATCTTTTACAACGCCAGAGACAAAGGCAGCGCACTGACGTGAGGAGAGACGCTCTTTGGTCTGCCCGGCAAACTGCGGATCCTGCATCTTGACCGACAACACATAGGCACAGCGATCCCAGATATCTTCCGCAGAGAGTTTTACACCACGTGGCAGGATATTGCGGTATTCGCAGAACTCGCGCATGGCATCCAGCAGCCCCTGACGCAGGCCGTTGACGTGCGTTCCGCCCTGCATGGTCGGGATCAGGTTAACGTAGCTTTCCGTTAACAGCTCACCGCCTTCCGGCAGCCACAATAGCGCCCAGTCCACCGCTTCCACATCACCGGCAAAGCTGCCGACAAACGGTTTTTCCGGCAGCGTCGGCAGGCCATTCACCGCTTCACACAGGTAGTCGGTCAGGCCATCTTCGTAGCACCAGCGCTGCTCGGTATTATTCAGCTTGTCTTTGAAGACAATCTCAACACCCGGGCAGAGCACCGCTTTGGCTTTCAGCAGATGGGAAAGACGCGATACCGAGAAACGCGGACTGTCGAAGAAGCTTTCATCGGGCCAGAAATGGACGCGCGTGCCGGTGTTACGTTTCGCCACCGTGCCGGTGACGGTAAGATCCTGCACTTTGTCGCCATTTTCAAACGCCATGTCATAGATTTCGCCATTACGGCGCACCGTGACTTCGACACGTTTTGACAGGGCGTTAACGACCGAAATACCGACGCCGTGCAGGCCGCCCGAGAACTGATAGTTTTTGTTGGAGAACTTGCCGCCCGCATGCAGACGACACAGGATCAGCTCGACGGCTGGCACGCCCTCTTCCGGATGGATATCCACCGGCATGCCGCGGCCATCATCAATAACTTCCAGCGACTGGTCAGGGTGCAGAATCACTTCAACCCGCTTCGCATGGCCGCCCAGCGCCTCATCGACGCTGTTATCAATCACTTCCTGACCCAAATGGTTGGGCCGCGTCGTATCGGTGTACATGCCGGGACGACGGCGAACAGGCTCAAGGCCAGTCAGGACCTCAATGGCATCCGCGTTATAGTTAGATTGACTCATCGTAAATGTCTGATTAGAAGGGTGAAATGGGGTGCGATTTCCGCATTACTCAGGGATGATTCAGACCGAGAAAGTCCAGAATCTGCGGGAAATGGCGCTCGAATCCAGTAAATGTATGATTTCCGCCCTCTTCTACCGTATGACGGCACGCGCTGTAATAGTCGAGCGCCTGACGGTAATCGAGAACTTCATCGCCGGTCTGTTGCAGCAGCCAGAGTAAATCGGGCGCTTCCAGCGGTTCAATCTGCATTACTTTGAGATCGTAAATGTGGCGTGACTCTAACACATATTGCTGGCCGGTGTAGGGATTCTGATTGTCGCCCAGGAAATCCGCCAGCAGTTCAAAAGGTCGCACCGCAGGATTGACAACCACGGCGGGCAGCATAAAGCATTGCGACAGCCAGGTGGCGTAATAACCGCCCAGCGAAGAGCCCACCAGCCCCAGCGTTTCGCCACTGCGGCTCAGCACCAGATCTTCCAGCATGGCCGCGGCATCGGCCGGAAAAGTCGGCAACTGAGGCACGAGCATCTCGATCCCGGGGTGCTGCGCCTCTAACCATTGCCGGAACTGCGTTGCCTTCGCCGACTGCGGCGAGCTGTTAAAACCGTGCAGATAAAGCAATGCCGCCACGCGTCAGTATCCTTCTGAGTCTAAATCGGGACGAAAAGCGTCGGTGTCGAGCCGGTTGACCTCGGTCTCAAGGCCGCCATCCGGATGCAGGGTAAACCAGCGCCAGCCAGGTGCCACGGTGTCAATCGTAAAGCTGGTGCAGTGCGGTTTGAACTGGACGCAGGTTGACGGCGTCGCCAGTACGCGACGGCCATGCCACTCCAGATCCAGCTCCTGATGAATATGACCACAAACCAGCGTCCGGGCTAACGGGTAGCGCTGTAACACTGCATCGAGCTGATGGGAATTGCGCAGGCTGTGCTGATCGAGCCAGGTACAGCCCGAGGCCAGCGGATGGTGATGCAGCAGGATCAGCGTATGGCGTTGCGGAAAGCGAGCCAGCGCGTTGTCGAGCCACTCCAGCTGATAATCGCTCAGCATCCCATGTGGGACACCGTAGACCTGGCTGTCGAGCAACACAATCTGCCACTGCTCGCCCATCAGCACCTGTTTGTGGGCATTGATGTGCGCTGCCGCCAGCGTGTCGACCATCGCGGGCTGAAAATCGTGATTACCAGGCAGCCAGACACAGGGTCGCGGTAAACGTGAAATACCCTCAGCAAAATGCTGATAGGCTTCAACAGAGTGATCCTGGGCGAGATCGCCGGTGGCGATGATCAGGTCATAGTCGCGCTGTTGCGCAATAATCGCATCCAGCACCGCGTCATAGCTCGACCAGGTGTTCACCCCCAGCAGTGATTCATGTTTTCCCGCGAACAGGTGGGTATCCGTGATTTGCAAAATCCTGATTTCGGAACTGTTCGCTGCAGGAAGAGTTAGCAGGCTATCCAAAGCGTTTCCTTCGTCTCCACGCCATTTACTGCATTATACGCATCAGCAGACCGGAACTGCCATTGCGCCATGCGCCAGGCAGTAGCGCAGCCAGTCTGCAAGAAACTGGTTTATCTGATGCTTTTCATCGCGCTGATGCAATTTTTTATTAGGATAATCATAGCGCGCTTTGAAGCGATAGATCTGTTGAGTTGAACACACTTCGGCGACCATCGCATCGTGATAGAGCCGGACCGACATTGAAGGCAGGCTCCAGTAACTCACGGCAGGCGCGACCTGGCGGATCTCCACCAGCGTGGTGTAGCGCGTCGACTCCTGAATCGTCAACTGATAACGGGCACCACTCACCTGATAAATCACCGATTCGCCCGCCTCATCGTTGCGCGGCAGCAGGCGGCGTAACTGGGCGAAGTTGGTTTCGCAGAGCCGCATCATTTCGGGAAAGTCAGGGGTATAGCGCTGTTTCATTTTTGTATCCACTCTTCGCGTAGTTTTTCATGGTGCAACGCCAGCCATTGCAGGGCGATGACAGACGCCGCATTGTCAATTATCCCCTCTTCCACCCAGCGATAAGCCTGTTCGCGGCTCACCACATGCACAAGAATATCCTCATTCTCTTCCTCCAGACCATGGCATCCCTCTGCCTGGCTGGCATCCACTTCCCCAATCAGCACCGACAGACGTTCGCTGGTGCCACCAGGGCTGGCCAGATAGCTAAGCACAGGCTTAACCCGACCAACGTCTAATCCTGCTTCTTCAACGGCTTCACGGCGCGCGACCTGCTCAACCGATTCGCCGGGTTCGATAATGCCGGCGACCATCTCCAGCAGCCAGGGTGAAGCACTGCTGTCATAAGCCGGGATGCGGATCTGTTCAATCAGCACCACTTCATCGCGTAAGGGATCATAAGGTAGCAGCACGGCGGCATGTCCGCGCTCAAAAACTTCACGCTGCACTTCCCCACTCATTTCGCCATTAAACTGGCGGTGGCGGAAGCGGTAACGTTCGACGGAAAAAAAACCATCATAGACGGTTTCGCGTGCAATAATTTCTACATCGTTTTTTGTGAAAGTCACAGGGGATTTTTTTTCTTCCGGCATCATCAGGTTCCTTGTGCAGATTGGGGTGGAGCGAAAAAACCGTGTAACTGTGCTCCATGTAAGTAGTTCTTTCTGAATTATTTACGTAAATTAGGGGGAGAAGGCACGTTCAGCCAACTTATCTCACAGTTGCCCTCTGCTAGAATCGGCGATAATTTTTTGGCTTACCCGGCAGCGCACCCACTGCAATTTGCTGCAACAAAAGGAATGCAAATGAAAAAACTGCTCCCATTTTTTATTGGGCTGAGCCTGGGCGGTTTCAGCTTCGCCAGCCAGGCCGAAGACCTGCTTCAGGTTTACCAGCAAGCGCGTCTGAGCAACCCGGATCTGCGCAGCGCCGCTGCCGATCGCGATTCTGCTTTTGAGAAAATCAACGAAGCGCGCAGCCCATTATTACCCCAGCTCGGCCTGGGTGCAGACTACACCTACAACAGCGGGTATCGCGACAATAGCGGACTTCATTCCAACACGACCAGTGGCTCGCTGCAATTAACCCAGACTATTTTCGACATGTCGAAATGGCGTGCGCTGACCCTGCAGGAAAAAGCGGCCGGTATTCAGGATGTCACCTATCAGGTCGCACAGCAGGATCTGATTCTGAACACCGCCACAGCCTACTTCAATGTGCTGAAAGCGATTGATACGCTTTCTTACACCGAAGCGCAGAAACAGTCGATCTATCGCGAGCTGGATCAGACCACCCAGCGCTTTAACGTTGGCCTGGTTGCCATCACTGACGTACAGAACGCCCGCGCCCAGTATGACAGCGTGCTGGCCAACGAAGTCACCGCGCGTAACAACCTTGATAATAACGTAGAAACGCTGCGTCAGATTACCGGCATGGATTACATGTCGCTGGCTTCGCTGAGCATTGATCGTTTCAGAACCGATAAGCCTGAACCGGTCAGTGCGCTGCTTAAACAGGCGGAAGCCCGCAACCTGTCGCTGCTCTCCGCACGTCTGAACCAGGATTTAGCCCGTGAGCAGATCCGCCAGATGGAAGCGGGTCATATGCCTACTCTTGGTCTGACTGCCTCTACCGGCCTGTCAAACAGCAAGTATGGCGGCAGCCGTGCGAACCAGAGCGCAGGCTCTACCGACTCTATCACCGGTTCAAATCAGGTTGGCCTGAGCTTCTCTCTGCCACTCTATAGCGGCGGCAGCGTCACCTCTCAGGTGAAGCAGGCGCAGTACAGCTTCGTCAGCGCCAGCGAACAGCTGGAAAGCGCACATCGCTCAGCGGTTCAGACCGTGCGTTCATCGTTTAACAACGTGAATGCGTCTATCAGCAGCATCAACGCCTACAAACAGGCCGTCGTTTCTGCGCAAAGCTCTCTCGATGCGTCAGAAGCCGGTTATCAGGTGGGTACACGTACTATCGTCGATGTGCTCGATGCGACTACCGTGCTCTACAACGCGAAGCAGCAACTCTCTGATGCACGCTATAGCTACCTGATTAACCAGCTGAATATCAGCTATGCGCTGGGTACGCTCAATGAGCAGAGCCTGCAGAAACTGAACAGCCAGCTGGGTAAAGAGATCCCGACGTCACCGGAAACCGTGGCACCGGAAAATGCCCAGCAGACCGCACGTGTGGATAGCGGTCCGGTGGCAACCGGCTCTTCTGAGGCAGCGCGTCCTGCGGCTCGCCACAGCAGCGGTAATCCATTCGGTAATTAATCAGCAGGCGGGCTGCTTTGCGGCCCGCCTCTCTGTTGAACGTATAACTAAGTAAAGATCCCTGTTGCATCAGGCCTCCAGCTTCAATTTTACCCCCCCATCCCCTATTCTATGCGCTACCTTTGGGCACAGGATAATCATAATGAAACGCACAAAATCTATTCGCTATGCCGCTTTTCGTAAGAGCTGGCAGGCACGCCATTTAACGCCCGTAGCTATCGCCGTTTCGGCGGTATTTATGCTGGCTGGCTGTGAACAGAACGATGAAACGGTTTCGATGTACCAGAACGCCGATGACTGTTCGAAAGCCAATCCGGGCCAGAGTGCGCAATGTACCACCGCATTCAATGAGGCCAAAAAAGAGGCGGAACGCACCGCGCCAAAATATGCCACCCGTGAAGATTGTGTCGCTGAATTCGGCGAAAACCAGTGTCAGCAGACACCGGCTCAGGCAGGCGTGGGCACCACCAATGCGGAATCACAGCAGAGCGGCGGCAGCTTCTGGATGCCGCTGATGGCGGGTTACATGATGGGCCGCATGATGGGCGGTGGCGCAGGTTTCGCACAGCAACCGCTCTTCTCGTCGAAAAACCCGCGCAGTCCGGCCAATGGTCAGTTTGTTGATGCATCAGGCCGTAACTATGGCGCAGCGACCTCTGGCAAAACCATGACCGTGCCGAAAACGGCGCTGGCACCAAAACCGGCGACCACATCGACCATTACCCGTGGTGGCTTCGGTGAAACCGTCGCGAAGCAGAACAGCATGCAGCGCAGCAGCGCCACCGGCACCTCCAGCCGCTCAATGGGAGGCTAACGCCCCGATGGAACGCATTGCCATTTCAGAGCGCCCGGGCTGGCGCGAAAAAGCCACCGAGTTCGGTTTTCGATTTCACACCATGCATGGCGAGCCCTACTGGTGTGAGGATGCTTATTACCAGTTCACGCTGGCGCAAATCGAGCATCTGGAAGAGGTTACCGCTGAGTTGCATCAGATGTGCCTGCAGGTGGTGGAAAAAGTGGTCAACAGCGAAGCGCTGCTGACTAAATTCCGCATCCCTAAGCACACCTGGGATTTCGTGCGCGATTCCTGGCATCAGCGTCAGCCATCGCTTTACTCTCGTCTGGATCTCGCCTGGGATGGCAAGGGTGATGTAAAGCTGCTGGAGAACAATGCTGATACGCCGACCTCGCTGTATGAAGCGGCATTTTTCCAGTGGCTCTGGCTGGAAGACCAGCTTAACGCCGGTCAGCTCCCCGCTGGCAGCGATCAGTTTAATAGCCTGCAGGAAAAGCTGATTGAACGCTTTGCCGCATTGCATCAGCAGCACGGCTTTAACTGGCTGCACTTCGCCTGCTGCCGCGACACCGACGAAGATCGTGGCACCGTGCAGTATCTTCAGGATTGCGCCACCGAAGCGGGCCTGCCGAGTGAATTTCTCTATATTGATGAGATTGGCCTGGGCGAAAAAGGTGAATTCACCGACGCCCATGATCAGGTGATTAGTAACCTGTTCAAGCTCTATCCATGGGAGTTCATGCTGCGTGAAATGTTTTCAACCAAGCTGGGCGATGCTGGCGTGCGCTGGCTGGAACCGGCATGGAAAAGCATCATCTCGAACAAAGCTCTGCTGCCGCTGCTGTGGGAGATGTTCCCGAATCACCCTAACCTGCTGCCCGCCTGGTTCGCGGAAGATGACGTTCCGCACATGGACAAATATGTGGTGAAGCCGCTGTTTTCACGTGAAGGCGCTAACATCCGGATCGTAGAGAATGGTCAGGAGATTGCCCGCGTTGATGGGCCGTACGGCGAAGAGGGAATGATCGTCCAGCAGTTCCATCCGCTGCCAAAATTTGGCGACAGTTATACGCTGATTGGTAGCTGGCTGATTGACGATCAACCAGCCGGGATCGGCCTGCGTGAAGATCGCGACCTGATCACTCAGGATCTTTCCCGTTTCTATCCGCACGCCTTTATCGGTTAACGGACGCGATAATAACAGGCCAGCTTCTGGCCTGTTTTCTCTCAGCTCCGCCCTAACCCACCTGAACCGATAACATGCTGATGGCACCCATCTCCATGCCATCAACCGGAATAGTGATGGCCTCATCTGGCTGACGTGCGCCAAGCACATAGAGCAGCGGCAGATAGTGCTCAGGCGTCGGGTTAGAGAGCGCCGCGCCAGGATGCTCCATAAAGTTGACCAGCGGATGAGAAGCCGCATCGCTCTGTACCGCCAGGTTATCGCGGACGTACTGTTCAAAACTGCTGGCCCACGGATAGACTTCACTGTTGCCATCCCAGCGCACTTTACGCAGGTTATGCACCACGTTGCCGCTGGCGACAATCATTACGCCCTGATCGCGCAGTGCTGAAAGTTTCTGGCCCATCTCAAAGTGCCATGCCGCAGGTTTAGTGCCATCAATGCTGAGCTGTACCACTGGAATATCGGCATCCGGGTACATCTTAATCAGGACGCCCCAGGATCCATGGTCCAGTCCCCAATCCTGATCCAGCTTCACCTCAACGGGCGCTAACTGCTCTGCCAGCTGCCGAGCCAGTTCAGGCGATCCCGGTGCCGGGTAGCGCGTATCAAATAACGCCTGTGGGAAGCCACCAAAATCATGAATCGTCTTCGGCTGTGCCATTGCCGTCACGGCGGTGCCACGCGTATACCAGTGCGCCGAAACCGCAATAATGGCGCGTGGACGTGGCAGCGTGTCGCCTGCGTGACGCCATGCGGCGGTATAGCGGTTCTCTTCAAGGGCATTCATCGGGCTGCCATGGCCTAAAAACAGGGCTGGCATGCGTAACTGGCTCATTCGTACTCTCCGGCATCCGGTTGTTTAATAGCCACTACGATACGCGCATTCGCCAGGTTAGCACGCGGATAAGTATGATGATCATCACCAGGAAATTTGAATGAAATTCGACATGGCAGATGGCACAGGCATTCAGCAGAGAGAAGTGAGGAAAAGCGAGAGTTGAGCCCGCGTCATGGGGGTGAGACATAAATGAAACAGGCCCTGATCGGGGCCTGTTTATTGCAGCAGAGATTAGCTGGCGTGGCGCGTTTCGTGTTCGCGACGCCAGGCGATCAGATCTTCGATGGTGACTACCGGCATGTTGTGCTGACGCGCAAACGTAATCGCTTCAGGCGCATGAGCCATTGTGCCGTCGTCGTTGGTGAGTTCACACAGCACACCGGCAGGCTTGAAGCCGGCCAGAGTGACTAAATCGATAGTCGCTTCAGTATGTCCGCCACGGGTCAATACACCCCCTTCGCTGGCACGCAACGGGAAGACATGACCTGGGCGATGCAGATCGGCAGGTTTAGCATCATCGGCAATGGCCGCGCGAATGGTAGTGATGCGATCCTGCGCGGAGACGCCGGTAGTGACGCCTTCAGCCGCTTCAATAGTCACGGTGAAGCCGGTGCCAAAGGAGCTGGTGTTGTTTTCCACCATCATGGGAAGGTCAAGCTGCTGGCGACGCGCTTCGGTCAGGCAGAGGCAGACAATGCCGCTGCCGTGACGAATAGTCAGCGCCATCTGTTCAACGGTCATGGTTTCTGCGGCGAAAATCATATCGCCTTCGTTTTCACGATTTTCATCGTCGAGTACCATCACACCGCGTCCCTCACGCAGGGCAGCGATAGCACGTTCTACACGCTGTTCAGGCGTGCCAAATTCAGAAAGTAGCGTCTGATTCATGGTAATAAAAACCTTAAAATGTATGGGTTACCAGAATCAGGGCGTGCTTAGGAGTGACGTCAAAAAGACGTGGCAATAACGTGATGCAGACACAATTGTCCGACAGATGTCGTTACCCTCTCCCATCCGGACTGTAACCGTCGGCCCCGGAATTACACCGGATCTGCTGACCTTTACCTCTCTTTTCATTAAGGTAAAGCGCTCGCGGGCTTTCAGCCGAAGCTGATTTACCGCCGGTGGGGAATTGCGCCCCGCCCTGAGAATAAGCCTTTCAACTATAACGCCGATCGTTTGAGGCGGCAATCATCAATAGCGCAATTGCTTTTGCATTTACTGCGTTACCGATTTGAGGTTTATCCTTTTCATTTCTGGCATTACACTTAACACTTATTACGTTGGTAAACACGCTGACACAGCTCCCCGTAACCAGGAAATCATCATGATCGACACGAAAAAAATTGAACAACTTGCCCGTCAGGTTCACGAAGCGATGCCTAAAGGTGTTCGTGAGTTTGGTGATGATGTCGAAAAGAAAATTCGTCAGGTCCTTCAGGCGCAGCTGACCCGGATGGATCTGGTCAACCGTGAAGAGTTTGATGTGCAGACGCAGGTATTACTGCGTACGCGGGAGAAACTGGCGGCGCTGGAGCAGCGTCTGGCCCAGCTGGAAAGTCAGGGTTCATCAGCGGGTACGCCTCCGACGGCAACCGCACCGACAACACCTGTTGCAGCGGCTACACCATCCGCTGCAGTAGCCACCTCACCCGCCGTTTCACCGCCACCGGTTGCTGATGTCGTGAAACCTGTTCCGGACAACAAGTCAGAATAAGCGTTAAGCGGGAGCCAGACTCCCGCTTACTTTCTGCTTAGCTGCCGCGAATGGTTTTGATGATGTTGGTGGTGGAGATACCATCTTCGAAGTTCAGCACCTGCACGTCGCCGCCATTTGCCCAGACTTCTTTGCTACCCGCAATATCTTCCGGCTTATAATCGCCGCCTTTGACCAGCAGGTCTGGCAGAATGCCCGCAATCAGCCGCTGCGGCGTATCCTCTTCAAAGACGACCACCCAGTCGACCGCTTCCAGCGCACCCAGCACGATCATGCGGTTTTCCTGCGGATTGACCGGACGGCTCTCCCCTTTCAGACGCTTAGTGGACGCATCGCTGTTAACCGCGACAATCAGCCGATCGCCGAGTTTGCGGGCGTTCGCCAGGTAAGAGACATGTCCGGCGTGCAGAATATCGAACACGCCGTTAGTCATCACCACTTTTTCGCCACGACGGCGGGCCATCTCAACGGCGGCTTTTAACTGCGCTTCCGTCATGATGCCAAAACCCTGTTCCGGGCGGGCATGAATCGCATTTTCCAGCTCAACGGTGCTGACGGTCGAGGTACCGAGTTTACCCACCACGACGCCCGCCGCCGCGTTAGCCAGGAAACAGGCTTCTTCCAGCGAGTCGCCCGCAGCCAGTGCTGCTGCCAGCACGCCAATCACCGTGTCACCGGCACCGGTCACGTCATAGACCTCCTGCGCCTGAGTCGGCAGATGCAGCGGCGCTTTGCCTGGCTGCAGCAGCGTCATGCCATTTTCTGAACGGGTCACCAGCAGTGCGGAGAGGTCAAAATCCGCGATCAGTTGCGTGCCGCGCGCCACGATCTCCTCTTCGTTTTTGCATTTGCCGACCACGGCTTCAAATTCGGAGAGATTCGGCGTCAGCAGCGTTGCGCCACGGTAGCGCGCAAAATCGGTGCCTTTTGGATCGATCAAGACCGGCACGCCCGCTTCGCGCGCAAGGGTAATCATGGTCTGCACGCTGGAGAGCGCGCCTTTGGCATAATCGGACAGCACCAGCGCACCCGCAGCAGCCAGTGACTCACGCATCTTCTGATGAATCGGCTCCGGATCGACCTGTTCAAAGCCCTCTTCAAAGTCGAGGCGGATCAGCTGCTGATTGCGGGAAAGCACGCGCAGTTTGGTAATGGTCGGATGGCTTTTGACCGCCACGAAGTCACAATGAACGTTGACGTCTTTCAGCGTGTTACTTAACACGCGCGCCGCATCATCTTCACCGGTCAGGCCGATTAGCCGGGACGCGGCACCGAGTGCTGCAATGTTCATCGCCACGTTTGCCGCGCCGCCAGGGCGCTCTTCAACCGTGTCCACTTTCACCACCGGAACCGGGGCTTCAGGGGAGATACGGCTGGTTGGGCCATACCAGTAACGATCCAACATTACATCGCCAACAACCAGCACTGCGGCTTGGCCGAACGCGGGCAGAGTCACTTTCATTCCAGACACTCCAGACTGCATTAAAAATAGTGCGCGGATGATAGCACAGTTGCGATTTATGCTATCAGCATCACGCCAGGATAGACGCAGGCGTTATCAGCCAGCGCTGCCAGCTGTTCAGAACCGTCTGCCGCTCCGCTGTGTAAGCCTCTGGCTCAACGTGGCCCGGCAGCGCCTGCAGGGCGCGATGATGCAGAGCGTCGCGCAGCGTGACATAAGCCTGCGTCAGCGCCTGCGCTTCATCGGCGGGCATTTTATGGTACTTCGCCATCAGCTCAAAAATGCGCACATTGTCAGACCAGCGTGTCAGTTCGGGCTGCTCAGCGGCGTAGCGTAAGACAAGATATTGGGCGATGAATTCAATATCGGTGATGCCGCCCGCATCGGCTTTGATATCCCAGCGACCTTTATGCTTGTTGCTGAGGTGAACACGCATCTTTTCACGCATCTCACGCACTTCGGTTTGCAGCACATCTGCAGGACGTGGCAGCGACAGAATCGTTTGACGAATCGCGTTGAAACGATCACCCAGCGCTGCTTCGCCAAATACCACGCGCGCCCGGACCAGCGCCTGATGCTCCCAGGTCCAGGCCTCACTGCGCTGATACTCTTCAAACGCGTCAAAAGTACTGACCAGCATGCCCGCCGCACCGGAAGGACGCAGCCGCGCATCTACTTCGTAGAGAATGCCGGAGGCGGTACGGGTACTGAAGAGATGCATAATGCGCTGAGCAAGACGCAGATAGAACTGACGACCATCAATGCTACGCTCCCCTTCTGTCATGGCGTCTGCCGGACAGTCATGCAGGAAGACTAAATCGAGGTCAGAACTATACCCCAGCTCCCAGCCACCCAGCTTGCCGTAACCCAGTACGGCAAAACCGCGTTCATGTTCATTGCTCAGGTGAGAGGGACGACCATAGCGCTGCACCATCATGTTCCACGCCTGACGCACCACAGAGTCGATGATTGCTTCAGCCAGCCAGGTGAGATGATCGCTGACTTTCATCACCGGCAGTGTGCCCGCGATATCAGCGGCGGCAATACGCAGATGCTGCGCCTGCTTAAACTGCCGCACCGCTTCCAGCTGCTGCTCCTCATCCTCAGTGGGTATGCGCAGCAGATACTGTCGCAGCTCATCGCGATAAGCGTCGGTGGCGGTTGGCTGATAGAGCGTGGCGGGATCGAGAAGTTCATCCAGCAACAGGGGGTGACGCGCCAGCTGGCTGGCTACCATTGGTGAGGCCGCGCACAGGCGAATCAGGTGACGCAGGGCACCGTGATATTCGGTCAGCAGCTCCAGATAGGTGCTGCGGGTCAGCACGCCGAGCAGCAGCGGCGTCAGACGGCTCAGCGTCACCGCCGCATCTTCACGCGGGCAGACTTCGCTCAGCAGACGCGGCATCAGTTGATCCAACGCCTGACGGCCACGTGGGCCGATGGTACGCCGGCTGATGTCCTGACGAAACGCCTCCAGCTTCTGATGCAGCCTAAGCCGATGATCGTCACTGAGCTGCGGCACCAGCGGTGCCAGCTCGTTATCCTCCAGCTGGTCCTGCCACAGCACCTGAAACTCCCCCAGCTCACGCTGATCGCCAATCTCAGGCGTATCTTCCCCAATCAGCTCGTCAAAGATTGTCCGTACCGCTGCCATCTGAGCATCGAGTTGGGTCATCAGCGCAGGCCAGTCGATACAATTCATCGCCCACGCCAGCCGGACACGATGCAGCTCATCTTCTGGCAGCGTCTGGGTCTGCTCGTCGCCCAGGCTTTGCAGCAGATTCTCCAGCCGCCGCAGGAACAGATAGGCATCACGCAGCGCATCCACCTGCTCAGTTGGCAGCAGGGCCAGTATTTTTATTGCCTCCAGCGTCGGCAGCAGGGCACGTAACTGAAGCGAGCGCTCACGCCCGCCGCGAATCAGCTGGAACACCTGTACGATAAACTCAGTTTCACGGATACCGCCCGCGCCCAGTTTGATATTGTTTTTCAGCCCGCGACGCCGTACCTCGCGGCTGATCATCCCTTTCATGTTACGCAGCGACTGGATTACGCTGAAATCGATGTAACGCCGGTAAACGAAGGGCCGCAGCATCTGCTGCAGCTCCAGGCTCCAACGGTCGTGGTCATCGCCCATCAGTCGCGCCTTGACCATAGCGTAACGCTCCCAGTCGCGTCCCTGCTCCTGGTAGTAATCCTCCAGCGCAGCGAAGCTCATCACCAGCGGACCGCTGTCGCCAAACGGCCGCAGCCGCATATCCACACGATAGACAAAGCCATCCATGGTGGGTTGATCCAGTACTTTGATCAGCCGCTGGCCCATACGGGTAAAGAACTGAGCATTGTCGAGCTCACGCCGTCCGCCGCGCGTGGTGCCGTTTTCCGGCCAGGCGAAAATAAGGTCGATGTCAGACGAGAAATTGAGTTCGCCGCCGCCCAGCTTGCCCATGCCCAGAATCAGCAGCGGCTGCGCGTCGCCGTCGGCATTACAGGGCGTACCAAAATCACGGCAGCAATCCTGATATACCCAGTCACGCGCCCTGCTGATCAGCACTTCAGCTAAGACGCTGAGCTGTTGCAGGCTCTGTTCGGTCGTGGCGTGTTGCAGCGCCTGCATCCAGGCAATACGCACCAGCATACGGCGGCGAAACAGCCGCAGTTCGCGCATCAGGCTCGCTTCACTGTCGATGCTGCTGAGCACCTCATTTAGCCACACAGCGTAGTGCTGCCACTCATCAGGCTGCGGCGGCTGATCGAGCATCGTCTGCCACCAGTCGGGATGCTGTTGCAGGTTTTCCAGCACAAAGTCGCTGAAAGCCAGCCCGGCGGCCTGCTCCGGGCTGAGCGAAGCCAGTGGAACGCCAAGCTGTCGGGCGGCCTCTTCAGCCTGATCGCGTAGCAACGCGGGAAGTGCTGCCAACATAACTCCCTCCTTGATGGCGGTACGAATTACTCGTTAGCGGCCAGCGCCGCTGGTGAGCCAGAATGGCTGCTGTTTCAGAGCCTGCGACGTCAGCCAGGCTAAGCCGGATGACTGCTTTTCATAAATCGCCGACAGCAGTTGCTGCCACGGTTCCAGCCAGCTCATCACCGTTTCTGCAGGATAGGATCCGGCCAGCAGATGCACCGTGAGCAGCTGACGCGCCAGACGCGTGGCTTTGTCCTGATATTCGTTGGGCTGCCTGACCGTGACGAACGTCTCTCTCAGGTCAGCATTGACGCGGCTCAGCATGATGTCGCTGAAGCGCTTAAATGAACCCTGCAGCTTGGCCTCCCCTTTGGCATCGATCCACTGACGCCACTGAGACTCAGCCAGCCAGTGGGTCAGCGCAAGCTGCGTTTTAACCGAGAGAGAAGATAAGCAGAACGTCGCCGCCACCTGCTCTTCGTTCACCAGCGTCTCTTCCAGCGTAGTCAGTTGCTGGCGCAGGGCGCTGCTGGCTTTGCGTGGTACCAGCGCACCAAACAGGCTGAACGCCTGGCGCAGCAGATCCAGCGCTTCGCGCACCGCATCCTGCGCCGCCGCGTTGCCTCGCAGCCAGACTTCTTCATGATATTGCCAGTGACGCAAGCCAGCCGACATCGCAGCGACCATGCCCTGCTCTATCGTCGCTTTAGCGCCAGCTTTCAGCAGCGGGAAAGCCTCAATCTGGCGTGGCGGATTACCCTGCGCCAGTTGATAACCGCGAGCGGCTTTGCTCAGGCTGCCCATACGCAGGCCACCCAGCGCCGCCAGCTGCTGCGCAAAAGCCAGCAGATCCTGGCGTTCGCCGCGCTTCAGCTCGAGTTCTATCTCGCAAAGCGGTTCGCTGAGATCACCCGCCGTAACCTCGCCCTGATCAAACGCCACTTCAATTTCACTGTTGCCCGTCGTGACGAGCCAGATTTCACGCTGGAAATGGGTGGTGAATAACGGCTGTAATCGCTGTTGCAGCACCGCGACATCGGTGCCCTGCGGCCAGATGTCTGCAGGAAGGCGAGCAATATCCAGCACCGGCTCGCTGAGTTCAACGTTGTATTCCGGACGCTGATGCAGCCCGCCAAGCGTCTGGCCCGCCGCTTTCAGTGTCATTTCATACCGCTGATCGACGCCACGGATACGCAATCCCATGTCCCAGCGCCGAAGCTGGTTGTCGTCGGTTTCGAAGTAGATGTTGGTCAGCTCGCGAGCAGCCTGATGCTGATGCGGCAGAGTGGAGAGCAGTTCAGCCAGTTTCCCGGCCGCCTGTGGAGTTGCAATGAACTTTAGTTCGATTTCGATGGTCATAATTTTTTATTCACTACGCCGCTGGCACTTAAGAGGGGTTTTCCTGCATATTTCAGGCGATTATCAGCAGGTTACTCACGCTGTCGCCTGGAGGGCAAGGGGTTATCAGGCGAAGATTAATGCACAGAAGCCGCGCTGTCTCTGCTTTCTTTGCTCTTTCGCAGACCTTTTCGCACTCTCATGAGACCAGGATAGTTCTCATTCAGATTTATGCGAGGCCTCTCCAGACTGTGCCGGTAAATTTTAGTCAGACTAAGCCAAACGAAATCGAATGAAAAAAATCACACTCGCTGGACTCACTTTGCTGGCCCTCAGCACCCTTGCACCTGCCCACGCCGACGAAAAACGCTATGTTTCTGATGAACTCTCAACCTGGGTACGCAGCGGGCCAGGCGATCAGTTCCGCCTGCTCGGTAAGCTGAACGCCGGGGAAGAGGTACAGCTGTTACAGACCAACAATGACACCCATTATGGCCAGATCCTTGATTCGGAAGGCCGCACCACCTGGATCCCCCTGTCGCAACTGAGCGCCAATCCGAGCCTGCGCACCCGGGTGCCGCAGCTTGAGCAGCAGGTAAAAGATCTGACAGCCAAGCTGGATAACATCGACAACAGCTGGAACCAGCGTACCGCCGAGATGCAGAACAAAGTCGCCAGCAGCGATGGCGTGATCAACGGGCTGAAAGGCGAGAACCAGAAGCTGAAAAATGAGCTGATCGTCGCCCAGAAGAAAGTCAGCGCCGCTAACGTTCAGCTGGATGACAAGCAGCGCACCATCATCATGCAGTGGTTTATGTATGGCGGCGGCGTGCTGGGTGTTGGCCTGCTACTGGGACTCTTATTGCCGCATATGCTGCCGCGCCGTAAGAAAAGCGATCGCTGGATGAACTGACTCCCTTCTGTCGGGTTTGAGCAGGGGATCGCAGGATCCCCCCTTTGGCATGTCTGCAATCCGAAGAATCTGTGCAACAATAAAATGAGATGCACCGCTGATTTCAGGCGCGGGATACGCCCGGCGTGCAGGTTATTTCTTTTTCTCTGGAGTTTTGCGTGAAGACGTTTCTTGTTGGCGGTGCGGTGCGTGATGCGCTGCTGAATCTGCCGGTTACAGACAAAGATTGGGTGGTGACAGGTTCCACGCCCGAAGCCATGCTTGAGCGGGGTTATCAACAGGTCGGTCGCGATTTTCCCGTTTTTCTGCATCCCGTCAGTCGCGAAGAGTATGCGCTGGCCAGGACTGAGCGGAAAAACGGGAAAGGCTACACCGGCTTTGTCACCTGGTCCGCACCCGACGTGACGCTGGAGCAGGACTTACAGCGCCGCGATCTGACCATCAATGCCATCGCCCGGGATGAAAACGGCGAGCTGGTTGATCCCTACAACGGCCAGCGCGATATTGCCCAGCGCCTGCTGCGTCACGTCTCGGAAGCCTTCAGTGAAGATCCGCTGCGGGTATTGCGCGTCGCGCGCTTTGCTGCGCGTTTTGCCCATCTCAACTTTCGTATTGCCCCCGAAACTCAGCGACTGATGCAGCAGATGGCCACAAGCGGTGAGCTGTCGAATCTCACTGCCGAACGGGTGTGGAAAGAGACGGAAAAAGCGCTGAATTCACGTAATCCGCAGGTCTATTTTCAGGTGCTGCGCGACTGCGGTGCGTTGCAGGTGCTGTTTCCTGAGCTGGATAATCTGTTTGGTATTCCTGCACCGATTAAATGGCACCCGGAGATCGACACCGGTGTGCATACGCTGATGACGCTGGCGATGGCCGCCGCGCTTTCCAGCGAAATCGATGTGCGCTTTGCTACGCTGTTCCATGACGTCGGTAAAGCGCTGACACCCCCTGAGCTGTGGCCAAGCCATCACGGTCATGGCCTGGCAGGCGTTCCACTGGTCGAGGCGCTGTGTCAGCGGCTGCGGGTGCCCAACGCAATTCGCGATCTGGCGCTGATCGTGACCGAATTTCACGACATGGTGCACACCATTGAACGGCAATCTGCGGCGTCGCTGGTGGCGCTGTTTGACCGCATCGATGCCTGGCGTAAGCCACAGCGTGTTGAGCAGATGGCGCTGACCAGCGAAGCAGATGCGCGTGGGCGTGCCGGGCTGGAGAGTATGCCTTATCCGCAGGGCGACTATTTGCGTCGTGCTTTTGCGCTGGCACAGGCGGTGCCAACTAAAGCTGTTGTCGAAGCGGGCTTTAAAGGGATGGAAGTGCGGGAAGAGATGACGCGACGGCGAATCGCCGCCGTCGCGCAGGGTCTGGCGATCGGGCAGCCTGACTAGCAGGCTGCCACGGGTTTACATGAAGACCATGTAAACCGCTGCCGCCACGATGAAGCGGTAAATGGCGAACGAGACAAAAGAGATGCGTTTGATCAGCTCAAGGAAGGCTTTAATCGCAATCAGCGCCACGATAAACGCCGTGACAAAACCCACGGCGAACATCGGAAAGTCGGCCATGGTCAGGAAGCCGATGCTCTTGTACATGTCCAGTACGGTCGCACCCATCATCATTGGCACAGCCAGGATGAAGGAGAACTCTGACGCGGCATAGCGGCTCACCCCCATCAGCATCCCGCCGGAGATGGTTGCACCGGAACGTGAGAAGCCCGGCCACAGCGCTAAGCACTGGAAACAGCCAATCATAAACGCCTGGCGATAGGTAATATCATCGACGCCTACGGCTTTCGGCTGTTTTGGCTTGAGATACTCTGCGGCCAGCAGCAGAACCCCTCCCACGACCAGCGCGTACATCACGTTGATCGGATTGAACAGCGTTTTGATCTGATCGTGCAGCACCAGGCCCACTACCACAGCCGGAACCATGCCCAGCAGGATATGGATCAGCGACAGACGACCGGTGCCGACACCTTCATGTTTGACTTCGCCAAAGTGAATGCCGATCAGGCCAAACAGACGACGCCAGAACATCACTACTACAGCCAGAATCGATCCTAACTGGATCACAACTTCAAAGGTCTCGGCTTTTTCACCTTCAAAGCCCAGCAGGTGACCCACTATAATCATGTGCCCTGTGGATGAGACCGGTAAAAATTCGGTCAGCCCTTCCACAACGCCCAGGATTGCAGCTACCCAAAGCTGATGAATATCTGCCATCAAATGTTTCCTCTATCCGTTTCAAAACCATTAAAAAGGCGGTAGCGCGTTGCTATCGCCTGAAATCATGCCGCAATTAGCCTGAATTAAACCTTAAGTTCCGCTCCGTTTCGCCTGCTGTAACGAAACGGTCCACGCTATGACAGACAGTAATTTGGTTTGGTTTCATTGTGATGGCAATCACATCGTATTTATTTAGGAATAGTCCCGCGCTCAATTCGCACGCCAACCTGCGCAGCCTGGGCTACAGCGCCCGGTTTGCTTACCTTTATGCGTACGCCAGGCGAATTGAAACGGTTCATCAACAGATCCGCGATTTCTTCAGCCACCCGCTCAACCAGGGCAAAACGCCCCCCGTTCAGATGGGTAAGAATCGCCGAGGAGACATCGGCATAGCTGAGACAATCTTTCACATCGTCGCTGCTGGCTGCCAGGCGGTTATCCCAGGCCATTTCGACATCGAGCACCAGCTTCTGCTGTATACCCTGTTCCCAGTCGTAAACGCCAATGGTGGTGAACACCGTGAGTTGTTCTATAAATACGATATCCATGATGAGGGTCTCTGTTTTTGGCTAAGCCGGATACCACTTCCGGCGGATTATGCGTATTATCCACAGTTGATGAGATCAAAACGACCCTAAAGGGAACGGTACGGTGTTATGAGTGCTTTCGCGCTTGGTATGATTATTTTCGCGTATCTTTGCGGTTCGATTTCCAGTGCGATTCTGGTTTGCAAACTCGCTGGCCTGCCCGATCCCCGCACACACGGTTCCGGTAATCCGGGTGCCACCAACGTACTGCGTCTGGGCGGTAAAGCCGCAGCAGCCAGCGTATTGGTGTTTGATGTGCTGAAAGGGATGGTACCGGTCTGGCTGGCTTATCTGATGCACGTGACGCCGCTCTATCTTGGCCTGACCGCCATTGCCGCCTGTCTCGGTCATATTTATCCGGTGTTCTTTCACTTTCGCGGTGGCAAAGGCGTCGCAACGGCATTTGGCGCGATTGCGCCGATTGGCTGGGACTTAACCGGGCTGGTCACCGGCACCTGGCTGCTCACAGTTCTACTCAGCGGCTATTCCTCGCTGGGGGCGATTGTCAGTGCACTGATCGCGCCATTTTATGTCTGGTGGTTCAAACCGCAGTTCACCTTTCCGGTTTCCATGCTCTCCTGTCTGATCCTGCTGCGTCATCACGATAATATTCAGCGGCTGTGGCGCGGTCAGGAAGGCAAGATCTGGAAGCGCAAAAAGAAATCTTAGCCATAAAAAAAGCCGGCAAGCCGGCTTTTTTTATTTCAGATGGCGGGCAACTCCGCCAGCGGCCAGCGCGGTCGCACGCTGACGCTTAACTCGCCCCGTGTTCCGCCTTTTAACCGCACCATGCCCGCGTACGCGATCATCGCACCGTTGTCAGTACAGAACTCTGGACGGGCGTAAAACACTTCCCCGCCGCGCTTTTGCATCATGATCGCCATCTGCTCGCGCAATGTGCGGTTAGCGCTGACGCCACCGGCAATCACCAGACGCTTAAAGCCGGTCTGATCCAGCGCGCGCTTGCATTTGATCGACAGTGTATCCACCACCGCATCTTCAAAGGCGCGGGCGATATCAGCACGGGTCTGCGCATCATCAGGGTTGGCACGAATGGTATTAGCGGCAAAGGTTTTCAGGCCGGAGAAGCTGAAGTCCAGGCCCGGACGATCGGTCATCGGCCGCGGGAAGGTAAAACGCCCCGCCGTGCCCTGCTGCGCCATCTTCGACAGCATCGGCCCGCCCGGATAATCCAGACCGAGCAGCTTCGCCGTCTTATCAAAGGCTTCGCCCGCAGCATCATCGATCGATTCACCCAGCAATTCATATTCACCGACGCCGGTGACGCTAATCAGCTGGGTGTGTCCGCCGGAGACCAGCAGTGCGACAAACGGAAACTCCGGTGGATTCTCTTCGAGCATTGGTGCCAGCAGGTGGCCTTCCATATGATGAACCGGCACGGCAGGCACTTTCCATGCAAACGCCAGCGCGCGACCAATGGTGGCACCGACCAGTAGCGCGCCGACCAGTCCGGGACCGGCAGTGTAAGCGACGGCATCAATCTGCTGCGGCTCAAGCCCCGCTTCTTTCAGCGCCGCCTGAATCAGCGGCACGGTTTTACGCACGTGATCGCGTGAGGCCAGTTCCGGCACCACCCCACCATAATCAGCGTGCAGTTTTACCTGGCTGTAGAGCTGGTTAGCCAGTAATCCAGCCTCGTCATCATAGATTGCGATGCCGGTTTCATCGCACGACGTTTCAATACCCAGAATTCGCATTGCATCACCTCATTCTTGCGGCGCGCAGTTTATCACAGCAATGGGAGGTGCAGCGCGGACATCCCGCGTAAAAAGTCATTTTCTGTCGGCTAAAGAGTGCGCTATACTCCCGCCCCTGGAAAAACCGGCAGCCGCACAGGCAAACGCTCCTGTTGGTTTCAAATTATCCATGGTGCTTTACAAACCAACATGAGTTGGAGTAAAATGCTGCACCATTTTGAAATGTGCTGGCGCCGCAGTCAGCAGCAAAACCGAATTTTATCGAGGTGAGAGTTACATGCCGGTAATTAAAGTACGTGAAAACGAGCCATTTGACGTAGCACTGCGTCGCTTCAAGCGTTCATGCGAGAAAGCAGGCGTTCTGGCTGAAGTTCGTCGTCGTGAGTTCTATGAAAAACCGACTACCGAACGTAAGCGCGCTAAAGCGTCAGCAGTTAAGCGTCACGCCAAGAAACTGGCTCGCGAAAACGCACGCCGCACTCGTCTGTACTAAGTCGTTCCGGAGGTCCGCCTCCACCGCGTGATTCACGCAGACAGAGTCAAGTAAAAGGCCGTGCTTTCCGAAAGGAAGCGCGGCTTGTTGCCGTTTATGAGCTGAAAATCTGGGGCGTATGGCTGGACGAATTCCACGCGTATTTATCAACGATTTACTTGCCCGCACGGATATCGTGGATCTTATCGATGCCCGCGTTAAGCTGAAAAAGCAGGGTAAGAATTTCCATGCGTGTTGTCCTTTCCATAATGAAAAAACGCCCTCTTTCACCGTAAACGGCGAAAAGCAGTTCTATCACTGTTTTGGCTGTGGTGCACATGGCAACGCTATCGACTTTTTAATGAACTTTGATCGTCTGGAGTTTGTTGAAAGTATTGAAGAGTTAGCCACTTCCCACGGTTTAGACGTGCCTTACGAAGCAGGCAGCGGGCCAAGCCAGATGGAACGCCATCAGCGCCAGAGCCTGTATCAGCTGATGGAGAGCCTGAACGGTTTTTATCAGCAGGGTCTGCAGCAATCCAGTGCGCAGCCAGCACGCGACTATCTTGATCGTCGTGGTCTGAGCGCCGACATCATCAATCATTTCGCCATAGGTTATGCGCCAGCCGGCTGGGATAACGTTCTCAAGCGTTTTGGTAAGCAATCGGAAGACCGTGAATCGTTGATGGAAGCGGGCATGCTGGTCAGCAATGACAAAGGCCGTACCTATGACCGGTTTCGCGACCGCGTCATGTTTCCGATCCGCGATAAGCGTGGCCGCGTCATCGGTTTTGGCGGACGTGTCCTGAGTAACGAAACGCCGAAATACCTGAACTCGCCGGAAACACCGATTTTCCATAAAGGCCGCCAGCTCTATGGCCTGTATGAAGCAGTAAAAAATCATCCTGAACCCGCCCGCCTGTTAGTGGTCGAGGGATACATGGATGTGGTTGCGCTGGCGCAGTATGGCATCGATTATGCCGTCGCGTCGTTAGGCACCTCGACCACGGCCGAACACATTCAGTTGCTGTTTCGCAGTACCGACACCGTGATCTGCTGTTATGACGGCGACAGGGCGGGTCGTGAAGCGGCATGGCGTGCGCTTGAGACCGCATTGCCTTACATGAATGATGGTCGTCAGCTACGCTTTATGTTTTTACCCGATGGCGAAGACCCGGATACGCTGGTACGTAAAGAGGGTAAAGCCGCTTTCGAAGCGAGGATGGAGCAGGCGATGCCGCTCTCTTCGTTTTTGTTTGATAGCCTGTTGCCGCAGGTAGATCTGAGCTCACGCGACGGAAAAGCGCGTCTGAGCACACTGGCTTTACCGCTGATTACCCAGATCCCTGGTGAGACCTTACGTATTTATATGCGTCAGGAACTGGGGAACAAGCTCGGTATTCTTGACGACAATCAGCTTGAAAAGCTGATGCCGAAGCAGGCTTCAAGCGGAACGGCACCAGTTGCGCCAACGCTGAAACGGACCACCATGCGTGTGCTGATCGCCCTTCTGATTCAGAACCCGCAGCTGGCTACTATGGTACCTTCGCTTGATGGGCTGTCTGAGTCAAAAATGCCGGGTTTACCGCTATTTATTGAGTTAGTGGGTCGTTGTACTGAGAATCCTGGATTGACCACCGGACAGCTACTAGAGTTATATCGCGGAACAAATTTTAGTCAGACGCTTGAAACGCTGGCGATCTGGAACCACATGATAGTAGATGAAGAAGCCGAAGCGGTGTTTCAGGACTCGCTGGCCAGCATCTACGACTCTGCTCTTGAAGAGCGCCTGGAATTTTTGATTGCGCGTGAGCGCACCCAGGGACTGAGCGCCGATGAGCGTCGTGAACTCTGGACACTCAGTCAGGCGTTTGCCAGGAAGTAATTTATCACGCTGCCCGTTCTGACGAAGGGCAGCGTGGCTGTTTTAAGGCCGGGAGCGTTAAGCCAGGCCATCAGCACAGGAATCAAAGGCCGTTGGTCTGGTTACCACCAGCGCACAGCTCCCGCAGCGTACTAAAGTACGTGAGGAGAGCGAGCACTGCCGGGAAGCAGAATGGCGAGTAAGCCAGGCCGTCAGCACAGGAATTAAGGGCCGTTGGCGTCGAAGCCAGTCTGGTTACCGCCAGCGCACAGCTCCCGCAGCGTACTAAAGTACGTGAGGAAGCGAGCACTGCCGGGAAGCAGAATGGCGAGTAAGCCAGGCCTGTACCACCAAAAATTTATACAAGCGGCTTAAGTGCCGATTACTGTTGGGCAAAGCCCACGCCGCGACGAAGGCAGCGGCAAGAATTAAACGCCTTCACTGCTATTGTTGGCGCGCTGCCGACCGACACCAATCTAATTTAACAGAAGTGTGGATACCGTCTTATGGAGCAAAACCCGCAGTCACAGCTCAAGCTTCTTGTCACCCGTGGTAAGGAGCAAGGCTATCTGACCTATGCTGAGGTCAATGACCATCTGCCGGAAGATATCGTCGACTCCGATCAGATCGAAGACATCATCCAGATGATTAACGACATGGGTATTCAGGTGGTTGAAGAAGCCCCCGATGCCGACGATCTGATGCTGAATGAAAACAGCTCCGATACTGACGAAGATGCCGCGGAAGCTGCCGCTCAGGTGTTATCCAGCGTTGAATCTGAAATCGGGCGTACCACTGACCCGGTTCGCATGTATATGCGTGAAATGGGTACCGTTGAACTGCTGACGCGCGAAGGCGAAATCGACATCGCCAAGCGTATTGAAGACGGTATCAACCAGGTTCAGTGTTCTGTAGCCGAATACCCTGAAGCGATTACTTATCTTCTCGATCAGTACGACAAAGTTGAAGCAGGTGAATCACGCCTCTCCGATCTGATCACGGGTTTCGTCGATCCTAACGCAGAAGAAGATCTGGCCCCGACGGCAACGCACGTGGGTTCCGAACTTTCTGAAGCCGATCGTAACGACGACGATGAAGAAGATGAAGAAGATGATGACAGCTCCGACGACGATAATTCTATCGACCCGGAACTGGCACGCGAGAAGTTTTCTGACCTGCGTAAGCAGTATGAAACCACCCGCGACGTGATTAAAAGCAAAGGTCGCAGTCATGCTGCCGCCGTTGCCGAAATCCAGAACCTCTCCGACGTCTTTAAGCAGTTCCGCCTGGTACCGAAGCAGTTCGATTACCTGGTAGGCAGTATGCGCACCATGATGGAACGTGTCCGTACCCAGGAACGTCTGATCATGAAGCTCTGTATTGAGCTGTGCAAAATGCCGAAGAAAAATTTCATCACGCTGTTTACCGGCAACGAAACCAACGAAAGCTGGTTCAAAGCCGCATTGGCAATGAACAAGCCCTGGTCTGAGAAGCTGCTGGAAGTGCAGGATGACGTGATGCGTTCCCTGCAGAAACTGGCACAGGTTGAAGAAGAGACCGGCCTGACCATTGAACAGGTTAAAGACATTAACCGTCGCATGTCGATCGGTGAAGCCAAAGCCCGTCGCGCCAAGAAAGAGATGGTGGAAGCGAACCTTCGTCTGGTTATTTCGATTGCCAAGAAATATACCAACCGCGGTCTGCAGTTCCTCGACCTGATTCAGGAAGGTAATATCGGCCTGATGAAAGCGGTAGATAAGTTTGAATATCGCCGTGGTTACAAGTTCTCGACCTATGCGACCTGGTGGATCCGTCAGGCGATCACCCGCTCTATCGCTGACCAGGCGCGTACCATCCGTATTCCGGTGCATATGATTGAGACCATCAACAAGCTCAATCGTATTTCGCGCCAGATGCTGCAGGAGATGGGCCGTGAACCCACGCCGGAAGAGCTGGCTGAGCGTATGCTGATGCCGGAAGATAAAATCCGCAAAGTGCTGAAAATCGCTAAAGAGCCGATCTCGATGGAGACGCCGATTGGTGATGATGAAGATTCACATCTGGGCGATTTTATCGAAGACACCACGCTGGAGCTGCCGCTGGATTCTGCTACCTCAGAGAGCCTGCGTTCTGCTACCCACGATGTGCTGGCTGGCCTGACCGCGCGTGAAGCGAAAGTACTGCGCATGCGTTTCGGTATCGATATGAACACGGACCATACGCTGGAAGAAGTGGGCAAACAGTTTGACGTTACGCGTGAGCGTATTCGTCAGATTGAAGCGAAAGCCCTGCGTAAACTGCGCCATCCGAGCCGTTCGGAAGTGCTGCGTAGCTTCCTCGACGATTAAGTCCGACAAGACCCCGGTTCGCCGGGGTTTTTTATGCCTGCCTGTTAGCGCCTTTCCCCTGCCCTTCGCAGGTTCAACTGCTCTCCGGATGCAGTGCCAGCCAGAGCTGACGATACGCCTCAACCATTTCGTCCAGTGATGCGCGATTCAGGCCGCTGGGATTCGGCAACACCCACACCTGCGTTTTCCCCATACAGATCGGCTGTTTTCCCCATTCGACTTTGCTCTGCTTAAAGGCGCGACGAAACGCATCTTTACCCAGAATCGCCAGCGCGGCGGGCTGGTAATCCAGCACCTTCTGCATCAGGCGTTTACCGCCGTCCCTCAGCTCATCAGGGGCTAACTCATTCGCCTGCACCGTGGGCCGCTCGACCAGCATCGTGATGCCGCAGCCGGTTTCTGTCAGGCGCAGCTCCTCTTCGGGTTTCAGCTGTTCCCGGGTGAATCCCGCCAGATGGATCACTTTCCAGAAACGATTACCAGGATGCGCAAAGTGGAACCCATGATGGGCCGTTGACTGGCCTGGATTAATACCGCAGAACAGCACATCAAGACCGGAACTGATGATGTCGCGGATAGCATGTTCACTCATGCAGCGACCTCCAGCGTGCGCTGCTTCAGCGCTGCACGACTGCGTTGCAGCATCAGGCTGGCCTGCTCCGCATCCGGACAGGCTCGCGCCAGCGCCAGCGCACCAATCATCTCTGCCATCATGCTTGAAGCCAGCGCATCCGCTTCTGCCCACCCCAGCTCACTCAGCAACTGCGTCAGACTGGCATGCATCGTATTGAAACCCTGGGCGAAGATTTGCCGCGTAGGTTGGGGAAGATGCGCCACTTCGCTCACCAGCGCTGCCAGCGGACAGCCCTGTGCTGGTGCATTACGATGCGCCTCGGATAGGTAGCTATCAATAAAGTCTGCCAGCTGCTGCGCTGGCTGAGTCACGGACTGAGCGGGCTTAAAGATATCGGTTTCAGCAAACATATGCTTCAGCACCTCCTCAACCAGCTCCTCACGTGACGCAAAATGCGCATAAAAACCGCCATGCGTCAGCCCTGCCCGCTTCATCAGCGCCGCTACACCGATTCCTTCGGTGCCGGTTTCACGCATCACACGCGCCGCCTCATCAAGGATACGCTGCCGCGTTTGTGCTTTGCTGCTCTGCTTCTCCATCTTATTTCCTTCGATTTCTGCCCGGTAGCGTCTGGCTATTATAGTAATTATTACGGTCATCATATTCCAGCTTGACGGCTGATATGATGGTCGTCATATTTGTAGCTATTATGACGATCATCATACGAGGAAGAAAAGATGTCAAAATCAGGCACAGCATTAATCACCGGCGCATCCAGCGGTATCGGCGCGACTTATGCAAAACGACTGGCAGCACGCGGTTATGATCTGATCCTGGTCGCCCGTGATCAGGCGCGACTCACCACCCTGGCGGATGCACTGGCACAACAGCACGCTATCCGGGTGACAGTCATGAAGGCTGACTTAACGGAGGAGCAGGACCTGAAGCGCGTGGAGTCGGAGCTGGCGAACAACCCAGAGATTACGCTGCTGCTGAACAACGCGGGCATGAGCGTGGAAGGCGAGTTTCTGGAGGCAGACATCACACGCATCAACAGCATGCTGGTGTTAAATATTCTGGCCCCAACCCGTCTGGCACAGGCGGCTGGTCGGGCATTCAAAGCACGCGGTCACGGCATCATTATCAATATCGCCTCGGTGCTGTCGCTAATGCACGAAATGTTCAATGGTGCCTATAACGCCACCAGGTCTTATGTGCTGACTCTGACGCGCGGCATGCAGCGAGAACTCGCCGGGAGCGGCGTGCAGGTACAGGCCGTCTTACCCGGCGCGACGCGCACCGAAATCTTTGACCGTGCAGGTCAGTCAATTAATGAAATCCCGGCTGAGATGCTGATGGACGTTGATGAGATGGTCGACGCCGCGCTTGCCGGTCTCGACAGCAAAGAGGCGGTAACCATTCCGGCACTGGAAGATCTTCTGATGTGGCACGATTACGATCAGGCGCGTGGTGCAATGGTTCCTCACCTTTCACGGGACAAATCGGCATCCCGCTATCGTCAGAACTAAGCCAGCGTTAACTTATCGCGGCTGAAGTGCGGTTTCGTTCACGGCACGGAGAAGCATTGTCCGTGCCGTTTTGCGACTGCAGCTTCAGACGTTGCCAGATTTGTTATAGAAATCAGCAGCTAAATCGCTGCTGCTTATTTCAGCAACCAGTGGCGGAGTGCTGGATTGCCCTGAAGAGATACTTTATAATCCCCGCTCCGCTGGCCCCTTAGCTCAGTGGTTAGAGCAGGCGACTCATAATCGCTTGGTCGCTGGTTCAAACCCAGCAGGGGCCACCAAATTTTAAGGACTTACGTTAACAGCGTAGGTCCTTTTTGTTTTCCGCGAAACATGGGAGCAGCCTGGATTCAGATCCATGGCGCGCAATATATCAAAGGTGCTGCCAGGTTCATGCAGCCAGCTGATTATATTGTCAGACAGCAGTAAGCCCTTATGCGTGGGCCAGCGTGTGTATGAACTGGAGAAGGTGATTGAACGCGCCGTAATACTGCCCCGTGACACGGTACTGACTTTACAGCTTCCTGAATACAATTATCCGCTGCCGATGACACAGCCCATGAGCGTTGGCGTCAGGCATGAAACACATCTGATCCCTCATTTGAATGAAGAAGATGGGCGCAAACATAGAAGCGGGTTCTGCCACATATCTCTTCTGAGCCAGGCGCTGGCATGCCGCCAGTAATGCATCACGCACTGAGAGCCTTTTCATCTGAATGAAAAAACGGACAAGCCGGTTCTTACCGAAACGCTGCTTTGAAAATAAGATCTCTTATCGAGATTATTTATTTTGCCCGTTTTAACAGTACATCCTGAAACTCAACAACAGCGTCGCCCTGTTTTTCCAGCAACAACCTCGAAAAATAAGTCATCAAATGATGATAAAATAACTTTAAATAAGCCTGTGATAGAAAATAATTTGATCCTTTCCGTTTATGTGAATAGCATTACCTACCATAACACGCACATAACATCGTTTGTTAATTATTAAATCATATGGCACCGCCCTTTCTGTTACCTCTCTACTTTATCGCTTAATGGCCAGGTTACTCATTACTGCATTTCAAAAAAACAAAACCTCCTATCAACAACAATCACCAAATGATGATAAATTTACTTATTACTAACCTGAACCATTAATAAACGAATATGTTAGCCTACCCATCCTGAAATAAATCCCACAAATCAGGGAAATCATTATTTGAAATCAATGTCTCATCTTAATGAGTAAAGATGCATTGCGCCTCACGTCTGTTATTCATACTGGCATTGCGTTCGAATTAATGAAACTAACCGAAGAGCCAAATCGGTATGTTTAGTTCGGCTCTTTACTTAAATCACTAAACAGAGAACTATTATGCGTAAATTACTGTTAAGCACAGCCGTTGTCGCCGCGATGGCTTCTGTCAGCTTTGCGGGTCAGGCTGCTGAATCCGCGACACTTGCAATCACCGGTACGATTACCCCAGCCACCTGTGATGTGTCGCTGAGTTCAGCAACTGTTGAATTCGGTAACATCGCCGCGTCTACGCTGACCACAGCTTATAATATCAAAGCGGGTAATGATGTGACCCTGAATGTGGATTGCGACGCTGCTGCCGCAACCGCAATCCAGACCACTGACAACCGCACAGCCAGCGCAATGACGCTGGCTGAGGTCGAAGAGCAGATGAAGTTCTCTTCTAGCTTCCTCAGCACCAACCTGTTTGGTCTGGGTACCGACAGTGCGCAGGGCAAAGTGGGTCTGATGGCTATAGGTATTACGGCTGCAACGGCTGATGGTACGGCTAACACCCATGTGCTAACCAGCACCGACAAGGCGACCTGGACCGCAACCACACTTTCAGCGACGAGCACTGCAGTTCTGGAAAAAAATGGCTATTTTGCTCTGGCTTCTGATGCTGACACAGCTGCACCCGTTGCACTGACCAAATCAACCTACACCCTTTCTCCACAAATCATTCTGAAGAACGCCAGCCTCTATCCGACTGGTGAAGAAGTACCCATCGACGGCAACGTAACTTTCTCCGTTGTTTATCTGTAATTTTTGATTGTTCCAGCGAAGGCTATCGGGCCTTCGCTTATTAGAGCTTCGGATATGAATACATTGATCAAAGCATTCTCTCTCAGCGTTCTGTTTTCATTATCTGCCTCTGCGGTATACGCAGCCGGAATGAAACCCGAGGTACCGGTATTATTCCTCGACGATCAAAATCGTGAAGTCACCATCAATGTGCTGAATACCGATAACAGTACCGCACTGCTGCACAGTAGCCTGCAGACCATTCCTGAAGATCCGGAAAATAAGCTGATTATTACGCCACAACTGGTGCGTGTCGATGGTGGAAAAAAACAGCAGATCCGTGTGGTATTAAAAGATGGCGTGAAGCTTGATAAGCAAAAAATGCAGCGCATTGATTTTGTTTCTATCCCCCAGGATGATGGCAAGAAAAATCGCGCCCGTATTCTGATTGGCCAGAATATTCCGGTCATTATTTCTCCCGCTGATCTGCCTTTAAATACTTCGCCCTGGACTGGTCTGACTTTCCAGCGCACAGGTTCATCCCTGAGCGTTGAGAACCCTACGCCTTATATTGTCAGACTGACCAAACAGGTGGACCTGCTGCCCGGTAAGCAGTCGGTTGAGCTGAAAAACACCTACATTCTGCCCGGCGAGAAATTTTCTGTGTCTTTGCCTGCGAGTGCAGCAGACAACGTGACATCAGTTCGTCTGCACCCTGTTACCCGGTACGGAATATTGACCACGCCGTTCGATGCGAAGTTATAAGTACGACTGCTGTCAGCCATGAAACCATTTTTACTATTCGGCCTTTTTATCACTTCAGCCAATGCGCTGGCGGCAAACGGTTATGACCAGGAGATGCTGAAAGCACTCGGCTACGACGCCAGTGCCGCAGAACTGCTTGATGCAGGCACGCATTTTCTTCCGGGCGAACAACCCGTCAATATTGTCGTTAATGATCAGAGTAAAGGCGTACATATCCTGACGTTCGATCAGGCTGGCAATCCCTGCTGGTCAGTCGAACTGTTGCAAACGCTGGGTGTTAATCCTGAACGCTTTCGTCGCGTGGATCACGCTGCCTGTCTGCAACTGCCGATAGAAAGCCCGATCCTGATGGAACAACAGGTCGATCGCAGCAGCCTTTTGCTCAGGGTTCCGGCCAGCGATCTGTTAAATGAACAGCACTATTCCAGCGGGGGTAACGCCCTGATTGTTAACTACGATGGCCGACGCTATCAGTATCAGACGCGCGCCGGAGAGAACCACGACTCCCAGACGCTGACCTCTGAGATCGGTGCCAACATCAATAACTGGATTTTCCGCAGCGGGCAGAGTTACGCCAGTCAGGATGAAAAGCATCAGTTGACCCGGCTCTACAGCTATGGCCAGCGTTCCGTTCCCGGCTGGGCTTCGGTGATACAGATTGGTGAGATCACCGCGGGTGATTCATTGTTCTCAGGTATCAATCTGCTGGGCGCACAAATAGTGCCGGAGCGCGGGTTACAGAATGGCGGAAACGGTGGTGTTTCGCTGGATCTGCTGGTGTCACAAGCGGGTAACGCTGAAGTCTGGCAGGCTGGCATTTTGCTGAAGACCTTTCAGGTTAAAGCCGGTATGAATACACTCGCGGACATCCCAGCCATCAATCAGTCAGACGATTTTGAGATCATCAGCCACGATCAGTCCGGCAATCGTCAGCAGCAGACTATTCCCTACATTCAGGCGAAAGCCAACCTTACACTGGCAGATGCCGGAACCTCTCTGGCTGTTGGACGACTGCGTTTAACCGATGAGCAGTTCCCTCTGGTGGTCGGTTCCACCAGTGTTTATCAGAATCACTTTATGGCGGTAATGGCGGGCGGACTGGTTAGCGAGAATTATCAGGCCGCTTCCTGGCGCACCACGCTGCGGCTTACCGAACGTCTGATGGTCTCTGTGACACAGACCGCATCGCGCGCGCAGGATGCGGCGGAGAGTGAAGATAAAAAACAGGGATTAAATCATCAGATCAGCGTCAGCGCAGGCGTGACGCCCCGTTTGTCAGTGACCTCTTCTGCTGGCTTTCGTAGCCGGGACTATATGGACCCGGGCAGTTCATGGAGTTCAAAAAAAACCAGTGAGCAGAATGGCCAGACCAAATCTCAATATGCTGTCGGGCTGAGCTACAGTCAGCCGCAGCTTGGCGTGCTCTCATTTTCCGGCAGCCTGTCGCAGAACTGGCAGGGATCAGAAAACGTAGGCTATATCTTCAGCTGGGGCCGCGCCTTCGGGAAAGTGAACGTTAACCTCGGCATCCAGAAAAACCGGCTGACGCTGGATCAGCGTCGTACCGATGACCGTTACGTTTACCTCAACCTCTCTGTTCCACTGGGTAACAGCAGCAGCATGCGCAGTTGGGTCAGCGAGACTAATCATAAAACCCGGACGGGAATCGGCTTTGACAGTACCCTGAATGACAAATTTGCCTGGAGCCTGTCGGGAGAGAAAAGTCAGCAGGAAGATGCGTCGATTGCCGGTTCCGCGACCTGGACCACCAAATATAGCCAGTTCAGCGGTGGCGCGTCACGCACTGAAAACACCACCAGCTATAATCTGGGTGCGCGCGGCGGTGCCGTCTTGCACGGCGAGGGGCTGACCTTTACGCCCCGTAAAGTGGGCGATACTTTTGGCATTATTTCACTCAACAGTCCGCAGTCGGATGTGAAGATTCGCACCCCTGGCGGCACGGTGTGGAGCGATCGCAGCGGCCATGCCATCGCCTCATGGACCCCGTGGCAGAAGAATACGGTGCAGATTGAAAACCAGAGCCTGCCAAAAAACGTTCAGATTATTAGCGGCATTGCCGACATCACGCCTTACCGCGGTGCGGTGGTGCCGGTTATTCTGCCAGCCTTCACCGTACGCCGTGCACTGGTGAGCTTCCCGGCTAATGAAGGCCCGACGCCGGGCGCACCGGTAAAAAATGGCAAAGGAACGCTGATCGCTTTTGTTAATGAAGATGGCACGCTGTTTTTCGACGACCTGCCGGACGAGCCGCTGTTTAGCCTGCGCCACAATGGCTCCCAATGTGAACTGAAACTTACCACGCCCTGGTATGACGAGCCTGGCACCCTTTATGCTTCACTTTCTGCGAGATGCGTCCTATGAAACAGCAATCCATTCTGTCACTGCTGCTGGCTATCAGCGGCCTTTTTACTGCCACAATCCTTCATGCAGAATGCGAGGTTCAGCTCAGTGAGCCTCACATAAATTATGGCGAAATGACTCGCGGCGAATTGCTCTCACGTCCCGGAAATGCACTTTCCGCCGCAGAGCTGCGCATGGGTGACGAACGTGAATCAGAGATCACCGTGATCTGTGACCGTCCGACACCGCTGACTCTGACATTTACCGGACCGCCTAAAGATAACCAGAACTATCAATTTGGTGAGCAGGGTCGGGCAACGCTGACCTTACATGATGTAACGATTGACGATCGCCCGGTAATGATCGAAAGCGCAGGAAATGAGGCTGCGAAAATGGCGTTTACGGCCAGCAATCCGATGCGGTTCCGGAAAGAGGGCCAGATTGTCTCGGGCAGTACTTTACGTGCGAAGGTGACGATTGCGACATGGCTGCCCTCCAGCGCCACCCGCGTTAGCGATCGTCAGCACTGGCAGCTGAACGGCAGCTTTCTGGTCAGCAGCGACGGATAATCTTCCCGCCCACAATTCCCACCCCACCCTATTCCCCCGCGCAGGCCCCATGCTATCTTGTGGTTTTGATTTTTTCAGTGGGCAAAACAGATGACAAAGTTGCGGGTAGGGATCGTATTTGGCGGCAAATCGGCTGAGCATGAGGTGTCGTTGCAGTCGGCCAAAAATATCCTTGAGGCGATCGACAAAACCAGGTTTGACGTGGTGTTGCTGGGCATCGACAAACAGGGACACTGGCGTCTGCATGATGCGTCGAACTTCTTACTGAACGCTGAAAATCCGGCGCTGATCGCGCTGAATCACGCCGCTGAAGATGTGGCACTGGTGCCGGGTAACACGCAGCAGCAAATCATCACCCGCCACAACGCCCATCCGCTGTCGCAGATCGACGTTATCTTCCCTATCGTGCACGGTACGCTGGGTGAAGATGGTTCCCTGCAGGGTCTGCTGCGCATGGCCTCGCTACCCTTCGTCGGTTCCGACGTGCTGGGTTCTGCAGTCAGCATGGATAAGGATTTCACCAAACGTCTGTTACGCGATGCTGGTCTCAACGTCGCGCCATGGCTGAGCGTCACTCAGGCACAACGTGCCCACCTGGACGCCGAAGCCGTGATAGCCCGCTTTGGCCTGCCGCTGTTTATCAAACCTGCCAACCAGGGTTCATCAGTTGGCGTCAGCAAAGTGGATAGCATTGAAGAATTTGATGCTGCGCTGACACTGGCCTTCTCCTTTGACCGCAAAGTGCTGATTGAGCAGGGTATCAAAGGCCGGGAGATTGAGTGCGCAGTGCTCGGCAACGATGCGCCCGAAGCCAGTCCCTGCGGCGAAGTGGTGGTGCATGACGCCTTCTACTCTTATGACACCAAATATATCTCTGAAAGCGGTGCACAGACGGTAGTGCCGGCAGCCATTGCAGCGGAAACCAGCGATGCAATCCGTGACGTCGCTATCAAAGCCTTCTCCGCGCTGGAGTGCTTTGGCATGGCGCGCGTCGATGTGTTCCTGACCGATGACGGCAAGATTATCGTCAATGAAGTGAATACTCTGCCCGGCTTCACCAATATCAGCATGTACCCGAAGCTGTGGCAGGCGGCCGGACTCAGTTATCAGGGTTTGATCAGCCGTCTGATCGACCTGGCGATTGAACGCCATCAGCAGGCCAGCACCCTGAAAAGCAGCGTCAGCTGACCGAACCCGGTGACGTGGTGTTATGCCACGTCGCTGGTAATCGTGCGGTAGTTAACCGGCGAAGTCTGATTACGGCCATTGCGCTTCGACAGATAGAGATTTTTATCCGCCGCAGAGATTAGCCGGTTGATCACGCGATGCCATTCCGTCACCTCATCGGCACTGCCATGGGCCAGCCCCAGGCTGACGGTCACCGTAGCCGTGCTACCCTGCAACCAGAACTTCTCTTTCGCCATCTTCTGCCGAATCGCCTCCGCCAGAAAATAGAGCTTTTCCGCGTTCTGGTCGAACAGCACCACCACAAACTCCTCTCCGCCAAAGCGACAGATGCGCCCCGCTTTACCCACCACCCGCTGCATCCGGCGGGCGATCTCTTCCAGAACGCTATCACCTGCATCGTGACCAAAATTGTCATTAATGGCTTTGAAGTAATCGACATCCAGCAGGATCACGCCCACTTTACGATCCGGGAAAATCGGCTCAGCACGCAGGCTTTCATATAAACCGGAACGTGACAGCAGGCGGGTCAGGAAATCATAATTCGCGCGCAATGCCAGACGCTGATTAAGCTGGCGGATTGCATCCATACTTGCGGCCACGATCAGCGGACTGATCGCGATGGTCGCCACGCCCAGCCGCGCAGAGGTCAGATGGCTAAGCGGCAGCAGATTGTCATCGCCCTGAATGTTCATCACACCATGAGAAACCAGAATGATTTCGGTAATGCCGGTCAGCAGGATCACCAGGCTGGTCAGCGGCATCGGCAACACAATGGCGCACCAGACCAGCGCCGGAACCGGCAGCGTCAGGCTGCCCGCGCCGCCCATCATCGCACCGATCATCAGCGAAACCACCACGGCGATGACCGGTGCCAGCTTGCGGATTTGCAGAAACTGGCGGGGCGACAGTGACGACCAGTCACGCGTCAGCAAAAAGGGCAGCAGCATCAGCCCGGTTGAGAACTGCTCGCTGAACCAGTCACCCCATGCTACCGCCAGTCTGGAATCAAAATCAGCCTGCTGTGCCAGCGCTCCCCAGCTGGCACAGGCTAGCGCAGCCAGCAGACAGGCAGGAAAAATACGCAGCACACTGGTAATACGCTCGCTGCCGGAGTCGTGCTGAAGATGCTTTACCAGCAGCGTGGCGGCCACCAGCACAAACAGAAGATTTGCCAGGTTGAGGGTAAATGCAGAGAGTGCCCAGCCGGAAAATACGGTGTCGTTAAACACCATTGCGGCAAAGATGGCCAGATAAGAGCGGGTCTGATGCAGAAAAGGATTACGGACGATAACGCCAGTGACGATCGCGTTGACTGGCCAGAACAGAGACAGCTCCTGAGGGAAACGGAGGTGTCCGCCGATAAAGCAAAACAGCAGCGTGATCAAAAACAGCAAAAATGCGTTCGTCTTAGCGTTGTGCTCTTCAAACAGCTGTATGCGCATACATCCGGACCTTGTCGCAGAGAGGCTGGCTGTCCACGCCAGCCTGAACAGGCGCGTGGTGTCAGAATGATTAAATCCTGCATACCCTCAATGTCATCCGGCGATAAAACCTCATTTCGTGGGCTGATTCAGGAAAGTTATCCTGCAGAGGCTAAACCCATCAGATGACAGCAGAAATTGGGAACTTATTATGCCTCGCAAATAAAAAAATCGGATATCCGAGATATCCGATTCTTGCCTTTTAAACGACTTTACCGTTGCGCTAAGCGCTATTTTACCGCAACCGGCCACTGACTCAGGCGAATGCCGCGTTTATCGGCGTTATCACCAAAATCTTTCAGCACCGCTTTAACGTCCGGATCGATATATTCCGCATTGTCGTTATCCACGATGACCACGCTGTTCTCCGGAATCTCGTCCAGCAATCCCTGCAACTTTGGATTGTGCATAAAGGTCAGGTTCTGCTGGAAACGCAGCACGTAATGGTCATCATAGCGGGTAAGCTGCAGTGCGTTGCGATGGCTCTTATAGATGCTGTAGAGGATTTGCGTGGCGATACCGATGCCAATACCAACCAGCATACCCAGCGTGATAATCCCGACGATGGTGGCCAGAAACGGCACGTACTGCTGTGCCCCCATCCGGAACTGCTCAACAAAGAGTTTGGGTGTCGCCAGCTTATAGCCCGTATAGAGCAGCACGGCAGCCAGGCTGGCCAGCGGAATGGCATTCAGCATCTCGCTGAACCACATGCCGCAAATCAGCAGCAGCACGCCGTGGATGAAGATTGAGAGCTTCGTCTGCGCGCCTGCACTGACGTTAACCGAGCTACGCACAATCACTGCCGTGATCGGCATCGCCCCAAAAAAACCGGCCGCCAGGTTACCGATACCCTGCGCGAACATCTCTTTGTTGGGCGACGGCGCGGGCGTCTGAGGGCGCAATTTTTTCAGCGCCTCCTGACTCAGCAGCGTTTCCAGACTGGCAACCAGTGCTAAAGTCACCGCCACTACCCAGACCTGTGGATTCTGCCAGGCCATCCAGTCGGGCGTTTCCAGTTCAGCCACCAGTGCGGAAACGCTGTCAAATGCAGGCAACGAAATGCGCGCCAGCCCCTGCGTCATTTCAGGGAAGAGCCGCCCTCCTGCTACCGTCGCCAGACAGCCGATCAGCACCGCAATCAGCGGGCCAGGGATCCAGGCCAGCGCTTTGATCCGTTTTACTGGCGCGGTCGTCCAGAGACAGAGAATGGCCAGGCCGACACCCGCCACCAGGATTGCGGGCAGCGAGAAGGTCATCTGGCCGGTCACCAGGGACACCAGCTCCGCATCGCCAGCGGCACCCAGCGCTACCGGAATCTGCTGCATAATCAGCAGCAGGCCAATCGCCGCCAGCATTCCTTTTATTACGCTACCTGGCACCAGCGAAATAAACCGCCCGGCGCGCAGCAGGCCGAACAGGCATTGCAGTGCCCCAGCGATAATCAGCGCAGTGAGAAAAGCAGAGAAGCTGCCCAATGATGCCATTGAGGCGACAACGATGGTGACGAGTCCCGCCGCCGGCCCACTCACAGCAAACCGGGATGGGCTTAGCGACGTCACCACCAGACCGCCAATCACACCGGTCAGCAGACCGGCAAACGGAGGTAATCCGCTGGCCTGTGCGATGCCAAGGCAGAGCGGCAAGGCGACCAGGAAAACCACCAGACCCGCAGGAATATCGCGACGCAGGGTATCGAGGTTCATAATGAAGGCTCCTCTGCAGATTGATGAATCAGCTCTTTGAGATGGCCGGAGCGCAGGTCATAAACGCAACCAAACACCTCCAGTTCCTGGCCCGATTGCCAGATTTGCCTGACCGGTTCAGATTTCACCAGCCGGGCGAATTGCGCCTTAACATTGGCCTCAACCAGCCGATCGAGCTGTTCACCCGGCGGCGCGTCTGAGAGGGAATTTTCTGTCAGACCCGCCTGTATATCATCACGCAGGGTCTGAATGCGTCTCGCCAGCGCGCTCACCTGCCCGTCCAGCACGCTGCCCGGCAGATTTTGCGCGGCTTCTACACCGCCGCAGCCATAGTGACCGCTTAATACAATGCGTTTAACGCCGAGAAAGAAGAGTGCGTATTGCAGTACGCTCAGTAAATTGTCATCGTCCTCAATCACCATGTTGGCGATATTGCGATGCACAAAGAGTTCGCCAGGATGGGAGCCGGTTAAGACTTCTGCCGGAACGCGACTATCAGAACAGCCAATCCAGAGTGAGTGCGGCTTTTGCTGATGAAGAAATTTATTAAAATAATCCGGATTACGCTGGCGGCGCTGTAAGGCCCAACTGCGATTTTTCGCTAATAAGGGTTTAAGTGTCGTCACAATCATCTTCTCTCTACTACCGGGATGTCGCATCCTGGCTAACCACAAAGTGTATCGGCTCACAAATAAAGCGTGAGCCGCCAGGTTAATAAGAACTGAGTCACAGAAAAAGGTTATAGACGTTAACCAATTTCAATGCACGCGTAATATTTCACAGCGATTTAACAACGCCGCTATTGTCAGTAAACAGTCAGTAAAGGTCAGGGTTAAGTAAATTTAATTCAGCGACAGAAATGAGGATAAATAAATAAATCGCCTTATTATTTCATTAAAATCAACTATCTAAAATTAAAAGCAAAATAAACTAAAATTAACGCTGACAAATAAATACAATCAGTAAATGAGGGGATATTAACTGCCATACCAACCGGTGGGCCTTTTACCAGGAATACTCTTAATTAAAAAATTAACCATTAGCACAATCCACCGGCTTAATTGCTGACAGGCAGTTAAATATGCCTGTAATACGAGAGGAATGAAGCAAGAGATGATTAAATTGATTTGCAGCAGAATAGTGACGGCAGTAAGTAAATCAGGACCATTTCTGAACAGAGCCTGAACGAGCAGGCTCTTTTTCTTGACGAATTATTTACCGTTCCAGCTTTGCAGCCGTGATTCCCGCACCGACAACTGCTGTTCCGGTGTCAGTTTATTGTAGTTTTCCGCCATTCCGCTCTCCCAGTCGCCGTAGAGCGGATTCGGCAGCACGATGAACTGCGTACCAAACTGCTGGTGATTAAGATTCACAAAATCGCGACGCGTCTGATTACCCTTATGCCAGGTCGAGCCACCGAAATCGTTGAGGTTGTCGCCGACATAGAGCACCACGTTGTAGCCCGCGTTTTTGATGGCATCAAAACGCGCCTGCTTGTTGGAGCTGTCGGTATTCAGACGTACCGTTTTATCGCTGACGTCAGGGAAGCCGAGCTGCTGCATATTGGCAACCGTGGCGGCGTAATCTTTCTGATCGCGGTTCGACACATAGAACAGCGTGCCGCCGTTCTGCGTGACGTGACGTGCGAACTCTACTGCACCCGGCACTGCTTTCGCCTGACGCGCCTGCGTCCAGGCTGACCAGGTTTTGCTGCTGAACGGCTGGCCGTTCTTCGCCTGCCATGCACTGTAGGCGCTGTTATCCAGCATGGTTTCATCCAGATCGACAATCACCGCTTTAGGTTTGCCGGTCAGCGAGGGTGCCTGATCATACGCCATACGCGCGGTGTTAAACGCCTGCCAGGTCAGCGCCTGATATTCGCCTGACTGCTGGAACCAGTTCAGCGCCAGTACCGATTGCTGGCCAAGTTGCTGTTGCGCAGTCTGATGTGACGACGAGGCGCAGCCGCTCAGCAGCAGCGCGACCAGTCCGGATGCAGCGAGTTTTACGGAGGTATTCATCATTTCATCCTTAAGGTGATAAAGGTCTGAGGAGAAGCTTCAAAAATGTAGCAGTTAACGTAAGCTGTGGGCAGCCCAACGCACGCTGTTATAACAGGAGATTCTTATGGCCGTGATTCCGCGCTCGCCGTTGCTCGATTCGCTGGAGTGGCTCGATTATGCGTTTCAGCCCGCCGGTGAGCCGCCTCCCGCCGATGCCGCCTGGGGACATCAGCGCCACAGCGCGATCGTGGTCACCGACATTGAGAACATCCCGCCGAAAAGCTGCGAATCGGATGGCGTGATCGGCAGCGGGACGCGTCCGGTGGCGGTCTACACCGCTGACTGCCTGCCAGTGTTGTTCGCCGACCGCAATAAGCGAATCGTGGCGGCAGTTCATGCGGGACTCAAAGGGACACTGGCGGGCGTGCTGACCCGTGCCGTGGAAAAACTGGGCGAGCAGGGCTGTAAGCCGCAGGATCTGGTGGTGGCCATCGGTCCGGCAATGGGGCCCTGCTGCTATGAACTGGCCGAACCGCAACTGGGGGAGATAGCGCAGAACCCGGCGTTTGCCCGCGGGCTGCGCTGGCACCGCAAGCAGCCAGTTAACCCGCTGGCGCAGCGTACTCAGGCCTCTGCCCACCAGCAGGGCGTCTGGTTCGATTTGCCTGCGCTGGCGACGCAGTTGCTGGTGAACGCGGGTGTGCCGGCCGCACAGATCGATAACGTGAAAGTCTGTACCTACTGCATGGCTGAGAGCGGATCAAGCTACCGCTTTAATACTCACCATGGCAGCGGCTATCGCTCACGCTATTCGTGGATCCGACGGCGTTAAGCGTTTCAGAGCCAGAAACATGAAAGGACAAGGATAGGATAGTTGTGCTGCGTAAGGCACAACCTCCCTGCTCCCGCTCATCAGCACTTCCCCGCAGATGTTTATGATTTCACTCACACCCTGACATTCTTTCACTTTTTTTTAACGCAGAAGTAGCTAGAGTGAACTCATCCGACCACTTAACTGTGAGTGACTATCATGTCCGTCAATCCTGCTTATCCTGCGCTGTTTACGCCGCTGGATCTTGGCTTTACCCAATTGAAAAACCGCTTTCTGATGGGGTCGATGCACACTGGTCTGGAGGAGCATCCGGATGGCGCAGCGCGGCTGGCGGCGTTCTACGGCGAGCGGGCGCGTGAAGGCGTCGCATTGATCGTCACCGGCGGCATTGCGCCTAATGCTCAGGGTGTCACCACCGCGCATGGCGCGATGCTCATCGACGAGGCGCAGTGCAGCTGGCATCGGCAGATCACGGCGGCGGTGCATCAGCATCAGGGCAAAATCGCCCTGCAGATCCTGCATACCGGCCGTTACAGCTATCAGCCCGATCTGGTTGCACCTTCGGCACGTCAGGCCCCGATTAACCCGTTTACGCCACAGGCGATGAGCGAGGCGGCGATTGAACAGACCATTGATGACTTTGCCCGCTGCGCCCGTCTGGCGCAGCAGGCGGGCTACGATGGTGTGGAGATTATGGGTTCCGAAGGCTACCTGATTAATCAGTTTCTGGTGAAGCACACCAATCAACGCAGTGACCGCTGGGGCGGCGACTTCCGCCAGCGGATGCAGTTCGCGCTGGCGATTACCCACGCGGTACGTGCCGCAACCGGCGACGCCTTTATCATCATCTTCCGGCTGTCGATGCTTGACCTGATCGAAGAGGGCAGCACGCTGGAGGAGACGCTGCTGCTGGCGGGCGAGCTGGAGCAGTGTGGCGTCACGCTGTTCAATACCGGGATTGGCTGGCACGAAGCGCGCATCCCGACCATCGCTACCTGTGTGCCACGCGCGGCCTTTGCCTGGGTGACGCAGCGCCTGCGCGCGCATGTGTCAGTGCCGGTGATCGCCACCAATCGCATCAACCACCCCGCCGTTGCCGAAGAGCTGTTGCAGTCGGGCTGCGCCGATATGGTCTCGATGGCGCGCCCTTTCCTCGCCGATCCTGCTTTTGTCAGCAAAGCACAGCGCGGCGAACCGGACAGCATCAACACCTGCATTGCCTGTAATCAGGCCTGCCTCGACCAGGTGTTTGCCGGTAAGATCACCTCCTGTCTTGTTAATCCGCGCGCCTGTCATGAGTCGCTGATGCCGGTCATCGCCAGCACCGCACCGCGCAGGCTGGCGGTGGTGGGAGCCGGTCCCGCCGGAATGGCGTTTGCGCTGCAGGCGGCGCAGCGCGGCCATCAGGTGACGCTTTATGAGGCTGAGCCCGATATTGGCGGTCAGTTCAATATTGCCCGGCAGATCCCCGGAAAATCAGAATTCAGCGAAACCCTGCGCTATTTCCGCAATCAGCTGGCGGCTGCGGGCGTGACGGTTAAAACCGGCTGTCGGGTCACGGCAGATCAACTGAGTGACGCCGAGGAAGTGGTGCTGGCGACCGGCATTCAGCCACGTACGCCCGATATTCCGGGCATCGATCATCCCAGCGTGCTCAGCTATCTTGAGGTGCTGCGCGATAAGCGTCCGGTGGGTAAACGGGTGGCGATTATCGGCGCGGGCGGCATTGGCTTTGATGTAGCGGAGTATCTGTCACAGCCTTCACATGACGAGGATCGGGCAGCTTTTTACACCGAGTGGGGCATCGACCATAGTCTGACGCAGCGCGGCGGCATCGTGAAACCTGAGCCGCCTGTCGCGTTACGGCAAATCTGGCTGCTGCAGCGCCGGGCGGGAAAACCCGGTGCCGGGCTGGCAAAAACCACTGGCTGGATCCATCGCGCCAGTCTGCAGGCACGCGGCGTGGATATGTGGGGCGGCGTGGAGTATCTGGCGATTGATGACAGCGGCCTGCATCTGCGGCGTAATGGCGAAATGCTGCTGCTGGCGATCGATAACGTGATTATCTGTGCCGGACAGGAGCCGCAGCGCGAACTGGAAGCCGCGCTGCGTGCAAAAGGACAGGTAGTGACGGTAATAGGCGGCGCAGATGTAGCGCAGGAGCTGGATGCGCGCCGCGCGATTGCGCAGGCGACGCAGCTGGCTTTAACGGTCTGACTAGCGCATTTTCACCGCGCGCAGCACCACAAACTTCTGGTTAGAGGCGATCAGCGTACAGTTGCCGAACAGCTTCTTCAGCTTGTGGTGATAATCGAGGTGGCGGTTGCCGACAATGCGCAACTCGCCACCATACTGAAGGCAGCGTTTGGCATCGCGGAACATCTGCCATGCCAGATGATCGGTGACGGCGTGCTGCTGATGGAACGGCGGATTACACAGCACCGCGTGTAGCCGATCTGACGGATAGCCGCTCAGCACGTTGTTCACCAGGAACTGACAGCGCGACAGATCGTCAGGACGGTTCACTTCCACGTTAAGCTGGCTGGAGGCGACCGCCATATAAGACTCATCAAGAAAATGCACCTCGGCCTGCGAATTCTGCTCCAGCGCCACCAGCCCTACCACACCGTTGCCACAGCCCAGATCGACAATCTCACCCTCAATATTTTCCGGCAGATGCTGCACAAACAGCCGTGCGCCGATATCCAGCGAAGAGCGCGAGAAGACGTTGGCGTAGTTGTGAATCTGATAAGGGGTGCCATCCAGCGGCCAGACCAGTGTTGGCGTGGCCTCACGCAGTGCAGGTTTGCTGAACTGGCTGAAGATCAGACGCGCTTTTTTCCACGCCAGTGAGGTTTTGGTTTCACCGATAATCTGTTCGAACAGCTGAAGGGTAGAGGTATGGATCTCTTTTGCGCGCGCCGCCGCCAGAATCACCGTATCGGGAGTGACCACGTCGCGAATGGCACGCAGCTGATGCTCCAGCAGCGCCAGCGTTTTCGGTACCTTAATCAGCACCGCCGCCGGAGCCGCCGGCAGTTCCGCCAGGCTATCAACAAAGTGTACGTCGCTGTCATCCAGCCCATTAAAGGAAAGGTTCTGACGCGCGGCCTGCTGGCTGAGCCAGGAGTCGCTGACGTGCCAGACGGTGCGTGGACTCAGGGCGCAGGTTAATGCCCCGAAACTGTCGTTGAAGACCAGCACCGGCCCTTCCGGCAGCGCCTGCTGTAACAGATATTCATCAGCCGCATCCCAGGCTTGTAATGGACTTTCGTCACGCATCTGCGGGAAGCGATGCAGGATCAGTGTGCGATCGTTCAGTTCAAGTTGGCTCATGAATTCTCCGGCGTGGTACACTTTGGTTGATTTTCGCCCCAAAAACGGGGGCGCAGTATACTGTCTTTCGCCTGGAATCCCTAATGTCCTCACTGATCTACCTTCAGGGTTATCCTGCCCCCCTTCTTGAGCAGGTGCAGACGCTGATTACCCACCAGCGCTTAGGTGCGTTTTTGCAGGAGCGTTATCCCGACACTCACGACGTGATGAGTGATAAAGCGCTGTATGACTACACTCAGGCGCTGAAAAACCGCTACATGCGCAACGCACCACCGATCAGCAAAGTGATGTGGGATAACAAGATTAAGGTGATGAAGCACGCACTTGGCCTGCACACGGCCATCTCACGGATTCAGGGCGGCAAACTCAAGGCGAAAGCAGAGATCCGCATCTCGACCTTTTTCCGCCTCGCGCCGGAGCCGTTTCTGCGCATGATTGTGGTGCACGAACTGGCGCACCTGAAAGAGAAAGATCACGATAAGGCGTTTTACCAGCTCTGCTGCCATATGGAGCCGGATTACCACCAGCTCGAATTTGATGCGCGACTCTGGATGACTGACCAGGCGATGCGCGGCAACGCGGCTTAAAGAAACTCCTGCGCTTTCTGAATCAGACTGGTTTTAGTCAGCGCGCCCAGAAAGCGTCGCTCCTGGGGATTGTTCAGCACCGGCAGTCGCTCCAGCGTAACCGCCGCAAAGGCTTCCCAGCCTTCACGCATACTCTGATTCTCAAACACCACCGGGAAGTCCTGATCCATCACGCACTGTACCGGTGAATCGAGTGTGATCTCCTGCGCCAGCACCCGGCGCGAAATCTCATGAATCGAGACCACGCCGAGGAAGGCACCCGCAGCGTTGATCACGTAAACATAGCGTTCACGCTTCAGCGAGCTGACCGCCAGCGCCTGCCCCACGGACTCCGCCGGCTGGAGGGCCGCACCGGGAATGATCAGCTCGGCAATGCGCATATTATCGAAATCATATTTCGCCTCTGAACGGCTGAAGTGATGACTCACAACCGGGTAAGTGCTGGCCGATTGCAGGCGATAGACCACCATCGACGCCAGCACGGTAGCAATCATCAGCGGGAACAGCAGGCTGCTGTTGAGCGTCATCTCCAGCACCATCAGCATCGCCATCAACGGCGCCTGACTGACCGCTGCCAGCACTGCCGCCATGCCAATCGCGGCATAAAGCAGCACATTACCCAGCGGCAGATGCAGTGCTGCCCCCACCGTTGCGATGATGACGCCAAGCAGTGCGCCAATCAGCAGCGAAGGCGTAAAGAGTCCGCCGACCGCGTTCGACCCTACCGACAGGCTGGTGGCAAGGGTTTTCAGCACCAGCAGCAGCAGCAGACCTGGCAGCAGATAGTCGCCTGCCATGACTTTGACGATGACTTCGTAGCCGTTGCCGAGGATATCGGTGGAGATCAGCGCCAGTAAGCCTACGGCGAATCCGCCCACGCCCAGACGCATGGGCAGCGAGGCGACCCGGCTGAACAGCATTTTGCTGCGGGCAATGCACTTAATCAGCATCCAGCCCGCCAGACCGGCGCTCAGACCGATCACCACCGTCATCAGCAGGCTGCTGAGATCCATGGCGAAGCTCGCGTCCGCCAGCGGATAGAGCGCGCTGCGGAAGCCCAGCGTCCACATAGTCATCACCGCCGTCGCCGAGGCGATAATAAGAGGGATCAGCCGCTGCAACGCGGAAATACCGAAGGCGATCTCCGCGACGAAAATCGTCGAGGCCAGCGGCGCATGGTAGACCGACGAGAGTCCCGCCGCGGCCGCCATCGCCACGACGTCACTGTTTTTCAGGTTAAGCGAGGACGGTAACAGGCGGCCAATCGCGCTGCCGCACAGTGCTGAGAGCTGCACCATCGGCCCCTCTTTACCGATCGACGCGCCGCTGCCGATACTGGCAATCGACGATAAGGCACGGAACAGCGAGGTTTTGGTCGGCACCGCATCGAGCCGGGCGTTGATCACTTCAAGGTAATCCGTTTTCACCGTCTGCTGCTGCTCAATGGCAACCGCATAACGCAGGAAAAAGCCCGCCAGCACGCCGCCCGCGCCCACCAGCAGCGGCCAGAAGATCCACGGCCAGAGATGCAGGGATTCGGTAATGTCGCCACTGCGGGCAAACAGCAGATGGTTGATCAGTTCAATGACGCCACGAAAAGCCAGCGTCACCAGCGACGCCGCACACCCGACCGGAATAGCAATCAGCAATGTGGTCCAGTTTAATGCGTGCTTACTTGCTTTCACCTGTGCTCCCTGGTTGATGCCTGTTTATTCTCGCTTCCGCATAGTATTGGAATGCGGATCGCAGGATCAATCCCTGCCTGCCCGGCGCGCTTGCACCGCGTCGGTGAGATGTTACTCTGCCGCTTTACCGCTGCCGGAGAGATGACGTGATTCGTTTTGCCATTGTGGGAACAAACTGGATTACACGCCAGTTTATTGATGCCGCTCATGAAACCGGGGCGATGAAGCTCTGCGCGGTCTATTCACGCAGTCAGCAGCAGGCTGACGCCTTTATCGCCGATTATCCCTGCAAACAGACCTTCACGTCACTGGACACCCTGGCCGCCAGCCCAACGATCGATGCGGTCTATCTTGCCAGTCCCAATGCCCTGCACTGCGAGCAGGCGCTGCTGTTTATGTCGCACGGCAAGCATGTCATTTGCGAAAAACCGCTGGCCTCGAATCTGGCCGAAGCAGAGAAGATGATCGCCTGCGCTCGTGAGCATCAGGTGGTGCTGTTTGAGGCATTTAAAACCGCCAGCCTGCCGAATTTTCTGCGGCTACAGCAGGCACTGCCTGACGTGGGTAAACTGCGAAAAGCGCTGCTGAATTACTGCCAGTACTCCTCACGTTACCCGCGCTATCTCAACGGCGAGAACCCCAATACCTTTGATCCGCGCTGGTCGAATGGCTCGGTGATGGATATCGGGTATTACTGCCTGGCCTCGGCGGTGGCGCTGTGGGGCGAGCCAGATAGTGTGCAGGCCACCGCGACATTGCTGGCGAGCGGCGTGGATGCGCATGGCGTCGTCGTGCTGAGCTACGGCGATTTCGACGTAACGATTCTGCATTCAAAAGTGAGTAACTCCAGCCTGCCCAGCGAGATTCAGGGTGAGGCGGGCGCACTGGTGATTGAAAAGCTATCGGAGTGCCAGCAGCTGACCTTTATCCCTCGCGGTGCGGAAAAGCAGGCGCTGAGTCAGCCGCAGCATATCAACACCATGCTGTACGAAGCGGCCGCGTTTGCCCGGCTGGTTGAGCAGCGCCAGGTGGACCATCCGGGACTTGAGGTTTCGCGCATTACCGCCGCGCTGCTGACCGAAATCCGCCGTCAGACCGGCGTGATCTTCCCGGCCGATCAGACTGCTGTGTAAATATTTCTAAATATGTCTGCGAGGAGTTGCTTCCTGTGCGGCTAAACCGTAACTTACCTTCCTGCAAAGGGGAGTAACTTGTAAGCTGATTGATCGTCACTACGATGCACAGGCATCCGGTCATCAGGCAACCCGGAATCCATTTCTGAGTTGTAAGTGAGACCTTGCCGGAAGGCGAGGTTTGCTTACACAAAAATAAGCGGCTGACGTCTTCTGACTTCAGCCGTTTTTTTATTTTTTAAGACAGGATACGAATATGCAAACTGTGGGTACGCCTTTACTGTGGGGCAGCTTTGCGGTTGTGGTGCTGATCATGCTGGCTATCGACCTGCTGTTGCAGGGACGCCGTGGCGCACAGACCATGTCTTTCAAGCAGGCGGCTGTCTGGTCGCTGATCTGGGTTTCCGTCTCACTGCTGTTCAGCGCCGCCTTCTGGTGGTATCTCGAGGGCAGCGCAGGACGTGAAGTGGCTAATACGCAGACGCTCGCCTTTCTGACCGGTTACGTGCTGGAAAAAGCGCTGGCGGTGGATAACGTCTTCGTCTGGCTGATGCTGTTCAGCTACTTCTCTATTCCGGCCAACCTGCAGCGACGTGTGCTGATCTACGGCGTACTAGGCGCTATCGTACTGCGTACCATCATGATCTTCGCAGGTAGCTGGCTGGTCACGCAGTTCAGCTGGATCCTCTATGTGTTCGGTGCCTTCCTGCTGTTTACCGGGGTGAAAATGGCGCTGGCGAAAGAGGATGACGGCGCGGTAGGTGATAAGCCGGTGGTGCGCTGGCTGCGTAAGCATTTACGCATGACCGATGACCTTGATGGCGAGAAGTTCTTTACCCGCAAAAACGGCGTGCTGTTTGCAACGCCGCTGCTGCTGGTGCTGATCATGGTGGAACTCAGCGACGTGATCTTTGCCGTCGACAGTATCCCGGCGATTTTCGCCGTCACGACCGACCCGTTTATCGTGCTGACTTCAAACCTGTTCGCGATTCTGGGTTTACGTGCCATGTACTTCCTGCTGGCGAACGTGGCAGAGCGCTTCTCTATGCTGAAGTATGGCCTGGCGATTGTGCTGGTGTTTATCGGCTTTAAGATGCTGATTGTCGACTTCTACCATATCCCGGTTGGAATCTCACTGAGCGTAGTCGGTGCCATTCTGGCGTCTACCCTGCTGATTAATGCCTGGGTTAACCGCAAAAGAGACCAGAAAAAGCTCACACCATAATTACCTGCAGGGGCAGCGGATGCCCCTGTTTTATTTTGCGACAGCCTGCCACGCCATTTCATCTCTCTGTCACACTTCCACTATTCAGCATAATAAAAACCTGACCTGTGCCACAGCGACAGAACTTTCTCTTTTCTCAGCCTGTCATTTCCTTATACTCCGCCGGGCAAACCGTTTTAGCCGATGCAAAACATCGCGTCTGAAACTACATCCGCGACAAAATATAGAAAATATTATGCAGAAAACTCTCTCCGCACGTCTGGGCACGCTGCTCGCCGGAAGCCTGGTGAAGCAAATCATGATTGGGCTGATCGCCGGTGTGGCGCTCGCCTGGATTTCACACGATGCCGCGCTGGCGGTCGGTCTGCTGGGTGAACTGTTTGTCAGTGCGCTGAAAGCGGTTGCGCCATTGCTGGTTCTGGTACTGGTTATTGCCTCAATCGCTAACCATCAGCAGGGCCAGAAGACTAATATCCGGCCAATTATTATGCTCTATCTGCTGAGCACCTTTTTCGCGGCGGTCGTCGCGGTGGTCTTCAGCCATCTGATCCCGCAGACGCTGACGCTGGCGGTAGGCAGTACGGAAATCGTTCCCCCTTCCGGCATTACTGAGGTGTTACGCGGACTGCTGATGAGCATGGTGTCGAATCCGATCACGGCCCTGATGCAGGCTAATTACATCGGCATTCTGGTGTGGGCGATTGGCCTGGGTCTGGCGTTTCGTCACAGCAGTGACAGCACCCGTGCCTTTCTCAATGATGCTTCTGAGGCGGTAACCTGGCTGGTGCGCTGCGTCATCCGCTGTGCGCCTGTCGGTATTTTCGGTCTGGTGGCGTCGATTCTGGCCTCAACCGGCTTTGGCGCGCTGTGGCAATATGCCCATCTGCTGGCGCTGCTGCTGGGCTGTATGGTGCTGATGGCGCTGGTGGTGAACCCGCTGCTGGTCTTCTGGAAAATCCGTCGTAACCCCTATCCGCTGGTCTTCACCTGCCTGCGTGAAAGCGGCGTGACCGCCTTCTTTACCCGCAGTTCTGCCGCCAACATTCCAGTGAATATGGCACTGGCGAAACGTCTGGATCTGGATGAGGATACCTATTCGGTGTCGATTCCGCTGGGCGCGACCATCAGTATGGCGGGTGCGTCGATCACCATTACCGTGCTGACGCTGGCAGCGGTGCATACGCTGGGGATCAGCATTGATGTGCCGACCGCGATTCTGCTGAGTCTGGTGGCGTCACTCTGTGCCTGTGGGGCATCGGGCGTGGCGGGCGGTTCGCTGCTGCTGATCCCGGTGGCCTGCAACATGTTTGGTATTCCAAATGATCTGGCGATGCAGGTGGTGGCCGTGGGCTTTATTATCGGCGTTCTGCAGGATTCAGCGGAAACCGCGCTGAACTCCTCAACCGATATTCTGTTTACCGCCGCCGTCTGTCAGGCAGAAGCGGAGCGCGAAACCAGTCGGGCCTGATTCAGTAATACAAAAAGACGATTAGTCGGTATATAGCCCTGGACGGCTCACAGTAAACCTTTGCGCCTTGCCTGAACCAGTACCGACTGAATTCGATAACTGATGACATTTTTGAATTCTGATTTGGGTCTTACGCCTGTTTCAGGCCTGATAAGCCGATAACAAGAAGGTCGCTTAAATACCTGAATCACCAGGCAATGGGGAGCCGGGCGCGACCTGACGTTTTTGGTATACTGCCCGTCCTTTAAAGCGGGCAGGATTTCAAATGGCGGACACCTCAGGGTGTTATAAACGCGACATGGTTTAACATGTGTCTTAAAACCAGCCCTTTCAGTCAGGTTTTCAGATACCATCAAACAGAAAATCGAGGGCAGATTTTATCACCACCGCCTGACCGCTGATGTTCTCCACGTCTTCTCGTAGCGCCTTTTCCGGTACACTCGCCATTTCGTGGGTCATCATCACGTATTTTTGACCCTCTATGATCAGAATTGGCGTTAGCCGGTCAGCACGTGGCCCTTTGTAGTTCTCATGCGGGAACAGAGGAATAGCCATCCGGGTTTTCCGCCGGCCAATGATGTCGCTCTGAACGTCCAAAACTAATGGGTATATCTCCGCCTTCCCGGTGTTCCTGTAAACGTCAAACTGCATCAGAACGTCCTGTGTTCGTCAGAGAAAAGGCCATGCTCGTCACTGAGCTGGTTCAGATAGTCGATAGCTGCCGCGTTTTCATGTTTCCAGCGTTCTGCTGCGAGAGATTTCAGCTCTGCGCGCACCGCTTTAGCAAGTGTCTGAGAGAAGTTAATCCCTGCTTCACGCGCTTCCAGGGCCAGTTTCGTGTCGATAGTGACGTTGATGTTTTTCGTTGGTTTTGTGGCTACTTTACCCATATAAACCTCCAGCGTGCGTATTGATGTGGGTAGACTACGCACATCAATAGCTCGCAAACAAGGAAAATTGAGCCCAGGCGATCGAAAAGACGTTCCTTTGTGTCTGACATTCTCTTCGCCTTAAAGCGCAGGGAATACGGGCAGAGCAGGAAAGCGGCCCGCCCCCCGGATAAAACGCTATGAGTATTTTTTGAACAACGCAAAGCATGGGTCCTGCAACCGGCCAGATTTTATCAACGATTTGAAACGACCCGCACTCTGGCGGGTCGTTTTTGTTTAGAGCGTTACACCGCTTTTGAAAATCGCCAGCTCGCGGAAATCGTTCTTTTCGTTGTTGGTCGGCTGACCGCTGGCAATCGCCACAATACTGTCGACAAAATCTTCCAGCATCGCCTCCATGCTCATCCCCTCGATCAACCGTCCGGCATTAAAGTCGATCCAGTGCGGTTTCTTCTCCGCCAGCGGCGTGTTGGTCGCCAGCTTCACCGTCGGCACAAAACCTCCATAGGGCGTGCCGCGTCCGGTACTGAACAGCACCATGTGGCAACCGGCTCCGGCCAGCGCACTCGTAGCGACCGCATCATTGCCCGGCGCACTCAGCAGATTCAGCCCCGGCGTTTTTAACCGCTCGCCATACTTCAGCACATCGACCACCTGGCTCTGCCCCGCTTTCTGCGTACAGCCCAGCGACTTCTCCTCCAGCGTGGTGATACCGCCCGCTTTGTTGCCCGGTGAGGGGTTCTCATAGATCGGCTGCTGATGATCGATAAAGTACTGTTTAAAGTCGTTGATCATCGCCACCGTTTTGCCGAAGGTCTCTTCGTCGCGACAGCGGCTCATCAGGATGCGTTCTGCGCCAAACATCTCCGGCACCTCGGTCAGCACGGTGGTGCCGCCATTGGCGATCATCTGGTCTGAGAAACGCCCCAGCAACGGGTTGGCGGTGATACCAGACAAACCATCCGAACCGCCGCACTCCAGACCAAACTTCAGCTCGCTGAGCTTGCCCGGCTCACGCCGGTCATGCCGCATTTTTTCATACAACGCATGCAGACGTTCCAGCCCGGCTTCCACTTCGTCGTCATGCTGCTGGCAGACCATAAAGTCGACCCGGTCGCTTTCAAACGCGCCGAGGGTGTCCCTGAAGGCATCGACCTGATTGTTTTCACAGCCAAGACCAATCACCAGCACTGCGCCCGCGTTGGGATGACGCACCATATTCTGCAGCATGGTGCGGGTGTTTTCGTGGTCCTGCCCCAGCTGCGAGCAGCCGAAGGTGTGGCTGAACAGGAATGCACCGTCAATGCCTTCTGCGTCCTGGGTCTCTTTCAGAAAACGCTGCAGAATCTGACGTGCAATCCCGTTGACGCAGCCAACGGTCGGCAGGATCCACAGCTCATTGCGGATGCCGACTTCGCCACTGGCACGACGGTAGATCTGCACCTCCCGATCACCCGGCTGCGGTGGCAGCGTCGCAAAATCGGGCTGATACGCATACTGATCCAGATCGCTGAGATTAGTACGGGCGTTCTGCGAATGGATGACCTCACCGGCGGCTACAGGCTGTGTGGCATGGGCAATCGGCAGCCCATATTTGATCACCAGCTCATCCTGCGCGATAGGCTGCAGGGCAAATTTATGCCCGCGTCCCACGGCCTGTTGCAGCGCCACGCTTAATGGCGGCAGCTCAATCGTGGTGCCCGCGTCCAGGTCACGTAACGCCACGGCGACGTTGTCGCGGGGATCAATTTTAATTGCGTCTTGCATAGCGTTATCTCAGTTGGCTCAGCGCCTCACGCATTCCGTAGGCGATGATATTTTGCAGGTGTTGGGTGAGCACCGCAGCCAGTCCGGGCTGACGGGTTAAATCTTCGCCCCAGTGTTGCGCGTCGCTGAGCACAGCATGCACCAGCTGTTGCGGCGACATCTGGTCCGCATCAACTGCTTTCCAGGCATCAGCGTAGCGCTGTAACCACCGCGGCTCATCCTGTAATGGCCAGTTTTTTCCGGCTGACTCACCGCGGTAAAAAGCAATCAGCGCCGCCAGCGCAAAGGTGATGTGTGTCGGCCATTCGCCGGTTTGCTGATGCGCGGCAAGCAGTGGCGTCAGCAGACGGGTGCGGAACTTGGTCATGCCGTTGAGAGCAATCGATAGCAGCGCATGACGGATAAACGGATTGCGGAAGCGGCGCTGAACCGCATCGGCAAAGGCGTGCAGTTCGTTTGCGGGCAGATCCAGCGTCGGGATCACGTCGTGACGCAGCAGGTTATCGACAAATCCGGCAATGATCGGATCGGCCATTGCCTCGCCGACGCTTTCAATCCCGGCAAGATACGCCACCGGCACCATCGCGGTATGCGCACCATTGAGGATGGCCACTTTCTGCGCTTTATAGGGCGCAATATCATCCACATGCCGGATCTGTGGCGACAGCGCCGCCAGCTTCAGTTCGCTGAACAGCGCCGAAGGCCCTTGAATCACAAACTGGTAGTAGACTTCGCCCGCCACCAGATAGCGATCTTCATAACCCAGCTCACGTTGCAGCTGCTCACTTTCCGCCGGGAAGCCGGTGACAATGCGGTCCACTAACGTGTTGTAAAATGCACAGTGCTGATGGATCCAGGTTTTAAATTCGGATGGCAGATGCCAGTGGTCGGCATAGCGCAGCACCAGCTCGCGCAGCGTGTCGCCGTTATGGTCAATCAGCTCGCACGGCACCACCAGCCAGCCCCGATCGCTGGCCCCATTGAAGTGTGAATAGCGCCCCCACAGCAGCTGCGTCAGTTTGCCGGGAAAGCTGCTGGCGGGCTGATCGGTGAGCTGGTCTGTGCCGACAAAGGCGATGCCCGCTTCAGTGGTGTTGGAAAAGACCATACGCAGATCGGGATTACGGGCCAGCGCCATAAACTCGCCGAACTGCTGCCAGGGCTGGATTTCACGGTTAACGCTGCGGATCAGCCGTGTTTCGCTGACCTGCTCGCCCTGATCGTTTAGTCCGCGGATCAGCGTGGTGTAGAGACCATCCTGCTGATTCAGGCTGTCGCTGACTTCACGGTTGCGTGGCCGCACCACCACGATACCGGCGTCGATGCCCTGATGTTCATTCAGCCAGTCAATCTGCCAGTCGATAAAGGCGCGCAGGAAGTTGCCTTCGCCGAACTGGATCACCCGGTCACGATAGAGTGCACCCGGAAAGTCGTGGCGGTTTAGCCTTTTCATCATCAGGCTCCCAGCTCGATGCCGAAGTAATCGCGGGCATTGTTGAAGCAGATGTTCTGTACCATCTGGCCTAACAGCGCTTCATCGGCTGGCGCTTCACCCTGCTCCACCCAGCGGCCAATCATCTGACACAGCAGCCGACGGAAATATTCGTGGCGGGTGTAGGAGAGGAAGCTGCGGCTGTCGGTCAGCATTCCGACGAAGCGGCTGAGCAGGCCAATCTGCGCCAGCTGCGTCATCTGACGCTGCATGCCATCCAGCTGATCGTTGAACCACCAGGCTGAACCGAACTGCATTTTGCCCGCCTGGCCTTCGCCCTGGAAGTTACCCGCCATCGTCGCCAGCACTTCGTTGTCGCGCGGATTCAGGCAGTAGAGAATGGTTTTTGGCAGCGCGTTATTGAGATTCTGCGCACCCAGCAGCCGTGCCAGCGGTTCCGCCAGCGGCTGATCGTTGATGGAATCAAAGCCCACATCCGGCCCCAGCAACTGATACTGGCGCGGATTAGTGTTGCGAAGTGCGCCAATATGATACTGCTGCACCCAGCCACGGCGGGCATATTCGCTACCCAGCCAGACCAGTACTGCCGTTTTAAACTGGGCCGTTTCCTGCGGGTTCGGCGCGGCACCACTGCGACGACGCGCCAGGATTGCATCCAGCGTGGCGTCATCCGCCTCGGCATAACAGACGACATCCAGCGCGTGATCGGAGACTTTACAGCCGTGATCCGCAAAGTGATCCAGCCGCTGATGCAGTGCACGGCGCAGATCGTCAAAACGCTGCACGCTGATGTCGGTCAGCTGCTCCAGCGTCGCGATCCACGGCAGGAAGGTTTCGGCTTCGATATTAAAGGCTTTATCCGGACGCCAGCTCGGCAGCACCTTGACACTGAAGCTGGCATCGTCTGCCAGCGCGCGGTGATGGCGCAGATCATCCAGGGGATCGTCGGTGGTGCCGACCATTTTCACCTTCATCTGCTGCATGATGCCGCGCGTGGTAAAGCTATCCTGTGCCAGCAGTTCATTGCAGCGATGCCAGATGCTGTCGGCGGTTTTCTCAGAAAGCAGCGTATCGGTGATGCCGAAAGGCCGGCGTAATTCCAGATGGGTCCAGTGATAGAGCGGGTTGCCGATGGTGTGCGGCACGGTGCGAGCCCAGGCGTCAAATTTTTCACGATCGCTGGCGTTACCGGTACAGAACGCCTCAGCCACACCGTTGGCGCGCATTGCCCGCCATTTGTAGTGATCGCTCTTCAGCCAGATGTCATAAAGGTTAGCGAAACGATAATTTTCGGCAATCTGCTGCGGTGGTAAGTGGCAGTGATAGTCGAAAATCGGCTGATCCTTTGCATAGTCGTGATAGAGACGACGGGCGAATTCGCTATCCAGTAAAAAATCCTCGGTCATGAAACGTGACATACCTGCTTCCTCTTCGACTGAACCCTGAAGGCTAAAAGTTATCATACCAATTTTGATGCATAACGGATTTATTTGCGATCCTGCTCACATAAACGGCGGTAACTGACTGCCGTTATGGACGTTTCTGTCGCCCGCAGCACGCTAAATGGCTGTCATTACGCAGGTTTCCAGTATCCCACAGCGCAGAAAGGGTTTTTGTGATGGCTCTCAACTTTTAAAGTTGTATAACAAGTTAGGCTTTCGCTCCATCATGAGATCGTTAGTGACTCAGATAATGGCAAGGTCATAACAGGGTTGCTCAGACAGAACCTGCGGGCGTGAGCAGAGCTGCATCACGTGCTGTCCCGCTCCAGATAACAACAGCGGCAAAACCGCATACAGAACTGGAAGAGGTAGAGGATGCGTAAGATCAAAGGGTTACGCTGGTACATGATTGGACTGGTGACACTCGGCACGGTATTAGGGTATCTGACCCGAAACACTATTGCTGTGGCGGCCCCGACATTAATGTCAGAGCTGCATATCACCACGCAGCAGTACTCCTACATCATTGCGGCCTATTCAGCCTGCTACACGCTGATGCAGCCGGTAGCAGGCTATGTGCTGGATCTGCTCGGCACTAAAGTCGGCTACGCGGTATTTGCCGTACTGTGGGCGATCTTCTGTGCTGCCACGGCGATGGCGGGCAGCTGGGGCGGCCTGGCTCTGGCGCGGGGTGCCGTCGGTGCGGCTGAAGCGGCGATGATCCCGGCCGGACTGAAGGCGAGCAGTGAGTGGTTTCCGGCCAAAGAGCGTTCGGTCGCGGTAGGCTACTTTAACGTCGGTTCGTCTATCGGTGCGATGCTGGCTCCACCGCTGGTCGTCTGGGCAATCGTGGCGCACAGCTGGCAGATGGCCTTTATCATGACCGGTGTGCTGAGCATGGCGTGGGCACTCTGCTGGCTGGTGTTCTATAAGCACCCGAAACAGCAGAAGAAGCTGAGTGATGAAGAGCGCGACTATATTATCTCCGGTCAGGAAGCGCAGCATCAGACCGGCAACACCCGCAAAATGTCGGCCCTGCAGATTATCCGCAACCGCCAGTTCTGGGGCATTGCGCTGCCGCGTTTTCTGGCAGAACCGGCGTGGGGAACCTTCAACGCCTGGATTCCGCTGTTTATGTTCAAGGTGTACGGCTTCAATCTGAAAGAGATTGCGATGTTCGCCTGGATGCCGATGCTGTTTGCAGATTTTGGCTGCATCCTGGGTGGTTATCTGCCGCCGCTGTTTCAGCGCTGGTTTGGTGTTAATCTGATCGTCTCCCGCAAGATGGTGGTGACAATGGGTGCGGTATTAATGATCGCGCCAGGCACCATCGGGCTGTTTACCAGTCCCTATGTTGCTATCGGTCTGCTGTGCATCGGCGGCTTTGCGCATCAGGCTCTCTCTGGCGCGCTGATCACCCTGTCGTCAGACGTTTTCGGCCGCAATGAAGTTGCGACCGCTAACGGCTTAACCGGCATGGCCGCCTGGACCGCCAGTACTATGTTTGCGCTGGTTGTCGGTGCCCTGGCCGATAAGCTGGGCTTCAGCCCGCTCTTTGCCGCGCTGGCAGTGTTCGATCTGCTGGGTGCTGTCGTTATCTGGACGGTCCTGAAAAATAAACCTGTTGCAGAGCTGAATACTGAAGCGGTTATTCCGCCAGCCAGCGCCGTTCGCAGTTAACCCGCCGGGCTGGCTTACACCAGCCCATTTCCTCGCACGCCCTGAAGTGGTATAACAACTTATCTGTCTGCTACCAGGATTGTGCAATGGACATCACTGAATCCCGTCGACTCTATCAACAGCTTGCCAGCGAGCTGAAAAGCCGCATTGAAACCGGGATCTACCCGGTGGGTGAAAAATTGCCTGCAGAGCGCCTGATTGCCGAAGAGATGGAAGTGAGCCGCACCGTCGTCCGCGAAGCGATCATCATGCTGGAAGTTGAAGGCTATGTTGAGGTTCGCAAAGGATCGGGCATTCATGTTATCGCCAGCCAGCAGCAGAACCGCATCGCCGCCACCAGCAGCCAGCTTGAGTTTGCCACTTTTGGTCCGTTTGAATTACTGCAGGCGCGCCAGCTGATTGAGAGTAACGTGGCGGAATTCGCTGCCACCCAGGTAACGCGTCAGGACATTATCGATCTGATGGCGATCCAGGAAAAAGCCCGCCAGGAGGATCACTTCCGCGACTCCGAATGGGACATGCAGTTTCATGTGCGAATTGCACAATCCACCCAGAACAGTGCCTTAGCCGCCATCGTTGAAAAAATGTGGCTGCATCGTCTGCACAATCCCTACTGGCTTAAACTTCACGAACATATCGACCAGCGCAGCATTCTCAGCTGGTGCGACGACCACGATCAGATTCTTAAAGCCCTGATGCGTAAAGATCCCGCCGCCAGCAAACTGGCAATGTGGCAACATCTGGAAAATACTAAGCAGATGCTGTTTAACGCGACGGCGGATGATTTTGAATTTAACGTGGATCGTTACATGTTTGGTGAAAATCCGGTCATCCTGCCTGATGGGGCCAATAACGCCCGCTAAAAATGCCTGAAAAGACCCTGAGATGGTCAGTTAATCTGCAATAGTGTCAGGTCATGTAAAGCTCCTTTTTACACGCCGTTTCACAAGGTAAAACTCCTGTTTGCCAGAGAGTTTTCCTGTCTCAGACAGGCGATTTTTGTTACAGTTATCGCCCTTTTATTACCCTTTGCGACAGGGTTTTATAAAGTCGCTGATTTAACAATCAATTCTGGAAGGATCCGGAAACCCCCGCCAGGCTGCGCTCCTAAAATTTATAACGACATGCCAGTCTGCGTTTAAGTCCCTGTGGGACATGTTTAACAATGATGTTCAGGAATGATTGATGGATATTTTGCAAGCGTTGCTGCATGCCCTGTGGCAACAGGACTACGAAACTCTCTCTGACCCCACGCTGGTATGGGCCATTTACGGCGTGCTGTTTATGATTTTGTTTTTAGAAAATGGTCTTCTTCCTGCCGCATTTCTGCCAGGTGACAGTCTGCTGATTCTGGTCGGCGTTCTGATTGCCAAAGGCACCATGAGTTTCCCGTTAACGATTCTGGTTCTAACCACCGGAGCCAGCCTTGGCTGCTGGGTGAGCTACATTCAGGGCCGCTGGCTGGGCAATACGCCCACGGTACAGAAATGGCTCTCTCACCTTCCCGCCCAGTATCATCTACGCGCGCACAGTCTGTTCCATCGCCATGGTCTGTCTGCCCTGTTGATAGGCCGCTTTATCGCCTTTGTGCGAACGCTACTGCCGACCATCGCCGGGTTATCAGGCCTCAGTAATGCCCGCTTTCAGTTCTTCAACTGGGTGAGTGCTTTCCTATGGGTGGTCATTCTGACCGTTATCGGCTTTGCGCTGGGTAAAACCCCCATTTTCCGTCGTTACGAAGATGAGATGATGTTCTTCCTGATGATGCTGCCACTGGCGCTGCTGGTCTTTGGTCTGGTGGGATCGCTGGTCGTGTTATGGCGTAAGCGTCAGGCGAATCAGAACGGGAAAGCCGAGTAATGAAACTGCTGCAGGCTATTCCTAAACGGTGGATACCGTGGTTGATTGCTGGCGCGCTTGCGCTGACCGCGCTTTCTGTGGTTCCTCCTCTGATGCAGCACGAGACAGTCGTGCAGATTCGGGTTTCTCATGCTGGCGCAACGCTGCCTGATGGCTTTTATCTCTATCAGCAATTAAGCGCGCAGGGTATTCGTATCAAAAGCATTACTCCTGCCGGTGACGCACTGATTATCCATTTTGACAGCGAAGAGCAGAGTCTGGCCGCACAAAAGGTATTGCGCCGCCTGTTGCCGCAGGGCTTTATCGTGGCCCAGCACGATCACGCTCAGCACCTCTCTCTGGCGTAATCAGCCCCTCTCTTTGCTTTCAGGCCGCCGCGACAGGATGTGGCGGTCTGAAAGGCGCTCTATCTCCCGGTCTTCTTTGAACTTTTTACTATCGATGTCTATGCTTAACTGAGAGTCGATTCTTAGCATCCGCAGGCATAACATTACGCGTATGATGAGCAATCAGGTCGCAATGGAAGGTTCAGGACCGATGAAATATCAAGTATTACTGGGCGTCGCGCTGCTTTCGCTGTCGGGTTCGCTGCTGGCGGCAGAATCGCTTTGTGAACAAAAAGAGCAGGATATTCAGCGTGAAATCGGGATGGCACAGAAGCATAACAACCAGCGCCGGGTTAACGGCCTGGAGCGCGCCCTGACTGAAGTCCGGGCTGATTGCAGTGATAAAAAGCTGGAAGCGGCCCATCTGGAAAGAATTAATGCTCAGAAGCAGAAAGTGGCGGAGCGTGAGCACGCACTCAGGGAAGAGCGTGAAGAGGGCCATGACAGGGAGAAGACTGCCAGGCAACAACAAAAACTGGATGAAGCGCGCCGGGAGCTGAAAAAGTTACAGGCGGAGCCCTATTGATCGGAATTAACCAACTGATGTTAAAGGAGTATTTTATGTCTAAAGACACATCATCGGAACATTTGCGTGCTGAACTGAAAAACCTTGCCGATACCCTGGAAGAAGTGCTGAGCAGCAGCACCGAAAAATCCAAAGGCGAGCTGGATAAACTTCGCAATAAAGCGCGTGTGGCGCTGGATAGCTCTCGTGAGCGTCTGGGCGAATCAGGCGAGCGCATCGCTGCAACTACGCGCGAAGCCGCGCAGAAAGCCGAAGGCTACGTGCGTGAAAATCCATGGCATGGTGTGGGTATCGGTGCAGCGATTGGCGTCGCACTCGGCATGCTCATTTCGCGTCGCTAACCATGGCTGACTCACAGCAGAACCACGGCCCGGCAAAAGGGGTCATTAACATCGGCCAGCGTATCGTTACCACCCTGGTTGGCATGGTTGAGACACGCGTTCGTCTGGCAGTGGTGGAACTGGAGCATGAGAAAGCGAATCTGATACAGATGCTGTTGATGATTGGCCTGACCATGTTGTTCACTGCATTTGGTCTGATGAGCCTGATGGTCCTGATCATCTGGGCAGTGGATGCACAATATCGTCTGATGGCGATTGGCATCACGACCGGTACGCTGTTTTTGCTGGCGGTTATTTTCGGGCTCTGGACGCTTCACAAATCACGTCAGTCCACGCTGTTGCGCCACACGCGCAAAGAGCTGGAAACAGATCGGAATTTGCTTGAGGACCAGCGCTGATGAGCCGCCGCGAGCGTGAAGAACGCATCCATGAACTGCTTAAGCATGTGCAGCAGCAGCGGCTGGATTTAAGCGCTGCGCGGCGTGACTGGCTGGAAGGCACCGCCCACTACGATCGCGGCTGGTTTACTTTCCTCAGCTTACGTCGCTATCTGGCCATCGGCAGCAGCGCCCTGGCTGTTTACTCCATTCGCAGTCCCAACAAGCTGTTACGCTGGGCTAAGCGGGGATTCGGTGCCTGGAGCACCTGGCGCATGATCAAGTCTGCTCTGCCCCCGCGTTAATCCTGTTTAAAGCCGGTCCTGAAAAAGCCGGCTTTCTTCATCAGAATTTCTGAAGAACACTGACAGTATATCTCGCTTACAACCTTTCCACGCCGCGATTATCATCTCCAGCTATCAACCCAATGAATGCAGAACTGCTTTCAGCGGGCATAAACCCTGCGGGCAGCCTGCCCTGCATTCCTGATAGCGCTGGAGTAAATGATGAAAAAATTCGAAGACGTTGGTTTATTAGTGGCTCGCATCCTGATGCCAATCCTGTTCATTACGGCCGGCTGGGGCAAAATCACCGGTTATGCAGGTACTCAGCAATATATGGAAGCGATGGGCGTCCCTGGCTTTATGCTGCCGCTGGTTATCCTGCTGGAGTTTGGCGGCGGTCTGGCGATTCTGTTCGGTTTCCTGACCCGTTTTACTGCCCTGTTCACCGCCGGCTTTACTATCCTGACCGCGTTTCTGTTTCACAGTAACTTCGCAGAAGGCGTAAACCAGCTGATGTTCATGAAGAACCTCTCTATCGCCGGTGGTTTCCTGGTGTTAGGTCTGGTGGGCCCAGGTGCATACAGCCTTGATCGCCTGATCAGCAAAAGAAAACCACAGGCAGCAATTGCGCGCTAGTCTCACATAAAGCGTATTGCCACATATAATTAACAGGGCGGGGACATTTCCCCGCCCTGTTTGCATTGGAGCCATTATGGGACAGTTAATTGACGGTGTCTGGCATGACACCTGGTACGACACCAAATCTACCGGCGGACGTTTCAAGCGTTCAGAATCGGCTTTTCGCAACTGGGTAACGCCGGATGGCAGCGCTGGTCCGGTAGGGAAAGCGGGATTTGCCGCTGAGCGCGATCGCTATCATCTCTATGTCTCGCTGGCCTGCCCCTGGGCGCACCGCACGCTGCTGATGCGTCAGTTGAAAGGTCTGGATAACATGATCGACGTCTCCGTGGTGCATCCGCTGATGCTGGAGAACGGCTGGACCTTCGATGATACTTTTCAGGATGCCACTGGCGATAAGCTCTACCAGAATGAGTTCCTCTATCAGCTCTATCTGCACGCCGATCCGCAATACAGTGGTCGCGTGACCGTGCCGGTATTGTGGGACAAACAGCAGAATACTATCGTCAGCAATGAGTCGGCGGATATCATCCGCATGTTCAACAGTGCGTTTGATGCAGTGGGTGCCCGTGCCGGTGACTACTATCCCGAAGCGCTGCGCGAAAAGATTGATGAGCTGAATGGCTGGATCTACGACACCGTGAACAACGGCGTCTATAAGTCAGGCTTCGCCACGTCGCAATCCGCGTACGATGAGTCCGTCACGGCGCTGTTCCATTCGTTGTCGCGGCTGGAGCAGATCCTGGGCCAGCATCGCTACCTCACTGGCGATCAGCTGACCGAAGCGGATCTTCGCTTGTGGACCACGCTGGTGCGCTTTGATCCGGTCTATGTGACCCACTTCAAATGTGATCGTCACCGGATCGGTGATTACAGAAACCTCAGCGGTTTCCTGCGTGATATCTATCAGATGCCGGGCATTGCTGAGACGGTCAACCTGCCGCATATCCGCCATCACTACTACTGCAGCCACAAGACCATCAACCCGAATGGCGTGATTTCGCTGGGCCCGGCGTTTGACTGGGATGAGCCGCACGGCCGCGGCTAAAGCCTCTCTGTTGTTAGCTTCCTCAACCTGAATCTGGTCGCAATGACCAACTCAACACGCTGGGAACAGGGTCAGAAGAGGAAAGCGTCCCGCGCCATGGACGGCGCGGGCCGAGCGGCCAGGGATTGGCTTAAGCGACTTTCCGATCTGACCCTGTTTCCTGCGCGTGCGCGATCTCAAAGCTAATCATCCATCGCACTCTTATATAATAATATGTGTCGTGGACAGTCATTCATCGCTATCCGCACGTTGACCACAAAGCAAAAACCCCGCCGAAGCGGGGTTTTTGGTAAAAAGTCGAAGCTGACCGTTAAGCCGGGTTCTGTCGTGGACAGTCATTCATCTAGGCCAGCAATCGCTCACTGGCTCAAGCAGCCTACCCGGGTTCAGTACGGGCCGTACCTTGTGAACCCCTATTTGGCCTTGCTCCGGGTGGAGTTTACCGTGCCACGAACTGTTGCCAGTCGCGCGGTGCGCTCTTACCGCACCCTTTCACCCTTACCTGATCCCATTTCTGGGCCATCGGCGGTTTGCTCTCTGTTGCACTGGTCGTAGGCTTGCGCCTCCCAGGCGTTACCTGGCACCCTGCCCTATGGAGCCCGGACTTTCCTCCCCTCTGCCCGTCTCCCCACAAGTGAGGACGACGACAAAGCGGCGACTGTCTGGTCAGCTTCGGCGCAGGATAATAGGCGATTCGCCAGCGTTTGTCACGCCTCTTGCTGCTCCAGCGCATACTTATAAAGAGCGTTTTTCTTCACGCTGTGGATCTCAGCGGTCAGCGCAGCCGCGCGCTTCAGTGGCAGCTCTTTTTGCAGCAGCGCCAGCGTACGCAGCGCATCGGCCGGTAACGCGTCTTCGTCATCGACCTTGTGCCCTTCAACAATCAGCACCATTTCGCCTTTACGTCGATTCTCATCTTCTTTAACCCAGGCCAGCAGTTCGCCAACCGGTGCACCGTAAATTGACTCCCAGGTCTTGGTCAGCTCGCGCGCCAGCACAACGTACCGTTCAGCACCCAGTTCACTCACCATATCCTGCAGACTGTCGATCAGACGATGGGTCGACTCATAGAAAATCAGCGTGCGTGGCTCCTGCACCAGCGCCCGCAGCGCATCGCAGCGGCCTTTGGTTTTAGCGGGCAGAAACCCTTCGTAACAGAAACGATCGGATGGCAGTCCTGCAGCACTTAACGCGGCAATGGCGGCACAGGCACCGGGCAGCGGCACGACGCGGATGCCCGCTTCACGGCAGCGACGCACCAGATGGTAGCCCGGATCGTTGATTAGCGGCGTGCCAGCATCGGAAACTAAGGCTATGCTTTGACCCTCCTTCAGCTTCGTTAACAGCAGTTCAGCCTTGTGCTGCTCGTTGTGGTCATGAAGTGAGAAGAGTCGCGCATTGATGGCGAAATGTTGTAGCAACAGCCCGGTATGACGTGTATCTTCCGCAGCGACCAGATCGACGCTCGAAAGCACCGTCAGCGCCCGCTGGGTGATATCACCCAAATTACCAATCGGGGTTGGAACGATGTAGAGCGTGCTGGCAGAAATCTCTGCCCGATCGAGTTGTTTCATTGTTTCATCCGAATTGCCGATTTAATATTGAGCATCTTGAAAAAAACATCACTGGATACAGTATGCTTCCTTCAAAAGTCGTTCGTCATAAAGCAGGACGCTTTCTGCCTGTCATTCTTGCTGGGCTGATTTTAGCCGCATGTAGCGGTCAGGGGCCGCAAACCTCAACCGTCAATATTCAGGGGCCAGTCACCGCCAGCTCCGCTTACTATCTGCAGCAAGCGCAGCAAAGCAGCGATGATAGCAAGACCGACTGGCAATTACTCGCAATCCGCGCCCTGTTGAAGGAAGGAAAGTATCCTGAAGCGACTCAGCAACTGAGTCAGTTACCGCAGCAGCTCTCAGAGACGCAGCAACAGGAATCCCTGCTGCTGAAAGCGCAATTACTGATTTCACAGCAGAAAACCAAAGAGGCTGAACCCCTGTTAGCACAGGTGAAAACCGGTTCGCTGTCGCAGGATCAGCTGGCACGTTATTACAGCCTGCAGATCGCCAGCGCCCAGGGTCGCCCTTCACTCTCACTGCTGCGCACCTATATTGCGCAGGAGCCGCTGCTGAAAGGCACCGATCATCAGGCCAACATTGACGCCACCTGGCAGACACTGACGCAGATGTCGCCACAGGAGGCTAGCAACCTGGTGATTAATGCCGACGAAAATGTGCTGCAGGGCTGGCTCGATCTGCTCGCGGTCTGGCGCGCCAATGCCCAGGATGCGGAGATGCTGAAGTCAGGCATCAAAGACTGGCAGACCCGCTATCCACAGAACCCGGCGGCCAAAACGCTGCCGACGCAGCTGAGCCAGATGCAGAACTACACCAAAGCCTCTACCAGCATCATCGCGCTGTTGCTGCCGCTGAATGGTCAGGCGCAGGTGTTCGCGAATGCGATTCAGAAAGGCTTTAACGACGCGAAGAATGGCGTAACCGCGCCGGTCGCCCAGCCAGCTGCTGCAGATGCGACGGCCAGCACGCAACCTGCCGCTGTAGCGGGATCGGCGGCCGATCCCATCAGCGCGCCGCAGCAGTCTGCTGACACCACAACACAGCCTCAGTCACAGCCCGAGTCACAGCCCGAGTCACAGCCCGAGTCCCAGCCAGCTGCAGCCGCACCGGCCAGCAACGCCCAGATCAAGGTTTATGACACCAGTAGCCAGCCTATTGAGCAGGTTATGCAGCAGGCCCAGCAGGATGGCGCAACTATCGTGGTCGGCCCGCTGCTGAAGAGCAACGTTGAGAAGGTCGCCAACAGCCAGACGCCACTGAATGTGCTGGCGCTTAATGAGCCGGAAAAGATCCAGAACCATCCGAATATTTGCTACTTTGCGCTTTCTCCTGAAGACGAAGCGCGCGATGCCGCGCACCATATCTGGGATCAGGGCAAACGCCAGCCGCTGTTGCTGGTGCCGCGCAGCGGACTGGGCGATCGCGTGACCAACGCTTTTGCTCAGGAGTGGCAGACGCTGGGTGGCAGCACCGTCATGCAGCAACGCTTTGGCTCGACATCTGAGCTGAAACAGGGCATCAACAGCGGTGCGGGCATCAGCTTATCGGGTACGCCTGTGAACACGGTACCTGCCGAGCCGCAGGGTGTTTCAATTGCAGGCCTGACCATTCCGGCACCACAACAGAGCACGCCAGATGTGGTCAGCACCAGCAGCGGTGGCGGCGTCGATGCGGTCTACATCGTCTCTACGCAGGATGAACTGCAGCTGATCAAACCTATGATCGCCATGCGCACCGGTAGTCGCAGCAACATTTCGCTCTATGCCAGCTCGCGCAGCGCGCAGGCGGGTGCCGGCCCGGACTTCCGTCTGGAAATGGATGGCCTGCAGTTCAGCGATATTCCGCTGCTCTCCGGCAGCAACCCTGGCCTGATGCAGCAGACGTCGAAGTCATTCAATAATGACTACTCACTGGTGCGTCTCTATGCCATGGGTATGGATGCCTGGATGCTGGCGAATCACTTCAACCAGATGCGTCAGTCTCCTGGCTTCACGCTGGATGGCAATACCGGCAAGCTCAGCGCCGACACGGATTGTGTGATCAACAGGAAGTTGACATGGAACCAGTATCGTCGGGGCGAAATCGCACCGGCCAACTAAATCGCCGTCAGATTGGTGCCGGGCATGAAGAAGATGCCCGGCGCTATCTGGAGCAGGCAGGCCTGATATGGGTCGCCAGCAATGTTCACTTTCGTAATGGTGAACTTGACCTGATTATGCGTGACGGGCACTGTTGGGTGTTTGTTGAAGTTCGCTACCGGCGCGATGCGCGTTATGGTGGCGCACTCGCCAGCGTTACCCGGAATAAACAACAAAAGCTGCTGCGCGCTGCCGCTCTCTGGCTGGCGCAACGCGGCGGCAGTTTTGAAACAGTGAATTGCCGTTTCGACATCATCGCCATTACCGGCACGGCGCTCGAGTGGCTGCCGAATGCCTTTAATGCAGACGTTTAGAACCAGGTGGTCGTGTGCAGGAAAGAATTAAAGCGTGTTTTACCGAAAGTATTCAAACCCAGATTGCCGCAGCCGAGGCGTTGCCCGATGCTATCTCACGCGCGGCCATGACGCTGGTGCAGTCGCTACTGAATGGCAATAAAATCCTGAGCTGTGGTAACGGCGCTTCATCCGCCAATGCCCAGCACTTCGCCGCCAGCATGATCAACCGTTTTGAGACCGAACGCCCCAGCTTACCGGCGCTGGCCTTAAGTGCAGACAACGTGATGCTGACCGCGATTGGTAACGACCGTCTGCATGACGAAATTTATGCCAAGCAGGTTCGCGCACTGGGACACGCAGGCGATGTATTACTGGCTATCTCAACCCGGGGCAACACCCGCGATATCGTTAAGGCCGTCGAAGCGGCGGTAACACGCGATATGACTATCGTTGCGCTGACCGGGTATGATGGCGGAGAGCTCGCCGGACTGCTGGGGCCGCAGGATGTGGAAATCCGCATTCCGTCGCACCGCAGCGCCCGTATCCAGGAGATGCATATGCTCACCGTAAATTGCTTATGCGATCTGATCGATAACACTCTCTTTCCCCATCAGGAATGACCGAAGGAGCACGAATGAAAGCATTGAATGCTGTAGCTATTCTGTTAACCGCCATGCTGCTGCAGGGCTGTGTTGCGGTTGTGGCTGGCGGCGCAGCCGTTGCCACCAAAACGGCGACCGATCCCCGCTCGGTAGGTACGCAGGTTGATGACGGCACCCTGGAGCTGCGCGTCACTAACGCGCTGGCGAAAGATCAGCAGATTAAAACCGATGCACGCGTCATCGCCACGGCTTATCAGGGCAAAGTGCTGCTGACCGGTCAGGCACCTTCGCAGGAGATCGCCAATCGTGCCAAACAGATCACCATGGGCGTCGATGGCGCAACCGAAGTTTATAACGAGATCCGTATCGGCCAGAAAGTGACGCTGGGCACCACGTCGTCCGACACCTGGATTACCACTAAAATCCGCTCGCAGCTGCTGGGCAGCGATCAGGTGAAATCCTCCAACGTGAAAGTGACGACAGAGAATGGCGAAGTGTTCCTGCTGGGTCTGGTGACGCAACAGGAAGCGCAGGCCGCGGCGGATGTTGCCAGCCGCGTTAGTGGCGTGAAGCACGTCACTACGGCCTTCACCATGCTGAAGTAACCGGTAAAAACGCAAAAAAGGCGGCCCTGGCCGCCTTTTTTATTGCCCGATTTTCAGACCGGAATGTCGATAACCAGCGCGCGGGTCGCGGTTTTTGCGGTCAGCTGCAACTGCTTCTCTTCCTGTAAAAAGGCACCATCGCCACAGCCCAGCTTCTCCTGATGATCCGTGCCGGACATCGCCTCCAGCGAACCATGAATCGACTGCAGATAGGCTCGTGGCCCCTGTATCGGCAGCGAGTAATGTTCGCCCGGTGCCAGCTCGATCTGATGGATCCACACCTGCTGACGCAGTTGCAGACTGTCGTCCACGCCATCCGGCGAGGCGATTAGCTGAGACACGCGACCTTCCGTCAGGGCTATTTTCTGCATCCGCAGATTTTCACGCTCCGGACAGGCGGCCAGCCAGAGCTGCATGCGTGTCAGCGGGCGCTCTTTGCTCAGATTAATTTCGGTGTAACTCACTCCGGGCTGAGCAGAGAGCAGCAGCGCTTCCCCTTCACGCACGCTGATGGTGTTGCCTTCGCTGTCGCGGTATTCAGCTTCACCCTGCAGCACGATATTCAGCACATCGACCTGAGGATAAGTGCGCGGCTGAAAAGCGGCACCCGGTGCCAGCACTTCCTGGTTCAGTACGCGCAGCGACGCGTAACCCATCAGTTTGGGATCAAAATAGTGGCCAAAAGAGAAACTGTAGCGGCCCTGCAACCAGCCGAAATCGGCCTGACCACAGGCGGACGCACTGCGTGTCGTTATCATTATTTACCTCCGGCATCCGGTGACAAGGATCGGCCACGGACTTTATGCACCCATGGTAAAAGTCTGGACGCCGGATTGTTAGCCAGTTAATCTGCCCGGCATGTTCAAATTTCCTGACAGAGAACCGGGATGGCTAAAGAGCGTGCGTTAACCCTTGAATCGTTACGCGTGATGGATGCGATTGATCGCCGTGGCAGTTTTGCCGCGGCAGCCGATGAACTGGGGCGCGTGCCTTCCGCCCTCAGCTACACCATGCAGAAGCTGGAAGAGGAGCTGGATGTGGTGCTGTTTGACCGCTCTGGCCACCGCACCAAATTTACCAACGTAGGGCGCATGCTGCTGGAGCGTGGCCGGGTACTGCTGGAAGCGGCCGACAAGCTCACCACCGATGCGGAAGCGCTGGCGCGTGGCTGGGAAACCCATCTGACCATTGTTACCGAAGCGCTGGTGCCCATTGATGCACTGTTTCCACTGGTGACCCGTCTGGCTGACAAAGCCAACACGCAGTTTTCGCTGGTCACGGAAGTGCTGGCAGGTGCATGGGAACGACTGGAACAGGGTCGCGCCGATATCGTGATTGCCCCCGATATGCACTTCCGCGCCTCCACCGAGATCAATACCCGCAAGCTCTACACCATGATGAGCGTCTACGTCGCCAGTGCGGATCACCCGATTCATAACGAGCCGGAACCGCAGTCTGAAGTGACGCGGGTGAAATACCGTGGCATTGCAGTCGCGGATACCGCGCGCGAGCGTCCGGTGCTGACTGTGCAGTTGCTGGATAAGCAGCAGCGCCTGACCGTGAGCAGCATGGACGATAAGCGCCGTGCGCTGCTGGCAGGTCTGGGCGTGGCAACCATGCCCTATTCATTAGTCGAGCAGGATATTGCTGAAGGTCGTCTGCGGGTAGTGAGTCCGGAGTATACCCGCGAGGTCGATATTATTATGGCGTGGCGACGTGACAGCATGGGCGAAGCCAAATCCTGGTGCCTGCGCGAGATCCCGCGCCTGCTGGCGAAGAAAAACTAATTTTCATGGTTTCAGGGCGAGGTTAAGACCGGCTCAGGCAATCCATCGCCACCGCCCTGAAGCTGTTAAAATCGCTGCTGTCCCGGAGACGGGTCATCGCCCGTTCACGCAGGAACGTCACAAACAGATCGTATATCGCCATCGCCTCTTCATATTCACTTTTGCTGATCGCCAGCAGGAAGATGACATAGGCGGTATCGTCTCCCCACGTGATGCCATGCGGTGCCAGTACGGTATAGACCACCGTTTTCTTTGCCAGCAGTCCCAGTGAGTGCGGCAGCGCAATCCCTTCGCCGAGCATGGTGCTGACAATCGCTTCACGCTCTTCAACCGACGGATAGAACGCCGCATCCACAAAGCCCTCAGTCTCCAGCTGATCGCACAGCTGACGGAACAGTTCAGACTGGGTCATCGGCCCGTCGACGATATGAAAGTGCTGGGCATCAAAAAATTTCGCCAACATGTAGGGCCGGGTCCGGTCAACCAGCACCAGCTTGCCAATTTGCTCCAGCTGAAAACCAGTGGGAAACGGTGACATCACCACCACCGGTTTCTCTTTTTCACTGAGCCGGATGGTCGAGATAACAAAATCCTCGTCAATACGGCTGCGCGCCTCATATTCGCGCTGTGACAGGCGTGCCGTGACCTGTAACTGCGGGTATTTACGCAGCAGCATTGCCTCAATCATGCGCAGCGTAGAGTTACCGCTGTCGCACACCAGCAGCACCTGCGGATGACGCTGATAGCCGACGTCATAGTGGCGCTCCAGCCCGACGCCAATATGCAGCACCAGAAAGCCGATCTCATTTTCGGAGATAACATATGGGGTATATTTCCCCCAGCTGGTTACCGCCGCTAAGGTGACATCGTAGGCCATCGGATAGTGCTGCTTGATGTTGCTGAGCAGCGGGTTGGGAATGTGGATCTGATAGCGCACCCGGGTAATCATGGTTTTGATGTGGGTAAGCAGATCGGCACGTAGCTGCTGATCAGCTTGCAGATTGAAGTTGTAATGCGTGTTGATAAAGCTGAGCAGGTAATCCACCAGCGCGTCGGCGTCATCGGCATTAATAGCGCTGGGGGCGATCGCCTGAATGCGCCGGGCTGCAATGTTGATCCGCAGCCAGTTCTCTTCTGCCGGTGAAATCGGTTTGCTGACCAGCGGGCGCATCAGATTAATCAGCTGATGCGCCGCTTCCCGAACGTCATCACCAATCTCCTCGGCACCCGAATCGTTAAGCGGGTAGCCTTCGCTGATGCGACGTACCGCCACTGCGCAGTAAAGCTGCAGATAGCGTTCACCCTCATCGCTAAGGCGGATAGTGTGTTCAGCAAAGCAGCGTTGCAGCAGCGGCTGGAGGGTTTCCAGCATGCCGCTGTTGAGCGCTTCAATGGTCAGCAGCGGACTCTCTGGCTGCGCCTGATCGATTTGCCATAGCAGATCGGTGAGACAGGTCCGAATCGCCACTTCGCTGCCGAACAGTTTCATGCCGTAGTGTGGCTTACTCTCGATAGTGAGGTGATAGCGCCCCAGCCATTCGCGTACTTCTGCCATATCGTTCTGCAGGGTGGCGCGGCTGACAAACCACTCTTCGGCCAGCTCTTCAAGTTTCAGCGAATAAGCCGCAGTGAGAAAGCGAGTGAGCAGGTAGCGAACCCGGTCTGGCGAGGTGCGTGGCACCCGCAGCGGCGACGCGGTGTGCTGCTGCAGATGCTGAAAGCGCTGAGCATCCTCAATCTTCAGCTGATAGCCCGCGCCACGGCTCAGGATAAACTGCGCGCCATGCTCTGCCAGCAGCGCATTCAGCGCCGTGATATCGGTGCGCACAGTGCGGGTCGAGACGGCAAAACGCCGCGCCAGCTCATCCTGAGGCAGCGTTTCGTTTTGCAGGGCATCGAACAGTTGCGCAAGGCGCTGATTAGGAAATCTCACAAGCGTTACCTGTTTGCAGACAGAAAGTGGAAAGAGCAGCCTACGGCGATCGTCACGCAACGTCCATGTCGCGCGATCGGCCTGCTGCAGGCTGATCGTGTCGTTCTCTACGCCAGCAGCGTTTTACAGATGGCCAGTAGCTGCTGCACATCTTCAATGCGGGTCTCTCCGCTGGCTTTGTCGATGATCGAACTATAGACGTGCGGGATCACTTTGCTGACGCCCGACGCCAGCGCAATGCGCACGATCTCGCCGAAATTGTCCAGATCGATACCGCCGGTGGGCTCCAGCCAGAAATCCTGTTTTGCACAGGCTTCCGCCACTGCGCGGTACTCATCCACCGCCTGCAGGCCGCCCATCGGGAAATATTTCACCGAGCTGCCGCCCATATCCTGCAGCATCGCAATCGCCGTTTCGATGGGCACGATCCCGTCCTGCTCTTTTGCGCTTCGCGGTCCGGTGGAAATTTTCACCCGGCCCGGCGTGCCGGTGGGCGAGATCAGACCGTTCACGATGGTCTGTGACTGGCCCAGCAGCGCCCGGCTGGTAGCCACGCCGGTAAAGACCTGATTCACATGCTGCGGTTGCAGCACCGCCGAGATCTCACTCACCATCTGTGACTGTTCAGGATCGCCCGCGCCCAGGCCTACCGAGAGTGCATTATCGATCAGCGCGGCATATTCACGCATATCAGCGATAGCGGCGTCATTGCTGGGGTAGTTTTTCGATAGCACGCCGACCAGCACGTGCCCTTCTGCTGCCTGCCAGATGGCGCGAGCGTTCTGTTTTGATCCCGCCAGGACGTTAAGGCAGATGCGATCCTGATAAAAGTTGGGGGTCAGCGTCATGCGTGTTTCTCTCCGTTCAACAGTGCCTGAATGCGGGTGAAAATAGTGTGCAGCTGTTCGGCGCTGACGCTGCGCACGTCCGCCTCAATGATTCCCTCGTTGGCTTTGTAGCCACGGAAGTAGATCGCGACGTCGCCCTTTTTCAGCGCCTGCACCAGATCGCCGGTGCGCTGCTGGATTGTGGCTTCATCGAACTTAATCTCAGCCCGGGCGATGTCGCGTCCGGCGGCATCCCACACGATGCGAGCCGTCACGCCATTCAGGCTATTGAGCTGCTCAATAAACGGCGTCATTTTTTCCACCATCTGCGCGCCGCTGATTTTTGGTTGTGTCAGATAGTTTTCGATTGCCTGGGTCAGGCCGAGAATGCCCTCTTTACCCACTTTCATCGCGCGGCCAATGCCGTTGGTCTGCCGTTTAACCCACTCAACGTAGTGGTGTCTGCCAATGACCAGCCCGCTGGTCGGTCCTTCAATCGCTTTCGCGCCGCTGTAGATCACCAGATCGGCACCCGCCTGGTAGTAGCATTGCAGATCCTCTTCCGCTGCCGCATCAACAATCAGCGGCACACCATGTTCACGCGCAACCGCCGCGGCCTGCGCCACATCGAGATGGCTTTTCTGCACGCAGTGGTGCGATTTCACATAGAGGATTGCCGCGGTCTGTGGCGTGATCGCCGCCGCCAGCTGGGCAGGTGAGCACTCGTTGCTGTACCCCGCTTCCACCAGTTGCCCACCTCCCAGTGCCACCATGCTGCCGACCGGTGCGCCATAGTTCACGTTGTGTCCTTTCGGCACTATAATCTGGTGCGGGATGGTCAGTGGTGCGGCGTGCAGGTTATCCACCAGCCAGTCATTGTCTTTCACAATCACCGCCGCCACGCTCTGGGCGATACCGGCCGAGGCGCAGGAGACCACCAGCGCGTTCTCCACCTTTAACAGACCGGCGATATAAGCCCCGGTCTTATCCACCAGATCTTTCATTTCGAAGTAGTGATCGAGACCATACTTCACCGTATCGATCACCTCACTCGACGGCGTCGAGACGCCGAGGATCGTCATACGGCCAGAGGCGTTAATTACCGGCTTCAGGCCATACTTTTCATATACCGAGTTCATGCACTTTTCCTTCTTCAGTCGCAATCCACTGACCCGCGACGACTGCCGCCAGCGGAACCAGATGCTTCTCACCGGCGACCTGTTCACCTTCTGAATCGATAAAGGGCCGGGTTTCCTCTTTGACGCTAAAAACAGTCAGGTCGGCGTCGTAGCCAACTTTCAGCTGGCCCTTACGCAGCAGGCGCAGTCCTGCAGCCGCATTGACCGTCACGCAGTCGATAACCTGCGGTAGCGTCATGCCGACGCTAAAAAATTTCGACATCACATGCGCCAGGCTATGAACCGGCCCCGTCAGGCGATTACGGCAGTAAATGTCAGAGCTGATGGTGTCGGGCAGACTGCCCTGCGCAATCGCCACGCGGGCGACCTCGAAGCTGAAGCTGGCGCTGCCGTGGCCGACATCGAGTTTTACACCCCGCGCAATAGCCTGTCTGACCGCCGCTTTAAGTTCGCCCTGCGGCGTCAGGATGCGGTTGGGTTTGCCATTAAAGCAGTGCGTGATGATGTCGCCCGTGGTGAGCAGATCGGCAATCTGATCGAGATTGGGCGGATTGTTGCCAATGTGAACCATCAGCGGCAGACCGCCGCTCTCCTGCTGAATTGCCTTAGCTTTTATCAGCGGCTGAACGCCGTTCTGACCGACCACGCTGCTGCTGATGCGCGCCTTGAGGCCGACAATAAAATCGGGCAGTCGCGCTACGGCCTGCTGCACCGCCTCGCCATCGATCTGCGTCATATCGGCCAGCTCATTCTGAGTGACGATGCCGGTACGGGCGATATTGATCAGCGCATAGACCTGGGTCTGCGCTGCGCGCGTCAGCTGGTAGAAGTCATCGATGTGTTCTGCGCCGGTGCTGCCCGCATCAACCACTGTGGTGACGCCATGCGCCACGCCAATCGCGTCCGCTTCATCATGATAAATAGGTGATTTGGGATAACAGTGAACGTGTGAGTCGATCCAGCCGGCGCTGAGGTAGTAGCGGCCCGCCAGATCGCGCTCACGCGGTGCGCTGCCCTGCACCTTGCCGATGGCAGCAATGCGGCCATCCTGCAACGCAATGTCGATCACCTGCTCATCGCTGAGGCGCGCATTGCGGATAATCAAGTCGTACATGGTTTCTCCTTAACGGCAGCCCGCTGCCGGGCTGCCGGTGAGATCAGAGAGCAATCGGGAACAGTGCACCCAGGATCATCGCGCCGAGGATGGCACCGCCGGTAATCGGCTTGTTCCAGAGATAGAACAGCAGCGCACCCAGCAGCGAGCCCAGACCAATCGGAATGGAGGCCGCCATGGCGGACAGGATGATCAGCGGCCCCAGAAAGCGGCCTGAAGCATTACCTGCACCCATCATCACGTCTGCGCCGTAGGTGGAGTCGCTCTGATTGATGGTGAATTTACGCGCCAGAATGATCAGGTAGCCAATCGCCACGCCAATCACCAGGCCCGTCGCCAGCGAAGCTGCGAAGTTCGCCACGGGGAAGATGATGCCCGCCCCCAGCAGCAGTGCCGGCACACCCAGCCCGACGCCGGTCTGGATCGCTCCGCCGATATCCAGAATCCCTACCAGCGAACCTTCAATGATGCGGGCAAACAGGAAGCTGGCACCAAAGGCGGCGACTGCACCGTAAACGCCGGTTTCCATCCCTGCGCGCAGCATCGAGACAAACGCCACTTCGTTAAACGCGCCGATGCCATAGAGGTAATACATGTGCGTCCCGGCGAAAACGCCCGAGGAGAGCAGGCCAACAAAGATCGGGAAAGACCAGTCGGCGTACCAGAAGCCTTTATTTTCGTTCATCGCATCGCCTCTTATTTGCCGCTGACGGAGTTGTGGATCATGTCGAGCCAGCCTGGAATGCCGAGCTGGAAGGACTGCAGCAGCTTCATGTCGAAACCGCGGAAGAAGCCGCTCAGCACAAACAGCAGCACGATGGCGGTCATCATTACTTTGGTGACCCGGTTCCAGCCGCTCTCTTCCACGCCTTTACCGATCAGGATACCCAGCACAAGACCTGGTACGGCGTTGCCCATGATCAGCTGCGCCAGACCGCCAAAAATGGTGGCCCAGAAGCCTGACTTTTTGCCTGCATCGATCGCCGCCAGCCAGAAGATGACCGGCATGACGGTATTCACCAGCAGGTTGGCGGCGGGCACCAGCACTTTGACCGCCGTCACCTGCAGCGCAGCCGGCACAGCAGAGGCAGTGGAGTTAAGGAAGGCGACCACGATCATGCCGATGATGCCGCAGGCGATGGCCATTTTTTTCGGATCGTGCAGCGTCTCCGCCACATTACGATTCTTCACCATCAGGGCAGCCGCACCCCAGTTTGGAATGATGCGATGGTCCACATCCTGCGTGAATGAACCGGCTGCGACAGACGATGCCCAGGCATTGAAAAAGAAGCCAAGACCAAAGGAGAAGTGAGATGCCGGATCGCCTTCACACGAGTTCAGCTCGCCCAGCGTACGAAAGGCCCCCATGCCCTGGGTGGTGGGCGCGTGGAACATACGTGCAGCCCCCGCGCCAACGCCGACGCCTACCAGGCCCCCAATGATCAACGACTTAAACAAAATGATTAAAAACATGTTGTTGTACCTTGTTGTCGTTTTTACCCGCTCTACCCGCGCCGCCGCATCGCCGCGGCCTGACCGCCGCGCTAACGCTACAGCAGTGGAATGGGCAAACGGCGGGCTGATGTAAACAGGTTCTGTTTTATGATGCCGCCGTGAACGTCACCTGTTCGGTGTCGAAAACGGTGACGCTGACGGTGATCTCCAGCGTCACGCTGAAGCTCCGCCGTTGGCGCGCCAGAAAGAAAAAGAGAAACTTCTCGGTTCTGACGCTCTCCTGCGCGCGCAGCACCCGGACATCCTGAGGTTCGATGCGCAGCAGAATTTTTTGCGTCGCGCGCAGAACCTGGTTCTGCACACGACTCAGGGCATCGGCAAAGGCTTTCGCTTTGGTGTCGCCTTTGCCCTCAACCGTCACCTGGGTAACGTAGTGTTCTTTCATAATCAGCTGCCGTGCTTCTTGTTCCAGGCCTGCACCAGCCGCTCGCCTAACTCTTCTTTATCCATAAAGCCGAAGCCCAGCACCGTGGCACCTTCATTGATGGCGGTGACGCCTTCGTCGACAGAACGCATGCCGTGTTTGGCTTTGTAGCCATATTTGTTCTGCGCGGTGATAGCACCCGCGCCGCCGCTGCCGCAAAACGAGATGCCGAAATCGGCGTTTTCTGCCTTCATCACGTCACCCAGCTTCATATCAGCGGCCACGCCTGGCACCACGACAGCACGACCACCCGCTTTCTCAATGCCCGCTGCCACTTTCTGGCCCTTACCTAAACGATCGCCAATCACTACTGTTACCATGTTGTGTTCCTCTCTAATTGTTTGATCGCGCGACTTCAATATGCACTGACAGCAGCCAGGCCTCTTCGCGGGGGAGATTGCCGAACAGGTCGACGACCTGCTGCGCCAGCGCGACCGTTTCAGGCGGAATATCCTCAAACAGCTCCGCTTCCACTTCCGGCAGCGGCTCCCCGCTCAGCGAGCGTGATGCCATGGCCCCGACATGCGATTGCAGCATCTGCTGCTGGACCGCATTGGGCTGAATGCCATGCTGCTGATAGATCGCCGCAATCTGCGTCATTACGCTATCAGTCAGCTGTTGCACTTTCTCCGGTGGCGCTTCATACACCGGGACGCCGTTATTGCTCACCTTGCTACTCCTGTTAAACCGGATAATTCGCGTTAGAAATAAATTAGCGGTCATCACCCCGGCTGTGGAGAGGCAACATTTCCAGCAGTAAGTGGAAATTGCAGTGAAGATCGTGCGTCGGATCGCAGGCTGCACGCTTAGTGCGATATGCGTCGCAAAATGCGCAAAATGATGGCGTTATCCTCGCAAGGCGGTGATGTTGTGCGGCAGCCAGACTGCCGGGCGGGGGTTTACGGTGCGGTGATAAGCAGAAGTGATGGTAAGAACCGCCGGTCAGGCTGACCGGCGGTCGGATTAGCGGAATTTCTTATGGTTGGTATTACGGATGTCATCAAATTTAGCGGCTTCGCGCTTTGCGCCGTCCACGTTGTTGGCTTTCGCCAGCGCGCTGACCACGTCAATCTGTGCGATGAGTGAGTCAAGGCCCGCGTGATAGTCTTTGAGCTGCGCACTGTCAGCAGGCTGACCTTCCAGCTTATCGGGCGTCGACTTTTTGGCATCCTGCGCTGCGACACGCATTTTGTTTAACGCCTGCTGCATCTCCTGCGCACTGTCCGTTTTCTTAACGATTTTCAGATTCGCATTGAGCGTGTCCATATCCTGCTCCAGATCTGCCGCATAGAGGCTGACGCTGGAGAACAACAGAGAAGCCGACAACATTGCAATCACATGCTTACGCATCATTACTTCCTTTTTATTGTGATGAAAAAAAAGCAGCCAACAGGCTGCTTCAGGAATTCATCTTTATTGTCCCGCTATCTTCATCTCAGGCAGTAACACGGAACCGCACTGGATATTACTGCGGGTTTCAATATCGTCACCGATGGTCACCATGTTGTGCCACATCTCTTTAAGATTACCGGCAATAGTGACTTCGCTAACCGGGTACTGAATGACGCCATTCTCAACCCAGTAACCGGCTGCACCGCGTGAGTAGTCACCGGTAATGGCGCTGACGCCCTGACCCATCAGCTCGGTCACCACTAATCCGGTTCCCATCTGCTTCAGCAGGTCGTCAAAGCTGTGGCCCTGACCCGCAATGCGCCAGTTATGAATACCACCAGCATGACCGGTGCTGGTCAGACCCAGTTTACGGGCGGAATAGCTGGTCAACAGCCAGGTCTGCAATACGCCATCTTTGATGATGTCGCGCGCCTGAGTACGCACCCCTTCACTGTCGAACGGCGTGGAGGCGAGCCCTTTCAGCAGGTGTGGCTGTTCACTGATGGTGAGCCACTCCGGCAGAATCTGCTGACCCATTGAATCCAGCAGGAAGGTCGATTTACGGTAAACGCTGCTGCCGCTGATCGCACCAACCAGATGACCAAACAAGCCGGTCGCCACTTCAGCGGCAAAAATCACCGGGGCTTTCATGGTCGGAAGTTTACGCGGAGCCAGACGGGAGAGTGTACGGCGTGCGCACTCTGCGCCCACCCATTCAGGGCTTTTCAAATCTTCAAATGCACGGCCAATGGTATAGGCGTAATCGCGCTCCATGTTGCCATCCTGCTCAGCGATAACGCAGCTGGAGAGCGAATGGCGGCTGGAGCAGTAGCTCTGCAACATTCCGTGGCTGTTGCCAAAGACTTTGATGCCGACGTGGCTGTTGAAACTACCGCCTTCGGTGTTGGTAATACGCTTGTCGGCACGCAGTGACGCCTGTTCCGCCTGCGCGGCCAGTTCAATGGCGCGGTCAGCGTCAATTTCCCACGGATGGTAAAGATCCAGATCCGGCGCATCATAGGCCAGCAGCTCTGCGTCGGCCAGACCGGCAAAGGGGTCGGGCGAGGTATAGCGGGCAATATCAATCGCCGCCTGCACGGTACGCTTGATCGCATCCGGGCTGAGGTCGGTCGATGAGGCACTGCCTTTACGATTCTGATGATAAACGGTGATGCCCAGCGCACCGTCGCTGTTAAATTCAACGTTTTCCACTTCGCCATAGCGGGTGCTGACCCCGATGCCGGTGGTCTTACTGACAGCCACTTCCGCGCTGTCAGTGCTTGCTTTAGCCAGTTCAAGTGCCTGCGCAATGGCCTGCTCCAGTACTTTTCGCTGTTCTGCAACCTGAGTAGATACGTTCATCGACCTGCCGTCTAATCTTATGTGTGAATGATTTGAGTCTATCAGAGTCAGAGAACAATTTCGCAGTCACCCGATAAACTGGTAGGATTAGCCTCTTTTTTTTGGGAGCCCGGAAATGACCAGACAGCCCGATGAGTGGCTCGACGATGTGCCAGATAATGACGAAGAAGAAGATGAAGAGATTATCTGGGTCAGTAAGAGTGAAATTAAACGCGATGCAGAAGAGTTAAAGCGCCTGGGAGCCGAACTGGTTGATCTGGGTAAAAACTCGCTGGATAAAATCCCGCTGGATGAGCGCCTGCGCACCGAGATCGAACTGGCACAGCGCATCAGGAAAGAGGGTCGCCGCCGTCAGCTGCAGCTGATCGGTAAACTGCTGCGCAGCATTGATGTGGAGCCGATCCGCATTGCGCTGGATAAGCTCAAGAATCGCCACAACCAGCAGGTTGCGCTATTCCACAAACTGGAAATGCTGCGCGATCGTCTGATTGAGCAAGGTGATGAGGCGATGAGCGACGTGATTGCGCTTTATCCCGATGCCGATCGTCAGCAGTTACGCAGCATGATCCGTAACGCGCAGAAAGAGAAAGCGGGCAACAAGCCGCCGAAGTCTGCCCGTCAGATTTTCCAGTATCTGCGCGAGCTGGCCGAATCGCAGTAATGCCATGGCGGGCAGTCTCGCCCGCCTCCCGGCAGCCCTTACCGATAGATATAGAGAATACCGGTGCGCAACCGCAACTGGCGTTCGCTCGATGTAGCAGAACGTCCGATATCGCCAAAGGTGACGTAAGGCACCCAGACGCGATCGTTGCCAAGCGCATAATCGAACTGTAATTCCTGTTCATAGTCGTCATGCTTATTAGCAAACAGTTTCGCATCCGCGTGCTTATACACCAGCTTATAGGTGGTGGTGAGGCGATCGGTTTTATTCCGCAGATAGAGATCAAAACGGTTAGCCGTGCGATGCCGGTCAGTATCGCAATAATCAATACCCCCGGTGCGGCATTGATCGTCATGGGCATAATCGGTCAGTTCAAGACGATATAATCCGCCAACAGACCAGCGATAATTAATTTTATACCAGGGTGCCACACCAAACTTCCATTCGGTACGCGAGGAGTTAAATTCCGGCTGAATAAACGGCGACAGCGTCCAGTTCCCCCAGTAATACGACTTCAGAAAGGTGACTTCCACCACATTTAACACGGTGTCGTTATAATATTTATCTTTTGGATCTGCGCCACCGGTTTTAAATTTGGTTTCGACGCCAAGAAACATATTATCCGGCAGCGTGGTACTCAGCCCCAGCTTGTCATAGTGCGTGCGGTCGCGAAGACGGTACTCATGCCGGTAATCCACCGTGGCCGTTGCCAGTGCTGTTGCAGAAGTGCATAACAGCGTGACGCCCAGAGCAAATGATCGTGTTGTACTTTTTCCCATAAAAATGTCCTTATTCTCAGTAATAAGGGCAATGAATTATCCGAATTCATTTAACCCAAATTTAACTTACATTTAAAACCTGTATTAATATAAAATGCCACATAAAGAAAACCTGTTAATTTTTTAACCTGAATTCTTCTGATTATTATTTATTTCTCAGTTAAAACAGAGATGATGCTAAAAATAACCGGCAGGTGTGGCCTTTCTGTTTCAGACACTAATAAAGAAAATATGGCAACTGAAGGAAGAGTGAGCAGATCGGATTCAAACTATGCGGGATTTATTCAGGAAATAATATTAACGGCAATACGCTTTAAAAAAAGCGCCCGAAACGGGCGCCTGATTTTCAGGCCAGCCTGTCCAGCAGCTTCTGGTGAATGCCGCCAAACCCGCCGTTGCTCATCACCAGAATCGAGTCGCCTGGCTGTGCGGCTTTCGCCACCATCTCGACCAGCGTATCGATATCCGCGCTCCAGTGCGCAGGCGGAATGCACGCTTCTGCTACATCAGAAACCTGCCACGGAATGTGGTGCGGCTGGAACAGAAAGACCTCATCCGCTCGCGCCAGTGACGGAGCAAGATCGTTTTTGCTGACGCCCATCTTCATGGTATTCGAGCGCGGCTCCAGAACAGCCAGAATGCGTGCTCTGCCACCCACTTTGCTGCGCAGGGCAGACAATGTCGCCAGAATGGCCGTCGGATGGTGAGCGAAGTCATCGTAGACTTTGATGTTATTCACTTCGCCACGCAGCTCCAGCCGGCGACGTGCATTGATAAAGGTGTTCAGCGCCTGGCCTGCATCTTCCGGCTTCACACCCACATGCCGCGCGGCAGCAATCGCCATCAGGCCGTTATGCATGTTGTGTTCGCCGACCAGCGCCCAGTTCACTTCACCGACTTTCTCGCCGTCGAGCCAGATTTCCCAGTGAGAGGCATCGGGCGTCAGCTTCTTCGCCTGCCAGCGCCCGTGTTCACCAACGCTCTCCTGCTCGCTCCAGCAACCCATCGCCATCACCTGTTTGAGGTTAGGATCATGCTCCGGCAGCAGGATCTTGCCCTGGCCCGGCACGATCCGCACCAGATGGTGGAACTGCTTCTGGATCGCCCGCAGGTCGTCAAAGATATCGGCGTGATCGAACTCAAGGTTGTTGAGGATCAGGGTACGCGGGCAGTAATGGACAAACTTGGAACGCTTGTCGAAAAAGGCGCAGTCATACTCATCCGCCTCAATGACAAAGAATGGACTTTTTCCTAATTTTGCCGAGACATCGAAGTTTCCTGGCACCCCACCAATAATGAAGCCTGGCTCCAGGCCGCAGGCCTCGAGAATCCACGCTGCCATGCCGGCTGTGGTGGTTTTTCCGTGGGTTCCCGCGACCGCCAGCACCCATCGGTCGCGTAACACGAAATCGTGCAGCCACTGCGGGCCGGAGAGGTAAGGAATGTTGCGTTCCAGCACCGCTTCCACACAGGGATTACCGCGCGTCATCGCATTACCGATAATCACCAGGTCAGGGGCCGGGTCGAGCTGGCTCGCATCGTAACCTTCTGTTAATTCAATGCCTTGCTGTTCGAGCAGTGTACTCATTGGCGGGTAAACGTTGGCATCTGAACCGGTCACCTGATGTCCCAGTGAACGAGCCAGCACCGCCAGACCCCCCATAAAAGTGCCACAAATCCCGAGGATGTGAATGCGCATAACATGATCCATTACTCAAAAGTTCGGCGCACAGTGTAACGCCGCTCGCAGACGGAAGAAACGGATTAGGACTATGGTTTTTGAAGTTCAATCGGCTAAACTGCGTACGCATCCGTTGGCAGACTGTTACGCGTGCTGCCACTCCATCGAAGATTCAGGGAATGTGTTATGAAAACGTTGGGCGAATTTATCGTCGAGAAGCAGCACGACTTTCCGCACGCCACAGGTGAACTGACGGCGCTGATTTCAGCTATCAAGCTGGGTGCCAAAATTATCCACCGCGACATCAATAAAGCCGGTTTAGTGGATATTCTCGGTGCCAGTGGTGTGGAAAATGTTCAGGGTGAACAGCAGATGAAACTGGATCTGTTCGCTAACGAAAAACTGAAAGCAGCACTGAAAGCACGTGGCATCGTCGCCGGCATCGCTTCTGAGGAAGAAGACGAGTTCGTTATCTTTGAAGGTGAGGAAAACGGTAAGTACGTGGTGTTAATGGATCCTCTGGATGGTTCTTCTAACATCGACGTTAACGTTTCCGTCGGCACCATTTTCTCTATTTATCATCGCGTCAGCGAGCCGGGTACGCCAGTGGTTGAAGCTGACTTCATGCAGCCAGGCAACAAGCAGGTTGCTGCCGGTTACGTGGTCTACGGCTCATCCACCATGATGGTTTACACCACCGGTGCAGGCGTGCATGCGTTTACTTACGATCCGTCACTGGGTGTGTTCTGCCTCAGCCACGAACGTATGACCTATCCACCCACCGGTTACACCTACTCGATTAACGAAGGTAACTACATTCGTTTCCCGCAGGGTGTGAAGAAATATCTGAAGTTCTGTCAGGAAGAGGATTTGCCAACGCACCGTCCTTATACCTCACGTTACATCGGATCGCTGGTGGCGGACTTCCATCGCAACCTGCTGAAGGGCGGCATTTATCTCTACCCAAGCACCGCCAGCCATCCTCAGGGCAAGCTGCGTCTGCTGTATGAGTGCAACCCGATGGCGTTCCTGGCGGAGCAGGCAGGCGGTAAAGCCAGCGACGGACAGAGACGTATTCTGGATATTCCACCGGTTACGCTGCATCAGCGCTGCCCGTTCTACTGCGGTAATGAGGCGATGGTGAACGACGTTGAGCGTTTCCTGGCCGAGTTCCCGGATTGCCGTCAGGGTTAATCCTGCGCGAGTATCAGCTGACAGATAAAGAAACAGGGCGCGATTTCGCGCCCTGTGTTTTTTACGCCGTCTGCAATCTGAACTGCGCCATCGTTGCCTGAAGCTGACCGGACTGTGCTTCCAGCGACTGGGTCGCGGCGCTGGCCTGCTCTACCAGCGCCGCGTTCTGCTGCGCTGTTGCATCCATCTGAGTGACCGCCAGGTTGACCTGCTCAATGCCACGGCTCTGCTCGTCGGAGGCCATCGAGATCTCTTTCATCAGTGCCGTTACGCGCATCACTTCACCAGAAATTTCATCCATGGTTTCCCCGGCGCGCGTCGCCATTTCCGTACCCTCTTTAACCCGTGACTGTGAATCACTGATTAACGTACGGATCTCTTTGGCCGCGTTAGCACTGCGCTGTGCCAGCGTACGCACCTCATTTGCCACTACCGCAAAGCCGCGTCCCTGCTCGCCTGCGCGTGCCGCTTCGACGGCGGCGTTAAGCGCCAGGATGTTGGTCTGGAAGGCGATGCCGTCAATCACGCTGAGAATGTCGCCGATACGGTTGGCACTGTCGGTAATCTCATGCATTTTTTCCATCACGTAGCAGACCACCTCAGCACCGCGATCGGCGGTATCAGAGACCGCGTTAGCCAGCTGATGCGCCTGCTGAGCGTTGCTGGCGTTAAGACGGACCGTGGCCGTAAGCTGCTCCATGCTGGCCGCCGTCTGCTCCAGCGAGGCAGCGGACTCTTCGGTGCGCTGCGACAGATTAACGTTACCCGCCGCCAGTTCACGGCTGCCGATGTCGATCTGTATACTCGCTTCACGCACCTGACTGACCGAGGTACGCAGTGACTGCTGCATCCCACTCAGTGCATGATTAAGCCGTCCCAGCTCGTTGTTGCTGGACGGTGGCAGCACCTGCGACAGGTCGCCTGCCGCGATCTGCTCCAGATGGACAATCGCGAGGTTCAGCGGCTGCAGCAGCATCCGGCGAAGCAGTTGCCAGGCGAGCACCAGCAGCAGCAGCGTTAATACGCCTGCCACAGCGATCAGGATTTTCATTTTGGTTTCGTTGTAGGCCGCCTGTGCGAGCTGGGCCTCGGTGACCTGTCCGGCGAACTGGCTGAAGTCTGTAACAGCTTTGTTATAGCTTGCCGCCAGCGTCGCCAGGTTGCCTTCCAGCAACTGGTAATATTCGTCAGTGTATTGCTTATCCAGCGCGTCCATCATCGGTTTGATGCCCTGGTCGAGATAGGCTTTGTAACTGGCTGAAATCGCGTCAGCCAGCATTTTCCCGTGCGCCGTCACCGTTCCGGCATCCACAAAGCGCTTCAGATTTTGCTGTGATGACACCACATCCGCCTGCGACAGTTTTGTGACTGCCGCGCCCTCTTCCAGCATACCGATTTCAATTTTACGCACCGCCAGCGCCGCATTCGCGCGGGCCCGCATCAGATCTGAATTACTCTGGTAAAGACTGTTCAGCTCGATCCCCTGAATGCGGTTGATCACATCCAGCGAGCGATTCCCTTTGTTAATTGCCACGATACCCATAAAACTCACCGCCAACAGCAGCAGTGTCATAAATGCCAGCAATGCCAGCAACCCCGTGCGAAGTGATATCTGTTTCATCCTGATGATTTCCATGTAAGAGAAAAGGCGAATTTTCCAGCGGCCCTAAAACGGAAGAGATATCGGCAGTAACCCTGCGAAACTTTAACCCTGATTAGAGTTAACAACTTGATCATCACGTAAACATCGCTCAATCTGATCGCCGCCTGCCCCCTATCCGGAGAAAAGAATGAAATCGGGATTACTTCTGATGCTGCTGTTCGTCAGTACGGCGACGATGGCAAAGCAACTGCCTTCCGACGCCGCACTGGAGCGCTGCCTCAATAACGCCTCTGCGACCCTTGCGATGAACCAGTGCTATGTTGAGGCCACAACGTTCTGGGATCAGCAGATGAATCAGCACTACAACACACTGATGAAAACCCTGACCGGCGACGCTAAAAACAGACTGCGTATTGCACAGCGCGCCTGGCTGAACTACCGCGACAGCTGGCTTGAGGCGAGCCGCAGTCAGATGGCGACGCAGGGTACGCTGGGCAGCGTAACGCTGAGTGCCCAGGGTCTGGGCCTGGTGCGCAATCAGGCATTGATGTTGCAGTCCCTCGGTAAAGGCAGTTGTGCCAACCCCGATGACTGCTGACCCATAACCCGCTTTTGCGCTGGCTGACGTCAGTGCGCTGTTAACCTTCAGGGAGAAAGCATGGCTGCTTACGCCTCGACATTGATTCTGATTGCCCTTGCTGTACTGAGCTATTTCGTTCACAACAACGCGGTCACTATCTCCATTCTGGTGCTGCTGGCGATTAAAATTACCCCGCTGGCGCAGTTTTTCCCCTATGTAGAAAAACAGGGCATTACCTTAGGCATCATCATTCTTACCGTGGCGGTAATGGCACCGCTGGCCAGCGGCTCACTGCCCGCCTCCGCACTGCTCAAATCGTTTGCCAACTGGAAGTCGATTGTGGCGATTGTGGTGGGGATTTTTGTCGCCTGGCTGGGCGGTCGTGGTGTGAATTTTATGAGCGTGCAGCCGTCGGTCATCGGGGGGCTGCTGATTGGTACAGTGATTGGCGTAGCCTTCTTCCGCGGTGTGCCGGTAGGACCACTGATTGCCGCAGGCATTGTTTCGCTGTTTGTGGCGGCTAAGTAGCGTTAGGGCGCATTCCGAAACGCCAAAAAGAGGGCATACTTTCAGAGTCAGTTGGCTATAATAGCCGACACTCAACATACGACTACTGAAGGAATGCCAGATGAGTTTGAACCAGGTGCCAGCAGGTAAAGACCTGCCAGAAGATATCTACGTTGTCATTGAGATCCCAGCGAATGCTGATCCGATCAAATATGAAGTTGATAAAGAGTCTGGTGCCCTGTTTGTAGACCGTTTCATGTCTACCGCCATGTTCTATCCGTGCAACTACGGCTACATCAACCACACCCTTTCTCTGGATGGTGATCCGGTTGACGTACTGGTTCCGACCCCGTATCCACTGGTCCCAGGCTCAGTGATCCGCTGCCGTCCGGTTGGCGTGCTGAAAATGACCGACGAGTCTGGCGAAGATGCCAAACTGGTTGCCGTTCCGCACACCAAGCTTTCTAAAGAGTACGATCACATTAAAGATGTGAACGACCTGCCAGAACTGCTGCGTGCACAGATCACCCACTTCTTTGAGCACTACAAAGATCTGGAAAAAGGCAAATGGGTGAAAGTGGATGGCTGGGATAACGCCGAAGCCGCTAAAGCCGAAATCATCTCCTCTTACGAGCGCGCACAGAAGAAGTAATTCTGCTGCCGGTTTGTGAGTCGAAAAAAAAACACCGTCCAACTGGACGGTGTTTTTGTTCAGGCCTCTGGCTCCGCATCGCGCTTCAGCCAGTCACCACTCATAATGCGCTGGCGTCCTGCCACTGAGCGTTGATAGACATAAAGCCATGCACTGCCAAACGGCGTCTGAGTCAGATAACGTTTGTACTCTCCCCCTTTGGTGCGAAGCGCATCCAGCTCCGCAAGGGTTGAGGCATCAATGCGGTACACTTCACACTGTACCGCTCCATTGCCCTCTATGACGCCGGGATAATGCCCCAGACTGTAAAGCTCAAAACCTTCAATCTGGTGATCACCCAGCCACTGCGCATTCGTCATCCAGTGACTGTTTCCCTGTTTGCGCCGTAAACTGCCGTAGACAATTATTCGCATTGCTAAAACTCAAACTGATAGAGCAAATCGAGAGCCTGATCCACACCGGACACGGCTTCCAGATAGAGTTTAGGCATCAGGCGGTAACGCAAGGTTAACGTCGCCAGTGAATCAAATATGCCAACACCGTATTTTACCTGCAGACCCGGTAGTACATAGCCACTGACCTGCACCTGCTGGCTGTCGCCAACCCCCGCAGTATCAACGGCCAGATTACTGACACCGAATGTCTCCCCGATTTTACCCACAACCTGCCCACTTTGTGCAACCCCTAAGCCAATAAGGGCCGAAGTAAGGGCGTTACTGTCGCCGTCACTGCCCAGTCCCTGACCGCGCAGCAGGTAGGAAAGCGCTTCCTGCTGCGACATCGCCGGGTCGGAGAAGACCTCCGCTTTCGGCTCATCGGCAAGGCCGGTGACGCGCAGACCGGCAGTGACGCCATCTTCCGTCGCATCCGGGTTACGGATGGCTTCCAGGTTGATATAAGGCTGATCCGGCGGGCCAGCAAACTGCAGTTCACCTTTGCGCACAATCAGATCCTGACCGTAGGCGTGGAAACGACCCGATGGAATGTTGATCTGACCGTTTAAGCCGAGTCCTGACCGATCCTGCACCATCTTCAGATCGCCATTCAGTTTCGCTTTCAGGCCAAATGCCGAGAGCCGCACATCGTTACCGACGTGGATCACCAGATTACTGTTAATCGGGATGGCGGCGGTTTGCGGTGCAATTGGCTTCAGCTGTTCATCCAGCATCACTTCATCCGACGAGACGCCAGTAGCGCTTTCCGGCACTTCCTGCACCGTGATGCGCGCCCACGGAATGTCGACCCGGCCATCAAGGTTAAAGGCGGCCGGCGTCGCTTCAAACACCAGATCCGGCGAGACGTCCATGCGCACCATTGGCGGCACGGTCACGCGAACCCGGCTGCCCTGCGCCGCAATGCGCGCACGCCAGTTATCAAGCTGGCTCCAGTCCGCGTTACCGCTAAGGTTGATGTTGCCCTGGCCGGTCTGCACCAGCCCGTTAAGGGTCGAGCTCATTCCGTTGAACAGCAGATTCAGATTGGCATTGGTCAGATCGACCGGCATAAAGTTGCCATCCACATCGACACCCGTCAGACCAAGCTGACCAAACACCTGTGGCTGCTGGATGCTGCCACCCAGACGCAGGCTGCTGTTCAGGCTGCCTTTGATCTTCTCACCCTGCATCAGGGCCGGATTGAGCATCGCCAGTGAGACATTGCGGATGTTAACGTTGCCGCCCAGCGTGCGGCGATTTTGCGGATCGTCGATCTGCACATTGCCATCCAGCTGCCCGTTATTGGCGATGCGGATCAGCCAGTCGAGCTGGGCGCGTCCGTTACGCAGCGCGGCATTGAGGTTTAGCGTATCAAAGGCGACAGGCAGGTTATTGCCCTGCACATCCTGCACCACTTTCACGCCGTTGCCTTTCAGCGCCACGGTTCCTGTCGGCAGCGCGCCGTCGGCCGTCCAGTTGACGCGCACATCACCGCTGAACAGGCCGCTGAGCTGGGTCGCATCCGGCATAAACGGCTTCACCATCGCCAGATCAAAGCGATTCAGCACGACATGTGCCTTGCCTGCTGGCCCGGCTTCTACCGGCTCTGGTACACAAATCTGTGCATTCGGGTTCTGCCAGCAGTGCGGCCCGATAGTCGCCGTCTGGCGGCTGTTAAGATAGTCGATGGCCATCGCGCGGGTCAGACGCCACTCGCCGACAGGCGTATCAAAGTGGGTATCGTTAAGCGAGCCTCTCCAGCGTTCGGTCTGGCGATCAAAACTGCCGTTCAGCGCCAGCTGGCCAGAGACCGGTTTGCCCTGCACATTCAGCTTCAGCTGATGCTGACGCTCGTTGCCATCCGCATTCAGCGTCAGCAGGCTGATGTTCAGCGCATCCTGCTTCAGCTGCTCGACGCGCAGTTGCAGTTTACCCGCCACCTGTTCGCCGGAACGCACGTCGCCATTCAGCGTAACGCGATTAATCTGCATCTGCTGCCAGCGCAGACCCCGACCGTTGAGATCGGCCAGCAGTTGCGGTGCCTTCAGGGTGCCACGCGCTTTGAGAGTGCCGTTGACGACACCGCCCAGACCGGGCAGCGCATTATCGAGCTGTGGCGCGTCGATGCTGGCATCAAGATCCAGACTGTCGCCCAGCGCCCCTTTAACATCCAGATGGTTGCGTCCCAGCGCCAGCTTAATGCCCGGCACCGTCCACTGGTTGTAGCTGTTACCGGTCAGTGAGCCGTCTGCGGTCACGGCGTTCTGCTTCACGTTTCCTTTCAGCTGAAGCTGCGGCACGCTCAGCTGCCAGCTGCCACCATAGAGACTGCCGCGGGTGGTGATCTTTCCATCCAGCCGCGCTGGCCAGTCAGGGTACTGTTTCGCGGTGTTGATCCCGGCCAGCGTCAGCTCACTGCGCCAGCTGATCGCCTTGCTCCAGTCCACCAGCGCGGTGAGGTCAATGTTGCCCTGCAGCGCGGCCACGCGCAGACGTTCCAGGCTGAACTGCTCAACATTGCCTTTACCCGTCAGCGAGATATTGGCTGGTGGGACGGACTCGCCCTTCACGGCTGTTTGCAGTGACATCACATAGTCGGTGGCTTTGCCTTTGAACTGATAGTCCAGGTTATCCGCCTGGTACTGTACCGGGCCGGTTAACGGCCAGCGCAGCTGCGGACTGGTCAGCTGCAGCGACAGCGGCAATCCCGCCACGGCCAGTTGAGTCGTCGCATCCAGCTGTGCTTTCACCGGACCGGAGAGGTTCAGCCCCAGCTTCAGTTCGTCGCGCATTGCACCATTAAGCTTCAGCGCCAGCTTTTCGCCTTTGATCGGGTCGGTGTTAACCGTGCCGTTCAGTGTGAAATCGACCGGCCAGTTATCCGCCAGCGTCGCCTGTCCGCTGCCGTTGAGGTTGCCAAGATTCGAGTCCACTTCCAGCGTGGTCAGTTGCATCTGACGATCGGCGGTTTTGGCCTTCAGCAGTAACCGGCTGACGGAGATATCGGTGTCGCCGGTAATGCGCAGCTGTTCTCCCAGAATCTGCTGCACCTCAATATCCAGTGGCAGACGGAAATCAGGCAGCGCTGGCAACAGCGGTTGGGCAAACATCGCCTGCAGCGTTTCACCCAGCGGTTTCTCCGCAGGGTGGGGTTGCTGAACTTTCGGCTCCACCACCTCTTCATTCACGACTTTCGCCGCTTTCGGCAGCGCAATCAGCAGGCTTTGAATATGGGTCGGATTCAGCGTCAGCGCGCGATCCTGCCATTGCAGGCCGGTAGTAAAGTCGAGCAGCGAGATCGCCGTGTCATCCACTTTGACATTGATGTTGTGCAAGCCAAGATGACGCAGCGTAATCGGGTATGGCGTGCTGAGATTAGTGCTGCCACTCTCCTCTTCCGGTGCAGGTGCAGCAGGTGTCATCTTCTTGCTGTCGACGACCACGCTGATATCACGCAGGGAGACATCGTTAACGCACACGGAGGAGTGCAGCAGGCAGTTGAGATCCACCGCCAGCTGGATCTGCCCGGCATCCACACTGACGCCTGGCATCTCAAAACGCAGACCGTTGAGTGTCAGATTACGCCAGCCGCCATCGACCTGTTTGATCGACAGACCTGGCACCCAGCGTGAAGCGCCCTTCAGCACTAAATGCAGCCCAGGCGTGGTACCGATTAAAAATGCCACGCCGCCCAACAGCAATACCAGAAAGATCAGAATACCGATCAGGACCTTTTTCCACAGCTTCATAGTTCTGGCCCCAGTCCTATATAAAATTGCAGTCCATGTGCTTCGTCATCCCCGATAGGCCTGGCGATGTCTAATTTGATGGGCCCCACAGGCGACGACCAGCGCACACCGACGCCCGCGCCGGTTTTCACGTTACTCTGCTTAATGTCGTTAACAGCTTCACCTGAGTCAACGAACACCGCGCCCCACCATTTTCCGCTGACGTTGTACTGATATTCCAGCGATCCGGTGGCGAGTTTGGATGCACCGGTGAGCTTGCCGTCGTCATCACGCGGTGAAATGTTTTTATATTTGTAGCCGCGAATACTGCGGTCGCCCCCGGCAAAGAAGCGCAGATCCGGTGGCACTTTGTCAAAGTCGTTGGTTTCGATCCAGCCAAGATTGCCACGCGCCACAAAGCGATGGCTGTCGCCCAGCGTGCGGATCCAGACGTTTTGCGCCTGCAGGATCAGGAAGTCAACGTCCGAACCCCAGGTCGTATCAGAGACGTCCACCGAGTAGCGCTGTGAATCACCCCAGGTCGGCATCAGACCGCCACGCGAACGGGTGCGGTTTACGCTGACGCCGGGATAGAGCAGCATCGTGGTGTTGGTCACGCTGCCCTGCGTAAAGTGGTCCAGGCTCCAGCGCAGGTTTACGGCCTTCTGCCAGCCGCTGCTGCTGTCCCAGTTGCGCGACATCGCCAGCGTCGTGGTATCGGCTTTCGTGTCGTTGAGGTCGGTGCGCTTCAGACCGCCAGAGAAGGTGTAGTACTGCTCCAGGGGGCTTTTAAGCAGCGGTACTTTGTAGCTGAGATCGACCTGCTGTTCCGGCGCAGAAACGTAGGCGCTGGCCGCCAGGCTGTGGCCGCTGTCGTTGATCCACGGTTTTTTCCAGGTGCCTTTCAGGCGCGGACCGACATCTGTAGAGTAGCCGACACCGGTTTCAATGGTGTTTTCGGTGCGGGGCGACATCACGGCATTCAGCGGCAGGACTTTGGTCTGGCGTCCCTTGCTGAATTCCGGCGCAACCACCACCGAATTAAACCAGCCGGTGGCGGAAAGGCGACGATTCAGTTCGGCTAAATCGCGGGAGCTGTAGTAATCCCCCTCTTTGAACGGCACCAGATTCTGCAGGTACTCTTCGCGAATCTGCGAACCCTGGAACGTGACGTCGCCAAAGCGATAGCGCTCGCCGCTGTCGTAGTCAATATCCCAGAAGGCTTCACGCCGCTCTACCGAGACGCCGAGCTGGCTTTTTTTAAAGGTGCCGTCGAAGTAGCCGTTACGCAGCGCAAGATTTGAGAAACCGCTTTTGAATCGGTCATATTGCCCGTGGTTAAGCTGCGTACCTACTTTGGGCCGTCCCTGCTTCACCCAGGCTTTGTAATCAGGATCATTGCGCGCATCACCTTCGACGACGATGGTGCTGCCGCCGATTTTGACAGGCTCGCCAGGGGTGACATGGGCCACTAATACCGGGCGACCACCCTGCGCAGGCGCGGGACGGGATTCAAAATCGATGGTGGGCTCATAATAACCGAGTGCGCGTAGCCCCTCTTTTATCGCAACAGAAACACGCGCGCGAAAACGGCCATCGTTAGAAACCTCATCGCTGCCGATGGTAGACAGACGCGCCCTGACATTTCTCTGAAGATCCCCGGTTAAGCCGTCTACCTGTAATCGCACTGTCGCCGCCTCAAGGGCGGGCGCGGCAAGCAGCAGGCCAGCCATGCAATAAACATAAAATCGTGGCACCTGTACTCCTGTTAATCATGCCGGCCCCTTTTCCGCGGGGCACTTATTAATCATCTTTGCCCGCACTACCGCACGGCAACACCCTCATCATAGCCGCACTTTATGGTAAACGGCGGCGCAACGCTGACATCTAAGTCAAATAACAGGCTATTGTCGGTAAATGGGTATCGCGATACAACTCCTGAGGGGTGGAATGATCAAATCCGGATGACTCACTCAGATAAATCCGAGTCAATAACCGGCCGCTCTGGACGCAGATGCTGTCTGATGCGGCGGTTTGCCCTCTGGCGGCACAATGAGCGCTCCTGCTATAATCTGCCACCACAGGCATTCCGCCTGTTTTCATTTCTGCCCCGACATCTTTTTTCCTGTCGAACAGGCGCAGACATTTTTGGCACGGATAGCTGTGTTTCACGGATAAACCAACTCTGTTTGCGCTTACCCACGCTGCCCAGGCCAAAAATGACAAGTGGATAACCCTTTGGATCTCATATGTTAGATAGCTTACTTGTCATTCTGTTGCTGATCGTAATCAGTGCCTTTTTTTCTCTGTCAGAGATATCGCTGGCGGCCGCTCGTAAGATCAAACTCAAACTTCTGGCCGATGAAGGCAATGTTAATGCGCAGCGTGTGCTTAAAATGCAGGAAACGCCGGGCATGTTCTTCACCGTGGTGCAGATTGGCCTTAACGCCGTCGCCATCCTGGGCGGTATTGTCGGCGACGCGGCCTTTTCACCGGTTTTCAGCGGCCTGTTTAACCGTTTTGTCTCGCCGGAACTGGCAGAGCAGCTCAGCTTTATCTGCTCCTTCACCATCGTCACCAGCCTCTTTATCCTGTTCGCCGACTTAACGCCGAAGCGGGTTGGCATGGTCGCACCGGAAACCATCGCGCTGCGCATCATCAACCCGATGCGTTTTTGCCTGCTGGTGATGCGTCCGCTGGTGTTTCTGTTTAACGGCCTGGCCAACGTCTTCTTCCGTATATTCAAACTGCCGATGGTGCGTAAAGATGACATCACCTCTGACGACATCTATGCCGTCGTTGAAGCGGGTGCGCTGGCGGGCGTGCTGCGTAAGCAGGAGCATGAGCTGATTGAAAACGTGTTTGAGCTGGAATCGCGTACCGTTCCCTCTTCCATGACCTCACGTGAGAATATCGTCTGGTTTGATCTGCATGAAGATGAAACCAGCCTCAAGACCAAAATCGCTGAACATCCACATTCTAAGTTTCTGGTCTGCAGCGGTGATATCGATCATATCGTCGGTTATGTCGACTCTAAAGAGCTGCTGCTGCGTGTGCTGGGCAATCAGAGTATGGCGCTGAACAGCGGTCTGCAGATTCGCTCTGCGCTGATTGTGCCGGACACGCTGACCCTCTCCGAAGCGCTGGAAAGTTTTAAAACCGCTGGTGAAGATTTCGCGGTGATCATGAATGAGTATGCGCTGGTCGTGGGCATCATTACCCTGAATGACGTGATGACCACGCTGATGGGTGACCTGGTAGGCCAGGGTATGGAAGAGCAGATTGTGGCGCGCGATGAAAATTCATGGCTGGTTGAGGGCGGTACGCCGATTGATGACGTGATGCGCGTGCTGGACATTGATGATTTCCCGCAGTCAGGCAACTATGAAACCATCGGCGGCTTTATGATGTATATGCTGCGTAAGATTCCGAAGCGAACTGATTTTGTGAAGTTTGCTGGCTACAAGTTCGAGGTGGTGGATATTGATAGCTATCGCATCGACCAGCTGCTGGTTACCCGCATCGACGAACGACCGCCGGTACTGAGCATGACGAAAAGCGAAGAAGAGTAGGATGACTCAGGGCCAGGTTCAGACTGTCGAATAAAATAGTCTGACGGGCCAGACACTAAGGGCGCCATTGGCGCCCTTGATATTAGTTGAACTCAAGCTTGAGACGAACGACCTGGCGGTTAATTTCTGACATCACGCTCAGATGCTGTTTGTCTTTGACGCGCGGGATTAAGACTTTCCCTTTATCGAACTCGAACGCGCCAACGTCCTTGATATACAACCTTCCTTTGAACAGCGTTTTTACATATTTCGCTATTTGTAGCGGATTATAGCGCTGGAAGATCTTCATACTGACTAACTCCTGTACATTTTTAAAGCACGCTTCGCCGTTTCCAAATTTGGTTCCAGCCCATGAAGCGCGAATTCGCGATAACTATAGAACACTAAAATCGACTGGTGTTCCGAAAAGTGAATTTTTTTACTGAATTGACACATCATTACAGAACACTCTGTTATCAGGGTCATACAAGACAGTATAAACCTTCATTGGTTAAGGAATTGTGGTGTCCATAGCAAACCTGACACCTTTCTATGACAGGCGCATCATCCCTGCTTACTATTGCAGTAAAATGACTGACTGGTCCGATCACTTAAGGAAATAGCAATGCGAAACATTCTGACCGCGGTGGCGTTGTCTTTGCTGATACCAGCAGGCGTGATGGCCCATGACCTCAGGCTGGGATCACGAGTCCCGGCCATTGGCGTCAACGATAAAGGCGAACTGTTATTACAGCAGGAGAAGTTTAGCTACAAAAACTGGAATAGCGCGCAGCTCAGTGGAAAAGTTCGCGTAGTCCAGCATATTGCTGGCCGCTCCTCTGCTAAAGAGATGAATGCGGCACTGATAGAGGCGATCAAAGCCGCGAAGCTGCCGCATGACCGCTATCAGACTACCACTATCGTGAATACCGATGACGCCATTCCCGGCACCGGCATGTTTGTGCGCAGCAGCGTTGAGACCAACAAGCAGCAATATCCGTGGTCGCAGTTTGTCATCGACAGCAAGGGCAATGTGCAGCATGCCTGGCAGCTACAGTCGGGCGGTTCCGCCATTGTGGTACTGGATAAACAGGGCAAGGTGAGATTTGTGAAGGATGGATCGCTGACACAGGATGAAGTGACAAAAGTGATGGCGCTGCTGGCCTCACTGCTGAAAGAGTAATCGCTGAAATCCCGGCGGTCACAGAGAGACCGTCGGGTTTTCATAAGCCTGCAAATTCAGACAGCATTAAAACAGTGAGACGCGGAAGCCAGGATTAAGGAAGGATTCGCGCGGCGCGTAGTCCAGGGTTTTACCCTGCCAGTCATGCACATGGGCACCTGCGGCCATCGCCACGGCATGACCCGCGCCGGTATCCCAGATGTTGGTTGGCCCGAAACGAGGATAGAGCTGGGCTTTCCCTTCCGCCACCAGGCAGAATTTCAGAGAAGATCCAGTGGCGACGGTCTGATGTTCACCCAGCTGTTTCAGGTACTCTTTCATCTCGGCGTCATCACCATGTGAGCGGCTTACCACCACCAGCGGAGGACGCGCGTCACGGGCATGAATCTGCTCACGCTGACCGCCCTCCTCTTTCCACGCTTTGCCGTCTGCTGCGGAGTACATTACGCCCAGCACCGGCGCGTAAACCACGCCCATCACCGGCTTGCCCGCTTCGATTAGCGCAATATTGACGGTAAATTCGCCGTTGCGCTTGATGAACTCTTTGGTGCCATCCAGCGGATCGACCAGCCAGTAACGCTGCCAGTGCTGACGCACCTCCCAGGCAGGAGGATCTTCTTCTGACAGCACCGGTATCTCAGGCGATAACTGCTTCAGGCCCTTCATGATGACGTTGTGCGCCGCGATATCCGCAGCGGTCACCGGTGAATCGTCCGATTTGTGAGAAACGTCAAGCGGCGCGGCACCGTTATAGACCTGCATAATCGCGTCGCCCGCTTCGCGTGCCAGTTGGCAGATTTGCTCTAACATTTTTCACCTCGTTGTGTCTGTCTGCTGCGGGATAGGTTCACCCCAGCTAGTGACATTTTAGCAGTTCAGCCTGCGGTGCTCATGCACAGGCAGCTGACCCATCAATTTTTAGATATATCAATACCATAGTTACACGCTTATCGCTACGCCTGTGCCGCTGCGCCTCCGTCGTATAAGAATCCGCCGCTGGCTGATGCGCCAAAACGTTATATCCATCACGATTTAAAATGACTATCTGTCATGCTTTTACATTATTTTGAGAGCCTGAATTTAATTTGCAGCAGGAGCAAGCATGTTTAAGCCCGGAATGATGTTACTGGCCCTGAGCGTTTCCGCCGCCACCCAGGCCGCAACGGTCGATCTGCGGATACTGGAAACCACCGATCTGCACAGCAATATGATGGATTTCGACTATTACAAAGACACGCCAACCGCGAAGTTTGGGCTGGTGCGAACCGCCACGCTGATTCACGCTGCGCGCCAGGAGGTGAAGAACAGTCTGCTGGTCGATAACGGTGACATTATCCAGGGCAGCCCGCTGGGTGACTATATGGCGGCGAAAGGGTTACGTGATGGCGAAATTCATCCGGTTTATAAGGCGCTCAACACGCTGGATTACAGCGTTGGTAACCTCGGTAATCATGAATTCAATTATGGCCTGCCCTACCTGAAAAAAGCGCTGGCAGGGGCACGCTTTCCTTATGTGAACGCCAACGTGATTGATGTGAAGAGCGGCAAGCCGCTGTTTACCCCCTATATCATCAAATCCAGCACGGTGGTTGATCGCGAGGGGAAAACACAGACTCTGAAGGTTGGCTATATCGGCTTTGTGCCGCCGCAGATCATGGTGTGGGATAAGGCGAATCTGCAGGGCAAAGTGCGGGTCGATGACATCACCGAAACGGCACGCCGTTATGTACCTGAGATGCGCGCCCAGGGTGCCGATCTGATTATCGCTATCCCCCACTCCGGCCTGAGCAGCGAGCCGTATCACACGATGGCGGAGAACTCGGTTTACTATCTCAGCCAGGTGAAAGGCATTAACGCCATCCTGTTTGGTCATGCGCATGCGGTCTTCCCCAGTAAGGAATTCGCCGCCATTAAGGGTGCAGACATCGTTAACGGAACGCTGAACGGGATTCCGGCAGTGATGCCAGGCATGTGGGGCGATCATCTGGGCGTGGTCGATCTGGTGCTGAGCAATGAAGATGGACACTGGCAGGTAAGCAGCGGCAAAGCACAGGCGCGGCCGATTTATGACGTCGCCGCGAAGAAATCGCTGGCGGCGGAAGATCCGGCACTGGTGAAAGTGCTCGCTGACGATCACCGCGCGACGCGGGAGTTTGTGGCGAAACCCATCGGCAAGTCCGCCAATGTGATGTATAGCTATCTGTCGCTGGTTCAGGACGACCCAACAGTACAGATCGTCAATAATGCTCAGCGCGCCTACGTGGAGCACTTTATTCAGGGCGATCCGGATCTGGGCCGACTGCCGGTACTCTCTGCGGCTGCGCCGTTTAAAGCGGGCGGACGTAAAAATGACCCATCGAGTTACACCGAAGTGGAGAAAGGCGCGCTGACCTTCCGTAACGCCGCCGACCTTTATCTCTATCCCAATACGCTGGTGGTGATGAAAGTCACAGGCGCACAGGTCAAAGAGTGGCTGGAGTGTTCTGCGGGCCAGTTTAACCAGATCGATCCACACAGCAGCAAAACGCAGTCGCTGATCAACTGGGATTTCCGCACCTATAACTTCGACGTCATTGATGGGGTAAATTACCAGATCGATGTGACTCAGCCTGCGCGCTACGACGCGGAGTGTAAACTGATCCACCCGGATGTTTCACGTATCCGCCAGCTTACCTGGCAGGGTAAGCCTGTCGATCCGCAGGCCACTTTCCTGGTGGCGACCAATAACTATCGCGCTTACGGCGGCAAGTTTGCTGGCACCGGGGATAAGTACATTGCTTTTGCTTCGCCGGATGAGAACCGGGCAGTGGTTGCGGCTTATATCAGCGCAGAAACCAAAGCACACGGTGAAGTGCAGCCGAAGGCGGACAATAACTGGCGTCTGGCACCCATTACTTCATCCACCCCGCTCGATATTCAGTTTGAAACGGCACCGGGTGATAAGGCGACCGGCTTTATTCAGCAGCATGCGCAATATCCGCTTCGGCCCAAAGGGACAGATGCGATTGGCTTTGCGCTGTGGCAGGTGAATTTACAGCAGAAATAAGACGGGAGAAAACGCTGCAACCGGGTTAGTTGCAGCGTCCGGGTATTACAGAATTTCCAGCAGCTCAACTTCGAAGATCAGGGTGCTGAATGGTGGGATAGAGGCACCCGCACCGCGCTCGCCATACGCGAGGTTCTGTGGTATCACCAGCTCCCATTTTGAGCCAACCGGCATCAGGGTCAGTGCTTCGATCCAGCCAGGGATAACACCGCTTACCGGGAATTCTGCCGGTTCGCCACGGGCAACCGAGCTGTCAAATACGCTGCCGTCGATCAGTTTGCCGGTGTAGTGAACGCGTACCCGATCCTGACGTGATGGGATTGGACCTTCGCCCTGAGTAATCACGCTGAACTGCAGGCCTGATTCGGTGCTGCTCACGCCTTCACGCTGCGCATGTTCCTGCAGGAACGCCTGACCTTCTGCTGCCATAGCTTCGGTGCGCTCACGACGTACGCCTTCCGCACGTTCGTGTACTTCACGCAGTGCGCGATGAACCACGTCAACCGGTACGGCCGGTGAGTTCCCTTCCAGCGCGTCGCGCAGACCCGCGAGCAGTGCTTCTGGTTGCAGACCCTGCAGACCAGATTCCAGCAACTGCTGGCCAACCTGTAAACCAATACCGTAACTTGCTTGTGCTTCGACGCTGTCGAAAGAAGGGGTAGTCATCTTCGTTCCTTTCACTCTCGGATAAATTCGAACCGGCAGCATAGCAGTGCAGGCCGCTGGCGTAAAATGCCCTGCGTCGCAGATGACTTTTACGGATGAAAGAGAAACAATAGAGCCGTCAGATTTATCAATGCTGGCAGGCACTTCGCGCCGGTATTGCCCATACTATAACTATCGATGGGGATCACCCCGTCTGTAGCACCTGAATAAGAGAGCAAACATGGGCCAGATTGCCCCACGCCGCCGCAGGATGCGTGCACAACATATCGTATCCCGGCTACAGACCTGGCTGGCCGCACGCAGGCCGCAGCAGCCTGCCGGAGAGGAGGAACCCCGAATGGCTTCAGACGCGTCATCCCGCCTGCCGAGCTGGCTACAGCGTATCTGGCATTTTACCGATCACATTCGCTGGATGGACCCGCTGCCAGCGCCGCACCGTCGGGGCATCGTAGCTGCCCTGCTGGTGATGCTGGTGGCGTTTCTCTGGCCCGCCAGTACATTGCGCTATCCGGTTGAGCAGCCTGTCGCACCCCAGGCTGAGAAGGAGGTGCCGATGCAGGCGGATATTTATGAAAACAACGGTACCCGTCAGCCTTCATCCTCGCAATCTCAGCAGACGCCAAAAGCCGATTCTCAGGGGGAATGGCGTAACCTCACCATCGCTTCCGGTCAGACGCTGGCGCAGCTGTTTCGTGACAACAGTCTGCCAGTTAATGATGTGTTTGCGATGGCGCGGGTGGAAGGCAGCGATCAGCCGCTCAGCACACTGAAAAGTGGTCAGCAGGTTAAAATCCGTCAGGATGCGCAGGGTGCAGTAACAGGTCTGACGGTGGATGGCGCTAACGGCCCGGTGCTGTTTACCCGTCAGCCCGATGGCAGCTTTATTCGCGCGCAGTAATGGGAACAGCGGATAAACAAAGGTATAAAAACAAAAACGCCGGCACAGGGCCGGCGTTGATGTCGTGCTTAGTTAATCAGGATTAACCAGCAACAACTTGCACGTTCAGTTTAGCGAAGACTTCGCTATGAACCTGGAAGCTTACTTCATGCTCACCGGTAGTGCGCAGAACGCCGTTCGGCAGACGAACTTCGCTCTTAGCAACTTCAACGCCTGCTGCAGTCACTGCATCAGCGATGTCGCGGGTACCGATTGAACCGAACAGTTTACCTTCATCGCCTGCTTTAGACGTGATGGTTACCGTGCCCAGTGCATTGATTTTCTCAGCGCGTGCAGTTGCTGCAGACTGAACGTCAGCCAGTTTGGCTTCCAGTTCAGCACGGCGTGCTTCGAAGAACTCAACGTTTTTCTTAGTAGCAGGAACAGCTTTGCCCTGTGGTACTAAGAAGTTACGAGCGTAGCCCGCTTTAACGTTAACCTGATCACCCAGGGTGCCAAGGTTTGCTACTTTATCAAGCAGAATAACTTGCATTACCTTATCCTCTTAAAGTCGTTAATGGACAGTTGCCGATTACTGATGACGATCAGTGTACGGCAGCAGAGACAGGTAACGCGCACGCTTGATGCAGCGAGCCAACTGACGCTGGTATTTTGCACGAGTACCGGTGATACGGCTCGGGACAATTTTACCGCTTTCGGTAATGTAGTTTTTCAACGTTGCGATGTCTTTGTAATCGATCTCAACAACGCCTTCCGCGGTGAAACGGCAGAACTTGCGACGACGGAAATAACGTGCCATTAGGCTAGTCTCCAGAATCTATCAATTCAATCTGCTCGGCATGGAACACCACTTTGCTCTGGCCATTTCGTGCCTGATGGCAACTAATGAAACCGTCGAGTGTGAGTTGCGTGCCGACCGTTATATGTTGAGTAATCACCTGATGGGCGCTGCCGCTAATAATAACAGGCATACGACACCAGGCTTGCCGGTGAAACCCGGCCTCCTCCTGCACTGAGCGGTGCTCAAGCACGAACTGACAGTGAGGAATTCCTGACGGGCTAACTCTTCGAACCGGTGTCCTGCACACAGTGCCTGACAGGCGAAGTCGATTGACCGTCACGATGGATTACTCTTCAGAATCCCCAGCATCTGACTCATCAGCGGATTCGTTAGCAAAATCTTCGCGACGATCACGACGCTCATCTTTCGCTTTAACCATCGGCGATGCTTCAGTTACCGCGTTTTTAACGCGCATAACCATGCTACGGATAACGGCGTCGTTGAAGCGGAAGTTCGTTTCCAGCTCATCGATCGCTTCCTGCGGCGCTTCAACGTTCATCAGAACGTAATGCGCTTTGTGCAGTTTGTTGATCGGGTAAGCCAGCTGACGGCGGCCCCAGTCTTCCAGACGGTGAATCGTGCCTTCTGCACCAGTGATAGCACCAGTGTAACGCTCGATCATGCCAGGAACCTGTTCGCTCTGGTCAGGATGAACCATAAATACGATTTCGTAATGACGCATCGAAATTGCTCCTTACGGATTATTCAGCCTCCTGTCGGGGTCAACCGCGGCCCATGGAAGCAAGGAACGTTATAGGCTGTGTCCCACAAAGGTTCGCTGTGACGAGCGCTTGTGGGACACAGCCTGAGAATGCGGCTGAAAAATTGACGCGTAATGATACTGGTGACGGCCCCTGAACTCAAGCGCACATTTAAACAAATTGCCGATAGCGTGCCAGATACCGTGGCTTTTTGTGCTAATGGCGTGAATACAGCGGGTTAATGCCGCTTTGTTCAAAAACGCTGACAGAGAGGTTCAGAGAGACGATTTGGCGATAATATGCTCAGTCGCTAAACTGAATAAAGACGCGACGGTTCGCTTAGTGGCGTCATTCAGAGTGTGTTCCCTGAAGTGAGGAGTCGGGCATGAAAACGTTCGTCATCGCCACTTTACTGGGTCTCTTCCTGTCTCCACCCGCTCTTGCCAGCTATGCTGACTGTGCGCAGCAGATGAGAAGTCACAGCAGCGAAGCGGCATCGGGTTATGTCTACGTTAACCGGCTGGATACGCCGGAAAGAAACCCGGTCAATGCGCCTGCCAGAACAGCAGAAAAATCGTCTGCACACTGGTAAGTGCCGGTAGGTTTACGGGCGGCAGAGTCATTCTCCGCCCGTTCATTGTTTAAAGCTGATGTTTAAAAAAGCTGACCAGCGCCGTTAAGGCAGATGGGGTGATCTTGTGCCCAATCTGCTTCTCCGAAAGTGAGGTCAGATGCTGCGCCAGCCCGTTTTCACGCAGTGCGCGCTCCAGTCGTACGCTCTCCGCCCAGGGCACCACCTCATCCGCCTCACCATGCCACAACAGCAGCGGTCGGTTTGCCAGTGCCTGCAGATGATTGCAGGGATCGTAGTCCGCCAGCGGTGCCATGCGGGCCGCAAACTGCGCCTTCTGCTCCGGCGTGTTGGCCACCAGCGGCGGAAAGAGCGACTCGCTGAGCTGCATAAAATAGCCCGATCCCATCATACAGGCGACACTCTGAATCTGCGGATAACGTGCCATCGCACCCAGCGCCGTCATCCCGCCCATCGACGCGCCTGCCACGGCGAAATGCCCGTCAGCGATCAGATTCTCATTGCGCAGCGCAGTTTCCAGCAGCGGCAGCTCATCAATGTTCTGCTTCAGTATTTCCCAGAAGCGGCCCAGGCGTACTTCGGCGTCACCGTGATAACGCGCGCCGTGCAGCTCGGCATCCGGCATGACTGCCCGAAATCCCGCCTGCGCCAGCGCAAAGGCGAAGTAGGCGTAGACCTCTTTTGATGAGGTGAAGCCGTGATAAAACAGTACGGTCGGCAGTGGCTGATTCCGCTGTCCGGCAGGCGTGGCGTGCAGGCATTCGATACCGGCCAGCGTTTCTGTGGTGAGTTCAATCATGGTCTCTCCTGAGCGGGGGCAAGGCGTGCCGTTCAAGTGTACGTTCTGCGGGTTAATTTGCGAAATTCCCCGCTGCGCTTAGTTATGCTATTCCACGCTAAACTTTTTTCGCAGTATGCCGTTGATCGTGTATTCCCCTAACTTGATCAAAGGTAATTTATGAAGCGTCTCTCTCTCAGCGGACTGAGTCTCGGAGTTAAGCTGTCTGTACTGACGTCTCTCAGCGTAGCGCTGCTGTTACTGGTACTGACCCTGACTCAAAGCCACAACGCCTCCCGCCAGCTGGAAAATCTCGCCATCGATGACATGCACAACCAGGTGCAGGGCATCTATGAAATGACTACCATGTTTAACGCCACCCTCACCGAAGAGGTGGCTCACTATACCGATCTGTTTACCAGTTTCCTGCCCAGGCGCTTTAGCCTGGATGAAAGCTCGCGAGTGCAGGTGGGTGCCTTTTCGACACCGGTGCTGCGTGCCGGGTTAAAAACGCTGAACCTCGATCAGACCGCGGTTGACGATTTCACCGACCGCACCGCCGCCGTGGCGACCATTTTTGTGCGCGATGGTGATGATTTTGTCCGTGTTTCAACTTCGCTGAAAAAAGAGGATGGCAGTCGCGCCATCGGTACGCAGCTTGACCGCACGGGCGCCGCCTGGAAGAGTGTTCACCAGGGCGAAGTCTACCGCGGCCTGGCCACGCTGTTCGGCCATCGCTACATCACCCAGTATCAGCCGGTAAAAGATGAGAGTGGCAAGGTCGTCGCCATCCTGTTTGTCGGTGTTGGCATTGATAAGCAGTATGCCCTGATGCGCGAGAAAATCCTGGCACGCCGGCTGGGCGACAGCGGCCATTTCTATGTGCTCAACGGTACGCCAGGCAAGAATCAGGGCGTGTATCTGTTCGATCTGCACAATGAAGGGAAACGTCCAGACTGGGATGACGCGACACTACAGCCCCTGCTGACGCAGCCGCAGGGTATGCAGCAGGTGGAGATCAACGGTAAACAGCAGATGCTGGCATGGCAGCAACTGCCGGGCTGGAACTGGGTGATTACCGGTGAAGTTAACCGTGCCAGCCTGCTTGCCCCGATTACCCACAGCCGTAACCTGTTCCTGATTACCGGACTGATTCTGGTGGTGATCTTCGCGCTGGGGTTTGTCTGGTACAGCCGTCGGGCGATTACCCGTCCCCTGCAGCAGGTGATCCATCTGGCGGAGCAGTATGCCGCCGGAAATCTGCAGGTCCATATGGTTACCCGCCGTCGTGATGAAGTCGGTCAGTTGATTATCGCGATTAACGGCATTGGCGATGGGCTGGAAAAAATCGTCGGCCAGGTGCGCGGCGCGGCGCAGGAGATCAGCGACGGCACGGACACCATCGCGGCCAGCAGCCATAACATCAGCGAGCAGATTGGGCGTCAGGCCAGCAGCGTGGAGCAGACCTCAGCCAGCATGGAGCAGTTTGGTGCCACGGTCGAACACACCGCTGACAGCCTGCGTCAGGCGATGTCACTGGTGGCCGAAGCCAGCGATATCGTCAGTCATGGCAGCCAGACGGTGGTGCGCTCGGTTAACACCATGTCGGCCATTAAGGTGTCATCGCAAAGCATTGCAGATATCACCCATGTGATTGAGTCGATCGCCTTCCAGACCAATATTCTGGCACTGAATGCGGCCGTTGAAGCGGCACGAGCCGGTGAACAGGGCCGTGGCTTTGCTGTGGTGGCTGCAGAGGTGCGTGCGCTGGCACAGCGTTCCGCGCAGGCCGCCAAAGAGATTGATGGACTGATTGCCACCTCTATCAGCAACGTGGCGGAGGGACACCAGCTCTCTGAGCAGACGCGCGATGCGATGACCGACATTGTGACCCACATCGAACAGGTGCAGGCGCTGATGGGCGAGATCAACGTGGCAGCGCAGGAGCAGGCGGCGGGTATCGGCCAGGTGAATCTGGCGATGAACCAGATCAGCCAGGCGACCCATCAGAACAGTGAACTGGTGGCGCAGGCAGAAAACAGCGCACAGAACCTGAGTGATAAAGGGCATCACCTGACTCAGCTGGTCAGCGTTTTCAGCCTTAAATCCTGACGTCATTCAGGACGATGACATACACTTACTGTTTCGTCCTGAACAGGGGTTTTGCTATGCGTTACGCTTACTTACTGATAATCAGTCTATTGCTGGCAGGCTGTTCCGCATTTGAAACCACGCCAAAAGCCCCGCCTGCGCCAACCCAACAGGCGCAGGAAATTTCACGGGCACAGAGTGGCGGTTTGCCGAAGCTGGGTAACATTACCGTTAACGTGCATGGCTCACCGGATGATGCCCAGCGGGCCATCGCCGCCCAGTCTAATCAGGCTGGCGCGGCTTACTATCAGATCGTGATGCTGAGCGAAACGGTGATGCCCGGTTTATGGTACGCCAGCGCAATTCTGTACGGTACCTCACCGGCCACAGGCGCGGGCCAGTAACCGGTCAGTCACTGCGGCCTCAAACGGGTGTGAACCCCGCTGGTCGAGCCACTGCTGGCACCACGCATCCGCCAGGGGTGGCTCACTGTATTTCAGTAGCTGAGCGCCTGTCGCCAGCTGCAGCAGCGCGTGGGTGACCTCGCGCGCCTGCTCTTCGGGAACGTTCTTAAGCCTCAGTCGCAGCTGACGCCAGCGCGTATCGAAATGCCGATTACTCCCTTTTACCGCCTCAAACTCCTGACTCAGCATCTCAGTCACCTCTGCGTGACGGCCGAGTACGCGCAGAACGTCAAGACACATCACATTGCCCGATCCTTCCCAGATGCTGTTGACCGGCATGTCACGATAGAGCCGCGGCAGCTCACTCGCTTCGCAGTAACCGATGCCTCCCAGCACTTCCATCGATTCCGCCACAAACGGCGCACCCGCTTTGCAAATCACATATTTTGCCGCTGGCGTAAATAAACGGGCAAAGGCGACCTCATGCGGTTTGGCCGGTTGTGACCAGGCACGAGCCAGCCGCATCAGCAGAGCAGTTTGCCCCTCAAGCTGCAGCGCCTGCTGTGCCAGAACCTGACGCATCAGCGGCTGATCAACCAGATTTTTTCCCATGACCTGACGCTGATGAGCATGCCAGAGCGCCACCGAGAAGGCGCGCCGCATCTGGCCATGACTGCCGAGCGCGCAGTCAAAGCGCGTCATACCGGCCATTTTCAGGATCAGCCGTACGCCTTCGCCCTCTTCCCCCAGCAGCCAGCCGGTCGCGTCGCGAAATTCCACTTCGCAGCTGGCATTTGAGCGATTGCCCAGCTTATCTTTGATCTGCTCAAGCTGGATGGCGTTGCGTGACCCGTCGGGCAACAGACGCGGCAGGAAAAAACAGCTTAATCCCTCGGGCGTCTGTGCCAGGACCAGATGCGCATCACTCTGGGGCACTGAGAAGAACCACTTGTGGCCGGTCAGCCGCCAGGCTTCTCCCGGGCCGCGCGCCCCCAGCGGCTCGGCACGGGTGGTGCTGGTAAGCAGATCGCTGCCGCCCTGCTTTTCTGTCATGCCCATCCCGATCAGCAATCCGCGTTTCTGGTCGCCGGGCTGTGCATGCGTGTCGTAGCGGTCGCTGAGCAGCGGATCGAGCCAGCTTTCAAACGCGGCGGGCAGATAAGCCTGCAGCAGCGGAATGGCGGCGTGCGTCATGGTCACCGGGCAGAGCGTACCCGCATCTACCTGCGCGTGCAGGATAAAGCGTGCAGCGCGCGCTACGCTGGCCTGTTCACGCACCGTAGGTTGCCAGCTGAGGTTGTGCAGACGACTGGCGCAGACGCCCTGCATCAGCAGGTGCCAGGCAGGATGAAAGCGAACCTCATCCAGGCGCACGCCACGGGCATCGTAGCGCAGCAGTTCAGGCGGTTCAGCATTGGCGAGCCGGCCCAGCTCCAGCGACTCGGCGCTGCCTAGCTGGCGGCCGACTGACGCCAGCCATTCCCCATCCCATCCGGCGCCTTCGCGTGACAGTGCCTCGCCAAGCGGCGTGTCAGACAGGAACAGGTTACTGTTGCTCAAAGGATGGGGCTGATTAAAAACGGTATGTGTTGTCCAGGTCATAACGACTCCTCACGGATGTCACTCAGTAAGTATACCCGTCGTCTTTCAAGCTGCATTTTTGTTGGCTGCGTTCACTCACCCGAATCACTTACTCATGTAAGCTCATCGGGATTTGTTCTCTTGCCGCCTCAATGCAACCCGAAATCTTTTGGGTATATACGAATGACGCGCAGTTATGCCTGGTACAGAAACTAATTTGTGGCGAGGATCACATCGGGGATCAGGCGTTGCGCTGACGCACCGCTTCAAACAGGCAGACACCGGTTGCCACCGAGACGTTGAGTGAAGAAACACTGCCCGCCATCGGAATGCTAATCAGCTCATCGCAATGCTCGCGGGTCAGACGGCGCATGCCTTCGCCTTCCGCGCCCATTACCAGCGCCATAGGACCGGTCATTTTGCTCTGGAAGACGGTATGGTCCGCTTCACCTGCGGTGCCGACCACCCAGATGTTGTACTCCTGCAGCAGGCGCAGTGTACGCGCAAGATTAGTGACGCGAATCAACGGCACATTCTCTGCCGCACCGCTGGCCACTTTTTTTGCTGTGGCATTCAGTGGAGCAGAGCGATCTTTCGGCACGATAATCGCGTGAACACCGGCCGCATCGGCGCTACGCAGGCAGGCACCCAGGTTGTGCGGATCGGTAACCCCATCCAGCACCAGCAGGAAAGGCTTCTCCAGGCCCTGCAGCAGATCCGGCAGGTCGCCTTCCTGATACTGACGACCCGGTTTTACCCGTGCCACGATTCCCTGATGCACACCGCCTTCAACCTGGCTATCGAGCCACTTACGCTCGGCCAGTTGAATCACGATCCCCTGAGCTTCCAGCGCGGCGACCACGGGTTGCAGGCGACGATCGTCGCGGCCTTTGAGGATAAAGACTTCCTGAAAACGTTGTGGATCACGTTCCAGCAGCGCCTGCACGGCATGGATACCAAAAATAATTTCGCTCATCGATCTGCTCAGTGGTTGGAAATGAATAAATGACCGCCCTTTCTGCGAAGAGAAAGGGCGGGTACGCGCACCCTATTACACTCAGCCTTCAGGCTCAGCTTTTTTTCTGGCGCGCTTCGCCCGGGTGGCGGCGGCGATTTTACGGGTTTTTTCCGAGACGTTTTTACTTTTTTTCTCGGTATTCGCCGTGGCAGGTTTGCCCTTGTCACCCCGGAATGCAGCATCCGGCTCGAAGTTGGACTTTTTGTTCACGTTACGACGACGCTTCGCTGGCGCATTGTCTTCACGCTTCGCCCGATCACGCGCGGTTTTACCTTCACCACGCACCTGGCGCTGGCTGGAGATAAGAGCAAAGTCGATTTTACGCTCGTCCATATGGACCGCCTCGACACGCACTTCAACGGTGTCACCCAGACGATAGGTGCGGCCGCCCGATTCACCAATCAGACGCTGACCTACCGGGTCAAAACGGTAGTAATCGTTGTCGAGGGTTGAAACGTGCACCAGACCATCGATGAACAGATCGCTCAGGCGGACAAAGAAGCCAAATCCGGTCACGCTGGAGATGACGCCGTTGAAGACGTTGCCGACCTGATCCTGCATGAAGTCACACTTGAGCCAGTCCGCGACGTCGCGGGTTGCTTCATCGGCGCGACGTTCGGTCAGGGAACAGTGCAGACCCAGTTGCAGCATCTCCGGCATCTCGTAGTGATAGCCACCGGTTGCTGTCGTCATATCTTTGGCGACGCTGCGCTCCTTCGGCATCAGGTATTTGATGGCGCGTTGTACCAGGCCTTTACCTTCATCCTGCTCTTTTGCCAGCAGATATTTGATGGCGCGGTGCAGCGTCAGATCCGGATAGCGACGAATTGGCGAAGTAAAGTGCGCATACGATGAGAGTGCCAGACCAAAGTGACCGCGGTTTTCCGGATCGTAAACCGCCTGCTTCATCGAACGCAGCAGCATCGTTTGCAGCATCTCTGCATCAGGACGATCGGCAACCTGCTTCAGCAGCGCCGCATAGTCGGCAGGCTGCGGTTTGTTGCCGCCTGGCAGAGTCAGTCCCAGCTCGTTGAGCACGGTACGGAAGCTCTTGATGCTCTCATCGGTCGGGCGATCGTGATCGCGGAACAGTGCCGGTTCCTGATTTTTCTCAACGAAGCGTGCTGAGGCGATGTTAGCCAGGATCATGCACTCTTCGATCAGCTTGTGGGCGTCATTACGTGACGCGCGCTCAACCCGTTCAATACGGCGCTCGGCGTTAAAGATGAATTTCGCCTCTTCCGTTTCAAACGAGATACCGCCGCGCTCTTCACGTGCAGCATCCAGTACCTGGTAGAGGTTGTGCAGCTCTTCAAGATCTTTGACCAGCGGTGCATACTGCTGACGCAACTCTTTGTCGCCCTGCAGGATGTTCCAGACTTTGTTATAGGTCAGACGCGCATGGGAGTTCATCACCGCTTCGTAATGCTTAAAGCCGGTGAGCTTACCTTTAGTCGAAATGGTCATCTCACACACCATACAGAGTCGATCGACCTGCGGGTTAAGCGAGCATAAGCCATTCGACAAGACTTCCGGCAGCATCGGCACAACCTGTGACGGGAAGTAGACTGAGGTGCCGCGCTGATGCGCTTCGTCATCCAGTGGCGTACCCGGACGGACGTAATAGCTTACATCGGCGATAGCGACCCACAGACGCCATCCGCCACCGCGTTTTTTCTCACAGTAGACCGCATCGTCAAAGTCACGGGCATCTTCACCATCAATGGTGACCAGCGGTAGTTTGCGCAGATCGACGCGGCCTTTTTTGGCCTCTTCCGGGACCTCCTCTTTCAGCTTGCTGACCTGAGCTTCCACTTCTGGCGGCCAGGTGTGCGGAATTTCATGGGTACGCAGCGCCATATCAACGGCCAAACTGGTGCCCATATCATCGCCCAATATCTCAGCCACTTTACCGATCGCTTTGGTGCGACGGTTCGGACGCTGGACCAGCTCAACCACCACCACGGAACCCATGCGGGCATTCATCGTCTCTTCAGGCGGGATGAGGATGTCAAAACTCAGGCGACTGTCGTCCGGCACTACAAAGCCGGCACCGGCATCGGTAAAGTAGCGGCCAACGATCTGATTGTTGCGCGGTTCCTGCACGCGGACCACGCGCGCTTCGCGGCGGCCTTTGCGATCGGCACCCAGCGGCTGCGCCAGGATCACGTCACCGTGCATACAGAATTTCATCTGCTCTGCGGAGAGGTAGAGGTCATCTTTCTGACCTTCTGCCCGCAGGAAGCCGTAGCCATCACGATGGCCAATGACTTTACCGCGCAGGAGATCAAGACGTTCTGGCAGCGCATAGCATTGACGGCGGGTAAACACCAGCTGACCATCACGCTCCATGGCGCGAAGGCGGCGACGCAGCGCCTCAAGGTGCTCTTCTTCGTGCAGATTCATCTCTTCAGCCAGCTCTTCACGGCTGGCTGGTTTTTCACGTTTTTCTAACAGAGCCAGAATAAATTCACGGCTTGGAATAGGGTTTTCGTATTTTTCAGCTTCTCTATCCTGAAAAGGATCTTTTGACATAGCGGTTCCTCCGATGTCATTTAATATTTATTTCCGCCGGCGATTTGGACAGGATGATTTCATAAAGTGGTGTATTACCTTCGACTAAATCTGCCAGCGTATAGCTATCCAGCTCCTGCAAAAAGCGCTGCACTGCATCGTGCAGTGCCTGCTTCAGACGGCAGGCTGGTGTGATGGAACAGGAGGCGCAGTCCACTAATTGTAGCGGTTCCATCTTGCGTACCACGTCGCCAATGACAATCTGACGAGGCGGCATACCCAGGCGAATGCCCCCATTTTTACCACGCGTTGCGGCAACGTAGCCCGCACGACTCAGCTGATTGATGATTTTGACCATATGATTTCGGGACAAACCATAGGTGTTTGTCACTTCCGTAATATTGGTCTGCTGACCTTCAGGCAACGCTGCCAGATAAATCAGCGCCCGTAAGCCATAATCAGTAAAACTCGTGAGCTGCACAGTAACCTCAGTGAACCTTCAGGCGTGGCATTGCATTATTCGCCCTGTTATTGATGTCAGGATTAAATCGGATTGCCATTCGATTAACTACGATGATAAACCAGAGTCTGATTTGCCGTGCGTTTTTTTAAGCCAGCACAAGGTTTGACAAGCGAAGGGAGGTAAAGTGGCATCAAAGAATGGAAAAACAAGGGCCGGACAACGTCCGGCCTGAATGATTATGCGTCAAATGGATCGCGCAGAATCATCGTTTCACTGCGATCTGGACCAGTGGAGATGATATCAATCGGCACACCTGTTACCTCTTCAACACGCTTAATGTAATCGCGTGCGGCCTGAGGCAAACCTTCCAGCGTCTTCACGCCAAACGTGGTCTCGCTCCAGCCTGGCAGGGTTTCGTAGATTGGCTCAATGCCTTCCCAGTTCTCTGCTGCCAGTGGCGTAGTGGTCACTTCGCGGCCATCAGGCATACGGTAAGCAACACAGATTTTCACCTCTTTCAGGCCATCCAGCACGTCCAGCTTGGTCATGCAGAAACCTGACAGGGAGTTGATCTGTACCGCACGGCGAACCGCGACCGCATCCAGCCAGCCGGTACGACGACGACGTCCGGTGGTGGCACCAAACTCATTGCCCTGCGCACAGAGGAATTCGCCAGTTTCATCGAACAGTTCGGTCGGGAACGGGCCTGCGCCCACGCGGGTTGAGTACGCTTTCACGATACCCAGCACGTAGTCGACATAACGCGGACCAATGCCTGAACCGGTTGCCACGCCACCTGCGGTCGTGTTGGACGACGTCACGTACGGATAAGTTCCGTGATCGATATCCAGCAGCGTACCCTGCGCGCCTTCAAACATAATCAGATCGCCACGCTTACGCGCAACGTCCAGCAGTTCAGAGACGTCTACTACCATGCCCGTGAGGATGTCAGCGACTTCCATCACATCGCTCAGCACTTTGTCGAAGTCCACTGCCGGTTCTTTATAGTACTCAACCAGCTGGAAGTTGTAGAAATCGACCACTTCTTTCAGCTTGGCTGCAAAGGTTTCTTTGTTGAACAGGTCGCTGACACGCAGTGCACGGCGAGCAACTTTATCTTCATAAGCAGGGCCGATGCCACGGCCGGTAGTACCAATCGCTTTGGCACCACGGGCACGTTCACGCGCCATATCCATCGCAACGTGATATTGCAGGATCAGCGGACAGGCTTCAGAAATCAGCAGACGTTCACGTACCGGGATCCCGCGCGCTTCCAGGCCTTTCATCTCTTTCATTAAGGCTTCAGGAGAAAGCACTACGCCGTTGCCAATAATGCTGGTTACGTTATCGCGCAGAATGCCAGAAGGGATCAGGTGGAGGACGGTTTTTTCACCGTTGATGACAAGCGTGTGGCCCGCATTGTGGCCGCCTTGATAACGCACAACGTAATTCGCGCGCTCAGTCAGAAGGTCTACAATCTTACCTTTACCTTCGTCACCCCATTGGGTGCCCAGTACGACGACGTTCTTACCCATTTCTCAAAATCACCGATTGCTTAAAAAAGGATTCTACCATCTGATCCTATGGTTTTCAGCACTTTTAGCATACGATTGCGCGCTTTTTTGTCTGAGTTTTGCTCACTACAACATGTTGGGGATAACGGCGCGAAGAGGCACAATTTAGCCGGTGTGAAACCCGATTCAGAGGTTGCCGTGCAGGCTGAGCATGCAGTAAATCACCATGCCTGCAACCACCAGCCCGCCACCAAAGCGATGCAGCAGGCGATCGGGTAAGCGGGTCATCGTCAGGATCATGCGTCGCCAGGCGCGTGGCATAAACATCGGTCCCAACCCTTCCAGCACTAATACCAGCGCCAGTGCCATCCAGATGCTTGTTTTCATTCTCAATCCTGAAAAAAAAAAGGCCGACAACATTGTCGGCCCACAGGTTATATCAGTTCTTAACGTGTCGCGTTAGAGGGCGCCTTCATATATCGGAAGAAGTCGCTATCCGGGCTTAACACCATGACATCCTGATTTTCATTAAAGCTGTTTTCATAGGCACGCAGGCTACGAATAAAGGCGTAGAAGTCAGGATCTTTGCTGAACGAATCTGCAAACAACCGTGCCGTTTCCGCATCACCGTCACCGCGCGTGATCAGGGCTTCACGCTGGGCTTCAGCCAGAGTACGCGTCACCTGGTAATCGGCCTGAGCACGCAGTTTTTCTGCCTCTTCCTGACCCTGTGAACGCTGACTACGCGCTACGGCTTCACGCTCAGCACGCATACGGTTGAAGATTGCATCGGAAACTTCGGTCGGCAGGTTGATCTGCTTGATGCGCACATCCACAACCTGAATACCCAGCGCTGCCATGCTGTTTGGATTCGGTGCTGGCTCGCTGCTGTTGGTTTCACGCTCTACACGGGCTGCTGCGCTGGCAATTGCATCATCAGCCGCAGGTGTGGCGATTTCATCGTCACTGCCCGCAGAACCGGTATTCAGCGCGTCACGGACATCGGTGGTCAGGCGACCACGGGAGTCTGTGACGATATCTTTCACATCAAGGCGACCCATTTCAGAACGCAAACGGTCACTGAACTTACGTTTCAGCAGCACTTCCGCCTGAGAGACATCCCCGCCACCGGTAGCCAGGTAGTAGCGACTGAAATCGCTGATACGCCATTTGATGTAGGAGTCCACGATCAGATCTTTCTTCTCTTTGGTAACAAAGCGATCGGCCTGGTTATCCATCGTCTGAATTCGCGCATCCAGCGTTTTAACCGTTTCCAGGAATGGGATCTTAAAATGCAGACCCGGCTCAAACACCTGGGGTTTGTTTTCGCCGTCGCGCAGGACTTTACCGAAGCGCAGAACAATGCCTCGCTGCCCTTCCTGCACCACAAACAGCGACGCATAGAGCGCCACCAGCACGACAATGATTAAAAATACTATTGGCTTACGCATCGATTACTCTCTCCCTTCGCGCTGGCTGTCGCTGCGCTGAGCATTCGCCCGACGCTGATCCATGATATTGTCCGGACTGTATGACGACGTGTCATTGCGGCTGGCGTTGCGATCGGAGATGGCTGGCAGCGAAGAACTGTTACCGCCTTTCTGACCATTCTGGCCTGGTGCAGCCTGACCGCCACGCATCAGTTGATCCAGCGGCAGCATCATCAGGTTGTTACCGCGATCGTTAACCAGTACTTTGCGGGTATGGCTCAGCACGCGTTCCATGGTCTCGATATAGAGACGCTCTTTGGTGATTTCAGGCGCGGCTTTATACTCCGGCAGAATCTTGGCGAAACGCGCCACTTCACCCTGCGCTTCCAGAACGGTACGCTCTTTGTAAGCGCGCGCCTCTTCCAGAATACGTTGCGCCTGGCCATTAGCACGAGGCTGAACTTCGTTGGCGTAAGCTTCTGCTTCACGAACATACTGTTCGCGGTTTTCACGTGCGGCAATCGCATCATCAAACGCAGACTTCACCTCTTCCGGCGGACGGGCAGCCTGGAAGTTGACGTCCAGCACGGCGATCCCCATGTTGTAAGGGCGAATTGTTTCATCGATTTCACGCTGGGTGTCGCTACGCACCACGGTACGGCCTTCGGTCAGAATGCGGTCCATGGTAGAACGACCAATCACGCCGCGCAGCGCACTGTCAGTGGCCTGACGCAGGCTGTCATCCGCGCTGGTCACTGCATAAAGATAACGTTCCGGATCGGTCACGCGATACTGCACGTTCATTTCCACGCGTACGACGTTTTCATCTGAGGTCAGCATCACGCCAGAAGCCGCCAGTTCACGCACTGCTTCAACGTTAACCGCGCGTACCTGATCAACAAATGTCGGTTTCCAGTTCAGGCCGGGTTCAACCAGGTGACTGAACTTACCGAAGCGCGTTACCACGCCACGTTCCGCTTCTTTGATGGTGTAGAAACCGCTTGCAGCCCAGATGACTACAGCAGCAACAGCCACGATGCCAACGATTTTGCCACCGCTGCCGGAGCCGCGCTGACCGTTATCGCTCTGTTTGCCACCGCCCAGTCCACCAAGCTTCTTGCTCAGCTTACGGAAGATATCATCCAGATCAGGAGGCCCGGATTCCCGTCCTCCCTTATTTCCCCCAGAGTTGCCGCCTTGATTATTGCTGCTTCCCCACGGGTCGCGGTCCTGTCCGTTATTTCCGGGCTGATTCCACGCCATGTCTCTACTCCATTTATTGTAATTACGGTTTTTACCCTTCATCTTTCGGATTGCAGCGGTACTGGCTGCCTGCGTTCACCCCGGTCACTCATCTGCGCAAGCGCCCGGGGATTCACTCAGTTGCCGCCTTGCTGAAATCCGAAATACCCGGGTAAATCCTGCGTATTCAGGCCTGCAACGAAAGTGCGACAATCTTCAATTTTAAAGGTAAATGCGTTTGGGCAATATCAAACAATGTAACTGGTCAGCGACGGTTCCTGCTTACATAAACGCATCCACTCAATAATGGGCATACGTATCTGCAATCCTACACTGCCGTCTTCTTCATTCCACTCTTTCTCAATCGCCTGCAACTGATAGAAACGGCTGCGAAGTCGCCCCGCCTCCGGTGGCAGACGTAACGCGTGCTGGGCAATTTCCCCTGACAGGCGCTCGGAAAGAGCCTGCCACAGCAACGGAATGCCTGCACCGGTCTGGGCGGAAAGCCAGACGCGGATGGGCAGGTTCTCTTCGTTGCGATCGATACGCGGTTCGAAGCCGTCCAGCATATCGATTTTATTCATGACCAGTAAGGTCGGAATTTCGTCCGCTTCAATCTCTTCCAGTACGGTATCGACGGCGGCGATATTTTCCGTAACGCGAAGATCGGCACCATCAATCACGTGCAGTAACAGCGTCGCCTGACGTGTCTCCTGCAGCGTGGCTTTAAATGCGGCAACCAGATCGTGAGGAAGATGGCGAATAAAGCCGACCGTGTCCGCCAGAACCACGTCTCCGACATCGGCAACATTCAGACGGCGCAGTGTGGGGTCAAGTGTCGCAAACAGCTGGTCTGCGGCAAAGACGTTGGCAGAGGTCATGGCGTTAAAGAGGGTCGATTTGCCGGCGTTGGTGTAACCCACCAGAGAAACAGTTGGCACATCCGCTTTAGCACGAGACTGTCGCCCCTGCTCACGCTGTTTTTCAACCCGCTCAAGACGAGACAGGATCTGACTGATACGTCCGCGCAGCAGACGGCGGTCGGTTTCTAACTGTGTTTCACCCGGGCCACGCAAGCCGATCCCGCCTTTCTGACGTTCAAGATGCGTCCAGCCACGTACCAGACGTGTCGCAAGATGACGCAGCTGCGCCAGCTCAACCTGCAATTTACCTTCGTGGGTACGTGCGCGTTGGGCAAAAATATCCAGAATCAGACCGGTGCGATCAATGACACGACATTCGCACAGGCGCTCGAGGTTTCTTTCCTGAGCGGGCGTAAGGGCATGATCGAATAATACGACCGATGCTCCAGTTGTTTTTACCGCATCGGCAATTTCAACGGCTTTTCCTTCACCGACAAAATACTTGGGGTGTGGCGCTTTACGGCTGCCAGTGACCACTTGCAGCGCCTCAACGCCAGCAGAAGAGACCAGGGTTTCAAACTCCTGTAAATCTTCTACTTCTTTGTCTTGGGAGAACCAGATGTGTACCAGTACGGCCTGCTCACCGGCATCATAACGGTCAAACAAGCTATAACCTCGCTAAATAAAAGACCAGGACGGAAAACCTCTGTTCTCCGTTCCTGGCTGTACGGCGACGCGTTATTCTGCGTTATCACCGTCTTGTTGTGGCTGTGGCTGCGCAGATGTGTTGCTGCCACCATGATGGTAATTGTTGCTGCCGCCACCGGTATTATTGCTATGGTGAGAAACCGGGCGCGAAGGAACAACGGTAGAAATGGCGTGCTTATAAACCATCTGGCTTACCGTGTTTTTCAACAAAATGACGAACTGATCAAATGACTCAATCTGACCCTGCAGCTTAATACCGTTAACCAGATAAATCGAAACCGGAACACGTTCACGACGCAGTGCGTTCAAAAACGGGTCTTGTAATGATTGCCCCTTAGCCATTCTATCTTTTCCTTATATGCTTGTTGTTTGTTGCTAGTAGAACCTATGGTTCTGAAAAAAACTGCGTAAAAATTTGCGCACGATAACCCATCAATTGTACACAATCACCCATGCTTCGCACTAAGAACCTGTAAGACTGTATCACGCGCCAGCCGGGGCTCGTCACTGTCAAGCCAGTGAACATTTTCCCAACCGCGTAACCAGGTCATCTGTCGCTTAGCAAGCTGCCGGGTTGCGCAAATTCCCCGATAAACCATCTCGCTGTAATCGATTTCGCCCGACAAATAAGACCACATCTGACGATAACCAACACAACGAATGGAAGGCATGTCCGTATGCAAATCACCTCGTGCAAACAGGGCCCGAGACTCCGCTTCAAATCCTGACGCCAACATCTGCTCAAAACGCAACGCGATGCGCTGGTGCAGCAATTCGCGGCTCGCGGGGGCGATGGCAAACTGTTGCACGTCGTAGGGTAACGCTTCACCGGATGTTTTTGTCAGTTCCGTTAAAGTTTTACCCGAAATAAAAAAAACTTCCAGTGCTCGCGAAAGTCTCTGCGGATCATTCGGATGAATACGACTACCGGCAACCGGGTCGATTTCACACAGCTGGCGGTGTAAAGCTTCCCAGCCTTTTTCACGCGCCGTTTGCTCTATCCGCTGACGAACGTCGGGATCGGCCGAGGGCAACGGCGACAATCCTTCAAGTAACGCCTTGAAGTAGAGCATGGTTCCACCAACAAGCAACGGTATTCGTCCGGCTTCAACGATATCCGCCATTTCTGCTAAAGCATCCCGCCGGAACTCCGCTGCCGAATAGGCTTCTGCGGGGTCGCGGATGTCGAGCAGACGATGGGGTGCCACTGCTAACTCCTCAGCCGACGGTTTCGCCGTGCCAATATCCATCTGACGATAGATTAAGGCAGAATCTACGCTGATTAGTTCCACTGGTAACTGCTTACGCAATTCAATTGCTAAAGCCGTTTTGCCAGACGCCGTGGGTCCCATCAAAAAAATAGCCTTTGGCCGGCCAGCCTGGTTTAGTTCACTCATGCTTCAACGCGTTGACTGCGCTCTCAATCTCTATGGGCTGTAATAAGCCTGAAGGCGGCGATTTCAGCAGCTGAGGACAAAGCCGTTCAAGTTCTGCCAGCAGGTTAATCGCCTGTGAGTGATTCCAGTCAGAGGACTCTGTTTCATGACGCCGCGCCAGCCACTGGGCCAGTTGCGTCGCAGAGTTCTCCTGCTGCCGGGCGAGATAGCCTAACAGCTCAGGAATCAAGATTTGTAAATTTTGTGTTCGTAACGGTAAAGGCACCGCGCGCAACGTCACGTGGTCTCCTTCGGGCTGAAGTTCAATGCCCATCTGATTGAGCAGGCTACTGTTTTCTTTTGCCGCCCGTCGTTCTTCCTGAGCGATTTTCAGGCGCACCGGGATTAGCAGTGGCTGCGGTTTAAGTCCCTCTTCGCCCGGTTCAAGCTGCGCCTGTTTCAGCCAGCGGGCCGCTACCGGCAACGCCATCAGCATTAATGTCTGATCCCGCTCCAGCAGTGCAAAGTGATTGTGCAACACGGTCAGTACACGGCCAAAACTCTGAGCATGCGCAGCCAGTGGCGAAGGTTTTTCGGCCTGACGCACTGCCGGCTCGCGGGCTTTTGGCGGTGATGACGTGCTGACAGGTGTTTTCAGCAACTGCTGATAAACCGCACCTTCACGCTGACGATACCCATTCTCTTTGTTCTGCCATGCCGGTGCAGGCTGCGTTTCGCGCCCGGATGCGGCTGATTTCCTCTCGCTGGCAGACGGCGCAGGCTGCGCAAAATGATTACCGCCTGCTGCCTGACGGTTTTCCGGCTGCCAGCGCGGTGCGGGCTCTTCTGCGTGGATCGCAGGTAAGGCCGGTGCCGCCGTCGCCTGTAATGCGCTGACCACCCCCTGATAGATAAAATCGTGTACCAGGCGTGACTGATGAAAGCGTACTTCATGCTTGGCCGGATGGACGTTGACATCAACCTGATGCGGGTCAATCTCCAGGTAGAGCACATAAGCGGGCTGCTGATCATCCTGCAGCTGAGTCTGGAACGCCTGGCGGATAGCGTGGTTAATCAGCTTATCGCGCATCATCCGGCCATTCACATAGCAATACTGCAGATCGGTGACCTGGCGCGAACCGGCGGGGTCGGCAACCCAGCCGCGCAGCGAGAGATCGTCATGCTGCCAGTCGATGCGCAGCGCATGCTGCATAAACGGGGTGCCGCAGATAGAAGCCAGCCGCCGTTCGCGCTGACTCTCCTCGCTGACGGCCCGATACTGACGCATCATTTTACCGTTGTGGCTCAGCGACAGTGCCACGTCGAAACGCGCCAGGGCAATACGGCGTATTACCTCGTCGATATGACCGAACTCGGTTTTCTCGGTCCGCATAAATTTGCGGCGTGCCGGCGTGTTATAAAACAGGTCCAGCACTTCCAAAGTAGTACCGCAGGGATGCGCCGCCGGTTTAACCGTTACCGCCATATCACGCCCTTCTGCATAGGCCTGCCAGGCTTCAGTTTGATCGGCGGTGCGTGAGGTGAGTGTCAGGCGGGAGACAGAACTGATACTGGCCAGCGCTTCACCGCGAAAACCCAGGCTCATGATCGCTTCCAGGTCATCCAGTGAGGCTATTTTACTGGTAGCGTGTCGGGCGAGCGCCATCGACAGCTCGCTTTTCACGATTCCGCAGCCGTTGTCACGAATGCGAATCAGCTTTGCGCCGCCCTTTTCAATATCAACGTCAATGCGCGTCGCGCCGGCATCCAGGCTATTCTCCACCAGCTCTTTAACCACGGAGGCAGGACGCTCAACCACTTCACCCGCCGCAATCTGGTTAGCCAGCTGGGGTGGTAAAATTTGAATCGGCATGATTTTCCTTTTAGCTGGCAGCCCGGCACCTTGGCCGGGCAAACAATCAGGATGCAGGAATTTTCAGGTTCTGCCCCAACATGACGTTGGTCGACTTCAGATTATTGGTCTGCATTATCGCTTTCGGACTGACGCCGTAGTGTGCGGCAATGCCGGTTAATGAATCGCCCACTACAACTTTGTGACGCACAACGCCGCGTGGCGTAGCGCGACTGGCGACTGCACTGGCCGGCACTTTCAGCCGCTGTCCGACCCACACCACATCCCGCTTCAGGGTGTTCATCTCACGCAGGGTGTCCATGCTGACACCATACTTCGCGGCAATACCGGAAAGCGTCTCACCGCGCGTTACCGTATGGCGCTGCGTTGCACCGGTATATTGCGTCACCCCGGTCGCCGGGTTGCTGGCGACGCTAACCGCTGGCGACGAGCCCAGCGGCCGGTTTTCCTCCTTTGGGATGGATTGCAGCGGGTGCGCCAGGAAATAAGTGCGCAGACCCTTATAGATCGACTGCGCAATCTTATCCTGGTGTGCGCTACTGCCTAGCAGTCGCTCCTCCGAGGAATTACTGATAAAGCCGGTTTCCACCAGCAAAGAAGGAATATCGGGTGAACGCAGCACGCCCAGACTGGCATGCTCAGGCAGACGTTTATGCAGTGAGGTTACGCTACGCATCTGCTGCAAGACTTTCTGCGCGATGTCATAACCGACGCGCTGCGAATGGCCGAACTGCAGGTCAAGTACTGCCTGACTGAGGTAGGGATCGGCCTGACTGTTAGCCAGCAGGTCACCCGCGCCGCCCAGCAGCTCAGACTGTTTTTCTTTCTGCTCCAGCCAGTTTGCCATCTCGTTGTTGGCGCGACGATTGGACAGGACCCAGACCGAGGCACCGGTCGCCGCATGGCTTGGCGCGGCGTCAGCGTGAATAGAGACCAGCACGTTGGCATTCGCTTTACGCGCCACGTCGGAACGTCCCATGACCGAGATAAAATAGTCGCCATCGCGCGTCAGGACGCCTTTGAACATCGGATCGTTGTTGAGTAACACCCGCAGTTTGCGGGCAATGGCGATAGTGACGTTTTTCTCTTTCAGTCCGCGCTGCCCGATTGCGCCGGGATCCTGGCCGCCATGTCCGGCATCAATTGCCACAATCACCGTGTCATTCTGGCTGACGGCAGTGCCGGGACGTACGGAACTCGCGGTGCTGGTCACGGACGTCACCGGATTCGAATTGAACGGGTTAGCCGCTGCGGCACTCTGCGTAGGTACGCGCGTCGGTGCTGTGACGGGCGCAGGCACACTGCGCGTGACAGCGGGCGGCTTGCCGGTAATCGTGAAGACCACGCTGTAGCTGTTACCATTGCGTTGGGTGACTGCTCGGGTTTTACCCGCCTGCGTCAGCTCAAACACCAGCCGTACGCTCTGTTTGTCTTTTGGGGTGCTGGTCCGAATTCGCTTTACGATGTTTTCGCCACTGAAATTCAGCGGCAGTCCCTGAACTACACCACTCTGGCGCACATCCAGTACCACACGATTCGGGTTGTGCAGAGAGAAAAAGGCATAGACCGGCTGTCCGGCAAAGTTCAGCGTAATGGTAGCCTGATTATCGCCATTGGCCACTTTGATATCGGACAGCGTGGCGGCAAACAGGGGCGTACAGACCAGCAGCATCAGTGATACCAGTGCTATTTTCATCCGTGACATCATGCCTGATCCCTGCCCTGACCAACGTGTTCAAGCCATTGCTGGCCGGACGCGGATTGTGCTGTCAGTTCCGCTTCACGCGCCTCACCCACATAACGCAGCGTTAAGGTGAGATCGGGCTGCGGTAGAAAACCGGCACCCTGCTGCGGCCATTCCACCAGACAGATGGCATCACCACTGAAGTAGTCGCGGATGCCCATAAACTCAAGCTCTTCGGGGTCGGCAAGGCGATAGAGGTCGAAGTGGTAGAGCGTACGGCCATCCAGCGTGTAAGGTTCAACGAGGGTGTAAGTAGGACTTTTGACATTGCCCCGATGGCCCAGCGCCTGCAGAAAGCCGCGGCTGAAGGTGGTTTTACCCGCCCCCAGATCGCCATAGAGATAAATCACTGCCGCGCTGCCACAGGCGCGCGCCAGCTGAGCGCCCAAACTGAGCGTAGCCGCCTCATCGGGCAAAGAAATAACACAGGTCTTCATGCTTCTTTATTCATCTCAGGATTAACAAACTGCCACAGCAGATCCAGTAAATCAGTGGCCAGCATACCGCGCGTACCGCGTTCTGCCGCAACCGCATCGGCCGCTGCACCATGTGCAACGCAGCCCGCGCAGGCTGCATCGAACAGCGTCAGTTTCTGACCCACCAGCGAGGCGATAATTCCACTGAGGAGATCGCCCATACCGCCGGACGCCATACCAGCATTGCCCACATCCGCAAAGGCCATTTCGCCCTGCTCGCTGGCAATCAGCGTGCCAGCACCTTTCAGTACCACTACGCCACCATAACGCTGCGCCAATGTCTGGGCTGCATGTAAGCGGTCACTCTCAATTTCACTGGTCTCGATATTCAGCAAACGCGCCGCTTCGCCAGGATGCGGCGTAATAATGCGATTCTGACGTTTCTCAGCACTGATTGCCAGCAGGTTAAGTGCATCTGCGTCCCAAAGCATCGGCTTTTCACTGCCTGCTACCCGCTTCAGTGCCTGCTTTCCCCATTCGCGCTGACCCAGACCGGGTCCAATCGCGATGACATCAGCCCACTCCAGCGCCTCCGTCAGGCGTTCATCCGTAAGTTCATCGACCATAATTTCAGGCCGTGCGGTCAGAATCGGAATAACATTATCTTTGTGAGTGAGTACTCGCACCAACCCACTGCCGCTGCGTAACGCAGCTTCTGCCGTCATTCGAACTGCGCCAGCGGTACCCGCATCACCTCCAACGACCAGCAGCCGGCCATGACTACCCTTGTGCGAGGTCGGTTTACGTGGCTTAAGCCAGCGGGTTAATGCGCTGGCATCATAACGGGCGATGGGTGCCTCTTCTCCGGCCAGAAAAGCAGCCAGACCAAGATCGGCATACCAGAGCTTTCCGATGTAGTCTCGCGCCTTGCCGGTGATCTGGCCCGGTTTCAGTGCGACCATACTCAGCGTATGACTGGCATTCATCACCTCGCCGGGTGCGGTGCCGTTGCGCGCGGATAGGCCAGAAGGCATATCAATGGCGACTATCGGTGCCGCATGGGCGTTTGCCCGCTGAATCAGCGTGGCATAAGGTTCTTCGGGCGCACGATTGCTGCCGGTTCCCAGCAGGGCATCGACAATCACATCAATCTGATCTGGCCAGGTCGCATCGGCCGCATGGATTTCCCCGCCCGCATCCAGCCATGCGTCCCGCGCGCGCTGTGCCTCTTCCGGCAGCGCTTTTTCACTTTCGCACGCCAGCACCGTAATGGTTTTCCCCGCCGCCTGGCCCAGTCGCGCCAGCACGTAGCCATCACCGCCGTTATTGCCGTGACCGCACAGGATAAGCCAGTGGCTGGCTTCGGGCCAGTGCGCTGTCAGATGCTCGTAAGCTGCCTGCCCGGCTCGCTGCATCAGCTCATACAGAGTAATCCCGAGCGCATCGGCTCCCTGTTGCTCAAGCTGCGCCACAGCCTGCGCAGGCCAGACAGAATATGGTAAACTGCGGCTGTTTTTCTTCGAATCCTGGTCACTCATGTCATACCCTCTCGATCTTCATGAACTCGCACAACAGATTAAACAGTGGGGATTGGATCTCGGCTTTCAGCAGGTCGGCATTACCGATACCGATCTCAGTGCAGAAGAGCCGCGCCTGCAGGAATGGCTGGATAAGCAGTATCATGGTGAGATGGCCTGGATGGCGCGACACGGCATGATGCGGGCGCGTCCTCATGAGTTGCTGCCCGGCACGCTGCGCGTCATCAGCGTTCGTATGAACTACCTTCCGGCCAAAGCTGCCTTCGCCAGCACGCTGAAAAATCCCCAACTAGGCTATGTCAGCCGTTATGCACTCGGTCGTGATTACCACAAAGTATTGCGCAATCGACTGAAAAAGCTTGGAGAAATGATCCAGCAGCACTGTGGCGAGCTGAATTTCCGGCCGTTTGTGGATTCGGCACCGCTGCTTGAGCGCCCGCTGGCGGCCAAAGCCGGACTCGGCTGGACCGGCAAACATTCGCTGATACTGAATCGGGAAGCCGGCTCGTGGTTTTTCCTCGGCGAGCTGCTGATCGATATTCCGCTACCCGTGGACACCCCGCAGCCGGAGCAGTGTGGCCGCTGCGTTGCCTGCATGACCATCTGCCCCACCAGCGCTATCGTTGAGCCTTACGTCGTGGATGCCCGGCGCTGTATTTCCTACCTCACCATTGAGCTGGAAGGGGCTATCCCGGAAGAATTTCGTCCCCTGATGGGCAACCGGATTTATGGCTGCGATGACTGCCAGCTGATCTGTCCGTGGAATCGCTATGGACAACTCAGTGACGAAAGCGACTTTTCACCGCGCGCGGCGTTACATGCACCGGAGCTACTCGATTTGTTTCAGTGGGATGAAGCGAAATTTTTAAGCATCACGGAAGGCTCAGCAATTCGCCGTATTGGCCATTTACGCTGGCTCCGCAATATTGCCGTGGCGCTGGGTAATGCGCCCTGGTCAGCGGACATTGTGCCAGTACTGGAACAGCGGCTCGGAGAGAGTGAACTGCTGGATGAACATATTCTGTGGGCGGTCGCCTGTCAGCAGCAGAAACGCCAGCAACTCGTCGTGGACGTGCAGCCTGCTCAGCAGAAACGGCTGGTTCGTGCAGTTGAGAAGGGTTTACCGCGTGATGCATGATTGAACAGCGAGCCGCTGAATATCGTTTTCCACATGCTGTGAATAAAAATAAAAAGCTGTTGTCATTCAACTGCAACAACGCTGATTTCACTGTGGAATAACAAATTGAAATATCTTCATAAACTTAAATATCAACAACTTATAAAAAATTTGTGTTTATTTAATAATGAGACTACCGCTGCGGTTAAATCACAAGGCTGTGGATAACTCTGTTCAGAACACATTTACAGATCGCCCTGACAGGCATGAAAGATGGGGGTGGTGCTGTGGATAACTTCAGAAGACAACTAAAATCACCCGACCAAAAACAGCCGTATAACGAACTGAAACAGGGGGTGATGTAAAATCTGGAGCGGGAAACGAGACTCGAACTCGCGACCCCGACCTTGGCAAGGTCGTGCTCTACCAACTGAGCTATTCCCGCATAGAAGGGTACTGCTTTATAAAACTGGAGCGGGAAACGAGACTCGAACTCGCGACCCCGACCTTGGCAAGGTCGTGCTCTACCAACTGAGCTATTCCCGCAAAGAGGTTACTGCTTACACTTTAAATCTGGAGCGGGAAACGAGACTCGAACTCGCGACCCCGACCTTGGCAAGGTCGTGCTCTACCAACTGAGCTATTCCCGCGCCTTGTACCGAAACTAAATTCTTCACCGGTACGGGGTGCGCATTATACGAGAAATCGTTGCTGCTGCAAGCGTCTGAAAGCAAAATTTTTCGCTTTCAGCGCGTTTGCTGATTAAATCAGCAACCTGGTGGTTTCATGCGCACCCGTCGTCGATTAAAGCTGCAAAAAGTGTTCGCGGTAGTAAGCCAGCTCCGCCACCGACTCGCGGATATCATCCAGCGCCTGGTGCGTACCGCCTTTTTTAAAGCCAGGCAGGATTTCCGGTTTCCAGCGGCGAGCCAGCTCTTTCAGGGTACTGACATCCAGATAGCGATAGTGGAAATACGCTTCCAGCTCAGGCATATACTTAAACAGGAAGCGGCGATCCTGCCCGATGCTGTTGCCACAGATTGGCGACGTGTTAGCCGGGACCCACTGTTTCAGGAATTCAATGGTCGCCAGTTCGGCTGCGCGATCGTCAATCTGACTTTCCTTCACTCGCGCAACCAGACCGCTGTTGGTGTGGGTGCGGACATTCCATTCATCCATTAGCGCCAGCTGCGCATCGGACTGATGGACGGCCATGACCGGCCCTTCCGCCAGAATGTTCAGGTTGGCGTCAGTCACCAGGGTTGCAATCTCAATAATACGATCGTGCGTCGGATCAAGTCCGGTCATCTCAAGATCAATCCAGATCAGATTCTGTTCATTTCCAGTAGCCATGCTGTTTCCTGCGGTTGCTGTAGTCGTCATTCACGATGAATAAGGTGTATCATAGACGTTTTGCCCAGCCGGGCGAAATCTGGCTAACGCTGTGAGGGTGAGTGAGTAAAAATAAACTGTCGAAGGGCCAACAACGTCGCGTAAGCGCTAACCACGATCGCCGTCTCAACCAGCGCAGAGAGCGTCCGGAAGCGGATGATAACCTGTTTGGTGAAGCTGCAGACGGGGTCGTTGTGAGTCGTTTTGGCATGCATGCTGATGTTGAGGATAGCGCAGGCGTCGCCCACCGTTGCAACATCCGCCGTACTATTCGTTCGTTGGTTACGGGCGACCGTGTGCTGTGGCGTCCGGCTACCAGCGGCGGCAAAGGCATTGTTGAAGCGGTGCATGAACGCACCAGCGTATTAACCCGCCCCGATTTTTACGACGGCGTGAAGCCGATGGCGGCGAATATCGATCAAATCATCATCGTCTCTGCGATCCTGCCGGAACTGTCGCTAAACATCATTGATCGCTATCTGGTTGCCAGCGAAACGCTGGACATCGAACCCTTACTGGTCCTGAACAAGACCGATCTGCTGGATGACGAGGCGCGCGTCTTTGTTGATCAGCAGATGGCTATCTATCGCGATATTGGCTATCGCGTGGTGATGGTCTCCAGCCGGGCGAAAAACGGTCTGGACGATCTGAAAGCGGCCTTGACCGACCGCGTGAGTATCTTTGCTGGTCAGTCTGGCGTCGGCAAATCGAGCCTGCTGAATGCCCTGCTCGGCTTTGACAAAGATGAGCAGGTCGCGATTCTGACCAACGAAGTGTCAGACGGTTCAGGCCTGGGCCAGCACACCACTACCGCATCCCGCCTGTATCACTTCCCGCACGGCGGTGATGTGATTGATTCACCCGGTGTGCGTGAGTTCGGTTTGTGGCATCTGGAACCAGAACAGGTTACGCGCGGCTTTGTCGAATTCCGCCCCTTCCTGGGCTATTGCAAATTCCGTGACTGTAAACATGGCAGCGATCCCGGCTGTGCGATTCGTGAAGCGGTCGAACAGGGAAAAATCCACATCTCCCGTTTCGATAACTACCACCGTATCCTGGAGAGCATGGCGCAGGTAAAAACGCGTAAAAATTTCCCTGATGGTGAAAGTTAATCGGTATAACCGCGTCTGAAGGGATAAGCTGCTGCATTTTGCGAGGTGGATTCCGATCACGCGTACGGACCGTGCAGCGTGCCGGAAATCAGGTATAGTCGCCATCTGAACAGGGCACTGCTACAATCCGCCCCCTTTTTACCATGTCCTGAAATAGCCAGGAGGCTAAGGTGTTTGATCGTTTAAAACTCGGCTTGAATCATATTCTCCCGAAGAAATGGCTGACTGAACTTGCCGGTTGGGGCGCCAGTCGCCGCGGTGGTTGGTTGACCAAACTGGTCATTGACATCTTTGTCTGGTTTTACAAAGTCGACATGGCGGAGGCGCGCAAGCCCGATACCGCCAGTTATCGCACGTTTAATGACTTTTTCGTTCGTCCGCTGAAAGACGATGCGCGTCCGGTGGATGCTGATGCCAGCCTGATCGCCCTGCCCGCAGATGGTGCTATCAGCCAGCTCGGCCATATTCATGGCGATCAGATTTTCCAGGCTAAAGGTCATCATTACACCATCGATGCTCTGCTGGCGGGAGATGAGCGGATGGCCGCTCAATTTGTGGAGGGTGAGTTCGTCACCACCTATCTGGCACCGCGCGATTATCACCGCGTCCACATGCCATACAACGGTATCCTGCGTGAGATGATTTATGTGCCTGGCGATCTCTATTCAGTCAACCCGCTGACCGCGCGTAATATTCCCAACCTGTTTGCCCGTAACGAGCGCGTCATCTGCTATTTCGAAACGGATATCGGACCGATGGTGCAGATTCTGGTGGGTGCGACGATTGTCGGCAGCATTGAAACCGTCTGGGCGGGCACCATCACCCCACCGCGTGAAGGTGTGATCAAACGCTGGCACTATCCGGCAGCGGATGATGAAGGGGCGGTAGTACTGCTGAAAGGACAGGAAATGGGACGCTTTAAACTCGGTTCGACGGTCATCAACCTGTTCGCGCCTGGTCGCGTCAAACTGGCTGAAAGTCTGGAAGCAGAAAGCAAAACCCGTCTGGGTCAACCGCTGGCGATCGCGCTGCCGGTAGCGACAGACATTTCCGACGTCATCGTCGACTAAATTGAGTGTCCTCTGTGCGTTCGATTCTCCTCCTGCTGCTGAGCCTGTGGCTCAGCAGCCCGGCCTTCGCGGCCAGCCTTCCTGATGCCAGCCAGCTCAAACAGCAGCTGGAAGAGATAAAATCGGCTAAAAGTTCTCCATCCCAGGCGGAACAGATCCAGACGATTGAAGCTGCCTTAAACTTCCTCTCTGAACGCGATGACTCGCTGGAGCGCGCGGCGCAATATCAGCAGGTGATTGATGACTTTCCGCGTCTGGCGCGCGAACTGCGTCAGCAGATTGCCGCACTAAGCGACAGCGGAAAAACCGTACGCAGCAACATGAGCAGCGCCGAGCTGGATCAGGAGATTCTGCAGGTCAGCAGCCAGTTGCTGGAAGAGGGTCGTCAGGCTCGCCAGGAGCAGGATCGGGCGCGGGAAATCAGCGATTCGTTGTCGCAACTGCCGCAGCAGCAGACTGAAGCGCGCCGGGCGATGACGGAGAGTGAACGCCGGCTGCAGGGCGTCAGCACCAGTTCACCACAGGGCCAGCTGCAACTGGCCGCTCGCCAGGCGGAAAGCGCCGCAAATAAAGCGCTCGTTGATGAACTTGAGCTGGCCCAGCTCTCCGCCAATAACCGTCAGGAACTGGCGCGGATGCGGGCTGAAGTTCACCAGCGTAAAGCGACGCAGCTTGATAACTATCTGCAGGCACTGCGCAACCAGCTCAATGATCAGCGGCAACGTGAAGCGGAAGTCGCTCTCGCCCGCACCGAGCAACTGGCGGAAAACAGCGGCGATCTGCCGCCGGCGATCAGCGATCAGTTTCGGGTTAACCGCGAACTCTCTGTTGCGCTGAATCAGCAGGCGCAGCGTATGGATCTGGTGGCATCGCAGCAGCGGCTGGCCACCAACCAGATTATTCAGGTCCGTCAGGCGCTCTCTACGTTGAGAGAACAGTCGCAGTGGCTGGGCGCGTCTAATCTGCTGGGCGAAGCGCTTCGGGCGCAGGTCGCACGTCTGCCAGAGATGCCTAAGTCACAGCAGATTGATAATGAGATGGCACAGCTTCGCGTACAGCGTCTCTATTATGAAGATCTGCTGGAGCGTCAGGAGACGCTGAGTAAAGGACGGCAGGCCGATGGCCAGCCCTTCACCGCAGAACAGAAGCGTATTCTTGATGCGCAGCTACGCACCCAGCGTGAACTGCTCAACTCCCTGATCTCCGGCTGTGACACCCTGATTCTGGAGATCACCAAGCTCAAAGTCGGCAACACCCAGCTGCAGGATGCGCTGACAGAAGTCAAAGACGCGACGCACCGCTATCTGTTCTGGACCGCTGACGTCAGTCCGATCGGTCTGAGTTATCCGCTGGATCTGGCTAAAGATCTTTCCCGTCTGCTATCGCTGGATACGCTGGGTCAGCTTGGCAAAGCGATGGCGATGATGTTTACCAGCCGCAATTCGGTGCTGCCGATTATTGGTGCCCTGCTGCTGGTGGGTTTCAGCATCAGTTCGCGCCGCCACTTCAATGCGTTTCTTGAACGTTCCGCCAGCAAAGTCGGCAAGGTCACCCAGGATCGTTTCCGCCTGACCATTCGTACCGTGTTCTGGTCGATTCTGGTAGCGCTGCCGCTGCCGGTATTGTGGGGTGCGCTGGGTTATGGCCTGCAGAACGCCTGGCCCTACCCTATCGCCGTGGCGATTGGCGATGGCATTACCGCCACGCTGCCGCTGCTGTGGGCATTTATGATCAGCGCCGCCTTTGCCCGTCCGAATGGCCTGTTCATTGTGCATTTCCGCTGGCCGCAGAACCGGGTAGCGCGCGCCATGCGCTACTACTCACTGAGCATCGGCCTGATTGTGCCGCTGATTATGCTGCTGATCGCCTTTGGCAATCTGGAAGATCGGCAGTTTTCCTCGTCGCTGGGTCGCCTCTGTTTCATCCTGATCTGCGGAGCAATCAGCATTGTTACGGTCAGCCTGAAACGCTCCGGTATTCCGCTCTATCTCGATAAAGAGGGGAATGGCGAGAATATGGTGAACCGGATGCTGTGGAACCTGATGATCGCCATGCCGCTGATGGCTGCCCTCGCCTCCGCCGTGGGGTATCTGGCGACCGCGCAGGCGCTGCTGGCGCGACTGGAAACCTCAGTCGCCATCTGGTTCCTGCTGCTGGTTATCTATCACATTATCCGGCGCTGGATGCTGATTCAGCGTCGCCGTCTTGGTTTTGACCGCGCCCGTCAGCGCCGTGCCGATATGCTGGCTAACCGGGCGCGTAGTGAAGAAGAGAAAGAGCAAAGCGCGCTGAATACCGACGCGATTGAAATCGAAGAGCCGGTGATTGATCTGGATGCGATCAGTGCGCAGTCGCTGCGGCTGGTACGTTCTATCCTGACGCTGATTGCCCTGGTCTCGGTGATCGTGCTGTGGTCAGAAATTCACTCGGCCTTCGGCTTCCTGGAGAATATTCAGCTGTGGGATGTCAGTACGTCCGTACAGGGCGTGGAGTCGATTCAGCCAATCACCCTGGGTTCAGTACTGATTGCTATTCTGGTGTTTATCATCACCACTCAGCTGGTGCGCAATATGCCCGCGCTGCTTGAACTGGCACTGTTGCAGCATCTTAATCTGACGCCGGGTACCGGTTACGCCATAACCACACTGACCAAATATCTGCTGCTGCTGATTGGCGGGCTGATTGGTTTCTCCATGATTGGTATTGAATGGTCGAAACTGCAGTGGCTGGTTGCTGCGCTGGGTGTGGGACTGGGGTTTGGCTTGCAGGAGATTTTTGCCAACTTTATCTCTGGCCTGATTATCCTGTTCGAAAAGCCGATTCGTATTGGTGATACCGTGACGATCCGCGACCTGACCGGCAGTATTACCCGGATTAACACCCGTGCGACCACCATTACCGACTGGGACCGCAAAGAGATCATCGTGCCAAACAAGGCCTTTATTACCGAGCAGTTTATTAACTGGTCGCTGTCCGATTCCGTAACGCGTGTGGTGCTCACCATCCCGGCCCCGGCCAAAGTCAGCAGTGAACAGGTAACCACCATTCTGGTACAGGCGGCCGAGCGCTGCAGTTATGTGCTTGATACGCCACCGCCGGAGGCGTTCCTCGTCGATCTGCAGCAGGGGATTCAGTTATTTGAGGTCAGGGTACATGCCGCAGAGATGGGACACCGTATGCCGCTGCGTCATGAGCTGCACCAGCTGATTCTGCTGGGATTTGAGCAACACGGTATCGAGATGCCGTTCCCGCCGTTCCAGATGCGCATGGAAACGCTGGGCAAGAAGCTGCCTGCCAGCAACGGTGCGCCCGCAGCCCGCGCCTATAAATCTGGCGGCCTGTAGTAAAAATCCGCCTTCATAGAAGGCGGCTTTGTTTTCCGCCCCATGGGGGCGTACTAAGTTCGGACTCTTAGAGCCCTCTCTTTACACCTCATGAAGCGACAGTTGTTTATCTTCAACTTCATGCTTCTCTTGATATTTTACATATTTACGGATCATTTCAGCATTCACGCCCACTGTATCCACGCAGTACCCTTTGGCCCAAAAGTGATTGCCCCATAACTTGTGCTTACGCAGGTAGGGGAACTTGTTGAACAGCCTGATTGCTGTTCTTCCTTTCAGATGGCCCATGACTTCTGACACTGATAACTTCGGTGGGA
>NZ_VWVM01000009.1 GCF_008632075.1 Candidatus Pantoea gossypiicola
CCAGACATTACTCACCCGTCCGCCACTCGTCACCCGAGGAGCAAGCTCCTCTGTGCTACCGTCCGACTTGCATGTGTTAGGCCTGCCGCCAGCGTTCAATCTGAGCCATGATCAAACTCTTCAATTTAAGTTTGATTTGCTGAAACCAGTTCAGCGATGCTCATCTGTAAAACGTCATAATGAATTTCATTATGTGTTCACTCGTGAGGCTTTGATATTTTTGTGCGTCCGGAGACGCTGATATCAATCCTGCGAGTGCCCACACAGATTGTCTGATAAATTGTTAAAGAGCAGTGCGAACAGTGCGTTAGCGTCCTGTCGCGAGGTGGCGTATGTTACGCTTTCCTCCTGCAGAGTCAACCTCTTTCTAAGAAGTTTTTCTCCGGCGGCGCAGTCTCCTGAACCTTCAACCCGTTTCCCGTTGCCGGTGTGCCGTGTCGATGGAGGCGCATTATAGGGAACGGTTCAGATAGCGCAAGTGCAAATTGAGACTTTTTTACTGACCGTTCGATTTACACTCAAAAGGGATAGTAATTAAGCAAAAACCCCGCAAAAGGACAAAAAAACGGGCCTGCGGCCCGTTTTTCAACTCGCATCATTACTGATGTGCAGTTATGACGTCGTTTTCCACATCCATTTCGATGGTTTTGCCTGGCACCAGCGAACCGGCAAGGATCTGCTGAGCCAGCGGGTTCTCAATCTGCTGCTGTATCGCACGTTTGAGAGGTCGTGCACCATAGACCGGATCATATCCATTCTCAGCCAGCAGTTTGATCGCCGCATCGGAGATGTGCAGCTGATAGCCACGTTCATCCAGACGCTTGTACAACCGTTGCAGCTGAATCTGCGCAATCGATGCGATGTGTTTTTCAGCCAGTGGATGGAAGACGACCACTTCATCAATACGGTTGACGAATTCAGGACGGAAATGCTGTCCGACCACCCCCATCACAATATCTTTCATTTCCGGATAGCTGAGGTTACCGAACCGCTCCTGGATTAAATCCGATCCCAGGTTAGAGGTCATAATCACCACGCTGTTACGGAAGTCGACCGTACGCCCCTGCCCATCCGTCAGACGTCCATCATCCAGCACCTGCAGCAAAATGTTGAATACATCAGGATGTGCCTTCTCGACTTCATCCAGCAGGATTACCGAATAAGGACGACGGCGCACCGCTTCGGTCAGATAACCGCCCTCTTCATAGCCGACATAGCCCGGAGGTGCGCCCACCAGCCGCGACACCGAATGTTTTTCCATAAATTCGGACATGTCGATACGCACCATCGCATCGTCACTATCGAACAGGAAGTTAGCCAGCGACTTACACAATTCGGTTTTACCAACCCCGGTCGGTCCCAGGAACAGGAAGGAACCAATAGGCCGGTTAGGATCTGACAGGCCAGCACGACTACGGCGAATCGCATTTGATACCGCTTCAACCGCTTCATCCTGTCCGATAACCCGGCCATGCAGATCCTGCTCCATGCGCAGTAACTTATCGCGCTCACCTTCCATCATTCGCGCCACCGGAATACCGGTCCAGCGCGCCAGCACATCGGCAATCTCCACATCGGTTACGCGGTTGCGCAGTAACTTCATGGTTTTTCCTTCCGCCTGAGTCGCTGCGGCTAGCTGTTTTTCCAGTTCAGGAATTTTACCGTACTGCAGTTCTGACATCTGAGCGAGATCGCCCTGACGACGAGCCTGCTCTAAGTTCAGACGCGCCTGCTCAAGTTCAGCTTTAATATTCTGCGTGCCGGACAGCGAGGCTTTCTCAGTCTTCCACTCATCTTCCAGCTCGGCATATTCGCGCTCTTTCTGGTTCAGCTCAGTTTCCAGCATCTCCAGACGTTTGATACTGGCATCATCCGCCTCTTTCTTCAGCGCCTGCTGCTCCAGCTTCAACTGGATGATGCGGCGCTCAAGGCGATCCAGTGACTCCGGCTTCGAGTCCATCTGCATACGAATGCTGGATGCTGCCTCATCGATCAGGTCAATCGCTTTGTCCGGCAGCTGGCGGTCAGCAATGTAACGATGAGAAAGCGTTGCCGCTGCGACAATAGCCGGGTCAGTAATCTGCACATGGTGATGCAGTTCATACCGCTCTTTCAGGCCACGCAGAATGGCGATGGTGTCTTCTACACTCGGCTCAGCCACAAAGACTTTCTGGAAACGACGCTCCAGGGCAGCATCTTTTTCAATGTACTGGCGGTACTCATCAAGTGTGGTGGCACCTACGCAGTGCAGTTCACCACGCGCCAGCGCTGGCTTAAGCATATTACCAGCATCCATCGCACCGTCCGCTTTACCGGCGCCCACCATGGTATGAAGCTCGTCGATAAACAGGATGACGTTGCCTTCCTGTTTCGACAGGTCACTCAGCACCCCTTTCAGACGCTCTTCGAATTCACCGCGATATTTCGCCCCGGCCACCAGCGCCCCCATATCCAGCGCCAGTACCCGGCGGCCTTTCAGGCCTTCAGGAACTTCACCGTTAATGATGCGCTGCGCCAGCCCTTCAACAATCGCGGTTTTACCCACGCCAGGCTCACCAATCAGCACCGGGTTATTTTTGGTTCGGCGCTGCAGAACCTGGATAGTACGACGAATCTCTTCATCACGACCAATCACCGGATCGAGTTTGCCCTTCTCGGCACGCTCGGTCAGGTCAATGGTGTATTTTTTTAATGCCTGGCGCTGATCTTCAGCCCCCTGATCGTTCACGTTGTCTCCTCCCCGCATCTGTTCAATCGCACTGGTGATTTTTTCGCGCGTTGCGCCCGCTGCTTTAAGCAAATCGGCCAGTGAACCACGTGATTCAAGGGCGGCCAGAACAAATAATTCGGATGAAATGAAGTTATCATTGCGCTTCTGCGCCAGCTTGTCGCACAGGTTTAATACCCGCACGAGGTCAGATGAGGGTTGTACATCCCCTTCGCTGCCTTCAACTTGTGGCAGGCGATCGATGGCCTGCTCAACCTGAGCGCGTAAGGGGGTAACGTTGACACCCGCAGAAGTCAGTAAAGGTGAAACCGATCCGCCTTCCTGTTTGAGCAATGCGCTCATCAGGTGCAGAGGTTCAATAAATTGGTTGTCGTGTCCCAGAGCCAGGGACTGCGCGTCGGCGAGAGCCAGCTGAAATTTGTTAGTAAGACGATCCAGACGCATAATTCCTCCCATTACAGGTCAAAATGCTACTGGAGATTAAATGAGGTCATCCCTCAAATTTTCAAGGTTAATGACCTGAGATTTGAGTAAAAAATACACTAACTGGACCGTCTTATGGCGTAAGGTTATAACAGCCAGATCAAAGTTGCCATACGCCCGGTGATCCCATCGCGACGGAAGGAAAAGAAATCGTCGCGCTGGGTGAAGGTACAACGGCTGTCGGCACTGATTGATTTCACGCCCGCGGCCTGGAGTCGCATATGCGCCAGCAGCCAGATATCAGCGTAAAATTTGCCGCCTGAAGGGCGGAAAGCCTGCACTGCGCGAGGATCCTGAGCCATAAAGGCCTCACGTACTTCTGCACCAACTTCAAATGCATCCGGCCCGATTGCCGGACCCAGCCAGGCATGGATCTGATCCGATGGCGAACGAAACTGCGCCAGCGTATTTTCCAGTACACCCGCACAAAGTCCGCGCCAGCCTGCATGTGCCGCCGCCACTTCCGTCCCATCCTGCGAACAGAACAGGACCGGGAGGCAGTCAGCGGTCATGATGGCGCAGACGACGCCAGGCTGATCGGTGATACAGGCATCGGCACGTAATGGCGTACTTGCTCCTTCAGCCAGGCGCACAACGTCAGTGCCATGAACCTGATCCAGCCACTGCGGCATCGCAGGCAAGCCCGCCTCTGCCATCAGTAACTGCCGGTTACGCGTTACCGTATCCGGATTATCCCCCACGTGCCCGCCGAGATTCAGTGCATCCCAGGGCAATGTACTGATGCCACCCTGTCGCTGCGTCGAGCAGGCCCGAACGCGTGACGGAGCAGGCCATTGAGGCGTAATCAGATTCATCACCAGTTCATCTGGTCTTTAAATTCTTCGGTGTCTGCTTTTAACGCCGCGATCAGATCAACCATATCCTGCGGAAGCGCCGCATGGAATTCCATTTCAATCCCGCTGATAGGGTGATACAGACGTAGCATGGTGGCATGCAGAGCCTGACGATCAAAACCGCGCAGCGTAGTGATAAATGCCTCTGATGCGCCTTTTGGCGGACGCGGACGGCCACCATAAAGCGGATCGCCCACCAGCGGATGGCTGATGTGAGACATATGCACACGGATCTGGTGTGTACGACCGGTTTCCAGACGCAGGCGAAGACGGGTATGGGCGCGGAAGTGCTCCATGATGCGGTAATGCGTCACCGCTGGCTTACCCATCGGGTGAACTGCCATATGGGTGCGTTTGGTTGAGTGACGGCTGATAGGCTGCTCAACCGTGCCGCCCGCCGTCATATTACCAATCGCGACCGCTTCATATTCACGGGTGATTTCGCGACGTTGCAGCGAATCCACCAGATGCGTCTGAGCCGGTACAGTTTTCGCCACCACCATTAAACCGGTAGTGTCTTTATCCAGGCGGTGTACGATGCCTGCGCGTGGTACATCCATAATCGCTGGATAGTGATGAAGTAAGGCGTTGAGTACCGTACCATCCGGGTTACCGGCGCCAGGGTGAACCACAAAGTCGCGTGGTTTGTTGATGACGATAATGTCTTCATCTTCATAAACGATATCGAGTGGAAGATTTTGCGGTTCCCATCGCTGTGCCTCTTCAATCTCAGCGTCAATCGCGACCCGCTCGCCGCCCAGCACTTTTTCTTTGGGTGTATCGACCATGACGCCGTTTACCGTCACGCGACGGTCAAGGATCCACTCTTTTATGCGGGAACGTGAATAATCAGGGAACAATTCCGCCAAAGTCTGATCTAAGCGTTGTCCGAGTTGTGATTCGGATACCGTTGCGGTGAGTTGAACTTGTTGTGCCATATACAGCTTCTTCGTTAACGTTGGGTTTTCACGGCGATGCCGTTTAATATAATGTGCTATCGTACCTGGTCATTACCGGGAGCTATACGGACAGCTTCCGCCATAACATTTGAGGATAATCACTTCGTCATGACGCGTATGAAACATCTGGTGGCTGCTGCCACACTGAGCCTGGCACTTGTTGGTTGTTCCGGCTCAAATGACGCGGTACCGGACAGCCCGCCTTCTGAAATCTATGCTACAGCGCAGCAAAAGCTGCAGGACGGTAACTTTAAAGCTGCGATTAAGCAACTGGAAGCGCTGGATAATCGTTATCCGTTCGGTCCTTATTCGCAGCAGGTGCAGCTGGATTTAATCTACGCGTACTATAAAAATGCCGATCTGCCCCTGGCACAGGCTGCCATTGCCCGCTTTATGCGTCTTAACCCCACACATCCGAACATTGACTATGTCATCTATATGAAAGGTCTGACGGATATGGCGCTGGATGACTCAGCACTGCAGGGCTTCTTTGGTATCGATCGTTCTGACCGCGATCCGACGCACGCTCGTGATGCCTTCCGCGACTTCTCCCAGCTGCTGCGCAGTTACCCGAACAGCCAGTATGCGGCTGATGCTCAGAAACGTCTGGTCTATCTGAAAGACCGCCTGGCGAAATATGAACTGTCAGTGGCGCAATTCTATACTAAGCGCGAGGCATATGTCGCGGTTGTTAACCGTGTCGAAGGTATGATGCGCGATTATCCGGATACTCAGGCAACACACGATGCGCTGCCGCTGATGGAAAATGCTTACCGCAATCTGCAGCTGAACGCTGAAGCAGACAAAGTGGCGAAAATCATTGCAGCGAACAACAGCTGATAGCCCGATAGCTTTTCAGCCATAAAAAAAGCAGCCTGTGATGGCTGCTTTTTTTGCTCAAAGAACAGTCATAAGTGGATCTGCTGCCAGCGAGCTAACTCATCAAGCATGCCGTGTTAATCGTTTCGCTTCAAGCCATTTCAGCCAGTTTCTCAGCCTTTCTCACAGAATGTCGTGACTGACAAAAAGTGACATTTTTTCGTGATCGAAATCTCACATTCAACGCTTTTTCACGCTATGCTGAAAAGACCAAGACGGAAATGACAGAGAGGTAGGAACGATGATTCTGAACATTACCAGTAAACAAATGGAGATCACTCCGGCAATCCGAAGCCATGTTGAAGACCGTCTCGCCAAGCTCGAAAAATGGCAAACTGACCTGATTAATCCGCATATTGTCCTGTCCAAAGAGCCTAAAGAATTCGTGGCTGACGCCACTATTAACACACCTAACGGGACTCTGGTGGCCAGCGCCAAGCATGATGATATGTATACCGCGATCAACGATTTGATTGCGAAGCTCGAACGTCAGCTGAATAAAGTTCAGCATAAGTCTGAAGCGCGCCGCGCCAGTGCCAGCGTAAAAGATATTATCCCCGCCGACGAAGAGTCCTGATTTTCATAACGCGCCTCCGGGCGCGTTTTTTTATTGACAGCTTTTAAGCAGTACGGTTACTCTCAGGCCACTCTCTTTGCGGACATTCACATGAAACTTGATCTGTTTTTCTTCGCTTTCTTTTTTACCTTCCCCTGAACGGGAGGCCATTCGTCGTGTGAAAATGAAAGCGAAGACGAACAACGAAGCCTCCCAACCGGGAGGCTTTTTTATTGGATAGCATACAGGTGAGCCCTATGAATCCCGACAATCCATTGCTGGCGCTACGCGATAAGATCAGCGCGGTGGATAAAAAACTTCTGACGCTGCTGGCCGAGCGTCGCCTGCTGGCAGTGGAAGTCGCGCAAGCGAAACTGGCAACGCATCGCCCGATTCGCGATGTGGAGCGCGAACGCGCGCTGCTGGAGAATCTGATTGTGCTAGGTAAAGCGCACAAACTGGATGCGCACTACATCACCCGCCTGTTCCAGCTGGTCATCGAAGATTCAGTACTGACTCAGCAGGCACTGCTGCAGAAAAACCTCAATCATCCCCATGCGCATGCCGCCCGCATCGCTTTCCTTGGTCCGAAAGGCTCTTACTCGCACCTTGCCGCACGCAACTATGCGTCGCGTCATTTCGACAGCATGGTGGAGTGTGGCTGCCTGAAGTTTCACGACATCATCAAGCAGGTCGAAAATGGCGTGGCCGATTATGCAGTGATGCCGATTGAGAATACCAGTTCGGGCTCTATTAACGACGTCTACGATCTGCTGCAACAGACCAGCCTCTCTATCGTGGGTGAGCTGACACTACCTATCGACCATTGTGTACTGGTAAATGGCCTCACAGATCTGCAGCAGATAGAGACCGTTTACAGCCATCCTCAGCCCTTCCAGCAGTGCAGCCAGTTCATTAACCGCTTCCCGCACTGGAAAATCGAATATACCGAGAGTACCGCAGCAGCGATGGAGAAAGTGGCAGCGCTCAACTCACCTAAGGTGGCGGCGCTGGGCAGTGAAGCTGGTGGCGAGCTCTATCAGCTGCAGGTGCTGGAACGTAATCTGGCAAATCAGCAGCAGAACCATACCCGCTTCATCGTACTGGCCCGCAAACCAATTGAGGTATCGGACCAGGTTCCGGCGAAAACCACGCTGATTATGGCAACCGGCCAGCAGGCGGGTGCGCTGGTTGATGCGCTGCTGGTTCTGCGTCAGCACAATCTGATTATGAGCAAGCTGGAGTCCCGCCCGATTAATGGCAATCCGTGGGAAGAGATGTTTTACATTGATGTGCAGGGCAACCTGCAATCAGAGCGAATGCAGCAGGCGCTTCAGGAATTGCAAACCATGACCCGTTCTCTGAAAGTACTGGGCTGCTATCCCAGCGAGAATGTGGTGCCAGTCGCCCCCGGCGAATAAACAGAAAAGAAAAAAGGCATCCTATTGGATGCCTTCTTCATTTATGGGCGGCTGTCATTGGCCGAACGCAGCAGACTGCGACTTTCCACCAGGAAGCGTTTCGCGTGATCGCCAAACCACTGTTCTACCCGGTTAAAGCTGGCAATAAACGCCTGCTTGTCGCCCTGCTCCAGCAGCGCAATCGCCTCACCAAACCGCTGATAATAGCGTTTGATCAGCGCCAGATTACTCTCTGATGACATGATAATATCCGCATAGAGCTGCGGATCCTGCGCGAACAGACGTCCCACCATCGCCAGTTCCAGCCGGTAAATCGGCGACGAGAGCGCTAAGAGCTGATCGAGATTGACGTTCTCTTCAGCTAAATGCAGACCATAGGCAAAGGTCGCAAAGTGGCGCAGCGCCTGAATGAACGCCATGTTCTGGTCATGCTCAACCGCGCTGATACGATGCAGACGCGCACCCCAGACCTGAATCTGCTCCAGGAACCACTGGTAGGCTTCCGGCTCTCTTCCATCACACCAGACCACCACCTGTTTTGCCAGGCTGCCGCTGTCCGGGCCAAACATCGGATGCAGACCTAGCACCGGACCGTTATGAGCGGCCAGCATCGCCTGCAGAGGGCGGTTTTTCACTGACGCCAGATCGACCAGAATACAATCTTCAGGCAGTGGAGGCAGCTGAGCAATGACCTGCTCGGTCAGATGAATCGGCACACTGATGATTACCATGCCGGCATCGCTAAGCAGTGCCCCGGCCTGTGGCCAGTCCTCTTTATCCAGCGTTTTTACCGTGTAGCCTGACAGGCTGAGCATTTTTTCAAACAGTCGGCCCATCTGGCCCTTGCCACCGACGATTACCACCGGGCGCAGTTCAGGACAGAGGGTTTTAAACCCTTTGTCATTTTCGCTGGTATAGGATTCGCGCATCACGCGACGCAGCACATCCTCAATCAGATCCGGCGGCACGCCCAGGGCTTCAGCTTCTTTGCGACGGGAAGCCAGCATAGACGCTTCCCGTTCAGGCACATAGATAGGCAGGCCGTAACGGCTCTTGACCTCCCCTACTTCCGCTACCAGCTCCAGCCGTTTAGCCAGCAGATCCAGCAGCGCTTTATCAACACTGTCAATTTGATCGCGTAACGCGGTCAGTTCAGCCACCATTGCTCTTACACCTCTTGTGACAGACGCGCCGCCAGCACTCCCTGCAGATCCTGATGCATCTCACGCAGCAACGTTTCGGTCACTTCCCAGTTGATGCAGGCATCGGTAACGGAAACGCCATACTTCATTTCGCTGCGTGGCTGTTCAGAAGACTGATTACCCTCATTGATATGGCTTTCCAGCATCAGACCAATGATTGAACGGTTACCGTCTTTGATCTGCGCAATAGCGGATTCCGCTACGCCAGGCTGACGGCTGTAGTCTTTATTCGAATTGCCATGGCTGCAATCTATCATTAAGGCTGGACGCAGTCCCGCTTTGAGCATCTCTTTTTCACACTGCGCGACATCTTCAGGACCGTAGTTCGGCGCTTTGCCACCACGCAGAATCACGTGACCATCCGGATTGCCCTGCGTCTGCAGCAGGCAGACCTGACCAGCCTGATTGATGCCGACAAAACGGTGCGGCATTGCGGCAGCACGCATGGCGTTGATTGCCGTTCCCAGACTCCCATCGGTGCCGTTTTTAAAACCTACCGGCATCGACAGGCCCGAGGCCATTTCACGGTGCGTCTGAGATTCTGTCGTCCGTGCGCCAATGGCAGACCAGCTGAACAGGTCGCCCAGGTATTGCGGACTATTGGGATCCAGTGCTTCAGTCGCCAGCGGCAGCCCCATTTCAACCAGATTCACCAGCAGCTGGCGCGCAATGTGCAGACCCGCTTCCATATCAAAAGAGTTATCCATGTAAGGATCATTAATCAGCCCTTTCCAGCCGACAGTCGTACGAGGCTTTTCAAAATAGACGCGCATCACGATATAAAGCTGATCTTTCAGCTCTTCAGAAAGGGTTTGCAGACGACGAGCATATTCGAGCGCCACTTCGGTATCGTGAATTGAGCAGGGTCCGCATACCACCAGCAGACGCGGGTCACGGCCGGCAATAATGTCAGAAATAGTCTGGCGGGACGCCGCGACCTGATCCTGATGTTCAGTAGTCAGTGGAAACTTCGCTTTCAGCTCTTCAGGCGTGATAAGTACCTGTTCACCGGCGATATGCACATTGTTCAGCGCGTCTTTTTGCATGATGGCGATCCTTTGGCTCGTATTAGCTGATTAAGGCTCCTCATTGAGGAATGCAATTACTGTATCACAGACAATACATAGCGCAATATTACATGTACACATTTATTACCACAGATCAAATACAGTCTGGACTATTAAATAAATAGTGTTTAAATTCATAGCTATAAATAAAAACCCTCCAGGATAACGATTCACCTTTCTGTAATTATATATTTACACGTAAGTATGTTGCGTTTCTGCTCCCCACAGGCAGAATGAAATAATTATCCTGTTGAAACTGAGAGAGTTATGCGCCCATCGCTACAGAACATTTATCTGCGACCTTTTGAGCTTGGCGACGTTTCCGCATTTACTGCTGCAGTTAATGACTCACTGGACAGCCTGATCCCCTGGATGGTCTGGGCGCATCACGATTATCAGCCTCACGAAGCAGAAAGCTGGATCCGCTTTACCCACTGGCAAAGGATGAAAGAAGAAGCGGAAGAGTTTGCGATCGTTGATCAGCATGACCAGCTGCTGGGAGGCGCAGGAATACGCTTTGCCCGTCATTCAGGTGACACCAGCGCAATTGGCTACTGGGTTCGGAGTGACGCCCAGTGTCAGGGTATCGCCAGCCGCGCGGTGGCAAAGCTGTTACCGCTGGGGTTTTCACACCCGGAGACAAGAGTGATTGAAATTCTGGCGGCTGAGGAAAACCTGGCCAGTCGGAGAGTTGCTGAGAAGTGCGGTGGCCAGTTTATTGGCTGTCGCTATGGCCTGATCGTATCAGAGGCGGGGCCGGTTAATACGGCGATTTATCATTTTCAGAGGCCGGACGTCGGTTAGCTTCTGTCAGCTGGCTGCCATCAGGACAAAAAAAGGGGCTGGCATCACGCCAACCCCTTGTTTGCTATTAACTTTTAGATGTCGCGTTAGCGATACCTTAGTTAAGACGCTCTTTAATACGAGCAGACTTACCAGTACGCTCACGCAGGTAGTACAGTTTGGCTTTACGCACAGCGCCACGACGTTTAACAGCGATGCTGTCAATGACAGGTGAATGAGTCTGGAATACACGCTCAACGCCTTCGCCGTTAGAAATTTTGCGAACAGTGAATGCAGAGTGCAGACCGCGGTTACGAATAGCGATAACCACGCCCTCGAATGCCTGCAGACGTTTCTTAGAACCTTCAACGACCCATACTTTCACTTCCACGGAATCACCCGGGCGGAAGGAAGGTACGTCCTGTTTCATCTGCTCTTGTTCAATTTGCTTGATAATGTTGCTCATAATTAAATCTCATATCCTGGGTAAACTGATAGTCGGGGAAGATCACTCTTCCACATCATCGTTTTGTTGCTGCCGAGATTCACGCTGGAACTCATTCAGCAACCTTGCTTGCTCTTCAGTCAGAGCCAGGTTTTCCAGAAGTTCAGGTCTTCTCAGCCAGGTACGGCCTAGCGACTGCTTCAGACGCCAGCGGCGAATATCAGCATGGTTACCTGACAGTAATACTGCCGGGACTTCCACGCCGTCTAACACTTCAGGTCGGGTATAGTGCGGGCAATCCAGCAAACCGTCAGAGAACGAATCCTCATCGGCTGACGCCTGCTTGCCGAGTACGCCTGGAATAAATCGGGCGACTGCGTCAATCATCGTCATGGCTGGCAGTTCCCCGCCGCTGAGAACGTAATCACCGATTGACCATTCTTCGTCAATTTCGGAATGAATTACGCGCTCATCAATCCCTTCATAACGGCCACAGACCAGAATTAACTTGTCTCGTGCCGCCAGTTCGCAAACGCCCTGTTGGTCCAGTTTGCGCCCCTGAGGTGAAAGATATATCACTCTGGCACCATCACCTGCCGCTGCTTTCGCTGCGGAGATGGCATCCCGTAAGGGTTGTACCATCATCAGCATTCCCGGTCCGCCGCCGTAAGGACGATCATCCACGGTACGATGCCGGTCGTGCGTGAAGTCACGAGGACTCCAGCTTTGAATGCTGAGCAGACCGTTTTTTACAGCCCGGCCAGTTACCCCGTAGTCGGTAATAGCGCGAAACATTTCTGGAAACAGGCTAATAACACCAATCCACATTGTATTCGCCGTTACGTTACCGCTCGATTCGGAGCTCAAAAACCAGGATCCCAATCTACCTCAATGACGCGAGTAGAGAGATCGACTTTCCTGATAACCTGTTCATCAAGAAACGGAATTAACCGCTCCTGAACACCGAATGCATCCTTCAGGTTTGCCTTAACGACGAGAACGTCGTTCGAGCCGGTTTCCATCATATCGATGACTTTGCCCATCTCGTAGCCTTCAAGGTTAACCACCTGGCAGCCCATAAGGTCCTTCCAGTAGTAATCGCCCTCTTCCAGCGATGGCAACTGCGTCGAGTCAACCTGAATTTCGCAATTGGTTAACTGAGCCGCCGCATCCCGATCGTCAATGCCTTTGACTTTGATGATCAGGTCCTGATTGTGGTGCTTCCAACCTTCCAGTTCGACCTGCTGCCATTTACCGGCGCGCTGGATGAACCAGGGTTGGTAGCTGAAGATGCTTTCAGCGTCTTCAGTGGAGGAAAACACTTTGAGCCAGCCGCGAATACCGTAGGCGGCTCCCATCTTACCCAATACAATCGGGTTAACAGGAGGCTGTGCGGCAAGTTGTCTGCTCATGCTCACCACCGTGACAGATTAAGCTGCTTTCTTAGCTTCTTTGACCAGCGCGTTAACGCGATCAGAGAGTGTTGCGCCCTGGCCAACCCAGTGCTCGATACGATCCATATCAAGACGCAGACCTTCAGCCTGACCAGAAGCGATCGGGTTGAAGAAACCAACGCGCTCGATGAAACGACCGTTGCGTGCATTGCGGCTGTCAGTAACGACGACCTGATAGAACGGACGCTTTTTAGCGCCGTGACGTGCCAAACGAATTGTTACCATAACATCCTCTTCAGTTAATAAAACACCCGGCCCCCATCGAGGAACGGGGTCCGGGTGCTGTATAAAAAGCCCGAAAATTTTACTCATTTTGGCGAAAAAAGCAACCTAAACCGTGCCTTTCCGGGCTTTTTTGTGGAACGCTTAGCGGCCAGGGAATCCTGGCGGCATCATACCCTTCATGCCGCGCATCATTTTCGCCATACCGCCCTTCTTCATTTTCTTCATCATACGCTGCATGTCGTCGAACTGCTTCAATAAGCGGTTAACGTCCTGTACCTGCATACCGGAGCCAGTTGCGATGCGGCGCTTGCGCGAGCCTTTGATGATTTCTGGTTTCTCACGCTCTTTGCGCGTCATCGAGTTGATGATGGCTTCCATGCGCACCAGCACTTTATCATCCATCTGCGATTTCACATTGTCAGGCAACTGTCCCATACCGGGCAGTTTGCCCATCAGACTGGCCATGCCGCCCATGTTGCGCATCTGCTTCAGCTGCTCAAGGAAGTCATTGAGATCAAAACCGTCGCCGGTTTTCAGCTTCTTAGCCAGTTTCTCCGCCTGGTCGCGGTCAACCTTGCTTTCGATATCTTCGATCAGTGACAGTACGTCACCCATGCCGAGGATACGTGACGCAATACGGTCGGGATAGAACGGTTCAAGCGCTTCGGTTTTTTCACCGACACCCATGAATTTAATCGGCTTGCCGGTGATATGGCGAATCGACAGCGCAGCACCACCGCGGGCATCACCGTCGACCTTGGTCAGGATAACCCCGGTCAGCGGCAGCGCTTCATTAAAGGCTTTTGCCGTGTTTGCGGCATCCTGGCCGGTCATGGCATCGACCACAAACAGCGTTTCTACCGGCTTAATCGCGGCATGAACCTGTTTGATTTCGTCCATCATCGCTTCGTCAACGTGCAGACGACCGGCGGTATCCACCAGCAGCACATCGTAGAACTTCAGACGGGCTTCACGCAGCGCATTGTTAACGATATCGACCGGCTTCTGGCTGAGGTCGGACGGACAGAAATCCACGCCAACCTGCTGTGCCAGGGTTTCCAGCTGTTTGATTGCCGCCGGACGATAGACGTCGGCAGAAACCACTAAGACTTTCTTTTTGTGCTTCTCACGCAGGAACTTACCCAGCTTAGCGACGCTGGTGGTTTTACCGGCACCCTGCAGGCCCGCCATCAGTACCACGGCTGGTGGCTGAGCCGCCAGGTCGAGTGCGTTGTTCTCTGCACCCATCGCCGCAACCAACTCGTTACGAACGATTTTGATGAACTCCTGACCTGGCGTCAGGCTTTTATTCACATCATGGCCGACCGCGCTCTCTTTCACACGGTTGATGAAGTCACGCACCACCGGCAGTGCAACGTCAGCTTCAAGCAGCGCCATGCGCACTTCACGCAGGGTCTCTTTGATGTTCTCTTCAGTCAGCCTTCCGCGGCCGCTGATATTTCGCAGGGTTTGCGACAAACGATCGGTTAAATTATCAAACATGGTCTCTCACTTAAAAAGATCGCGAGGCGCCTGATCGGCAGAATGCGGCGGATTATAACACGAAGCCTCGGCGATCTCTGCAATTGCCCCTTAGATCGTTTGGAGCCTGCTTCGGCTGGCGCTATACTGCCTTTTTCCTTATCTGACTGACCTGAAAGGATCTATGTTCGTTTTCGCGATAGTGGCGCTATTCGCCTACTCCTTAAGTCTTGCCCTTATCATTCCCAGCCTGTTGAAACGTAACGGCGGCTGGCGGCGAATGGCGATGTTCTCTGCCTGTGTGGCGCTGGTGACACACGCGGTCGCCCTGCAGCAACGCATATTTGCGGTTGATAGCGGACAGAATTTAAGCCTGCTCAACATTGGCTCGCTGGTGAGCCTGTTGATCTGCGCCATCATGACCATTGTGGCTTCACGCAACCGTGGCTGGCTGCTGCTGCCGATTGTCTACAGCTTCGCGCTGATTAATCTGGCCTTCGCTACTTTTGTCCCGAATGCGTTCATCACCCATCTGGAAACCACGCCGGGCATGATGATCCATATCGGTCTGTCGCTGTTCGCCTATGCGACGCTGATTATTGCCGCGCTCTATGCGCTGCAGCTGGCGTGGATTGATTATCAGTTGAAAAACAAGCGACTGGCGTTCACCCAGGATATGCCGCCGCTGCTGACCATCGAACGTAAAATGTTTCATATCACCCAGGTCGGCGTTGTGCTGCTGACGCTGGTGCTCTGCACCGGTCTGTTTTATATGCAGGATCTTTTCAGCGCAGAAAACGTCGATAAAGCCGTTCTCTCCATCATTGCGTGGTTTGTTTATATCGTTTTGCTCTGGGGGCACTATCATGAAGGCTGGCGTGGTCGCCGCGTCGTCTGGTTTAACTGCAGCGGTGCCGTGCTGTTAACTATGGCTTACTTCGGCAGTCGCATCCTGCAGCATCTGCTTGTCCCTGTCTCTCGTTAAAAAGGAAGTTCTGCGTTGGAGAATGTTTCAACCACCACGCTGATTATTATTCTCTGCGTCATGGTCCTGGTTTCCGCCTGGTTTGCCGGGTCGGAAACCGGCATGATGACGCTTAACCGCTATAAGCTGCGCCATCAGGCCAAAAACGGTAATCGCGCCGCACGCCGGGTGGAGAAACTACTGCGTCGTCCTGACCGGCTGCTCAGTCTGGTTTTAATCGGTAACAACCTGGTCAATATTCTGGCCTCCGCCCTTGCCACCATCGTAGGCATGCGTATTCACGGTGATGAAGGCGTTGCGATTGCGACCGGCATCCTGACCTTTGTGGTGCTGGTCTTCGCTGAAGTGCTGCCAAAAACCGTGGCGGCGCTCTATCCCGAGCGCGTCGCCTTTCCCAGCAGCCTGCTGCTGGTCCCGTTACAATACATCATGCTGCCGCTGGTCTGGCTGCTCAACACCATTACCCGGTTGCTGATGAGGATAGCGGGTATCCGCGCTGACGGTGCCATTAACTCTGCGCTGAGCAAAGAGGAGTTACGTACCATCGTCTATGAGTCGCGTAGCCTGATGTCACGCCGGAACCAGGACATGCTGCTCTCTGTGCTCGACCTGGAGAAAGTCAGCGTTGACGACATCATGGTGCCGCGTAATGAGATCGTCGGTATCAACATCAATGATGACTGGAAGTCGGTCGTACGTCAGCTGAGTCACTCGCCACACGGCCGCATCGTGCTGTTCCGGGATTCGCTGGATGACTGCGTCGGGATGCTACGGGTACGCGAAGCCTGGCGCATGATGACGGAGAAAAAAGAGTTTACCAAAGAGACGCTGCTGCGTGCCGCCGATGAGATCTACTACATCCCGGAAGGTACACCGCTTAACACCCAACTGGTGAAGTTTCAGCGCAATAAAGAGAAAGCGGGCGTGGTGGTGGATGAATATGGCGACATCAAAGGGCTGGTGACGATTGAGGACATTCTGGAGGAGATTGTTGGTGACTTCACCACCTCCATGTCACCGTCGCTGGCAGAAGAAGTAATGCCGCAGAATGATGGCTCGGTGCTGATTGAGGGCAGTGCTAACGTGCGTGAAATCAATAAGGCATTTAACTGGCAGTTGCCAGAGCAGGAAGCCCGCACCATCAACGGCATGCTGCTGGAAGCGCTGGAAGAGATCCCCGCAATCGCCACCCGGGTTCAGATAGGCCATTACAACGTCGATATTCTGGACGTGCAGGACAACATGATTAAACAGGTGCGCATCACGCCAAAGACGCCACTGAAAAAATCGGTCGGTTCCTGAAGCCATAAAAAAACGCCGCAATCGAGATGATGCGGCGTTTTTTTTAGCAGAGAAGCTCTGGCTAGATGTGCAGTTCTTTCAGCTTTTCAGCAGGCAGCTTCAGATCGTCGTTGCGGTTAACGCCGATCTCATGCGCCAGCACATTGCGGGCAATCTGCTGCGCTTCATCCAGTGAGTGCAGCTTGTAGCTGCCACACTGGTATTCATTCAGCTCAGGGATCTGGTTCTGATCTTTCACTTTCAGAACATCTTCCATCGCCCCTTTCCACGCTTTCGCAACGCGCTGCTCGTCTGGCGTACCAATCAGGCTCATGTAGAAGCCGGTACGGCAACCCATTGGCGAGATATCGACGATTTCCACACCGTCACCATTCAGGTGGTCACGCATGAATCCGGCAAAGAGATGCTCAAGCGTATGAATGCCACGCTCAGTGAGGATATCAATGTTCGGGCGGCAAAAACGCAGGTCAAAGACGGTAATCGTATCGCCATGCGGAGTCTTCATGGTTTTAGCAACGCGTACTGCCGGTGCGCCCATGATGGTGTGATCAACGGTAAAACTGTCCAGTAGTGGCATACGTCACCTCCTGTTCTGAGAATTTTTTTAAAACGATGAAACTTTTCTGTTCGCCCAACGTCTGAATATATGAAAGACGCGCATTTGTTATCATCATCATCCCTGACAACAGAGATGTTAATTTGGCCACATTGATGTGGCCTTTTTCTTTTCTACCCTTCCCGGCTCGCCAGATACGCTTCAAAATCCAGCTTATCATTCGCTTCCAGCTGCTGCTGTGCAGCAACAGACGCCTGCGCCTGACGCGTGAAATCGTCTTCTGTCAGCACTTCCAGCGGCTCTTCGCAGAGCAGATGGCGATACTGTTCAGCCAGCGCCACCCCTGTTCCGGTGACACCATTGTCCTTCATTGCCTGAAGGATACGCGCCGAGTAGGTTAGCTCAGGATCGTCGAACGATGCTACCAGTTGATCGCAAACCTGCTGATATTCCGTGCTGTCCTGATTATGACTGTCTAAAACTTCAGCAACCCGACGCAGATCGGCAAACAGGGTCTTGCCTACTTCCACCAGCGAATGTTCCGCTTCTCCGCATCCTACTGCAATTTTTTGATCCGGCTTACGCCCTTCCAGCACCACCCGGTTCCAGTTTTTACGGGTGCATTGCAGCTCATCGGCACTCATTTCCGGCGCATCCGCCAGGGTACACCAGATCAGGAACAGATCGAGGAAGCGAACCTGATTCTCGTCAACGCCGATGGCAGAGAACGGGTTGATATCCAGCGAGCGCACTTCAATGTATTCAATGCCGCCACGCAGCAGCGCATCTGAAGGTGCTTCACCCGAACGCGTCACACGCTTAGGCCGGATGGGCGCATAGAGCTCGTTCTCAATCTGCAGCACATTGGTGTTGAGCTGCAGCCAGTTACCGTCGGCATCTTTGGTCCCCATCGCCGCATACTCTTCTGACGGCGTCCTGATGGCTTTCTTCAGCGCAGTGACATACCCTTCCAGCGAGTTAAACGTGATGCCCAGAGCGCTCTGCGATTTATTGGTATAGCCTAAATCGCTCAGACGCAGCGAGGTGGCGTACGGCAGCCACATAGTATCTTTGTCATTGGTTTCGAAAGGCAGCGCGCTCTCACGCCCCTGCAGGAAGCTTGAGCTGATAGCTGGCGATGCGCCAAACAGATACGGGATTACCCAGCCGAAGCGATAATAGTTGCGGATCAGCCGCAGATAACCCGCCGAAATCGTCTCTTTTCCGCTTTCCTGATCTTTCACGTCAGCCCACTCCTGCCAGAATGAGAGCGGCAGCGAGAAGTTATAGTGAATGCCGGAGATAGTCTGCATCAACGCGCCGTAACGGTTTTTCAGGCCTTCGCGGTAGAGGGTCTTCATCTTGCCGATATTGGAGGTGCCATATTGCGCCAGCTCAATATTATCCGCGTCGTCAATCTCGCACGGCATACTGAAAGGCCACATGCGTTCATCACCCAGTTCACGGGCGACGTGACGGTGAATATCGCGCAGGAAGGCCAGCATATGATCGATGCTGTGATCCACTGGCGTAATAAATTCCAGCAATGTTTCGGCAAAATCAGTGGTGATCCAGTCATGTTTCAGCGCCGAGCCCAGAGATTCCGGGTGGCCGGTTTTTGCCAGATTGCCATTTTCCTGTACACGCAGCGTTTCACGCTCGATGCCACGGCCAATACCTTTCAGGGCATTAGGATGCGCTTCCAGCCAGGAGAGCGCTTTAGATACGTCCGGGATCACATTACCCCCCCGCTGTGATAATAATTTATTTTTGTTCAGCATAATGTTAACCGTAGCCTCGAATCTGTGCGAATCAATGCCACCATTGCATACCCTGTAATGTGGCAGTCGCGATAACGATATAACGCAGTGTTTTGCCGACGGCGAGAAACAGCATCGCGGGTAGCCAGGCGAAACGCAACCAGCCTGCGAGAACGCAGAGCAGATCACCTATCACCGGCAGCCAGCTGAATAATAGTGCTGCAGGTCCCAGTCGGTGCAACCACGTCATTGCTGTGTCATGCCATCGCCCCTGACGTTTTAGCGGCAGCAAGCGACCAATAAGAATGTTGGTTAAGCCGCCCAGGGTGTTTCCCAGGGATGCGGCCAAAAGCAACCCGTAAACTGATGTCTTTTTTGCTATTAATAGTGCTATCAGCAATGCTTCAGAACTTCCCGGCAGGAGCGTCGCACTCAGAAAACTGCTGCCGAACATCGAGGCATAGGTAAGAACGTCACTCACAGTAAGCGGACATCCACCACGTCCATGCCTGCCGCCTTCGCAGCCTGAACGCCAAAGTCAGCATCCTCGAACACCACACAACGTGCCGGCGCGACACCCATCAGCTCAGCGCAGCGTAAGAAGGTTTCAGGCTCAGGCTTATGACGCTGAACGTCGTCAGCGCCGACAACTGCAGAAAAGAGCTCACGCACGCCCAGCTGCGTCAGTAACGCCTCTGCCATGTTGTGTTCGCTTCCGGTACCCACCGCCATCGGACGACGCCCGTGATACGCTTTTACCACCTCCATTAAAGGCAGCGGCTTAACGTTTTCCAGCAGCATCGCTTCCACAGCAGCGGTTTTTTCTGCGGCAAGAAGATGAGGGTCGTGTGACGACTGATTGGTTTCAATGATGAACTGCGCAAGCCGCCAGGCGGGAGCGCCATTGAAGTCGATAATACGAGCTTCATCCAGCGTTAATCCATAACGCGCCAGTACCTGACGCCACGCTTTTCGATGTGTCGGCTCAGTATCAAGAATCGTGCCGTCCATATCGAAAATCAGGGCGTCATATTGATCGTACATTGTCACTCCGGACATCCACCAAATGAGACATTACTTTAGCCTAATGTGGACAGGTTGTCGCCAGGGGGGATGAACAGCAAATGCTTTGAAAGCATTAACAATTTTTGTTTTCAGATAAAGGTGATCGTGCGCGGCCAGTGATAACAGTGCGAATTTTAAGCGAATTTTTTACATTCTTTTGGCTGACAGGCTGCGGGGGACGGGCGTGGGCAGCAAAACAGAGAGTGCTGACGCGTGAGACAGGCGCTGTAATTCGCTTAAGTCAGAATGATGAATCAGTGAGGCGGGTTAAGCAGAAAAACAGTATGGGTAAAGCCAGAGGGAAACTGCTGGGGGAGTTCCTGAAACGTTTTTAGCTTTGGGGCACAGGCGGTTACTGATGCGGCAGTAAGGAGTTTAGTGAGTTCTTAGCGATGATACATTGAGGGTTTATGAGAGAACAAAGATGGTGCATCCAGGAGGATTACTCAGCTTGCGCTTCGCCCTGTGGGCCGTTGCTAAAGCAACGTTATCCTCCTTAGTGCGGCCTGAACGCTAATCACGTCATGACACACTGAGGCACTGACCATATTGGAGAATATGGTGCATCCAGGAGGATTCGAACCTCCGACCGCTCGGTTCGTAGCCGAGTACTCTATCCAGCTGAGCTATGGATGCATTGGGATCTATCTTTTGGGGTCTGTCTTTTGAGGTACAACTTTTAATGGAATTACAGAAACCAACCTGAGGATGTTACAAAGAATGGTGCATCCAGGAGGATTACTCAGCTTGCGCTTCGCCCTGCGGGCCGTTGCTAAAGCAACGTTATCCTCCTTAGTGCGGCCTGAACGCTAATTACGTCATGACACACTGAGGCACTAACCATATTGCAGAATATGGTGCATCCAGGAGGATTCGAACCTCCGACCGCTCGGTTCGTAGCCGAGTACTCTATCCAGCTGAGCTATGGATGCATAAATCTAATTCTTGTACAACGCAGGGTACTAACTACTCACCATGAAAGGAATTGCTAATTCACTTTGTTTTTCGATGGTGCATCCAGGAGGATTACTCAGCTTGCGCTTCGCCCTTCGGGCCGTTGCTAATGCAACGTTATCCTCCTTAGTGCGGCCTGAACGCTAATGCGTCATGTCACACCGAGGCACATCTCCATATTCGAAAATATGGTGCATCCAGGAGGATTCGAACCTCCGACCGCTCGGTTCGTAGCCGAGTACTCTATCCAGCTGAGCTATGGATGCATCGAAAATGGCGGTGAGGGAGGGATTCGAACCCTCGATACAGCTTTTGACCGTATACTCCCTTAGCAGGGGAGCGCCTTCAGCCTCTCGGCCACCTCACCTTACGCTTTCTTTCGAACCGTGCGTCTGAACTTGTTTCTGCTCATCGGCACTGCGTGGCGCACATATTACTTTCCCGGACTTTTAAGTCAAACAATTTTTCCGAAACTTTGTTTGATTGAGCAAATCACACACAATTGGGACAAAATGGCGACAAAAAGAGTGAATTATCAACAATGAAAGGTGATGTCGTTAACGAAACAGGGAAGAGAAAGCTGAAAAGAAAAGGAGGGATTTTTACAGAAAGCGGTAGCGCCTCGCACAGGTGCGAGACGCTGAATCCGTTAAACGCTGGTTTGTTGCGTTTTTTCAGCCTGGATGCGTTGATAGATCTCTTCGCGATGCACAGACACTTCTTTCGGCGCGTTAACCCCTATACGAACCTGGTTACCCTTAACACCCAGCACCGTTACAGTTACCTCATCACCGATCATGAGGGTTTCACCAACTCGACGAGTTAGAATAAGCATTCTTTGCTCCTTGAAAGATTAAAAGAGTCGGGCTTGTACAGGCTCCCGGCATTATCCATCATTTAACGCTGCACATTGACTATGAGAAATACACCAATGCACATCGATGCGCCAATACATTCTGCTGATAGTTAGTTTAGCCGAAATACACTACATCAACCTGACTTTGTCATTTGCTGTTTTAGCATCGTATTAAAAAGCGCCGGAACCGGAGTTCTGACGCTTTTTACAATGCCTTGTTCTATGTGTTACAGGCGGCTGTTAACCCAGCTCTCAACCCCTGCCAGAGCGCTTTTCAGCGCTTCAGCATCAGTACCACCCGCTTGTGCCATATCAGGACGGCCACCGCCCTTCCCGCCAACCTGCTGTGCCAGACCGGCAATCAACTCACCCGCTTTAACACGGTCAGTCAGATCTTTGGTCACACCCGCAATCAGTGACACCTTACCTTCAGCAACTGTCGCCAGCACAATAATCGCCGATCCCAGCTGATTCTTAAGATCATCAACCATGGTACGCAACATTTTAGGCTCGACGTTGTTGAGCTCACTGACCAGCAGTTTCACTCCCTTAACGTCGATGGCATTGCTGCTCAGTGAGGCACTCTCCTGCGCGGCCTGCTGATCGCGCAGTTGCTGCAACTCCTTCTCCAGAGCGCGTACATGATCGACCAGACCACGCACTTTCTCGTTGAGGTTGCTGCTGTTCGCTTTAACCAGTTGCGCAAGATCCTGCAGCTGGCTGCTCTGCGCATTGACCTGTGCCAGCGCCCCTTCACCGGTAATGGCTTCGATACGACGGATGCCTGCCGCCGTTCCTGACTCAGCCTGAATACGGAACAGGCCGATATCACCCGTGCGCGCAGCATGCGTACCCCCGCACAGCTCAACAGAGAAATCACCCATGGTCAGAACGCGTACGCGCTGATCATATTTCTCGCCAAACAGTGCCATTGCACCCTTAGACTTCGCCGCATCAAGATCCATCACTTCAGTTTCAACCGGCAGGTTGCGACGAATCTGCGCATTGACAATATCTTCGACCTGACGAATCTCCTGTGGTTTCATCGCTTCAAAATGCGAGAAGTCGAAACGCAGGTATTTGTCATTAACCAGCGAGCCTTTCTGCGCCACATGCTCACCTAAAACCTGACGCAATGCGGCATGCAATAAGTGGGTCGCAGAGTGGTTAAGACGGATGCGCGCACGACGTGCCGCATCAACCTGGGCCTCAAGGCGATCTCCGATACGCAACTGCCCTGCGGTCAGCTTACCGACATGACCGATTGCCTGACCATATTTTTGTGTATCCTGGACGCTAAATTCAGCATTCTTCCCTTTCAGCAGACCGGTATCGCCTACCTGACCACCGGATTCGCCATAGAATGGGGTTTCATCCAGCACGACTACAGCATCCTGACCTGCGGTCACTTCATCAACCGCCTCACCCGCAACGTAGAGCGCTTTCACCGTGGCGGTCAGATCAAGCTGGTCGTAGCCTTTGAAGGAAGAGGCGGCATCAATGCGAATCACGTTGCTGTAATCAGCGGCGAAGCCACTTGCTTCACGTGCGCGCTGACGCTGCTGTTCCATCGCCTGCTCAAAGCCCGCCTCATCAATTCTCAGGTTGCGTTCGCGGCAGACGTCAGCCGTTAAATCAGCCGGGAAGCCAAAGGTATCGTAAAGACGGAAGACGATTTCGCCATTGAGCGTGTCGCCCTGCAGTTTTTCCAGCTCTTCGTCTAACAGGGCCAGTCCGCGCTCCAGCGTTCTGGCAAACTGATCCTCTTCGCTTTTCAGCACCTGCTCAACCTGAGCCTGCTGACGCTGTAACTCTTCGCCCGCAGCCCCCATAACCTCAACCAGTGGCGCAACCAGCTTATAGAAGAAAGCCTCTTTGGCACCCAGCATGTTGCCATGACGTACGGCACGACGAATGATACGACGCAGCACGTAACCACGGTTCTCATTTGACGGAATCACGCCATCGGCAATCAGGAAAGCACAGGAGCGAATATGGTCGGCAATCACACGCAGCGATTTATTACTCAGATCGGTTGCGCCGGTAACCTGTGCCACAGCCTGAATCAGTTTCTGGAACAGGTCGATTTCATAGTTGGAGTTGACGTGTTGCAGAACGGCAGAAATACGCTCAAGGCCCATTCCGGTATCAACCGACGGTTTTGGCAGCGGCAGCATAGTGCCATCAGCCTGACGGTTGAATTGCATAAAGACGATGTTCCAGATCTCAATATAACGGTCACCATCTTCTTCCGGGCTGCCCGGAGGGCCACCCCAGATGTGATCGCCATGATCGTAGAAAATTTCACTGCACGGACCACAAGGACCGGTATCGCCCATCTGCCAGAAGTTATCTGACGCGTACGCGCTGCCCTTGTTGTCGCCGATGCGGATAATGCGCTCGCGTGGCACGCCGATTTCATCCGCCCAGATATTGTAGGCTTCATCATCGGTTTCATAGACCGTCACCCACAGACGCTCTTTCGGCAGGCTGAACCACTGTTCGCTCGTCAGCAGTTCCCAGGCAAAACCAATCGCCTCTTTCTTGAAGTAGTCACCAAAGCTGAAGTTACCCAGCATTTCAAAGAAGGTGTGGTGACGTGCGGTGTAGCCGACGTTTTCAAGATCGTTGTGTTTACCGCCTGCGCGAACGCAGCGCTGTGACGTGGTCGCACGTGTATAATCACGTTTGTCCTGACCGAGGAACACATCTTTAAACTGGTTCATCCCGGCGTTAGTAAACAACAAGGTTGGATCGTTATTCGGTACGAGGGAGCTGCTGGTTACAACCTCATGTCCCTTGCTATGAAAAAAGTCGAGAAACGCTTGACGGATCTCAGCAGTGCTCTTGCTCATATATGTCCTGGAATCACGCTAACGAACGTTCCCTCTGATCGGCGCGGCCACATTCTCGTGGTGCCTGATTAGCGGAACAAAAAGTGGGAATAAGATAAATTTTCTTCGTTGGGAAGTAAAATTACATCGGCTTTTAGTCATCAAAATTTCTGAAAATGGACTGGATATCGTCGGTCTGAAAGCCCTTCGACTGCAGATAGCGTAGTACTTTCGCCTTCTCTTTCCACTCTGTGGGCAGCGGATGTCCGAATTTTCGTTCAGCCAGCTGTGCGGCGCAGGCTGCCCAGTCAACCTCTGTCTCTTCCATCGCAATATCAATGGCTTCACGATCGATGCCTTTCTGAGCCAGTTCAAGCCGTACGCGCTGCGACCCAAAACCTTTACGGCTTCGGCTCTGAATAAACCGATCGGTGAAACGCTCGTCGTTTAACCAGCCGCTTTCCTGACACCAGTCCAGTACCTGCTCCAGCAGCGCTTCAGTGATAATTTCAGGCTCTTTTTTCTGCGCCCATGCGGCACGCTGAGCTGACTGTTGCAGCTTACGGGATAACTCAGCACGGCTGTGGTCACGCTGACCCAGAATGCGCATCGCACGGTCAAGCAGACGAGAATAAGAGACAACATTGGGTTGGGGCTGAGAGGATTCAGTCATACTGCGCACCTTCTAAAAACAGAGGGAGATTATGGCGACAGAACAGGACAGAGGGAAGGCAGGAAAAGTATCAGGGGGGATAAAACAGCGGGAGAGGCTTTTGCCCCTCCCGCATCAGAAATCAGAAGTCTTCGTTCGCTTCACTTGCCGCGTCTTCTTTCTCAGCAGTCTTGTCGGCTGCTGCGAGTGTCTCATCCGCGCCATTGAGCAACATCTCACGCAACTTCAGATCAATTTCGTTTGCTACAGCAGCATTCTCTTTCAGGAAGTTGCCGGCATTCGATTTACCCTGACCAATCTTGTCGCCATTGTAGCTGTACCATGCACCCGCTTTTTCAATCAGCTTGTGCTTCACGCCCAGGTCGACCAGCTCACCAAAGGTATTGATACCTTCACCGTACATGATCTGGAATTCAGCCTGTTTAAATGGCGCGGCAATTTTGTTTTTCACTACCTTAACGCGGGTCTCACTACCCACCACGTTATCGCCCTCTTTGATGGCACCGATACGGCGAATATCAAGACGGACAGACGCATAGAACTTCAGCGCGTTACCACCGGTAGTGGTTTCCGGGTTACCAAACATCACGCCAATTTTCATACGAATCTGGTTGATGAAGATCAGCAGCGTATTGGACTGCTTCAGGTTACCGGCCAGTTTACGCATCGCCTGGCTCATCATACGTGCCGCGAGGCCCATATGTGAGTCACCGATTTCACCTTCAATTTCCGCTTTCGGCGTCAGCGCCGCAACGGAGTCGACGATGATAACATCAACAGCACCAGAGCGCGCCAGCGCATCACAGATTTCCAGCGCCTGCTCACCCGTGTCGGGCTGAGAACAGAGCAGGTTTTCGATATCTACGCCCAGTTTCTTGGCGTAAACCGGATCAAGCGCATGCTCAGCATCGATAAAGGCACAGGTTTTGCCTTTACGCTGTGCAGATGCGATAACCTGCAGGGTCAGCGTGGTTTTACCGGAAGACTCTGGTCCGTAGATCTCAACGATACGGCCCATTGGCAGACCGCCTGCGCCTAATGCGATATCCAGCGAGAGCGAACCGGTAGAGATGGTTTCCACATCCATTGAGCGGTCTTCACCCAAGCGCATGATGGAGCCTTTACCAAATTGTTTCTCAATCTGGCCCAGCGCGGCAGCTAAAGCCTTCTGTTTGTTTTCATCAATCGCCATTTCAACTCCTAATCAAGCCGGGTAAACACGCACGCAGGGTGCCTGCACTCTTTCTGTTGCCGACAATTATACTGTATAGTCATACAGTATCAAGTTTAATTTGTCAGAAATTCGCCATACAGTTTCTGCAGGGCCCATGCCACCGACTGGCGGCGGACGGCATCACGATCACCGCTAAAATGCTGCTGAAAAGTCAATACGTTATCCTGCGGCCCGGCAAAGCCAAACCACACCGTGCCGACCGGTTTTTCTTCACTGCCGCCATCCGGGCCGGCAATGCCGCTGACGGAGATCGCGTAGTCAGCCTGGGCTGCCTTGCGGGCACCCAGCGCCATCTCACGCACCACCGCATCACTCACCGCGCCATACTGCGCCAGCGAGTCAGACTTAACATCCACCAGCTGCTGTTTCGCCTCATTACTGTAGGTCACAAAACCACGTTCGAACCAGGCGGAACTGCCGCTGATATCGGTAAAGACTTTGGCAATCCAGCCGCCCGTACAGGATTCCGCACAGGTTACGGTGGCATTACGCTGCTTCAGCTTCTCACCTATCTGCGCGCTTAACGCCTGCAATTGCTGATCGTCCATTACAACTCTCCCTTTGGTCGTGGGTTGAAGGTGGTGCAGAAAAACCACTTTTTCAAGGGCTATTATCATTATTGCCCTGTTTTTGCAGCCTGCTTTCCAGCGCCATCACCTTTTTTCACTGCAACCATAAAAAGCCGCGGAAAGGCGAGCAGAATCTGACCATCGGCCTGAGCCGGATAAGCGGTAAGTAAGCGCTGATGATAATCAGACAGAAAAGACATCTGTTCAGACTCATTTAACATCGCCAGGAAAGGCCTCAGACCGGTCGCCTGTAACCAGCGGATAATCGCCTGTGCATCGGCCATCACGTGATAATAGGTGGTTCGCCAGATATCCACCTCACAGCCGGCCTGGGTCAGCAGATCATAATATTCGCCTGTAGAAAGCAGCTGTGTACGTTCAGCGGCACTGGCACTCATGCGTAACGACCAGCGATCGGTAGCCGCCACCTCGCGCATCAGCTGGTGCGACGGCTCATTGAGGTTATCAGGCATCTGGATCGCCAGCACGCCCCCGGGTGCCAGCAGGCTAACCAGATGAGCAAATAGCGTGGCGTGATTATCCAGCCATTGCAGAGATGCGTTGGCATAAATCACCTGCTGCGGCGCATCCGCCTGCCATGTGCGGATATCTGCCTGGACAAAACGGCAGTGCGGCAGACGTTCACGGGCCTGAGTTAGCATCGTCGCTGAACTGTCGAGCCCGGTGATCTGCGCCAGCGGCCAGGCATCGGCGAGCAGCTCGGTGCTGTTACCGGGTCCGCAGCCCAGATCGGTCACCTGTTCAACCTGTCCCAGGCTGATGCGCGCCAGCAGCTCGCGGGCTGGACGGGTTCGTTCCGCTTCAAATTTGCGATACAGCACGGGATCCCACTCTTTCATCATCACCTCTCGCTCAGTTGTCAGAAGCATTCGCTTACTGAGACGGATGAAAGACAAAAAAGTGCGACCCGTTGCTCAATTCTTCATCTGGCGCTGGCAGAGACTGGCTGGAGTCATTAAGTTAAAACAGTGTTTCATTTTTAACATTTACTTCAGGAGTCAGCTATGCGTGAAAAATCGGCCTTTGCCGGTGTCTGGTGCCCTTCTGTCACCCCTTTCAGTGCACAGGGCGGCCTTGATATCGACGCGCTCGGGCGACACTTCTCCCGCCTTAATGAGTCCGGCATCGATACCCTGCTGGTGATGGGCAGCATTGGCGAGTTTGCCTCACTGACGCAGCAGGAGCGTTTACAGCTGATTCAGGAAGCCAGGCCCCTGTCGCCGCTGAAGATGGTCGCGAACGTCTCGGCGACCTGTGTCCCGGATATGCTGGCGCTGGCCGAAGCCGCGTGGAAAAACGATTTTGATGCGGTGATGGTGCTGCCGCCCTACTATTACGGCCAGACACAAGAGCAGCTGATGCACTACTTCGAAGCGCTTGACGCACAGCTGGGCGGGAAATGGTTTGCCTACAACTTCCCGGCTCGCACCGGCTGCGATCTGACGCCCACGCTGATTGCTGCTCTGGCGGCAAAGCTGCCCAACTTTATCGGTATCAAAGATACGGTGGATTGCGTGTCGCATAACCGGGCAATGATTGAAGAGACCCGCAAAGTACGTAGTGATTTCGCCGTGCTATCGGGGTATGACGAATACCTGCTTCCCAATCTGCTGGCGGGTGGTGCCGGGGTAATTTCAGGCCTGAATAATATTGTGCCGGAGTACTTTGCCGAGATGATGGCGGCATGGCGGACAGGCAATCTGCCTGAGCTGACGCGTCTGCAGCAGCAGATCGGCCGGCTGATGGCGATTTACAGTATCGGAGATGATTTCGTGACGACAATTAAAACGGCCGTGGCGCGACGTTATGACTCAATGAGCAGTAACTCGCGAAATTACGGTGGTGCTCTGAACGCGGAACAGTGCGCCGCAATTGATCGGCTGTTCAGCTAGAAGAAAGACAGGCGCATCCCTGCGCCCCGGATCTCAGTTCTTTTTCACGAACTCAGATTTTAATTTCATCGGGCCAAAACCGTCGATTTTACAGTCGATGTTGTGGTCCCCTTCAACCAGGCGAATGCTTTTCACTTTGGTACCGATCTTCAGCGATGAGGAGCTGCCCTTCACCTTGAGATCTTTGATCACCGTGACGCTGTCGCCATCTGCCAGCAGATTACCATTGGCATCACGCACTTCCGGTGACGCATTGCTGCTGTCACCCTCTCCTTCGGTCCAGATATGACCACAGGAAGGGCAGTTGAAGTTTTCGCCATCTTGCCAGGTGTAATCGGCGTGACAGGCTGGGCAGGCAGGTAAAGACATAACGACTCCAGAGATATCAGTGGCTGTGTGGCCTGAAAAAGGGCGTCATCATATAACCTTACAGTTAACAAGGATAGCCTTTATAACAGGCCCCCCTGCCGTGCCTTGCTCACCGCCTCACCCAGTTGCCACACCGCCATCGCATAATGAGTACTATGGTTGTAGCGGGTAATGACATAGAAATTGGGTAAGCCGTACCAGTACTGGTAGCTGGTGCCTAAGTCGAGGCGCAGCAGACTGACCTCATCGTTGCCGTCCAGCGAACCCTGTGGTGACAGGCCTGACGCCGCCAGCATGCTCACGCTGTAACGGGTTTTAAAGCCATCTTCCAGCATCGGTGCCTGACCGCTGGCCGGGACTGCCACATTTTCGCCGCTGCGCCAGCCGTGTTTCTGGAAGTAGTGCGCCACGCTGCCGATCGCATCCACCGGATCCCACAGGTTGGCATGGCCGTCGCCGTTGAAATCAACCGCGTAATCATTGTAAGAGGAAGGCATAAACTGACCATAGCCCATCGCCCCGGCGAAAGAGCCTTTCAGCGCCAGCGGGTCATCCTGCTCTTTACGCGACATCAGCAGGAAGGTTTCCAGCTCGCTGCTGAAGTACGCGGCACGGCGCGGATAGTTAAACGATAAGGTTGCAAGCGCATCCAGAATCCGCGTTTTCCCCATCACGCGCCCCCAGCGGGTTTCCACGCCAATGATGCCGACAATGATTTCCGGCGGCACGCCATAGACCTGCTGCGCGCGTTGCAGCGCATCCTGATACTGGTTCCAGAACGCCACGCCATTTTGCACATTATCCGGCGTAATGAACTTGTTGCGATAGCGGATCCAGGCCCCGTTAGGTCCCGGCGCGGGCGTATAGCTCGGTGCCTGACGATCCATCAGCCGCAGCACGTAATCCAGCCGCTTAGCCTGACCGATGATGTTATGCAGTTGCTCACGGTCGAAGTCATGCTTCTCAACCATCTTATCGATAAACTGCTCTGCGGCAGGATTACCGGCAAAGTCGCCGAACATCGCCTGCCCGCTGTGCGACGGTTGCAGTAAAAAACCGCCCTGCGGCGCAGCCAGCATCTTCTGCTGGGGCGGAACGTCAGGTTTGCTGCTGCAGGAGGCCAGAAGCGGGATGAACGCAAGGAGGGCTAACTTGAGACGCATCGGTTATCCATAAACGAGGGGTAAATTCAGATGCGGTAATAGTAGTCGTTCAGCGCGTTGACATACAGTCCGGAATCTTAAAAAAACGTCAACGCCGCCGTCGGTTAAAAGGGCTGCGGGGCGATATTTCCCCCGCAGCCATTCCGGGGTTAGCGGCGGTTTCTCACCAGCTGATAACGGCGGGTCAGATATTCAACCGGTGCGCTCCAGATATGCACCAGACGACAGAACGGGAACAGCAGGAACAGCGTCATGCCCAGTACCATGTGCACGCGATAGATAAACGCGACGCCCTCAAGATGCTGCGATGCACCACCGTGGAAGGTCACTACCGCCTGCGCCCAGCCCACCAGCTTCATCATCTCACTGCCGTCCATATGCTGAGCAGAGAACGGAATGGTCAGCAGACCCAGCGTAGCCTGCGCTACCAGCAGCGTCAGGATCAGAATGTCGCCGACGCTGCTGGTCGCCCGCACCCGAGGATTGGTCAGACGGCGCTTCAGCAGCAGCGCCCCACCCGCCAGCGTCATCGCACCAAACAGACCACCGGCTATCATCGCCAGCTTCTGCTTCACGTCGATCGGCAGGAAGGATTCATACATCCAGTGCGGGGTCAGCATCCCGACGATATGACCGAAGAAGATCCCGATGATGCCGATGTGGAACAGGTTAGAGGCGAGCCGCATCCCTTTTTTGTCCAGCATCTGACTGGAACCGGCCCGCCAGCTGTACTGCCCGTAGTCATAGCGCAGCCAGCTTCCGACCAGGAAAACTGTTCCGGCCAGGTAGGGATAAATATCGAAGAAGAAAGTGTTAATGAAATTCATGCTGATTCTCCTGTGGTGCGCGCCGTCGCCGCGCCGATATCCAGATACTGCGGCGCGACCGCATCGGCGAAGCGACGCTGATGCATCGCCTGCTGCGCTGAGGCACAGCCCTGTTCGCCGAGAAATTTAATCTGCTCCTCTTCCCAGACCGCATCGAGTGCGGCCGGAGTATCGTCGCGCGCTTCCTGCGCCACTTGGGGCTTAAGGGCCGCAGGATCGACTGCGCTGCCGGAAAGCGTCAGTAACACTGTGAACAGGTCAGCATAAGGACTCTGTCGCGCTTCCAGTCGCGCGGCCAGCAAGGCCAGGATTGGCACGATGTCTTCCAGTCCCTGACGCGCGGCCTTATCGCTTTTACAGGCGAGATATTCGAGGTAGAGCGGCAGATAATCGGGCAACTCTTTGCTGTCCAGTTCCAGACCGTCAGCCCGGTACTGTTCCAGCAGATCAACCATCGCCTGACCGCGATCGCGGGACTCACCGTGCACATGTTCAAACAGCAGCAGCGAGGTGGCGCGGCCGCGATCAAACAGTTCGCAGTAGTCAGCCTGCACGTCCAGCATGGGCCGGGTGCAGAGCTGATTGATAAAGCTCACCAGCCGTGTACTCTGCTGCAGGTTGAGTTCGCTGGCCTCTTCCAGCGCCGCGATCAGGTCGGGATAGTGGGTAAACAGCGCCTCGTCCGGGTAGTCCAGCAGGCGCGACACAACACGCAGCGTGATCATGAGGCATCCTCCGGGCGGCTGGTTTTCCTGCTGACGTCAATGGCATCGATACGGCGGCTGTTAAACAGGTTAAATTTGCTGTCGCTGCCATGGCAGCCATCGCCAAAGCTGAAGCCACAGCCTTTGCTTTCCGGAAAGGCTTCACGCGCCAGTTCTCGATGACTTGAAGGCACCACAAAGCGATCTTCATAGTTGGCGATCGCCAGATAGCGGTACATCTCCTGCGCCTGCGCTTCGGTCAGACCGACCTGCTCCAGCGCCCGGATATCATGCTCACCGTCCACGCTTTCTGCGCGCTTGTAATGGCGCATCGCCAGCATGCGTTTCAGTGCCAGCAGCACCGGCGCGGTGTCGCCTGCGGTCAGCAGGTTCGCCAGGTACTCAACCGGAATACGCAGGCTTTCCACATCCGGCAGCACGCCGGTATGTGCCAGCGCCCCGCCATCCACCGCCGACTGAATCGGTGACAGTGGCGGCACATACCAGACCATCGGCAGCGTGCGGTATTCAGGGTGAAGCGGCAGCGCCAGCTTCCACTCCATCGCCATTTTATAAACCGGTGAACGTTGCGCGGCATCGATCACGCTCTGTGCGACACCATCTTTCAGCGCCTGGGCGATCACCACGGGATCGTGGGGATCAAGGAAGATTTCCAGCTGGCTCTGATAGAGATCTTGTTCGTTTTCCGCAGCAGCCGCCTGTTCAATGCGGTCAGCGTCATAGAGCAGCACGCCGAGATAGCGGATCCGGCCGACACAGGTTTCCGAGCAGACGGTGGGCTGGCCCGCTTCAATACGTGGATAACAGAAAATGCATTTTTCTGATTTGCCGCTTTTCCAGTTGAAGTAGATCTTCTTGTATGGACAGCCAGTGAGGCACATCCGCCAGCCGCGACATTTATCCTGGTCGATCAGCACAATGCCATCTTCGCCGCGCTTGTAGATTGCGCCACTGGGGCAGGTTGCCACGCACGCCGGGTTAAGGCAGTGCTCACACAGGCGTGGCAGGTACATCATGAAGGTGTGTTCAAACTGGCCGTAAATCTCCTTCTGGATATTATCGAAGTTCTTATCCTGTGAGCGTTTGGCAAATTCGCCGCCCAGGATCTCTTCCCAGTTCGGGCCGTTTTCGATCTTTTTGATCCGCTGACCGGTGATCAGCGAGCGCGGACGTGCAATCGGCTGATGTTTACCGGCAGGGGCGTTGTGCAGATGCTGATAATCAAAATCGAACGGCTCATAGTAATCATCCAGTGCAGGCACATCCGGGTTGGCGAAGATCTTCGACAGCAGGCCGACGCGATTGCCCATGCGCGGCTCCAGTTTGCCGTTGATCTTACGGATCCAGCCGCCCTTCCACTTCTGCTGATCTTCCCAGGCGTGCGGATAGCCGACGCCAGGTTTGCTTTCGACGTTGTTAAACCAGGCGTACTCCATGCCCTCGCGGCTGGTCCAGACGTTTTTACAGGTCACCGAACAGGTGTGGCAGCCGATACATTTGTCGAGGTTCAGCACCATGCCGACCTGTGAACGAATTTTCATGGTTTTACCTCCTGCTGGCTGCCCTGGCAGGCATCGTTGCCTTCCCCATCTAACCAGTTAACGTTATTCATTTTTCTGACCACCACGAACTCATCGCGGTTTGAGCCGACGGTGCCGTAGTAGTTAAAGCCCCATGAGAGCTGGGCATAACCGCCAATCATATGGGTCGGTTTCGGGCAGGTTCGCGTCACGGAGTTATGGATGCCGCCGCGCTGGCTGGTGATCTCCGAGCCGGGAATATTCACGATGCGTTCCTGGGCGTGGTACATCATGGTCATACCGGCCGGGATGCGCTGGCTCACGACCGCACGCGCGGTCAGTGCACCATTGGCGTTGAACGCTTCTATCCAGTCGTTATCCACAATGCCCAGCTCACGGGCGTCATCTTCACTCATCCAGACAATCGGGCCGCCGCGTGACAGCGTCAGCATCAGCAGGTTGTCGCTGTAGGTGGAGTGAATGCCCCACTTCTGATGGGGCGTCAGGAAGTTAAGCGCCTTCTCCGGGTTACCGTTGGGTTTGCTGTTCAGCAACGGCTTCGCCGCACGGGTATCGATAGGCGGACGATAGACCATCAGGCTCTCACCGAAGGCGCGCATCCATTCATGGTCCTGATAGAGCTGCTGACGACCGCTCAGGGTACGCCACGGGATCAGCTCATGAACGTTGGTGTAGCAGGCGTTGTAGGAGACATGTTCATCTTCCAGACCTGACCAGGTCGGGCTGGAGATAATTTTGCGCGGCTGCGCCTGAATATCGCGGAAGCGAATCTTCTCATCTTCTTTGTTCAGTGCCAGATGCGTGTGGTCACGGCCGGTAATTGCGCCCAGCGCCTGCCAGGCTTTCACCGCCACCTGACCATTGGTTTCTGGTGCCAGTGCCAGGATCACTTCGGCTGCATCGATCGCCGTGTCAATATTTGGCCGTCCCGCTGCCGGGCCATCCGCTTTGACATAGTTAAGCTGCTTGAGGAAATCGACCTCTTTGCTGGTGTTCCAGCTGATGCCTTTGCCGCCGTTACCCTGGGTATCCAGTAGCGGTCCCAGCGAGGTAAAGCGCTCCCAGGTCGCCGGATAGTCGCGCTCTACCACCATAATGTGTGGCGCAGTTTTGCCCGGAATCAGGTCACACTCGCCTTTTTTCCAGTCTTTCGCCTCAAACGGCTGCGCCAGTTCTGCGGGTGAGTCATGCAACACCGGCAGTGTCACCACATCGGTTTCAACACCTAAATGGCCAGGACAGAGTTCGGAGAAGGCTTTGGCGATGCCTTTATAGATCTCCCAGTCGCTTTTTGAATCCCAGGCAGGATCAACAGCGGCCGAGAGCGGATGAATAAACGGATGCATATCCGAAGTATTCATATCGTCTTTTTCATACCAGGTGGCGGTTGGCAGCACGACGTCAGAGTAGAGACAGGTGCTCGACATACGGAAGTCGAGTGTGACCACCAAATCCAGCTTGCCTTCGGCACCCTGATCCAGCCACTCCACTTCTTCCGGCTTCACGCGGCCCTGCTGACCTAAATCTTTACCCTGAATGCCGTTTTCTGTACCCAACAGATATTTCAGCATGTACTCATGCCCTTTGCCTGAGGAGCCGAGCAGATTGGAACGCCAGACAAACAGGTTACGCGGGAAGTTCTGCGGATCGTCCGGCTGTTCAGCGGCGAACCGAATAGCGCCCTGCTTCAGGCTTTCCACGGTGTAATCCAGCGGTGACTGACCGGCGGCTTTCGCCTGTTCCGCGATGTGCAGCGGGTTGACGTTAAGCTGCGGCGCGGAAGGCAGCCAGCCCATGCGTTCGGAACGCACGTTAAGGTCGATCAGGCTGCCGCTGTAGCGACTTTTATCTGCCAGCGGTGACAGCAGTTCGCTGGTCGCCAGGGTTTCATAGCGCCACTGACTGGCGTGGTTGTAAAAGAAAGAGGTGCTGTTCATCTGACGCGGCGGACGCTGCCAGTCGAGGCCAAAGGCCAGCGGGGTCCAGCCAGTCTGCGGACGGAGTTTCTCCTGACCGACATAGTGCGCCCAGCCCCCGCCGCTCTGACCGACGCAGCCGCAGAAAATCAGCATGTTCATCAGACCACGGTAGTTCATATCCATGTGATACCAGTGGTTCATGCCCGCACCGACGATGATCATCGAACGGCCGCGGGTTTTTTCGGCGTTTTCGGCAAACTCACGGGCAATGCGGATGATGTTCTGCCTGGAGACGCCGGTAATCTGCTCAGCCCACGCCGGACTATAGGCTTTGATCTCGTCGTAGCTTTGCGCGCAGTTGGCATCATCCAGACCGCGATCCAGACCGTAGTTCGCCAGGGTCAGATCGTAGACGCTGGTGACCAGCGCTTCACTGCCATCCGCCAGCTGCAGGCGTTTCACCGGCAGCTTGTGCAGCAGAATCTCATCCAGCGCGACGCTTTTAAAATGCTCGCGGGTGATGCCGCCAAAGTAAGGGAAGCCGACTTCAACGACCTCATCGTGGCTGCCGAGCAGGCTGAGCTGCAGCTCCACTTCTTTTTGCGACAGGCCGTCACGCTGCTCCAGATTCCATTTGCCTTTTTCACCCCAGCGGAAGCCGATTGAACCCTGCGGCGCAATCAGTTCACCGGTCGCCTGATCCAGCGCCACGGTTTTCCACTCCGGGTTATTCTCCTGACCCAGGCCATCCACCAGATCGCTGGCGCGTAGCTGACGGCCTGCGGCATAGTAGCCGCCCTCACGCGGCTCCAGCAGCACCAGCATCGGCATATCGGTATAGCGGCGCACGTAGTCACGGAAATAGCCGACTTCGCGATCAAGGTGAAACTCTTTTAACATCACATGGCCCATCGCCAGCGCCATCGCGCTGTCGGTACCCTGCTTCGGACTCAGCCACTGGTCGCACAGCTTCGCGACTTCGGCATAGTCCGGGGTAATGGCCACGGTTTTCGTCCCTTTATAGCGGACCTCCGTGAAGAAGTGCGCATCCGGGGTACGGGTCTGCGGCACGTTCGAGCCCCAGGCAATAATGTAAGAAGAGTTGTACCAGTCGGCCGATTCCGGCACGTCGGTCTGCTCGCCCCAGGTCATCGGTGACGCAGGCGGCAGATCGCAATACCAGTCATAGAAGCTCAGGCAGGTTCCGCCGATCAGTGACAGATAACGAGCGCCGGCGGCGTAGGAGACCATCGACATTGCCGGAATCGGCGAGAATCCCATAATGCGATCAGGGCCGTACGTCTTCGCGGTGCAGATGTTCGCAGCAGCGATCATCTCGTTCACTTCCTGCCAGCTGGAGCGGACAAAGCCACCGCGTCCGCGCGCCTGCTTGTAGCTTTTAGCCTTTTCCGGATTGCTGATAATGGATGCCCAGGCATCCACCGGATCGCTGTGCTGTGCTTTCGCGTCGCGCCACAGCTGAATCAGCTTCTTGCGCATCAGCGGATATTTCAGGCGGTTAGCGCTGTAGAGATACCAGGAGTAGCTCGCTCCGCGTGGGCAGCCGCGCGGCTCATGGTTGGGCAGATCGGGACGGGTACGCGGATAGTCGGTCTGCTGGGTCTCCCAGGTGACCAGGCCGTTTTTCACGTAGATTTTCCAGCTGCAGGAGCCGGTACAGTTAACACCGTGGGTGGAGCGCACGATTTTATCGTGCTGCCAGCGGCTGCGGTAGCCATCTTCCCAGTCGCGGTTACTGTTTAAGGTCTGGCCATGCTGACCGGAAAAGGGCTCGGCCAGCTGTTTAAAATAACGAAATCGATCAAGAAACTTGCTCATCCGGAATACTCCTGAAGGCTTTGTATGACATTGCTGACTCTGCATCTGTCGCGACACAGAAAGTAAAATGATGCCGGTGCGCCACACCGGCTTTGTCGTTATCAGGCGCGGGCTTTTCGTCCGTAAACCAGCCAGGTCACGGCGATGCAGCAGAGATAGAAGACCAGGAAGATTTTCATCGCGCCAGCGGGTGAACCGGTCATGGCGAGCGACAGGCCAAAGGTCTGTGGAATAAAGAAGCCGCCCAGTGCACCAATGGCGGAGATAAAGCCCAGCGCAGCCGAGGTTTCAGTTGCCGCTTCACGCTGCGCATGCGCATCGTCACCACCTTCAGCTTTGATACGTTCCAGCGTCAGCTTGCGGAAGATCACCGCAATCATCTGGTAGGTGGAGCCACTGCCCAGACCGGCGGTCAGGAACAGGCCCATAAACACGGTGAAGAAGGCGATGAACGAGCCATCATGTCCGTCTCCCGGCAGCGTGAGGAACAGCAGCGCGGCAAACAGCGCCATCAGGATGTAGTTGACCAGCGTGACGCGGGTACCGCCGAGGCGGTCAGAAACGATGCCGCCTGCTGAACGGGCCAGCGCACCAATCAGCGGGCCGAAAAAGGCGTAATGCATGATCACAACATCCGGAAATTGCGTTTTCGTCAGCATGGCGAAGCCAGCAGAAAATCCGATAAAGGAACCGAAGGTCGCCAGATAGAGCAGTGCCATAATCCACAAATGCGGACGTTTCAGCACCGGCAACTGCTCACGCAGCGAGGATTTTGCCGCCGCGAGATCATTCATGCCGAACCAGGCCGCGAGCGTGCCGATCGCCAGGAGTGGCACCCAGATCCAGGACGCATTTTCCAGCCAGATATTGTCGCCGGTGACGGTGGTATGACCCACATCGGCAAAGCCAAAAATGGCACAGGAAATTGCCAGCGGTGCGACAAACTGCATCACGCTGACGCCAAGATTACCAAGGCCGCCGTTGATACCCAGCGCGCCGCCCTGATGGGCTTTAGGGAAGAAGAAGCTGATATTGCCCATGCTCGAAGCAAAATTAGCGCCACCAAATCCGCACAGCAGAGAGATCACCATAAACGTGGCGAATGAGGTCTGACTGTCCTGTACCGCAAAGCCGAGCCACAGGCAGGGGATAATCAGGATACCGGTGCTGAAGGCGGTCCAGCGGCGGCCACCAAAGATGGGAATAACAAAAGAGTAAGGCACACGCAGCAGCGCCCCGGACACCGACGGCAGCGCAGTCAGTAAAAAGAGCTGCTCCGTAGTGAAGTTAAAGCCGACTTTATTCAGATTCACCGCGACGGTGCTGAACAGCATCCAGACGCAGAAGCCCAGCAGCAGGCAAAAAACAGAAATCCACAGATTACGGCTGGCGATACGCTTGCCGCGCGTCTGCCAGAACGCCTCGTTTTCAGGTTGCCAGTCCTGGATTAACGCGCCGCGCGTCGGGGTTTGCAATGGGGCAGATTGGGTCATAAATCTCTCATCAGCAGAATAATAATTGTGCATATCCTGCGCATCCGGCCTGGTGGCTTGCTTGATACAAATCAACGGCAATGCAGGTTACAAAGGCGTGGCAATCTCAGCTCATCCCGGTTAAGTAGTTGACTGAGTGCAGATAACCCTTATAAATCATGCGGTTTAATTGCAGCTGCGAACGCCTTCAGCAAAAGGGCATCTGAATGGAAATAAAGGAGTAGTCCTTTAGGGGTATATAGCGACCCCGCTTCACCGGTAAGATAGGCACCGTCGCCCGCACAGGGCTGGTGTACAGGACAGGAAAAATTGTGACGGCAGAGAAATTTACGCTCTTATTAATCGATGACCACCCTATGCTGCGCAACGGTCTGAAGCAGCTGATTGCGCTGGATGAACGATTGCAGGTGGTGGCCGAAGCGGGTAACGGCATTGAGGGTCTGGCACTGGCACAACAGCACGATCCCGACCTGATCCTTCTGGATCTCAATATGCCGGGTCTGAACGGGCTGGATACCCTGACCCAGCTGCGCGAAATCGCCCTTTCTGGCCGGGTAGTCGTGTTCAGCGTTTCCGATAATGAAGAGGATGTGATCAGCGCGCTGAAGCGCGGCGCGGATGGCTATCTGTTGAAAGATATGGAACCGGAAGCCTTGCTGAAAGCGCTGCATCAGGCCGCCGCCGGACAGATCGTACTGAGCGAAGTGTTAACCCCGATTCTGGTTGCGAGGTTGCGCGATTCGCAGCCTGCACAGACGCGCGATATCAGCCAGCTGACCCGGCGTGAACGCGACATCCTGCAACTGATCAGCGATGGAATGACCAACAAAGCGATTGCCCGCAAACTGGACATCAGCGAAAGCACGGTCAAGGTTCACGTCAAATATCTGCTGAAAAAAATGAACCTCAAATCCCGGCTCGAAGCCGCCGTCTGGGCGCTGCAGAACGGGCTGCACTGAGCATTTTCCCTTCTGCTGTGCGCTGTAGCGCCGCCCCCCGTACGCCATAAACTGACGCAGAAATCGCGAGCCGCCTCGCAGCACCGCGCCAGCGTCATGAAAAATGCCACTTTTCTGTCGCCAGCCGTCGCCACATTTGCCAGGATGCCTGTCAGGTTACACCCGGTCAGGATCAGGGCGTTTATCAGGCTGGCATATGCCCTGTCCTATTCGTTATCATCTGGTTATCCTGCGCGCCGACGCGAATCCTTTCGGTTTCATGGGCGTTGACCGCCAGAAATTTACCGCATTAAAGATGAGTTAAAACCTTATGCAAGAGCCAACCGAAAAGGACTTTCCTTCCCATACCCCCATGATGCAGCAGTACCTGCGCCTCAAGGCGGAGCATCCTGATATTCTGCTGTTTTACCGGATGGGTGACTTCTACGAGCTGTTTTATGACGACGCAAAGCGCGCCTCGCAGCTGCTGGAGATTTCACTTACCAAACGCGGCGCGTCCGCGGGCGAACCGATCCCGATGGCGGGTGTACCCTATCATGCGGTTGAAGGCTATCTGGCTAAGCTGGTTCAGCTGGGCGAATCCGTTGCCATCTGCGAGCAGATAGGCGATCCGGCGCTGAGCAAAGGACCGGTCGAGCGCAAAGTGGTTCGCATTGTAACGCCCGGCACCATCAGTGATGAGGCGCTGTTGCAGGAGCGGCATGACAATCTGCTGGCGGCGATTGTGCAAAGTTCGCGCGGTTTTGGCTACGCCACGCTGGATATCAGCTCAGGCCGTTTTCGCTTAAGCGAACCGGCTGATGCCGAAACCATGGCGGCAGAGTTGCAGCGCACCAATCCCGCTGAGCTGCTCTACCCCGAAGATTTTCAGGCGATGTCGCTGATCGATCAGCGTCGTGGCCTGCGCCGTCGTCCGCTGTGGGAGTTTGAGATTGACACCGCGCGCCAGCAGCTGAACCTGCAGTTCGGCACTCGCGATCTCAATGGCTTCGGCGTAGAGAACGCGCACCTCGGACTGAGTGCGGCGGGCTGTCTGCTGCAGTATGCCAAAGATACCCAGCGCACCACCCTGCCGCACATCCGCTCGCTGAGCATGGAGCGGCAGCAGGATAGCATCATCATGGATGCCGCTACCCGCCGCAATCTGGAGATTACCCAGAACCTGGCCGGCGGTACTGACAACACCTTAGCGGCCGTGCTGGATAAAACCGTCACCCCGATGGGCAGCCGGATGCTGAAGCGCTGGCTGCATATGCCGCTGCGTGATGTGCGCATCATTAACCAGCGTCAGGAGTCGATTGCTGAGCTGCAGAATCTCAGCGATGCTCTGCAACCGGTGCTGCGTCAGGTCGGCGATCTGGAGCGAATCCTGGCGCGTCTGGCACTGCGCACCGCGCGTCCGCGCGATCTGGCCCGCATGCGCCACGCATTTCAGCAACTGCCGGAACTCAATCAGTTGCTGGCCGGTGTTGAAGCACCACAGCTACAGAAGCTGCGCACCCAAATGGGCGAGTTCACCGCGCTGCGTGAGCTGCTGGAGCAGGCGATCATCGACTCCCCGCCAGTGCTAATCCGCGACGGCGGCGTGATTGCGCCCGGTTACAACGCCGAGCTGGATGAGTGGCGCGCGCTGGCCGACGGCGCAACCGACTACCTTGACCGGCTGGAGATCCGTGAACGCGAAAAGCTGGGACTCGATACGCTGAAGGTCGGCTTTAACGGTGTGCATGGCTATTACATTCAGGTGAGCCGTGGCCAGAGCCATCAGGTCCCGATGCACTATGTCCGCCGTCAGACGCTGAAAAATGCTGAGCGCTACATCATCCCGGAACTGAAAGAGTACGAAGACAAAGTCCTTACCTCCAAGGGCAAAGCGCTGTCGCTGGAGAAGAGCCTGTATGAGGCGCTGTTCGATCAGCTGCTGCCGCACCTTGAGGCGCTGCAACTCAGTGCCGCTGCGCTGGCTGAGCTGGATGTGTTAAGCAACCTGGCAGAACGCGCCTGGACCCTGAACTATTGCCGTCCTGTGTTGCAGGATAAAGCCGGAATCAAAATCAGCGGCGGTCGCCATCCGGTGGTTGAACAGGTTCTGAAGGAGCCATTCATTGCTAACCCGCTATCACTGGCACCTCAGCGCAGAATGCTGATCATTACCGGTCCCAATATGGGCGGTAAAAGTACCTATATGCGGCAGGCGGCGCTGATTGCGCTGATGGCATGGATTGGCAGTTTTGTTCCTGCCGACGAGACGCTGATTGGCCCGTTGGATCGTATCTTTACCCGCGTCGGTGCCGCTGACGATCTCGCCTCCGGGCGCTCAACCTTTATGGTTGAGATGACCGAGACCGCAAACATCCTGCATAACGCCACTGAAAACAGTCTGGTGTTGATGGATGAGATTGGACGCGGTACCTCGACCTACGACGGTTTATCGCTGGCCTGGGCATGCGCCGAAAACCTGGCAAACCGCATCAAAGCGATGACGCTGTTTGCCACCCACTACTTCGAGCTGACAACATTGCCGGAAAAAATGGAAGGCGTGGTCAACGTCCATCTGGATGCAGTTGAGCATGGTGACACCATTGCCTTTATGCACAGCGTTCAGGAAGGTGCAGCGAGCAAAAGTTATGGGCTGGCCGTAGCCGCGCTGGCGGGCGTGCCTAAAGAGGTCATCAGACGGGCGCGCAACAAGCTGAAAGAGCTGGAAACCGTTTCAAATCACTCGGCATCATCAACGGTAGATGGTTCTCAGCTGCCACTGCTGGTTGAAGAGACCTCGCCAGCGGTAGAAGCGCTTGAGGCGCTGGATCCGGATACGCTGACACCGCGTCAGGCGCTCGACTGGATTTATCGGCTTAAATCACTGGTGTGATAGCACGCCGCATCGTGTGAACGCATGGTGCGGCGCTGGCATTCTTCTGTAAATCACTTTTCTACAGGCATAAAAAAACGGTGGTTTTCACCACCGCTTTTTGCATTCGCACTCAGACTACCTTACAGACGATTATTCACGAAACAGTGCTTCAATGCTGAGGCCCTGACCCTGCAGGATTTCTCGCAGACGGCGCAAACCTTCAACCTGAATCTGACGTACACGCTCACGAGTTAAGCCGATTTCACGACCCACATCCTCAAGCGTTGCCGCTTCATAGCCTAACAGGCCGAAACGACGTGCCAGCACTTCACGCTGCTTGGCGTTCAGTTCGAACAGCCATTTGACGATGCTTTGTTTCATATCATCGTCCTGCGTGGTGTCTTCAGGGCCGTTGTCTTTCTCATCGGCCAGAATATCCAGCAGCGCTTTTTCAGAATCACCGCCCAATGGCGTATCAACTGAGGTAATGCGTTCGTTGAGACGTAACATACGGCTTACGTCCTCAACAGGTTTATCAAGCTGATCGGCGATCTCTTCCGCACTCGGCTCATGGTCGAGCTTGTGGGAAAGTTCACGCGCAGTTCGCAGATAAACATTCAGTTCTTTCACAATGTGAATCGGCAGACGAATGGTACGGGTTTGATTCATGATCGCCCGTTCAATGGTCTGACGAATCCACCAGGTAGCGTAGGTTGAAAAACGGAACCCGCGCTCGGGGTCAAATTTCTCAACGGCACGAATCAGGCCGAGGTTACCTTCTTCAATCAGGTCCAGCAGTGCCAGACCGCGATTGCTGTAACGACGGGCGATTTTCACTACCAGGCGTAAGTTACTTTCGATCATGCGGCGACGGGAAGGGATATCACCCCGCAATGCACGGCGAGCAAAGAAAACTTCTTCCTCTGCCGTTAACAACGGAGAATAGCCAATCTCCCCAAGATAGAGCTGCGTCGCATCTAATACACGCTGCGTCGCACCCTGTGATAGCAACTCTTCTTCCGCTACGTCGCTATCACTGGCTTCGTTTTCAACGAGTGCCTTCTCGTCAAAAATTTCAGCTCCGTTCTCATCGAATTCCGCGTTCTCATGTAACTCGTTTACTTTCAGCGTATTCTGGCTCATAAGCGGCTCCTACCCGTGATTCCAGGGCAGAACATAAAACAATGTTGTTCTGCCGGATTATCGCTGCGGTAAATAACGCAACGGGTTTACGGATTTCCCCTTGTAACGAATTTCAAAGTGTAATCTGACTGAACTGGTTCCGGTGCTACCCATGGTAGCGATCTTCTGCCCCGCCTTAACTTCCTGTTGTTCCCGAACCAGCATTGTATCGTTGTGGGCGTAGGCGCTCAGGTAATCATCGTTGTGTTTAATGATGATTAAATTACCGTACCCCCGGAGTGCGTTACCTGCGTAAACCACGCGTCCTGAAGCAGTGGCAACCACAGATTGTCCGCGCGTTCCGGCGATATCGATCCCTTTATTGCCACCTTCGGCGGCAGAGAAGTTATCGATAATCTTCCCATCGGTCGGCCAGCGCCAGCTTCCGACCGGCGTTGAACTGTTGGTGGTACTGCTCACCGTTGGGGGGGCGGTCACGACTGGAGCTGTTGTCGTTGCAACATTTGCTCCTTTCGAAGGCAACAATTTGCTGCCGCCCGAATTACCTGAATCATCAGAATACGTAATAACAGGTTGCTGTGCAACAGCAGGCGATTTAATTTGTGGTGCCGCCGGAACGCCGCCCTGCGTTGCATCAGCAACGGTAATGGGATTGCCACCGGTAATCGGCTGCCCCGCCCCGTTACCAATCTGTAAAGTCTGGCCCACATTCAGGTTGTATGGCGCGGCAACGTTGTTGCGCTGGGCTAAATCACGGAAATCATTGCCGGTAATCCAGGCAATGTAAAATAAGGTGTCTCCGCGCTTAACGGTATACGTTTCACCGGAGTAGCTACCCTTAGGAATATTCTGGTAACTGCGATTGTACACTATCCGGCCGTTTTGCGTCTCAACATTACTGTTGGTACTAATCATTCCGCCATTGCTGGGGACAGATGCTGAATTTCTGCTTAACATTTGTCCCTGAGACGGCGCGGCAGGCACACCACCCGAAACCGGGCCTGCCCCAGCCTGGCTGTTCATCATGCCGCCATCATCGCCAACGCGACTGATGGGTGCCTGTGAGTTGTCGCCGGAGCTGCAGCCTGCCAGCCAGAATCCTACCAGTGAAAGTGCCGCCAGACGGCGTAACTGAAAAAGTGTGCTTCCCGTGCTCATTAATCCCCCGTGATGGCAACGCTGATCTATCTGTTTCACTGTACCGGCCAGCAGAATGCTCTGCGCAGCGCGATAAAATCTGTGTTTTCGTTGAATAAACTGGATAGTAACAATATCAACCAGGTGGTGCCATGAAACAGTTGTGAAGAAATACGAAGAGCATCAGGCGAGATCGCCCTGCACCAGCGGAACAAAACGCACCGGTTCAATAATCTCTTCCGTAACTTCTGCGCCCTGGCGACGCAGGCGCTTCAGTACCTGCTGATCTTCACCAACCGGCAGCACCATAATGCCGCCTTCTGCCAGTTGTGCTATCAGCGCAATCGGAATTTCCGGTGGAGCGGCGGTAACAATAATGGCATCGAACGGACCGCGAGAAGGCCAGCCCTGCCAGCCATCGCCATGGCGGGTGGAGACATTATGCAGATCCAGCTGTTTCAGACGACGTTTGGCCTGCCATTGCAGCCCTTTGATGCGTTCCACTGAATAAACATGGTCTACCAGATGGGCAAGAATCGCTGTCTGATACCCGGAACCCGTACCAATCTCCAGTACACGCGAATGCGGATTCAGGCCGAGTAACGCGGTCATCCGCGCGACCATATAAGGCTGTGAGATCGTCTGACCGGAGCCGATAGGCAAGGCCACATTGTCCCAGGCTTTATGCTCAAACGCCTCGTCGATAAACCGTTCGCGTGGCACCTCGCTGATGGCTGTCAGCAGGTTCTCATCATCAATGCCCTGCTGACGCAGTTGTGACAGCAATGTCTCAATACGCCGATTCACCATGCCAGGTTCACCTCAGCTTTCGCCAGCCAGTCACTGAGCACGTTCTGCGCGCTGTGCGCCGTTAAATCGACATGCAGTGCGGTCACAGAAACGTAACCCTGATCCACGGCGGCAAAGTCCGTATCCGGGCCCGCATCCAGTTTTTCGCCCGGCGGGCCAATCCAGTAGAGGGTATTGCCCCGCGGATCCTGCTGCGCAATCACCTGATCCGCCGGATGGCGACTACCACAACGCGTCACGCGGATGCCTTTAAGTTCGGCCAGCGGCAGATCGGGGACATTGATGTTAAGAATACGGCCGGTACGCAGCGGTTCATGCGTCAGCGCCCTGAGGATAGCGCAGGTCACCGCTGCCGCGGTGGCGTAGTGCTGATGGCCGTTAAGTGAAACCGCTATCGCCGGTAAACCCAGATGTCGCCCTTCCATCGCCGCCGCCACCGTGCCGGAGTAGATGACATCATCGCCCAGATTGGGACCGGCATTGATGCCTGACACCACAATATCAGGACGCGGCTGCATCAGCGCATTCACCCCAAGATAGACGCAGTCGGTCGGGGTGCCCATCTGAACCGCGATATCGCCGTTTTCATGGGTGAAAGTACGCAGAGGCGTTTCCAGCGTTAAGGAGTTGGAGGCACCGCTTCGGTTACGATCGGGAGCCACAACCTGCACGTCAGCAATCTGCCGCAGAGCGTTTGCCAGAGTCTGAATGCCTGGCGCATGAATGCCGTCATCGTTGCTGAGCAATATCCGCATTTCGTTCTGACCTTTTTTTATTCGACTGGTCGCCGTGACTGAACCTGTTTGAACGGCATGGCAACAGGTGATGAATGGACAGCGATTTTTGCATTCTAGCGAGGCACGCAAGGAAGTGGTAGGCGTAAATCACACGACGGTGGGGGTTTGCCGCAACATTACCCACAAGTCGGGTCATGTTGCAGCGAAGATTACTCATCAGGCTGATCGGGCGAATCCGTTTGAGTCAGCAGCTCGCGGACGACGCTGGTGGCAAAGCTACCCGCAGGCAGCCAGAATGCCAGTTCCAGCGTGACATCATCCCACCAGCTCCACTGCATATCGCGCGGCACCACCAGCATGGCGCGGCGGGCAGCATCGATCTTCTCACGTTCGATCAACCCCAGCAGCAGCGACGCATCCGCCAGCGCCTGCTGTTCAAAGGCCAGCGCGTCAGCCTGCGGACCAGGCTCGCCGCGTCCCGGCAGCGGCGCGGTAATGCGCAGCTCATGCTGTTCAACCCGGCGCTGTGACTCGGCGAGTTCATCAGGCTGGGCGACAAACCAGCTGCCACGGCCAGTCAGCTGTAAAGCATCACCATTGAGAACCTGCGTCAGGCTGCCCTGCTGTTGCAGACGCGTACTGGTCACCTGATTAAACAGCGCACTGCGTGCGGCAGAGAGCATCAGGCTGCGCTTGTTGCGGTCGCGAATAATAATCTCATTGCGCGCCCACTTCTCCGCCATCACCAGGTTATTGCCGCCGCGACCAAAACGCTGTTCACCAAAATAGTTGGGCGCGCCCGCATCGCGAATCTGCGCCAGACGCTTTTCAACCGCATCACGATCGCTGATCTGGCGGATAACCAGCCGGAACGCATTCCCCGCCAGTGCGCCGATGCGCAGCTTACGCTTGTGGCGCACCACCTGCAGAATGTCGACGCCCTCAAGCGAAAAACCGCGCAGATCGGGCATCGCATTGCCTGGCAGACGAAAACAGAGGGTCTGCTCCGTGACCGCATGGCGATCTTTCATCCCGGCATAGCTCATGTCGCGCTGATGAATACCAAGATACTTAGCCAGCGCCTCCGCCACAAAGCGGGTATTCGCGCCGACTTTACGGATACGCACCAGCAGATGCTCACCTTCCCCATCCGCGCTATACCCGAGGTCTTCCACCACCACGAAATCTTCCGGATTGGCTTTGATCACGCCGACGGCTGTGGGCGTGCCGTGCAGGTAACTCAGCGTCATTGGCTGTCAGCTTTCAGGACTAACGCGACCGCTTCACAGGCGATGCCTTCGCCGCGCCCGGTAAAGCCGAGCTTCTCGGTGGTGGTCGCTTTGACGTTGACCGCATCCATATGGCAGCCTAAATCTTCTGCGATGTTAATACGCATCTGTGGCACGTGCGGCAGCATTTTCGGTGCCTGAGCAATAATCGTGACGTCGACATTACCGATACGATAACCTTTGGCTTCGATACGACGCCAGGCCTCGCGCAGCAGGCCGCGGCTGTCCGCCCCTTTAAAGGCCGGATCGGTGTCGGGAAACAGTTTGCCGATATCTCCCATCGCCACTGCGCCCAGCAGCGCGTCAGTCAGCGCATGCAGCGCCACATCGCCATCCGAATGGGCGATAAAACCGTGTTCAAACGGGATTCGCACACCGCCAATCACTAACGGACCTTCTCCGCCAAAGGCGTGAACGTCAAAACCGTGACCGATACGCATCATGCGCTCTCCTTTAATTGAATCTGACTCAGATAAAAAGCCGCCAGCGCCAGATCTTCTGGCCGGGTGACTTTAATGTTATCACTGCGTCCGCTGACTAACAGCGGATGGTAGCCGCAATACTCCAGCGCCGAGGCCTCATCCGTTATGGTTGCGCCCTCGGTCAGCGCCCGCGTCAGGCAGGCGGTGAGCAGCGCATGCGGGAAAAATTGCGGCGTTAAGGCGTGCCAGAGATCGTCACGTTCTACAGTATGGGCCACTGCCGCTTTGCCCGGCTCGCCCCGCTTCATCGTGTCGCGCACGGGCGCGGCCAGAATTCCACCCACGTGGCTCTGTTCGCGCACGTTGAGCAGTTGCTGGAGATCGTCGGGATGCAGACAGGGACGCGCAGCGTCATGGACCAGCACCCAGGCGGAACCCTGTGCGGCCTGGAGTCCGGCCAGCACCGATTCGGCACGGGTCTCTCCGCCTGTGACCCTGACTACGCGCGGATCGCGTGCCAGCGGCAGGGAAGCAAAGTGCTCATCATCGGGGCTGAGGGCAACAATCACCTGTCTGATAGCGGGATGGGAAAACAGACGTGCAATGCTGTGTTCCAGAAGGGTGTGCTGACCAATCGTCAGATACTGCTTTGGACAGGTTGCCTGCATGCGGCTGCCGATCCCGGCAGCGGGCACCACGGCAATCACATCCGCAAGGGAGGCCAGAGTGTTCATGTTTTATCGTTGTAGGTTTTGCGCTGATTGTTGCGCGTTGCGTTTGTTCTGGTCAGGCACCAGACGATAGAAGGTCTCACCGGGTTTAATCATGCCCAGTTCATTGCGCGCACGCTCCTCGATCGCTTCCGAGCCGCCATTGAGATCGTCAATTTCGGCAAAAAGCTGATCGTTTCGCGATTTAAGTTTGGCATTGTTTGCCTGTTGTACCGCGACATCATCATTGACGCGCGTATAGTCATGGATGCCATTTTTCCCCAGCCACAATGAATATTGCAGCCAGCCGAGCAGCACCAATAACAGTAACGTCAGTTTTCCCATCCCGCCCCCTAAAAACGGCACAATCATCCCATAACTTTGCACAGGACTCCACACCAGCCGCGAAAATGGCGCGCTTTGCTGTGCGTCCAGGTAATCAGTACCGAATCTGGCGGGAAAAGATTTGTAACCTGCCGATGCGTTTGCACATCAGCACGGGCGCAGTGATGGCTTACCAGCCGGAGAGAAAGGAGAACATTAACCAGAAAAGCGTGACCACCATAATCACCGTGGCGAGCGCGGCCCAGAGCCACTGTCCGCTCAGCAGCGTATTCAGTGCAATCCCCGTAACCACGGCGACAGGCAACAGCGCCAGAAAAAATGGCCAGGTATAGAGAAAGAAAAACAGCGTGTTAGAGCCGAACAGCAGGAACGGGATCGCCAGCGCACACCAGTAAGCAAGAAAACCGATAACGCCGCCCGGCAACAATGAGCGTGGCTCATCCGGGGCTGAGTCATCTTTACGGGCGAGCATGGGGGTAATGTTCTGCATAGGCATCCTGTTGGCGCGAGGGCGGCAGATCAGACGATCCGCCGCTGTCTCTTCAGGATCTGATGATATCGCGGTCACGCAGCAGGTCTAACAATTGGGCGGCCAGTTTTGTAACCAATTGTTCGCCATCCAGCTGAATTTCCGGGCTCTCCGGAGCTTCATAAACGCTGTCGATACCGGTGAAGTTTCGCAGTTCTCCGGCACGGGCTTTGCGATATAACCCTTTCGGATCGCGCGCCTCACACACCGCTAACGGCGTATCGACAAACACCTCGATAAACTGTCCCGGTTCCAGCAGATCGCGCACCATCTGCCGCTCGGCGCGATGCGGTGAAATAAAGGCGGTGAGTACCACTAATCCGGCATCCACCATCAGTTTCGCCACTTCGCCGACCCGACGGATATTCTCTTTACGGTCGTCATCGCTGAAACCGAGGTCACGGCACAGGCCGTGACGCACATTATCCCCATCCAGCAGATAGGTGCTGACACCGATGCGGTGCAGCGCCTGCTCCAGCGCACCGGCAACAGTCGATTTCCCCGAGCCCGACAGCCCGGTGAACCACAGCACCACGCCCTGATGGCCGTGCTGCTGCTCGCGAGAAGCACGAGTTACCGGATGGTCATGCCACACCACGTTATCATCGTGCTGCGCCATTATTGACCGCCCAGCAGGTCGCGCGCATTCCAGTGCGGGAAGTGACGGCGCACCAGCGCATTCAGTTCCAGCTCAAACGCGCTGAACTCACCGCTGTTAACCGGCACATCATGATTTGGCTGATGGATCATGCCGGCACCTACAGTGACGTTGCTCAGGCGATCGATAAAGATCATGCCGCCGGTCACCGGATTCTGCTGATAGCTGTCGAGCACCATCGGTTCATCAAAGGTGATCTCAATGCGACCAATACCGTTCAGCGGCAGCGAATCGACCTGACGCGTCTCCAGCGAGTTGATCTCAACCTGATGCAGCACCTTCTCAACGCGACCACGCGTTTTCTTACCGGCGATTTTCAGGTCATAGCTCTGACCGGCCTGCAATGGCTGTTCCGCCATCCAGACCACATCAACGCTGGCAGACTGCACCGCAGCCAGCGCGTCGCTGGCATCCACCAGCAGATCGCCACGGCTGATATCAATTTCATCCTGCAGCACCAGCGTAATCGCTTCGCCTGCACCCGCTTCCTGCAGATCGCCATCAAAAGTCACAATGCGGGCAATGGTCGACTCCACGCCAGACGGCAGCACTTTTACGCGCTGGCCTACCTGCACGCTGCCCGACGCCAGCGTACCGGCATAGCCACGGAAATCCAGATTCGGACGGTTCACATACTGCACCGGGAAACGCATCGGCTGATGATCAACTACGCGCTTCAGCTCCACGGTTTCCAGCACATCCAGCAGCGTCGGGCCGCTGTACCACGGCATAGTCTGACTGGCAGAGGCGACGTTATCTCCTTCCAGCGCTGACATTGGCACAAAGCGGATATCAAGGTCTTCCGGCAACTGGGCAGCAAAGTCGAGGTAATCCTGTTTAATCTGCTCAAAGCGTGCCTGATCGTACGCCACCAGGTCCATCTTGTTGATCGCCACCACCAGGTGTTTGATGCCCAGCAGCGTCGAGATAAAGCTGTGACGGCGAGTCTGATCCAGTACGCCTTTACGTGCATCGATCAGCAGGATCGCCAGATCGCAGGTTGACGCGCCGGTTGCCATGTTGCGGGTGTACTGCTCATGTCCCGGCGTATCGGCGATAATAAACTTACGCTTTTCGGTCGAGAAGTAGCGGCAGGCAACATCGATGGTAATGCCCTGCTCACGCTCAGCCTGCAGGCCATCCACCAGCAGCGCCAGATCAAGCTTCTCGCCCTGGGTACCGTGACGTTTGCTGTCATTGTGCAGTGAGGAAAGCTGATCTTCATAGATCTGACGGGTGTCGTGCAGCAGACGCCCAATCAGGGTACTTTTTCCGTCGTCGACGCTGCCGCAGGTCAGAAAACGCAGCAGGCTCTTATGCTGTTGAGCGGTCAGCCAGGCTTCAACGCCGCCCTGGTCGGCAATCTGTTGTGCAATTACGGTATTCATCTGGCGTCTCCTTAGAAATAACCCTGGCGTTTTTTCAGTTCCATCGAACCGGACTGATCGCGATCGATCATGCGGCCCTGACGCTCGCTGGTAGTGGAGACCAGCATCTCTTCGATGATCGCTGGCAGCGTCTGCGCTTCGGACTCTACCGCCCCGGTCAGCGGCCAGCAGCCGAGCGTACGGAAACGGACCATCCGCTGGGTGATCTCTTCACCCGGCTGCAGGTTGATGCGATCGTCATCGATCATCATCAGCATGCCATCACGCTCCAGCACCGGACGCGGTGCGGCGAGATAGAGCGGCACGATCTCAATGTTTTCCAGGAAGATGTACTGCCAGATATCCAGTTCGGTCCAGTTCGATAGCGGGAAGACGCGGATGCTCTCGCCCTTATTAATCTGGCCGTTGTAATTGTGCCACAGCTCAGGACGCTGGTTTTTCGGGTCCCAGCGGTGGAAGCGGTCACGGAAGGAGTAGATACGCTCTTTGGCGCGTGACTTCTCTTCATCGCGACGTGCGCCGCCAAAGGCCGCGTCAAAACCATATTTGTTCAGCGCCTGCTTCAGCCCTTCCGTCTTCATGATGTCAGTGTGTTTGGCACTGCCGTGGACAAACGGGTTAATCCCCATCGCCACGCCTTCCGGGTTGCGGTGAACCAGCAACTCTGCGCCCATCGCTTTCACGGTGCGGTCGCGAAATTCGTACATTTCACGGAATTTCCAGCCGGTATCCACATGCAGCAGCGGGAACGGCAGCGTGCCCGGATAAAAGGCTTTACGCGCCAGATGCAGCATCACCGAGGAGTCTTTGCCGATGGAATACATCATCACCGGGTTGCTGAACTCCGCCGCCACTTCGCGAATGATGTGGATACTCTCCGCCTCCAGCTGACGCAGATGAGTGAGTCGTTTTTGGTCCATGATTTTCCCTCAAGCCAGATTGACAACGGCGGACTCGCGAGTCCCCTGCTGTGCTGAATGTTTAAACCAGGCGAGTTGCCCGTGCAGATTAACCACCTCTCCGATCACCAGCAGCGCCGGAGTAGGTGCCGAGGCGGCCAGCGCCTCAAGTTGTTCTAAGGTGCCGGTGAGCACCTGTTGATCCTGACGGGTGCCGCGACTGATCACCGCCACGGGCGTTGATGGTGCGCGACCGTGCTGAATCAGCGCCGCGCTGATAGCAGCCGCTTTAACCGTGCCCATGTAGATCGCCAGCGTCTGACGCGCACGCGCCAGCGATGGCCAGTCGATATCATCGCCATCGGGACGGCAGTGACCGGTAATAAACATCACGCTCTGCGCGTAATCGCGGTGGGTCAGCGGAATACCGGCATAGGCCGTCGCACCGGCAGCCGCGGTGACGCCCGGCACTACCTGGAACGGCACGCCCGCCTGCTGTGCCGCCTGCAGCTCTTCGCCGCCGCGGCCAAAGATAAAGGGATCGCCACCCTTGAGGCGGACAACGCGCTTACCTTTCAGGGCCAGTGAAACCAGCAACTGATTAATCTCTTCCTGGGGTAACGTATGCGCGCTGGCGCGTTTACCGACGCAGATGCGGTCGGCGTCGCGACGCACCAGGTCCAGCACCTCTTCGCTGACCAGATGGTCGTAGAGCACTACATCGGCTAACTGCATGACCTGCAGGCCACGTAGCGTCAGCAGGCCGCTGTCGCCCGGCCCGGCACCTACCAGAAAGATCTCGCCCTGACGGGTTGGCTCTTCCAGCAGTTCACGATCCAGCGTGCGCTTCGCCTCTTCGACGTTACCGGCTGACATCTGACTGGCGAACAGACCGTCGAAGGCCCGCTCCCAGAAACGACGACGATCGGACATGCGGCTGAAGCGCTGTTTAACTTTATCGCGCCAGAGTCCGGCGACCTCCGCCATCTGACCAAGACTGGCGGGCAGCAACGTTTCGATTTTTTCGCGCAGCATGCGTGCCAGCACCGGTGCGGTGCCGCTGGAGGAGATCGCCACCACCAGTGGTGAACGGTCAACAATCGACGGGAAGATAAAGGTACATTTTGGCTGGTCGTCGACCACGTTAACCAGCTTATGCCGCGCGTTAGCAGCTTCAAAAACCTGGGCGTTGAGATGATTATCGTCCGTGGCAGCAATCACCAGGAAAACACCATCCAGCTGGGCCGGGTCAAACGCGGTCGCCACCCACTCCAGCTCCTGCTTATCCAGCAGTGCCTGCAGTTCCGGGCAGAGTTCACGCGAGGCGATCTGAACGCGTGCGTGCGCGCGACGCAGCAGTTCAATTTTTCGCGCCGCAATATCTCCACCGCCGACAACCAGAACCGGGCGGCCAGAGAGATCGGCAAAAAGAGGCAAATAGTCCACGTTAACCCTGATGATTTAACTTTGTATTAACGCGACTATACGTCGCTGAGTTTATCCAGATGAAATTACGAATTGGAATGAGTAGTTACCGAATGGAATAACGACACCGCAAAGCACAGAACAATTTGATCTTAGCAGATGAAATGTAATGGCTTTTTCGTGAACAGGCTCACACATTCACATTTACTTACGCCACTGTAAAAGCAGATAAGTGCCAGCGATAAATGTGCGTGGGTGCTTTCGCTCAGAGCAGCGCCCGATTCCGCTACCCAGCTCGCAGAACAAAAGGGGTATAATGCGCGCGGCATGAGCAGGCCCGGCCCGCATGCCTGTTGGCTCCCGGATAATGAAAAAAAGGATGCACTATGTTTTGTTCCCTCCGCCTGAGGGTTGCGACAGTTTTGTTGAGCGCACTCATTTCCCCGCTGGCCCTGGCCGCGCCAGCGGGTCAGTTTGCCGAACAGCAGGTCCGGCACATCGCCACTTATTTTCCTGGCCGCATGAGTGGTAGTCCGGCTGAGCTGATGGCCGCTGACTATCTGCAACAGCAATTTACCGCGCTGGGGTATAAAACCGATACCCGCCAGTTCAACACCGGCTATAAGTGGCAGGAAGATGACGGCACGCAGCGCTGGCATAAGCTCACGGCCACCTCGGTAATTGCCGCTCGTGCAGGCAGCGTGCCGCAGGAGATCCTGATCGTGGCGCATCTGGATACCTGGACGCCACAGAACAGTAGCCAGGTCCATCATAATCTGGGCGGCTTACGTCTGCAGGGCGTCGACGATAATGCGTCGGGTCTTGGCGTGATGCTGGAGCTGGCACAGCAGCTGAGTCACAAACCGCTGCACTATGGCATTCGCTTTGTGGCGCTGAGCGCCGGAGAAGCGGACCTGCATGGCATGGATGATTATGTTGAGCGGATGAGCACGCGCGAGAAGAAGAACACGCTGCTGGTTATCGATCTGAACAGCCTGATCACCGGCGATCATCTCTATTTCAACAGCGGCATGAACACGCCCCGTGCGGTGCGCAAGCAGACCAGCGACCGCGCTCTGCTACTGGCCCGTCAGCTGGGCATTCCCGCTGCCAGCCACCAGCTGAATCGTAAAGACTTCAACGGTCTGAATGCCTTCGACAGGGCAGGCTTTCCGCTGCTGGATGTCACCGCCAGCAACTGGACGCTGGGAAATAAAGATGGCGCATTACAGCGTCATCGCAGCCACCACTTTCCAGATGGCATGACCCGTCATCAGACTGACCTGGATAATCTGAACTATCTCGACCGCTGGCTGCCGGGCCAGATAGCGCTGCGAACCCGCGACAGCGTTCGCGTGCTGCTGCCGCTAATCAGCGAACTGACCAATCCTAAAGTATGAGGATCTGACATGTACGTCATTTTTCTGAATTATGTTCGTCCGGTAGAAGAGGTTGAAGTGCTGCTGGCAGGCCATATCGACTGGCTGGATCGCTATTTTGATGCGGGCTTTTTTATTGCCGCGGGACGTAAAGATCCACGTACGGGCGGCATGTTGCTGGTCAGGGAGATGGAACGTGAAAAGCTGGATGCGATATTAGCGGAAGATCCGTTTGTCGCCGTGGCAGAGTATGAGGTGACGAAGGTGAATGTGACGCGCGAAGCGGAGGCGTTTGCCGGATTAAAAGGCGTTTAGCTGCCTGACTGACTGCGCGAAGACATTCTCTCCCCCTCGCGGGGGAGAGAAGCACGGCATCAGCCTTCGTGCAGACCACACTCGCGCTTGAGACCGAAAAAGCGCGTCTCTTCTTCTGCCATACCCGGCTCCCATTTGCGGGTGGTATGGGTATCACCTACTGAAAGATAGCCTTCATCCCACAGCGGATGGTACTTCAGCTTGTGCTGTTCCAGGTACTGATGAATCTGGCGGTTATCCCAGTCAATAATCGGCAGCAGCTTAAAGACGCCACGCTGCACGCCCAGCACCGGCAGATTCGCCCGGCTGCCGGACTGATCGCGGCGCAGGCCGGCAAACCAGGTCTGGGCACCCAGGGTTTCGATAGCCCGGTTCATCGGCTCGACTTTATTGATCTCGTTATATTTCTCAATCCCCTCGACGCCCTGCTCCCACAGCTTGCCGTAGCGCGCTTCCTGCCAGGCCGGTGAGGTTTCGGCGCGGAACACTTTGAGGTTGAGATTGAGCTGGTCCGCCAGCTCATCAATAAAACGATAGGTCTCCGGGAAGAGATAGCCGGTGTCGGTCAGTATCACCGGAATATCGGGCTGCTGACGCGTCACCAGGTGCAGCGACACCGCGGCCTGAATACCGAAGCTGGAGGAGAGCACATAGGCTCCCGGTAAATTCTCCAGCGCCCAGCTGACCCGCTCTTCTGCTGACGCCTTCTCCAGCTGCGCATTGGTCGCCGCCAGCGCCATAGCGCGCTGGACTTTGGACATCTCATTCAGTGCTGCGAGGTCAGGATGACTCATTTTGCCTCCTCCCAGAAGTCGCGTGCCGGGTCCAGCACCGGCGCGACAATGCCCGCGCGGATGGTGAAGTCACCAAAGCCTTCTGCCGCCTGGCGCTCGGTGGCCCAGCGTCCCACCAGCTCATCAATGGTGGCGAGAATTTCGCTTTCGTTAATGTTCTCACGGTACATGCGGGGAATACGCGTTCCGGTGCGGTTTCCGCCCAGATGCAGGTTATAGCGGCCTGGCGCTTTACCCACCAGACCCAGCTCTGCCAGCATGGCACGACCACAACCGTTCGGACAACCGGTAACGCGTAACACTATGTGCTCATCACCGACGCCGTGAGCATGCATGATGCCCTCGACTTTGGTCACAAACGCGGGCAGGAAGCGTTCGGCTTCTGCCATCGCCAGCGGACAGGTCGGGAACGCAACGCAGGCCATGGAGTTTTCGCGCTGTGGCGTCACATGATCCATCAGACCATGTTCGCGGGCGATCGCTTCAATCTGCGCTTTTTCGCTTTCCGGCACGCCCGCCACAATCAGGTTCTGGTTGGCCGTCAGGCGGAAGTCACCCTGATGGATTTTCGCAATTTCGGCAATGCCGCTCTTCAGCGGACGGCCCGGATAGTCAAGCAGGCGACCATTCTCGATAAACAGCGTCAGGTGCCATTTATTGTCGATGCCTTTAATCCAGCCAATGCGATCGCCACGGGTGGTAAATTCATACGGGCGGATCGGCTCAAAGGTCACACCGGCTCGTTTTTCCACTTCCGCTTTAAAGGTTTCGACGCCAACGCGTTCCAGGGTGTACTTGGTTTTGGCATTTTTACGGTCGGTTCGGTTACCCCAGTCACGCTGGGTGGTGACGACCGCTTCAGCCACGTCGAGGATCTTATCTACCGGGAAGTAGCCAAACTCGCTGGCGGTGCGTGCGTAAGTCGCTTTGTTGCCGTGCTCGATCGACAGGCCACCACCCACCAGCAGGTTGAAGCCCACCAGCTTGCCGTTCTCGGCGACGGCGACAAAGTTCAGATCGTTGGCGTGCAGATCCACATCGTTATGCGGCGGGATCACCACGGTAGTTTTGAATTTACGCGGCAGATAGGTTTCACCGAGGATCGGCTCTTCATCTGTTGTCGCGACTTTTTCTTTATCCCACCAGATTTCTGCATAGGCACGGGTGCGCGGCAACAGATGCTCGGAGAGCTTCTTCGCCCACTCATACGCTTCCTGATGCAGTTCCGACTCAACCGGGTTCGACGTACAGAGCACGTTACGGTTGACGTCGTTGGCGGTCGCCAGCGCATCCAGTCCCACTTCATGCAGCATCTGATGCGTCGGCTTGACGTTCTTCTTCAGAATGCCGTGAAACTGGAAGGTCTGACGGTTGGTCAGACGGATGCTGCCATAAAGGGTTTTATCGGTAGCAAATTTGTCGATGGCCAGCCACTGCGTCGGCGTAATGATGCCGCCCGGCAGTCGGCAGCGCAGCATCATGGCGTGCCGCGGTTCCAGCTTCTGCTCCGCACGTTCGGCACGAATGTCGCGATCGTCCTGCTGGTACATGCCGTGAAAACGGATCAGCAGGAAGTTGTCGCCAGTAAAGCCGCCAGTCAGACCCTCTTCCAGATCTTCTTTGATAGTGCCGCGCAGATAGTTACTCTGCTTCTTCAGGCGCTCAGCGTCGGTTAATTTGCCTTCTACAACCAGCGGTCCAGGGTGTTTATCGCTCATTAGTAAACGTCTCGCTGATAACGGCGCTCAATGCGCAGCTCACTTAAAAATTCGTCGGCCGTTTCACGATCCATTCCGCCGTGTTCGACCACCACATCCAGCAATGCCTGCTCGACGTCTTTTGCCATACGATTTGCGTCGCCACAGACATAAAGATGCGCGCCCTCTTCAATCCAGCGCCAGACTTCGGCCCCTTTCGCGCGGATCTTATCCTGTACGTAAATCTTCTCTGCCTGATCGCGTGACCAGGCAAGGTCGATATTCGTCAGCAGGCCATCCTTCACATATTTCTGCCACTCCACCTGATAGAGGAAATCGTCGGTGAAGTGCGGATTACCAAAGAATAGCCAGTTTTTGCCGCTGGCACCGTCGTTGTCGCGCTGCTGCATAAAGGCGCGGAACGGCGCGATGCCGGTGCCCGGGCCAATCATGATCACCGGCGCATCCGGATTAGTCGGCAGGCGGAAATTATCGTTGTGCTCGATGAAGACGCGGACTTCGCCCTCTTCTTCGAGGCGATCGGCCAGCCAGGTCGATGCACCGCCGCCGCGCTGGCGACCTTCAATATCGAAGCGCACTGCACCCACAGTGATGTGCACTTCGGTGTCGGTTTCGGCCTGCGAAGAGGCGATAGAGTAGAGTCGCGGCGTCAGCGGTCGCAGCAGGCCGGTCAGCTGTTCTGCCGTGAGTTCAGCCGGAGCCAGACGCACCATATCCACAATCGGATAGTGCTGCGCATAGTGCTGCAGCCGGGCTTTATCATCCACCAGCGCCAGCAGCTCCGCATTACGTGACAGCTGGGCATACTGCGCGACGATCTGCGCGGTATTCACCGTCAGCTCGAAATGCTTTTGCAGCGCCTCCGCCAGCGGCAGGGTTTTGCCCTGAATCTCTACCGGCTCATCGCCTTTCAGCCAGACCAGCTCCAGCAGTTCACTGACCAGCGCCGCGTCATTTTCATACCAGACGCCCAGCGCATCGCCAGGCTGGTAGCGCAGACCGGAGTCGCCCAGATCAATTTCGATATGGCGCACATCTTTATCTGAGTCACGTCCGGTAATTTTCTGATTCACCGCCAGACTGGCGCTGAGTGGAGACTCTTTGCTGTAGGGACTGGTGGTCACTTCATTAACGCTGCCTGCCGCTGTCGCCGCAGCCTGCGCCGGGGATTCGGTCGGCACGCGCTGTTTCAGAATGTCGGTCAGCGCGGTACGCCAGGCGGAGGCCTGCTCTGCATACTCGACATCCGCATCAACGCGATCCAGCAGACGCTCGCCACCCAGCTCTGCCAGACGGCTGTCAAAATCTTTGCCTGCCTGACTGAAGAATTCATAAGAGGTGTCGCCCAGGCCAAACACCGCAAAGGCCGCACCCTCCATTTTCGGTGCCTTCTTCGACATCAGGAATTTATGCAGCGCAACCGCCTCTTCCGGCGGCTCACCTTCGCCCTGAGTAGAGGTGACGACCACCAGCATTTTTTCCTGGCCAATCTGCTTAAACTTGTAATCACCAGCATTCACCAGGTTTACGTTCAGCTTCGCAGCCAGCAGGTCATCCCGCAGCTGCTCAGCCAGACGACGGGCGTTGCCGGTCTGGGAAGCGGAAAGCAAGGTAATAACCGGCGTTTCAGCGGCGGGCGCGGACGGTGCGCTGCTGGCGACGGCGCTACCCGGCGTCTGCTCTACCCGGCCCCAGAAATAGCCTGACAGCCACGCCAGTTGAGTCGGGGAATAATCTGTCGTCGCCGCCTGTAAGCGGGCGAGTTGTTCCGGGGAGAGCGGAAGCAGTGAACCAGGTGCCTGAGTCGTCATCGCGTTAAAAATTCCAGTATCAGAAGTCCGGACCGTAAAGTGGCGGAAGAGTGCGTAGGTTACCGGGCTGTATATTAACGATTAAATACGCCTTCGACATATCAAATAACCAAAATGACTAAGTGGTTTTTCTGGTAGAGGTAATCGTTAAAACTGGTAAGTAAACGGGTGATTTATCAGTTAATTAGCTGGACACGATCCGGCAATCGGATGTGAAAGTATCGCTTTGTGCGGCGCGGGTGCGAAAAAAGCGGTAATCAGGTAGAATTCAGCGGTTTTTTAATGTCTGAGAACCACTATGTCTACCACCTTGTTTAAAGAGTTCCAGTTCGAAGCCGCGCACCATCTTCCGAATGTGCCGGCCGGACACAAATGTGGCCGTCTGCACGGTCATTCGTTCCTGGTTCGTCTGGAGATTACCGGCGAAGTGGATGCGCATACCGGCTGGGTTATGGATTTTGCTGAACTGAAAGCGGCGTTTAAGCCTCTGTACAATCGGCTGGACCACTACTATCTGAATGATATTCCTGGCCTGGAAAATCCCACCAGCGAAGTGCTGGCAAAATGGATCTGGGATCAGATGAAGCCGCAACTGCCGCTGTTAAGCGCGGTCATGATCAAAGAAACCTGCACCGCAGGCTGCGTTTACCGCGGCTAAGCCTGTCGGATCGAGCCTTTCGATCCGACGCTGTTTCGCTTCCATCCCGCATCAAGCCCCTTCCCTGTGGTTAACCGCTCAGCACACTTTTTATCAGGCGATATTGAGATATTTATGGGTCTGCATCGACAGACGCCAGTTGCGGGCAATGCAGGTCTCAATGCAGAGTCGGGTAGCATCGTCTTTGCGGCTGATAGGCTGCAGAGCGATGATTCGGCTTTTGGTGTCATTAATCCCCGCCAGCAGCCCATCCAGTGCGTCCACATCACGCTGACGCGCCACCGGATGTTTAATTTCATCGGCCCGGCTCAGCGCCTGGGGCAGCACATCGTAGCCGCCGCGCATGTTGACCTTCGGCGAAACAGTGACCCAGGTCTGTTCGGAGCAGTGGATCTCGTGAGTGCCGCTGGTCTCAATCTGACACTGGAAACCGTGCTGTTCCAGAATCGTGGTTAACGGACGCAGGTCGTAAATCGCCGGTTCGCCACCGGTGATCACCACATGACGCGCCGTCCAGCCCTGCTGTTCGATGGTACGAAGCAGGGTCGCTGCATCGGCATCGCCCCAGGCGTCGCTCTCCACCGTTTTGATCAAAATATCGCCCAGCGACGTTTCGCGATCTGCCCGCTTTTCCCAGGTGTGTTTGGTATCGCACCAGCTACAGCCCACCGGGCAGCCCTGCAGGCGGATGAAAATGGCAGGCACGCCGGTGTAATAACCTTCGCCCTGCAGCGTCTGGAACATTTCGTTAATCGGGTAGAACATTTTTTACTCGCCTGGATAAATCGGGGCGCTGATTATGCCAGCGTGTACCGCACAACAACAGCTGCGCGACACGAAAAAGCAAAAGCCCCGCACAAGGCGGGGCTTTCAGCGTATGCGATGCCGCTTAACGCGCCATCAGCACAGGGTCATTACTGACCTTTAACTTCTTTCAGACCGTTGAATGGCGCTTTAGAACCCAGCGCTTCTTCGATACGGATCAGCTGGTTGTACTTAGCAACACGGTCAGAACGGCTCATTGAACCCGTTTTGATCTGGCCCGCTGCAGTACCTACCGCCAGGTCAGCGATGGTGGCATCTTCAGTTTCGCCTGAACGGTGAGAGATCACGGCAGTGTAGCCCGCATCTTTCGCCATTTTGATCGCAGCCAGGGTTTCGGTCAGAGAACCGATCTGGTTGAATTTGATCAGAATGGAGTTAGCGATACCTTTATCGATACCTTCTTTCAGGATTTTGGTGTTGGTTACGAACAGGTCGTCGCCCACCAGCTGGATTTTATCGCCCAGCACTTTGGTCTGGTAAGCAAAGCCGTCCCAGTCAGATTCGTCCAGGCCATCTTCGATAGAGACGATCGGATACTGTTTAGTCAGATCTTCCAGGAAGTGGGTGAACTCTTCAGAAGTGAACGCTTTACCGCCTTCACCGGCCAGAACATATTTGCCATCTTTGTAGAACTCAGATGCCGCACAGTCCATCGCCAGGGTGATGTCTTTGCCCAGCTCGTAGCCTGCTGCTTTTACCGCTTCAGCGATAACCGCCAGCGCTTCGGCGTTGGAACCCAGGTTAGGCGCGTAGCCGCCTTCGTCACCGACTGCCGTGCTCATGCCTTTGCTTTTCAGCACTTTTGCCAGGTTGTGGAATACTTCAGAACCCATACGGATAGCTTCTTTAACGTTAGAAGCGCCAACCGGCTGGATCATGAATTCCTGGATGTCGACGTTATTGTCGGCATGTTCGCCACCGTTGATGATGTTCATCATAGGCAGTGGCATAGAGTATTTGCCTGGGGTGCCGTTCAGCTCAGCGATGTGCTCATACAGCGCCTGACCTTTAGAAGCTGCAGCTGCTTTAGCTGCTGCCAGTGACACAGCCAGAATGGCGTTAGCACCGAAGTTAGATTTGTTCTCAGTACCGTCCAGGTCGATCATGATCTTATCGATGTTCGCCTGATCTTTCGCGTCTTTGCCTTTTACCGCTTCAGCAATCGGACCATTTACTGCAGCAACGGCTTTGGTTACGCCTTTGCCCAGGAAACGTGATTTGTCACCGTCACGCAGTTCCAGCGCTTCGCGTGAACCGGTAGAGGCACCTGATGGCGCAGCGGCCAGGCCTACAAAACCGCCTTCCAGATGCACTTCAGCTTCAACAGTCGGGTTACCACGTGAGTCGATAATTTCGCGACCGATGACTTTTACGATTTTGGACATTACGATTTTCCTCAGTACAAGTTAGTCAATCCTAAGACAGACAACGCGCGAAAAGTTCGCGCGTTGTCTGTGAAACTTACTTCGCTAAACGCTTCTGATGCTCATGCGCGGCTTTAACAAAGCCGGCAAACAACGGATGGCCGTCGCGTGGGGTCGAGGTAAACTCAGGGTGGAACTGGCAGGCCACAAACCACGGATGGTTCGGGATCTCGATAATCTCAACCAGTTGATCATCACCAGAGCGACCTGCTACGCGCAGACCGGCTGCTTCAATCTGCTTTAACAGCATATTGTTCACTTCATAGCGGTGGCGATGGCGCTCAACGATGGTGTCAGAGCCGTAGAGCTGGCGAACCTGGCTGCCCGGCGTTAACTGACACTGCTGGCTGCCCAGACGCATGGTGCCGCCCAGATCGCTCTGCTCGCTGCGGACTTCGACGTTGCCTTCTTCGTCGCGCCATTCGGTGATTAACGCCACCACCGGGTATTTACAGTCTGGCACAAATTCGGTGGAGTTGGCGCCCGGCATCCCGGCGACATTGCGCGCAAACTCCATCAGCGCAACCTGCATGCCCAGGCAGATGCCGAGGTACGGCACGTTGTTTTCACGTGCGTACTGCGCGGTCATCAGCTTGCCTTCCACACCACGGTAGCCGAAGCCGCCCGGGATCAGAATCGCATCCAGATCTTTCAGTAATTCGACTCCGCGGGATTCTACATCCTGCGAATCGATCAGTTTGATGTTCACGGTGACGCGATTTTTCAGGCCGCCATGTTTCAGCGCTTCGATGACGGACTTGTAGGCATCCGGCAGCTCAACATACTTGCCCACCATACCGATGGTGACTTCACCACCCGGATTGGCTTCTTCGTAGATTACCTGCTCCCACTCGGCCAGGTTGGCTTCCGGTGCATTCAGGTTGAAGCGCTTGCAGATATAGTCATCCAGGCCCTGCGACTTGAGCATGCCAGGAATCTTATAGATGGAGTCAACGTCTTTCAGCGAGATAACCGCTTTTTCAGGGACGTTACAGAACAGGGCGATTTTGGCACGTTCGTTGGCCGGTACGGCACGGTCAGAACGGCAAATCAGCACATCTGGCTGGATACCAATCGACAGCAGCTCTTTTACGGAGTGCTGAGTCGGCTTGGTTTTCACTTCACCCGCCGCCGCCATGTACGGGACCAGCGTCAGGTGCATATACATGGTGTGTTCGCGACCCACATCCACGGCCATCTGGCGAATCGCTTCCAGGAACGGCAGCGATTCGATATCCCCTACCGTGCCGCCGATTTCGACCAGCACCACATCATGACCTTCACCGCCTTCAATAATGCGCTCTTTGATGGCGTTGGTGATGTGCGGGATAACCTGAATGGTTGCGCCCAGATAGTCGCCACGGCGCTCTTTGCGCAGGACTTCTGAGTAGATACGGCCTGTGGTGAAGTTGTTACGACGCGACATTTTGGTGCGGATGAAACGCTCGTAGTGACCCAGATCCAGATCGGTTTCAGCGCCGTCATCAGTGACGAAAACTTCGCCGTGCTGGGTCGGGCTCATGGTGCCTGGATCTACGTTGATATACGGGTCCAGCTTCATGATGGTCACGTTCAGACCACGAGCTTCGAGAATGGCTGCGAGGGAGGCGGCGGCAATGCCTTTACCCAGAGAGGAAACGACCCCGCCGGTCACAAAAATATAATTCGTTGTCATGCTGAACCTGAGAGTTTAGGTTTAAAGACGGTGGAATAACCAGGACGGGAAAACAGTATACTGGAAACCGCTATCAGCCACAATTGATGAATCACAGCCATCCTCCAACGCATTGCTGCGTCATAACATAGCCGATAGCTGCCCATGAAATGTTGATGTGCGTCACAAAGTTATTGCCGCGCTGAAACGAGTAAGCACAAGTGGCGATTTTATGCACAGCGCTGGAATAATCAGCTTTTTTCGCCCTGTTTTACCTGCTGCCAGGCCGCTTCCATCTGCTCCAGCGTGGCACCCGGCATGCTTAATCCCTGTGCTGCGATGATCGCTTCGACTTCGCGAAACCGGCGCTCGAACTTATCATTCGCCTTTTGCAGCGCCGTTTCCGCTTTGCTGCCAAGATGACGCGACAGGTTAACGGTGGCGAACAGCAGGTCACCAATTTCCTCTTCCAGCTTTTCGCTGTCCACCACGCTTTGCTGCGCTTCGTGCATCACTTCATCAATCTCTTCATGCACTTTTGCCACTACCGGCCCCAGCGTGGTCCAGTCAAATCCCACATTGTGACAGCGTTTCTGAATCTTATGGGCGCGCATCAGTGCGGGCAATGCTTTAGGGATATCGTCCAGCGCCGAATGCTGCGCTTTATCAGCCCGCTCGGCGGTTTTAATCGCTTCCCAGTTTTTCAGCACGTCGCTGCTGGTTTCTGCCCTGGCATCGCCAAAAATGTGCGGATGACGGCGCTCCAGCTTGTCACTGATGGCGTGACAGATATCCTCAAAATTAAAGCGCTCCTGTTCGCTGGCCATCTGCGCATAAAACACCACCTGAAACAGCAGATCGCCCAGTTCGCCGCGCAGATCGTCAAAATCTTCGCGCTGGATGGCGTCCAGCACTTCGTAGGTCTCTTCCAGCGTATAGGGGGCGATAGAGGTGAAGGTCTGTTCACGATCCCACGGGCAGCCATGCTGGGGATCGCGCAGGGTTTTCATGATGCCAAGCAGGCGCTCAATAGCGTTCATTCGGGTGGATCCTTGATTGATGGTCAGATGACAGGGAACAGAGAGGCGCATGGCAGGCGCTGACGGATGCAGTAACGCACGTCCGTCAGCGCCCTGGGGTGCAGATTGCGCCCGCGCAACCGCACGCTGCCGGTTGCCGCTGGGCCTGACTGACAATCAGTGCAGGCGGCGGGCGTCAATGATATCAGAGACCTGGTTCAGGCGCGCCAGAACACGTCCCAGTACCTGATGGTTGTAGATCTCAATATCCATGTCGATGGTCGCCAGCTGCTTTTTCGTGTCGCTGCGGCTTGAGACACCCAGTACATTCACTTTTTCGTTGGCGAGAATGGTGGTGATGTCACGCAGCAAACCGCTGCGATCGTTGGCGGTGACGCGCACCACCAGTGAGTATCCACTGGAGTAGCTCTCGCCCCACACGGCATCGACGATACGTTCCGGCGCATGTGAAATCAGTTCAGAGAGCTGGTCGCAGTCGGCGCGGTGAATTGAGATGCCGCGCCCCTGGGTAATGAAGCCCACAATGTCATCGCCCGGAATCGGCTGACAGCAGCGGGCAATGTGGTGCATCAGATTGCCCACGCCCTCGACGACCACGCGTCCACTCTCTTTGCGCGCGGGCTGCGAGTAGGATTTCTGGGTCAGCTGGCGCAGCGCTTCGCGATCTTCCTCTTCCGCACTCGGCTTGTTGAGCTTCGCCTGCAGGAAGTTCACCATCTGGTTAAGACGAATATCACCGCCGCCAATCGCCGCCAGCAGCTCTTCCAGTGAGGTCACGTTGTAGCGCGGCAGCAGCAGTTTTTCCGCTTCGCGCAGGCTGATATCGAGCTGATTCAGTTCGTTATCCAGAATCTGCCGTCCGGCGATAATGTTCTTGTCGCGATCCTGCTTGCGGAACCAGTTGTGGATCTTCGAGCGTCCACGGCTGGTGGTGATATAGCCCAGATTCGGGTTGAGCCAGTCGCGGCTCGGGTTCGGCTGTTTCTGGGTGATCACTTCAACCTGATCGCCCATCTGCAGCTGATAGGTGAACGGCACGATGCGGCCACCGATTTTTGCACCGATGCAGCGGTGACCGATATCACTGTGGATATGGTAGGCGAAGTCGAGCGGCGTCGAACCGGCCGGCAGATCCACCACGTCACCTTTCGGCGTAAAGACGTAGACCCGGTCATCGAACACCTGACTGCGGACCTCCTCCAGCAGCTCGCCGGAGTCGGCCATCTCTTCCTGCCAGCTAATCAGCTTACGCAGCCAGGCGATACGCTCTTCATGACCCGCAGCGCCGCGCGCGCTGCTGGAGGTTGGTCCCTCTTTATATTTCCAGTGCGCCGCCACGCCCAGCTCGGCATCTTCATGCATCTGGCGGGTACGGATCTGGATTTCCACCGTTTTGCCCTGCGGGCCTAACACCACGGTATGAATCGACTGATAGCCGTTGGGTTTCGGGTTAGCGACGTAGTCATCAAACTCGCTGGGCAGATGGCGATAGAGTGTATGCACCGTGCCCAGCGCGCCGTAGCAATCCTGCAGGCGATCGGCCACGATGCGCACCGCCCGCACGTCAAACAGCTCATCAAAGGCCAGCGACTTTTTCTGCATCTTACGCCAGATGCTGTAGATATGTTTCGGACGACCGTAGACCTCGGCGCGCACGCCCTCTTTAGCCATCTCTTTACGCAGGTTGCTGACGAAGTTGTCGATATACTGCTCGCGGTCGATACGCCGCTCATGCAGTAACCGGGCGATATGCTTGTATTCGTCGGGATGCAGATAGCGGAAGCAGTAATCTTCCAGCTCCCATTTGAGCTGACCGATACCGAGACGGTTGGCCAGGGGCGCATAGATGTTGGTGCTCTCTTTGGCGGCCAGCACCCGCAAATCTTCCGGCGCATCTTTCATTTCGCGCAGGTTCATGATGCGTTCGGCCAGCTTGAGCACCACGCAGCGGAAATCTTCCACCATCGCCAGCAGCATGCGGCGGACGTTATCGACCTGTTCAGAGGCCATAGAGTCGTTGTGGATCGCTTTCAGCTGTCGGATGGCGTCCATATCGCGCACGCCGTGTACCAGCGAGACGATGCCTTTACCGACGGCGGTTTCCAGTTCCTCTTCACTCACCACTTCATCGTTAGCCAGCGGGAAAATCAGCGCCGCACAGAGGCTTTCAATATCCATGCTGAGCATCGAGAGGATTTCCACCATCTCGATACCGCGCCACAGCAGCAGCGACTGATCGGGATGGCCCTGCGTCTGCGCTTCGCAGTAGCGCCAGGTCTCAGCAACGCGTTGACAGGATTGCGGGTTGGCAATACCGAGACTGGCGATCCACTGGTCGAGGGCGAAATCCCCCTCAGTATTTAAATGCGCACTTCTGACCGCAACCATAACCTCTCCTGCACAACGACATTCATCGCTTATGTTTTTCTGAACAGCACCATGGATTCGAGATGACGGGTATGTGGGAACATATCCAGCATCGCGACCCTTTCCAATTGGTAGCCTGCCGACAGCAATGTCTGGCTGTCGCGGGCGAGTGTTGTGGGATTACACGAAACATAGACCACGCGTTCTGGTGCAAGTTTAACCACATGCGCCATGACGCCCGCAGCCCCGGCGCGTGCCGGATCGAGTAATACCTTGTTAAATCCCTGTGCCGCCCACGGCTGGCGCGACACCTCTTCTTCCAGATTATGCTGAAAGAAACTGACATTTTTAAGATTATTCAAATCAGCATTATACGCTGCCTGCCGCACTAATGCTGCAATCCCCTCCACACCAACCACATTTTGTACGAAGATTCCTATAGGAAGTGTGAAGTTTCCCATGCCGCAAAACAGATCCAGAACCCGGTCTTCCGGTTGCAGATCGAGCCAGGCGATCGCCTTCGCAACCATCTGCTGATTAACACCATCGTTAACCTGAATAAAATCCTGTGGACTGAAGGTTAGCTTAAGCTGGTGAGATTGATAAAACGGCATCCACTCGCTTAACGCGGTCAATGCTTCTTCACCCGCATCCAGGAACAGCATCAGCTGATGCTTATGCGAAAACTGTTCCAGTTTTTCACGATCGTCCGGATGCAGCGCATCAAGATGGCGCAGGATCATCAGCGGGCCGTTATCCGCCAGCACCAGTTCCACATGTCCGAGACGCCTGACGGCGCGCAACGCATTGAGGCATTGGTGCAGCGGAACCAGTAACGCTTCAAGTTCGGGCACTAAAACGGGGCAGTGCTGAATATCGACCAGATCGTTGCTGGCTTCCTGGCGGAAACCCATCTGTAAGCGTTGCGCTTTATTTTGCCATTGCAGACCCAGACGGGCACGACGACGGTAGCCCCAGGGCTGACCGGCGATCACCTCATCTACGGCCACGTCCTGTGCTGCGGCCTGGCTCAGCATCCGGCTCAGCGCCTGGGATTTGCTCTGCTGTTGCAGCGCCACATCGGCATGCTGCTGCTGGCAGCCGCCGCAGCGATCGTAATGCGGACAGCGCGGCGTGACGCGCTCCGGGCTGCGGCTAATCAGTCGTGTCACTTTCGCACGGGCAAATTGACGTTTATCCTCTGTCAGCACGACCTCCGCCTGTTCACCCGGCAGAGCACCCGTGACAAAAAGGGTTTTGCCCTTGTGGCGCGCCACCCCCTGACCGAACGGATCGAGCTCATCAATGGTGACCGTGATCCGTTGTTGCGTCGTCACGCGCTGTTTTGCAACGTAAAATTGCGCCATAGTGTTATTCATTCTCTTTATCGAAAACGGCCTGCATCGTTTTGTCGACAGCATGCACAGGGACGTTAATGCCGGAGTAGCCAGGCGACTATTATGACCAAATACAGCCTGCGGGCGCGAATGATGATTTTAATTCTGGCACCCACGCTGATGGTTGGCCTGCTGCTCAGCTCATTTTTTGTGGTGCATCGCTACAATGAGCTACAGCGCCAGGTGATCGATGCCGGGGCTAACATCATCGAACCCCTGGCGATCTCCAGCGAATACAGCATGACGTGGCACAACCGGGATGCCATGCGTGAACTGGTCAGCCTGCTGCATCGCCGCCATTCCAGCATCGTCCGGGCCATCTCGGTGTTTGACAATCACAATCAGCTCTATGTCACCTCTAACCACAAGCAAAATCTCAGCCTGCTGCAACAGGATGATATCCGCGCCCTGCCTGACGATGTCTCAATGGAGCGCCACGGCAGCCTATTAATTCTGCGTACGCCGATTACCTCCGAGCGTTACGATGTGGATGAATTACCGGATGAAGATGCCAAGCCAGCGGGCAATCCGCTGGGCTATGTTGCGATTGAACTTGATATGCAGTCGGTGCGCCTGCAGCAGTACAAAGAGGTGTTTGTTGCCACGCTGATGCTGCTCTTCTGCCTTTGTCTTGCCATGCTGTTTGCTTATCGTCTGATGCGCGATGTCACCGGCCCGATCCGCAATATGGTTACCACCGTTGACCGTATCCGTCGCGGCCAGCTCGACAGCCGCGTTGAGGGCTACATGCTGGGTGAACTCAACATTCTGAAAAACGGCATTAACGCGATGGCGATGTCGCTGACCGCCTATCACGAAGAGATGCAGCACAATATCGACCAGGCAACCTGGGATTTAAGAGAGACGCTGGAGCAGCTGGAAATTCAGAATGTTGAACTGGATCTGGCGAAGAAACGCGCGCAGGAGGCGGCGCGTATTAAATCTGAGTTTCTGGCCAATATGTCGCATGAGCTGCGAACGCCGCTCAATGGCGTACTGGGCTTTACCCGACAGATGCTGAAAACCCAGCTGCGCACCACCCAACGCGACTATATGCAAACCATTGAACGCTCAGCCAATAACCTGCTTAGTATTATCAACGACGTGCTCGATTTTTCGAAGCTGGAAGCGGGCAAGCTGATGCTGGAGGCGATCCCCTTCCCGCTGCGCGCCACGCTGGATGAGACCCTGGTGCTGCTGGCACCGTCGGCACATGAAAAGGGGCTGGAGCTGACGGTGGTGTGTGACAGCAGCGTGCCGGATAACGTGATTGGCGATGCGCTGCGCCTGCAACAGATTCTGATCAACCTGATTGGTAACGCCATTAAGTTTACCGAGCAGGGTTACATCGGCCTGCGCGTCGGACAGCGGGTGATTACCCAGTCACGCGTCGAGCTGGAGATTCAGGTTGAGGACACCGGCATCGGCATCTCTGAGCAGCAGCAGACACAGCTGTTCCAGGCGTTTCGTCAGGCTGACGCCAGCATTACGCGCCGCCATGGCGGCACCGGGCTGGGTCTGGTCATCACTCAGAAGCTGGTGCGAGAGATGGGAGGTGAAATCACCTTCAGCAGCCAGCCGGATCAGGGGTCGACCTTTGTGATTCGCGTACAGCTGGATCTCAATCCTAATGCGCCCGGTATGCCTCGCGTGCTGGATGCGCTGTCCCATGCGCGCATTGCCTATGTGGAAGCGGATGCTAACGTTGCCAGCGCCGCGCTGGAGATGCTGAGCGCTACCCCATTGCAGATCGACTACAGCGAAACGCTGGAGGGACTAAAAGCGTCTCACTATCCGCTGCTGCTGATGGCGATGCCGGTCGGTTTCAGCCAGCCTGAACTGCTTAATGAGCGCCTGATCAATGGGCTGCTTGATCGGGCAGACAACGTGCTGATGGCCCTTCCCAGCCCGATGATGTTGCTGGCTGATGAACTAAAGGTACGCGGCATTGACGGCTGCATCGCTAAGCCGATCTCTCTGACGCGGCTTCTGCCGATGTTACTGGATCTCCATACCCGCCAGGTCAGCGAACTGCCGCTGTCACCGCGACTGCCGCTGACGGTGATGGCAGTGGATGATAACCCGGCCAACCTCAAGCTGATTGGCGCGCTGCTGGAGGAGCAGGTGCAGAACATCCTGCTATGCAGCAGCGCAGAACACGCCATCCGTGAAGCGCGTCAGCAGTCGCTGGATGTGATTCTGATGGATATTCAGATGCCTGAGATTGATGGCATTCGCGCCAGTGAAATTATCCGGGGGCTGCCGCATCACGCAAATACACCGATTGTGGCGGTGACCGCACATGCCATTGATGGCGAGCGTGAACAGCTGATCAAGGCGGGTATGAATGACTATCTTGCCAAGCCGATTGATGAGAGCAAGCTGAGACAGCTGCTGGCGCGCTATACGCCGCCGCCGGTGGTCTCCCTGCCTGAACTGCAGCCAATATTACCGACGCTGGACTGGCAGCTGGCGCTGCGACAGGCGGCAAACAAACCCGAGCTGGCGCGCGATCTGCTGCGAATGCTGCTGGAGTTTTTACCGGAAGTGCATGCGAAGATGGCGCAGTTTATGACGACCAATGAGGTCAACGCCCTGCGTGAAATTATTCACAAGCTGCACGGCAGTGCCAGCTACAGCGGCGTGCCGCGCATGAAGCAACTTTGTCATCAGCTGGAACGAGGATTGCTGGAGGCCAGCGATATCGCCGCGCTGGAGCCGGAACTACTGGAGCTGCAGGATGAGATGGAGAACGTTGCCAGAGAAGCCCGGCGACTGTTGGGGTTCGGGGAGGTCTGACCGGCCTGTTGCCACGCCAGCTATACGCGCAAACCCTAACCGGCAGGAGCTTTAGCTTCCGCTGACGCACCTGTCCCCAGGGTAAAGGGCTGATGCCGTAAAACTATGTTTACCGCCAGCATCACCGTCAGGACTATCAGGCTCGCATTGCCTGGCCGGATATCATAACAGTCAGTGAAATCCGGCCAGTTTTAGCGTCGCGGCCACATTACGCGCCGTCATCTCAACATTCTTTCCGGCATTCGCGAGTGCCTCATCCAGCGTACAGACGCTGTAAAGCACGCTGAATACCGCATCAATCCCATGCTGATGCACCACGCCGACATCTGCCGTCAGGCTTCCGGCGATGCCAATCACCGGCTTGTTAAAACGCTTTGCCACGCTGGCGACCCCAATCGGCACCTTGCCATTAATACTCTGGCTGTCGATACGCCCTTCACCGGTAATCACCAGGTCCGCATCTTTGACTTCTTCAGCCAGCCCCAGCGCCTCAGTAACAATCTCAATGCCGCGCCGCAGCTCCGCCTGACAGAAGGCGTGCAGCGCCGCGCCCATGCCGCCCGCTGCACCGCCGCCGGGAATATGCAGCACATCGATGTCGAGATCGCGGTGGATAATCGCGGCGTAATGGGCCAGCGCCTGATCGAGCTGCTGCACCAGCGCCGGGGTCGCCCCTTTCTGCGGACCGAAAATGGCCGATGCGCCCTCTTTGCCGGTCAGCGGATTAGTGACGTCACAGGCCACTTCAATGCGGCACTGATGGATGCGGGCATCCAGGGCGTCAATATCAATGCTGGCGAGCTGAGAGAGCGCGCCACCACCGTGACCAATCTCGTTGCCCTGGGTGTCGAGCAATCGGGCACCGAGCGCCTGCATCATCCCGGCACCGCCGTCGTTGGTGGCGCTACCGCCAATACCAATGATGATGTGACCGACGCCCTTATCCAGCGCATGTCTGATCAACTCGCCGGTGCCGAATGAGGTCGTGATCAACGGGTCACGCTGTGAAGCGGGCACCCGCTCCAGTCCGCTAGCCGCTGCCATTTCGATATAAGCAGTGGACTCATCGCCGGACAAGCCATAAAAGGCGTCGACCTGCGTGCCCAGCGGCCCGGTCACCTTCAGCCTGACGATTTTTCCCTTCGTCGCCGCCACCATCGCTTCTACCGTGCCTTCGCCACCGTCGGCAACCGGTATTTTCACGTAATGCGCATCGGGAAAAATATCACGGAAACCCGCTTCAATCGCCGATGCCACATCCAGGGCGGATAAACTCTCTTTATATGAATCCGGTGCGATTACGATTTTCATAGGCAATCCGAGCGCAGTTGAGTAATTAAAACGGCTCCTGACCAGTCCGGTTTGGAGAGACCGGCACCGGGTTTTAGCGGACGATTTCAACCTTCGCTAACTTCTCATAATAGCAGGCCAGCGCGCTGTGGTCGGCGTTACCCTGTCCATCGTTGCGCAGCGCCTGCATCATCTCCATCACCGCCGCCGTCAGCGGCAGATGCGCGCCGATGCTGTGCGACGTGTCCAGCGCGTTCGCCAGATCTTTGATATGCAGGTCGATACGAAAGCCTGGCCTGAAGTTGCGATCCATCACCATCGGCGCTTTGGCATCCAGTACTGTGCTGCCCGCCAGCCCACCGCGAATCGCCTGATAAACCAGATCCGGATTTACCCCCGCTTTAGTCGCCAGCGACAGCGCCTCGGACATTGCCGCAATGTTCAGCGCCACAATCACCTGGTTTGCCAGCTTGGTGACGTTACCTGCACCGATGTCGCCGGTATGGACGACCGATCCGGCCATGGATTTCATGATGTCATAGCAGGAATCGAACACGGCTTTATCACCGCCGACCATCACAGAGAGCGTGCCTTCAATCGCTTTTGGTTCGCCGCCGCTGACCGGCGCATCCAGCATTTTTATCTGCTTTTCTGCCAGCGCATCATGCACTTCCCGGCTCGCCAGCGGCGCAATGGAACTCATGTCTATCACCACCAGGCCCGGCTTCGCCCCTTCAATGATACCGTTTTTCCCCAGGCAGACCTCGATCACCTGCGGCGAGTTCGGCACCATGGTAATCACCACATCACACTGCTCAGCCACCTCTTTTGGCGTTTTCGCCACGGTCGCGCCCAGTTCCGTCAGCTCTGCTTCGTTTTCGGCGTTGTGATCGCGTACCACCAGCGAATAACCGGCTTTTACCAGATTCTTACTCATGGGTTTGCCCATAATGCCCAGGCCGATGAATCCAATTTTCATTGCGTTTCCCCTTGATTGATTAACGCTTAAATTTGTCGCATAACGCCTGCGAGGCGTTGCGGAACATCCCGACATCGCTGCCGACGGCCACAAAGGTGGCACCCCACTCCAGATAGCGACGCGCGTCCGCTTCCACCGGTGCCAGAATGCCGCTCGGCTTACCGGCGGCTCTGGCACGTTCAAAAATGTGTTTAATCACTTTCAGCACTTCAGGATGCGCAGGCTGGCCGAGATAGCCCAGTGCAGCGGAAAGATCGCCCGGCCCGACAAAAATACCGTCGACGCCGTCAACGGCTGCAATGGCATCAATGTTGTCGACTGCCTGCTGGGTTTCGATCTGCACCAGCACCGTGATGTTGTCATTGATGGTGCTGTTGTAATCCGGCAACGTGCCGTACATGTTGCTGCGGTGCGATACCGAGACACCGCGAATCCCGGCGGGCGGATAGCGGGTTGAGGCGACCGCACGCAGTGCTTCCTCTTCGGTCTCGACAAACGGCACCAGAAAGTTATTAAACCCGATATCCAGCAGTCGCTTAATGATCACCGGCTCGTTGCAGGGCGGACGCACCACGGGGGCGCTGTGGCTGCCTTTCAGTGCCATCAGCTGCGGCACGAAGGTCGTGATGTCGTTGGGTGCGTGTTCGCCATCCAGTACCAGCCAGTCGAAACCGGCCAGCCCCAGGATTTCAGTTGAGATCGGACTGGCCAGCGCACACCAGCTGCCAATCAGGGTGTCGCCCGCTAACAGGCGACGACGAAATCCATTGGGCCAGGCTGCATTACTCATGGTTGAACTCCTGTGACGGTGGCTCCGCGGCGGGAGCCAGAAAGGTTAACGTACCAGGCACGGACGCTTATTGTCGAACGTCCATCCCGGTACTAAAAATTGCATCGCTTCAGCATCGTCACGCGCGCCCAGCCCCTGCTTCTGATAGAGCGCATTAGCCTGCATCACCTGATCCATATCCAGCTCTACGCCAAGACCCGGCTTCTGCGGCACCTGCACCATGCCGCCTTTAATCCGGAGCGGCTCTTTGGTCAGGCGCTGATTGCCCTCCTGCCAGATCCAGTGGGTATCAATAGCGGTGATGGCACCCGGCGCGGCGGCAGCAACATGGGTAAACATCGCCAGCGAAATATCAAAGTGGTTGTTAGAGTGCGAGCCCCAGGTCAGGCCGAAGTCGTGACACATCTGCGCCACCCGCACGGAGCCCTGCATGGTCCAGAAGTGCGGATCGGCCAGGGGAATGTCCACCGACTGCAGCGACAGGGTATGCCCCATCTGCCGCCAGTCGGTGGCGATCATATTGGTGGCGGTGGGCATGCCGGTCGCACGACGGAACTCCGCCATCACTTCACGACCTGAATAGCCCTGCTCTGCGCCACAGGGATCTTCTGCGTAGGCCAGCACATCTTTGAGCTGTTTGCCGAGCATGATTGCCTCATTGAGCGACCAGGCCCCGTTGGGATCGAGGGTAATACGGGCTTCAGGAAAACGTTTTGCCAGCGCCGTGACCGCTTCGGCCTCTTCACCGCCGCGTAGCACGCCACCTTTGAGCTTGAAGTCGTTAAAGCCATATTTCTCATAAGCCGCTTCTGCCAGGCGCACTACCGCATCCGGCGTTAATGCCTCTTCGTGGCGCAGGCGATACCAGTCGCACGGATCGTCTTGCTGATTCTGATAAGAGAGCGAGGTTTTATTGCGGTCGCCGATGTAGAACAGGTAGCCGAGCATCTCAACGCTGTCGCGCTGCTGCCCGTCGCCCAGCAGCGAGGCGACGTTGACGCCCAGGTGCTGGCCCAGCAGATCAAGCAGCGCGGCTTCAATGCCGGTCACCACATGGATTGTGGTGCGCAGATCAAACGTCTGGTTACCGCGCCCGTTCGCATCACGGTCAGCAAAAGTGCTTCGCACCAGGCTGAGGGTATTTTTGTACTCACCCAGCGTTTTGCCGACCACCAGCGAGGCGGCATCTTCCAGCGTCTGGCGGATTTTCTCGCCGCCTGGAATTTCGCCGACGCCGGTGTGTCCGGCATTATCTTTGATAATCACAATGTTGCGGGTAAAGAATGGCGAGTGAGCGCCGCTGAGGTTCAGCAGCATGCTGTCGTAGCCTGCGACCGGAATAACCTGCATGGCGGTCACTTTCGGTGTTGAACTCATCTCCTGCTCCTTATGCTGTTGTCCGGCCAAATGCCGGGCGCTTGCGGTCAAATGTCCAGCCGGGGATCAGATACTGCATCGCCGTCGCGTCGTTACGCGCACCGGCGGGCAGTGACTGATAAAGCTGATGGGCTTTGTTTACCTGCTCCCAGTCGAGCTCAATGCCCAGACCCGGTGCATCCGGTACGGCAATTTTTCCGTTGCGGATTTGCAGCGGATTTTTGGTCAGGCGCTGATCGCCCTCCTGCCAGATCCAGTGGGTATCAATCGCGGTGGGATTGCCCGGTGCCGCCGCACCCACATGGGTGAACATTGCCAGAGAAATATCGAAGTGGTTATTGGAGTGGCAACCCCAGGTAAGGCCCCACTCATCGCATAGCTGCGCGACACGCACGGCACCGCTCAGTGTCCAGAAGTGCGGATCCGCCAGCGGAATATCGACCGCATTCAGCATCACCGCGTGGTTCATCTCGCGCCAGTTAGTGGCAATCATATTGGTCGCGACCGGCAGGCCGGTGGCGCGCCGGAACTCGGCCATCACTTCACGCCCCGAATAGCCCTGCTCTGCTCCACAGGGATCTTCGGCGTAGCTCAGCACATCCTGCATCCCTTTACACAGCGCTATCGCCTCGTCCAGCAGCCAGGCACCGTTGGGGTCGACCGTGATGCGCGCGCCGGGAAAGCGCTGCTTAAGCGCTGCCGCCGTAGCGATCTCCTGCTCGCCGGGGAGCACGCCACCTTTGAGCTTGAAATCTTTAAAGCCGTACTTATCCTGTGCCGCCTCAGCCAGACGCACCACGGCATCGCTGGTCAGCGCTTCCTGATGACGCAGGTGATACCAGTCGTGGCTGGCCTGATCGCCACTGAGATAAGGGAGATCGGTTTTGCGACGGTCGCCGAGATAGAACAGATAGCCCAGCACCGTGACTTCATCACGCTGCTTGCCCGGCCCCAGCAGTTCAGCCACAGGGACGCCCAGACACTGCCCCAGTAAATCGAGCAGCGCCGCTTCCAGCGCAGCCACCGCATTGACGCGCAGTTCAAAGGTCCAGGCACCGTTGCCAAAGGTAGTGAAGTCAGCCGACTGATTCCCTTTGTGCACCTGCTGCACCAGGCGGTTCATGCGGGCAATCTGCTGACCTTTCACCTGCGGAATTGCCTCCACCAGCGTCTGATAGATGGTGTCGCCGCCTGGCGCTTCACCGACGCCGGTGTGACCGGCGCTGTCGGTTAGCACCACAATGTTGCGGGTAAAACAGGCGTTGTGCGCACCGCCAATATTAAGCAGCATGCTGTCGTAACCGGCGACCGGGATAACCTGCATCTCAGTAATCACCGGGGAACGTTGCGTATTCATGATGCATCCTTACCGGGCCAGGATTTCAGTTCGACACGTTTAATATCGCCAGCAATGACCAGGAAGCTGAAGGCTGCGACAAAAGCATGAATGCCGACATAGACCAGCGCACCTTCAAAGGAACCACTGGTGGCGATGATGTAACCGATAGCGATAGGGGTCACGATGCCGGAGAAGTTACCGAACATATTGAACAGGCCGCCGCTGAGACCGCTGATCTCTTTCGGTGCGGTATCGGCCATCACCGCCCAGCCCAGCGCGCCAATGCCTTTACCAAAGAACGCCAGTGCCATAAAGAACACCACCATCCATTCGGTTTCGGTGTAGTTGCACATCACCATCGAAATGGAGAGCAGCATGCCGAGCACGATTGGCGTTTTACGCGCGATATTCAGCGATCCGGTTTTCCGCATCAGCCAGTCAGAGATGACTCCGCCCAGAACGCCGCCGAGGAAGCCGCACACCGCCGGAACCGAGGCGATAAAGCCCGCTTTGAGAATCGACATGCCGCGCGCCTGCACCAGATAGACCGGGAACCAGGTGATGAAAAAGTAAGTCAGGGCGTTGACACAGTACTGACCAAGGTAGATACCCAGCATCATGCGTGACGTCAGCAGCTGCTTGATCTGGAACCACTTCTCGCTCCAGCCCACCTTGCGGGTATCCTTTTTAACATCCATGTTAATCAGTGCGCCGCCCTGCTCCATATACGCCAGTTCCGCTTTGTTCACGCCGGGATGATCGGTAGGATCGTGGATCACTTTCAGCCAGATAAAACTGAGGATGATGCCCAGGCCGCCCATGAACCAGAATACGTGCGCCCAGCCCACTTCAGAGACCAGCCAGCCCATGATAGGTGCAAAGATCACGGTGGCGAAGTATTGCGCGGAGTTGAAGATCGCTACCGCCGTGCCGCGCTCCTGCGCCGGGAACCAGGCAGCTACAATCCGGCTATTGCCGGGGAAGGAGGGCGCTTCAGCCAGACCGACCATGAAACGCAGGATAAACAGCGACATGATGATGCCGAAGCCGCTGAAGATATCCACGAAACCCTGCAGCAGCGTAAACAGCGACCAGGTAAAGATGCTCCAGAAATAGACGCGTTTAGAGCCGAAGCGGTCGAGCAGCCAGCCGCCCGGAATCTGCCCGATAACATACGCCCATGAGAAGGCAGAGAAGATATAGCCAAGTCCGACCGAATCGAGACCGATATCTTTGGACATCGCGGAACCGGCAATCGAGATGGTTGCGCGGTCACCGTAGTTGAATGAGGTGACGATAAATAACATCACCACAATCCAGTAGCGGGCATTGGTGCGCTTCTGCACCGTTTCCGCGGTCTGGCTGAAACTATTCATGATGCACTCCTGAAATATAGCGTGAGCTACATTCGCTCTGACTGCATACACATCGCGTTGGGTATCAGAGAGAAGTTGGGTTAAACACGGCGATCTTTTTTGTTCTGGCAAACCTTTATTTATCCATCTGCGAAGGGGCAGCCAATGCGCTTCTGCAACCTCTGCGGATGAGTAATACGTCGTGACAGATAACCTGACTTTGGCTAACGGAGCCCAGTATAAGAACAGCCTGAAGCGAGCACATTGGCACATCGCCCTGGAATAACGCCTGCGGTGAATTGATTGTGTGGCGGATGCACAAAACGCTGCGGGATGGCTCACGAAAGCGGCAAATAACCGGGCGAAAACCGCCTCAGGTAACGCTTTCCCCCGCTGTTTGTGAGGCTCTTCACTTGCTTCTGGATAATCGCCCCAAATCAATAAGGCGAATTGTCTCAATGGTGGTCATTTGCACAATGCGCACCCTGCTCCGCCTCCTTATACTGGAGATGGCAAACAAACGTGTGACAGGTCAGAACATTACAGCGTGCCGCACAAGTACGGCACGACAGACGGGAAGGTGAGCGATGTACCCCAAATCAGATGAACAACCGCTCTATATCAAAGTTCATGAGCACGACAATGTGGCGATTGTGGTCAACAGCCTGGGTCTGCCAGCCGGCACGCAGTTTGCGGATGGCCTGACACTCACGGAGCATGTGCCACAGGGTCACAAAGTGGCGCTGCACGCCATTAACCAGGGTGCGGAGATCGTGCGTTATGGTGAAGTCATCGGCTATGCACTACGGGATATTGCCCAGGGCAGCTGGATTGATGAGTCGCTGGTCGCGCTGCCGGAAGCGCCTCCGCTGGCGAGTCTGCCGTTAGCCACGCAGGTTCCGCCTGAATTACCGCCGCTGGAAGGCTATACCTTTGAAGGTTATCGCAATGCGGATGGCAGCGTCGGCACGCGTAACCTGCTCGGCATCACCACCAGCGTCCACTGTGTGGCCGGTGTGGTGGATCATGTCGTACAGATCATTGAACGGGATTTACTGCCGCGCTATCCGAATGTGGATGGCGTGGTCGCGCTCAACCACCTTTATGGCTGCGGCGTGGCGATTAATGCACCCGCGGCGGTCGTGCCGATTCGCACCATTCATAACCTGGCGCTGAATGCCAATTTCGGTGGCGAAGTCATGATCGTCAGCCTTGGCTGTGAGAAGTTACAGCCGGAGCGTCTGCTGACCGGCACGCCCGATGTGCAGGCGATTTCGCTGGACGATCATGACATTGTGCGCCTGCAGGATGAAAAGCTGGTGGGCTTTGGTGCGATGGTGAATGAGATTCTGCAGGTGGCGGAGCGTCATCTCCAGCGGCTGAATCAGCGCCAGCGTGAAACCTGTTCTGCTGCAGAACTGATTGTCGGCATGCAGTGCGGTGGCAGCGATGCATTCTCGGGCGTGACGGCGAATCCGGCAGTGGGCTACGCGTCCGACTTGCTGGTGCGCTGCGGTGCGACGGTGATGTTTTCGGAAGTCACTGAAGTGCGTGATGCGATTCACCTGCTGACGCCGCGGGTGATTAATCAGGAAGTCGGTAAGCGCTTACTGGAGGAGATGGCCTGGTATGACAACTACCTCGACCAGGGCCAGACCGATCGCAGCGCGAATCCGTCGCCGGGCAATAAAAAAGGCGGACTGGCAAACGTGGTGGAAAAAGCGCTGGGGTCAATCGCCAAATCGGGGCGCAGCGCCATTGTCGAAGTGCTCTCGCCCGGTCAGCGACCTACGCGACGTGGCCTGATCTACGCGGCGACGCCCGCCAGCGATTTTGTCTGCGGTACGCAGCAGCTGGCGTCCGGTATCACGCTACAGGTTTTCACTACCGGTCGCGGAACGCCCTACGGTCTGGCTGCGATTCCGGTCATCAAGATGGCGACGCGTAATGCGCTGGCAGAGCGCTGGCACGATCTGATGGACATCAATGCCGGGACGATTGCGACTGGTGAAGAGAGTATTGAACAGGTGGGCTGGCGGTTATTTGAGTTGATTCTGGACATTGCCAGTGGCAGGAAGCAGACCTGGTCCGATCGCTGGGGCATCCGTAATCAGCTGGCGGTGTTTAACCCGGCACCGGTGACCTGACGATGAGGGGCGCGCAGGTTAGGCTTATCTTTTACGCTTTTATTTTCAAATCAGATAAAGCAGAGACTTACATGCGGGTCCGGTACGCGCTCGTGCAGGGTGACGTTAATGTGTGAAAAGAGGACTGTGTTAAGCAGCATACTAAAATGCACATGCAGGCCAGTCCTGACCTTAGGAGAAATGACGGCTTATTCCTATCACCGGGGTCCGCCAGGTCCTTGATGAAAATGCGTGTATTCAATTGGGTGCGTTTTCCTGGACTGGCCAGCTTAACCGGACGAACGAATGATCTGCGCTTTACGCTGGCGGCGATCGCTCCAGACGGTAAATATCCCTGCCAATGCGACAATTGCCGCGCCCATAATGGTCGACGGTCCTGGGAAGCTGTTGAGGAACAACCAGCCAATAACCATTGACCATACCAGCGTGGTGTAATCAAAAGGCGCTAATAACGACGCATCAGCATAGCGCAGACTCAGCGTCACCAGGATTTGCGCCATCCCACCAAAGAAACCGCAGCCGATAAGTAGCAATAGCTGCTGTGACGTGGGTACCGTCCAGCCAAATGCCAGTGTTCCCAGGCCAATCAGCATGGTCATCAGCGAAAAGTAGAACACGATGGCACCCGGTTGTTCAATACCATTCAGAAACCGGATTTGGACCATTGAGGTTGCAGTGCATACCGCAGCAATCAGTGCAAATATCGCGCCCAGCCCCGTGCCCGCCACGACATTCGCGGTTGAAAAGATGGAGCCGCTGGCAGCAAGGTTCGCTGAAAGCATGAGTATAATGCCGAAAAAACCTATCACCACCGCGATCCAGCGCGTTAAGCGCACCTGTTCTTTTAATAACAGTGCCGCCATGATCACTGTAAACAGCGGCGCAGCGTAACTGATTGCCGTGGCGTCAGCCAGCGTGATATAGACCAGCGCCAGATAATTGAAATACATCCCGCCTGTGCCGGAAAAGCCGCGAATCAGGTGGCCGAAAATATTCCTGGTTCTCAGACTACTAAGGATGTTCCCTTGTAGTTTTAGCCAGATGAGCAGTGGAATTAAGGCGACAAATGAGCGAAAGAAAATGACCTCCCCGGTGGGGATCGCGCCGCCCAACCCTTTCACACAAGCCAGCATCAGTGTCGCGCAGAGTGCCGACAGGATTTTCAGCAATACGCCAATTTTGCCATTCATCGTTATGCCTTTACACGCGAGTCGGTTAGCTGCTCTTAGTCTTTCTCAATCCGCCGTGCAGGACGTCATATAAATTGTGTATCGCCCGACAGGGTTTCCCTCTTACTGGCTTTTTTGCAAAGCCGATATAGTCCAGAACGATTGTCACAGGTGAATTAACACTTTCGGGGAACATGATAATGACATTAAAAAAATGCGCTTACGTTGCACTGGCCCTGCCACTGTTACTAACCTTTTCATCCGCAAAAGCGGATCTGCTTTCCGATATTAAAGCGCGCAATGAGCTGAAATGCGCGGTCTATTCCGATGTTCCACCCTTCTCTTCGCCGGACGCAAAAACACGTCAACTGGTGGGGATGGATGTGGACCTGTGCCATGCTCTGGCGAAACAGATGGGGGTGAAAGCGATCCTGATGCCGACCTCGGTGGAAGCGCGTATCGCTGTGATCGCCACGGGCCGTGCCGATGTGCTCATCGCCAACCTGGCGTACACCAAAACACGCGGTAAACAGATTCAGTTCAGTGACCCCTACTACGTGGCAAAAGAGATGCTGCTGGTGAAAAAGGCCAATGCAGGCAAGTCGCTGGACGATTTCAAAGGCAAACGCATCAGTGCTACCAAGGGCACCACGTCCGAGCAGTCGATTCATCTCAAAGGCGGTAAAGCTGTGACATTCCAGGATGCGGCGTCAGCATTCCTTGCCCTGCAACAAAACAAGGCGGTGGGGTTTGTCACCAACACCATGACCGGTATCAAAATGATTTCGCAGGCGAAGAAAGATGGCGTTGAGTTGGCGATGATCAAAGAGCCAATGGCGCTGGAACCCATTGGTGTCGGCATGAAACGTGACGAACCGTCATTGCTGGCCAGCGTCAACACCAGTCTGAAAGCAATGGATAATGATGGCACCATCGACAGGATCTGGGACACCTGGATTGGGCCAAAAACCGAATACAAAATGGTACGCGAAGAGCGCGTTCAGCCGCTCTCCAGTCTGAAATTCGAACCACTGGAATAACGGATGGGTGTTTTGGCGAGTGAACTGATAAGTCGTGCTCACCCTGTCATCACGGCAAACGACGGAGAGAACGTAACACTCTCGACCATGGGTGGTCGTGCGTGGCTGGTGGAGGCGCCAGGGGCATTCGATCTGCCAGCCCAGCGTCGTATCTGGTCACTGGCACAGCTGCTGGCGCAGCGAGATGACGTCGAGTCACTGATCCCGGGGGTGACCAACCTGCTGGTGCTGTTCCGCACAATTCAGACGGACAGCGAGGCGGTGGAAACGCAGCTACGCGATTACTGGAGTCAGGCCAGGGAGGTTCATCCGCAGGGTCAGTTGATTGAAATTCCGGTCTGTTACGGAGGCGAACACGCCACAGACCTGGCGGCAGTGTGTCAACACAGCGGATTTTCCGCCCGTGAGGTGATTCGACGTCACCATCAGGGTAAATACACCGTGTTTGCGCTCGGTAGCGCACCGGGATTTGGCTATTTACATGGCCTCGATCCGGCACTGGCGACGCCGCGCAAGAAAGTCCCGTCGCTCAATATGCTGAAAGGTACCGTCACCATTGGCGGCGCACAGGCAGGTGTCTCGGTACTCACCGGTCCGAACGGCTGGAATGCCATTGGTTATGCCGAAATCGAGGTGTTTGATCCCTATGCGGAAAGCCCGGCGCTGATGGCACCCGGTGACACTATTCGCTTCCTGCCGGAGAGGGTTGAGCTGTGATTGAGATTGAACAGAGTGGCGCGCTCAATACGGTGCAGGATTTGGGCCGTACTGCCTGGCGACAACTGGGGGTATCGGTAAGCGGGGCGATGGATGCGCTGGCACTTCGCGCCGGCAACCTGCTGTTAGGCAATGATGAAAACGCCGCGGCTATTGAAGTCCAGATGTTTCCGTTTCGCGTGCGTTTCCTGCGCGATGCCTGCATTGCGCTCACTGGCGCAGACTGCCGTGGACAGCTGGATGGCGTGGCGTTACCGCCGTGGTGGGGTTGCCGGGTGCGCAGCGGGCAGCTTCTGGAGTTGCGCTATCCGCGCTGCGGCGCACGCGGTTATCTGTGCGTAGCGGGCGGTATTGATGTGCCAGAAGTGATGGGTTCGCGCAGCACCGCGCTGCGCGGTAGCTTCGGCGGTTTCGCAGGCCGTCAGTTACAACGTGGCGATCGGTTGCCGATAGGTGTGACCAGCGTCCGGCCATTACCGACAACGGGGATCGGTATCGTACCGCCATTCGTCGCGCTGGGGTCGGTTTTTCCACGTAACCGCAACGGCCATATTCAGCTGCGTGCTATTCCTGCCGGTGAATATGCGTTATTCGCCGCTGACCATGAACGCTTCTGGCAGCAAAGCTGGCAGGTGTCACGGCAAAGCAACCGCACGGGCTATCGCCTTTCTGGTGAACCTATCCAGCCTTCGCAGAGTGTGGAGATGCGTTCCTATGGTCTGATCCCGGGCATCGTGCAGGTGCCGCCCGCCGGAGAACCCATAATTCAACTGAGCGATGCCAATACAGCAGGCGGCTACCCAAAAATCGCCTGCGTGATTGAAGAGGATTTATGGCAGCTCGGCCAGCTGCAGCCTGGACAGTCATTACAGCTGGTGCGCAGTGACGCGCGCGAGGCGCTGGCGATTAAGCAGGCGGTGGATGAGTGGCTGAATCGTCTGCGCCGCGATGTGCCGCCAATGAAGAACGTGGCGAATCTCTGAATCTCTGAATCTCTGAATCTCTGAATCTCTGAATCTCTGAATCTCTGAGCAGGACAAGATCATGAAAATCGATGTGAATTCTGATATGGGCGAAGGCTTTGGCGTCTGGCAGGTATGTGATGACGCGGCGCTGATGCAGGTGGTCTCATCCGCAAATGTGGCCTGTGGTTTCCATGCCGGTGATCCGTCTATTATGACGCGAATGGTGCGCCTGGCGAAGGCGCACGGCGTCGGCATTGGCGCACATCCTGGGCTGCCGGATCGCCAGGGCTTTGGCCGCCGTGAATTACCATTCAGCGCAGATGAATTGTGCCAGCAGGTGATTTACCAACTCGGTGCCCTCCGCGCCATCGCCTGCGCTGAAAGCACACGCGTGACGCACCTCAGCTTCCATGCTGCGATGGGCAATATTATTAATCGCGATGCAACGGTGGCATTGCAGGTGATGCAGGCGATTGCGCGCATCGATCCTGATCTGATTATCTTTGCCCAGCCGGACACGATCATTGAGCGGGCGGCGCAAAGCATTGGTCTGCCGACCCTGACGCTATTTCTCGCCGATCGTGCCTATGATGCTAAAGGTCAGCTGGTGCCGCGCGGCAAGCCGGGAGCGGTCATTACCACGGAAAGTGCCGTTCGCTCACGCGTGCGACAGTTTCTGCTGGAAGGGACGGTTACCACGATTGAAGGTGACCTGCTGCCTATTCGGGCACGCTCGATTCTGATCCACAGTGATACGCCGGGTTCGGTGGAACTGGCAGCGATAGTGCGTAACGAGATCGAAGCCAATGGCGGCAGCGTGTGTCCGGCCTCGGAGGTGCTGTTGGGATAACGACTAAGCGTTGTGACTAGACCCGCATAGGTTGACACGTTATGCCGTCAAAACGCCTGATGCACTGCATCAGGCGTTTTGTATTTCAGCAACAGATGTGGTCGCTGACTATTATGGATTTCAAGTGACTCTGCCACCATCCTCCCTGCCTGAATAACACCTTCCGGGTGAGTTATCAGCAGCTCGTTTTTCAGGATCCCATTAACCCTCTCCGCCAGCGCGTTCTGGTAACAGTCATAGCCATCTGTCATTTCGCCTTTTTCAGCCTGCTCAACGACAGCCAGTTTAAAGGACAGAGAGTATTGCGTTGTGTACGTTTAACATACTGTTTCATCACATTCTCCTGAGAACACCGGGAAAATGTGGCAACGCTATTCAGGACGGGTCATTGGCGTAAAAAAAAGCGGCGTAAGCACCGCTTTTTTTATGTCAGACTGGCTGCCATTCAGTGGCAACCGGCGCAAAATGCCGCGATACGATCGCAACCCGTCTGTAGACGTTCCATACTGGTGGCATACGAGAGGCGGAAATAAGGACTCATACCATACGCTGCGCCCTGTACCGTCACCACATGCTGCTCTTCAATCAGTGCCATAACAAAGTCGGCATCATGACTGATGAGACGTCCACCAGCGCTGGTCTTGCCAATAAACGCGGCAATATTCACGAAAAGGTAAAAAGCCCCCTGCGGGCGATGACAGCTCAATCCGTCCACCGCGTTCAGCCGCTCCAGCACGTAGTCGCGACGCTGGCGATAGATTGTCGCCCGCTCCTTTAACAGCGTCTGCGGGCCGTCAAGCACGGCGACAGCCGCCGCCTGTGTCAGGGTCGTCACGCCGCCACTGTTCTGGGTATTTACATTACTCATTGCCCTGATGAGTTTCAGCGGGCCACCACAGAAACCAAGACGCCAGCCGGTCATTGAGTACGCTTTTGATACCCCATTCACCGTCAGAACGCGATCGTACAGGCGGGGTTCTACCTGGGCGATGGTCACGAAGGAGACGCCATCATAAATCAGGTGTTCATAAATATCGTCGGTCAGGATCCAGATGTGAGGATGATCCAGCATCACATCGGCAATTGCCTGCAATTCACTGCGGCTGGCAACAGAACCGGTCGGGTTGCTCGGGTAGTTGAGCAGCAGCCATTTGGTATTGTCGGTAATAGCCGCCTGCAGGTCGGCGGGCAGAGGTTTAAAGCCGTTTTCTTCATGACACAACACCGGCACAGGCGTGCCGCCGGCAAATTTTACGATATCGGCATAGCTAATCCATGACGGGGTCGGGATCACCACTTCATCACCCGGGTTGATGGTGGCCAGCATGGCATTGAAAATAATCTGTTTCGCGCCGCCAGCGCTCAGAATCTGACTGATATCGTAATCCAGCCCGTTATCGCGCTTAAACTTACGCTGAATAGCCGCGCGTAATGCGGGTGTGCCATCGGTCGGCGGGTAACGTGTGTCCCCTGCGCGCGCCGCCACGTAAGCCGCTTCCGTGGCATGTTCCGGGGTTGGAAAGTCAGGCTCGCCGGTCGACAGGCCTACAACATCAATTCCCTGCGCGGCAAGATCGCGCGCTTTTTGCGTCATGGCAACAGAGGCAGAAACGGCAACATTTTTTAAGCGATTGGCTATATCAGGCATAAGCAGGTTTTCCGGTAGCATTGATAAATCAGGTGGGTGCCCGGAGAGAATAGGGTTTGGCCGCGGGCAGCGGTTAATAGAGGTTTGTTTTGGTGCTATAACACAAAACGATGACGGATGCGGCTAGCGCACTGCATTAGTGCAGGTTGCAACCTGCGTGAGAAGAACCCAGGGCCCGGTACAGCTGAATAGCCGCTGCAGGCGGTATGACAGTTCTGGCATCAACTTTGCTTATTCTCTCATGTCCGCCATATTATGAGGTCTTGCCCATGAATCTGCGCCGCCTGAAGTACTTTATCAAAATCGTTGATGTCGGCAGCCTGACGCAAGCTGCAGACATTTTGCATATCGCGCAGCCCGCGCTCAGCCAGCAACTGGCAACTCTGGAGGGCGAAGTTAATCAGCAGCTGCTAATCCGAACCAAGCGCGGCGTGACGCCAACCGAAGCAGGGAAGATTCTTTATACCCATGCGCAGGCGATCATGCGCCAGTGTGATCAGGCGCAGAGCGCGATTGATCGCGCTGACGCGGCGCTCTCAGGTCATGTATCCATCGGACTGGCACCCGGCACCGCCGCCCAGCAGCTGGCGCTACCGCTACTGGCAGAAGTACAGCGCCAGCATCCGGACATCGTGCTCTACTTCAATGAAAACTTCGGCACCACGCTCAGCGAACTCATCATGAACGGACGCATGGATATGGCGGTAATTTACGACAACCGAAATATTCATGGTCTGCGTTTTATTCCATTGATGAAAGAAGATCTTTTCTTTGTTTGTCCACACAGCATTGCTCAGCCGGTTAAACAGATTGCGCTGGCCGAAGTGGCGCGCTATGACCTGTTTCTGCCGCGTATCTATAACATTATGCGTAAGGTGGTGGATGATGCCTTTATACATGGCGGGCTTAGTTACAGGGTGATGTGCGAGATTGAATCGCAAACCACACTCAATGCTGCGCTGGCTGCGGGCATGGGCTGCACCATAATGCCGGAGTCCGCCGCGCGGGCAATGTTGAAAGCCTCTGATGCCTGGATGGCCAAAGTTGTCGAACCGGACGTTCAGGCTTCGCTGTCGTTCTGTATGTCTGATCACCTGCCTCTGTCAGAACCAGCGGAAGCAGTAAAGGCTATTCTGCTGTCACTGATGGCGCGGCGTACCGTTGATAATCGTCCGTTAACGCTGGTGGGATGAATAAGTGGCGCTTATCACCGCAAAGCGAAACCCTCTTACTCAGGGCTAAGGATAATGCGCTAGAGTGCAGCAGATGTGTAACAGGTACTGTTACCTGTTCGCAATATTTATTTGCGACGGAACCACTATGGAAAAACACTCATTAGCTCTCCCTGAATTACGCCAGGTCGCGCACAAGATGCGCGCTGCCGGTTTGGGCAGTATTGAATTAAGCGGTAAAGACTGGAAGGTACGCCTGCATTATAACCCGGGTCCGCCGCAGCTCAATGCAAAGCCCCCTGCCCTGCCAGCCACGGTCTCACTTCCTGACGCGCCAGCGTCGACCGCCGTCGTTGCGCCGATACCTGGCAAAATCCTGCTGCAACATCCGCTCAATGGTGTGGCTTTCGCCAGGGCGGGACAGCAGGTAAAGCAGGATGAGGTTCTGGCGCTGGTACAGGTCGGCTATCTCTATTTACCGGTCACCAGCCCGGCAGACGGCACGCTGACGTCGATCGCCGTTACGCAGGATCAGCCAGTGGAGTATGGCAGTGAAGTTGCTCAGCTCAACATCATGGTGAACGTGTAAAGCCGGTTATAAGCCCCCCTTATCGCCTCACATCTTTTATGTCTTATACCCGTAAGGCATTACTGCATAGAGTCAAAACAGAGCGATTCAGACCGCGGTGATGGACACCACGGCGCTAACAGGAGAGGCACAATGCCATTTTCAGATTATAACGTCGCGCTGGTGACCGGTGCCTCTGCCGGCATGGGTGCAGCGATTGTTGAACGTTTGTGTCGGGAAGGGATTACCGTCCACGCAGTGGCACGACGGGAAGAGCAGTTGGCGGCACTGGCGGAACGTACTGGTTGTATTCCGCACGCCGTTGACGTGTCTGACCTTACGGCATTGACTGAACTGTGCCGTGATTTGCAGGTGGATATTCTGGTGAACAATGCGGGCATATCCCACCCCGGTTCGATTTTACATGCCGACGAACATGTGGTGGAAACACAGGTGGATGTCAACCTGCGTGCCGTGCTGCATCTCTGCCGAATGCTGGTTCCGGGCATGGTGGCTCGCGACTGCGGTCACGTTATTAACATCACCTCCATTGCAGCAATCTATAACTTTGGCGGTAACTCGGTTTATCACGCGACGAAAGCCGCTGTGCATGCGTTATCACGTCAGCTGCGTGTCGATTGCTACGGCAAGCGGGTACGGATTACCGAAATCTGTCCAGGCCGTGTAGCAACCGATATTTTTGGCAACGTTTCCGGTGACCACGAAGCGGCGCGCCGCCAGTTCATTGATGGCTTTGAACTGCCTGAGGCGAACGATATCGCTGACTGCGTCGCCTTTGCGGTTTCGGCCCCCATTGCCGTCAATATCGGCAATATTGAAATCACCCCGACTCTGCAGGTGCCTGGCGGACTTTCTACCATGCGTCCGGGCGAGAGTGTGGCCTGATCCATCTGTCAGAAGGAAACACTATGGCACTCGATTTTAGCAGCGTGGTAACCGGCCACTTCGGCCAGATGATTGTCGATGGTGCTGCGATCACCCTGCAACTGGCATTGGGTGCCTGGCTGCTCGCCATGTTTATCGCGCTATTGCTGGTCGTCATCCGCCTGACGGCTTACCGCCCAGGCGTATGGCTGGTGAGGATCTATGTCTCCTATCACCGCAATGTACCGACGCTGATTCAGTTAATGATGTGGTACTTCGCCATTCCGTCGCTGCTGCCCGAATCGCTTCAGATGTGGATTAACGATTTTAATGCCGAGTTCCTGTTTGCCCTGTTTGCTCTCGGCCTGTGTCAGGCGGCTTACTTCTCTGAAGATATTCGTAGTGGCCTGCGCGCCATTCCGGAGGGACAAAGCGAAGCGGCACGCGCGCTGGGCATGGGATATGTACGCACGATGAGATCGGTAATACTACCGCAGGGCATCCGTAACGCCCTGCCAGCAGTGGTAAACCACACCGTCCTGTTATTCAAAAACACCAGTCTGGCAATGGTCATCGGCGTGATGGAACTGACCTACGTTAAGCGTGATATTGAAAACCAGACCTTCCGCACCTTCGAGGCTTATCTGGTGGGAACGCTGGGCTATCTTGCCGTCTCCCTGTTATTGATGGGCGCAGGCGCATTGCTGGCGCGACACTTCCAGCGCGCGTACGCGAGGTAATCCCGATGTTCGACCTTTTCACTATATTGCACGACAACGGCATGCTGTTACTGATGGGACAATACCCGAGTGGCCCGCTGGGTGGTGTGCTCTGTACCTTACTCATCTCTGTACTGGCCGTGGTGTTTGCTTTTCCGGTAGGGATTCTGCTGGGGCTGGCACGCCTGGCATCCTGGCGCTGGCTCAGCTGGCCTGCGGCATGCTGGGTCTATTTGCTGCGCGGCATCCCGCTGATGATGGTGGTGTTCTGGACCTACTTCTGTGTACCGCTGCTCATTGGCCATAATATCAGCGGCTTCTCTACCATGCTGTGTACGCTGATAATTTATGAAAGCGCCTATATCGCCGAGATTGTTCGCGGAGGGATTCAGGCGCTGCCACAGGGGCAATATGAGGCGTCGCGTGCGCTGGGCATGAGCCATATCAGAGCGTTGCGTTTAGTGATACTGCCGCAGGCGCTCTATAACTCCCTGCCGAGTCTGGTCAGCCAGCTGGTATCCATTATTAAGGACAGTACGCTGGGTTATGTCATCAACGTGCCAGAGCTAACGTATGCCGCTAACCAGGTGAGTAACCAACTGCTGACCAAGCCATTCCAGGTGTTTGCGATTGTTGCGATGAGCTACTACATCATCTGCTTCAGTCTTACCTGGCTGGCGGAGAAACTGGAGCAGCGCATTGCGAGTAAACGGCGTAGTGCAATGACTGATAACGAAACCGTTGCTGCGCCGCTGGTGCTGACAAAAACGCAATCTCAATAAGGAACTGCCATGAGGCCCATGATTCTTTTTAATCAGGTTAACAAGTGGTATGGCGAATATCAGGCGCTGACCAGTCTGAGCGCTGAAATTAAACCCGGTGAAGTGGTAGTGGTGTGTGGCCCTTCCGGATCGGGAAAGTCGACGTTAATCCGTACGGTAAACCGCCTGGAGCCGATTGAGCAGGGGCAAATTTTGTTTGATGGCATGGATATTCATGGCAGCAGTACACGCCTCAATCAGCTGCGCACACGCATCGGTTTTGTGTTTCAGAATTTCAACCTGTTCCCGCATATCTCAGTGCTTGACAATATTATGCTCTCTCCCATGAAGGTACTGGGCGTAAAGCGGTCGCAGGCACGTCAGCATGCAGAGGAATTACTGGAACGCGTGGGCTTATCCCATAAAGCGAGAGCTTATCCGGCACAGCTCTCTGGCGGTCAGCAGCAGCGGGTGGCGATAGCGCGTGCGCTGGCGATGAAACCGCCGGTCATGTTGTTTGATGAACCTACCTCGGCGCTTGACCCGGAAATGGTCGGTGAAGTATTGAATGTTATGCGGGGGCTTGCGCAGGAGGGGATGACGATGATGTGCGTGACGCACGAGATGAATTTTGCTCGCGAAGTGGCGGATACCATCTGGTTTATGGACCATGGGCAGATTCTGGAGAAAGCGTCACCGGAGAATTTTTTTAGCAGGCCACAGCATGAGCGTGCAAAACGTTTTTTGAGTGATTTGCGCGCTCATTAGACGCGAAACGAAAGCTCAAAAGGGTCTGTTGTACACATAATATGCTCAGGCTTGTCTTACCGGGAATGAGGCTGTAAGTGCTTTTCATCCCGTTCGGCAAAGACTAAAGATGACGGATAGCGCCCTTTTCTGTCATCTATTTAGCCTGATCTATTCTGAATTTGCGCTGGATGCCAGTAAAGGCGGTGCCGACGAAAAACCGGGGGCACAGCACGCCAGCCATAGTATTAAGTCACACTTCCGAACAGGATGAACCGGCGATCATCTCGTCATACATGGCAAAATCTTATCAGGGCTGAAAAGGACGTATCCCCGAGGCGTTGATAGCCAATGATTTTTGCCGATGCATCGAAACCGGACAGCCGGTCCAGCGGCATGCCGATTATCACTATTAAGGCAGCAATAAGCCTGGCGTCGCCATCAGAGCTGCGCGCCCCAGGCTTCAACCCACGGAGAGGTCACCGCTTCCGGCTCAGGATTTTCGGTGGCATCAACCAGTAACACCTCACCGACCCGCTGTGCGCCCTGCTCCCGCAGCAGCGCATCGAAAGTTTTACCCGCGCCACAAAAATGGTCGTAACTGCTGTCACCCAGCGCAATCACGCCATAGCGCAACGCAGGCTGATGACCCAGCTTATCTTTAACGGCATGGAACAGGCCTGAAATCGTGTCGGGAAAATCGCCTTGTCCGGTGGTTGAGGTGACAATTAACGCCACGTCGCTGGCATAGTTCTGCCAGTCTGCCAGCGTCGGATCGTCAAACACGGTGACGCTGTGACCCTGCTGCTGCAGAACGGGCTCCGCTTCTTCCGCCACCAGCAGCGCATTGCCGTATACCGTCCCCACAAAAATGCCAATCTTTGCCATCTGCTTTCTCCCTTATTCTGAAACGTTATCCTGTCCTGGCGCGGCGTTAAACTCAACCCGCGGCACCTCAGGAATGCGATCCTGCCAGCCAAACTGGTTCATCAGGTTTTGCCAGACGCCATCCAGTCCGGCGCGGATCAGTAAAGGTTCGCCGGTCACCGGATGGGTGAGTGCCAGGCTGCTGGCGTGCAGCATCAGCCGGTTAGCGCCAAAATGTTCGGCAGCACCCCGGTTCTGGCGCAAATCACCGTGCGCCGAATCGCCAATAATCGGATGACGCAGGTGCGACATATGACGACGCAGCTGATGCTTACGACCGGTTTTAGGGGCCATTTCAACCAGGCTGTAACGCGATGTGGGATAGCGGCCAATGCCGACCGGCATCTCGACCGTCGCCAGTGACTGATAATCGGTGACGGCGGGCTGTGCGGTACGCGCTTCAGTGGCGTGCCTGTCAGCAATTTTATCCAGCTCTTCCACCAGCGGATAGTCGAGCGTTCCGCTGCTCTCCAGCCAGCCGCGTACGACAGCGTGATAGGTTTTCTGCATCTGGTGCTGTTCGAACTGCAGGGAAAGCAGACGGCCGACTTCGCTTGAAAGCCCCATCAGCAGTACGCCTGAGGTGGGTTTGTCCAGCCGATGCGCGGTAAACACATGCTGTCCAATCTGATCGCGAACGGTCTGCATCACAAACACCGTTTCATGGCGATCCAGCCAGCTGCGATGAACCAGCCAGCCGCTGGGCTTGTTGACGGCAACCAGCCACTCATCCTGATAGAGTATCTCCAGCATCAGTGGGCTGCATCCTTCATCAACGCATCAAGCTGACGCAGGGTCAGTAGTAGCGGCGCAATGCCGGGCTGGTCAGGCACCAGCGCCACCTCGTAGTAGGGAGCAACGGCAAAGTTTTGCGGTAACGGATGCTGAGCCGCAATCAGGGCATGCATCCGCGGAAGCAGCACCCACTGGAGCCACTGCAGCGGCTCCAGCGTATCCAGGCAAAAGGGTTCACGGCTCTCGAGCGCGTCTCCGGACGGAGGGGTACTCTGCCAGAGATGGTGCTCACGCATCACCGCTTCCAGTTGCTCCAGCCGTTGCGTAATCAATTGTTCAGGCGTCATGCGCCACCTCCTGCAAGCAGTCAAAAATGGGCGGCAAGCATATCACTTGTTGGCACAGGCACAAAAAAAGGAGCACTGTATAAACAGTGCTCCCGGTTCGTTTGCAGCCATCCTGCTACGTTTGTGCTCCCTGCTCTTCCATGACAACTTGTCCAGTGCGAACTCCTGTCGCGCATCGTCCTGATGTATCCTTAGCATCCTGGCCCACCACCTCTTCTGAGGGGTTCTCATTCTCCATCCTGGAGGTGTCCCTTGCTCACGCCTGAGCGATCCTGTTTCATCCTGAAACCTTCCGTGTGCCGTAAGCTCCGTTACGTTCCTGCCTCATGGCTTATCATCATCCTGACGATATCTGTTTCCTGAGCATCCTGCAGTGCGAAACATTTTGACAGAACTCGTTACGCGCACAAGGTACTTACAGCGAAACTTTACGAAATGTGCTGCACAAATTCAGATTAACGCCATTAAGTTGATGATTCACAATATTTTTACATCTGGGCCTTCCGGATGTCTTAATTTTTATATGGCGATCTCTCACAGTAGTTGTAAGAGATATCTCACAAGCCAGGCGGCAAATAACTGCAATTCAGATGATAACCGGTTGTAATGACTTAAGAAATATCTCAAGACTATCTGCCAGGACCACACGCTGTTTACGACCAGGCTGCTCCAGGATCACTTCACCGCTGAGATTAGACAGAGAGATGATCTCTTCCTCTGAATCGGTGGTGGCAATAAACAGCGTAGGCGACTGTCGGAGGCGGCGCTGCATCACCAGATGCCCAATCAGATTCTCCTGTAACCGCAGGAAATCCTCCTCGCTCCACACCTGTAAAAGAGTCAGCTGATTCTCACCAAAACGGGCCTGCATATCGCCGGCAAACTGCGTGGTATAAAATTCCGTGATCGGCGGCTGAAGCTGGATGTCGACCGCCCGCTCAACCGCATCTAGGGTCGGTGGCAGACTAAACGGCTGCGGCTGCCAGACGACCTGCTGCTCGCGTTCTTCCAGTGCACAGGGCGAGGGGACGCCATAGAGATCGCCGCTGGCCGGCGCATGCCCGGCCTGCTGAAGCCAGTGCTGACAGTATCGGGTGGTAAAATCGCGCAACGCGGCGGCAGTTTGCTGCATCATTCATATTCTCACTTCTGATAGGTTACACTTAGCCACTTTGATTAATTTTGGTGGTAACCGCAATGACTACGCATGAACAGGATCAGGCGCTCAGTAACCTGACGCTGGGCAAACCCACAGCCTATCACGATCGGTATGACAACAGCTTACTACAGGCGGTGCCGCGCAGCCTGAACCGGGAACCGCTTGGCCTGTTTCCCGACAGTCTGCCCTTTACCGGCAGCGATATCTGGACCCTGTATGAACTCTCGTGGCTAAACAGCAAAGGTCTGCCACAGGTTGCCGTTGGCGAAGTGGTGCTGGATGCGCAGAGCCGCAATCTTATTGAGTCGAAAAGCTTCAAGCTCTACCTGAACAGTTTCAATCAGACCCGCTTTGCCGACTGGGGTGAGGTTCGCCAGACGCTGGAGCGGGATCTGAGTGCCTGTGCTGAAGGGGAAGCGCGGGTCGCGCTGTTCCGACTCAATGAAATAGAAGGCCAGCCGATTGGTCATTTTGAGGGTTGCTGTATTGATGAGCAGGATATCGCCATCGAGGATTATCGCTTCAATGCTGACTATCTGGCTGATGCCGCAGGCAGCGAAATCGTTGAAGAGACGCTGGTCAGCCATCTGCTCAAGTCGAACTGCCTGATTACCAACCAGCCCGACTGGGGATCGGTCATGATCCGCTATAAAGGCCCGCGCATCGCACGTGAAGCACTGCTGCGCTATCTGGTCTCATTCCGCCAGCACAACGAATTTCATGAGCAGTGTGTTGAGCGCATCTTTAATGATGTGATGCGATTCTGCCAGCCGGAAGCGCTGACGGTCTATGCGCGCTACACCCGACGTGGTGGGCTGGATATTAACCCGTGGCGCACCAATGTGCCCTTCTCGCCCGGTTTTTCGCGGCTGGTCCGTCAGTAGTTTGCGAGGCTTCTCTCAGGCTGGGTGGCATAAGCGCAGTTCCGCTTGAGCTGTGCGGGCCGACAAGGCTACTCTGGTGAAGGCGGCAACCTGCGGGTTGCCGACCAGGGATTTTCGTCACTGCCGTTGCAGTGCCAACACGCACCCAGGCGGGTGTAAAGGAGTTCATTTGATTACCCATATCAGCCCACTTGGCTCAATGGATCTGCTCTCGCAGCTGGAAGTCGACATGCTCAAGCGCACAGCCAGCAGCGACCTTTATCAGCTGTTTCGCAATTGCTCTCTGGCCGTGCTTAACTCCGGCAGCCAGACTGACAGCAGCCACGAATTGCTCTCCCGCTTTGAGAACTTCGACATCAACGTGCTGCGCCAGGAGCGCGGCGTCAAACTGGAACTGATCAATCCGCCGGAAGAGGCGTTCGTGGATGGCCGCATTATTCGCTCACTACAGGCTAACCTGTTTGCGGTATTGCGTGACATCCTGTTTGTCAGCGGCCAGCTCAACATACCGGGCCGGTTAAGCGCAGCCGAAGAGAATGATTCTGCCACCATCACCAACACGGTATTTTCCATTCTGCGTAATGCGCGGGCTCTGCACATCGGCGAGTATCCCAACACCGTAGTCTGCTGGGGTGGTCACTCAATCAACGCCGTTGAGTATCAGTATTGCCGCAATGTCGGTACGCAGCTTGGACTGCGTGAACTGAATATCTGTACCGGCTGCGGGCCAGGCGTGATGGAAGCGCCGATGAAAGGCGCAGCAGTTGGCCATGCTCAGCAGCGCTATCGCGACAGCCGCTTTATCGGCCTCACCGAACCCTCAATTATTGCAGCTGAACCGCCGAATCCACTGGTGAATGAGCTGATCATCATGCCGGACATTGAAAAACGTCTGGAAGCGTTTGTGCGTATCGCTCATGGCATCATCATTTTCCCGGGCGGCGTTGGTACGGCTGAAGAGCTACTCTATCTGCTGGGCATCCTGATGAATCCGCAGAACAACGACCAGGTATTGCCGCTGATTCTGACCGGCCCGGAAGAGAGTGCCGATTACTTCCGCGTTCTGGATGATTTCATCGTGAACACCCTGGGTGAGCAGGCGCGTAAGCATTATCAGATCATCATTAACGATGCAGCAGAAGTGGCACGTCTGATGAAGAAAGCGATGCCGCAGGTGAAAGAGAACCGTCGTGAAACCGGCGATGCGTACAGCTTTAACTGGTCGATTCGCATTGAGCCCGATCTGCAGGTGCCGTTCATGCCAACGCATGAAAATATGGCCAACCTCAATCTTTATACCAATCAGCCTCCCGAGAAGCTGGCTGCCGACCTGCGCCGTGCCTTCTCAGGTATCGTCGCCGGTAATGTCAAAGAGATGGGCATCCGCGAAATCCGCGAGAAGGGACGCTACAAACTGCATGGCGATCCCGACATCATGCACCGCATGGATGAGCTGCTACAGGGATTCGTTGCCCAGCAACGCATGAAACTGCCTGGCACTGCCTACATCCCCTGCTACGAAATTATCAAATAAACCAGGAGGCAGCCCCCGGGCTGCCCATACGCTCATGGCTCTTCATCTTGTTATTGTTGACGCGCTGAATCTGATTCGCCGTCTGCATGCGGTACAAGGCTCCCCCTGTGTCGACGGCTGCGTAGCTGCGCTGCGCCAGATTCTGGGCCACGCCCGTCCGACTCATGCTGTGGCGGTTTTTGATGGCGAAGCACGTCATCAGGGCTGGCGACATCAGCTGCTGCCCGATTACAAAAGCGGTCGCCCGCCGATGCCAGACGATTTACAGGCAGAGATGCCGGCATTGCAGGAGGCTTTTCGTTCGGCAGGCGTAAGCTGCTGGATAGCGGGCGAGGATGAGGCAGATGATCTGGCGGCGACGCTGGCGGTGAAAATGGCTCAGGCCGGACATCAGGCCACCATCGTGTCCACCGACAAAGGCTACTGTCAGCTGCTGGCCCCCGAAATCCGCATCCGCGACTACTTTCAGAAACGCTGGCTCGATCTGCCTTTTATCGAAGTTGAATTTGGTGTGGCCCCCCGGTTACTCCCCGACTACTGGGGGTTGTGCGGCATCAGCAGCAGTAAAATTCCAGGCATTACCGGCATCGGCCCCAAAAGCGCGAAACAGCTGCTGGCAGAGTTTCATACGCTTGAAGGGATCTATCAGCAACTGGATAAGGTACCCGCCAGATGGCAGGAAAAGCTTGCTGAAGGCCAGCAGATGGCTGAGATCAGCCGTCAGGTGGCTACGCTGAAGCGGGATCTGGAATTGCAGGGCAATCTGAATACGCTGCGTTACACCGGCTGAGTGCAGCTTCACTCAGCCCGGCGATTAACGTTCGTCGCGACGACCACCGGTCGCTGCCCAGATACGGCGCACATGAACCGTCACCTCTTCGCGGTCATGATAGAGCTGGCGGGCGCGAATCTGCACATTGATGCCATTCTCATCAAAGCGCTCCTGCATCATGGCCAGATTCTGCGTGACCTCTTCATAACGCTTTTTCATCGGCAATTTGAGGTTGAAGATCGCTTCACGACACCAGCCGTTAACCAGCCAGTCGGTCATCAGGTTAGCCACGCGCACCGGCTTCTCCACCATGTCACATACCAGCCAGCTGATGTTGGTGCGTGGCGGACGGAATTTAAACCCATCAGCTTTCTCGTGCATCACCTGGCCGGTATCCATCAGGCTCGGGGCCATCGGTCCGTTGTCCACTGCATAAACCATCATGCTGCGCTGGACCAGCTGCCAGGTCCAGCCGCCCGGGCAGGCTCCGAGATCCACGGCGTACATGCCGCTGGCTAAACGCTCATCCCACTCATCCGCAGGAATAAAGACGTGGAACGCCTCTTCCAGCTTAAGTGTGGAACGGCTTGGCGCATCGGAAGGAAATTTAAGGCGTGGGATACCCATGTAAAACGGCGAGCTGTTCTCCCGGATGGAGTAGCCGACGTAGCAGGTGCCTGGCGCGATGAAAAACACATGAACAACCGGGCGTTTCGAACTTTCATAATTCAGCAGAATCTTGCTTTCACGCAGTGCTGAACGCAGCGGCACGGTGAACTTGCGGCAGAATTTGGTCAGCTCTTTCGCTTCGTTAGTGTCAGGCACTTCCACACGCAGTTCGCCGCCCTTCTCCACCACGCCAGTCAGCATGCCGACAATCGGGGTGATGCGATCTTCCTGCGGCAGGTCACGCAGCATTTCGCCCACGACCAGTATCTGACGGGCAAAGATCAGCTCGTCAAACGGTAACTCACGCGCCAGACGCTCAGCATCTTCAAACTGATAGCACTCAAACAGCACGTAGCCGGAGTCATCTTTAACCCGCGGAAAGCCGTAGATTTCACGTTCAGCCGCTTTGGCGCTGATTTCCGCCGCACACTCTTTTTCAAAACCGGGACGACAATAGAGTAAAACTTTATTCATGGCGTTCTGCCTTTCGTTTAAGACGCAGCGCGCCAATCAACATCAATAACCAACCGGCGAGGAAACAGACCCCGCCCACCGGTGTGATAAAAACCCAAAACTTCAGATGTGACAGCGCCAGACAATAGAGGCTGCCACTAAACAACACGGTGCCGAGCGCCATCAGCGCACTGCTCCAGTAAAACCAGATATTGGCGCGGCGTAACATCGCGGCACCCAGTCCCATCACCGCTAACGTGTGATAAGCCTGATATTCCAGCCCGGTGTGAATCCAGGCCATTTCAGCAGCACCCAGCGACTGACTTAAAACGTGGGCACCAAATGCACCAAAAGCCACCAGCAGAAATCCGCTGATAGCCGCAAAAACAAACATGGCACGACTGGACATTAACCGATCCTCAGAGTGCTTTTGCATCGTAATGCAAATAAATCAATATGTTATTGTTGATAGCGAAAGCGGAATTTTTCTTGTTCGGTTGCAGCTTTTTCCAGGATCCACTGTCGGAAGGCGGCTATTTTACCCAGTTCTGCCTGACTGTCATGACAAACCAGATAAAAAGCGTTTTTACTGACTAATACATCATTAAACGGACAGATTAATCGCCCGGCCTCTATTTCGCTCTGCGCCATGACGTTGTTGGCCAGCGCCACGCCCTGACCATGAATCGCCGCCTGCAACACCATGGCGCTGTGGCTGAAGATCGGCCCCTGCTGAACATTTATATGCTGCAGGCCCAGCTGGCGGATATACGATTGCCAGTCACGGCGGGAGGCGTCATGCAGCAGGGTAAAGCGCGAGAGATCTACCGGCGTTTTCAGCGGATTATCGCCGGTCATCAGTGATGGCGAACAGACCGGCAGCAGATATTCAGCATAGAGTTTCTCAACCCGCAGGCCGGGCCAGTTGCCGCGTCCATAGAAAATTGCCACGTCGACATCGTCGGCCAGTTTCTCTTCATCGCGGTCAACAGCCTGGATACGCACATCGATCCCCGGATAAGCCATATTAAAGCTGGAGAGGCGGGGAACCAGCCACTGAATAGCAAAGCTTGGCAGTAAACTGACGGTCAGCGCTCCCTTGGCACTGCGCGCCTGCAGTTTGCGGGTCGCTTCGTTAAGTGCCGAGAAAATCTCTTTGATATCGAGATAGTAGCTTTGCCCTTCTTCAGTCAGTAACAGCGAACGATTCCTCCGGCGAAACAGCTTTAAACCCAGAAAATCTTCCAGAGATTTAATCTGATGGCTTACGGCAGCCTGGGTGACAAACAGCTCTTCAGCGGCTTTAGTAAAGCTTAAATGGCGCGCAGCGGCATCAAAAACCCGCAGTGCGTTAAGAGGAGGAAGGCGTTTCGACATGGTTTTCCGTATCCGGATCGGCGAAAAATACGCAGGCTTATACAAAGCGTTTACGTATTAGAATTTTTAATCCGAGGCATTATAATTTGTCCGTTGAGGAACCTCCAGCAAATACCTATAGTTGCCGCACTTCCTGAGCCGGAACGAAAAGTTTTTAGATTTGTGAGTGAGTTCGCAGATTTTCTGAAAGCTTTTGGCTTGTGGTCGTGATGTTGTGTTTGCAATTTTTGATCCGACGATTGCGGATCGAACTCTTAATTCCTGTAGATTTACCCTGTCTGTCCATAGTGATTTTTAAATAGCACCGCAAATTGCGGTGCTTTTTTTTTGCTGCTTACTTTGACTCGACCATTTCTTTGACATCAGAGCGATTAATCTGCTGCTCGTTGCCATTCGCATCTTTATAGCTGATCATGCCGGTATCGTTATCAACTTTAGGCTTGCCGGCAGCCACAATGGTGCGACCATCGTTGGTATGCATAACATAATTGCTTGAACAGGCACTCAGGGTAAAAGCCAGAGTACACACGGCCAGTAGTGCGGTAAGTTTTTTCATCTGCTATCTCCTTGTAGATTGATTGCATCAAACCACCCGCGTTACGCTAACCAGAGGCAGCCGATAAGTGAGATCGACTATTAAACGTCCGATCGTTGTGCGGGTTTGGTTCAAACCTTGCAATATTCAGCATAACGCGCTTTTCCAGCTTTGCCAGACGCAGACCATTCTTTCAGTGTGGTCCTAATTTTTCTTATCATGGACCCGGCATGACCGCATTTAATCCCACCGCATTCCGCCAGCAGTTTCCCGCGCTCGCCGACGCCGGCGTCTATCTCGACAGCGCCGCGACCACGCTGAAGCCGCAGGCCGTTATTGACAGCACCCAGCAGTTTTACAGCCTCAGTGCGGGTACGGTTCATCGCAGCCAGTTTGCCGCCGCCCAGGCCTTAACCCAGCGCTATGAGCAGGCGCGCAATCAGGTTGCCCGCTGGGTTAACGCCGCGGACGATCGTGAGATTGTCTGGACGCGCGGCACCACCGAAGCGATAAACCTGGTGGCGAACAGCTGGCTGCGTCCGCGCCTGCAGCCCGGTGATGAGATCGTGGTGAGTGAGGCTGAGCACCACGCCAACCTGGTCCCCTGGCTGATGGCTGCGCAGGCGTGTGGTGCCCGCGTCGTAAAATGGCCGTTAGGACCCGATCGTCTGCCCGATATCAGCCTGTTACCCGCTCTGCTCAACAGCCGTACCCGCCTGCTGGCTGTGGGTCAGATGTCGAATGTCACCGGTGGATGCCCCGATCTTGCTCAGGCGATCCCGCTGGCACATGCCGTGGGGGCGAAAGTAATGGTAGATGGCGCGCAGGGTGTGGTGCACTGTCCGCCTGACGTACAGGCGCTGGATATCGACTTTTACGCTTTTTCCGGCCATAAAATTTACGGCCCGATGGGCATTGGCGCGTTATATGGCAAAGCGGAACTGCTGGAGGCGATGACGCCCTGGCAGGGTGGCGGTAAGATGATCACGGATGTCGACTTCAATGGTTTCACGCCGCAGCCGATACCGTGGCGTTTTGAAGCCGGCACCCCGAACGTGGCTGGCGTGGTGGGATTGAGTGCGGCACTGAGCTGGCTGACGCAGTACGATCTGCCCGAAGCCGAGCGCTGGAGTCAGCAGCTTGCCTCGCTGGCGGAAGAGCAACTGGCAGAACTGCCCGGCTTTCGCAGTTTCCGCTGTGGCAATGCCAGCCTGCTGGCCTTTGAATTTGCTGACCTGCATCACAGCGATCTGGTGACGCTGCTGGCTGAGCAGGGAATCGCCCTGCGCGCTGGTCAGCACTGTGCGCAGCCCTTGCTGGCGGCGCTGGGCGTCAGTGGCACGCTGCGCGCCTCTTTTGCACCCTATAATAATCTGCAGGATGTTGATGCGCTGGTGCGCGCCATGAAGAGCGCCATCGCGCTGTTATCGGAGTTTTGATTATGTGTTCATCGCGGTTAGCGCCACACCCGTTTGGCGAACAGATTACTGTTGCCAGTCTGAAAGAGAGCTTTGGCCGCTTTCATCAGTGGGAGGATCGTTATCGTCAGCTGATTCAGCTAAGCCGCCAGTTACCTGCGTTACCGGAGGAACTGAAAACAGCGGAAATTGAACTGAGCGGGTGTGAAAACCGGGTCTGGCTGGGCAGCCAGCTGTGTGAGGATGGCTCACTGCACTTCTATGGTGACAGTGAAGGGCGGATCGTGCGCGGCCTGCTTGCCATACTGCTGACCGCCGTTGAAGGGCAGACGCCGCAGCAATTACTGGCCACCGATCCCTTAACCCTGTTTGATGAGCTGGGGCTGCGTGCCCAGCTCAGCGCCTCACGCAGCAGCGGCCTGCAGGCGCTGGCCGCTGCGGTAGAGCATGCCGCGCGTCAGGCGCTGACCGCATCCTGACGCGCGGCGCGCGCCAGAAATTTCTTCAGCGCATGCGAAACGGCCACAAAGCCGAAGGTGGCGGTCACCATGGTGGCCGCACCAAACCCGGATGTGCAATCCATTCTTTTCGGACCCTCTGCCGTACTGCGTGAAGCGCAGACGCTGCCATCCGCCTGCGGATAGACCAGCGCTTCGGTAGAAAAAACGCAGTCGATGCCGAGTTTGCCCTTACTGCTTTTCACCACGCCCAGGCTTTTCAGTCGTTCGCGCAGCTTCGCCGCCAGCGGATCCTGAATGGTTTTCGCCAGATCGGCGACCTGGATCTGGGTCGGATCAATCTGCCCACCCGCGCCACCGGTGGTGATCAGCGGGATCTTATTCCGGCGACACCAGGCGATCAGTGCCGCTTTAGGCCGCACGCTGTCGATAGCATCGATCACATAGTCAAAACCGGCGGCCATCAGTTCGGCGGTGTTCTCGGGCGTAATAAAGTCATCAATGCAGATCACGTCGCAGTCAGGATTGATCGCCCGTAGTCGTTCCGCCATCACCTCCGTTTTGGCTTTGCCGACGTTGCCCTGCAACGCATGAAGCTGTCTGTTAGTATTGGTAATACAGACATCATCCATATCTATCAGAGTGATTTTACCAATGCCGGTGCGTACCAGCGCTTCCGCCGCCCAGGATCCGACGCCGCCAATACCGATGACGCAGAAATGTGCGTCAGCAAAACGTTGCAGCGCATCCTGGCCATAGAGACGCGCCGTGCCGCCAAAGCGCTGATGCCAGGCGTCATTTAACACTTTCATAGTTGAACCTGTTACGTCGTGCGGGCCCGGAGGCCCGCAGAGAAGACATTAGTTAGAGCCGAGAAGCAGTGAACCATTATTACCGTTTTGCGGGCTGGAGAACAGCGGCTGTCCGGCACCCGGTGCGGCTTTAAGCACCCAGACGCGGCCGTAGTGATTATAGAAGCCCGCCAGATGCGCGGCGTCCGGGCCGATACCCTGATAGATATCAAAGTGTTGTCCTTTAATCGCGCCCCCCACGTCGAGCGCCACCATCAGGCGCATCTCATATTTGCCGTTGAATTTGCCCTTCTCATTCAACTGCGGCACTTCCGCCAGCAGTACGGTGCCCGCCGGAATAATTGAGCGGTCAGAGGCCACCGAGGCTTTCGCTACCAGCGGAACGGCGCTGGCACCGCGCACCGGCGTAAACGGCTCAGCTTTAAAGAAGACGAATGACGGGTTGGTTTCCAGCAGCGCGCGCACCTCCTGCGGTGAGTGCTCCTGCGCCCACTGGCGAATCGCCTGCATCGACATATCTTCGCGCTTCACTTCACCGCGGTCGATCAGCTCTTTACCGATACTGTGATAGCCCCAGCCATTTTTACCGGCGTAACCGAAGAAGGTCATCGGACGGCCGTCGCCAAAGTCGACGTAACCACTGCCCTGCACATCCATCATGAAGTTATCGATCAGCGAGTTGCTGTAGGCAATGACATAACGATCATCAAGTGCGCCACTATAGATAGAGGCGCGGCTCGGTAACTTCTCTCCACGTTTGCGCGGCGGCATACGGTAGATCGGATACTGGAATTCGCCCTGACGGGTGTAGCGCGCTTCCACGACCGGCGTGTAGTAACCGGTGAACTGCACGTTACCGTAGTTGTCCGTGCCCTCCATCTGCCAGGCGTTCAGGCCATACTGGCGAAGCTGCCGGGTATCGGCACCTGCCATCAGCCAGCTTTCAATTGCGCTGTAGGTGCCGTTCTGACGACTATAAAGAGCGGATGAGGCGGACTGAATCTGGCGCACCTGATCGCCAAAGTCTTTGCCATTAACCGGTGCACCTTTAGCATTGGGCTGATTCACCAGCGCCAGCGGCTGTTCCAGTTTGCCATCTTTATATTGCTGACCGCGATCGGTCGGTTTAGAGCTACAGGCCGCCAGCAGCGTGATTAACGCGCCAGTGAGTGCATACTTCACCCAATGTGATTTCATTATCTTCTCTTTTTATAACTGTTCGCCCCGCGACGATAGCAAAGCCCCCGACAGAATGAAATGCATCCGCTTTGACCTGGCGCATATCAGTTCAATAATTAGCCAGATGGTTGAATCCTTCAGCAACTGGCTGTTAATTTGGCTTTTATCTTTAAAAAGGGGTTGCATGAATCAGCGCGGAGAGTATAGTGCGCTTCCACGGACGCGGGGTGGAGCAGCCTGGTAGCTCGTCGGGCTCATAACCCGAAGGTCGTCGGTTCAAATCCGGCCCCCGCAACCAATACTTCTGCAGCAGTTTTACAGAAGTCACAGTGTGAGAAGTAAAAGTAATAGAAGCAATACGGACGCGGGGTGGAGCAGCCTGGTAGCTCGTCGGGCTCATAACCCGAAGGTCGTCGGTTCAAATCCGGCCCCCGCAACCAATACTTCTGCAGTTGTTTTACAGAAGTCACAATGTGAAATAAGTATGATACGGACGCGGGGTGGAGCAGCCTGGTAGCTCGTCGGGCTCATAACCCGAAGGTCGTCGGTTCAAATCCGGCCCCCGCAACCAATCATTTAAACACCTGAAAGGGTGTTTTTTTGTTTCTGCCGTTCGTAAATTCCTCTTAAGCCTCTCTCCCGCAGATAAATGCGCGGATAGCCGTGACTACCCGCACACCCTTACCGATGGGCCAGTGCCGCCCCACTCTCTACATACGCTTTGATACCGTTCAGAATCGCCTCTGCCACCTGATGCTGATAGCGGGTGGTTCGCAGCTTACGCTCCTCTTCCACATTACTGATGAACGCGGTCTCTACCAGGATTGACGGGATATCCGGGGCTTTCAGCACTGCAAATCCCGCCTGATCCACGGTGCGTTTGTGCAAATGGTTGATGCGCCCCATGCGATGCAGCACCTCTTTACCAAACTTCAGGCTGTCATGAATCGTCTGACGCTGCACCATATCGAACATGGTGTGATCAAGATAGCGGTCACCGCTTTTGCTGACGCCACCAATCAGGTCTGATTCATTCTGGGTCTGCGCCAGGAAACGGGCGGCGGCTGAAGTGGCACCGCTGGTGGATAAAGCAAATACCGAAGAGCCGCGTGCTGCCCGACTGGTAAAGGCATCAGCATGAATAGACACAAAGAGATCGGCGCGCTGTTTACGGGCTTTGGCAACCCGGACGCGCAGCGGAATAAAGACATCTTCATTGCGCGTCATATAGGCTTTCATGTGGGACTCTTTATCGATCAGCGCTTTGAGTCGCCGTCCGATCTTCAGCACAATATCTTTCTCGCGGGTCTTATATTTGCCGTGCGCGCCAGGATCTTCTCCACCGTGACCGGGATCGATCATGATGATAATCGGACGATCGCGTCCCGCTTTGCCGGGTAACGGTGCCTGTACCCCTTCATCCTTGTCCAGATCGCCCTGATTATAATCTTTCAGCAGAGCCAGCAGCGGATCGTCTTCCACATGGTTCTGGGTCGGATAGAGATCGACCACCAGCCGGTGATTGATACCGGCGACCGGAGCCAGATTAAAGATCTTCGGTGCGACGTTGCGCTTCAGCTCCAGAACGACGCGCACCGTGTTGCTGTCGAACTGGCCGACCCGGGCATTTTTGATAAAGGGATCGTCGACCCGAACCTGCTTATCTACCCCTTTCAGGGCCGAATTAAGATGCAGGCCCTGAATATCTATGACGAGACGTTCGGGATTGCTCAGCGCAAACTGCTTGTATTTCAGCGCGACACTGGACTCCAGCGTCATACGCGAATAGGTGGACGAGGGCCAGATACGCACCGCCACAATGTGGTTCTTTGCCGCCAGCCCTGTGCGGCTGACGCTCAGCAGCAGTAAGGCACCTGTCCCCTGTAAAAATCGTCTGCGTGAAAAATGGGAATTACCGTCTGACATGCCGCTCCAGCTGCTGTGTTATGTCTAAAAAAGCGCCAGTTAATCAAATGGCGGCGAAAACTTTATCCAATCCGCAGGATGATGTCACCCCGGAAACCCTAAATAATGCAGGCTGTTAGCGGCTTTGACACTCATAAAAACGTAAATTTTCGTCAGGATTAAGACTTGCAAAATCGGGCGTAAAAGCATAAAAATACACAAAATACGAATAAACATTCACTGAGGTTGGCCGTGAAGGAACGTAGTACCGAACTGGTTCAGGGTTTTCGCCATACCGTTCCCTATATCAATGCCCACCGGGGTAAAACCTTTGTCATCATGCTGGGTGGCGAGGCGATTGAGCATGAGAACTTCTCTGGCATCGTTAACGATATCGGCCTGCTGCACAGCCTGGGAATCCGTCTGGTGGTGGTTTATGGCGCACGGCCACAGATAGACGCCAGCCTGGCTCAGCAGCAACTGGAACCGGTTTATCATAAATTTACCCGGGTGACTGATGCGCAATCGCTGGAGTTAGTGAAGCAGGCTGCGGGTCGGTTGCAGTTAGATATCACTGCCCGCCTTTCAATGAGTCTTAACAATACCCCGCTGCAGGGCGCGCATATCAATGTGGTCAGCGGCAACTTCATTATTTCACAGCCGCTGGGCGTGGATGATGGCGTGGATTATTGCCACAGCGGGCGTATCCGTCGTATTGATGAAGAGGCGATTCATCGCCAGCTGGATAACGATGCCATCGTGCTGATGGGTCCGGTTGCGGTCTCTGTGACCGGCGAGAGCTTTAATCTGACTTCAGAAGAAGTGGCTACTCAGCTGGCAATTAAGCTCAAAGCGGAAAAAATGATCGGCTTCTGCTCCGAGCAGGGCGTGCTGAACAGCGACGGTGAAATCATCTCCGAGCTGTTCCCGAACGATGCACAGGCCCGCATCGACGAGATTGAAAAGGAAGGTGATTATCTTTCTGGTACGGTCCGCTTCCTGCGTGGCGCGGTGAAAGCCTGCCGCAGCGGAGTCCGCCGCAGCCATCTCATCAGCTATCAGGAAGATGGCGCGCTGTTGCAGGAGCTCTTCTCACGCGACGGTATCGGTACGCAGATCGTGATGGAGTCGGCTGAGCAGATCCGTCGCGCCAATATCAACGACATCGGCGGTATCCTCGAACTGATCCGTCCGCTGGAGCAGCAGGGCATTCTGGTGCGTCGCTCACGCGAGCAACTGGAAATGGAGATCGATAAGTTCACGATTATTCAGCGCGACAATCTGACCATCGCCTGTGCCGCCCTCTATCCGTTTATGGATGAGAAGATTGGCGAGATGGCCTGTGTGGCGGTTCATCCTGACTATCGCAGCTCCTCACGCGGTGAGATGCTGCTGCAGCGCGTGGCATTGCAGGCGAAGCAGATGGGACTGCAAAAGCTGTTTGTGTTAACCACGCGCAGCATCCACTGGTTTCAGGAGCGCGGCTTTACGCCGGTTGATATTGAGTCACTGCCCGAGAGTAAAAAAGAGATGTACAACTATCAGCGCCGTTCCAAGGTGTTGATGGCCGACCTGACCTGATTTAATCCTGAAGGGACAGGCCTCCATTGTGGACTGTCCCCCCTTCTTCTCAGCTGGTTTCACCCAGTCGCTCCACCAGACCGCTGCGTCGCTGCGTCTGTAACTGCACGGCGCGCTGAAATACGCCCGGTTCGCTGTAAATGGTCAGTTGTTTGCGGGCACGGGTAATCGCGGTATAGACCAGTTCACGGGTCAGCACCGGCAGAAACTGCGTCGGCATGACCAGCGCGGTGTGTTCAAACTCCGATCCCTGCGATTTATGCACCGTCATCACCCAGGCCGTTTCATGCGAAGGTAACCGGCTCGGCTGGATCGCCTTGATTGACCCATCCGGCAGCGGGAAAAAGACCTTCAGGTTACCCTCTTCATCCCGCAGCGTAATGCCGATATCACCGTTAAACAGGCCGAGTGCGCTGTCATTTCGGGTGATCATTACCGGACGCCCGGCATACCAGCGGCTGCCGATACCAGGACGTCGGATGCGCTGCAGCTGCATCAGCCGCTGCTCAATGCGCTGGTTCAGGCCCTGCACGCCAAAAGGCCCGTCACGTAACGCACACAGCAGCTGATAGCTGCCAAAGGCGGCAATCACCTCAGCCGGCTCCGCCTGCTGTCGGATAAGCTGCAGGAAGGGCTGATAACCCTGTGCGACCTCATCGAGCATCACCTGATACGCTTCCGCGCTGTTCAGCGTCTGATAGCTGACATCGTCATGGGCCGCAGCAAACACCGCCCTGACCTGCTCTGCATCACCGCGGTTGATCGCTTTGGCCAGCTGGCCGATACCGGATGAAGCGTCAAAACGGTAACTTTTCTGCAACAGGCAGATGCTGTCACGCACGACTGGTGCCTGCCTGTCGTCACTGCCCTGCAGCGTACAGCCGGTCAGCAGGGCAAGCTGTTCTGCCCGCGCCAGGCTGTAGCCACTTTCCGTGCAGCGGCAGATGTCGCCCAGCACCGCACCCGCTTCAACCGAGGCGAGCTGATCGCGGTCGCCCAGAAACACCACGCGGGCATGGGCAGGCAGCGCGGCAATCAGTTTTGCCATCATCGAGAGATCGACCATCGACGCTTCATCTACTACCAGCACATCAAGATGCAGCGGATTGCCGGCATGATAACGTAACCGCTGGGTATCAGGCTGTGCGCCCAGCAGGCGATGCAGCGTGGTGGCTTCGGCGGGGAAACGCCGCCGTTCTTCGTCGCTGACCGCCAGATCCTGCAGCGCCCGGCCCAGAGACTCAGTCAGCCGTGCAGCAGCTTTACCGGTCGGTGCCGCCAACTGAATCCGAAGCGCGCCGGGATTCAGGCGAATCAGGGCGGCGAGGAGTTTCGCCACGGTAGTGGTTTTACCGGTGCCCGGCCCGCCAGAAATGACCGCCGTCTTGCGGGTCAGCGCCACGGCTGCAGCAATTTTCTGCCAGTTCTCCGGCTGGTCACCAAACAGACTGTTCAGCACGTCACCTGCGGCACGCATATCAAACGCGGTTTTGATTTCCTGCACAGCAAAGAAGTCGGCGACCCGGCCTTCACTGTGCCACAGCCGATGCAGATACAAACGCTGGTTACTCAGCACCAGCGGTGTCACACGGCTGCCGTCACTGACGGCCGGCCAGTCTGCCAGGCGTGATGACCAGTCATCCGGTGCGCCAGCCGCCTGCCAGATGGCCTGGGCCAGTGCAGGCTGACGCCCCGCAAACAGGCTATCTTCACAGAGGTTGCTCAGCGGTAAACAGACGTGTCCTTCTCCCGCCTCCGCGCTGACGCAGGCAGCCGCCAGCAGCAGCGCAGGCTGTGATTCTGTCGCCACCAGACGGGCAAACTGAATATCCAGTGGCCGCAGGAGACGCTTCTCAACCGCCTGCAGCAGCAGACTCAGCATGTCACTCATAACATCTCCCCGGTTTCACCAAACAGCGCATCAATCTCTTCCACAAAAGCTTCGGAAGGTCGGGTGGCAAAAATGCCGTTGTCCGGCGAGCTGCCATCCACCCCACGTAAAAACAGATAAAACACCCCGCCAAAATGGTCCTGATAGTCGTAGTCCGGCAGGCGATGCTGCAGATAGCGATGCAGCGCCAGCGTATAGAGCTGATACTGCAGATCGTAACGGTGGCCAATCATCGCCTGCGCCATCGCTTCGGGCGTGTAAGCGGCGTGACTTTCCCCCAGCCAGTTCGATTTGTAATCCAGCAGATAATATTTTCCCTGCCAGCGGAAGACCAGATCGATAAAACCCTTCAGCATGCCGCGCACCTGGCGAAAATCCAGCGGAGCGGCCTGCTGAGAGAGTGTATCGTGACGACGCAGCAGATCGTCAAGATCCGTCGCCGTCAGCAGATTATTGATCGGCAGATAAAACTCCATCTCAATGAGTCTTTCGCTGCCTTTGATTGCCGACAGCGTCAGCCCCTCTGCGTTGAGCGGCGTATGTAACACCCTATCAATCCACTGTTCAATGACCGGTAACCAGCTCAGCGGGTAACCATTGTGCTGCAGCTGATCTTCCAGCCAGATGCGATCCGGCGGTTCGGTAAAGTCGATCGACTCAAACAGGCCGTGCAGGAAGGTGCCGGGTGAGGCACCGCGAGGAAAGTGATGCGGCGTTAATGCCGCCTCTTCATCCCTCTCCTCTTCGCCCGCTGCATCAATATCGAAGTTAGGTAACGCATCCAGCAGTGGCGAGCTGTGATGCTGTTGCAGACCGGAATAACTGGTTACCCGCCAGACATCCGCCAGGGCGCGGGTTACGTCGCGGCTGCTTAACGCCTCGTCGCCCTGCTGTGCATCCTGCCACATTTCGCCCGGCTGCAGATCTTCTTCAACCAGGGCAATCCCTTCACCGGTTAATGCATTGAGTCGCTGGCTGAGCTGCTGCGCATCGGCCGCCTGACCCTGCTGTACCAGGTAGCCCAGCGCGCTCTTGTGCAGATCGCTTTCGCCCTCTTTTTTACGAGTGCCTTTGATCAGCGGTGCAATGCCCACGCTGCAGTGATAAACCGAACGGGTCAGCGCCACGTAGAGCAGACGCAGATCCTCTGCCAGCCGTTCTTCTTCGGCCAGCGCCAGACTCTGCGCATCACCCTGCACATCCAGCAGCGCCGTGAAGTTATCGCGATCGTGATAGAGTGCGCTGGCCGCCTCGCGAAACCCGGCGGCAAACGGCAGCCAGACCAGCGGATACTGCAGCCCTTTCGATTTATGGATGGTGATGATCTGCACCAGATGGCGGTCGCTTTCCAGACGCAGCTGCTGGCTGGAGGCCTGGCTGTTTGGCCGGGCAATCTGCTGCGCCAGGAAGCGCACCAGCGCGTGCGGACTCTCCAGCTGCACCGAGGCTTCCTGCAATAGTTCCCCCAGATGCATCAGGTCAGTCAGGCGACGTTCACCGTTCTCCGAGGCCAGCATATTCTCCGCCAGTTGCCGCTTGATCATCACATCACGCAGCATCGGTAACACGCCACGCTGATGCCATAACTGCTGCCAGATGGCAAACTGCTCCACCAGCGCATCCCACTCGCGCTCATTCTGTGTCAGCGCGTCCAGGGTCGCCGCATCGATGGCAAAAATCGACGTTGCCAGGGCGCTACGCAGCAGCCGTTCCTGTTCCGGTGCCTGTATCGCCTGCAGCAACCAGAGTAATTCGCGCGCTTCCGGCGTGGTATAGACGCTGTCCCGACTGGAGAGATAGACCGACGGAATCGACAATGCATTCAGCGCGTCGCGGATTAAACCGGCCTCATTGCGACTGCGCACCAGCACGGTGATATCGGAAGCCCGCACCGGTTGCAGCGCCTCACCTTTACCCAGCCAGGCTCGTCCCTGCTGTCCCGCCACCAGCCAGCGGCTGATATCGGCGGCACACTGCTGCGCCATAAACTGCTGGTAGTCGCTGTTGCCAACGCCCTCGCCAGGCTGCAGCCAGAAACGCAATGCGGGTTGCTGCTGCTGGTCAAAAATCAGCTTTAGTGACTCGTTGGGTGCAGCAGGCTTAACCGGCTGGAAGGGGATCGCCGAGAAGAGGAAAGGTGAATCGAGCTGAGAAAAGAGGCGGTTGACACTCCCGACCATCTCAGGTGAAGAACGCCAGTTGGTATCGAGCGTATAGTGAGCACTGACTTCGCTTCTGGCCCGCAGATAAGTAAAAATATCCGCACCGCGAAACGCATAGATTGCCTGCTTGGGATCGCCGATCAGTAATAGCGCCTGCTCCGGCTGATTCATATAGAGCGTGCGAAAGATTCGATACTGCTGTGGATCGGTATCCTGGAATTCATCAATCAGGGCCACCGGGAAACGCGCCCGGATGGTTTCTGCCAGCAACACGCCGCCGGGCTGCTGCAACGCCTCATCGAGTTTACTGAGCAGATCATCAAAGCCTAACAGTGCGCGTAACCGCTTTTCACGCTGCACCGTGGCACGCACATCGGTCAGCGCCTGCGCGATGATCACATCGCGCAGCGACAAGGGTTCTGCCAGAAACTGATCGATCGCCTCAAACAGCGAATGTCGCGGGGCGTCACCTTTTTTGGTTTTCTCATCCAGCACCTGCTGCCCAAAGCGCTCCAGCTCTTTCGGCAGTTGATAATCCAGCGTCTCACTGCTGGCCCACTGCGTGACTTTTGCGACCCAGTTGGGCAGATGTTTACTGCTGTAGCTGCGCTTATCCACGCCAGAAGCACTGATTATGCCTTCAACATCGGCGCTAAGCGTCTGCCACTGCTGTTTGATAGCCTCAATGCGCGCAAGGTTACGGGCGTGGCGTGATGCCAGCGTCTCATCGGCTGCGGGCGGACGTTTCAGGCTGGGTGATTCTCCCTGCAGCCAGGGGCGCAGCGTGGTCAGCAGGCTGTCAGGCCCGCTCCACTCCGCAGCAATGATTCGCGCCACATCCAGACTCAGTGGATAGCATTGACGACGCCAGAAATCAGCGGTCGACTGCTTCAGCAGCGCCTGCTCATCTTCAATAAGTTCCTGCTCAAATAGCATGCCCGATTCAAACGCGTTGAGATTGAGCATCCGCTGACAGAAACCGTGAATAGTGAAGATGGCGGCTTCATCCATCTGCCGCTCAGCAGCCAGCAGCTGCGCGGCGGCCTGACTGAGATCCGGCATCTGCTCCAGCAGTAACTGGTGCATCGGATTGCTGCTTTTGCCGCGGATACAGGCCAGACGTAACTGATGAATATTCTCGCGGATGCGTCCGCGCAGTTCCGCAGTGGCGGCTTCGGTGAAGGTCACCACTAAGATTTCTTCTACCGAAAGCGGGCGGCTGTAGGCGTTTTCTCCGCCCAGCCCCAGCAGCAGGCGCAGATAGAGCAGTCCAATGGTAAAGGTTTTTCCGGTTCCCGCTGACGCCTCAATCAGCCGCTCGCCTCTGAGCGGCAGCGTTAAAGGATTCAGCGATACGGGAGGTAACTGCGTCATTGGGTCTCACTCTTTACCGGCAGCGACTGCTGCAATTGCGCCACTTCATTCCAGGTTTTCCAGCCAGGCTGGCGGGCAAATTCAGTTTTGCCATTGCCGGTGCCGGCAATCTGCGAGGTCATTGCCATGCCCTTGTGTTCAATCACGGCCTGCCGGAAAAAGTCTGCCAGGCTGGCCGGGGTTAACTGCTGAACCTGCTCGATCACTTTTTGCCGGGTATTAAAGTGATCATTCTGCCGATCAAAGTCGCGGCTAAAACGATCTGCTTCCTCAAAGAGCGTCTGAGGACGCTGCTGCAAATCATTGATCATCGCCTGCTGGTACTGGGCAAAATCTGCCTTACTCATGCTGCGTAATCGTTTTTCTGCCTGTGGATAGAAGGCCTTATAACGCTGCAACAGCCAGTCCGGTTGCTTGCTGTTACTTTGCAGCAGGAAGCCGACACCCCATTGGCGGCCCACTGGCATCTGGAAGGCAAAGACCGCATAGCCGAGCTGCTCTTTAGTACGCAGCTGATTGTAAAACCACGGCTGAACGATCTGGCTCAACATTGAGCTGTGCGCCATGCTCTGATATTCACCATATCCCAGTGGAACATAGAGGGCGGCAAGAGCGGAGTCGGTGCTGCTGCCCTTCTGCTGCAGGTTGGCTTTCAGCGGTTTTTTAATGGTCACATACTGGCTGTGCCAGTCGCGGGTGGCATTACTCTGCATCTGCTGCTTAAGCTCATGTCCCAGTTGCTTCACGCTGTCAGCACTGAGGTTACCCACTACCAGCATCTCTGGCGTCGCATCGCGGAACAGCGTATCGCGGTAGGTCGTCACATCCTTGAGTGAGATTGTGCTGACCAGCCTGCGGCGCGTCTCGCGCTGGGTATAAGGCAGCTGCGACAGCAGTTGCATCGGCTGAATCGCCTGCTCAAACGCCTTGCCTTTTTCTGCCGCGTCCAGCCGCTCCAGATACCAGGATTTAGCCTGCTCAAGCTGCTGTTCTGTCGGCTGGAAAGTGGCATAACCCTCCACCAGTTTCTTCAGTAGCGTCGGCAGACGTTGCGTGAAGCCGTTGGCACTGAACACCAGCCCTTCATCTTCGCCGGTTGTGAAGCTGATGCCGCCCACCGAAGCCTGCGAGTTAAGTTCGTCCAGTGCCAGGCTGGAGAGGTAATCATTCAGGCCAAACAGCACCTGCTGACGGGCGTCGCGGATGGCGTTTTTATTGCGTAACGCCAGGGTGATCGCCGCTTTAGGCTCGCTGGCGTAATAACGGCTGGGCATCCAGTAAATGCGCATACCGTCATTGTTGTCCAGCTTCACCGGATGCTGATACGTTTTTCCGTCCGACGGCAACAGGGTGAAGTCGTCCGGGATATAGGGGTTCAGCACGGGCATCGCCAGCGTGATCTGGCTGGCGCGCTGTTGCCAGTCGGCAAAGGTTTGTGGCGTGATCTTCTCAACCTGATAAGGCGCATCCACAAAATAGGCGGTTTTGTTGTGTGGCTCCTGCGGGCTGATATACCAGATGCGTGCATGCTGCGGGGTCATCTCGTTCAGCCGGGCTTTAATCGCGGCAGCATCGTACTGATCCGCCAGATAAGGCGCATCCAGCGTGTGTTCAACCGGCACACGCAGCATAGTATCAACCAGCCATTCAATGTAATCCATATCGCGGGTGATAGAGGGATAGCGGAAATCGAGCGCCAGCACGTGTGAAACTTCATCGAAATAGCGCTTATCATCGGCCTGCTGACGCAGCAGATTGATGTAGCTGAATATAGCCGCTACCACTTCGTCACGCTGTGCCAGCCCCTTATCCGTGAGTGACGCGGTAATCGCAAATACGCCACTATTACGCTCGGTCATCGGGTCAGCGCCCGCATTGACCCCATCGGCCAGCCCCTGCTTTTGCAGCCAGTCAGTCAGCGTATTTTTGCTGCGGTTGCTGATTAAATAGCTAATCAGCGTGTCGGTTTTACTGCGGAAGCGATCGCTGTTATTGGCAATGCGGAATTCAATTTTGAGCTGCTTGCGCGGCTGGGCCGGAACGTAATGAATGATGATGCCCTGCTGCGCTTCCGTCACCACCGGCACCGTAATCTCCGGCACGCTGGCGTCATGATTTTGCACCCGGCCAAAGGTTCTGGCCGCAATTGATGCCATCTCCGGCAGCGGTTTGTTGCTGTAGATCACCGCCTTCATCAGGTTCGCAGAGTAATGGGTGTGATAAAAATCCAGCAGCGCCTGGTGTAGTTTGCTGCCGGGCTTATCTTTCAATGTTTCAAGATTGCCGCCCGAGAAACGTGACGCCGGATGCGCCGGATTAAGCGTTTCAGCGCCCACCTGGGCCATACGCAGGCCATCGCGCGAGCGCGCCATGGTCAGCTCGGCGTTCACGGCGTGGCGTTCGCGATCGGCGTTAACCGGATCCAGCAGTGGCTCAGCCACCGCATCCGCGAGTCGATCAACCGCCGGTTCCAGCGAATCGTTTTCTACTTCCAGATAAAAGGCGGTGCGGTAAGAGGCCGTGCTGGCGTTGTGGCTGCCGCCATGCTTTTTCAGGAACTCGGCCAGGTTATCCGGCTGCGGGTAGTGCTTTGAGCCCATCAGCACCATATGCTCGAGGTAGTGTGCCAGTCCCGCCTGCTGATTGGGATCGTCCAGCGATCCTATCGGCAGCGTCAGTGCTGCCAGCGATTTCGGTGCGACAGGATCGGAAACCAGTAACACCGTCATCCCGTTATCAAGTCGGATTGCCTGATAGTGGCGAGGATCCTGTTCACTTTTGCGAATGGTGTCGTTAACTGGCTGCCAGCCTGATGATGCCTGCGCCTGTGCTGTCCAGGCCACCAGGCTTAACAATAGCGCCGCTATCCAGCGTGCGTGTACCCGCATGTAAACCCCTCTCGTTTCCCGATAAGCCGCCAATCTCTGACACGGCGGCTCAAAGCAGAGCAAAATTTCTGTGTAATAAGCCAGTTAGCAAAAGTGCCTTCTGACCTGCTATTCATCATCCTGATGTGCAGCCAGCACCGGTAAATACCAGTGCTGTGCCGCCTCAGTTATCTGCTGCAATTGTGGCTCATCCAGCACACGGCAAAGACGCTGCAGATAGGGATCGCCGCCCTCGCCCTCAACCTGATAATTACCCTGCCAGGCGGTCAGCAGTCGATTACGCGCTTTGAGCTGCGTCGCTTCATCGGTCAGCAACTGCTGGCTTTTTTTGTCATAGCTGGCGGTCAGCCACGCGCCGCCACTCTTGTTAAGCAACATCAGCGGCTGGCGCATACCCGCGAGATAGCCTGCGACATATTCATTCAGCGCAGCGATCGCCTCAGCCTGCGGCACGGCGAGGAAACACCAGCGGCTCTGCTGCCGGCCAAACATCCGGCTGCTGCCGGTGCCGCCCAGTGCGCAGTAGACCAGATGCTCCAGCCAGAGTAACAGTCCGTCGTTCATGTTGAGCACGCCAGGCCGCCAGCGCAGTAATCCGTCACTCTGCACCTGCGTCAGCCAGCCGGTTAAGCTGACCTGCTCCAGCTGCAGGTTTACTTCCCAGCTCTCGCCATCACTGCGCTGAGTGACCACTTCAGCAGCCACTTCCTGCATCTCATCACGCTGCGCCTGCCAGAACAGCTCACCGAACGCGCCATAAGGCAGATTACCGGCCGCACGATGGTGCGCATAAAGCCGCTGGGTGTCCTCGCCTTCGACCAGGGCATTCAGCAGCTGCGCATTGATTTGGTAACGCTCCAGGTTGTCGAGGGCAAATGGCTCGCTGTCGGGCAGTTCGTTCTCCTCCAGCCAGAAACTTACACCGAGCCGCTGGTGAAACCAGGCGCGGACCGGATGTCGCCAGAAACGCAGAAACGCCTCCAGCGTCAGCGCATCAATTAACGGCGCTTCCAGCGGCTGAACAAAATCAGGTTGCGGCTGCCCGGTTCCCTGCGCGGCAGGCAGCCACTCACGGGCGAAGCTCTGGAGTCTGGCAGCTGGCTGGAAGTTTTCTGCAGCAAATGGCATCCGGCTGTGCAGGTGCTGCAGGTGCATCCGCACCCGCGCAGCACTCTCATCAAGCTCAAGATGACCGTCACCCTCCAGATAAAAACTCTGACCAATGTAATCCAGCAGTTCTGTGACCAGCACCGAAGGGTAGCGTTCCGTATTATCCTGAATCGCGCGTCCGATATAACTGATGTAGAGCTGCTGCTGTGCCGAAATCATCGCCTCCAGAAAGAGGTAGCGATCATCATCGCGGCGGCTGCGATCGCCTTTGCGGGATTGCTGCTGCATCAGGTCAAAACCTAATGGTGCCAGGGTACGGGGATAGACGCCGTCATTCATGCCAAGCAGACAGACCAGTTTAAAAGGAATTGAGCGCATCGGCATCAGGGTGCAGAAGTTAATCTGTCCAGCCAGAAAACGCTGGCTGATGCGCTGCTGATCAAGCCGGCTACGCAAATCATCACGCAACAGCGCCACCGGAATCGCCTCTTCAAAGCGCGCATCCATGCCATATTCGATCAATTGCTGCCACTGCTCTTGCACCAGCAGCAGGGCAGCCTCGGTTTCTGCATCAGGGCTGAAAAAGGCGTTCAGCAATTCCCGGCACAGTGGCAGCCAGGCGACCAGCGGACGGGGTTCGGCCAGCAGTTGCCGCCAGTGATTAAGCCGGGAAAGCAGCTCTGCCAGATGTCCCGCCAGTTCCCCCACCAGACCACTCGACTCGTCATAAGGCAGAATCCCTTCCCAGTCACCGTTGTGGCTCTCCATCGCATAGCCCAGCAGCATGCGCTGCAGGCCAAAGCGCCAGGTGTGCTGGCCGGTAATCGGAAGTGACAGCGCTTCCACGCTGGCATCATCCAGCCCCCAGCGCACACCCGATTCGCTGACCCAGCGCCGGAGTAAGCGCAGGCCGCTTTCATCAATAGAGAAATGAGCAGCCAGCGCCGGGACATCCAGCAGCGCCAGCACATCCTCTGAGACAAAACGGCTGTCCGGCAGTGCCAGCAGATTCAGAAAGGCCACAATGGCCGGATGCGCCTGACTGGCCCGCCGGTCTGAAATCGCAAACGGCAGGTAGCGATCGGCGGGTGCGTTGGCGAACACCGCCTGAATAAACGGCGCGTAAGCGTCGATGTCTGCCACCATGACGATAATGTCACGTGCTTTCAGCGTCGGATCGGTCTCCATCATCGCCAGCAGATGATCCTGCAATACTTCGACTTCACGCTGGGCGCTGTGGCAGACCTGTACCGCAATAGAGCGATCGTTCGGATCCAGGCGGCGCTTCTGATCGCTGTGCGCCAGTTCCGCCGCATTCAGTCCGATGATGGCGTTATCCTGCAGGTTGAGAAGATCGTGCTGCATGCAGTGCAGCAGGTTATCCGGCTCTACATCCACAAACGCATCAATATCGTCGTTTGACTCCATCTGACTGAGCAGAAACAGGTTATCGCGTCCCAGCGTGCCCCATGAGGCAAGCAGCGGGTTAGTGAGCTGCTGTTCGCCAGCGTCGTTAAACAGCGCGGGTGCCTGCTCTGCATCCCGGAAAAGCCCGCGTGATTCATCGGCACCATGACGTCGGCGCTGACGGCTCTGCAGTTTCGCCAGAAACGCATAGTCCTGAATGTCGCCCCAGTAGTCGCGGCAGGGATTGGTGAACAGCAGATGGATGTCGATGTGACGTCCCAGCGCCTGCAACGCCTGCAGATAGACTGGCGGCAGTGCAGAGATACCACAGATGAAGACCCGTTTCGGTAGATTTTCCGGCGTGGTTTTCGCCTGCTCCAGCGTCTGAATAAATCGCGAATAGAGGTTGGCACGGTGCCATTCGGGCTGGCGCAACGCCTGGGTATAACTTACCAGATCGCGCCACAGTGCGGCCTGCCAGCGCTGCGCTTCACCCAGTCCGTCAATGGTTTCGCCACGCTCCCAGCTGTTGAGCCAGTCGGCACGATAAACCAGATACTGGTCGAACAGATCGGCCACGCGTGAACTGAGCTGATAAAGTTTACGCTTGTCACCGTCGTCATGGAGATAGTGGCGTAAAGAGACAAACTCGTCATGTTCGAGCATCACTGGCAGCCGGTGCATCAGCTTCCAGCCCATGCTGGCCTTGCTGAAAGCACTCTCTACCGGGATATCGGGCAGAACGCGGACGAACATCTCCCAGATAAAACTGGCGGGCAGCGGGAATTCAATATTGGCCGCAATGCCAAAGGTTTGCGCCAGCTCCATCTGCAGCCATTGCGCCATTCCCGGGCTCTGCACCAGCACCATTTCTGAGGCGAAAGGATCATCAAGAGGATCATGTTTAATCACCGCCGCCGCCAGAATCTTCAGCACATCAAGCTGATTTGAGTGATAAACGTGAAACATGAAAACTCCTGTGATAACTCAGAACGTGACTGCGGTATTGCGGCACTGTCACTTTACCGCGTATCGCGGTTGAAACCCATCAAAAGGGCGACCCGTGACCTTTAACATCGCAGCCGGGTCAGAGTCGCGCTGCGCTGATAAGGCCCTGTCACATCCGCCCGCTCCAGGGTACAGCCTGAAGGGCCGCTCTGCTGTTGCAGCGTCGATTTCCACCCGGCAACGTCATGCCCTGCCAGGCGCTGCTCAGCCACCCGCCATGCCTCGCGCTGATACCACTGCTGACTGAATCCCAGCGCCAGTGCGCGATGATAGTTCAGCAGCGTGCTGCTGCTTAATGCCATTAACAGCAGAGCAAACAACACTTCCGGCAGACTGAATCCGGCACATTTACTGGCAGGTTGCCGGTGGCGTGAGCGGACAGTAATCAATCCAGCCGTGCGGCAGCGCACTAATCTGATTGCCCCGTAAACGCACCCAATGCCATACCGCCATGCCGCTGCCGCTGGCCTCACCTTTAAGCAGACCGTCATCCTTTTCACCTCGCTGTAAACAGCTGCGCCAGCCCTGGCGATCATCCCGCTGACACAGGGCTGCCTCCGTCGCTGGCCAGCTCAGGGAAAGACCCCATTGCAGCGCCGACTGCGCCCGCCAGAAATCCTGAATAAACTGCTGCTCATCCGCCAGCAGTCGCATTCCCTGTTCAGACATCTTTCGGCTGGCATGCAGCGTAAAACTGCCGATCACCATAATCATCAACACCATGCCCAGCGCACTGCTGCCTCGCTGCTTCACAGGTTTGCGCCCTCCACCCAGCTCTCCACGGTTTCAAGCCAGCGCCCGGCCCGCCCCTGCAGCACTATCCTGATCTGACCGCCCTGCTGGCTGATGCCGAACTGCTCCACTGTCATGAATGCGGGATCGGAGAGCCGTTCCCAGCCCGCTGACTGACACTGGTCAACACCGCGTTGCATCTCAAGCTGCTGCTGGCGCAGGCGAAAGCCGTAGTAGTCACTCTCTGCATGACCAACCGGTTCCCATTTACCATTGCTGTTCTCATCCCAGCGCAGCAGCAGGCAGTTCTCGCTGATTTTCAGTGCACCACTGCCACACTCACCGTGACAATAACCGGCACGTCGCACCACCTTTTCCAGCGTGGCCATCATCTGCTGCAACTCCTGACGCAGCTGCGCCTGTTGCAGTACGCCCGCATTCTCCGCCAGCAGCAGCGGCAGAAAACGTCCGGTACTTAGCATCACGACTGCGCTGATTGCCATGGCGATTAGCATCTCCAGCAGGCTGAATCCGTCGATTTTCAACGGCACGTCTCCTCATCCGTTATGCAGAGGCGAATTCGTGCTCTGGCTGAGATAATCAGCCGCATGCGTCCGGCGCTGTTCCCCAGCTCAATACTGCCCGCTTTGGCAACATTGCGGCGGCCATAGAAACCCGGCTCGCCCCGAATGTCATAGAGTGCAACGCCCGCGTGCGGCACGATGAAATGCAGCCGTTTCCCGTGAACACACCCCGCTACGGGGCGGCTGCCGGCACCGATGCACCAGGGATTGCCAGGCTGTGACCATAACACCAGGTCGCTATTTTGCCGGTTAGCCTGGGCACGCAGTCGTAGCAGGAATCCCTGCAATTGCTGAGCGCTGTCGCGTAGTTGCTGCCGCTGTTGCCAGCGCTGCCAGCCGTGCAACGCGGTAAGACTGAGCAGGCCGGTAATCACCATCACCAGCAGCAGCTCCGGCAGAGTAAAACCGCGTAAGTTTGCTGTTTTCATGGCGTCAGAGTGCGGGTGATGAACAGCCGAAACAACAGGCTATGTGACAGGCTGGAAAGCGTGCCGCAGAGAATCTCCCCCCACACTCAGGCAGTGGCAGAAGCGTGCGAGCGATGTCGCAAATTTACCGGTATGCAGGCAAAAAAAAGCCCCGGCGACGTTGCCAGGGCGTTATCTTTTATCGCGAATCAGATAGCGACAGGCGCTTTGATCGCGGGATGCGGATCGTAGCCTTCAATCTCGAAATCGTCGAACTGATAGTCAAACAGTGACGCCGGTTTGCGTTTGATCTTAAGCTTTGGCAACGGACGCGGCTCGCGAGTCAGCTGCAGGCGTGCCTGCTCCAGATGGTTGCTGTAGAGGTGTGTATCACCGCCAGTCCAGACGAAGTCACCTACCTGCAGATCGCACTGCTGCGCCACCATATGCACCAACAGCGCATAGCTGGCGATGTTAAACGGCAGACCCAGGAAGATGTCGCACGAGCGCTGATAAAGCTGGCAGGAGAGCTTGCCATCCGCCACATAGAACTGGAAGAAGGCATGGCAGGGAGCCAGCGCCATCTCGCTGAGTTCGCCGACGTTCCAGGCAGAAACGATAATCCGACGTGAGTCAGGATCGCGCTTCAGCTGCTCGATCACCTGGCTTAACTGGTCAATTTCCTGACCGCTGGCCGTTCCCCAGCTGCGCCACTGTTTGCCATACACCGGGCCAAGATCGCCATTCTCATCGGCCCACTCGTCCCAGATGGAGACGTTGTTTTCCTTGAGATAACCGATGTTAGTGTCACCTTTCAGGAACCACAGCAGCTCATGAATAATGGAGCGGATATGGCATTTCTTGGTGGTGACCAGCGGAAAACCATCCTGCAGATTGAAACGCATCTGGTGACCAAAAATTGAAAGCGTACCGGTGCCGGTACGGTCAGCTTTTGGTGTGCCTTCGTGCAGCACATGTTGCATTAAATCCAGATACTGTTTCATTTTTCCTCACGAAATTGTGGCTGCGGGCGACGACGATACGCCCAGATCATCATAATAATACCGGCAACAATCATCGGCACAGAGAGGATCTGTCCCATACTGATTCCGCCTTCAAACAGGCCAAGCTGGGCATCCGGCTGGCGGAAGAACTCAACGATGATACGGAAGGCACCGTAGCCAATCAGGAACAGGCCAGAGACGCTGCCCATCGGGCGCGGCTTGCGAATAAACAGGTTCAGAATGATAAACAGCACCACACCTTCCAGCGCCAGTTCATAGAGCTGCGAAGCATGGCGAGGTAGTACGCCGTAGGTGTTAAGCAGTTCCTGATATTGCGGATTGGTGGCCGCCAGCGCGACATCTTCGCTGCGGGAGCCCGGGAACAGCATGGCGTAACGGAAGCCCGGATCGACACGTCCCCACAGCTCGCCGTTAATGAAGTTGCCGAGACGACCGGCACCCAGACCAAACGGGATCAGCGGCGCAATGAAATCCGAAACCTGGAAGAAGTTACGTTTAGTGCGGCGGGCAAAAATCAGCATCACCACAATCACCCCGATCAGGCCACCGTGGAACGACATTCCGCCATCCCAGACTTTGAACAGATAGAGAGGATTTTCCAGGAACAGCGGTAAGTTGTAGAACAGGACATAGCCGATACGGCCGCCCAGGAAGACGCCCAGAAAACCGGCGTACAGCAGGTTCTCAACTTCCTCTTTTTTCCAGCCGCTGCCAGGTTTGTTAGCACGGCGTACCGCCAGCCACATGGCGAAAACAAAGCCCACCAGATACATCAGACCGTACCAGTGCAGCGAAATCGGTCCGATCGAGAAGATCACCGGATCGAACTGCGGAAATGCAATATAGCCGTTATTCATCATTCACCGTCTATTTTTCAACCCTGAAAAGGGGCGTTGTCAGGCACATAAATTAAGGCTGCGCATCATAGCACAGCCGGTTTTGTGAATTGTCTTGCAAATGTAAACGCGGATAACGCGTAAAGCCTGCTTCAGCGTTTAGCGACCGCCGCGAATCAAACCACCTAATCCGCGCCGCTCCATAAAGGCCGAGACCAGATGGCGAACTTCGGTGGCAGTGTCGGCATTCATTCCCTGCTCGCTGAGCTTCTGTACCTCTTCATGATCCAGATGACGCAACAGGTACTTCACGCGCGGTACGTTTTTACCGTTCATGCTGAGATGGTGATACCCCAGGCCTATCAGCAGCGCGACGCACATCGGATCGCCCGCCATTTCACCACACAGGCACAATTCCAGATTGGCCTGGCGGGCTTCCTGCGCAATCGCATTCAGTGCGCGCAGCATCGCCGGATGCAGCGAGTCGTACAGATTCGCGACGCGGGTGTTGTTGCGATCCACCGCCAGCAGATACTGCGTCAGGTCGTTGGTGCCGACCGAGACAAAATCGACCCGTGACGCCAGATGCGGGATCATAAACAGCATCGACGGCACTTCGATCATGATGCCGATACGGGGCGTGGGGATCGCATAGCCCAGCATCTCTTCAACCTCGCGTCCGGCGCGCTCAATCAGCTGCTTTGCGTCGTCAATCTCGTCGATATGACTGATCATCGGCAGCAGGATACTGAGGTTACCGGAGGCAGCATTGGCGCGCAGCATCGCGCGCACCTGCACCAGAAAAATTTCCGGCTGGTCGAGCGTCAGGCGGATGCCACGCCAGCCCAGGCAGGGGTTCTCTTCACTGATTGGCATGTAGGGCAGCTGTTTGTCTGCCCCCACATCCAGCGTTCGCAGCGTTACCGGCTTGTTGTGGAATAGCTGCAACATGCCCTGATACTGCGCCACCTGCTCCTCTTCCGACGGGAAGCCGTTCTGCAGCATAAACGGGATTTCGGTGCGGTAGAGACCGATGCCATCGACCCAGCTGCCCAGCGCCTGTTCATGTTCCGGGCTTAATCCGGCATTCAGCATCACCTGAACGCGTTCGCCACTTTTCAGCTCACCCGGCTGATCGACCACGCCTTCCGCCATTTTGCTCAGCGCGTTCTCTTCGCTGATCAGACGCTGATACTCCTGCACCAGCACCGGCTCGGGATCGATCAGCAGCTCACCGCGATAGCCATCAACGATCAGCAGGCGTTTGTTGAGCTGATGAGGCTGGATGTCAGCGCCCATCACCGTTGGAATGCCCATGGCGCGGGTCAGAATCGCCGCGTGGGAGTTAGCCGCGCCGTCACGCACGACCACACCCGCCAGCCGCTCCTGCGGCAGCTCCGCTAAGGTGGTGGCGGTCAGCTCATCGGCGACCAGCACAAAGCGTTCCGGCCAGGCATTGGTGCCGACCAGGGTATCATCGAGGTGAAACAGCAGACGCTGACCCAGCACCCGCAGATCGCCTGCGCGTTCACGCAGATAGTTGTCAGTCAGGCTGGCGAACTGTTCAGCAAACTTCTCGATCACCTGTTTCACGGCCCACTCCGCGACCGATCCGCGCTCGATCTCGTCGAACAGACCTTTCTTCAGCCGGGCATCGGTTAACAGGTGAGAGTAGAGATCGAAAATGGCCGCGCTCTCTTTCTGGGCGCTGGCGCTGAAGCGTTTGCTGAATCGGCGGAATTCACTGGCCGCTTCGCTCATGGCAAGCGACAGACGCTCACGTTCACGCTGCACATCCAGCGTTGAGGCGGCCGAAACCTGATCGAGCAGAGGCTGCGTCTCATCGACCCAGCCGGGTGCCACTGCTACACCGGGCGCTGCCGCAATCGCGCGCACCCGCGTCTGCCGGAACTGACCAAATAGCTGGCCCATCTGAGACTGCGACAGCAGCGCCGCCATCTGAGTGGCGAGCGTAACCAGGAATGACTCTTCGCTTTCATCAAACTGACGATGTTCGCGCTGCTGCACCACCAGCACGCCAAGAAGCTGGCGGCGGCTGATAATGGGCACGCCGAGGAAGGAGCGATAACGCTCCTCTTTGACTGCGGGGATATATTTAAAGCTGGGGTGACTCTGGGCGTCAGCAAGGTTAATCGGTTCGGCCAGACGGCCCACTAAACCGACGATACCTTCGTCAAACGCCAGTGTCACGGTGCGGCCACGCGGTTTTTTGAGGCCGCGCGTCGCCATCAGGTAATAGCAGCGACGATCGTGATCGGCGAGGTAAACAGAACAGACTTCCGTATCCATCGCCAGACAGATCTCATTGACCAGGATGTCGAGTGCTTCATTGAGACGCGGTGCACTCGCCACTTTTTCTACAATTTCGCGCAACTGAGTGAGCATAAAGGGCGTGGCCTATCCTCTCTTACGTCGATGGGCAGGATTATTTCGCTGCCCCGCACTCTCCTGCATAGACATCACCACGCCAGCGAATTCCTTCATTACCCGACGATAGACATCGCGCTTAAAGGAGACAACCTGACGCACCGGATACCAGAAACTGACCCAGCGCCAGCCGTCAAATTCCGGCGTGCTGCTGTGCTGCACATTGATATCCGCGTCATTACACATTAACTGCAGAAGAAACCACTTTTGTTTCTGGCCGATACATACCGGCTTTGTGTCCCAACGCACCAAACGTTTTGGCAACTTGTAACGTAACCAGTTACGGGTAGAGGCAAGTATTCGAACATCTTTCCTGTGTAATCCAACCTCTTCGAACAGTTCGCGATACATCGCCTGTTCTGCGGTTTCACCGGGATTGATGCCTCCCTGAGGAAATTGCCAGGAATGCTGTCCAAAGCGCCTGGCCCATAACACTTGTCCCTGCCGGTTACAGATTACGATACCAACATTCGGGCGGTAGCCATCATCATCGATCACCGGACTACCTCAAAGCAAAATTTGAATGGCCTGATTGTTTCACACTCCTTACAGGCGGTAAACCACTGGATTCATGGGGGGTTGAGCCATTAATAGCGGGATAACTCACAGAAAAGGGCAAAGTTATAAACAAAAACCGCAAAAAATATCGATCTTATTCACCTTTTCTGTGGATAGCTTTGTGCAGAACGCGGGAGTTAACTGAATAACCCCGCCATCGCACCCGGGAGAGCCGAAAAGAGTTAATTTATTATTTGTTTGATTATAAAGGAAATTAATGAAAAGTCCTGCTTCAGAAGCTTTCTATAAACAGCGAATATTTTTACGCCCACATACAATTGATTAAATTATAATCACATCGCTTTTTATCCACAGATAATCGCTCATCGTTAGGTCAGAGCGGTGAAATTATGCTCAGATAACGAAAAGTCAAGGCTGTAAATGGAACCAGTACTGCAAAGATAAGGGGGTTATCCCACTTTTCTGTGGATAACCGGGCTGGAGATCCTGTTCATTGTTGCGGGTAAGCTGGGATAACCCTGGCTCATCGCCGATAGCGCAAGGCCAATCCACTCAAAAAAGCATGATCTATCATGTTATTATCGAGCCCGGACACGATTCATTTTAGCGGGACAACTTACTTATCCGCACCTGTACAAATTTTAATCATTGTGAGTTATCAACATGCGTTATCCACCAGGACCACCCGAAGATGAAGCCAGCCTGCTGGCACGCGCGCAGGATTTAGCCGGATTACCTATGGAAACCCTGGCTGCACGTGCCGGTCTGCCCATGCCTGTGGATCTTAAACGCGATAAAGGCTGGGTCGGCATGCTGCTGGAGTGGTACCTTGGGGCGAGCGCGGGCAGCAAAGCGGAACAGGACTTTGCCCATCTGGGTATCGAACTGAAAACCATCCCGATTGATGCACAGGGTAAACCGCTGGAAACGACCTTTGTCTGTGTCGCACCGCTGACCGGTAACAGCGGCGTGACCTGGCTCACCAGCCATGTGCGTCACAAGCTGGCGCGGGTGTTGTGGATCCCGGTTGAAGGTGGGCGTGAAATTCCGCTGCGGGAACGTCGTGTCGGTGCGCCGCTGTTATGGAGCCCGAATGCGGAAGAAGATGAGATGTTGCGTCAGGACTGGGAAGAACTGATGGATATGATCGTGCTGGGGCGCGTTGAGCAGATTACCGCGCGGCATGGTGCCTGGCTGCAAATCCGGCCCAAAGCCGCCAACAGTAAGGCACTGACCGAGGGAATTGGCGATCAGGGCCAGCCCATCATGACACTGCCGCGCGGCTTCTACCTGAAGAAGAGCTTCACCGGTCCCCTGCTGGCGCGCCATTTTCTCCTGTAAATCGCTTACCCTGCGCGACCAGCGTCGCAATTTTGTGGGAGATTGGCGAATTCAATGCGTATAATCGCCGTTTACTTTTCGTTTAGGATTGAATGCCGGTATGTTTGAGTGGATTTCCGATCCCAACGCCTGGCTGGCGCTGGGCACCCTGACCATCCTTGAGGTGGTGCTGGGTATTGATAACATTATTTTCCTGTCGCTGGTGGTCGCTAAACTACCAAAACACCAGCAAGCCAGTGCACGCCGCATTGGTCTGATGGGGGCGATGTTAATGCGTCTTGGCCTGCTGGCTTCCATCGCATGGGTCGCCCGTCTGACTAATCCGCTGTTTACGCTGATGGATCATGCGTTCTCGGCGCGTGATTTGATTCTGCTTTTTGGCGGTCTTTTCCTGCTGTGGAAATCGAGCATGGAGATCCATGAAACGATTGAAGGCAGCGAAGGCGAGCACAACACCCGCGTTCATTCGTTTCTTGGTGCGATAGTGCAGATCATGATGCTCGACATTATTTTCAGCCTCGACTCCGTGATTACCGCCATCGGTCTCTCCGATCATCTGTTTATTATGATGGCGGCAGTGGTCATTGCAGTACTGATGATGATGTTTGCGGCACGCGCTATTGGTGAGTTTGTAGAACGCCATCCGTCAGTGAAAATGCTGGCCCTCTCCTTCCTGATTCTGGTCGGTTTTACCCTGATTCTGGAGAGCTTCGCGGTTCACGTACCAAAAGGTTACATTTATTTTGCTATGTTCTTCTCCATGGCGGTTGAGTGCCTTAACCTGATGCGCAGCAAGAAAAAGCACGCCTGATAAAGTCAAGGGCGAGGAGGCTCGCCCGGTTATTTTCAGAATCCTACGATTAACCCTGCCGGCAAAACCATTTATTACTACACTTTTTGCACTTAACGATTTGTGAGGAAGAAGCGTGATGAAAGGGTGGGCAGGCGTAGCAATGGTGATGGTAACCGCAGCGTTCCTGAGTGGATGTAGTTCTGATTATGTCATGGCGACCAAAGATGGCCGGATGATCATGACTGAGGGAAAGCCGAGCATTGATAAAGAGACCGGCCTGGTGCAGTACACCGACCAGACGGGTCACGAGGTGCAGATTAACAGCGATGAGGTTTCAACGATCATTGAACGTTAAGTGCCCGATTTAATTACCTGCCACCGATTCCGCGCTGGCAGGTGATTTCCCCGACTTTTCCCCCTTCCTTCCTCGCCGTTGCTCGCGCTATAGTCCCTGAGGACACAACATTCCATTCCATAAAAAAAGGAAGCTGGCAATGCACTATCATCGTATTCCCCACAGCACGCTGGAAGTGAGTCAGCTGGGGTTGGGCACTATGACGTTTGGCGAACAGAACAGCGAAGCCGACGCCCATGCTCAGCTGGATTTGGCTATCCGTTCCGGCATCAACTTTATTGATACCGCCGAAATGTATCCGGTGCCACCGCGCCCGGAAACCCAGGGTCTGACCGAACAATATATTGGCAGCTGGCTTAAACAGCGCGGCAGCCGCGACAAAATCATTCTGGCCAGTAAAGTGGCGGGTCCGTCACGCGGTAATGATGCGTCGATTCGCCCGGATATGGCACTTGACCGTAAAAACATCCGTGCTGCACTCGATGCCAGCCTGAAACGCCTGAACACCGACTACCTTGATCTCTACCAGCTGCACTGGCCTCAGCGCCAGACTAACTATTTTGGCAAGCTGGGCTATCAGTACAGCGAGACCACAGCGCAGGTGACGCTGCTGGAGACGCTGGAAGCGCTGACTGAGCAGGTGCGCGCCGGTAAAATCCGTTATATCGGCGTGTCGAACGAAACCGCGTGGGGCGTGATGCGCTACCTGCAGCTGGCGGAGAAGCATGAACTGCCGCGCATTATCAGCATTCAGAATCCCTACAGCCTGCTGAACCGCAGCTTTGAAGTGGGTCTGGCCGAAATCAGCCAGCATGAAGGCGTAGAGCTGCTGGCGTATTCAAGCCTGGCGTTTGGTACGCTGAGCGGCAAATATCTGAACGGAGCGCAGCCTGCGGGCGCACGTAATACCCTGTTCAGCCGTTTTACCCGCTATAGCGGCGAGCAGTCACAGAAAGCGATTGCCGAATATGTGGCGTTAGCGCAACAGCATCAGATTGACCCGTCGCAGATGGCGCTCGCCTATGTGCGTCAGCAGCCGTTTGTGGCCAGCACGCTGCTGGGCGCCACGACGCTTGAGCAGTTGCAGATTAACATCGACAGCTTCAATCTGACCTTAAATGCAGAGATTCTGGAAGGTATTGAGGCGATCCACCGCCGTTACACCTATCCTGCGCCATAAGCACTCTGTTGCCAGCTGCCGCAGGGGCGGCTGGCCTCTCTCACAGGTCACGATAATAGAGCTTTACCGGCTTATCGGGGTACTCCAGCGCCTCTCCCTGCGGCAGCCAGCCAGACCGTTCATAATATCCCCCAAACGTTGACCACAACCACAGCCGTGGATAGCCGCGAGCCTGTGCATAAGCAATGACGTGCTGCTGCAGCGCCTCACTGACCCCTTTGCCGCGCGCCGACTCATCCACATAGAGCGCCGCCAGCCACGGATAGAGATCCTGACGGCTGATCAGATCGCAGCGCCAGAATCCCACCGTGCCGATTGCCCTGCCCGCCTCCACGGCGACAAACGTCACCGGAAAATCAGCGCCAGCCAGGCTGCTGTTCACTACGCTGGCGAAGAACGCCCGGCTACTGGCTTCACCAAAAGCGCGCCACTGCCAGTCGATGATCTGATCGGCAAACTGCGGCACATCGCTGAGCGGGACGATTTTCATGGGTTAATTGATTTCCAGCGCCAGCAACGACTCAATTGTCTGCGCGCGACGGATTTCGCGCGGCTGGCCCTGTTCAAACAGCACTTCCGGGATCAGTGGACGGCTGTTGTAATTAGAAGACATGGATGCGCCGTAAGCGCCAGTGTCGTGGAACACCAGATAATCGCCCACTTTTGCCGCCGGAATCGCGCGCGGTTCAACCATGCCGCCCTCTAGCTGGGTGAAGACATCGCCCGATTCGCATAGCGGCCCCGCAACCACCGTGTTGATGGTCTGCTGCTCATCAATCGCCCGTTCATCGCCTGCCATCAGCGAGATATGGTGATAGCTGCCATACATGGAGGGGCGCATCAGGTCACTGAAACCAGCATCGACCAGCACGAAGTGACGGCTGCCCATCGACTTCACTGCCCGCACCTGCGACACCAGCACGCCCGCTTCGGCCACCAGGAAACGGCCCGGTTCAATCTCCAGTTTAACCGCATGACCCAGATGCTGAGCGATACGCTGACGTGCCGCGTCCCACAGTCCAAAGTAGTGATCGGTATCGATCGCCTCTTCACCGTAGCGATAAGGGATAGAAAGACCGCCGCCTGCGGATATCGCAGTCAGATCCTGACCCGATGCCATCACCAGCCCCACCATCGCATCACTGACCTGCTGCAGATGCGCATAATCGACGCCTGAGCCGATATGCATGTGAATGCCCACCAGCTTCAGGCCGTGCTGCTGAATCGCTGCCAGCGCCTCGGCTAAATCGCCGTGCCAGATACCGTGCTTGCTGTTTTCACCGCCGGTGTTGGTTTTCTGGCTATGACCGTGACCGAAGCCTGGATTCACTCGCAGCCACACCGCATGTCCCGGTGACACCGCACCGAGCTGATGCAGCATATCAATCGAACCGGCATTGACCGGCACCTTCAACGCGGTAACCCGCGCCAGTGTCGGCTGATCAAACAGATCCGCGGTAAAGACGATCTCGTCACCGCCAGGCTGGTAGCCAGCAGCCAGCGCACGTTCTATCTCACCCAGCGATACCGAATCCACTTTTACACCCGCTGCGCGCATCAGGCGCAGGATATGAATATTTGAGCAGGCTTTCTGCGCAAAGCGCACCACATCAAACGCCTGCAACTGAGCAATACGCGCCTGAATAATCTGCGCATCATAAGCCCAGAATGGCCCGGCATAACGGCGTGCCAGCGGCAGCAGGTTAGCGGCGTTGAGGGCGGTGTCGGTACTCTGTAAGGAACGTGGCATAGCAATTCTCCTGTGGCAATAACTGCATTAAGCCAGAATCATGCCATAGCGAAAAATATCTGTTTTAATAGCATCTATTCAGAATGGATATAGGAAGGCAGCGTGGCGAACATTAACTGGCGACATATTGAGATCTTTCATGCGGTGATGACCAGCGGCAACCTGACCCAGGCTGCTACGCTGCTGCATACCTCACAGCCGACCGTAAGCCGTGAGTTGGCGCGACTGGAGCAGCAGCTGGGATTAGCGCTCTTCGGGCGGGTACGCGGTCGCCTGCAACCGACCGTGCAGGGGTTACGTTTGTTTGAAGAGGTGCAGCGCTCCTGGTATGGGCTGGATCGCATTATGGAAGCGGCAGAAGGGTTGCGTCAGTTTCGTCAGGGTGAGCTGTCGATCGCCTGCCTGCCGGTTTTTTCGCAGTCGCTGCTGCCTCCGCTGTGTCAGCCCTTTTTACAGCGCTACCCGGATGTAAGCCTGAATGTGATTCCGCAGGAGTCGCCGCTGCTGGAGGAGTGGCTGTCAGCCCAGCGCTACGATATCGGCTTAACCGAAACCCAGCATGCTCCGGCCGGGACTGACCGCCTCGCCCTGCTGACCTGTGATGAAGTGTGCGTATTGCCGCAGCATCATCCTCTGAGTCAGCGTGCAGAACTGACGCCGCACGATTTTGCGGGCGAAAAATATGTGAGTCTGTCGCGCAGCGACAGCTATCGTCAGTTGCTGGATGCGCTGTTTCAGGAACAGGGCGTCGAACGGCGGCTGGTGATGGAGACGCACAGCGCCGCGTCGGTGTGCGCGATGGTCAGAGCGGGCGTGGGGGTCTCGATTGTGAATCCGCTGACGGCGCTGGATTACGCCGACAGCGGTGTGGTGATGCGAAAATTCAGCGTGACGGTGCCGTTTACCGTCAGCCTGGTGAGGCCGCAGCACCGCCCCGCGTCGGCACTGGTCGATGCTTTTGTCAGCCATCTGCAACAGCAGGTGGCTGACTTTCCTGCACGTATTGCCGCCCGCCTGGCTTAAGCGCGAACGCTGGCGGCTGCGCTGCCCGATTTACGGAAGGTAATCAGGCAGATCAGCAGGCCAATAACGGCCAGCGCAGCCGCGGCAACCGGCACGGCCGTCAGGCCAAAACCACGACCAATGACCGCCCCGCCGACCCAGGCACCCAGCGCATTACCGACGTTAAACGCTGAAATGTTCAGGGTTGAGACCAGGTTCGGGGCCTCTTTACCGTGACGGACCACATTGATCTGCAGACCCGGTACTGTCGCGAAAGTCGCCATCGCCCACAGGAACAGAGTGAGCTCCGCCAGCCACAGCGCATGGCTGGTCCAGCTGAACAGCAGCGAGAAGATGGCGATCAGAGAGAAGCTGAGGATCAGACTGAAGGAGACTTTCCAGTCGGCCAGTTTGCCGCCAAGGATATTACCCACCGTCAGGCCCGCGCCAATCAGGAACAGCGTCCAGCTGACACCCCGATCGCTGATGCCCGTTACCTCTAACAGAAGCGGCGCAATGTAACTGAACAGTGCAAACATCGCCGCGGCAAAGAACACCGTCATCAGCAGCGAGAGCCAGAGCTTCCCGTTGGCCAGCGCACCGATTTCACTCGCCAGATGAACCGGCTTCTCCTCTCTATTGTTGGGCAGACTCACAATCAGGGCGATAAACGCCAGCACGCCGATCACCGCTACGCCCCAGAACGTGGCGCGCCAGCCAAACATCTGTCCGAAGCTGGTTCCCAGCGGAACGCCCAGCACGTTAGCCAGAGTCAGCCCGGTAAACATCAGCGCCACAGCGGAAGCCTGACGACCCGCCGGCACCAGGCTGGCGGCAACCACCGCGCCAATACCAAAGAAAGCACCATGACAAAGCGCGGTGACGATTCGCGCCAGCATCAGCAGGTTATAGTTGTAAGCCAGCGCACACAGCAGATTGCCGACAATAAAGATCACCATCAGCAGAATCAGCGTTTTTTTGCGCGGCAGTCTGGCGGTGAGCATCGCCATTATCGGCGCTCCTATCGCCACTCCCAGCGCATAGCCGCTGATCAGCCAGCCCGCCGACGGAATCGACACCTGAAGGTCACGCGCCACCTCCGGCAGCAACCCCATAATGACAAATTCGGTAGTTCCGATGGCGAACGCACTTAACGCCAGCGCCATTAATGCTACAGGCATAACACTCTCCAGGTTTTATTTGCAGGTGAACCGCACAGACGCACAGCCCCTCGACGCCTATTAGAATTTGATCTGCGTCACATTGAGTATTACAGCACAGCGCTGATTTGCGACATAGCCTGCATGCAGCAAAGGATTATTGCCGCCACCGCAATAATCCTGCCGCTCAGGGGAAAAATCTTTCGCCTCCGGCCTGAAGGCAAAGCCTGCACAGGCCCAATATCCCACGGTCAGGTTGTCATTTTTCGTTAACCGGTTACGCTTTTTAATGCGGAATTAGTTAATAAATCTTTAACGTTGCCGATATATCCCTAATCAATTGCCAGGTGATGTAATCAACTTCTGACGCAGGGAGAGAGAATGCAACGACTCATAGCCTTAATGGTGTTTGGCTTAACCGGTTGCTCGGTGGGTCATTATGAGTACAGTAAAGAGGCTGAAAAACGGGTTGATATGACCGTGACCGGCATTCCCACCGTGCTGGGCTTTGGTACGCTTGGAACTACTATCCCGCTGACGCCGGAGTACAGCCTGACCGCCGCGCACGTGGCGAAGTTTTCACTTTACCGCGTCAAAGCCTGGCATCCGCAATGCGATCTGGCGGTGGTCTACCACAAAAACAGCGAAATAAACCTGCCACCCAGCTTCCGCAACAGTCATATCGGCGACCAGGTAAATCTCTACGGTTACAGTTTCATTTCGGCCATGCCGGTCAGCTCGAGCGGGCAGAATCTGATTAATACCACGCTGGCAAACCGCTGGAATAAGCCGGACTGCGTCGTCGTGGCGGCGAATGCAGGTGTGGTGAAAGGCATGTCAGGCGGTGCGGTTTATAACGCCTCTGACGATACGCTGGCGGGGGTAATTGTGGGCTACAGCAATAACATCGATGACAATGTCACCGGTAAGACGCTCTACAAGAACGTTGCGCTCTATGTGCCCTATTCGCGATTCCAGACCTGGCTGGATCAGGCGATTAAGTCCTGAGATACGAGTGACGACATTATTTGAAAAAACAGGACGTACTACGCCCTGCTTTAAGCACTAAAACCTTCTGTCCGCACAATGCTATTCATAAGTTAACGAAAAAGTCACGCTGCCATCCGCGGATCCGGCCGTCACGTTTGATGCAGTCGAGACATAGGCAGCGCTAAAATTTAGCGTGTTGTCCGCGTTAGCAGTCAGCGTGACAGCGTTACTTACCTTATTTACTGCAATTTGTTTGCCCTGATAATCATAAAGTGCAATCCCCAGGCCAGTTGCACCACCGCTTGCAACAGCCACCAGATCGCTGTTTGTCGAGTCGCCCGTTCCGGTAAATGTTACCGACACGCTGGAAGCGTCCGCACCACAATCGACCAGTTTAATATCGAAAGGTACAGATGGACTTGCTGCACCTGTCTGCGAAAAGGTACTGGTGGCGATCATTCCCATCGGAACAGTCAGTTTCGATGAAGCTGTGTCGACTTCGCAGGTATTTGAGGAAATATTGCCATTAATGTTGACCGTTACTTCACTGGCACTCAGGGCACTTCCGGAAACGAGGATAGCTATTAATGCAAATATTCTGTTAAGTATCATTAACCGGCTCCTGACTACTCGTAACTAATATTGAGCGTGGCAATCGTATTTGCGGTTCCCGCCGTAATTTTCGAGAGCGTTTGAATATAACGAGCAGAAAAAGTATACGTGGTCGCCCCACCTGCAACAGACGTTCCCAATACCACATCGCTGTTGAGTGCCAGCGGAGTTCCGTTGTAGAGAACCTGCACGCCTATACCACTCGAAACGCCTGTGCTGCCCGCGCTGGTTAGCGCCAGCACGCTGCTATCAGTCGAGTCGGCACTTTGTGTACCGCTCATGTTGACATTAACGTTGGTACCAGCATCACATTCGAGATTGACATTAAAATCTTTGGCTCCGGATGTAGAACCAATACCGCTGAAATTACGTGACGGCACATTACCCAGATCTACGTTCAGATTATCGGATGAAGACAGGCTACATCCAAGTGCTGTAACCTGAACGGCTCCAGACAAGACGATTTCGGCAAGTGTTTGTGGTGTAGCATCCTCTTCCATCTGCACATTGTATTTACCAATAGATTGCGGCTGAATGGTACCAGAGACTGTTTTCTCACCAGACTTATAAAGCTCAACAACAACGCTCATTCCCGCGGTACCCCACATCCAGCCAATTCCTCCCGGCACATTAGTAAAAGTATGAGGCCAAAGAAAAGTGTCACTACTGGCGCTCAGCTTATAGCTGATGCCCTCAACACCGGTTGGGCAGGTGTCAGTCTCGCATGAGAAAAGGAAACCTAACGTGCCGGATGATGTGGTTAAAAATGATTTTAATCCGGTATAGACCGTCTGCGTCGATAGCACAGTTCCTACTGGTGCATCTTTCATTACAGTTACAGCCGGAAAAGTTATTGTAACAGTGCCTACCCCTCCCGCAGGGACTACATTTGTTAATGCTGCCTGAGAGACGTGAGGAAATAAAAGCATCTGGAAATACAATAATGAAGTAAAATAATTAATTAATTTTTTCATTTAATATCCTTGTCAGCGCCCGTCTATTATTAGCCAGACTCAGTTACAACGGGCCTTCAGATAAACAATATCCTGCTGCGTTTTTGTTTGTGGCAGTTGATATGGAATTCTGCAGCGACTGTTTGCCGATGTCCCCCACACCGCTTCCAGCATTCCTGAGGGTTGCAGCCCGGAAAGATAAACCTGTCCGCTATCCCCCACGATTCCGGTGCTCTCTTCATCACCCTCCTGCATCACCACAACAGTGGTTCCGAACGGTAACGGCTTGCCATTATTCGTCAGGGTAATCAGGGCGCGCTGACCGATGTGGGTTTTAAACTCCGCCCTCACTAATGCACCCGCGGTCGGCACCACTGAAACCACTGAGTTATCAATCTCGCTATCCGCTGCAAGAGAATTTACGTCCAGACTGATACGATTAAGGCGATAGTTAGTGACATAAGGCACCACGGTGTAGCCGCGCCAGTCGGTTCGCACACCGGTTTTATTCTGAATGGCCGCATCTTTAACGCCCGGCGCTTTCACCAGAACGTTGGTTTTACCTAAAGGTTGAGAAAGTGTCAGACCATCCTGATGGAGCACCATACCGCCCTGCACACCGTAGTTCACACGGTGAGTATCCTGGCTGGAGCTATATCCCGCATTAACCTGTCCATAGCGACCGTAGTAATCAAGATTGAGACTACCGGTACTGCCATTGCCACGGTTAACAGTGCCCATCTGCATGTTATATGACAGGTTTTTATCAGCCAGCATGGTGCCGTATAACCCAGCCGTATTCGTCATATTCCCTTCTCCATCATTATAAAGACCGTACGTAGCCTTCATTGAGTCGAGGTTACTGTTGCTGGCTCGGTTTCCTGATAACCACTTGCCTATAGGCAATGAAACAGAGAAGTTAAAGACGCGATCGGCTTCGCTGCTCCAGGTATTTTTGTTATAGCTGTAATTCAGGTTATAGCTGACGTCTTTTACCATGCCGGTAAAACCAAGCTGCAGCAGACGCGTCTTGCCGTCCGTATTCCAGTAGCTTTGATCGCTACCGCTGGCATAGACTGAATAGTTACGCCCCAACTGTTGAGTCAGCGAAAGCTGAACACGGCTACGTTTATTATTATAAAGGTTGTAATAGCCGGAATAGTCGAGATTGCCATCACTGTCGTGTGTCACGCCGCCTGACATATTTTCGCGCGTGGTTTCCGCCAGCGTATAAAAACCGCGGGTTGAATAACGATAGCCTAATAGTTCAAAGCGAGTGCCTAGTTCATTTAGCGATTTAGCATAGAGAAAACGGAAAGACTGCCCGCTATGACGAGTGCCATCGGCAATCTTACTATTAGCCTGCGTCGCATCTATCGAAATTGCACCAAGAAAGCCAAGGTTTTTACCTGCACCGGCTGTGAAAGCAAGATAACGCTCTGCAACCTGACTGCCACCATAAAGTGTTATCCCGTTTCGCCACCCCCAGAGTAGTGACGCCTGAGTCATATATGGCTCTGACTGATTTCCATCCGTACTCCGGAAACGTCCGGCCATGATGGAATAATTCAGATGCCCTTCACGCTGAAGTTTTGGCACTGAAGCAAAAGGCACTGTATAAGTGCGAACGTTGCCATTTTTCTCTTTTACAGTGACCTCGATATCGCCGCTGGAGCCGGTAGGATAGAGATCGTTAATCTCAAACGGACCGGAAGGCACGTAAGACTGATAAATAACGTTGCCGTTCTGCCTGAGTGTAACCTGCGAATCGCCATTAGCAATGCCGCGAATGACAGGCGCAAAACCGCGCAAGCTGTCAGGCTGCATTGACTCATCAGTGGCAAGTGTGATCCCTCGAACGCTAACAGAGTCAAAAATTTCGGATGAGGTATAAGTATCACCGACTGTCAGTTGAGAATCCCACGGAATGATGGCGCGCTGCAGATAAGTCTGCATATGGTTCCAGTCTCGCGTCGCATCTCCATAACGGGATTTTGAGTAGGTAAAACTGGACTGATCGTACAGACGCCATGATCCGACGTTAAGACCACTATTCAGACGTAAAAAATAGCTGTCATTTTTAGTGTCATCACCACGGGAATTGGAACCAGTGAATGCGTAACTTAACAGTGCGGCAGGGATACCCTCATCCCACTGGGAAGGAGGAATATATCCGCGCGCATTACGGTTCATCATCGCCTGAGGTATTTTCAGATCGAGTCGTAAATGCTCCACATCAAAATCGGCACTGGACTCAGGAATATATCGTGCAATATCGACGCATTTTGCATGACGTTCAACTTCATTTTTAATCAGTTTTTCCAGTGATTCGATATTTATATTGAAGTCACGCAGCTTTTCCATATTCAGACAAGGACTAAGTTCAGAAGGTGCATTAGTGCGTTCTTTTTCAAAAAAATTAATATTTCGTGCACCAACAGCCGTTCCATTGACATAAACATCAACATGGTAACTGCCAGGCGCGGCGCTTAGGCCTTTATTGAAACGCGCTAAATCGGCAACATCTTCCGGGTTATCTGATAAAAAAGAGGGATCAAAGTTATATTCTCCCGCAGAGCCTACCCCTGAGTAACAGGATAAAAAAACCAGAACAGCGATTCTTTTTATTTTTGATTTTGTTAACTTTCGAAAATCGTAAAAGTGCACAATTGCCCCCTGGCCATTCCATGCCAAACGAAAATTAATTTATATTAGCAGAGCGTACTGGCATGGTAGCACCATAATCATTAATCGCCTGAAAGCTGATTGTATTACTACCATGTAAATCAACATTTAGCGGCTCCGACGATTTGGGGGCTATCATCTGCGCAAACTTCTTATCGCCTGATTTAATATTGACAAGGTTAACATAGTAAGGCGTAGGGTTTTTTACTATCAGCACGTTACCGACACGAGAAAACGTCAGTTCTTTATAAGCAGTCATAGGATCACCCTGAAGGTTAACAGGCCGATAAAAAAGCTTAATCCTCGACTGTATTGCTAGCTGCAATGCATTTTTCTGCTCGCTGTCAGTATCCTTTTGACGTGATGGAATGGCCTTGACATTCAACCAGTACACGGTTTCACGGTCAGTAGCGAGATATTTATTTACTGACATAATCCTCAATATATTTTCTCTTTTCTGCTTAATCAGGAAAAGAGGAGGCGTCACTAAAAAGTCACTGGTAACTTTACCCTCCTTGTCTTCTACCCAGGACTTGATTAAAAATACATTTTTATCATCTGTATTATTGATGGAAAGTGAAGCCTGTTTATTTTGAGATGAAAAAATCAGGCGTGTTGCTCCCAGCCCTACACCACCAGCCTGAGCGACAGAAAAGCAAACAGATAGCACCAGACTCAGCAATGTTATAAATATTTTATAGTTTTTAGACAAACTAAGCATGTTAGCTCCCTGACATAATTAGCGTAAAACGACCGTTGGGTTTTGATATTTTTATTTTTTCCAAGTATGAAAATCCCTGAAAATAAAATCTTTACTCAGAAAAAAAGCCCGGAGTGCCCCCCGGACTTTTAAGTGATAAATTAGTTGTAAACCATATTGAAGGTAGCAGTAGCGTCACCGTTACCTGCTGTAATGGTATCAGCCACACCCACATATACTGCGTTGAAGCTCAGGGTGTTCGAACCATCAACCAGAGTTTGCGCGGTAGTCGTTGTTGCAGGTGTATTCAGCGTCACAACCTTGCTAGCCTGATCATACATGCGGATACCCACACCTGAAGCAGCATCAGTACCTTCACCCGCCTGCAGAGCATTGGTGTAACCACTTGCTGCTGTACCGGTGAAATAAGTCGCCGCAGTTGTACTTACAGTGGTATCACAGTTTTCCAGTCCAATAGTGAACGGAATGCGGGTAGACGCTTCAGTATCTTTCTTCAAATCAGCTACACGCACCTGACCCATCTGTACAGTTTGTTTAGTCGAGTTAGCATCAACTGCACAGGCAGCGTTAACAACGTCACCTTCAAATTTTATTGTACCACCTACAACAGTAGTAGTGGCAGCCTGTGCCATAGAAGCAGACAGTACCAGACCGAGACCCATAGCAGTTACAATAGCTTTTAAATTGAAGTTCATTTACATCATCCTTAAATTAAATTGACTACACGTGTTGTATAAATGTTTACCTAACCCATTCTGTTATCGGACTAAGGAAAAACATTTATCTTTATTGAAAAAACCCAGAAGCGTTACCAGCACGCTCTGACCGCGCTATTTATACAACCAAATAAAAAAATGAAAAGCAGAGAACTTATAGGAAAAATCCAAATCGGCATAAGAAGGAATGCCAGCCCCAGTATCAAATGATAACAAAACTAAAAAAAGAATAGATAATTCATTTGAGTGCGCAGTAAAGATGCGTAACACACCTGCTGACATTTTTAAGAATTTTCACTCAGGGAGATATGTGTCTTAGTTTATTGAATGTGCAATTAAAAAAACAACGCTATTCCTTAATCGAATTTCACTCTTGCTGGCATTCAGTCGTTGACCGGATCATTAGCCCTAGTGTTTAAATAAAAAAGAACAAGCGTTGTCAAACCACAATGAATATGAAAAAATTCAGATGTCCAGTTGTTAAACCGGATTGCAAACCAACTATTCTGTTTTTTGATAAAAGAATGAAATCAGAACACAACAGTGGGCATTTTAGTCGCTTTTATCTACGACAAACGCATCACCAGGCGGGGATTAGGCAACAGAGGAGAAAGGATGAGTATGATGCACTATGGGGATTACAGCTCAGCCTTTGGGTTATTAACAATCGCAGCTTGTTATGTTAGTGCCAGGGCTGAGCAAAAATCTGATTAAAATAAAACCCTACAATTAATGATAAAAATAGTTAATCATTTTGTAAAATTCTATTTTATTTCTACATTTCCATTTTGACATTATCTTTCGCTTAAGATAACTGATGTTTTTACTATTGCACTGAAAATAAATGGCAATTTTTTTACTAGGTATGCCATTGTAAAGCATATAGCAATAACGTCTCTCTTTAGTGGTAAGAAACAAGGAGCGCATTGTATAGTCATCTTTAACTGATTTAACTGATTTAACTGATTTAACTGATTTAACTGATTTAACTGATTTAACTGATTCATTTAACAGAATGGCGTCATTTATTATTGCAGAATAGGAAAGCAAGCTCATTTTGCTGGACACAACCTCTATCGTGTCCATACCAGAAAAAGTTTTTAATACCTCATACATGTCATCGGGAACTATGGCGACGCTCTTTTTTTTACTGCGCTTATAATTTGCATCAATCCTCATCAATTCCAGCAGTGTCACACGTTTTATCGTAATAGTAATGGCTCTGCCAGTCAGCATACTATTCGCCAGCGCCTGCGCACCGAATAAAAGCATCTCGTCGTCACCAAGAATGAACCAGTCGTAGCTCATTATAATTACCCCTGTTAAATACATGCTGCCATAAATAGAGAATAGCGTGAATTTTTATCGGGAAAATGATAATGAGATAAACAGACAGGGCTTAATCTTAACGTGCTTTAACATTTAAAACATGCAACCTAAAATTACAGATATTATTACTTTAACGATAAAAAAAAGCTCATCACTTAAATACCTTTATTTTTAATGATAATTAACAACAGGTTACTGAAGCAGCTTCATGCAATTTTTCACATTCAATTGGTTCGAGAACTGTTTTTTTTAAAATTAATTATTAAATTACCATTTAAACAATTCTATTTACCGGGCAAGTATTCCTTTCAAAAAGAACGAAACTTTGCTTATGAAGTCTTTTTTAGGATAACTGTTTGCTACTCAATCCCTTTAGTTACATTGCCACGCGATATCGTATGGTCGTTACAGATATAAAAAAGCTGCACCCTAATCAGCCTGAAACAGACCTTTGAGGTGCAGCTTTATCCTGTGCTCAGGGCAGGATATTACTTACTTACTTACTTACTTACTTACTTACTTACTTACTTACTTACTTACTTACTGCCTGGACGCAGTGCCGGGAACAGAATGACATCGCGGATAGTATGGCTGTTGGTGAACAGCATCACCATGCGGTCAATACCGATGCCCAGACCGGCAGTTGGCGGCAGACCATGTTCCAGCGCGGTGACATAGTCTTCGTCATAGAACATCGCTTCGTCATCACCCGCATCTTTGGCATTCACCTGCTGCAGGAAACGCTCAGCCTGATCTTCCGCATCGTTTAGCTCGGAGAAACCGTTACCGATTTCACGACCGCCAATGAAGAACTCAAAGCGATCGGTGATTTCCGGGTTCTCGTCATTGCGACGGGCCAGCGGCGAGACTTCAGCCGGATATTCGGTAATAAAGGTCGGCTGAATCAGATGCGCTTCTGCCGTCTCTTCAAAGATCTCGGTTACGACACGGCCCAGACCCCAGCTCTTCTCCACTTTGATGTGCAGGGATTGTGCAATCGCCACGGCTTTATCGAAGTCTTCCAGATCGGCCAGATCCGTTTCCGGACGGTATTTCTTGATCGCTTCACGCATGGTCAGTTTTTCAAACGGCTTGCCGAAATCAAACTCTTGCTCGCCGTAAGGCACTACGGTGCTGCCCAGCACGTCCTGCGCCAGCGTACGGAACAGGCTTTCGGTCAGCTCGATCAGATCTTTGTAATCCGCATAGGCCATATAGAGTTCCATCATGGTGAACTCAGGGTTATGACGTGGCGAAATACCTTCGTTACGGAAGTTACGGTTGATCTCGAACACGCGATCGAAGCCACCCACCACCAGACGCTTCAGATAAAGCTCTGGCGCAATACGCAGATACATGTCGATATCCAGCGCATTGTGATGAGTGATAAACGGACGCGCAGACGCGCCGCCCGGGATCACCTGCATCATCGGGGTTTCCACTTCCATAAAGTCGCGGCCCACCATGAACTGGCGAATGCCAGCCATGATCTGCGAACGAATTTTGAAGGTGTTGCGAGACTCTTCGTTGGCGATGAGATCAAGGTAACGCTGACGGTAACGGGTTTCCTGATCGGCCAGGCCGTGGAACTTGTCCGGCAACGGACGCAGGGCTTTGGTCAGCAGGCGCAGTTCAGAACAGTGAATCGACAGTTCGCCGGTTTTGGTTTTAAACAGCTTGCCGCGCGCGCCGAGGATATCGCCGAGATCCCACTTTTTGAACTGCTCATTGTAGATCCCTTCCGCCAGGTCATCACGCGAAACGTACAGCTGAATGCGGCCACCCACATCCTGCAGGGTCACGAAAGAGGCTTTACCCATGATGCGACGGGTCATCATACGGCCAGCAACACTCACTTCGATGCCGAGATCTTCAAGCTCTTCGTTGCTCTTCTCGCCATAGCTGGCGTGCAGCTGGTCAGAGAGGCTGTCACGACGGAAATCGTTAGGAAACGCCACGCCATTTGCACGCAGCACGCTCAGCTTTTCGCGACGCGTTTTCAGTTCGTTATTTAACTCAACGGCGGCATCAGCGCTCTGCGGTTGTTGTTCAGACATGTCGGTTCCTTATAACCCTGCTTTTAAACTAGCTTCAATGAATCGATCCAGATCGCCGTCCAGCACCGCCTGGGTGTTACGCGTCTCTACGCCGGTGCGCAGATCTTTGATGCGTGCATCATCGAGAACGTAAGAACGGATCTGACTTCCCCAGCCGATATCGGACTTATTGTCCTCCAGCGCCTGTTTCTCAGCATTTTTCTTCTGCATCTCAAGCTCGTACAGCTTCGCCTTCATCTGCTTCATCGCCTGATCTTTGTTCTTGTGCTGAGAACGGTCATTCTGACACTGGGTGACGGTACCGGTTGGAATATGGGTAATACGCACCGCTGATTCTGTCCGGTTAACGTGCTGACCGCCCGCACCTGACGCGCGATAGACGTCAATACGCAGATCGGCCGGGTTGATGTCGATATCAATATCGTCATCCACTTCCGGATAGATAAAGGCGGAACTGAACGAGGTGTGACGTCGGCCGCCGGAATCGAACGGGCTCTTACGCACCAGGCGATGAACGCCCGTTTCGGTGCGTAACCAGCCAAAGGCGTAGTCGCCTGATACGCGAATGGTCACAGATTTGATGCCCGCAACTTCACCTTCAGACTCTTCGATAATTTCGGTTTTGAAGCCTTTCGCTTCCGCCCAACGCAGATACATACGCATCAGCATGCTGGCCCAGTCCTGCGCTTCGGTGCCGCCCGAACCCGCCTGCAGGTCGATGTAGCAGTCGGCGCTGTCATATTCGCCAGAGAACATGCGGCGGAATTCCAGCTCGCCCAGCTTGCCCTCAAGGACATCCAGCTCAATAACGGCTTCGTTGAAGGTCTCTTCGTCTTCCGCTTCTACGGCCAGTTCAAGCAGACCCTGCACATCTTCCAGGCCCTGCGACATCTGATCCAGCGTCTGCACGATCGCTTCCAGCGAGGCGCGCTCTTTGCCCAGCGCCTGAGCACGCTCAGGTTCGTTCCAGACATCGGGCTGTTCCAGCTCGGCGTTTACTTCTTCGAGGCGTTCTTTCTTGGCATCGTAGTCAAAGATACCCCCGAAGAACGTCGCTGCGCTCACTGAGGTCCTGAATACGGTTTTTGACCGGGTTGATTTCAAACATGGCTTTAGCGTCTTTCTTATGTTCGATGGGACAGGAAAATTAACGCACAAGTTTACCCGAAACTGGCGGCAGATTGTAGCGCTGAGACAGCGGGCGGATGCCGGGGTTGCGTGAGGCGTCGCATTTATGTGACATCCTCGCGCGCAGCAGCTTAACGCCGGAGATAATCAGACTGTCGCGCATCTGCCATGGCAGGCGATGCGCGCACCCTGTCTGAATCAGTTGAGCGGCCAGATATGGTCGATGATCAGCTGCACCGAGCGATTACCGCGATACTCATTAATATCCAGCTTATAAGCCAGTTCGACCTGACGAATACTGCTGTCGGGCCAGAGCGTGGTATCGACATTAAAGGCGATACCGTCGATCAGCGGACCGCCATCCAGCGGCTCGACCATCACTTTCAGATGCCGCTCGCCCACCAGCCGCTGTTGCAGCAGCTTAAATTTGCCGTCAAACGCAGGTTCCGGGAAGGCCTGGCCCCAGGGACCCGCTTCGCGCAGCATCTCTGCGGTCTGCAGCGAAAACTCCTGCGGCTGTAACGCGCCATCAGACCAGATGATGCCCTGCAGGGCTTCGCCATCCAGCCACTCTCCGACCAGGTCGGCAAAGCGCTGACGAAACTCCTCGTAGCGTGCGGTTTCCAGTGATAAACCGGCCGCCATGGCGTGACCACCGAACTTCAGCATCAGGCCGGGATTCAGCGTGTCCAGGCGCTCCAGCGCATCGCGCAGATGCAGACCGGCAATCGAGCGGCCCGAGCCTTTCAACGTGCCGTCGCCCGCGGGCGCAAAGGCAATGACCGGACGATGGAAACGCTCTTTCAGACGAGAGGCGAGAATGCCCACCACGCCCTGATGCCATTCGGGATGATAGAAGGCCAGTCCCAGCGGCAGATCGCTCTGTTCACGCTCCAGCGCCTGACACAGCGCCAGCGCTTCACTCTGCATGCCCTGCTCTATCTCTTTGCGCGTCTGGTTCAGCGCATCCAGCTCACTGGCCAGCATGCGCGCCTGGCTAAGATCGTCGGTCATTAACAGCGCCACGCCCACCGACATATCGTCGAGGCGGCCTGCGGCGTTGAGCCGTGGCCCCAGCGCAAAGCCGAGATCGCTGGCCGCCAGTTGACGGGCATCGCGATTCGCAATTTCCAGCAGCGCCCGGATGCCTGGCCGACATTTTCCGGCCCGGATGCGGCTGAGCCCCTGCCACACCAGAATGCGGTTATTAACGTCGAGCGGCACCACATCAGCAACCGTGCCGAGCGCGACCAGATCCAGCATCTCTGCCAGATTCGGTTCAGTGCGGGTAGCGCCAAACCAGCCCTGGATACGCAGATGGGCGCGCAGCGCCAGCATCAGATAGAACGCAACGCCCACGCCCGCCAGCGCGCGTGAAGGAAAGTTGCAGTCCTGCAGATTGGGATTCACGATCGCCTCAGCGGCCGGCAGGGTTTCGCCCGGCAGGTGGTGGTCGGTAATCAGCACCGGAATACCGTGCTGATGCGCGCACTCTACACCGGCATGAGAGGAGATGCCGTTATCGACCGTCAGAATCATTGCGGCACCACGCGCGCGCGCCTGCTCAACCACTTCCGGACTGAGGCCATAACCATCTTCAAAGCGGTTAGGCACCAGATACTGCACGTTGCCGCCGCCCATGCTGCGCAGCGCCATGACCGTCAGTGCGGTACTGGTGGCACCATCGGCATCAAAGTCGCCCACTACCATAATGCGACGCCCATCCAGCAGCGCCTGATGCAGCAGTTCCACGGCGCTTTCAATCCCGCTTAAGGACTGATAGGGCAGCAGGTTTTTTGCACCGCGCTCCAGCTCCGCAGCGTCACATACGCCGCGTTGCAGATAAAGTCGTTTCAGCAGCGGCGGCAGCGTGGCCGGTAGCGCATCGTCAACCGTTACCTCACGGCGACGGAGTTCTACATCCTGTTTTACCACCGATTAACCACCACGCTTCTGATTGTCCAGCACCTGCTTCAGCTCCTGCGGCGACTGATAACCCGGTATCATCATGCCGGTGTCGGTCAGCATTGCAGGAGTGCCCTGAATGCCGAACAGCACGCCCAGTTTGTAGTGCTGAGCAATATCAATTTTGCAGCTGTCCGGCGCGGCCATCTTCGGCGCATTACCTTTCATCGCCTCGTCGAACACTTTATTACGGTCAGCGCTGCACCAGATCGCTTTCATCGCCGGTGCGATCTGACCATTCAGCCCTTCACGCGGAAACGCCAGGTAGCGCACGGTAATGCCCAGCGCATTGTAGTCCGCCATCTGCTCGTGCAGCTTGTGACAGTAGCCACAGGTGATATCGGTGAAGACCGTGATCACGTGCTGCTCTTTTGGCGCTTTGTAGACGATCATCTCCGGCACCAGCGCCTCGACTTTTTTGTCCAGCAACTGATTGGTGACGTTAACGGGCTGTTTGCCGCTGACATCATAGAGCGGGCCCTGGATCATATGTTTGCCGTCGTCTGTAACATACAGCACACCGCTTTCAGACAGCACGGTTTTAAAACCTGGCAGCGGTGACGGGCTGATCTCCGTCTGGTTCAGACCGAGCTTTTTAAGGGATTGCTGAATGGCGCTGTCATCGGCATGGGCCAGACCGGAAAAGGCGCTGGCTAACAGGGCCAGCATGGCAAAATGCTTGTTCATTTTTATCCTTATGGCCGCGAATCAGGCTCGCGGATGGTGTTGTTGATGTAACTGACGCAGACGCTCAGTAGCGACGTGCGTATAAATCTGGGTGGTGGAGAGATCGCTATGTCCCAGCAACATCTGTACGACACGCAGATCCGCGCCGTGGTTCAGCAGATGGGTCGCAAAGGCGTGGCGCATGACATGCGGCGACAACTTCTCGCTATCAATACCCGCCAGCGTGGCGTAGTGCTTAATTCGATGCCAGAAGGTCTGGCGCGTCATCTGCTGCGCCCGGTTGCTGGGAAACATTACGTCCAGCGTCTGCCCGTTGAGCAGCCACGGACGACCATGTTCCATATATTGCTCCAGCCAGTAAACCGCTTCTTCACCTAACGGGACAAGCCGCTCTTTATCCCCTTTACCGATAACCCGGACCACCCCCTGTCGCAGGCTGATGTCGCTGAGCGTCAGGCCAGTCAGTTCAGACACGCGCAGGCCGGTGGCATAGAGCACTTCCAGCATCGCTTTGTCGCGCAACTCTAACGGGATGTTGGTATCCGGTGCCTGCAACAGCCGCTCAACCTGGGCTTCGCTAAGATCTTTCGGCAGACGCTGGGGCAGTTTTGGTGCGGACAGCAGCGCGCTGGGATCGTCCGGGCGCAGCTTTTCGCGATAAAGATACTGGAACAAGCGACGCATGGCGCTGAGCAGCCGCGCTGAGCTGGTCGCCTTGTAGCCCCCCTCCAGCCGTTCGGCCAGGAACTGCTGCAGATCCAGTGGCGTCACGCTGAGCAGCGTCAGCTGATGATGCGCCAGCCAGCCGGTCAGCGTCTGAAGATCCTGACGATAAGAGGAGAGCGTGTTCTGCGCCAGATTGCGTTCAATCCAGAGCGCATCAAGAAACTGTTCTGTCAGATCGCTGTCCTGCACGTTATCTCCGCCGTCTGGTGTAAAATCATGCTCATTATGCCTGATTCAGCAGCGCTTCTGGTACAATTGCGCCAAAGTCAGTATTTACAGAGTGTTATCTGCATGAAAATCGGTCTTTTTTACGGTTCCAGTACCTGTTACACCGAAATCGTAGCGGAGAAAATTCGCGATTTTATTGGCGAAGAGTTAGTGAGGCTGCATAACGTCAAAGATGACGACCCGCGCCTGATGGAGCAGTACGATTTGCTGATCATGGGCATCCCGACCTGGGATTTCGGTGAGTTGCAGGAGGACTGGGAGGCGATCTGGACGCAGCTGCCCGCGCTGAATCTGCAAAACAAGATTGTCGCGCTCTATGGCATGGGCGATCAGATTGGCTATGGCGAGTGGTTTTTAGATGCGCTTGGCATGCTGCACGATTTGCTGCAGCCAATGGGCGTGCGTTTTGTCGGCTACTGGCCGCTTGAGGGCTATGAGTTTACCAGCCCGAAACCGCTGACTGCTGATGGTTCGCAGTTTGTGGGTCTGGCGCTGGATGATGTGAATCAGTTCGAGGTCAGCGACGAGCGCGTTGAGCAGTGGTGCGAGCAGGTGCTGACCGAAACCGCCGCGCTGCTCTGACTGATCAGGCGCGTTGGTTTGCAGTTGTCGAACCGATGCGCCAGCAGATGATGATTGCCTTGCCTGCTGCCGTTAATGCCGCGCCTTACTGAAACAGCAGGCGCGTAACGCCCGCCATTCGGCAGGCTGCATATTGTCCCGCATCAGCCACCAGCGCAGCGTGGCACCCTGTTCGCTCGTCGCTACCAGCAGCACGCCAATCGGCAACCAGCGCAGCGGCTGGGTTGGCCGCCAGCGTTTTCCCTGCCAGATCCAGCAATGAACGCTTTCCCGCTGCAATGTGCCGTGTCGCCGAATCAATCGCCGGTAACAACGCCAGCCCTCAGCCAGCATCAGCAGAATAACCGGCGTTTTAATCAACCAGCCGCTCACAGGCAGCGTCATCAGCATCACACCGGGAACGGCAGCCATCAGCCAGGCGCACAGACATCCGCATGCCAGGCGAGAGGGGCGCAGCTTACATTGCCACCGGGCCGCGATCATGGTTACGCTGCTGGATCAGTTTTACCATCCGCTTAAGCTCCGGATCGGCGGGTTCACCGTGGTTCATCAGCCAGTTAAACAGATCGGGATCGTCACTCTTCAACAGGGCAACAAAGACCTGCTTATCGGTGTCGTTCAGCGTGTCATACTCAAATTTGAAGAACGGCATAATCGCCACATCCAGTTCCAGCATGCCACGACGGCAGGCCCACTGAATACGTGATTTATCATTAATATCCATGCATCAATTTCCACAAGTCACAACGTGGCCGCTAGTGTAACCTGGTTTACTGTGGCTCGCAGGCACAGTGTCGCAGGCTGTGCAACCTGCCACATTTCAGAGCGCATGTTTTCAGGGGTATCACGCCTTTTGTGCGCCGTTTTCCGTAAACAGGTTGCATTGCCAGTCGGCTCTTTTAACATTGAAGACAATATTCCGGATGAACCTTCTTACACAGGATATCTCCATGCCCACTTTTACTTTACCGCCGCGCCAGCCTGCCGCGTCGTCTCGTCTGCCGTTAACCCTGATGTCACTGGATAGCTGGGCGCTGGTCTCCGTTGCCGGGGCCGACAGCACCGCTTACCTGCAGGGTCAGTTAACGCTGGATGTCGCGGCGCTGGATGCTGACCACCATTCGCCCGCCGCTCACTGCGATGCCAAAGGCAAAATGTGGAGCAACCTGCGCCTGTTCCATCGCGGCGAAGGCTATGCCTATCTGATTCGCCGTGAACTGCGCGACACCCAGCTTACCGAGTTGAAGAAATACGCGGTGTTTTCGAAAGTGACGATGGCGGCTGACGACGAGTCTGTGCTGCTGGGCGTAGCCGGTTTTCAGGCGCGTGCCGCGCTGACCAATCTGTTTGATAGCCTGCCCGACAGCGAGAAACCGGTGGTACAGCAGGGCGAAACGACGCTGCTATGGTTTGCCCATCCGGCCGAGCGTTTCCTGATTGTCACTTCGCTGTCTCAGGCAGAAGCGCTGAAGCAGAAGCTCAACGATGATGCACAGTTCAATGACGGTCAGCAGTGGCTGGCGCTGGATATTGAAGCGGGAATTCCGGTGATCGATCCGGCCACCAGCGTGCAGTTTATTCCCCAGGCCACCAACCTGCAGGCGCTGGATGCCATCAGCTTTAAAAAGGGCTGCTATGCCGGTCAGGAGATGGTCGCCAGGGCGAAATATCGCGGTGCCAATAAACGCGCCCTTTACTGGCTGGCGGGTCAGGCAAGTCATCTGCCCGAAGCGAATGCCTCGCTGGAGTTACAGATGGGTGAACGCTGGCGTCGCACCGGCAGCGTGCTGGCTGCAGTGCAGTTAGATGATGGCGTCAGCTGGATTCAGGTGGTGCTGAATAACGATCTGGAGCCGGATAGCGTGCTGCGGGTTGAAGGTGATGAAGGCGGCCATCTGACCATTCAGCCGCTGCCCTACTCACTGGATGAGAACTGATTCCACCGAATGGCCCTTCCGTTAAGGGAAGGGCCAGTGCTGCAATTCAGATCAACGCACATACAAGTAGATGGCGCAGAAGTGGCAGAGACTGCCGCCCAGCACGAATAAGTGCCAGATGGCATGGTTATAGGGAATGCGGCGCGCCACGTAGAAGATCACGCCCAGCGAATAGATAATTCCGCCTGCGGCCAGCAGCCAGATGCAGCCCGCTGGCAGGATCATCGCCAGCTGATAAACAACAATCAGCGACAGCCACCCCATACAGAGATAGGTCACCAGCGACAGCGCTTTGAAGCGATGCGCAATTGTGAGCTTGAACAGAATACCGGCCAGCGCCAGACCCCAGATCACCGCCATTAATCCATACGCCAGCGGCGTTCTTAACCCGATCAGCAGAAACGGCGTATAGGTGCCGGCAATCAGCAGATAGATGGCGCAGTGATCCAGCTTTTTCAGCCAGGGTCTGGCCGGTCCATCCGGCACCGCATGATAGAGTGTCGAGGCCAGAAACAGCAGGATCATGCTGCCGCCATAGAGGCTGTAGCTGGCAAAGGTCAGGGCGTCCGCCTGATGTTCGATGGCCTGATAGAGCATCAGCACCAGTCCGACGATGCCGAACAGACAGCCCAGACCATGACTGATACTGTTGGCAATTTCTTCGCCGAACCACTCGTCTGCGGCGTGTCGTTGTTTTTGAGAAAGTGTGGAGGTCATAAGTGTGTCCTGAACAGCGTAATCGCAGTGATAATATTCTCCAGACGGGATGATAACGATTTCAGTGTACACCTGTACGCTAAAATTATCTGATGAATTTCACTATCCGTTAAACCGGTTGCTGAATCTGGTAAACTGACTGCCGGTCAACTGTTCAATGAGTCATCCATGTTTTCGCATCGCGATCTTGCCCGCCTTAACGATCTGGAAATGCAGGTCTATCAGTTCATCATTAAGCACCGCGAAGGCGTCAGCTACATGACGATCCGAGAGCTGGCTGCGCAGGCTGGTGTCTCCACCACCACCGTGCTGCGCTTCTGCCGCAAGATGGACTGCGAAGGCTGGTCGGAATTTCGTATCCGCCTGCGCTTAAGCGAACAACAGAGCGCGCCGCTGCTCAACACGGCGGGCGTCAGCGAAATGCTGAGCTTTTTTAAGAGCATTAATAACCCGGAATTTGAACAACTCATTGCCCAGGCAGCGCAGAAGATTAATCAGGCGGAGCGAATTTTCTTTATTGGCGTCGGCACCTCCGGCAGCCTGGCAAAATATGGCGCGCGTTTTTTCTCAAACCTCGGTAAATTCAGCCATGCGATTGACGATCCCTATTATCCGGTTGCACCCGATCTCTATGAAAATGCTATTGCCATTATTTTATCGGTCTCAGGCGAAACCGAAGAGATCCTGCGCATTGCCAGCCAGTTTAGTCTGAATAAGTGCAAAATCATCGCGATAACCAATACGGAAAGCTGTTCGCTGGCAAAAATTGGTGATTTCAACCTCTGCTATCACGTGCCGATTATCCGCATGGCGGACAATACCGATATTACGACGCAGGTGCCAGTGACCTATATTATTGAAGCTATAGGCCGTCAGCTGGGGAAATAAAACAGCCTGTTTTTCAGATGTGACAAACGCAATTACTGGCGCGCTGTTATATCGTGACTTTCATTATTGCCTTGCTACACTCAGCCCAATTTCAATATCCGCAATGGGGTGAAGCATGAGTGCAGAATTGCAGTTACCAAAAGGTTTTCTTTGGGGCGGCGCAGTGGCCGCCCATCAGGTTGAAGGCGGCTGGGATCAGGGCGGCAAAGGCGTCAGTATTGCTGACGTGCTGACCGGCGGTTCGCATGGCGTTGACCGGGTGATCACCGACGGCGTGCAGCCGGGCCATTTCTATCCGAACCATAAAGGCGTGGAGTTTTACTCCCACTACAAACAGGATGTCGCGCTGTTTGCCGAGATGGGCTTCAAATGCTTCCGTACCTCCATTGCCTGGACCCGCATCTTCCCCAACGGAGATGAACAACAGCCCAACGAAGCGGGCCTGCAATTCTATGACGATCTGTTTGATGAACTGCTGAAGTATGGCATTGAACCGGTCATCACCCTTTCGCACTTCGAAATGCCCTATCACCTGGTCAAAGAGTATGGCGGCTGGCATAACCGTAAAGTGGTCGACTTCTTTGTTCGTTTCAGCGAAGTGGTGATGAATCGCTATAAGAATAAAGTGAAATACTGGATGACCTTTAACGAGATCAACAACCAGCGTAACTGGCAGTATCCGCTGTTTGGTTACTGCTGTTCAGGCGTGATCTTCACCGAACACGAGAAGCCTGAACAGGCAATGTATCAGGTGATGCACCACCAGTTTGTTGCCAGCGCCAGAGTGGTCAAACTCGGCCACGATATCAATCCAGACTTTCAGATTGGCTGCATGATCGCCATGGTCCCGGTTTATCCGTTCTCCTGCCACCCGGACGATGTGGTACTGGCGCAGGAGTCGATGCATCAGCGCTATGTGTTCAGTGATGTGCAGATGCGCGGTTACTATCCGGCGTACACCCTGAAAGAGTGGGCGCGCAAAGGGTATGACATCCAGATGGAAGCGGACGATGCCGAAACCCTGCGTCAGGGTTGCGCCGACTATGTCGGTTTCAGCTACTACATGAGCAACGCCGTGAAGACCGATGCCAGCGGTGTTGACGACCCGATCACCAGCTTTGAAGGTGTGGTAAAAAACCCGCATGTGAAAGCGTCAGACTGGGGCTGGCAGATCGATCCGGTTGGCCTGCGCTATGCCATGAACGAGATGTACGAACGTTACCAGAAGCCGCTGTTCATTGTAGAGAACGGCTTTGGTGCTATCGATAAGCCCAATGCCGACGGGCTGATTGAAGATGATTACCGCATCGACTATCTGCGTGCACACATCGAAGAGATGAAGAAAGCGGTGGCATATGATGGTGTGGATTTAATGGGCTATACGCCGTGGGGCTGCCTGGATTGCGTTTCGTTCACTACCGGTCAGTACGACAAGCGTTACGGCTTTATTCATGTGAATAAAAACGATGATGGCAGCGGTGATTTTTCTCGTGCGAAGAAGAAGAGCTTTAGCTGGTATCAGCAGGTTATCGCCAGCAACGGCGAAAACCTTTGATTTAATACCTCGCCGCATCAGCAGCGGCGATTAACGCCCACCGGCAGCGTCAATGATGCTGCCGGTGACGTAAGAGGCCGCGTCGCTGGCCAGCCAGACGATCGCTTCCGCCACCTCTTCTGCCTCACCGCCACGTCCCATCGGGATCACGCTGGCAAGCCGGTCCACCCTGCCTGGCTCGCCGCCATCGGCATGCATCTCTGTATAGATGAATCCCGGACGGACGCCGTTGACACGAATCCCCTGCTGCGCCACTTCCAGCGACAAGCCTTTCGTCAGCGTGTCCATCGCCCCTTTTGAGGCGGCGTAATCGACATATTCACCAGGCGCACCGGTACGCGACGCGGCCGACGAGACATTGACGATCGTACCGCCCTGACCGCCGTGATGGGTACCCATCCGCTTCACCGCCTCACGACAGCAGAGAAAGCTCCCGATAACGTTGGTGGCAAAGACCTTATGCAGACGCGCCGCATCCAGCTGCTCTGTATGGCACTGCTGAAAAAGAATCCCGGCGTTGTTTACCAGCAACGCCAGCGGCACAGGCTGCTGGTCGAGCTGCGCAAACATCGCCATCACCTGGGCTTCATCACTGATATCCGCCTGAACCGCAAAGGCTTCACCGCCCTGCTGCTGGATCTGCGCCACCAGCTGTTTCGCTTCGTCCTCGCGCTGACGATAGTTCACCGCAACCCGATAACCCCGCGCGGCCAGTAACAGCGACGTGGCCCGTCCGATACCGCGGCTGCCACCCGTAACCAGTGCCAGTTTCATACTGATTCTCCAGTAAAAAGGGCCGAAAAATCGGCCCCTGATAGTTAATACTTACCTGCGGTGAGCTTACTGATAGTCGCTCATCGGCACGCAGGAGCAGAACAGATTACGGTCGCCAAATACATCATCCAGACGTTTCACCGTCGGCCAGTATTTGTTGTGGCTGCCCGCCGGGAAAACCGCCAGTTCTCGGCTGTAAGGATGTGACCACTCGCTGACGATTTCCAGCTGGGTATGCGGCGCATTCACCAGTGGATTGTCGTTCAGCGGCCATTCTCCTGCCGTAACCCGGTCAATCTCCATGCGGATCGCCAGCATTGCGTCGATAAAGCGATCCAGTTCGATTTTACTCTCAGACTCGGTCGGCTCCACCATGAGCGTGCCTGCCACAGGGAAAGACATGGTCGGTGCATGGAAGCCATAATCGATCAGGCGCTTAGCGATATCCAGTTCACTGATACCGGTCTGCTCTTTCAGCGGGCGGATGTCGAGAATACATTCATGCGCCACGCGCCCGTCACGGCCGGTGTAGAGCACCGGATAGGCAGACTGCAGGCGGCTGGCAATATAGTTGGCATTCAGAATCGCCACCGAACTGGCCTGCTTCAGCCCTTCCGCGCCCATCATGCGAATGTACATCCAGCTGATCGGCAGAATAGAGGCGCTGCCAAACGGCGCTGCGGAGACCGCGCCCTGCTGCGTCAGCACACCGTCGATCTGCACCACGCTGTGTCCCGGAACAAACGGTGCCAGGTGCGCTTTGACGCCGATCGGTCCCATACCCGGGCCGCCACCGCCGTGCGGTATGCAGAAGGTCTTGTGCAGGTTGAGGTGCGAAACATCCGCGCCAATATAGCCCGGCGTGGTGATGCCGACCTGCGCATTCATGTTCGCGCCATCCAGATACACCTGGCCGCCGTACTGATGCACAATCTGGCACACCTCACGGATGGTCTCTTCGTAAACGCCGTGGGTGGAGGGATACGTCACCATGATGCAGGAGAGCTTGTCGCCCGCCTGCGCCGCTTTTTCCCGCAGGTCGCCAAGGTCGATGTTGCCCTGTTTATCGCAGGCCACGACCACCACATCCATGCCCGCCATCTGGGCGGAAGCCGGGTTAGTGCCATGCGCCGAGCTGGGAATCAGGCAGAGATGACGATCGCCCTCGCCGCGGCTTTCGTGATAGCGGCGGATCGCCAGCAGACCGGCATATTCACCCTGCGCGCCGGAGTTCGGCTGCATACAGAGTGCATCATAGCCGGTGAGCTGCACCAGCCACTGCGAAAGCTGGCCGATCATCTGCAGATAGCCGGTCGCCTGTTCCGCCGGGCAGAACGGATGCAGCTCCGCAAATTCCGGCCAGGTGATCGGGATCATCTCGGCGGCGGCATTCAGCTTCATCGTGCAGGAGCCGAGTGGGATCATCGCCTGATTCAGCGCCAGATCCTTTTTCTCCAGGCTGTGCATGTAACGCATCATCTCGGTTTCGCTGTGATGACGGTTGAACACCGGATGGGCCAGGATTTCGCTGTGGCGTTGCAGGCCAGCCGGAATCGCGTGGCTTTCGCTGGCGACTTCGCTGTCGAGCTTTTCCAGATCCAGGCCATGTTCATCACCCAGCAGAATAGCGAACAGCGCCAGAATATCGTCGCGGCAGGTGGTTTCATCCAGCGTGATGCCGACGGCGTTATGGATGTCGCTGCGCAGGTTAACGCCAAAGCTCAGGGCGCGGTTCAGCACGGCGGCTTTATCCGCCACTTCCACCGTCAGCGTATCGAACCAGTGCTGATGGCGTAGCTTCAGGCCGCCCTGCTGCAGTCCGGCTGCCAGAATATTCGTGAAGCGGTGAATGCGTGAGGCGATACGCTTCAGACCGGTTGGGCCGTGGAACACTGCGTAGAGACCGGCGATGTTGGCCAGCAGCACCTGCGAGGTACAGATGTTGGAGTTGGCCTTTTCACGGCGGATATGTTGTTCACGGGTCTGCATCGCCATACGCAGCGCCGTATTGCCCGCGGCATCACGTGACACACCAATGATGCGGCCAGGCATGGAACGTTTATGCTCGTCGCGGCTGGCGAAGAAGGCCGCGTGCGGGCCGCCATAACCCATTGGCACACCGAAACGCTGAGCGGAACCAAACACAATGTCTGCACCCTGCTTGCCTGGCGCTTCCAGTAACACCAGCGACATAAAGTCTGCCGCCACGCTGACCACGACTTTGCGTGCTTTCAGTCCGGTAATCAATGCGCTGTAATCGTGCGCTTCGCCAGTGGTGCCCACCTGTTGCAGCAGCACACCAAACAGGTCGTCGTGTTCGGATGCCTTGTCGGCGCTGTCGATGATCAGTTCGAAGCCGAACGTCTCCGCACGGGTACGGACCACATCAAGCGTCTGCGGATGACTATCGTCGGCAATGAAGAATTTATTGGCGTTTTTGAGCTTACTGACGCGCTTTGCCATCGCCATCGCTTCAGCGGCGGCAGTGGCTTCATCCAGCAGTGACGCGGAGGCGATATCCATGCCGGTGAGGTCCAGCGTCAGCTGCTGGAAGTTCAGCAGCGCTTCCAAACGGCCCTGCGAGACCTCTGGCTGATATGGGGTATAGGCGGTGTACCAGCCCGGATTCTCCAGCATGTTACGCAGGATGACCGGTGGGGTGATGACCGCGCTGTATCCCATACCGATCCAGGATTTGTACCGCAGATTCTGGCTGGCAATGGCTTTCAGTTCGGCCAGCGCCTGCTGTTCCGTAGCGGCTTCGCCCACCGCGGGCGGGCCTGGCAGCTGAATGTCTGCCGGCACAATCGTGCTGATTAACGCGTCCAGCGAACGGGCACCAATCGCGTCAAGCATCTGTGCCTGCTGCTCAGGCGAAGGACCAATATGGCGCTCAATGAATGCACCGTTGTGTTCAAGCTGGCTGAGAGTCTGGGTCATTAGCAGTAAATCCTGAATCGGGCTGGGGGAACCGGAGAGCAAACAGAAATCTGCGGCCTCTGCGCGAGGCCGCCTGACGACTACTCGTCGATGGAGGCTTTATAAGCATCCGCATCCAGCAGCGTGTCGATTTCAGACGCGTCGCTGGCTTTGATTTTAAATAACCAGCCGCCGTCATAAGGCTCGCTGTTAACCTGCTCCGGTGAGTCGGTCAGTGCTTCGTTGACCGCCACAATCTCACCGCTGATCGGCGCATAGATGTCTGAGGCCGCTTTAACAGATTCCGCCACCGCGCACTCTTCACCGGCAGCAAACGTCGCGCCCACTTCAGGCAGATCAACAAATACCATGTCGCCCAGTAACTCCTGCGCATGTTCCGTAATCCCCACCGTGTAGCTGCCATCGGCTTCTTTGCGCACCCATTCGTGGCTGTCGCGGTACTTCAACGTATTCGGCACATTGCTCATTGGCCATTTCTCCTGAATAAAATTTACTGGGCGACCGGTTTACCGGCGCGGACAAAAACGGGACGGGTAACCTGAACCGGCATCTGGCGGTTACGAATCTCAACGATGGCAGTGCTGCCGACGGAGGCCGGAACACGCGCAAGGGCGATGCTGCAACCCAGCGTTGGTGAGAAAGAACCACTGGTAATGATGCCTTCCTGCAACTTCCCCTGGTCATCGGTGAAGCGTACCGGCTGGCCGTTACGCAGCACCCCTTTTTCTGTGAGGATCAGCCCCACCAGTTTTTCGGTGCCACGTTCACGCTGCAGTTCCAGCGCTTCCCGGCCGATGAAATCGCGATCGGCGGGTTCCCGGCAGACGGTCCAGCCCATGTTGGCGGCCAGCGGTGACACGCCTTCATCCATCTCCTGACCATAAAGATTCATACCCGCCTCCAGACGCAGCGTATCGCGTGCGCCAAGGCCAGCCGGTTTTACACCAGCGGCCAGCAGACGCTGCCAGAAATCGGCCGCTTCTTCAGCGGGCATCGCAATTTCATAGCCCGCTTCGCCGGTGTAGCCGGTCGTAGCGATAAACAGGTCACCAGACTGCACACCGAAAAACGGCTTCATGCCTGCGACGGCCTGACGCTGCTCTTCGCTGAAAAGGGTCTGTGCTTTCTGCTGCGCCTGCGGCCCCTGCACGGCAATCAGCGCCAGGTCATCACGTTCGGTGAGCGTAATGCCATAGCCCTCTGCGTGCTGGGTGATCCAGGCGAGGTCCTTTTCACGGGTGGCGGAGTTCACCACCAGCCTGAAGAACGTTTCGCTCATAAAGTAAACAATCAAATCATCAATGACGCCACCTGATGCATTCAGCATGCCGGTGTAGAGCGCTTTACCCGGCTGCGTCAGTTTTGCCACATCATTTGCCAGCAGGTAGCGCAGGAATTCGCGGGTACGCGGACCTGTCAGGTCAACAATGGTCATGTGAGAGACATCAAACATACCGGCGTCGGTGCGCACCAGATGATGTTCATCCATCTGGGAGCCATAGTGCAGCGGCATCATCCAGCCATGAAAATCCACCATGCGGGCACCGCAGGCCTGATGCTGTTCAAACAGAGGTGTTTGCTGAGTCATAACCATCCTGTGCAGAAGCGGTTGAGTGCAAAAGTGCGTCGGAATTCAGGGCCGACGCAAACGTTCTCTTACGGCTGACGTTACCACCGAATCTGACGATTAACCATAAGCAAACCGGGGTCGAAAGCAGATGCACAGCCTAACCAGAAACGACCTGCCACAGGATAAAAAACTGCAATTTTGTGATTAATCGCGCAATAAATGCAGGTCTTTTAAATATACGCAGCAAATTTATGCGGGATGGCATTCAGGATGTTAAAAAAATTCCGTACCCCGCCAGGAGATGAATGAGAAAAAGTAATGCGAATTCAGTCGCAAAATTAGAATAAATCAAACGAAGTTCCCTGATGGTGCAGCGTTGCCTTTTGGTAGTGCAGAAGCGTTCAGATATAAAAAAAGCCAGCAGACGCTGGCTTATCAGAAGGCACGGATTTAGCGTAGCCAGGCGGGCAAATCATTCAGGCCCATCGCCTGCTTCAGCATTACCGGTTTGACACCCGGCAGGCGATCCGCCAGCTTCAGGCCGACATCGCGCAGCAGTTTTTTCGCCGGATTGTTACCAGCGAACATTTCACGAAAGCCCTGCATTCCCGCCAGCATCATCGCGGCACTGTGCTTACGGCTGCGCTCGTAGCGACGCAGATAAAGGTGCTGACCAATGTCTTTTCCCTGCTGATGCAGACGGCGAATTTCACCAATCAGTTCGGCGGCATCCATAAAGCCAAGGTTAACGCCCTGACCCGCCAGTGGATGAATGGTGTGGGCCGCATCGCCCACCAGCGCCAGACGGTGTGCCGCAAAGTTGCGGGCATAGCGCGCCACCAGCGGGAACGACTTACGCTCGCTCTCCAGCTGGCACAGGCCGAGGCGCATATCAAACGCCACCGAGAGCTGCTGATTGAACAGCGCGTCTGGCATGGTTTCCAGACGACTCGCTTCCTGCGGCGAGAGCGACCAGACGATGGAGCTCAGATGGGGATCCTGCATCGGCAGGAAAGCCAGAATGCCGTCGCCGTGGAACACCTGGCGCGCCACCGCGTCGTGCGGCTTCTCAGTGCGGACGTTAGCCACTAACGCATGGTGCTCGTAATCCCAGAAGGTCAGCGGAATATCGGCTTTATTACGCAGCCAGGAGTTAGCCCCGTCAGCGGCAATCATCAATCGCGCGCTTAACATGCTGCCATCCTGCAGAGTAATAAAGGCTTCGTTGTCGCCAAATGCCACCTGCTGTAACTGCGAGGGTGCCATCAGCGTTACGTCACTACAGGCGCTGGCGCGTTGCCAGAGCGCGTGATGAATCACCGGGTTTTCGATGATATGGCCCAGATGCGACAGGCCCTGCTGCTGACCATCAAAGGCGATGGTACCGAAACTGTCCTTATCCCACACTTCCATGCCGTGATACGCGCGGCCGCGCAGCGAGAGAATGGTCGACCAGACATCCAGCTTCTGTAACAGCCGTTCGCTGGCAGCGTTGATGGCTGACACGCGAATGGACGGAGACGCACTCAGCGCCAGCGGTGGCTCCGGCGATTTTTCCAGCACGGCGATGCGCAGTCCGCTGCCCTGCAAGCCGCAGGCCACCGCCAGCCCCACCATACCGCCACCGGCAATCACCACATCAAAAGTTTGCATCTGAGCCTCTTTATTAACGCTTAACCCAGCCAAGCGTACGCTCAGCCAGTTGATTTCGTAGCCACGGCAGATGATCCATCGCCAGCAGACCCAGGTTGCGACCGGCCACCATCGGGCCATAGCGATTCGCAAAGACACGAACCAGCCCGTCGGTAATACCGATGGTCGCGGCGCGGTCGGGCTGACGACGCTGCTGGTAATGGTTCAGCACCGCATAGCTGCCGGGGTCCTGCTGCTGGCGATGGGCGGCGGCCAGAGTTTCAGCCAGCGACATCACATCCCGCAGGCCAAGATTGAAGCCCTGACCAGCAATCGGATGCAGCGTCTGCGCTGCATTGCCCACCACCGCCACGCGGTGGGTCACGGGCGAGATCGCCCGGTGGAGTGCCAGCGGGTAGTATTCACGCTGACCGGTGTGGGTGAATTTGCCCAGGCGCCAGCCAAAGGCTCGCTGCAAGTGGCTCAGGAATTCAGCCTCGCTCCACTCCTGAATCCTTTGACGCTCCGACAGCGGATGACACCAGACCAGCGACAGACGGTTGCCAGACATCGGCAGCAACGCCAGCGGGCCATGTTCGGTGAAACGTTCGAACGCGCGGCCATGATGAGGCAACGCAGTGGTGACATTGGCAATCACAGCGAGCTGCTGATAGTCGTCCCGTTGCCACTGAATACCGCATGAGGCGGCCAGCGCAGAGCGCGTACCATCCGCCGTCACCAGCAGTTTGCCGCTGAGTTGCTCGCCACTGTCCAGCGATACCTCTACCTGCTGCTCGCTGCGTTGGGCATGCGTGACGCGCGCCGGACAGCGCAGCGTCACGCCTGGCGCTTTTTTCAGTTCAGCAAACAGCCGCTGACCGACGTCAAACAGTTCGACCACCTGTCCCAGCGCCGGAATCGCGTAATCCGCCGCTGCCAGCGATACAAAGCCAGCGTGCCCGCGGTCGGAAACATGGATGTCGGTAATCGGGGTGGCACAGCTGGCGATGCGCTGCCACAGATTGATGTCCGCCAGCTGCTGGCAGGTGCCGGCAGAGAGCGCAATCGCGCGGCCATCGAAACCGGGATGCGCCCGACTGCCCGGCTCACTGCTTTCAATCAGCGTCACCGGCAGTGTGCCCTGGGTAAGATGGGAGATCGCCAGCGCCAGCGTCGCCCCGGTCATGCCGCCTCCGGCAATCAGAATCGTCATGCCTGTTTTGCCGCCGCCATCAATGCTTCAATCTCATCGGCCTCTTTTACGACGCTGTCAGTGAGATTTTCAATGCCATTTTCAGTGATCACAATGTCATCTTCGATTCGGATACCGATGCCGCGATACTGTGCGGGCACGTCTGCATCCGGCCCGATATAGAGACCTGGCTCGACGGTTAACACCATGCCCGGCTCCAGAATCCGGTCGCGGCTGGGAGTCCCATAGTGACCGACATCGTGCACATCCAGCCCCAGCCAGTGCCCCAGGCCATGCATGTAAAACTGGCGATGCGCTTCTTCAGCGATCAGGGTATCAACGTCGCCTTCAAGAATGCCCAGCTCAACCAGACCGGTAATCATGATGCGCACCACTTCATCATTCACTTCACGAATGCTGACGCCAGGGCGGAACAGCTCAAGCGATCGCTTCAGCGAAGCCAGCACGATGTCGTAAATCGCGCGCTGCGCCGGGCTGAATTTGCCGTTAACCGGGAAGGTGCGAGTGATATCGCCCGCATAGCCGTAGAATTCACAGCCTGCATCGATCAGGACCAGATCGCCATCGTGCATTTCACTTTCGTTTTCGGTGTAGTGCAGAATGCAGCCGTTCTCACCGGCACCCACGATGGTGTTGTAGGAGGGATAACGCGCGCCGTGGCGGGTGAATTCGTGATGAATTTCCCCTTCAAGCTGGTACTCAAACATGCCGGGCTGACAGAATTGCATGGCACGGGTATGCGCCAGTGCGCTGATTTCCCCGGCGCGACGTAACAGCGCAATCTCCTCTGCATCTTTGAACAGGCGCATCTCATGCACCCACGGTCGCCAGTCAGTGACGGTAGCGGGCGCACTGAGATTCTGACGGAAACCGCGACGCAGCTTGCCCAGCGCGCTGAACACCAGCGTATCCGCCTCGGCATATTCGCCCTGCGCATGGTAAATGACATCAAGGCCATTCAGCAGCAGGTGGAGTTGTTCACCGATATCACTCCAGGGTAAGGCACGATCGACGCCCAGTTTTTCGGGAGCCGCCTCCTGGCCCAGCCGACGGCCAGACCAGACTTCTGCTGCCGGGTCACGCACGCGGTTAAACAGCACGCTGTGATTATGATTTTCGTCGCTTTTAATCAGCACTAACAGCGCCTGCGGCTCGTTAAAGCCGGTGAAATAGCTGAAGTCGCTGCTCTGGCGGAACGGGTATTCCGTGTCATTACTGCGCGTCACTTCGGGCGCAGCAAAAATCAGCGCTGCGCTGCCAGGCACCATCTTTGCCAGCAGCGCCTGACGACGCTGCAGGTATCGTTCCAGTGAAATCATCTCTGCACTCCCTGTAAACTGACCGGTTAAACGCGTTGACCTGAAATTAGTGTAGCGTCGGTTTTTGCACTTCTGGCGCGGTGGGCTGGGGACGGGTAAACGTATCGTGGCACAGCAGTGCGGCGACACGTACATACTCAATCACCTCTTCCAGCGACTGCTCCAGCTCTTCCTGGTCTTCATCTTCTTCGTAACCAAGCTGGGCGATAGTGCGCAAATCATCGATTGCTTCGCCGGTTTCGCCGGTGACCTTATCCAGTTTAGGCTGTGTTACGCCCAGGCCGAGCAGAAAATGGTTAACCCAGCCAGCCAGTGCATCTGCGCGGTCAAATACCGTGATGTCATCGTCAGCAGGCAGCATCAGCTGAAACAGAAAGCCGTCATCTTCCAGCGTGGTCGCCGTGTGCTCATGCAGCGCCGCCAGCGGCACGGCAAGAGTGTGTGAAAACGCCATGCCTTCGTTAGCCAGGTCGTGTACCAGCGTCTTCCAGCTGGTGTCCTGATTACCGCCACAGAGGATCCCGCTCAGCAGGCCGTGCATTTCTGCGGGCGTCATGCCAACACCCTGCTGGGAGAGCACTGCCGCGAGCGCGTTGTAATCGGGGGTTGCGTTCTGTAAGGACATAAGTTTTCATCGTCGTTGGCAGAATAAGTTCGTGTTATGCTACCACTAGCTGCCTCAAGGTTTCCAGAAAAGGGGTTGTATCTTATTTCGTGGGTCTATATAGTTGCCCGCCTCCCAAGCCATTGACTGCTAAGGGAGTTGCGAGCGAAGTAATCAGTCAGGAAGGTGGCATGTCTGCACAACCGGTAGATTTACAAATTTTTGGTCGTTCGTTGAGAGTGAATTGTCCGCCAGAGCAGCAAGATGCGCTCAATAGCGCGGCTGAAGATCTCAATCAACGGTTGCAAGATCTAAAAGTTCGCACTAGAGTCACAAATACAGAACAACTGGTGTTCATCGCCGCGTTAAACGTCTGCCACGAACTGGCGCAAGAGAAAGTGAAAACGCGCGATTATGCTGCTAATATGGAACAGCGTATCCGTATGTTGCAGCAGACGATAGAACAGGCACTGGTTGAGCAAGGTCGCATCTCTGAGCGTGAAGGTGCGAAGTTCGAATAAAACTTCATGGTTGCTACCATTCAGTACGGCAACGGTGAGGTAAATTTTCTCTGAGATGTTTGCAAGTGGGCCAGTCCCCTGAGCCGATATTTCGAAAAAACAGAATGTGACGCTCTGTAACCTGTGTGCATGCTCGGTTCGTCCGAGAAGCCTGATGGTTATGACGGCATGTTCACCTTGAACCAAGGGTTCAAGGGTTACAGCCTACGGCGGCATCTCGGAGATCTCCCTTTCTGCAGTCCTGCTTTTTTCCCCAGATCGACATGTTATAGTCGCTGCACAGCGGCTTATCCGGCGGGGAAATCATGTCTGAACCTTCCATGTCATCACCTTCAATGTTGCAGCGTCAGGAAATTCGTCAGCAGGTGCGCCATCTGCGTCGTGCAATGACGGATGATCAGCAGGCTAAGGCGGCCGAACAGCTCGCTGATCTCGCCCTTAACTACGCCCCCCTCTCAGCCGCACGCAATATTGCCCTGTTTTTATCCGTTGATGGTGAGCTGAATACCCGTCCGCTGATTGCCCGGCTCTGGCATCTGAAGAAAGCCGTCTATCTGCCGGTTTTACACCCCTTCTCCCCCGGTAATTTACTGTTTCTGCGCTACTCGCCCGATACGCCACTGCTTCCGAATAAACTGCGCATTCCCGAACCGCCGCTCGATATCCGGCAGTTGATCACCCTTGATCAATTGGATCTGATGATGGTGCCGCTGGTGGCCTTTGATCAGCATGGGCAACGGCTGGGGATGGGCGGCGGCTTCTATGACCGCACGCTGCAGAACTGGCGGCAGCACGGTTTTTTGCCCGTCGGTCTGGCACACGATTGTCAGCAGGTGGATAGCCTGCCGGTTGCAGAATGGGATGTGCCGTTGCCAGCGGTGATGACGCCGTCAAAGCTCTGGCAGTGGGAGTAGAATTGTTAAGAAACGTGCGCAGTGAAGCGCCTGAGATGACTGGCAATTCTGTCCTGTCAGCGGTGAGATCGAGCCAGCGCAGGAAACACGGTCAGATTGAAAAGACGCTAAGGCCAGCCCGTGACATGCTCGGCCCGCGCGATTACGCACCTCATCCCTGAGGTGCGCCCGTTGCCGGGCCAACGCGTGGCGTTGTTCAAAAACGCTCCCGGCGTTTTTAGTACGCACCTCATCCCTGAGGTGCGCCCATAAACGGGCCAACGCGTGGCGTTGTTCAAAAACGCTCCCGGCGTTTTTAGTACGCACCTCATCCCTGAGGCGCGCCCATAAACGGGCCAACGCGTGGCGTTGTTCAAAAACGCTCCCGGCGTTTTTAGTACGCACCTCATCCCTGAGGTGCGCCCGTAAACGGGCCAACGCGTGGCATTGTTCAAAAACGCTCCCGGCGTTTTTAGTACGCACCTCATCCCTGAGGTGCACCCGTAAACGGGCCAACGCGTGGCGTTGTTCAAAAACGCTCCCGGCGTTTTTTTCCGGGCGGCGGGACGCTTTCCTCTTCTGATCGTGTTCCCAGCGTATTGAATTAATGTGTTGCGGTCAGATTTATCAGATTCAGGTTTCTCAATAGCCTGTAGCGTCACTAAACGCTACAGGCTGTAAAAATCCCCTTAGTAAAGCAGACGCGCGCGGATAGTACCCGGAATCGCCTTCATCAGCTGCAGCGCGTTCTCTGCCACTTCCGGCTCTGCATCAATGTCGATAACCACATATCCCATAAACGGCGAGGTTTGCAGATACTGCGCGGCGATGTTGATGCCCTGCTCTGCAAAGATCTGGTTGATGGCCGTCAGCACGCCGGGACGGTTTTCATGGATGTGCAGCAGGCGACTGGCGCTGATACCGTGAATCGGCAGAGATACTTCCGGGAAGTTAACAGCCGAGAGAGTCGAGCCGTTATCGGAGTATTTCGCCAGCTTGCCCGCGACTTCAATCCCGATGTTCTCCTGCGCTTCTTCTGTCGATCCGCCAATGTGCGGTGTCAGGATCACGTTGTCGAACTCACTCAATGGAGAGATAAACGGCTCGCTGTTTGTGGCCGGCTCGGTCGGGAAGACGTCGATGGCTGCACCACCCACATGCTTGCTGGCCAGGGCATCACACAGCGCCGGTATATCCACGACGGTGCCGCGTGAGGCGTTAATCAGCAGCGCACCGGGTTTCATCTGCGCCAGCTGCTCTGCACCAATCATATCCTGCGTAGAGGCGGTTTCCGGCACGTGCAGGCTGACAACGTCGCTCATGTTGAGCAAATCCGCCAGATGGCGTACCTGCGTGGCATTACCCAGCGGCAGCTTGTTTTCAATGTCATAGAAGAAAACATGCATGCCCAGACTTTCTGCCAGCACGCCCAGCTGCATACCGATATGGCCGTAACCGATGATTCCCAGCTTTTTGCCACGCGCTTCAAATGAGCCTTTGGCAATCTTATTCCAGATGCCACGGTGTGCTTTTGCGTTTGCTTCCGGGATGCCACGCAGCATCAGCAGCATCTCACCAATGACCAGCTCCGCCACCGAGCGGGTATTCGAGAAAGGCGCATTGAACACCGGGATACCCCGGCTCGCTGCCGCTTGCAGATCAACCTGGTTAGTGCCGATACAGAAACAGCCCACGGCGACCAGCTTTTCAGCCGCCGCAAAAATCTCTTCAGTAAGCTGGGAGCGGGAACGGATACCAATGAAGTGCGCATCGCGGATGGATGCTTTTAACGCGTCGGAGTCCAGTGCGCCCTTGTGGAATTCGATGTTGGTATAGCCTGCAGCCCGCAGGTTTTCCAGCGCGCTCTGATGGACACCTTCCACCAGCAGGAACTTAATCTTATCTTTTTCCAGTGATACCTTTGCCATTTCCCGATCCTATTCAGCATTCAATGAGGACTACCATAAGCCAGCCTTCTGTCAAAATATCAAAAAAATCGCGTCCGGCAATACAAACGATTGCCCGCCAGCCAGCATGGCAATGGCTGGCAACAGCACATTGCCGGACAAAATCATGAGGTCAGCGATGAAGAGAGAACGAACCTACTGTCGATGACGGTTATGTGACATAAGTCACCAAATTTCACCGACGTGAGAAAAGATGATTTGCAGGCAGAAATAACCGGCGCCTTTACAGCGCCAGACAGATCATTTTTTAATGGTTTTCACGCCATCAGGACCGCCGATCAAGGCGATATCGGCACCGCGTGCGGCAAAAAGGCCAACGGTAACGACGCCAGGTAAGGCATTGATAGTTTTTTCCAGCTCAATCGGATCGAGAATGCGCAGATTATGCACATCGAGGATAATGTTACCGTTATCGGTCACCACGTTCTGACGATACTCAGGTAAGCCGCCCATTTTCACCAGCTGACGTGCCACGTAACTGCGCGCCATCGGAATGACTTCGACCGGCAGCGGGAAACGCCCCAGTACATCGACCTCTTTTGAGGCGTCTGCGATGCAGATAAAGGTCTCGGCCACCGCGGCCACGATCTTTTCACGCGTCAGCGCTGCGCCGCCGCCTTTGATCATTTGCATCTGTGGGTTGATCTCATCCGCGCCATCAACGTAAACCGACAGCAGGTCAATCTCGTTCAGATCAAACACCTGAATGCCCAGGCTTTTCAGTTTCTGGGTAGAGGCGTCGGAGCTGGAGACAGCACCTTCGATCTGATGCCTGACCGTGGCCAGCGCATCAATAAAGTGGGCAGCGGTGGATCCGGTGCCTACACCAACAACGGTGCCCGGCTGCACATAGTCAAGTGCAGCCCAGCCAACGGCTTTTTTCAGTTCATCCTGGGTCATGGTATGTTTAAAACCTGTGCGACAACGAAGTGCGCGTAGTATAAAACAAGGCTTGCTGAAAATGCTCGGCTGTCCGACGTGGATTTATCGCTTTGGAAGCCAGCCCACAAAAAACAAGAGAGCCATCACAGGTGACACTTTTGTGGCATAGTGACGTCCACCCTGAAGGAGAGAGAAGAAGAATGAAACGCCCGGATTATCGAACGCTTCAGGCGCTGGATTCAGTGATCCGCGAACGCGGCTTTGAGCGTGCCGCACAAAAGTTGTGTATCACCCAGTCGGCGGTTTCACAGCGTATCAAGCAGCTGGAGAACCTGTTTGGTCAGCCGCTGCTGGTGCGCACCGTGCCACCGCGTCCGACCGAACAGGGACAAAAACTGCTGGCGTTGCTGCATCAGGTAGAATTGCTGGAAGAGGAGTGGCTGGGCGATGAGAACAGTGGCACCACGCCGCTGCTGCTGTCGCTGGCGGTCAATGCCGATAGTCTTGCGACCTGGCTGCTGCCCGCACTGAAAGATGTACTGGCGGATTCACCTGTGCGTCTGAATCTGCAGGTCGAAGATGAAACCCGCACTCAGGAGCGTCTGCGTCGGGGTGAAGTGGTGGGTGCGGTGAGTATTCAGCCGCAGCCGCTGCCAAGTTGCCTGGTGGATCAGCTCGGTGCGCTCGACTATCTGTTTGTGGCATCACGCGACTTTGCCGATCGCTTCTTTCCAAACGGCGTCACCCGATCTGCTCTGCTGAAAGCGCCTGCGGTAGCGTTTGACCATCTTGATGATATGCATCAGGCCTTCCTGCAGCAGAACTTTGATCTTTCACCGGGCAGCGTGCCCTGTCACATTGTGAACTCCTCTGAAGCCTTTGTGCAGATGGCTCGGCAGGGTTCAACCTGCTGTATGATCCCACATCTTCAGATTGAGCGTGAGCTGGCAAGCGGTGAGTTAATCGATTTGACGCCGGGTCTGTGTCAGCGGCGGATGCTCTACTGGCATCGGTTTGCGCCGGAAAGCCGGTTAATGCGTCGGGTGACCGATGCGCTGATTGCGCATGGACATCGGGTGCTGCGGCAGGATGACGTGGCAGCCTGAAAACAAAAACGGGGCGAAAGCCCCGTTTTGCATTATGGCGTGTTGGGCTTGAGCTCAAACACCACATCGACCTGATCGTCAAAGTTAATGCTCTGCTGATCGTAGGTTTCCTGCGCCGAAGTATCTGCCGCCGCCGCCGCTTTATACATGCGGTTCATTGGCATCGGCTGATAGTTGGCAACCTGATAACGAATGCTGTAGATGGATCCCAGCTTCGCGTTGAAGCCTTCAGCCAGCTGTGATGCCTGCTGAGTCGCGTTTTTAATCGCGGCTTTGCGCGCCTGCTCTTTGTAGCTTTCCGGGTTTGCCACGCCTAACTCGACGCTGCGCACCTCATTCAGACCGGACTTCAGCGCCCCGTCCAGCAGATCGTTCAGCTTGTCCAGCTGACGCAGGGTGACCTGCACCTGACGCACCGCGCGGTAGCCTTTCAGTACCGATTTACCCTCTTTGGTGTAATCGTACTCAGGCTGTGTGCTCAGGTTAGCTGCATCGATATCTTTCTTCTCAATGCCGTTTTTTTGCAGAAAATCGAAATATTGCGCAACCCGGCTATCCGCCTGCTTTTTCGCATCTGCGGCATCTTTTGACGAGACGTTCACCACGATAGAGAGCGTGGCGATATCGGGACGGGCATCGACCGTTGCCTTGCCAGAGGTCACCACGTGCGGTCCGTTTGGTAACTCATCAGCGTATACGCCAGGCAATGCCCCGGCGCTCATGATTGCGGCCAGAGCCAATGCTTTCAGTTTCATGAAAGTCCTCCTTGAAAAGGTCACTATGACGGCTTCTAACCGGCGAAGCCCAACAGCGCATCGGTATGCGCCATGCTTTGAGTGGTCATTATGGCAAAAGTTCGCCCGCGGCGCGGCAATTACCGGCACGGATCGCAGCCGTGATCAAAAACCGGCCATGCCCTGGCGTGCCAGTTGCAGGGCGATAAACCACATTACCGCGCCTACCAGCAGGTTAATGATGCGCTGAGCTTTCGCGGTATGCAGGCGTGGTGAGAGCCACGCGGCCAACAGAGCCAGGCCGAAGAACCACAGGATTGACGCACTGACGGTGCCCAGCGCGAACCACTGACGCGCCGTGGTGGTCGGCAACTGACCGCCAAGACTGCCCAGCACCACAAAGGTGTCGAGGTAGACGTGCGGATTGAGCCAGGTCACCGCCAGCAGCGTCGCGATGATGCGCCCCCTGCTCTGCTTTAACGGCGCACCATCCGTCAGATCGGCCTCACCGCGAAAAGCACTGCGCAACGCGCCCCAGCCATACCACAGCAGAAAAGCCACGCCCGCCCAGGTGATGACCATCAGTAGCAGCGGAGACTGGCTCAGCAAGGCGCTGCCGCCAAAGATACCGCCGCATATCAGCAGAATGTCGCTCAGCGAGCAGAGTGCCGCCGTCATCAGATGGTATTGACGTTTTACGCCCTGATTCATTACAAATGCGTTTTGCGGACCCAGCGGCAGAATCAGCGCGGCACCCAAGGCCAGTCCCTGAAAGTAGAGTGATATCATAGAATTACGTCCTCACATCGTCAGATGCGAAGAAGTATAAAGAGATGAGATGATTAGAGGAAATTTAAAGAATTAATCTGCTATTAGCAAAATTAATGGGCGACAGGCGTCGCCCATTAACCGATTACTGCGCCTGCGACTGAGTTTCGGACGCGGTTGCCTCTGACGGTCTGACACGGTGCAGATGCACATCCATCTGCGGATAAGGAATACCAATTCCTTTGCCATCCAGCGCACGCTTGAAGTTCTTCAGCAGGTCCCAGTAAACGTCCTGCAGATCGCCGCTGTTGCTCCAGCAGCGCACCACAAAGTTCATGGAGGAAGCGGCCAGCTCGTTCAGACCAACCTGCACGCCTTTATCCTGCAATACACGGTTGTCAGCGTCGACCACTTCACGCAGCAGTGTCAGAACCTCATCAACATCAGCATCGTAAGAGACGCCAATGATAAATTCATTACGGCGAACCGGCTCACGCGAGAAGTTAACGATGTTTCCGGCAAGAATTTTACCGTTAGGCACCACCACTCGCTTGCCGTCGGCTGACTTAAGCGTCGTGGAGAAGATCTGCACGTTCATTACCGTACCCATGATCCCCCCCAGATCAACGAACTCACCGGCACGGAAGTGACGGAAAATCACCAGCAGTACGCCGGCAGCAAGGTTTGACAGAGAATCTTTTAGTGCCAGACCGACAGCCAGACCCGCTGCACCAAGGATGGCGATGACCGAGGTTGTCTGTACACCAATGCGTCCGAGCGCCGCGATAAGCGTGAAGGCGATAATACCGTAGCGCACCAGCGCCGACAGAAAATCAGCAACGGTCGTATCAATATGACGCGCGCGCAGCAGACGATTAACGGTATTAGAGATGATGCGTGCAATCATCATCCCCACAAAGATAATCGCAATAGCTGCGACGATGTTTACCGCATAGCTAATCAGCAGCTCCTGGTTGCGTACTATCCAGTTACCCGCGTTGTTGAGCTCATCAAACATACCCGTATCCTGCATGGAACCATCCTGTAATTTAATTACCCGGGGAAATAACAACACATTGTCAGAACCGCTCTGACAATCCCTGACAAAAGGGTAAACAATAATTGGCGGTGTGCCAAACCTGCATGACTTTTGACATAAATCTGACTAGTCCTGGCATAGGTTGACACGTTATGCCGTTAAAACGCCTGATGCACTGCATCAGGCGTTTTGTATTTCAGCGACAGATGTGGCCGCTGACTGTTATAGATTTCTACTGACTCTGCCACCA